>JAYVMW010000038.1:0-81971 GCA_043758755.1 Oxalobacteraceae bacterium
CACTGGAACTGGATCGATGCTTTAAAAAATGGCTACAGTCCGACACTTGCCGCGTATGGCAAAATGCTGTCGCGAGTGCGGCCTGCAGATATGCTCGAATTATTGCTTCCAGAGCCAGGATCAGAACAGCGCCAACGTCTGAAAATTGCGCTGGAAATAACCACCTGCAAGGCGGATTTTTACAGGATGCTGTTCAATGTGGATACCTCGCTGGTCCTTGATTTCAGAAGATTGGAGTGTGGCTTCGATTCATCGCAATCGACAGCTTCATCAGGTTCATCCATGTCGTCAAGCTCGTCGAGTGCCTCGACCAGCAGCGTTTCCGGTACCAGAGCGAGCGAAACCTCATCGAGTTCTGCCAAGACAGTCAATTCTGATTTTGAAGCGCTGGTAGCAAAGGCCGACAGGTTTGGAGACATAGCAGCGTTTTATGACCTGAACGATCCCAGGTTTCAAATCCTGCGTTCTCATCTTCAGCAATGTTTCGAGCAAGGTGTGATCGATTCAGCCTACATTGCAAAATTAACGAGTTACAAAATTATTTGCATGTCGAGAATACTGGCGTTTCCAGGCATGCAACAACTTCTTGCGGCAAATCCCAAATTTGCAGCACTCGATTTCAGTGTCACATCTCTTGAAATATTGGCATTCAGGGACAGTCCTGAGAACGGCAAATTGTTGTGTGCAGCGCTGCAAAAAGGTACGTTGACGTTTGGTCAAATTGACAGACTTGATCAGCGAATTGCCAGCACCGAAATCGATAACATTCCGGCACGCAACCACCCTTTAAAGTTTCAACCGATATTGGCAGCGTTGGCCAGTGGCACAATGGAGGGTAAAGATCTGGTTGAAGCTTCCGCCGGGGAGATCGATGAGGCCATTTTTCGCTCCATCGTGGGTAATATCGATCAACTTGAAAATCTGACTGACATGGACGAAGCTTGAAAAAAAATCCCCGTCAATCTGCACTGGCGGGGATTTTCTGACTGACTTGATCAAACCATGTGACGCTTAAGCGTGATAGGCAGACTCACCATGGCTGCTGATATCCAGACCTTCACGTTCTTCCTCTTCAGGCACACGCAGACCGATGACCACGTCAACCAGTTTGTAGGCAATCAGAGAAACCACGCCTGACCAGATGATGGTCATGCCGACTGCTTCAGCCTGGATTTTTACCTGATCCAGAATCACATACGGATCAGCCGACATTTTATTGGCAACGTAATCCATGATGCCCTGACCACCGAGTGCCGGAGCAGCAAAGACACCGGTTGCCAAGGCACCCAGGATACCGCCAACACCGTGCACACCAAATACGTCAAGAGAATCGTCTGCACCAAGCATGCGTTTCAGACCATTGACACCCCACAGGCAGACTACGCCAACCAGAAGGCCGATGAACAGTGCACCCATTGGACCGACATAGCCACAGGCCGGAGTAATGGCAACCAGACCGGCTACGGCGCCAGAAGCACCACCGAGCATGGATGGTTTGCCTTTCATCATCCATTCACCTGCCAACCATGACAGCGCTGCAGCAGCAGTAGCGAGCAGGGTATTGACGAACGCCAGAGCAGCGATGTCACCGGCTTCAAGAGCGGAACCGGCGTTAAATCCAAACCAGCCCACCCACAACAGTGACGCACCGATCATGGTCATGGTCAACGAGTGTGGTGCCATGGATTCTTTACCATAGCCTACCCGTTTTCCTATCATGTAGGCACCCATCAGGCCGGCAACCGCTGCGTTGATATGCACGACCGTACCACCGGCAAAGTCGAGCGCACCGCGTTGTTGCAGGAAACCGCCTTTGGCCAGTTCAATTGCACCGGTGGCAGCGTCTTTAATTGCATCAGGACCGGTCCAGAACCAGACCATATGCGCAATCGGCAGATAGCTGAAGGTGAACCACAGCACCACGAAGGCCAGCACGGCTGAAAACCTGGCGCGTTCTGCAAAGGCACCGACAATCAGTCCACAGGTAATGGCGGCAAAGGTAGCCTGGAAAGCGACGTAGACAAATTCAGGCAGGACCACGCCCTTGCTGAAAGTGGACGCTGTACTGAAGGTGGCTTTGGCCGGATCCCAGATACCGTTCAGGAATGCACGGTCAAACGAACCGATAAACGCATTGCCTTCAGTGAACGCCAGTGAGTAACCGTACAGACACCACAGTACGATGATGACGGCAAAAATGACGAATACCTGAATCAGTATCGACAGCATGTTTTTGCTGCGTACCAGTCCGCCGTAAAACAGGGCCAGACCCGGAATCGTCATCAAGATGACCAGCAAGGTAGAAACCAGCATCCAGGCAGTATCGCCCTTGTTGGCAACTTCAACGGCTGGCGCTACAGCTGCATCTGCCGCAGCAGGTGCGGAAGCGGCTGCAGCGGCAGCCACCGGTGCAACGACAGCAGGAGCAGCAGCCGGAACAGAGGCCGCAGCCGATGCAGCAGCAGGAGCGGCATCTACTTTGGCAGGTACATCGGCGCAATAAGCTGCGCCGCTCATGACACATAGCAGGCACGTGGCCGCTATCATTTTGATGAAATTATTTTTCATGGATATCCCTTGAGGTCTAGATTGCACTGCTGTCGGTTTCGCCGGTACGGATACGCACGACGTGTTGCAGATCAAAGACGAATATTTTTCCGTCACCAATCTTGCCGGTACGCGCCACATTGACTATCGCGTCGATGACACTGTCAACGATGGCATCATCAACGGCAACCTCCACTTTGGTTTTAGGTAAAAAATCAACCAGATATTCCGCACCGCGATACATCTCGGTGTGTCCTTTCTGGCGTCCGAATCCTTTCACTTCGGTTACCGTGATTCCCTGTACGCCCAATGTGGAAAGTGCTTCGCGTACTTCATCGAGCTTGAATGGTTTGATAACTGCGGTAATAAATTTCATGATTGCCTCATTAGAAAGTTTTTACAGCTTGCAGGAATGCAGCAGTTTTGCCGGTGAATTTTTGATCTGGGGTTACATACAGAAGCTTGTTGGCGTTAGTGCCAACGACGCCGACAGTAAACGTAACTTCAAAGAAGTCTTTGGAGACACCGACTTTCCAGTCTGAATAGGAAAATGAACTGTTATTTTTAACTGACTGATGTCCGGCGTGCAGCCCCAATGTATAGCCTTCAGTCAGGTCGATTGCTGCAGAAAGGTCAAAATAGCCGCTGCCTTTACTGTCCGCAAAGCCGAACAGGTTGGTGACTGATTGGGAATACTTGGCAGTGACCACTTTATAGCCAAGCTGCGCATACAGTTCAGTAGTATTGGCGTCTGGGTTCAGGTTGTTTGACGGATAGTAGTACTCGAGAACGCCGACATCATAAGTTACATCGGGGACGATTTCGCCGCGTTTTCCGCCATAGATATCCCATTCGACATTGTCATTTCCGCCGGGAATATCTTTAATCCACTTGATGCTGGATAACCAGGTGCCTGCATACAATCCGGTAGGATTGTTGGTGTAATCCGCGCCGCCTTGCAGCGCAGGATTCAGATTCGATTGAGAAATACCGCGATAACGGTAATCTGTGATTGCACCCAGATTGAATGCCACTACATTGTCAGGTACGACAACTGCTTCAGGTGCAACAGCTGCGTCTTCCGCGTAGGCAGCGCCGGCTGTAAATAACATTGCGATAGTTACTGCAAGGATTCGTTTATTCATGATAAGGCTTTCATTAGTAATAACATCGATTGAGTAAAGTGCAGTGTTTCGTATCAGGTAACGCAAAACCTGTGCCAGCTATTGCGTTGCACAAAACAATTTGATTTTCAGTGGTATTGCTGTAGAGGTTTAAATCAATTCTGGTTATTTGTTTGATACGGGCGCATCCCGGCAGGGATTCCTTGCCCGATTTTGGACCTTCTCACCATGATGGTGCACCATCTGGGTGCCAGTGGTCTTATGTTTTGTTAATCTTGGCTGGTAATTTCCTGTGGGAAATTTATTGCTCGAGCCTGATCAAAATGGTGATCAGGTGCATCAATATGGGGGGGTGGTGTTGCGAAGCGCAAACTAAACAATTAACCGCTCGTGGTACTCAAACTCAAACCGGTCGTTCATTGTTAACATTGTTGAGCAGCGTGTGCCGTACAGGTCGGATCGGATGCAGGGCGAAGAAAGTAATCGCTCCAGTTCCAGGCTGACGCCGGTATCCGGCAAGCGGTGATCAGGTGCCGGCAGGGTATCGGAGAGCATTTCAAAATAGGCTTCCTGCGGGGCGCGCTTGCACAGCAAACTGGCCAGTTGCGCTTTGGTCTTGCTGATCTTGGGCCAGGGTGCGTCCAGAGCGCCGTTGGATAACCCATAGATGCCTGGCATGAGCAATTGACCATTTTGGGGATGGTCCGAATTGCGGTTGGAAAACCAGCACAGCTCCTGTCGGGTCGGACTGAGTTCACCGAGCAGCAGATTAAAACCGTTATATTGGCCGGCTTTGCTGCGTATGGCCTGAAGATATTCCTGCACTGAATCTGATCCGCACAAAAAATCTTCAACCAGCTGCCCACGACTTGGTGCCTGTTCCAGCACCTTGCTGCCGTCACGCACGTTGGTAATGGCGGCAAATTTATGGCCGGCACCATTGAGTTTTGCCACGCCCATCCAGGTACCACCTGCTTTTAAATCTCGCGGTGCATACACTTGGGGACAGTCGCTCCACCAGGCTGCCGGCGCGCTGGGGCGGTTATAGTATTCATCGCGATTGGCGGCTGCAATGCAGGGATGATTGTCGATCACCTGCCAGGTAATAACGATCAGGCACATACCAAAATCCTCAGGAAGTCGGGTTGTCTTCGTTCAGGTCGGTGGGCAGTGAGTAGGGCATGGGTAACCAGTGGCAGATTTCACCGGTACTTAATTGCACGCTGTCCGGGCTGTAAAAGGCGGTTTTGATTTCTATCAGGCAGTCAGTTCCTCCGGCCGGATTGGTTTGTGCATTGACGACCATGCCACAGGGTTGGGTCGGATCCTGTGCGGCAAATACTTCCATACCGCTCAATACATTTCCACTGTCGACATGGGCCAGCACCGTGCGTCGTTTCTGCTTGCCCAGGTAATGGGTACGCGCGACAATTTCCTGACCGGGATAGCACCCCTTTTTAAAATTGACGGCGCCGATCAATTCATAATTAATCATTTGCGGGACAAATTTTTCCTGAGTGGCGATACAGATATGCGCAATGCCGGCATGAATTTCGGACAGGGACCACCATTGCTCTGCCAGCACCGGTATCTGCGCTGCAAGGACAGGCCAGACCTGCTCGGCTGATTCTTTGTCTGCTATCCACTGATAGCGCGCCACGCCATCCGCATCGGCCAGGCGCATCAGCGTGCCAGACTGATTGCTGACCAGTTCATATGGCGCAGCTGGAAGTTGTGGAAACCAGGGTAGCAGCCGATTCATGGTGTCGGCACCGAACAAGCCCATCACAACCTGCGTGGCGCTGACGTTCTCGAGTTTGACTTTGGCGCGCATGACAAACATCTGTAATCGTTTTTGCAATGCTTCCTGTAACTCCAGCGGCAGCTGCAGCATGACTGTGTCGTGGTTGGTCCAGACCAGCATGGTAGCCAGCAGCCGTCCCTTCGGAGTGCAGTAGCCGGCCAGACAGACTTGATTTGCTGTCAGGTTCTTGATGTCGTTGGTGAGCTGACTGTGTAAAAAGGTTGCGGCATCGGCACCGGCAGCGCAGATCAGAGCGGATTGGGTCAGTTTCATCAAGCCCGAAGCCGGGACGCCCGGATTTTGAATTGCTTGTGTTGATAAAGTTGGCATAGATTTGAAAGGTTAGAATTTTCAGATGAACTGTTGAATTTCGGCATGCATTTGCCATTATGATGGCGACTTGCTTTAAAATGCGCAGGTCGCCGATTATAAATCCGAACCACAAATTACGTACTACCCTTACCATTGCGCCCCATATTTTGAAAAAAATCCTCATTTCCATTGCTGCGTTCATCGTGCTTTATATCGGTTTCGTGGTTTGGTCCAACCGGCCAATTTCAGACACTGATCATGAATTCGTGATTAAGCCCGGCAGCAGTCTGCGCAGCAGCGCCCAACAGATCTCGGACGCCGGCGTGCCGGTTTCTTCTCTGATGTTTGAAGTCTTGGCGCGACTGTCCGGACAGAGCGGCAAATTAAAGCCCGGTACCTTTATCGCTGACGCGCACATTTCCCCGAAAGCCCTGTTAAGTAAAATTGTGCATGGCGAGTATGAACAATTCAGTTTCGTCATGATCGAAGGCTGGACTTTCAAACAGATGCGGCAGGCCATCCTGCAAAATCCTAACCTGCAGCACGATACCGCCGGCCTGTCTGATCAGGAAATTCTGACCAGAGTGACCACCGAATATACCCATCCGGAAGGTTTGTTTTTCCCGGATACCTATCTGGTTCCCAAGGGTTCTTCCGACATGGATATCTATAAACGCAGCTTCAGCCAGTTGCAGGCGCATTTGCAGGTAGCCTGGCAAATGCGTGATCAGGCGTATACCGCATTTAAAAATCCGTACGAAGTGTTGATTCTGGCTTCACTGATTGAGAAAGAAACCGGAAAAAAAGAAGACCGGAATATGATCGGCGGTGTGTTTGTGAATCGTTTGAAAAGAGGGATGCTGTTGCAGACCGATCCGTCCGTTATCTATGGCATGGGCCAGGCGTATCAGGGGAAAATCCACAAGCAGGATTTATTGACCGACACGCCTTATAACACTTATACACGAGCCGGTCTGCCGCCCACACCGATTGCACTGGCCGGCATGGATGCGCTGCTGGCTGCGGCGAATCCGGCCCACACAGACGCGCTGTATTTTGTGTCGCGCGGTGATGGCAGCAGCCAGTTTTCCATCAGTCTGGATAACCATATCCGCGCAGTGAACCGCTATGTCAAATAGCTACGCAAAATGAGCAGCACATCTATGAAATCAGCAAAATTCATCACCTTCGAAGGTATCGACGGAGCCGGTAAATCAACCCATATTTCCTACGTGGTCAAGCTGTTACAAACAGCCGGTAATCGCGTGGTGTGCACCCGGGAGCCGGGCGGCACGGTGCTGGGTGAGCAATTGCGGGCATTATTGCTGCATCAATCCATGCACCTGGAAACCGAAGCCCTGCTGATGTTTGCTGCAAGACGCGAACATATTGCGCAAGTCATTGCGCCGGCGCTGGAGCGCGGTGACTGGGTAGTGTCGGACCGGTTTACTGACGCCAGCTTTGCCTATCAGGGTGGTGGACGCGGGCTCGCTATTGCCAAACTGGATGTCCTGGAACAGTGGGTGCATCCGAATCTGCAACCCGATTTAACCCTGTTGTTTGATGTGCCGCTGGAAGTAGCGCGCGCACGACTCGATGCCGCGCGCGAGCCAGACAAGTTTGAGCTGGAACAGTCCACTTTTTTTGCCGATACCCGAGCCGAATATCTGCGCCGCGCTGCACAGTTCCCGCGGCGCTTCAGAGTGATTAACTCTGACCGTGAGATCGAGGTGATTCAGAAGGAACTGGACGGCATTATCCAGTCTTTATAAATTACCAGAACTGCCACCAGGATTTTTCTTCCACAGTGGGATGAGTGAACTTACTGTTGGGGAAATTTTTGACGAATACGCGGTTGGCATCATCTCTTAACTCGATCAAACCCATTTTGTCGTAGCTGTTATACAGAACGTACAGGGCTTCCTCGATGGCCGGCGCATCAGGATACTCTCGAATGGCAGACTGAGCCCGGGCTGCCGAGGCCACATAGGCACCACGCCGGAAGTAATATTTGGCGACATGCAAATCGTATTGCGCCATGGTATTGACCAGATATTTCATCCGCAACAGGGCATCTGGGGTATATTCGCTGTTTGGAAAACGCACAGTCAGTGCTTTAAAGGCATCAAATGCTTCACGTGCCGCCTTGGGGTCACGTTCGGTCATATCCTGATGAGCCAGAGCCTGAAAGAAACTGATCTGATCATTGAAATTGACCAGACCACGAAGATAAAAAATATAGTCGAGATTTTCGTGGTTCGGATGCAGCTTGATGAATCGTTCAATGGCAGCCAGTGCCTGAACCTGATCACCCTGTTTATAATAGACATAAGGAATGTCCATCTGTGCCTGCTGCGCATAGGTACCAAACGGAAAGCGCGATTCCAGTTTTTCCAGATTTTTGATGGCACTTTCATAGGAGCCATTACTCAGATCAGTTTTTGCTTCTTCATACAGTTTCGCAGCTGACCAGGTTTTGGTTTCGTCGGCTTTATCAGGCAGCAGACCACATGAAGTTAATCCCAGGAGGGTGAGGACCAACAGAAATGCAGTAGCAAAATGAGCTCTTAACGAGTGAGCTCTTAATGAGCGAGCAGTAAATGGGTGAGCAGTAAATGAGGTGGCAGCAAATGAGCGGTTTAATGAATTTTTTTGCATGAGGTTTTGCATGAGCACTTTTCAACAATTTTTCGATTATATCCGATGGGACGACCTGTGAAAGCATCCATTCCATCCGATTCAGACATTACAAAAACGAGTACAGGAATCCAGTCAGACCAACTTTACGACGATCTCGGCGAAGAGTTGCCCGATGAAGCAGACGCGCTCGATAATTCAGCAGGGGCATTTGACGCGACCCCGATTATATTCAAATTAGACGATGATGTGTGTGGAGATCGCTTAGATAAAGTTATTGCAAGATTAATTCCGCAATTTTCCCGCAGCAGGCTGCAGCAATGGATTGCCGGTGGCTATGTGATGGTGGATGGCGTGCCGGGTCGTAGCAAAATGACAGTGCTGGGCGGCGAACTGGTTGTGGTCACACCGCAATCTGCACCGGAAGATCATGCCTATATGGCCGAGGCAATGAATCTGGACATTGTGTTTGAAGATAAAGCCATGCTGGTAATTAACAAGCCAGCCGGACTGGTGGTGCATCCGGCGGCCGGCAACTGGTCCAAAACCTTGCTTAACGGACTGCTGCATCACTATCCGGCCATTGCCGGCGTGCCGCGCGCCGGTATTGTGCATCGGCTGGATAAAGATACCAGCGGCCTGATGGTGGTAGCAAAATCACTGGAAGCACAAACTGATCTGGTGCGACAACTGCAGGCCAGAACGGTAAAGCGGGAATACTGGGCACTGGTGTGGGGCAAGCCCAATCTGACCGGAACGATCGAGCTGCCCATGGCGCGCCATCCGCGCGACCGAATCAAAATGGCAGTGTCAGAAAGTCCGTCGGCCAAACCTGCGTTAACCCATTTTAAACGGCTGGCAGTCGGCGCTCTTGAGGGCAAGGCGGTCAGTCTGGTTGAATGCCGCCTCGAAACCGGACGCACCCATCAGATACGGGTACACATGGCGCATCTGGGATTTCCACTGGTCGGCGATGTTTTATATGGCAAACAGCATCTGGCCAGCTACTTCAGCCGTCAGGCATTGCAGGCACGCCGGCTTGGATTGATGCATCCGATCAAACATAAGGAGTGCGGCTGGGAGGTTGGGCTGGCTGCCGATTTCGCTGATTTGCTGGTGCGTGCCGGAATTGTAATCGATGGCTGAACGCGTTTTTATTCCTGACTGGCCAGGGCTGCCTGGGCACATTGGCGTGCTCAGCACCCTGCGCAATGGCGGCGTCAGCCTGGCGCCGTTTGATGACGGCAGCGGAACCGGCGGTTTCAATCTGGCTGCGCACGTCGGGGATCGGATGGAACATGTAATGCAAAACCGCTCGATACTTGCACAATTTTTACCTGCCGGGCCGGTATGGCTTGCACAGGTGCACGGCACCCATGTGCTGGATATGGGGGTGCCGCAGGATGATCTCACCGCCGACGCCTGTTTTACTTCCCGATCGAACGTGATTTGCGCCGTGCAAACCGCAGATTGTTTGCCGGTCCTGCTGTGCGACGCGCAAAATAACGTGGTTGCTGCGGCCCACGCCGGTTGGCGCGGCCTGTTGCACGGTGTGCTTGAAAATACCCTGGCAATGATGGTGAAATCCGGTGCCCGGCTGGACAATATTCAGGTATGGCTTGGACCGGCTATCGGAGAGCGGCAGTTTGAAGTCGGCTCGGAAGTCAGAACACAGTTTATTGACGTTAATCCAGATGCGCACTCAGCATTTAAGGTCAGTCCGGTGCGGCCCGACAAGTTTGACGCCAATATCTATCTGTTGGCGCGTCTGCGACTACAACGCGCCGGTGTTTTTCGGATCGAGGGTGGCGATTTTTGTACGGTCAGTGAGCCGGAAAAATTTTATTCATACCGTCGTAATGGTGTAACAGGACGCATGGCAAGTTTGATCTGGATTAAGGAGCGCCCTTAAAACACACATTACCGTTGCAGCAACTTTGCGGTAATGTGATCATGTCAGCGTGTGCCGGCATCGTCACTGGTGTCATTGCCCCGGTGCTGTTTTAATGCTGGAGGTTGTTGGCCGGATTTGGTTGCCCCGGTTTTTTTTCTTGTGAAGATGAACCACACCAGACCCAGAGGCAGTGCACAATACATAGTGAACGTCATTATCCCGGCAACCACCGATTTTTCAGTCAGTGCCATCATTGAAACGACGTAAATCCAGGCAATGGCGATGATGTGCATATGAATTAAGAAAAAATTAAGCTAATATTAAAATCAGAAAACAAATCAGGAGCAGCATGAAGAATTTTGAACCGCAGACCCTCGTTGCAGCAATGCTGAACCAACTGAGTACTCAGCCAAACTGGCAGGCCTGGACAGCGGCGAATCATACCATGACCAATCTGTTTAATACGCCGGTCAATCCGATCCAGGTGCCCAACATGCCAGATCTGTTCAGCTCGCTCGACACCATGTCAAAACAGATGGCAGCGCTGCTGGGCGATCTGGGTGGCACCATAAATCCGGAAATATTGACCCAGCTGCAGAATGATTATGCAAATAAGGCCATGACACTGTGGCAGGATATGCTGGCTTCCAAGCCGGTGCTTCTGGAGGACCGGCGCTTCAAGTCTCCTGAGTGGCATAAATCGCCGCTGCATGCATTTACGGCGGCTTCTTATCTTTTAAATGGCCAATATTTGACCGCGATGGCCGAGGCGGTTCAGGCCCCAAAACGTGTCAGACAAAAAATTCTGTTTGGCGTAGGGCAAATTATTGACGCCGCATCTCCGGCCAACTTTCTCGCTACCAATCCGGAAGCGCAAAGCAAAATCATTGAAACCGGTGGCGAAAGTCTGACCCGTGGTCTAAGCCACATGCTCGCAGACATGCAAAAAGGCCACATCTCGCAAACCGATGAAAGTGCTTTTGAAGTTGGCAAAAATGTCGCCACCACAGAAGGTGACGTGGTATTTGAAAATCATCTGTTCCAGCTGATTCAGTACAAACCGCTGACCGCCACCCAGTATCAGCGTCCGTTGCTGATCGTTCCACCCTGTATCAACAAATTTTATATTCTCGACCTGCAACCTGATAATTCGGTGGTGCGTTACGCGCTCGAACAGGGCCATAACGTGTTTCTGATTTCCTGGGTTAATCCTGACACTTCTCTGGCCGGTATTACCTGGGATGATTATGTCGAATCCGGCGTCATTCAGGCCATCCATGTTACTCAGGATATTTCAGGTCAGGACAAAATCAATACCTTTGGATTTTGTGTGGGCGGTACCTTGCTTTCCACTTCTCTGGCCGTGCTGGGCGCCCGTGGTGAACAGGTGGCTTCCAGCGTGACGCTGCTGACGACGCTGCTTGATTTTGAGGATACGGGCGTGCTGGAAGTATTTGTCGACGAAATGCAGGTGGAAATGCGCGAGCAAAGCATAGGGCAGGGCGGTCTGATGGCGGGGCGCGATCTGGGCAGTGCCTTTTCCAGTCTGCGTGCCAATGATCTGGTCTGGAATTACGTGCAGGCCAATTATCTCAGGGGTGAAGATCCGCCTCCGTTTGATCTGTTGTACTGGAATGGTGATGGCACAAATTTACCAGGACCGATGTTTTGCTGGTATTTGCGCAACACCTATCTGGAAAACAGTTTGAAAACCCCTGGCGCACTGATCGTGGCTGGCGAAAAAGTTGATCTGGGTAAGATTGATGCACCGGTGTTTGTGTATGGCTCACGCGAAGATCATATCGTTCCCTGGACTGCGGCTTATGCATCGCTGGCTTTGCTCAATCCCAAAAAGCCGGAGCACAACCGTTTTGTACTGGGCGCCTCAGGACATATTGCCGGCGTGATCAACCCGCCGGCCAAAATGAAACGAAATTACTGGACCAATTCCTCAAAAAATAAAACTGCCCAGCAGTGGATGAATGGAGCAAAGCAACAGGCCGGCAGCTGGTGGCCGGAATGGGCCAAATTTTTGACCGAGCATGCCGGTAATAAGGTGAAGGCGGGCGCAAAAAGAGGAAATGTGAAGTATAAAGTGATTGAACCGGCACCAGGCCGTTATGTCAAAGTAGCTTGCTGAGCCGACTCGGCTAATTAAACCAATAATCAGGAGATCATCATGAAAAAACGAATTGCTTATGTAACTGGCGGGATGGGTGGTATTGGTACGTCGATCTGCAAGCGTCTGTGCAAGGATGGTTTTACCGTCGTGGCCGGATGTGGTCCAAATTCACCGCGCAGGGAAACCTGGCTGAAGTCGATGCAGGTTGAGGGTTATGCCGTGCACGCATCGGAAGGCAATGTTTCAGACTGGACTTCCACCAAGGAAGCTTTTGACAAGGTCCGGGCGGAAATTGGCGAAGTGGATGTACTGGTCAATAATGCCGGTATTACCCGGGACGGACAGTTCAGAAAAATGTCGCGTGAGGACTGGGATATGGTCATCAATACCAATCTGAACTCGTTGTTCAACGTCACCAAGCAGGTTATTGACGGCATGGTAGAACGCGGCTGGGGCCGGGTCATCAATATATCCTCGGTCAATGGCCAGAAAGGTCAGTTCGGACAAACCAATTATTCCACCGCCAAAGCCGGTTTGCACGGCTTTTCCATGGCGCTGGCGCAGGAAGTCGCTACCAAAGGCGTCACGGTAAATACGGTTTCACCTGGCTACGTCGGTACCGATATGGTTAAGGCAATTCGTCCGGATGTGCTGGAAAAAATTGTGGCCGGGATTCCGGTAAAACGTTTGGCTGAGCCGGAGGAAATCGCCTCCATAGTTGCATGGATTGCATCGGATGAAGGTGGTTATGCCACCGGTTCCGATTTTTCCATCAATGGCGGTTTGCATATGGGGTAGTTTGAATGTGTTGTAAAACAAGGAGGCCGCTGCCTCCTTTTTTCATTTTGAAAGTTGCAATAAGCAAATCCTTTACTCACTGGCAAACTACATTGCTATAATCGACACACGCATTTGCACCAATCACGACAACAATCACAAGCGGTGCGGCAATCTGCCAACAGGATTCCACAGCAGCGCTGCGTTAAATCCGGATTGATATTATTAACAAAATTACTATTAAGCTTATCGAGCCGAGTAATAAAAATCATTGGAACCATCATGAGTAGCGCAAAAAAAACTGCCGATCATTTAATCAAAAAATATCCTAATCGCCGTTTGTACGATACCCAGACCAGCACCTACATTACCCTGTCGGATGTCAAGCAACTGGTCATGGATAGCGATAATTTCCAGGTGGTGGATGCCAAAACCAATGAAGATTTAACCCGCAGCATTTTATTGCAGATTATTCTCGATGAAGAAGCAGGTGGTTCCCCGATGTTTTCCAGCGTGGTGTTATCGCAGATCATTCGCTATTACGGCCACGCCATGCAGGGCATGATGGGCAATTATCTGGAAAAAAATATTCAGGCATTTATAGAGATTCAGCAAAAACTGGCTGAAAATTCACTGTCCAAGTACGATGGCAAGCCATTCAGTCCGGAAATGTGGACCCAGTTTATGAATATTCAGGGCCCGATGATGCAGGGCATGATGGGCAACTACATAGAACAGAGCAAGAGCCTGTTCGTGCAGATGCAGGAACAAATGCAAAATCAGACTCTGGGCATGTTTACGACTTTTCCGTTCACTCCGGATAACAAACCAAAATAGGTCGGCTATTACATCTGCTTAAACAGATGCACATAGCTGCGACTGACTTCCAACTTTTCTGTCAGGCCCTTGATCTGGACCAGATGCCGGCCGCGCATATCGCGCACGACACCATCGATGGCTTTGCAATTGACCAGCGTTGAGCGGTGAATCTGCCAGAACAGCGCCGGGTCCAGTTCTTCAACCAGTTCTCGTACCGGTTTTCGGATCAGCGCTTCGACGTTTTTGGTCTGTACCCGGGTATATTTTTCGTCCGATTGAAAAAACAGAATTTCTTCGACCGGGAATAATCGCAATTCAGAACCGATAGATGCCTGTATCCATTGCAAATAGCTGGGCGGATGCATGATCTTCCTGCTGAGCTGCTCCAGCAGGCTGCTCATGTCACCGGGTGTTTCGGAGATGCGCTTCTTAAGACGCTCAGCTGTGGTCGCGAGTCGCTGCGGATCGGCCGGTTTCAGTACATAGTCGATTGCACCGTGTTCAAATGCCTCGACAGCGTACTGGTCATAAGCGGTGATGAAGACGATGTGGGTTTGACCGGCAATTTCCCTTGCAGCTTCCAGTCCGGTTTTACCGGGCATGCGGATATCCAGAAAAGCGAAGTCAGGTTGATGTTGCCTGACCAGGTCGATGGCTTCTTCCCCGTTTTTGGCCTGGGCGACGATGTCGAGTTCAGGCCAAGCCTGTTGCAACCGTAAAACAAGTTGGTCACGCATGAGACGCTCATCGTCAGCGATTATGGCAGTTGGCATAGTGGTTGTTGTTTTTTTTAAAGGTTTTGATTGTATTTTATTTTTTTAAAATATGACATTAAATAAAAAATAGAGCACGCTGGCGATGGATGCTCTATTCGATTTACCCAACGGCATTCAGATCAGGTATTGGTGTATTGATAAGGAATTTCTATGGTGATGGCAACACCACTCGGATTAACCGGCGTGATAATGAATTGATAGTTGCCCTGATACAGTAACGCCAGTCGTTCACGAATGTTTTGCAGGCCAAGGCCAGTGCCGGACGTGTTACCCGGTACCGGATTAAATCCCAGTCCGTCGTCCGACACGGTGACACGCAATTTGTTGTGTGCCACTTCGGCGCTGATGATAACCTGCCCACCTTCAGCCTTGGGTTCAAGACCGTGTTTGATGGAATTTTCTACCAGCGTCTGCAGCATCATGGCTGGAAAGGCAGCCGAATTCAATCCCTCAGGTATGGACAATGAAAATTCCAGCCGTTCCTCCATGCGCATTTTCAAAAGATTCAGATATTCCCTGACGATGGCCACTTCACGTCCCAGATTGGTAGCGCCGCTGTTTTCGCGCACCTGTGGAATGACGGCACGCAGGTATTGGATCAGACTGCGCTGCATGGCCGAGGCACGGGGTGGATCAGTTTCAATCAGATGCTCGACTGACGCCAATGTGTTAAATAAAAAATGCGGTTCAATCTGGGCCTGCATCATCTGCATTCTGGCTTCGGCTACCTGACGTTTCAAGGCTTGGCGTTCGGCTTCCTGCTGCGCCAGATAGGCCTGTATTTCAGCCTTCCGTTTGCCACCCATGAGCGCCTTGATACCGAACAGGCCAAACAGGGAAATCATGACCAGACTCATCAGCCAGGTTGATTTTTCCTTGCGGTAGGTTGCTACATCATGCTGATTGGCATCGGCAATCTCTTCATTGATCGCATTGCTGATATCGTTGCCGACCCCGGGCGGCAGCTGAACATGAATTTCATCCTCTGACGGAGTTGCCGCTTCGGTTGCAGCGGGACCAGATGCAGCAGCGTCAGGTTGTTTTTGCATGGCAGGCTTCGCGGGTGGAGCAGGGGGCGCAGCGCTGCGGTTTTTTCTGATGTGGATACCGGAATTGTTGATTTCGATGTCGGTATCACGGTCCGCGGCCAGATTGCCAGTTTTATTGATAACGATATTTTCATCAGTCGGAGAAAAAATCATATCCTGAGTAATTCCGCCTATGATCATGACCAGCACTGCGAACAGAAAAAACTTTTTCCACGAGATGTCCGTAACCCACCGTGTGACCTGTTCGAAAAAATGCCTGAGTGCAGTGATTACACTGTCAAAAAACTCTTTTATTAGGATAAGTGGTGGCTGGTTCATAATATGTGCGCTTCGGTTTGTTTTGCTTATTTTACGGCAACGCGATAACGGTCTGGCTGTCCCTTGACTGCAGATGATGCCAGCATCTCGCTATCATATTGTGCTTTTTCCAGTGCAGTCATCCGTTTTCCTGTGACCACTACCTGAGCGACCAATGTTTCAACTGTTGCGGTAGTGGTTCTTGCCGTCGCGGTATCCCGGTGGGCGGTGGTAAATGCAGTAGCAAACAATGTGGTGACAACGACCAGTGCGACGCCTTGGCTTAACTTTTTCATGATGATCCCCTTTAGGAAGTGAACTTTGATGGCGTCACTTTAATCATTCGGAATCAGGCAGGTATTGGGTTTGCGACAGTCTGCATGAAATGGGGGATGAATGGATAAAATCACGAGAAATTCGGAGTCTGGCGCTGTCGAATCCGCGGGCTTATGGCTCTATGTTTTCAATGTGCTCCACCAACAGCTGCACCCGGGTGACACCATTGTATTCGTTGGAATCCAGCCGGAATGCCACCAGAATTCTGGAGGTCAGGGTATCCGTGTGCCCAAACCAGATTGCGTCATAGCGCTGGCCGTTTTTTTCCAGTTGCAGCTTGAGATGACGTTCTTTGAGTATCCGCTGCGAGATCAGTCTGAACTCGTCGCTGAAAGTCGGTGCCGGAAATCCCTGACCCCAGACCTGCTGTTCAATCAGACGAATAAAATCCAGACTGTAAAAGGCTTCTTCCAGCGCGCCATCGGTTTCAATCAGGCGACTCAGATCAGCCACTGACAGCAACTCGTTGCCGACCTGCTCAAAAGCGGCACTGAATTGCGCCAGATCGTCAGTTGCAATCGTCAGCCCGGCTGCCATGGCGTGACCGCCAAACTTCTGGATCAGGCCAGGCTTCCGTTTGGAAACCAGATCCAGTGCATCGCGCAAATGAAAGCCGGGAATCGACCGTCCTGATCCTTTGATAATGCCGTCGGTGCCGGGCGCGAAAGTGATGGTGGGACGATAGAATTTATCTTTCAGACGCGACGCCACAATCCCGATTACACCCTGGTGCCAGCTTTCATCAAATACGCACAGCGTAGTACTGTCCTGCGCCTGAAAGTCTTCCAGCAGCAATAACGCAGCGTCCTGCATTTCGGCTTCTTTTTCGCGTCGCTCGATATTGAGTGCATTCAATTGCTGGGCAATTTCCCAGGCGCGTCCTTCATCATCAGTACACAGGCATTCAATGCCGACCTTCATGTCATCCATGCGACCGGCTGCATTCAGACGTGGTCCTATGGCAAAGCCCAGATCAAAGGGCGAGGCGCCCGATGGTAAACGTCCTGCCACCCTGAACAGCGCGGCGATACCGGCGTGCATTTTTCCGGTGCGCATGCGCTTCAATCCCTGCGCTACCAGAACCCGGTTGTTCGCGTCCAGTTTAACTACATCGGCAACCGTGCCCAGCGCGACCAGATCCAGCAGACTGTCCAGCCTGGGCTGACTGGCCTGATCAAATATGCCGCGGCTGCGCATTTCGGCCCGCAACGCCAGCAAAACATAAAACATTACGCCCACTCCGGCCAGATTTTTACTGGGAAAACCGCAGTCAGGCTGATTCGGATTCACGATGACCCGCGCATCGGGCAGCGTATTGCCCGGCAGGTGATGGTCGGTGACGATAACTTCCATGCCGCACTGGTTTGCCGCAGCCACGCCTTCCACGCTGGCTATGCCATTGTCCACGGTGATAATGATATCGGGCCTGATGGTGCTGGTTCGGATGATCAGCTCCACGATTTCCGGGGTCAGACCGTAACCATATTCAAACCGGTTCGGCACAATAAAATCAACCTGGGCGCCCATCATGCGCAAACCGCGCAGCGCTACGGCGCAGGCGGTCGCACCATCGCAATCGTAATCGGCAACGATGATGAAAGTTTTGTGCTCTGCAATGGCGTCGGCCAGAAACTGTGCGGCAGCATTAATGTGCAATAAACCGGCCGGCGCAAACAGGGAAGACAGCTCGGTAGACAGTTCCTGAATATTTTTCAGCCCGCGCGCAGCATACAGGCGCGCCAGAACCGGATGCACGCCTTGTTGCCGCAACATTTCCGATTCGCGAAACGGATAAGGGCGGGTGCGGATCTGGCTGTTCTTGGGCTCGGAAGTAGGCATGTTACTTATTTTTTTGTTCAAGGAGTGGATTGAAATTGGCAGTGCGCCAGAAGCGTCGTAACGAGCCGGTATTAGTTTGTACAGACAGCAGGGAATTGTTGTTGCTCAACACCAGATGCAACTGCTGCAATTGGCGATTTTTCAGTGCTGTGCACAGCGGTTTGAACCACTCCTGTTCCAGTTGCTGCATGATTTCTGCCCAGGTACCCCAGTCGCTGGCCAGTGCCGCCGAAGTGAGCAGGTCCAGCATAGTCAGGCGTGGCAATTTAATCAGCTCAGAGGCACTGAGATTGCAGTGCAAGGTACTTTGAATGAGCGGTTCCGAACCGATTCTGGTGCCAGACCACAGCCACAGCCCGTTAATGGTTTTGAGACCGCCCATCTGGCGCTGTTCCTGCATCGGGTGCATAAACCACTCCATCTGAATGTCATTCTGCAGTTTTCGCCAGGCCCGGGCTCTGGGTCCTTTGGGTGACCAGATATCGATATTGTGACCACAGGCGGCATCCGGCGAACTGGTTTCCATTTCGGACCAGTCATCAGCGCGCAACAGCCAGTTGCCGGCATCGCCATACAGCAGTTCAAAGCCGGCCTCGTTAAAATATGTTTTTGCAATGGCAAACAGAGCCTGCGCATGGGCGTCGGACAGTTTCAGCAGTCGAAAATCGGTCAATACCAGATGATTGCTGGCGATATGCAGATTGACCGGATTCAGTATGAACCAGTAACCATTCGACAAGTTCAGGTTCAATCTGGACTGCAGCGCAGTCACGCGATTATGTTGTTTAGATAGCCAGACTTCATGTGGCAGGGCCGGTGCGTACGCATCCTGTTGTTCGCGTTGCAGGGTATGCGCGCGTGACAGCAGCATGGCCAGTCCATCCGGTTCGCATACAGACGTCAGCAGTTTCACCAGATCTTTGGCGTGTTCAGCGGGGGGCAGGGCAAAGGGAATAATAATTTCAGGATGACTCATTTCGCCATTATATGCGACACTGCTGGCTGTTTTGGGGGAGTTGAATTTGAATTTGATTAAAAACCTGCCATACGAATGGCAAATCGGACTGCGTTATACGCGCGCCGGCAAGAAGAGCGGGCGCAACAGTTTTATTTCCTTTATTTCACTGATTTCGATGACCGGGATTGGTCTGGGGGTAGCCGCGCTGATTATCGTGCTGTCGGTCATGAACGGTTTTCAGAAAGAAGTGCGTGACCGGATGTTGTCGGTGGTGTCCCATATTGAAGTGCTCGATGCCAATGGCGCACTGACTGACTGGCAGGCAACGGCGCGCGAAGCGCTGCAGAATCAGCATGTCAAGGCAGCAGCGCCGTATGTCGAAGGACAGGCGCTGATCCTGTCCGATACCATGCGCGGGGTGATGGTGCGCGGCATTCTGCCGGATCAGGAACCGTCGGTGTCGGATGTGGTCAGCAAGATTAAACAGGGCAGCTTTGCCAGTCTCAACGAAGGCGAGTTCAACGTCGTGATCGGCAAGGATCTCGCTCAGGCGCTGGACGCTAAACTGGGTGACAAAATCACTCTGGCTGTGCCTCAGGGGCAGGTTACCCCGGCCGGCGTAACACCGCGTCTGAAGTCGTTTACCATCACAGGAATTTTTGAAGCCGGCCATTACGAGTACGATATCGGCGTGGTCTATGTGCAAATGGATGATGCACAAAAATTGTTCCGCCTGGTTGCCCCGACTGGTATCCGGTTGCGCGTCGATGATCTGTTGCAGGCGCCGGCCATTGCGCGCGAGCTGGCCGCTACCCTGTCCGGCAATCTGCTGTTGCGCGACTGGTCGCAACAGAACCGCAATTATTTTGCCGCCGTTAAAACCGAAAAGCGCATGATGTTTATCATTCTGACGCTGATTATTGCCGTGGCAGCGTTCAATCTGGTATCCACGCTGGTTATGACGGTGCGCGACAAACAGGCCGATATCGCCATCCTGCGCACGCTGGGTTCAACACCGGCATCGATCATGAAAATATTTATGGTCCAGGGCAGCATGGTGGGGACGCTGGGAACGCTGCTCGGTGTCGGATGCGGTGTACTGGTGGCATTGAATATTCCGGACATAGTCGGTTTTCTGGAACATCTGTTCGGAATTCAGTTTTTGGATAAAAACATTTATTTCATCAGCAGCGTTCCCTCTGATCTGCACTGGGATGACGTCACAACAATCGGTGGCATGGCCTTGCTGTTTGCACTGCTTTCCACCATTTATCCAAGCTATCGTGCTGCGAGTGTGAAACCGGCTGAGGCGTTAAGGTATGAATGAAATGGGTATGAATGAGCTGAACAGTCCGATCGTGCTGGAGTGTGACCAGCTGGGTAAAACCTATGGTGACGGCGCATTTGCCGTTCCGGTGTTGAAGAACGTGCAGTTTCAGGTTCGGCGTGGTGAACGGATTGCGATTGTCGGGGCTTCCGGTTCCGGAAAATCGACTCTGCTGCATGTGCTGGGTGGTCTGGATAACCCGAGCACGGGTTGGGTGAAACTGCTGGATCAGGATTTTTCAAAGATGAATGAAATCCAGCGCTGCAACCTGCGCAATGCCTCGCTGGGTTTCGTGTATCAGTTCCATCATCTGCTGCCGGAATTCTCTGCTCTGGATAACGTCGCCATGCCATTGACCATCCGCCGCATGCCGCATGAGCAGGCGCGCCGGCAGGCTCAGGCCATGCTGGAGCAGGTGGGACTGGCTCATCGGGTCACTCACGTTCCAGGTGAGCTCTCCGGTGGTGAACGGCAGCGCGTGGCATTGGCGCGCGCCCTCGTTACCAGACCGGCCTGTGTGCTGGCTGATGAGCCTACCGGTAATCTGGATCGTCAGAATGCCCAGAATATTTTTGAAACCATGCTGGCGCTGTCAGCCAATTCAGGCACGGCATTTGTCATCGTCACCCACGATCTGGAACTGGCCAGCAAGTGCGACCGGATTTTACGGCTCACGCCGGACGGCTTGAGTTAACAATAAATCCGGAAGCAGTTCTTTTGTCATTAATCTGAAACGGTTCAGTCATTAACCTGAAGTATTCGCACTTTAACCTGTGCGCATCTCCACTTCGGACTGAATCATGCGCCTCGTCACCTCGACCTCAGAACAAAACGCCAGCTTTTCCAAACTGACCTTAAGCATTGCGACCAATGCGGATGAGCTGCGCGAAGTGCAGCGATTGCGTTATAAAGTGTTTATTGAAACCCTGGGTCTGGACGCACTTAAAAATGACCATGGACTGGATCAGGATGAATTTGATGCGTACTGCGATCACCTGATCGTGCGCGATACCAGGTCCCTGAAAATTGTCGGAACCTACCGGGTGCTGGGTCCGCATGCTGCGCGTAAGATCGGCCGATTTTATTCCGAGACTGAATTTGATCTGGCACGGTTTGAGCCGATCCGCGATCAGATTGCTGAAGCCGGGCGCGCCTGCATCCATCCCGATTACCGCAGCGGTGCGGTCATCATGCTGCTGTGGGCCGGACTGGCCGCTTTCATGCGCCGTGAAAACTGCACCTATCTGGCTGGCTGCGCTTCGATCAGTCTGGCCGACGGCGGTATGAACGCCAATATCATCTGTGCCGGTTTGCGACCTGAAGATATGGCACCTGCCGATTACCGCGTGACCCCGTTGCTGCCATTTCCGCTCACGGCCGAAGTCGATGCGCAATCTCGGGCCACAGTGCCACCGCTGCTAAAGGGTTATCTGCGTGCCGGCGCCTGGATCTGCGGCGATCCGGCCTGGGATCCGGACTTTCACTGTGCCGATCTGTTTTTGCTGCTGCCTCTGGAAAATCTGGACAGCCGCTATTCGCGACATTATTTGAAAGAACCGTCCGGACCGGATTGATACTATTTAACGACCAGTTCCGGTGCCATGATGGCCTTGAGGTAGGTAACAGCCTCGGTCTCGCCGTCTTTCTGACTGATCCACCAGACATTGCCTTTGCGGATTGCGCAGTCCTGCATCGACGGGATCAGTCTGCTGACGACTTCACCCAGTTGGGGTTGGTGTCCCACTACCAGTACCGGCTCACGACTGTTGGGCCAGTTGCAGGCGCTCAGTATCCGCTCGACGTCACTGTCGGCACCGACGTCAGAAACAACTTTGAATTTGCGGCCCAGCGCAAGCGCAGTCTGCATGGTGCGCTGACTGGGGCCGACCAGAATTTTGCAGCTGTGCGGCAGTACGCTGTCCAGCCACAATGCCATTTTGACGGCCTGCTTCTGTCCTTTGATCGTGAGTTTGCGTTCCGGATCGAGGCGATGCGTTGCTTCCATATCCAGTGTTTCTGCGTGCGCGTGGCGCCATAAAATCAGATCCATTTCATTCCCGCCATTTCATTAATTTCACGAATCCTGCTGACCCAGTTTCGCCATCAAATATTGTTGAGCACCAAACGGCTTGGCGCGCGATCTGCGAATTTTATATTCGCCATGTTCATCCAGCACCCAGGCATTGATATTATCTTTCAGGTAAGGCAGCAAGCCTTCATCCATGACGCGTTTCTTGAGACTCTTGTCCAGAATCGGAAAGGCAACCTCAATCCTTCGGAATAAATTCCGGTTCATCCAGTCTGCACTGGCCAGATAGGTGTCGTGTTCCAGGTCATTGCGGAAATAGAAGATCCGGCTGTGTTCCAGAAACCGGCCAATGATGGACCGCACCTTGATATTGTCCGAAAGGCCCGGTACGCCAGGACGCAATGCACAGGCCCCGCGCACGATCAGATCGATTACCACACCTTCGTTGGAGGCGGCGTAAAGTGCCCGTATAACGGATTCATCCAGCAGCGCATTCATTTTGGCAATGATGCGCGCAGGTCGGCCAGCTTTGGCGATGCGGGTTTCATTGCGAATCGCCCTTAGCAATTGATTGTGGAACGAAAACGGAGCCAGCCAAAGGTGTTTGAATTTCTTGTGCTGGGTCAGGCTGGTTAGATGGATAAATATTTCGTTGACTTCAGATGCGATCGTAGGATTTGCCGTGAGCAGTCCAAAATCGGTATAAAACTTGGTAGTAGTAGCATGATAATTGCCAGTGCCCAGATGTGCATAGCAGCGCAGCTGATGTCCGATTTCGCGTCGTATTACCAGGGCCAGTTTGGCATGGGTCTTCAATCCCACCACGCCGTACACAACCTGAGCACCGGCGCGCTGCAGACGGTCGGCCCAGTTGATATTGGCTTCTTCGTCAAAGCGCGCCATTAATTCCAGTATGACGACGACTTCCTTGCCGCTTTGTGCGGCATTGATCAGCGCCTCCATCAATTCTGAATTCATACCGGTGCGGTAGATTGTTTGTTTGATTGCCACTACTGCCGGATCGGCAGCCGCTTCACGTACAAAATCGATGACGGTCTGAAAGGTCTGGAACGGATGATGCAGCAGCAAGTCCTGCTTGCGTAACGCCGAAAAAATATCTGCCTGGGAGTAGGGTGTCGAGACATCGGGGAAAAACTGTGGATAACGCAATTCAGGAAAATCGACCAGTTCGACAATGGCTGACAGGCGCGCCAGATTAACCGGTCCGTTGACTTCATACAGTCGGCCATGGTGCAGATTAAACTGCTCGAGGAGGAACTTCGACAGATTGGGCGGACAGTTTTTGGCCACCTCGAGCCGCACTGCGGCGCCGAACTGGCGGCTTTGCAATTCACCCTGCAGGGCAACACGCAGATTTTTGACTTCGTCTTCATCGACCCACATGTCGCTGTCGCGCGTAACCCGAAACTGCGAATAGGCAATCACCTCGCGCCCGTTGAACAGATCATCAATATGCGCATGGATGACCGAAGACAGCAGACAGAACGAGGTGCCTGATTTGGGGCTGAGTTCATCCGGCAGCCGGATAATGCGCGGCAAAACCCTTGGCGCCTTGACAATGGCAATCGCCGTACCGCGGCCAAAGGCATCCTTGCCGGCCAGCGAAACAATGAAATTCAGACTTTTGTTGACAACCTGGGGAAAAGGGTGCGCCGGGTCCAGTCCGATCGGGGTGAGCAAGGGGCGCACTTCACGTTCAAAATACGCCTTGACCCAGGCACGTTGGGCCGGATTGCGATCATTGTGTCGCAGTAAATGTACGCCATGTTCTGACAGCAGCGGCAAGATATCGTTATTCAATACTTCGTATTGTCTTTCAACCAACTTGTGTGCTTCAACGCTGATATTGTCCAGAACAGCTCTGAGTTGTGGATTAGGTTTGGCGTATTCACCTTCGTGGGCAAGCAGGCTTGCAACCCTGACTTCAAAAAATTCATCCAGATTGCTGCTGGCGATGCATAAAAACTTTAATCTCTCCAGAAGCGGAATGCTCAGATCTTCGGCCTGAGCCAAAACCCGCCAGTTAAAATCAATCTGTGAAATTTCACGATCCAGGAATTGACCTGATTTTGGGGGAGACTTTGGAGCGTGATTGGTTGAAAGTTTCATATTATTAGTTGGCTAAACCGTAAGGATGAAATTCTCATGGTCTAAATAGTAAAGATAATTGGTTGTTGTGATAACTCTGTATCACTGTACCAACATAAACAGCCTGTTTGTGACACGCCCCGATTCTAATTTTTAATTGTGACATTATTGTGACTGAATCAGTTGGGTTGGCAAACCGATATTTTTTAATCGTGATTGAGCTCAACAACGCCGGGCGTATGCGGAATATACTTTGCGTCATAAATGTTTTGGGCGTTCTGCGCCGTGTCATATTTATGTCATAAATGAAATGTACAGTGCCGCTAACTTATTCAGTGTGTTTTTTGTTTAAATATAACGGAGCTTATATGTCAATTGGTAAACTTATTAAATCACTGGTAGCAATTATCAGTGTTGGTGCTGCAATATCAGTTGCAACACCTGCCTGTGCGGAAGATCTGACCGGCGCCGGCGCGACATTTCCTTATCCAATTTATGCCAAATGGGCTGACGCCTATAAAAAGGCCAGCGGCAACGGATTGAATTACCAGTCAGTAGGTTCTGGCGCTGGTATTAAACAGATTAAAAGCAAAACTGTAGATTTCGGTGCTTCGGATATGCCGCTCAAGGCCGATGAACTCGAAGCAGCAGGACTGATCCAGTTTCCGGCCATCATGGGCGGTCTGGTTCCGGTATTTAATCTGGAAGGCATCGCAGCCGGAAAATTGAAACTGACCGGTGAAGTAATCGCCAATATCTACCTGGGCAAAATCACCAAATGGAATGCTGCTGAAATTGTCGCATTAAACCCCGGTATCAAATTACCTAGCACTGACATCACCGTTGTACATCGTTCTGATGGATCAGGCTCAACATTTCTGTGGACTGATTACCTGTCCAAAGTCAATGAAGAGTTCAAGGCAACCGTAGGTTCAAGCACTGCGGTCAAATGGCCGGTCGGTCTGGGCGGCAAGGGTAATGAAGGCGTGGCCGCCAGCGTACTGAACGTCAAAGGTTCGATCGGCTATGTGGAATATGCCTATGTAAAAAAGAACAAAATGGTGTACGCACAAATGAAGAACAAGGACGGCAATTTTGTTGAGCCCGATGATGATACGTTTAAAGCAGCTGCTGCCGGTGCCGACTGGGCCAAATCACCTGGTTATTATGTCATTCTGACCAACCAGTCCGGCAAAGCCAGTTGGCCGATTACTGGTGCGTCTTTCATCCTGATGTATAAACAGCAGGCCGATGCAGTCAAGGGTCGTGAAGTACTGAAATTCTTTGACTGGGCTTTCAAAAATGGTGGAACAATGGCAAGCGAACTGGATTATGTTGCCTTGCCACCCGCTGTGACCAAGCTGGTTCAGGAAACCTGGAAAGCAGAAGTCAAGGATGCTGCAGGCAAGGCAATCTGGTAACTGTTTTTATTGAATACGTTGGTTAATAAATTCGGCTACCCGACCGGGAGCCGAACTCTGGAAATGGCTTTCACATGCTGACAAATAATATGCCGGATGTTTCTCAGAATTCCATGGGTTTGCCACCGGCAGAAGATTCGCCGGAACTTTCACTGATGTCCAGAGTCAAAAATGCAGTTCCTTCAACCAGATTGCCTATGCGTTCTCATAAACTCGGTGATTTTATTTTTCATAAAGTCACTTTTTTGTTTGCCTTCAGCGTGCTGCTGGTTTTATTGGGCATCATAGCCTCACTGTTGCATGGTTCATGGCCGGCATTCCATGAATTTGGACCCAAATTCATCACAACGATTGAGTGGGATCCGGTCAATGATAAATATGGCGCTTTAATCGCCATCGTCGGCACACTCTCCACCTCCTTGATCGCGCTGTTGTTAGCCTTTCCGGTCAGTTTCGGGATTGCCCTGTTTCTCACAGAAATCTGTCCGGCCTGGCTGAAACGCCCGCTCGGCACCGCCGTTGAATTGCTGGCTGGTGTGCCCAGTATCATTTACGGCATGTGGGGTCTGTTTATTTTTGCACCGTTCTTTGCCGAATATGTTCAGCCTGGCCTGGCCAACACGCTGGGACAGCTGCCCGGCATAGGAAAGCTTTTTCAGGGTCCGGCCATCGGCATCGGCATACTGACTGCCGGTATCATTCTGGCCATCATGATTATTCCCTTCATTGCTTCCGTGATGCGCGATGTTTTTGAAGTGGTACCTCCAATTCTGAAAGAATCGGCTTACGGACTTGGCTGTACCAAATGGGAAGTAGTCAGAAAAATTGTGCTGCCCTATACCAAAATTGGCGTGGTTGGTGGCGTCATGCTGGGCCTGGGCCGCGCCTTGGGTGAAACCATGGCAATTACTTTTGTCATTGGCAACGCCAACCAGCTTTCCTGGTCATTGTTCGCGGCCGGTAACAGCATTGCTTCAACGCTGGCCAATGAATTTGCCGAAGCGGAAACACCTCTGCATGTGTCATCGCTGTTTGCGCTGGGATTAATTCTGTTTGCCATCACCTTTGTCGTACTGTCAGCGGCGAAACTGATGTTGCTGGGGTTGAAGAAAAATGAAGGACTGAAATAATGAATGCGCCTGTAAATAATATCAATGAGATGGATACCAGCGTATATCGGCGCAGGATTCTGGTGCACCGGATCGGCATTGCATTGTCGTTTCTGGCGATGCTGATCGGAATATTTTTCCTGTTGTGGATTTTGGTGACGCTGTTCATCAAGGGATTTCATTCATTGAATATCGGCATGCTGACCCAGATGACGCCGCCACCCGGCGATGACGGCGGCGGCCTGCTCAATGCCATTATTGGCAGTACGCTGATGGTGGGTTTTGCCACCCTGATCTGCACCCCGATCGGCATACTGGCCGGTCTGTATCTGGCCGAATACGGCGAAAATAACTGGTTTGCCCAGCTGACCCGTTTTGTGACCGATATCATGCTGTCGGCACCGTCGATTGTGATCGGTCTGTTCGTGTATGCATTGTATGTCGCCAATTCCGGACATTTTTCCGGTTGGGCCGGCAGTATTGCAATTTCACTGATTGCCATCCCCGTCATCGTCAGAACCACCGACAATATGCTGCAACTGGTTCCCGGTTCTTTGCGCGAGGCGGCATTTGCGCTGGGTGCACCACAATGGAAAGTGGCAATACTGGTGCGGCTGCGCGCAGTCAAGGCCGGGGTCATCACCGGTGTATTGCTGGCCGTAGCCCGTATTTCAGGTGAAACCGCTCCCTTGCTGTTTACCGCGTTGAATAACCAGTTCTTCAATGCTGACATGAACAAGCCGATGGCAAACCTGCCTGTGGTGATCTATCAGTTTGCAATGAGCCCTTACGAAAACTGGCGCACTCTGGCCTGGGGCGGTGCATTGATCATTACGCTCAGCGTATTAACGCTGAATATTTTGTCGCGCACCATATTCAACCAGAAAATTCATGGCTGACCAGAATTCCAGAAAAAATAAACAGGATTAAACCATGCCCACTTCTGCACAGACTGTTGCACACGACGCCTTGCCTTCCGCAATCCAGATCAGCTCGCTGAATTTTTATTACGGTACCACCCAAAGTCTGAAAAATATCAATTTGTCGATCAAGGATAAAAAAGTAACCGCATTTATCGGACCGTCCGGTTGCGGTAAATCGACCTTGCTGCGCACCCTGAATCGCATGTATGACCTGTATCCCGGGCAGCGTGCCGAGGGGAAAATTGAGTATAACGGCAAGAACATTCTCGATCCCGGCCAGGATATCAATATGCTGCGCGCCAAAATCGGCATGGTGTTTCAAAAGCCGACGCCTTTTCCGATGTCCATCTATGACAATATCGCTTTTGGTGTGCGCCTGTATGAAAACCTGTCAAAGGGCGAGATGAACGAGCGGGTTGAATGGGCGCTGCACAAGGCTGCGTTATGGACCGAAGTCAAGGATAAGCTCAACAAAAGTGGCCTGAGTCTGTCCGGTGGTCAGCAGCAGCGGTTGTGCATCGCGCGTGGCGTGGCGGTCAAACCGGATGTCTTGTTGCTGGATGAGCCGACTTCGGCGCTCGATCCCATTTCGACTGCGAAGATCGAGGAATTAATCAATGAACTCAAACAGGACTATACGATTGCCATCGTCACCCACAATATGCAGCAGGCAGCACGTTGCTCCGATTACACGGCGTACATGTACCTGGGTGAACTGGTTGAGGCGGGCGTAACCGATCAGGTATTCATGAACCCGGTAAAAAAAGAGACGCAGGATTATATAACCGGGCGTTTCGGATAAATTGCTGCATCATCACAGATTAATGGTTAAATAAATTATTTAGGGGGCACACAATGACCGACGAACATTCTTCCAGACAGTACGATGCCGATCTGGAAGCCATGCGTTCCAAAGTTTTGCTTATGGGAGGTCTGGTTGAAAATCAGTTTCACGATGCCATCGCCAGTTACCGGGTAGGCAATGTGGAACTGGCGGCTTCCGTGATCGCCAGCGACGCCAATGTCAATCAGCTGGAAATCGATCTGGATATGGCGTGCCGTCATCTGATTTTAAAGCGTCAGCCGGCCGCCAACGATTTGCGCACCGTGGTGGCAACACTGAAAGTGATTACCGATCTGGAACGTATCGGCGACGAATCCAGCAAGATTGCCCGCATCGCTCAGGGCAAGGAAATTCACAGAAATGTGCTGATATTTAACGATTATGATGCGATCCGGGGACTGGCTTCCCAGGTCGGCAACATGCTGCACGATGCTCTGGATTCGATGGCCCGACTCGACCACAAGCAGGCCATCAAACTGATCGCCAAGGATGCTTTGATCGACCAGGATTTTCGCGCCGTCATGCGCAATTTAATTACCTACATGATGGAAGATCCTCGTACCATTTCGGCCGCACTTGATGCACTGTGGGTTGCCAAGGCCATCGAGCGGGTTGGTGATCATGCCAAAAATATCGCAGAACATGTGATTTTCATTGTTGAAGGTAAAGATATCAGACACAGTGATTATGCTGAAACCCATTCGGAACAATAAATAATGAGCTTAGATAAAACCACAATACTGATTGTGGAAGATGAACCGGCCATTGTTGAACTGGTCAGTTTTACGTTGCGCTCGGCAGGCTGGGAAACCCATGCGGTGAATAATACGGCTGATGCGTGGGCTTATATTTCCCGACGGATGCCACATCTGGTCCTGTTGGACTGGATGTTGCCGGATCAGAGCGGTATTCGCCTGTTGTCGCGTATCCGCGCCGATCGCCAGTTTAATGCTCTGCCAGTTATTATGCTCACTGCCAAAAGTATGGAAGAGGATAAAATTGCCGGTCTTGATCATGGTGCCGACGATTACATTACCAAACCTTTTTCTCCGCGCGAGCTGATTGCCCGGATTAAAACAGTATTGCGCCGCAAGGCACCGGAACATGGCCAGGGTATTCTGTCAGCCGGGCCCATCGTGCTGGACCCGATCAGCTGCTCGGTGATGCTGAACGAACAAAAAGTGGATATCGGTCACGCAGAATTCAAATTGCTGAAATTTTTCATGGCCCATCCGGACCGGGTATTTTCACGCAGCCAGTTGCTCGACAAGGTTTGGGGCGATCATGTGGTGATTGAGGAACGCACGGTGGACGTACATGTGCTGCGGCTGCGTAAAGTATTGAAAACCTCGGAAACCCTGATCAAAACAGTGCGCAGCGTCGGTTATATGCTGTCTGAAAAGTAAACTATGAACAAACCATTGGGTCCTGGTATTGTGTTTTGGGTTCCGGCATTCTTAAGAATGCTGATGGTTTTTATCGCCGCACTGGTAGTCGGTTATTTTTATGGTTCGCTGTGGTGCGCCATATCGGCAACAGGCGGTCTGGTATTTTTGATTACCCTGCAGCTGCATTACCTGTATCGTCTTTCACTCTGGCTGGACCAGCCTGAAAGCAGCAAACTGCCAGACGGATGGGGCGCCTGGACCGAGATATTTTCACGGCTGTACCGCATGCGCCGTGAAGATGAAAAAAATCAGATCGAATTGACCGAGTGGCTGGCACGCTTCAGACAGGCCATGACACAGCTCCCGGATGGTGTCGTGATTATGGATGACGTCCTGTTTCTGGAATGGTGCAATCCGGTAGCCGAACAGCATTTGGGGCTGGATCTGAGTAAAGACAAAAATATGCGCATCACCAATCTGATCCGCAGTCCTGAATTCATGGACTACATCATATTGGGTCGATTCGATAAACCGCTGACTGTGACGCACAGAGAGCGCAAATTGATTTTGCATATCATTAAGTTTGAAAACCGGCGCCAGATTCTGGTGACGCATGATGTGACTGAAAGCGAGCGTATCGACCGCATGCGGCGCGATTTTATTGCCAACGCCTCGCATGAATTGCGTACGCCCTTGACCGTGATTAACGGTTTTCTGGAAATTAATGCCATGCAGCCGGAAATGGATATGAAAACCCGCGCCAGTCATATCAAGTTGATGGCAGAGCAGGGGCAGCGCATGCAAAGTCTGGTTGAAGACATGCTGACCCTGACCCGGCTTGAATCGGTTGATTTTCCATTACGGGTGGAAAACATACGCATGGAACCTCTGCTCGAACAGATAGTCTCGGAAATGCATGGCCTGTCGGTGGGCCGGCATGAACTGATCCTTGAAAACACCGGTCCGGATTTGTTGGGCAGTCTGGATGAATTGCGCAGTGCATTCACCAATCTGGTTTCCAATGCCGTGCGCTATACCCCGGCCGGCGGCACCGTGAATATCAGCTGGACCAATACGCCGGAAGGTCCGGTATTCAAGGTCAAAGACAGCGGTATCGGCATCAGTGCCGAACATCTTTCGCGCCTGACTGAACGTTTTTATCGCGTCGACAAGAGCCGTTCCCGTGAAACCAAGGGTACCGGTTTGGGATTGGCAATTGTCAAACACGTGGTATTGCGCCACAAGGCACAACTTGCCATCGACTCCACACCAGGGGTCGGCAGCAGCTTCTCGATACACTTTCCGGCTTCGGCCGCACTTGCCACTTCTCATTCCGGTTCCTGAACAGAACCAACCCCATTCAGTCACTGCTCGGCTGACATTGAATGCTTAATTTGCAACTCGGGTACGTCATCAACCATATCTGAGTTGTCTTTCCATTTAATTTGATTGAAAGCAATACAATTTAAATTACAATGAGTAATCTTCATGGCTATTTAAACGCGTATAACTACGTTCAAGACCGAAAATCAAATATCGAGACAACATGAAAAAACCATTCTATAAAGTGCTGTACGTGCAGGTCCTGTTCGCCATCGTCTGCGGGATCTTAATCGGCGTCTTTCAACCCGCTACGGGAGTAGACTTAAAACCCCTTGGGGACGGTTTCATCAAACTGATCAAAATGATCATCGCTCCGGTCATTTTCTGTACGGTTGTGTCAGGCATAGCAGGCATGGAAGACATCAAGAAAGTAGGGCGGGTGGGCGGCAAGGCCCTGCTTTATTTTGAGGTGGTTTCAACATTTGCCTTGATTATTGGATTGTGTGTTACCAACCTGCTGCAGCCAGGTGCGGGTTTCAATGCCAATCTGGCCACGATCGACACCAGTTCGATTGCGCAGTACACAACCAAAGCGCATCTTCCTACCACGGTTGAGTTCATCATGAACATTATCCCCGATACGTTTTTCGGGGCATTTGCCCGTGGCGATATTTTGCAGGTATTGCTGATTGCGATTATGGTCGGCTTCTCCATTTCAACACTGGGTGAAAAAGGCAAGCCTATCCTGTATCTGATCGATGACCTGGCAAGAGTAGTTTTTTCTGTGGTCAACAAACTGATGAAACTCGCGCCGATAGGCGCATTCGGTGCGATGGCCTTCACCATCGGTAAATATGGGATCGCTTCTTTGCTGCCACTGGCAAAACTGATGGGATCGTTTTACCTGACCTGCGGCCTGTTTATTTTTATCGTACTGGGACTGATTGCCCGATTTACCGGATTCTCCATCTGGCGCTTTCTGGTGTATATCAAAGAGGAACTGCTGATTGTGCTGGGTACGAGTTCGTCGGAAAGTGCCTTGCCGTCTCTGATGGAAAAACTGGAACAATTGGGTTGCTCCAAATCAGTGGTTGGACTGGTGGTGCCTACCGGTTATTCGTTCAATCTGGACGGTACCAATATTTACATGACCATGGCAGCCCTGTTTATAGCCCAGGCCACCAATACCGATCTGACTCTGACGCAGCAACTGACCATACTCGGGGTGGCAATGCTGACCTCCAAGGGCGCTTCCGGCATTACCGGAGCCGGGTTCATTACCCTGGCTGCCACGCTGGTGGTTGTGCCAACCATACCGGTAGCCGGAATGGCGTTGATTCTGGGTATTGACCGGTTTATGAGCGAGTGCCGCGCCCTGACCAACTTTATCGGCAACGGTGTGGCAACGGTGGTCGTTTCCAAATGGGAAAACGAATTGAATATGGAAACGCTGTCGACCGAGCTGGCGGTTAAATAAATGAACCGCAATGATCGATGAAAATCACATTGAAATGGAAAGTCATCGCCATCTGTGTTTTTCTGGAGATACTGGCTCTGGCGCTCATTGCGTTCATCAATTTTCAGATAATCAGCGCTTATCTGGATCAGATTGCCGAACAGCGCCTGCTGCAACTGCAGTCCTGTCTGTCCAGTCAGTTCGATGGCAATCCTGATATTTTAAAGCAGGGCAATATCGGTACGCTGATTCAGAAGTGTCAGGCTGACGACAATCAAATTTACTTTTTTCTGTTTGATCGAAGCAGCCACATTGTCAAGAAATCCGGCTGGCCGGGTGTGCCATTGCCGGCCGACGCGACGGTGCCATCCAGTATTGAGGTGGTATCCCGGTACACATGGCAAACGCCACATTTCTATAAAACTATTTTCATCAATACGCCTCAATATTCCCATCTGTTGTATGGCGGCACCTCGCTGTATAAGCCCTATACACAAAACGATCTGACCAGGAAGGCTCTGGTGCTGTCCCTGATGTCGATCTTGATCAGCATTGTTTTAATCATCGCTCTGATGAGATGGTTAAGCCGGCACTTAAAAAAACTGGAGGCCGCTGCCAACCAGATTTTGCGTGGCAATTATGATGTTTCAATCGACTACATCGGCAATGATGAAATCGGCCGGGTTGGTTTTGCCATCAATCTGGTGACACACACGCTGAAGAAGGAAATTCTGGCACTGCGTCAAAGTGAAGAAAGTGAACGTCTGACCGCTGAACGGATGATCAAAGTAATCGACGCCGTGCCTGACTTCATGTTGTTAAGCCGGATGTCGGACGCGTTCATCATTTACGCTAATGCGGGGGTGGAATCGATGACCGGTTACGGGTATGGCGAACTGGTCGGTAAGACCCTGGATGATGTCACGCTGGGTATCACGAAAGAACAACGCAATGACTGGCAGCACCAGCTGATTGACAATGGTGCGCTAAGAAATTATGAAACCATTATCAGGCACAAAAACGGTAAGCTGGTCAATGTGCTGGTTTCAGCGTCATCGCTTGAAATTGAAAATGCCGAGTATGTCTTGATCATATGTCGGGACATTACCGACCGCAAACTGGTTGAAGCTGCAGTCGCGCATGCCAACCGGCAATTGAATTATGTCCTGGATGCCGCTTCGGAAATCGCCATCATTTCTACTGACGTCAATGGCAATGTGCAGATGTTTAATCGCGGCGCCGAAAAAATGCTGGGTTATCGGGCCAGAGAGAAGATCGGCATGCCAATGCGGTTTGAAATTTTTGATCCGGATGAACTGATCCAGCGTAGCAAAGAATTGAGCCGACTTTATGGCCGGGAAGTGAAAACCTCCGAAGTGCTTTCAATCACACCGGCCAAGCAGGGTTCCGAAACCAGGAACTGGACATATATCTGCAAAAATTCCCGGCGACTTCTGGTGTCGCTGACGGTGGCCCGAATTCTGGACAGTAACGGCAAAATAGTCGGATTCCTTGGAATCGCGCGGGATATTACCCTGCAAATGCAGGCAGAGCAGGCGCTGCAGGAATTGAACCATCAGCTGGAGAAACGGGTCGAAGAACGTACCGCCGAACTGGAGCGGACCAATGACAGTCTGGCCAATACCATGCACAATCTGCAGCTGGCACAGGCCGAACTGGTCCGTTCTGAAAAACTGACTGCACTGGGCGATATTGTTGCAGTGGTGGCACATGAGATCAATACACCGATAGGGAATTGCCTGACCGTGGCAACAACATTGCGCGATCGCAGTGAAGAACTGTTTCTGGAAATTGAACAGGGCACACTCAAACGGTCCAGCCTGACCCGGTATGTTTCTGACAGCAAAGCGGGCATGGATATTCTGATTCGTGGTCTGCATCGATCCAGCGAACTGGTCAGTAACTTCAAACAGGTTGCAGTCGATCAGACCAGTGAGCAGCGACGCATTTTCCAGCTCGACACGGTAATCAATGAGGTGGTTGCCCTTATGATCCCCATGCTGCGCAAAACGCCCTATAAACTGCTCATCACTATTCCAAACGGCATCATCATGGACAGTTATCCCGGACCGATAGAACAGATTATTACCAATATGATTAACAATTCCATCATGCATGGATTTGAACCTGACCAGCCCGGTACGATGACGTTGTCGGCACAGACGATTGGTGATAATGTCAAAGTTGTGTTTGCTGATGACGGTAAAGGTATCGCCGCTCACCATTTGAACCGCATATTCGACCCATTCTTTACAACCCGATTGGGCCGGGGTGGCACCGGTCTGGGCCTCAACATTGTTCATAATATCGTCAGAAACATGCTGGGCGGGCAGATTGAAGTAACGAGTGGACCGGGCAAGGGATGTTCCTTTACCATTGTTTTACCGATGAACGCGCCGTTCAATCAAATCGACAGAAGACAATAGCATTCCATCATTCCATTACAATCGCCGGGGAAAATGAGATCTGGACTATTAATTATTATCTGTTCTCTTGTGTCTGCATGTGCCACTTCCAGACTGGGGCCGCTGAATGCAGACGGCATGCTGTTTGATAACCTGTTTACTGCCCCGTCGGCACCCGTGATTGCGGAAGACGCCATAAAAATTTCAGAGCCCATGCGCGATTTCGCCCGGACCAAAATTCCACGGTACTCGGCGCATGTGAACCTCAGTGATACCCGCAGGGCGTTGATTGATGCCCTGTATGTCAAGGGTGAATTGCGCCTTGAATATTTTTCCGATGTTACCCGCAGCGCGTCGGAATCATTCACAGCCAAATCGGGAAACTGCCTGTCTCTGGTTCTGCTGACTGCCGCCATGGCCAAAGAGCTCAAGCTGCCCTATCATTACCAGATGGTGGTCAATCCAACCGACTGGAACCAGTCCGGCAATTTTTTCATGTCTATCGGTCACGTCAATATCATTCTGGAAAATATCCCCAAAGAATTTGAATTAAATACCTGGGTTGCCGAAGCCATGGTGGTCGACTTCCTTGAACCAAACAAGGCTGCCACGCTGGAATCGGTACAAATCGAGGAGAACACCATACTGGCGATGTATCTGAACAACCGGGCAGTTGAAACTCTGCTGCAGGGGAAGGTGAACGATGCGTATTGGTATGTCAGAGAATCCCTGCATCAGGATGACCATTTCCTCAATGCCTATCTGACGCTCGGCGTTATTTACCGGACCATCCATCGGTCGGATCTGGCAGAGTCAGTGCTGGAGCGGATCGCACGATATTACCCCGACAATACCAGTCTGTTGAATGACCAGATTCTGGTTTTAAAGGATCTGGGCCGGGTATCTGAAACAGTCGACCTGGAACGACGTCTGGCAAAACTGGATCAGGAACGGCCCTGGAGTTATTTCATTGAAGCGCAATCTGAATTTAATGCCGGGCGCTATGACCATGCCAAACGGCTGTATGAAATGGAACTGGCGCGCGATCCGGACCATCATGAATTTGAATATGGTCTGGCGCTGGTCTATATCAAGCTCAATGATGCGCAGAATGCGATCACGCATTTACAGCGTGCGATCGAGCTTTGCCCGAATAAGGCATTGCGTGACATGTATAAAGTCAATTTGGACCAGATCAGGGGCAGCCACTGATTCCGACAATTGTACCGACTACAACGCGTCCCGATTTAAATACAGCGCTTCAACTTTGGCGCGCGCCCAGGGAGTGCGCCGCAAAAATTTCAGGCTGGACTGTATGCTGGGATCGCTGGTAAAGCAGCGGATTTGAATTTGTTCAGCCATGGCTTCCCAGCCCAGTTGACTGACCAGTTCAGTCAGCATGGTCTCCAGGGTAACGCCGTCCAGTGAATTTTTTTGGGTTGTCATATAGGCGAAAAAAAGCATTGCGGGTTATAAGTTCCCGCAATGCTTTTTTTATTTTAAAAGTCGAAACTGATACCCTGTGCCAGCGGTAAGGAATGACTGTAATTGATGGTATTGGTAGAGCGGCGCATATACGCCTTCCATGCATCTGATCCGGACTCGCGGCCGCCGCCGGTATCTTTTTCGCCACCAAAGGCACCACCGATTTCCGCACCGGAAGGTCCGATGTTGACATTGGCTATGCCGCAATCGCTGCCGCTGTCGCACATGAATTTTTCTGCTTCACGCACATCGGTAGTAAAGATGGACGACGATAAACCTTGCGGTACTTCGTTATTCCAGGCGATGGCCTGATTCAGATCGCTGTACCGGACAATGTATAAAATCGGTGCAAAGGTTTCATGGTGCATGGAGGCAGTCTGGGTCGGCATTTCCACCAGTGCCGGATGCACGTAAAAGCCGTCGCCTTCCACTTTCGCGCGTTCGCCTCCAAATACCACACCCTGTTCGGCTTTGGCGGTACTGAGCGCCTGCTGCATGGCTGTGTAGGCCTGAGCATCGATCAGCGGGCCGATCAGCGTTGATTTTTCCAGCGGACTGCCTATCGGCAGACCGGCATAGATTTTTTTCAGTCGGCTCACGATCGTGTCATACAAACTGTCATGTACAAACAGACGGCGCAACGTAGTGCAGCGTTGCCCGGCGGTGCCGACTGCCGAGAAGGTAATGCCGCGCAATGCCATTTCAATGTCGGCACTCGGTGCGACGATCATGGCATTGTTGCCGCCCAGTTCCAGTATCGTGCGGGCCAGACGCGCAGCGCAGCGCTGCGCCACGTCCCGCCCCATGCGGGTGCTGCCGGTCGCGCTGACCACCTTGACGCGCTGGTCATCAACCATGGCAATGCCGGCATCGCTGTTACCGATAATGAGTTCAGCCAGACCGGCAGGTGCGTCCGCCCCAAACCGCAAGACCGCTTTCATGAACAGGGTATGCACTGCAATGGCGGTCAACGGTGTTTTCTCCGACGGTTTCCAGGTAACGCTGTTGCCGCACACAAAAGCCAGCGCCGCATTCCAGGCCCACACTGCAACCGGGAAGTTGAATGCCGAGATGACACCGACCACACCGACCGGATGCCATTGTTCCATCATCCGGTGGCCAGGCCGCTCTGACGCGATGGTCAGGCCATACAGCTGGCGCGACAGACCGACGGCAAAGTCACAGATATCGATCATTTCCTGTACCTCGCCCAGTCCTTCCTGCAAAATTTTGCCGGCTTCCAGAGTCACCAGCTTGCCCAACTCTTCTTTGTGCTGGCGCAATTCCTCACCAAACAGGCGTACCAACTCGCCGCGCCGCGGCGCCGGCACTTCACGCCACTGCAGGTGCGCCGCATGCGCCGAGGCGATTCGGGTAGCGACCTGCGCACTGTCCTCAGCGCGCAAACTGGCCAGCTTTTGACCGTCAATCGGAGAAAAGCTGTGGATCTGGTTACCAGTCCATGGCGCCAGATCCACATCCAGCGCCTTCAACACACTGTTGATTTTTTTCATCGTGTTCACCTGAGAAGATCTAATAATTTTAATAATTAAGCGGCATAGTATTGACCAAAGCGATTGGCCAGGAAGTCAGCCAGCGTGGCCTGTTCCTGACGTACCAATCCTTTTTGCGGCAGTTTGCCGTGTATCAGCATGTCTACCATAGCGCAAATCCCTGAGGCTGTGGTGAGCTGAATGGCAGAGAGTAAATGACCATTTACCTTTTGGCTATAGATTTTTTTGGCGTACGATTCCTGCTCCAGACGACCGTCACGCATGCCGCTGACGCTGACAAATACCAGTACCACATCCTGCTTGGTAATTGGAATGGCCGTTTCCATGACTTCTTTTAAAATCGGACGACGCTCGATCAGGCCCAATTGCAGGTCACGCACCAGCATTTTGATAATGTCACGGTGACCTGGATAGCGTACGGTTTTGTAATTCAGGTTCTGTACTTTACCTTCCAGGCTTTCGCACAGGGTGCCCAATCCGCCGGAAGTATTGAAGGCTTCGTAGTTGATACCGTCCAGCGAGAAATGTTCGATTTCTTCCAGCGGTGAGGTTTCGCGCAGCTGGCCGTCAACGATTGCTTCGCACGGATTGCAGTATTCATTGATCAGACCGTCGGTACTCCAGGTCAGATTGTATTTCAGGGCATTGTTCGGATAGATCGGTAGGGCGCCCACGCGCATGCTGACATCACGCAGCGAGTCAAAACCCTTGGCAACGTCATTGGCAACGATGGAAATGAATCCCGGTGCCAGACCACATTGGGGCACAAAGGCGGTTTCGGCATTTTCAGCCAGCTGTTTGACTACCCGGGTGCTTTCCACGTCTTCGGTCAGGTCAAAATAGTGCGACTTGGCCAGTTTGGCTGCTTCTGCAATGACTGGGGTCAGAAAATAAGGACAGGCGGACATGGTGACCTGATGGCCCTTGATAATCTCGGTAACCGCTTTTTTATCCGACAGATCGATTTTTACGCAGGTGGTGTTTGGAAACGCCGCCTTGGCTACGTAATCCAGACGATCGGCATCACGGTCAGCGACAGTAATCTGGTATTCACCCGTATGGGACAGCAGATTCAAAATTGCGTCACCGATTTTGCCGGCACCTAAAAGAATAAGTTTGGTTGTCATGACTGATCTCCTGAATGGAATGGTTATTTATTAATTCGACAGAGTGACTGTTGAACAGTGCAGGGCAGTGTAATGGGCTTTCTTGTCAGAGAATAGAGAGCAAGATAGCGTCATTATGATGTTATGCACTACAATATGACGAAAAATAAAGTCAGATTAACTTAGGAGAGACCAATATGAAACTAAACCTGGATAAAGTCGACAATCAGATCCTTGCCTTGCTCATGGATGATGCACGCACGCCAGTGACCGTCATTGCCAAAAAAATCGGCATGGCAAGAACTACCGTCATCGCCCGCATTACTGCGCTTGAACAGCGCGGCATTATTGCCGGTTACGGTGTCCGGCTTGATCAGAGCCTGTTTCAGTCCGGCGTGCGCGCCTATGTGGGGATGTCGATCGAGCCGCGCAGTGCTTCAGCCCTGGTGAAGCTGCTGCAGCAATGGCCGGAAGTGGAAACGCTGTGTGCGGTCAGCGGCGTCATTGATTACATGATGACACTGCGCTGCACCAGCACGGAAGATCTGGATAAACTGCTGGATCAGATTGGCGAACTGGAAGGAGTTCGGCAAACTTCCACGTCAGTTATCTTAAGCAAGCGCATTGATCGCAGCGCATTGCCATCCCAGAACTGAACCCGGCTCCAGTCAGGTTGTCTCGACATGAAACTGCAATGCAGCCAACTTGGCATAAACACCGCCGGCAGCCACCAGACTGGCATGGGTGCCGGTCTCGACAATATGACCATGTTCCATGACCAGTATCCGGTCGGCACTCTGTACTGTCGCCAGTCTATGGGCAATGACCAGCGTAGTACGGCCCTGCATGGCGGTTTCCAGCGCGCGTTGCACCAGACGCTCGGATTCTGCATCCAGTGCACTGGTGGCTTCATCAAGCAGCAGCAGGGCCGGATTTTTCAGCAGGGCGCGTGCGATCGAAATTCGCTGGCGCTGACCGCCTGACAAACGCACACCCCGGTCACCCAGAAAGGAATGATAACCCTCGGGCAGCTTTTCAATAAACTCGTGGGCATGGGCCATTTTGGCCGCAGCGATGACCTCTTCATCACTGGCATCAATGCGTCCGTAACGAATATTGTCCATCGCATCTGCTGAAAAAATGACGGTATCCTGCGGAACGATACCGATCGTGTTGCGCAGAGTTTGCAGATTCAGATCACGGATATTGATGCCGTCGAGCCGGATCTGGCCCTGCTGCGGATCATAAAAGCGCAGCAGCAGCTGAAACAGGGTGGTTTTACCCGCGCCGGAGGAGCCGACAATGGCCACGGTTTCGCCTGAAGTAACATCGATATCAAGGTGCGACAGCGCAGCAGAATCAGGCCGTGACGGGTAGTGAAACATGACGTTATTCAGTGTCAGTGTGGCGCCGTTCGAAGAGCGTTGCGGCAGTGGTTGCGGATGTTGCGGATTTTTTATATTACTCTGCGCGCTCAGTAATTCCAGCAGCCGTTCAGTCGCACCGGCAGCGCGCTGCGCATCACCCATGACTTCAGACAGCGCTCCGACGGCGCCGGCCACGATGGTTGCATACAAAATAAACTGACTTAATTCGCCACCGCTCATGGTTTTGTTCATGACCGCATGCGCACCCAGCCACAGTACAAACACGATTGCGCCGAACACCAGCAAAATGGCAATGACGGTCAGCAACGAACGCGCCCTGATTCTGCGCATGGCTGTGGCGAACGCATTTTCAACCGACAGGCTAAAGCGCGCGGCTTCATGCTTTTCCTGGGTGTAGGCCTGGACGATCGGCATGGCATTGAGAATTTCACCGGCCAGTGCCGAGGCGTCGGCAATCCGGTCTTGCGAATCGCGCGACAGGGTGCGTACCCGCCTTCCGAAAAAAACGATAGGCAATACTACAAAGGCCAGCGCCAGAATAATGATGGATGACAGTTTGGGACTGGTAATGAACAGCATCACCAGGCCGCCCAAAAACAACAGCGTATTGCGCAGCGCCATGGAAATGCTGGTGCCGACCATGGCCTGAATCAGGGTGGTATCGGTGGTCAGTCGTGACAGAACTTCACCTGAGCGGGTCGTTTCAAAAAATTCCGGGCTTTGTTCAATCACATGTTCATAGACCGCGCTGCGAATATCGGCGGTGACACGTTCACCGAGCAGCGACACCATATAAAAGCGTGCCGCGGTGGCGATGGCCAGCACGCAGGCTACCCCAAACAGGGCCAGAAATGCGGCGTCGACATGTTGTATGCTGCCCGACCCGCTGAAGCCCAGATCGATCATCTGCCGGAAAGCGTAGGGAATCGCCAGCGTTGCCGATGCGGCAACGAGCAAGGCCAGTCCGGCCAGATAGAATTTGTTAGTGTAAGGGCGTAAAAAAGGCAATAAGCCCTTTAAGGTCGCAATACTGCTGGGAGATTTCATGGGGATTTTTCTTTGGAAGAGGGTGCGCCGAAAATAATTTGGGCAAATTGTAAGGCAGAAACACAATTCAGGTGGAGCTCAATTTTATTCTTTCAGTTTGCGCCACAGCGTGGTGCGGCTTATGCCCAGGTGGCTGGCCGCGGCGGCACGGTTGCCTTTGAACGTGTTGATCGCCTGTTTGATTTGCTGAATTGATAAATCTGCGCCGGGAATTGCCGAAGTGCTGATCTGGGTGACGGGCTCTGTCTGACTGAGTTCGGGCATGGCCTTGAGTAACAGGCTAGGGGTCAGGGCCTGCAAGGGTTCTGCCAGCAAAAACAGCGCAAGCCGTTCACAGATATTGCGCAGTTCACGCACATTGCCCGGCCATGCATAGGAGCTCAATAAATCCTGACAGGCCAGCACTTCCGCATGCAGATTCACGTGCGGCTGCATGCCCAGACTGGCCAGGGAATTTTTCAGGCACCATTCCGTCAGATTAACCACGTCTTCAAGACGCTCACGCAGGGCCGGCAGTTGCAGTTGCAGCACCGCCAGACGGTAATACAGGTCGCGGCGAAATTGTGACTGATCCATTTTTTGTCGCAGATCGCAATGCGTTGCACTGATAATGCGAACATCGACCGGAACCGGCCGGGTTGCACCGACCCTGACTACCTGTCGTTCTTCCAGAACCCGTAGCAGTCTGGTTTGCAGGGCAAAAGGCATTTCGCCAATCTCATCGAGAAACAGTGTGCCATGATGTGCAGTCTCAATCAGCCCGGCATGACCACCGCGACGCGCGCCGGTAAAGGCGCTGTCCTGATAACCAAATAATTCCGCTTCCAGCAGCGACTCGGCAATGGCGCCGCAATTGACAGCCACGAATGGAGCGCGGGCCCGGCTGCTGGCCTGATGAATCGCCTGCGCTGCCAGTTCTTTACCGCTGCCGGTTTCCCCCTGTATCAGCACACTGGCACCGGAACGGGCAAACAGCGTGATGTTGGTTCTGACCTGTTGCATCAGCGCGGATTCGCCGCGCAGATTTTCAACCCCATGTCTGGCACGTAGCGTATCGCGGCTGGCCAGTGCCGGTCCGGTTTCGATGCGTGAAAACTTGGCAATTTCCAGCGCGTCGTGAAAGGCCTGACGGATCGAATTGGCAGAATACAGAAAGATTCCGGTCAAGCCGGCTTCAACGGCCAGGTCCGACACCAGACCGGCACCAACAATGGCTTTGATGCCGCGCGACTTGAGTTCAATGATTTGTGAGCGCGCATCTTCTTCGGTGGTGTAGGTGCGCTGGGTCAGGTCAAAACCAAAAGTGGTCTTGAATTCATCCAGTTCCGGCATGGTCTGCTGGTAGGTAATGATGCCGATTTCGTTGCTGACCTGTCTGGCCCGTGACAGGGCCTGCATCACGTCAAAACCGCTGGCCTTGGCAATGATGACAGGGACCGGCAGGCGGCTTTTTAAATACGCCGCATTCGATCCGGCTGCGATAATGGCATCGCAACGTTCACTTTGCATGCGTTCCCGCAATATCTTGACCGCATCTTCAAAACCCAGATGGATGGGTTCGATGTGGGCGACATCGGCATATTCCAGCATGATGTCGCGAAATAAATCAAACAGTCTGGAAATGGATACGGTCCAGATAACAGGTTTGTCATTTTGGTGGGGAGTCATGTTTCACGTGTTTCAAAGTAACGTTGAGTGCGACTGATTATGCAACATTAGCTGGCTTAACGCGAACATATTTAGATGGCGAAAAAACAAAACCTGCAAATTGCTTTGCAGGTTTTCGCACTCAAAATTCCGATCAAGTTGGCATAAGTTTAAAACAAAATTTACCGAACAATGGAAGGCAGGGTTACAAACAATTACATGCAAGTGTCTTGAATCACCCGAATTTGAAGCTGGATACTGTCAGCCAGCCAAAGAAGGAACTTTCATGATAAACGCAGGTCGATGCTTCCTGTTCCGCAGCACCAAGCGCCACCATTAGCGGCAGCAGGTGTTCCTCGCGCGGATGGGCAACCCGGGCTGACGGAGCGGTACTCCATGCGTTGAGCCGGTCAATGCGCTCTTTACCTGACAGCGCCAGGGTACTTTGCAGCCATGCGTCAAATTCTACCGACGCAGTATGGCCGGCCGGTCCGAATTTGCGCATATTGTGAAAACTCAGTCCGCTGCCGATGATCAATATGCCCTGCTGTCTTAACGGAGCAAGGGCGCGCCCCAGCGCAACATGCTGGGCCGGATCCAACTGCTTTTTCAGAGACAACTGAACGATCGGCACGTCGGCGTCGGGATAGATGGGAAACAGGGCGGAATAAGTGCCGTGATCAAAACCGCGTTCGGCGTCGGAATTCACAGTAATGCCTGCGTGAGTCAGCAACTCCTGCACCTGTTTAGCAAGGTGCGGTGAGCCGGGAGCCGGGTAACTGATCTGATAGGTATGGTCCGGAAATCCTTTGTAATCATAAATCATGCCGGGAGCGGGATTGGTCATGACGGTAAACTCGTCTTCCTGCCAGTGCGCCGAGATCACTAAAATCGCTGTTGGTCGCACACCGATCTGGGCCGGCATTTCCTTGAGGGCTGCGCTGAGTTTGTCATAGGTTCGGCCATACTCTTTTTTCATGTAGGGCCATGGTCCACCGCCGTGTGAAACGAAATAGGTAGGTAGCTGTGTCATTTGAAATAATGGGAAGTTGAAAGGGTAAAAACCGGAGTGAAGTTTAGGCTTAAACTTCCCGGGTGCCTGAAACTTTCTGTAACAGAACAATCAGTGCTTCTGATTTGATTTGATGCTCCTGCCTGCCGGTATGCTGCTGCAGGTCGATCACGGTCAAATCATATCGATGTGCCAGTTGCCTGAGGTAGGCTGCAGAGTGTGCGTAACGTGCACTTGTTTGTAAAATGTAATCGTCACTACTCCCATTACGGTCCAGATGTTCAACTGAAAAACAGAACAGACCCCGGTCACCCAATGCCTTGCCGACACCTTGCATGAGCTGATTCAGATCACCAAGATAAACCAGCACGTCGGCCGCGGTAATCAGATCAAATTGCTCATCTGTGTGAAACAGAAAATCAGTTATTTCCGCACAAACCAGACTGTCATACAGATTCAGCCGCGCTGCCTGATCCAGCATATTCTGCGACAGATCCACGCCAGTCAGGGTGTCGGCATGTTGGCGCAGAAACGGCGCGCACAACCCGGTACCGCAACCCAGATCAAGGCAGGCCATCGATGCGCTCGGCAGGTGCGGGCAGAGCATGGTTGAAATCTTCTCCGGAACGGCATACTTCAATACCTGGGTCAGATGCGCATCAAAATGATCGGCGTACTGGTCAAACAATTCGCTGACATAGGCGCAGGGCGGTGCTTTCGGCACTGTTCCTGCCCCCAGCGAGGCCAGCAGAAAATCAATCTGGTTAGCCTGGGCGCCGAGTTCCCGCGCGCGCTGATAGGCAGCAATGGCCAGCTCGACTTTATTTAAATGTCTAAGCGAATTTCCCAGATACAAATAGGCGTTGGGGTAATTGGGCTGGTAGCTGGTCGCCAGTTCAAAATCCGCCACTGCATGGTCAAATTCGAGCAGTCGGTTGTAACTGATGCCCCGGTTGAAAATGGCCTGTGCAAAATCGGTTTTGATTTTGATGGCATGACTGTAGCAAACCACCGCGTCGGCATACCGGCCCAGACTGTGCAGGGTAATGCCCATTGCGTTACACGCCTGTGGGTAGGCAGGCCGGAGTTGCAATGCGTGTTCATAATGCTGCAAGGCTTGCTCAAATTGCCCGGTCAGGTGCAGGGCCAGGCCACAGTGATAGAACGCCTCAGGATAGTCCGGCAAACAGCGTATGGCATTGCGGTAGGAATCAATCGCTTGCTGGTGGCGTCCGAGATTTTTAAAGGTATTGCCGAGATTGTTATGCGCCATCGCATAGTCTGGTTTTAACTCTATGGCTTTTTGATAACTGACCAGAGCCTGCTCGGGTTGGTGACATCCCTGGAACGCTGCGCCCAGATTGCAGAACGCACTGGCATGACTGGCATTGAATTCGGACCGGAAACCATTGATTGCAGCAGAAATCCGTTCGACAGCTTTTTCCGGATGGCCGGTCTGTTTGGCAACGACGCCTGAAAAATGCAGGGCATCAAAGTGACCTGGATCGGCCTGCAGAATCTGTTCATAGATACCATTTGCCTGTGCAAACTTTCCCTGTCTGTGTAACCGAACCGCTGTTTGCAATAGATCGGAAAAGAGCGCGGGCAGGGGCAATGTTGTTGAATTGGTCATATTGGCGGATTCAATTCCAGTCCAATCCCGCATGCTTGATGCCGATCAAACAAGTGCAGAATGAGGCGATTAAGATCATAAATAATGCTTGTAAATTAAAGAAATTGCCTAATGTGAGGGAGCATCACTGTTTAGGAGAACTTCATGCGCTTTGACAAACTGACTACAAAATTACAGGCGGCTCTGGCCAATGCCCAGAGTCTGGCCGTTCGCAATGACAACGCTTATATTGAGCCGCTGCACATTCTACTGGCATTGCTGGAAGATGACGACATGGCCGCCAATTCTTTATTGCAAAGGGCCGGCGTCAATGTGGCGGCCCTGACTTCCTCACTCAATACCGCAATCGGCAAAATTGCCAAGGTATCGGGCAATGCCGGTGAGGTGCAACTCAGCCGCGAGTCATCGGCCCTGTTCAATCTGGCTGAAAAGGAATCCCATCAGCGCGGCGATCAGTTTCTGGCGTCAGAGATGGTCTTGCTGGCTTTGTGCGACGACAAATCGGACGCCGGTCAGCTGGCACGGCAACATGGACTGAAAAAAGCAGCACTTGAATCGGCGATTCAGGCAGTCAGAGGCGGTGCCAGTGTCGACGCGCCTGAATCGGAAGATCAGCGCGAAGCGTTAAAAAAATACACTGTGGACATTACCGCGCTGGCCAGAAAAGGCAAGCTCGATCCGGTGATTGGTCGCGATGATGAAATCCGTCGCACCATTCAGATCCTGCAGCGGCGCAGCAAAAACAATCCGGTACTGATCGGCGAACCGGGCGTGGGTAAAACTGCGATTGTGGAAGGATTGGCGCAGCGCATCATTAATGGCGAAGTGCCTGACAGTCTGAAATCGAAACGGGTACTGTCACTGGATATGGCTTCGCTGCTGGCCGGTGCAAAATATCGTGGCGAATTTGAAGAACGTCTGAAATCGGTGCTGAAGGAAATTGCGCTTGATGAAGGCCAGACTATTGTCTTCATCGATGAATTGCACACCATGGTGGGTGCGGGCAAGGCTGAAGGCGCGATAGATGCCGGCAACATGCTCAAACCGGCATTGGCACGTGGTGAGTTGCACTGCGTGGGTGCGACTACGCTGGACGAGTACCGGAAATACGTTGAAAAAGACGCGGCACTGGAACGACGCTTTCAAAAAGTGCTGGTCGATGAACCGAGTGTGGAAGATACCATCGCGATTTTGCGCGGCTTGCAGGAAAAGTATGAGGTACATCACGGCGTTGATATTACCGACCCGGCCATTATCGCCGCGGCCGAGTTGTCACATCGGTATATCACGGACCGTTTTTTGCCGGACAAGGCAATCGACCTGATTGACGAAGCAGCGTCAAAAATCAAGATTGAAATTGATTCTCGCCCGGAAGTGATGGATAAACTGGATCGTCGCACCATTCAGCTCAAGATTGAGCGCGAAGCGATCAAAAAGGAAAAGGACGAGGGGTCGATCAAACGCCTGGCACTGCTCAACGAAGAAATAGTCAAGCTGGAACGTGAATACGCTGATCTGGAAGAAATCTGGAAGGCCGAAAAAGCGTCGGTACAGGGCAGCACGCATATCAAGGAAGAAATCGAGAAAATCCGTCTGCAGATGGAAGAAGCGCGGCGCAAGGGTGACTGGCAAACCATGTCGGAACTGCAGTATGGAAAACTGCCGGAGCTGGAAGCCAGACAGAAACAGGCCGACAAGAGTGATGAAGCGGACAAAGATGGCAGCAAGCCGGCCAAAATGCGGCTGTTGCGCACGCAGGTGGGTGCAGAGGAAATTGCCGAAGTGGTGTCACGCGCCACCGGCATTCCTGTTTCACGCATGATGACCGGTGAAAAAGAAAAACTGATTCATATGGAAGCACGCCTGCATCAGCGCCTGGTTGGACAGGATGAAGCGGTTGTGGCGGTATCCGACGCAATCCGTCGCTCTCGTGCCGGCTTGAGTGATACTACCCGTCCGTATGGTTCATTCTTGTTTCTTGGACCGACCGGTGTGGGTAAAACCGAATTGTGCAAGGCGCTCGCAGGATTCCTGTTTGACAGCGAAGATGCCCTGATCCGGATCGATATGAGCGAGTTCATGGAGAAGCATTCCGTGTCGCGACTGATCGGTGCGCCACCCGGTTATGTCGGTTATGAAGAGGGTGGTTATCTGACTGAAGCCGTGCGCCGCAAGCCGTATTCGGTGATTCTGCTCGATGAGGTGGAAAAGGCGCATCACGATGTCTTTAACGTGTTGCTGCAGGTGCTCGATGATGGTCGCATGACCGACGGGCAGGGCCGCACCGTGGATTTTAAAAATACCGTGATCGTCATGACGTCCAATCTGGGTTCACATCGGATTCAGGCCATGGAAGAAACCGAGCCGTCAGTTGTCAAAATGGCGGTAATGGCAGAAGTGCGTGAGCATTTCCGGCCCGAATTCATTAACCGTATTGATGAAATCGTGGTGTTCCATGCCCTCGATGCAAAAAATATTGGTGCCATTGCCAAACTGCAGCTCAATATTCTGCAGGGTCGGCTGGCCAAACTGGAAATCGGTTTGCATATCAGTGACGAGGCCTTGAGCAAAATTGCCGAAGCCGGTTTTGATCCGGTGTATGGCGCGCGGCCATTAAAACGGGCCATTCAGCAGTTGATCGAAAATCCATTGTCAAAACTGATACTGGAAGGGCGCTATGCTCCCAAACAGGAAGTCAGGGTTGTGGTCAAGGGCGGGCAAATGGTTTTTGAGTGACCTGCTGCGCCTGAAGGGTGGATGCGTGCGGCATCCGCCCTTCATTCAAAGCTTTTATAACGAATATCATTTTCCCTCGCTTGTTCAATATCAAAGTCCTGACTGGGTTAGTTTGCTACAGTCGCTGCAACTTTGACTTATAGAACTCACTATGTTGCTCACTTCATCATTTCCGTTACTGAATTTAAAGGGTAAAAGCCTGTTGCCAATCGTACAGGGCGGCATGGGTGTTGGCATTTCTGCACATCGTCTGGCCGGCACCGTGGCCAGTTTTGGTGCCGTTGGTACTATTTCCAGTGTTGATCTGCGCCGCCATCATGCCGACCTGATGGAACAGACCGGCAAATCGCGCGATCGTGAAAAAATCAATCTGGCCAATCTGGTGGCGCTGGATCGCGAGATCAAACTGGCACAGCAGTTGGCTAAAGGCAGTGGCATGCTGGCCGTCAATGTAATGAAAGCGGTTTCCGAATACGCATCCTATGTCCGTCAGGCCTGTGCCAGCGGTATCGATGCAGTGGTAGTCGGTGCGGGACTGCCTCTGGATCTGCCTGAAATTACAATAGATTTCCCCAAGGTAGCTTTGATTCCGATTTTATCGGATGCACGCGGTATTGCTCTGGTCTTGAAAAAATGGATGCGCAAGAATCGGCTTCCAGACGCCATCGTGATTGAAAATCCGAGCTACGCAGCCGGTCATCTGGGTGCTGCGCGCCCGGAAGAAGTCCATGCCCCCCATTTTGCTTTTTCAACCGTACTCGAAAATACCCTGCAATTATTCAAGGATTTGCAGATTGAGTCGGAACGGATTCCGTTAATCGTTGCCGGTGGTGTGAATCAGCATCAGCAGGCTGCAACGCTGTTCTCGCAGGGCGCCTCCGCCATGCAGCTTGGCACTGCCTTTGCAGTCACCGAAGAAGGTGATGCAGATATCAAATTCAAACAGGTTCTGGCCCAGGCCCGTCCGGAGGATATCGTTACTTTCATGAGCGTGGCCGGTTTGCCTGCACGTGCAGTGAAAACACCATGGCTGATGAATTACCTGGACAAAGAAGGCAAAATGCAGGGCAAGGCCAAAGTTCAGGAGTGTACTGTCGGTTTTGACTGTCTGCAGCAATGTGGTCTGAGAGACGGCAACCCCAAGGCCGGGCAATTCTGTATCGATACCCGACTGGGTTTTGCACTGGAAGGCGATCAAAAACGCGGCTTGTTCTTCAGAGGTTCTGAACCTTTGCCATTTGGGAACGCGATCCGTCCGGTTAAGGACTTGATCAATCTTATTTTGAATGGACGAAGCTAAAGTCATCAATTGCAGTAAAACCGAATTTCTTACTGCAGTTGCTTGTATTTAGCGCCGGTGAATTTTCATTATCTGCTGCTGCTCACGTTGCCAGTCGCGGTTTTTTTCTGTCTCACGTTTATCGTACTGCTTTTTGCCTTTGGCCAGACCGATCTGCAGTTTGATTCGGCCACCTTTAAAATGCATGTTGAGTGGAACCAGTGTGTAACCGGACCGCTCAACTTTTCCGATCAGTTTGTTGATCTCAGACTTGTTCAACAGCAGTTTTCTGGTGCGCAGTGCTTCCGGACTGATATGGGTCGATGCGGTCGCCAGTGCGCCGATGTGCACCCCAAATAAAAAAATCTCACCCTGCTTGACGATCACGTAGCCTTCCTTAAGCTGAACCCGGCCGGCGCGGATCGCCTTGACTTCCCACCCCTCCAAAACAACACCGGCTTCAAATTGTTCTTCGATAAAATAATCGTGAAAGGCTTTTTTATTATCAGCAATGCTCATATCAACTAAGTCAGGTAGAATTTCGGATCAGGGAAAAACCTGCTCCACAAACAAATGGTTAAAAAAAATATGGCAGTAGTACAAAAATCGATACTGGTCGGATATAGCGTTGAACAAATGTTTAAATTGGTCGATGCCGTGGAAGAGTATCCCCAATTCATGCCCTGGTGCGGCGGCGTCGAAGTTCACGAACGAAAAGAAACTGGTCTGTTGTCCACCCTGCATATCAATTTTCATGGTGTGCAGCAGAGCTTCACCACTGAAAACACCAATTCCGCGCCGAGCCTGATGACAATGAAATTGATTTCAGGGCCATTCAAACAGCTGGAAGGAACCTGGGTATTTAAACCTTTGCGCGACAATGCCTGTAAAGTTGAATTCGATTTGCACTACGAATTTTCAAGCAAGATTCTAGAGCATTTGATCGGTCCTGTGTTCAGTAAAATTGCCAACAGCTTTGTTGACGCATTCTGTCATCGTGCCGAAAGTGTCTATGGCAAGTAAAACCTTGATTGCCGTACAGGTTTGTCATATCACACCACAGAAACAGTTTTTGCGAACTGTACAGGTCGAGCAGGGCGGTACTGTTCAACTGGCCATCGAAGTCAGCGGGCTGATGGATGAATTTCCCGGAATGACTCTGACCAATATCAAGACGGGCATTTATTCAAAGCTGAAAAGTCTGGATACGGTGCTTAATCAACACGACAGGGTAGAAATTTATCGCCCTTTGCTGGTGGAACCGATGGTCGCACGACGAGCCAGAGCGAATAAAAAAGCCGGCTAATTGCCGCAGTCGAGCAAATTCTGATTTACCGTCGAAATTTCTTGCTTACGTTTTTCAGCCGTCATGAGAGTGCTTGTACCATTGGCGTCAGTCAGTGCAAATTGCTGACCCGAAACCAGACTTTGTTGGTATTCACGCATTCTTCGGCAGTTTTCTGCTTTGGCTGCCGTATTTTTTGCCTCTTCAGAGGCCTTTTTCTCCTTGGCAGCCAGTTCATCGCGACGTTTTTTGTACGCAGCTTCTTTTTCAGCGATTGATTCGGGTTGTTTTGGTTTCTTGGCCTGATCAGCATCGGTATCCGGTTCGGAAACTACGCTGTCCAGGGTCAATCCCGGGGATTTCAAAATTTTATTCTGGGGCACGTTTGGCGGCGGCGGTTGGTCTGAAAACTGTTTGGAACCTTTGTCATCGAGCCACACGTACTGAGCCAGCGCTGCAGTACTGACTGTAAATAATGTAGCCAAAACCAGAGTCGTACGTAATATTAATGTTTTCATATTGTTCACTAAATAGATTGCTGCATGTTTATAAGATCTGAAGTTGGATTTCGACATGCTTTGTCGAATATGTCAATTAAGATCCTTCTCTGCAGTGGATATCCTTGAGATTTCTAAAAAAAATTCTAAAATTCTTCAAAGAAACAAGTCGATAAGTGTGGTTTTCTGTATAATTCGGTTTTGCGCCTATAGGAAATACTATGCGTCTCCTCCAAAAAGCACTGACCTTCGACGATGTGCTACTAGTTCCAGCCTTTTCTGACATCCTCCCAAAAGAGACTTCACTGACGACCCGTTTAACGCGGAACATCACGTTAAAAATCCCTTTGCTGTCCGCGGCAATGGACACCGTGACTGAAGCGCGCCTTGCCATTGCCATGGCTCAAGAGGGCGGAATCGGCATCATTCATAAAAATCTGACTCCAAAAGAACAGGCCAGCGAAGTTTCAAAAGTAAAACGGTTCGAGTCCGGCGTACTGCGTGATCCGATCACCATCCCACCAGACATGACCATCCGCGATGTGCTGGCACTGTCGCAGCTGCATGGTATCAGCGGCTTTCCGGTGGTTGAAGGCAAAGTCGTCATCGGTATTATTACCAATCGTGATTTACGTTTTGAGCGTGAACTTGATGCCAAAGTACGCGACAAAATGACCCCGCGCGAAAAATTGGTGTACGTCGATGAAAATGCCGATGTAATCGAAGCAAAGCGTCTGATGAACAAGCACCGCCTGGAGCGCGTTCTGGTGGTGAATTCCGGATTTGAACTCAAGGGTCTGATCACCGTCAAAGACATACAGAAATCAACTGAACATCCTGATGCCTGCAAAGATTCGCAGGGTAAATTGCGGGTAGGTGCCGCCGTTGGTGTTGGTCCGGATAATGATGAACGGGTTGATCTGCTGGTCAAGGCCGGTGTCGATGTGATTGTCGTTGATACAGCGCACGGACACTCCAAAGGGGTGCTGGAACGGATCCGCTGGATCAAGACCCATTACCCTCAGGTGGATGTCATCGGCGGCAATATCGCCACTGCTGCTGCTGCACTGGCCATGGTTGAATATGGCGCCGACGGTGTCAAAGTGGGCATAGGTCCCGGTTCGATTTGTACAACGCGCATTGTTGCCGGAGTCGGCGTGCCGCAAATCACCGCAATTTCGAATGTGGCGAATGCCTTGAAAGGTACTGGCGTTCCATGTATCGCCGACGGTGGCGTGCGTTATTCCGGTGACGTTTCCAAGGCATTGGCCGCAGGCGCTTCAACCGTGATGATGGGCTCTCTGTTTGCCGGTACTGAAGAAGCACCTGGTGAAGTTATTCTGTACCAGGGCCGCAGCTATAAATCCTACCGTGGTATGGGCAGTATTGGTGCCATGGCGGCAGGCTCGGCCGACCGCTATTTCCAGGAAGATTCCAGTGCCGAAAAAATGGTGCCGGAAGGAATCGAGGGACGGGTTGCCTACAAGGGCAGCGTGCTGGCAATTTTGTTTCAGCTGGTTGGCGGCGTAAAACAATCCATGGGTTACTGTGGTTGCGCGACGATAGACGATCTGCACAATAAGGCTGAATTTGTTGAAATTACGTCAGCCGGCATGCGCGAATCTCACGTGCATGATGTTCAGATCACCAAAGAAGCGCCTAATTACCGTTCTGAATAAGTTATTTAAAGCACTCAGGTTCAGTTAAACAATTCGGAGAGTTCATGAAGACACCGGCTGCCGCTGCCAGCACCACACAGGCACCAACAACGACAGGTGGGTTGGCAAATTTTTCGATCTCGGCGCAAGAGGATCGCATACTGCGCATCGAGCGTATTGCAATCCGTCTGTTTGGTGTGGCGAACTGTATCGTCAGTTTTGGTCAGGTGGCGGCCCGATTCGGCAAGGGTGAGCGTTCGATGGCGGCACTCGAGGCGGCATTTTGTGATTCACTGCCATTCTCCAATGATCCGGTCATTGTCAATGATGCCCGATTAGATCCAAGAACTGCCAGCAATCCCTGGGTAGTCGGGCCGCCTTATATCCGGTTTTATGCGGTTCAACCGGTATTTGATAACAGGCAGGTAGTTGGCGGCATTTACCTGATTGATTATGTGGCGCGTCAATATCAGGATGAAGATTCTTTTCTGTTGAGTGATCTGTCCGGTCTGGTAGAGCAGGAGTTGCAATTCGATTCGATGCAGATGGCGCATGATGACCTGCAAAAGCAAAACCGCTCGCTGCGCCGTGAAAGCATGATCGATCCGATGTTCGGTACATGGAACCGCTCGGCTATCATCCGTTCCCTCGAAATCGAAGTGCTGCGCTGCAAGTCTGCCGGTAAGCCGATGTCACTGGCCATGGTCAGCATAGATAATTATGCTGAACTGAAAAACGAATTCGGTCTGCATGCAGCCGAGTCTATTCTGGTCAAGATGGTCAGCCGGGTTCGGTCCTGCATCCGTCCGTTCGATGCGTTGGGCCGCTATGGTTCGGAAGAATTCATGGTGGTTTTGCCGGGTGCTTCTAACGTAGTGATACAGGCTGTGACGGAACGCATCCGTAATACGCTATTGGCGCATTCAGAAATCATCAATGGGCAAGAGGTTGCGGTATCTGTTTGCGTCGGAACCGTGTCGACAGATTTATTTCAGGACGCCCCTTCAGAAATATTGATGAATCTGGTTGAGCAAGAGTTACATAAAGCAAAGAAATCCGGCAACAACAGTTTTTCGCATGGCGTACCGGTTTAAACGGGCGTTGGCGTTTTGATGTTTACCCTCTCATATTAATTTGGCAGTTCATTTTCTCGAATAGTTTATTACATGCATTCTAAAATTCTGATCCTCGATTTCGGCTCTCAAGTTACCCAGTTAATCGCGCGCCGGGTGCGTGATGCAGGGGTGTTTTCTGAAGTATTTCCGTACGACGTGAGTGACGATTTCATCCGCAGCTATGGTGCCGCAGGAATCATCCTGTCAGGCGGCCCAAACAGCGTTACTGAAGAAGAAACACCCAGAGCGCCGCAGGCCGTGTTTGAGCTGGGCGTGCCGGTACTGGGCATCTGTTATGGCATGCAAACCATGGCAGCGCAACTTGGCGGTCAGGTTGAAAATGGCAAGGTGCGAGAATTCGGTTATGCCGAAGTGCGCGCGCGCGGACATACCAGACTGTTCAAAGATATCGCCGATTTCACCACGCCCCAAGGGCATGGCATGCTCAAAGTCTGGATGAGCCACGGCGACAAGGTCATCACGATGCCGACCGGTTTCAAATTGATGGCTTCGACTGACAATTGCCCGATAGCCGGCATGGCCGATGAAGAGCGCCATTTTTATGCCGTGCAGTTTCATCCGGAAGTTACCCATACGGTACAGGGCATTGCCATCATTGGTCGCTTTGTTCATGATATATGCGGATGCAAATCCGACTGGAACATGCCCGACTATATTAACGAGGCAGTAGCTGCAATCCGCGCGCAGGTGGGCACCGACGACGTTATTCTGGGTCTGTCCGGTGGTGTTGACAGCAGCGTGGCTGCGGCGCTGATTCATCGTGCAATCGGCAACCAGCTGACCTGCGTATTTGTCGATCATGGCCTGTTGCGTCTGGATGAAGGCAAAATGGTCATGGAGATGTTTGCTGACAATCTGGGCGTAAAAGTTATCCATGTTGATGCTACCGCCCAGTTTATGGGACATCTGACCGGAGTTTCCGATCCGGAGCAAAAACGCAAAATCATTGGTCGTGAATTTGTCGAAGTATTCCAGGTCGAGTCCGGCAAAATCAAGAATGCCAAATGGCTGGCGCAGGGAACCATCTATCCGGACGTGATTGAAAGCGCCGGCAAGGGTAAGAAAGGGCATACCATCAAGAGTCACCACAATGTCGGCGGCTTGCCGGAAACCCTGCACCTGAAACTGCTCGAACCATTGCGCGAGCTGTTCAAGGATGAAGTCAGGAAACTCGGTGTGGCATTGGGATTGCCGGAATCCATGGTGTATCGCCATCCTTTCCCGGGACCTGGATTGGGTGTGCGGATTCTGGGCGAAGTCAAAAAAGAATTTGCCGATCTGCTCAGAAGAGCGGACGCGATATTTATCGAAGAATTGCGCAATACGCCGGTCGAGGGCACCGATCAGAACTGGTATCAGGCCACCAGTCAGGCATTTGCAGTGTTCCTCCCGGTGAAGTCGGTGGGTGTGATGGGCGACGGCCGCACCTACGAATATGTGGTGGCGTTACGTGCCGTGCAGACTCAGGATTTCATGACCGCGCACTGGGCGCATTTGCCGCATGAACTGCTGGGCAAAGTGTCGAACCGTATCATTAATGAAGTGCGCGGAATTAATCGGGTTGTCTACGACATTTCTGGAAAACCTCCGGCCACCATTGAGTGGGAATAGGATTCTGGTAGCCGTTATTCCTGACCGACTTATGGTCTGATTCATCGTTCCTGATTGCGAGTTGCGCAGTGACTTACAGCGTTAAAGAGATTTTTTATACCCTGCAGGGCGAGGGCACGCACGCTGGTCGCCCTGCGGTATTTTGTCGTTTTGCCGGCTGCAATTTATGGTCGGGACGCGAAGCCGACCGCGCCAGCGCAGTCTGTCAGTTCTGCGACACCGATTTTGTCGGAACCGACGGTGAACTGGGCGGAAAATTCAAAAAGGCACAGCAATTGGCCGACACCATCAATCAGTTATGGCCAACTGTTTATCCTGAAAAGAAGTTTGTGGTATTCACCGGGGGTGAGCCATTGATGCAACTGGATGCCAAACTGATCGCTGCCATGCATGATCGCGGTTTTGAAATTGCCATCGAAACCAATGGAACGCTGCCTGTTCCCGGCGGAATTGACTGGGTGTGCGTCAGTCCCAAAATGGGCTCTGAACTGGTTGTACAAAAAGGTGACGAGCTCAAAGTCGTCATACCCCAGTTGGGACAGCAGTTGCAACAATATGCGCGACTCGATTTCCGGCACTTCTATGTGCAGGCCATGGATGGACCGCTGCAGGCAGATAATCTGCGCAAGGCTGTGGAATTCTGCAAATCAAATCCACTCTGGAAATTGAGTATGCAAACACACAAATTGCTCAATATTCCCTGATAAATAGAAAAGTTTTAAGGCACAACATGCTTACCATTACCAGAAAAATCGAGTTCGATTCAGGTCACCGGATCCCGGACCATAACAGCCAGTGTCGCAATCTGCACGGACATCGCTATACCTTGCTGATCACACTGGTCGGTGAAGTGGTCAAACAGGACGGCGTGTCCGACAACGGCATGATCATGGACTTTTCCGATATCAAGGAACTGGCGCACCAGCATCTGGTGAGCCTGTGGGATCACGCATTTCTGGTGTATGAAAAAGATACCGCCGTGGTTGACTTTCTGAAAACCCTGCCGGGACACAAAACAGTGGTAGTGGATCGGGTACCGACCGTTGAAAATCTGGCGCAGATTGCCTTTGACATGCTCAAAGAGGTGTATCACAACCGCTATGGCCGTGCGCTGGCGCTGAAAAAAATCACGCTATATGAAACACCCAACTGCTGGGCTGAAATCAACGATGACCTTGTCAGCTGATGTCGACGCACACTTCATGCGTCTGGCTCTGCAGCAGGCGATAAGGGCCCAACAGGCCGGTGAAGTTCCGGTCGGCGCCGTACTGGTGCGCGATGGTGTGGTTGTTGGTACCGGATACAATCACCCGATCGGTTTGCATGACCCCAGTGCCCATGCTGAAATGATGGCGTTACGTGACGGGGCTGCCAGCCTGGAAAATTACCGACTGCCTGGCTGCACGATGTACGTCACTCTGGAGCCGTGTGCCATGTGCGCCGGGGCCATGCTGCATGCACGACTGGAACGGGTGGTGTTTGGTGCGACCGATCCGAAAACCGGTGTGGCCGGTTCGGTTCTGAACCTGTTTGATCAGACGCAGCTCAATCATCAAACCAGCGTTGTTGGTGGCGTGCTTGCCAATGAGTGCAGCCAGATGCTGAGTTCATTCTTTGCACAGCGCCGATTACAAAAGAAGACTTCTGACTAATTGACCATCATCGCGACAACCAACATGCCAACCATTGCCATTATCGCTCCCGGCGCTTACGCACCGAACCCCGAATTTGCCCTGCGCGCCATCCAGCGCCTGCAGCAACGCGGCTGGACCGTGAAAAATCTGGTTGATCTGAATTCAAAATACCTGCGCTTTTCTGCCGATGATGCCAGCCGCCTGGCTCAGCTCTATCAGTCGGCAGATGACCCGGAAGTCGAGGTCGTCATGGCCTTGCGCGGTGGTTACGGCTTTTCCCGGATTCTGGATCAGGTCGATTTCACCCGTCTTGCGGCAAGTGGCAAACTGTTTGTTGGATTCAGCGATTTCACACCCATGCATTGCGGCCTGCTGGCCAAGGCCGGCAGAATCAGCTTTGCCGGACCAATGCTGTATGACGATTTCGGGTCGGATCAGCAACAGGATTTCACGTTCGAGCAGTTCGAGCGCTGCCTGTTTCATGATAATTACAGTTTCAGTGTGGACGTGCAGGGCAATCCCGACCTGACGCTCGAGGGACCATTCTGGGGCGGCAACCTGGCCATGCTCACGCATCTGGTCGGAACACCGTATTTACCGGAGGTGAAAGAGGGCATTGTGTTCATTGAAGACGTTAATGAAAATCCGTATCGGGTCGAGCGCATGATCATGCAACTGCATCATGCCGGCATTCTTGCCTCGCAGCAGGCCCTGGTGATGGGGCATTTTACGAATTATCGCTCGACCGAATACGATAACGGCTATGACTACGCCAGCATGCTGGAATTCATTCGCAGCAAGATTGGCATCCCTGTCATTACCGGTCTGCCTTTTGGGCATTGTCCCAACAAGGTTACCTTGCCGTTTGGGGCACAGGTCAAACTGACCAGCAACGGAGCCCAGATCAGGTTCGCGTTTGCCGGTTATCCGCACCTGTCGGTCTCGAAGCCTGATTGAATCGGGCGTTGTCATTATGTAATTCTGAGCGGCTTTTTTCAGAAAATACCCTCTCAAAACTGCTATAATCCGCCCCTGCTGTTTTTACTCGCGACTCACTCTTTCTTCACTCGTTCTTCACTAAAGGCCTTACCGTGCTCTCTACTGCCAACATCACCATGCAATTCGGCGCCAAGCCGCTGTTTGAAAATATTTCCGTCAAATTTGGTGATGGCAACCGCTATGGCCTGATCGGTGCCAATGGTTGCGGCAAATCGACTTTCATGAAAATTCTGGGTGGTGATCTGGAACCGAGCTCGGGCAACGTCATGCTGGACATCGGTGAACGGTTGGGCAAGTTGGGGCAGAATCAGTTCGCCTACGAAGAAATGCGCGTGCTCGATGTGGTGATGATGGGCCATGTGGAAATGTGGGCTGCCATGACTTTGCGTGACGAACTGTATGCTAAACCAGACGCCACCGACGACGATTACATGCATGCGGCCGAACTGGAAGCCAAGTTTGCCGAATACGGCGGCTATACCGCTGAATCGCGCGCCAGTGAAATTCTGATGGGTGCCGGGATTGAAATCGCCCAGCATCAGGGACCCATGAGTGAAATTGCGCCGGGCTGGAAATTGCGGGTATTGCTGGCCCAGGCACTGTTCTCCAATCCGGATATTTTGTTGCTCGATGAACCGACCAACAATCTGGATATCAACACCATCCGCTGGCTCGAAGATGTACTGAATCAACGCAATTCCACCATGATCATCATTTCCCATGACCGCCATTTCCTCAATCAGGTATGCACCCACATGGCGGATATGGATTACGGCACGCTCAAGATCTATCCCGGCAATTATGACGACTACATGCTGGCTTCTTCCCAGGCACGCGCCCAGCAGTTGTCCAATAATGCCAAAGCCAAAGACAAGGTCGCCGAACTGCAGGATTTCGTACGCCGTTTCTCGGCCAATAAATCCAAGGCCCGTCAGGCCACTTCGCGCGCCAAACAGATAGAAAAAATCAAGATCGAAGATCTGAAACCGTCCAGCCGTCAAAATCCCTACATCCGCTTTGAAGGCGAGAAAAAACTGCATCGTCTGGCTGTGGAAGTGCAGGGTATTGGCAAATCGTATGACACTGCACTGTTTAAAAATGTCAGTTTTAATGTGGAAGCCGGAGAACGCATCGCCATTATCGGTGCCAACGGTGCCGGTAAAACCACACTGATACGCTGTATCGTGGGCGCGCCGGCCGGACTGACACCGGATGCCGGTTTGGTCAAATGGGCGGAAAACGCCAACCCCGGCTATATGCCGCAGGATCCGACCGAAGAATTCGCCAACGGCAAAGTGCTGACCGACTGGATGGGTGACTGGACTCAGGAAGGCGACGATGATCAGGCCGTGCGCTCAATTCTGGGGCGACTCCTATTCAGCGGCGACGACGTCAAAAAGTCGGTCAAGGTTTTGTCAGGCGGAGAAAAAGGCCGCATGATGTACGGCAAATTAATGCTGGGACGTCACAATGTGCTGTTGCTCGATGAACCGACCAATCACATGGATATGGAATCGATCGAATCACTGAATATCGCACTGGAAAAATATGCCGGCACATTGATTTTCGTGTCGCATGACCGGGAGTTTGTATCCAGTCTGGCCACACGAATACTGGAAATTAAAGACGGTGAAATCATTGACTTCCAGGGCACCTATGAAGAGTATCTGGGCAGTCAGGGCATCGAAGCCTGACCTAACTGAAAGCGCCTGTTTTAAACAGGCGTTTTTTACTGGGACCTTAACTTTGAGACGCGTTGCGGTTTTTAGATAAATGCGACACTTATGATGACGGCACTCTGGGTATTGTGGCACCGGCCATTTTGATCGCGACTTGCGAAATCATCGAGACGGCTTGACCTGGTTCTACACCGATTCATCCAGAAACTGATCCTGACCGGCGCAGGTTTGCCGCGCGTTCTGGCTGATCTGCCTGATCAGTGTTTGTATCAAATTGTTCCCGAAAAAAGTTCGATTTGCGAATGTCGACTATAATTCGCCCTTGTTGTTGTGCACGCTGGCATTAATGCCCCCAGCTGTGGCGGCTTTCTCCATTCTGCATTGCAGGTCAGTACCAGTTTTGGAAAATCATCTATGAAAAAATCACTCATCCTTCTGTCCGTTCTCACGACCCTTGCCGGTACGGCCATGGCGCAGTCTTCTGTCACCATGTACGGCGTTCTGGATGCAGGTCTGAATGTTGAATCGGCTCCTTCGTCAGCGCCGGGTTCGGCCGGCAATCAATACTCGCTGGCCAGCGGCATTTCAACGCCATCGCAGATTGGTTTCAAAGGTTCGGAGGAATTTGGCGCCAGTCTGAAAGCACTGTTTCAGCTTGAGGCCGGAGTCCAGATCAATAATGGTCAAAGTACCGAAACCGGTACGCTGTTCAACCGGGCCTCATGGATAGGTCTGTCGGGTGACTTTGGAACAGTCATGGTAGGACGCCAGTTCACGCCCATGTATAACGCCGTGTATTCAATCGATCCGTTTGAACTGGGCATGGCAGGCAATGCCGGCAATCTGATGCAACTGGGCGGGGCCAATTTAAAAAACGCAGCTCTGCTGGGCGGCACCAATCTGATGCTGGACAATGGCGGCGGCAGCATGTTGCAAAACAATTCAATGCGCTATGTGTCCCATGTGGACCACGGATTTTCACTTGAATTCAATTATGGCCTGGGCGGACAGCCAGGCAACTTCAGTGATGCCGCAGAAACCGGTTACCTGATCAATTATGAAAATGGACCGGTGCATTTGCTGCTTGCGTATGACGCCGTCAATGCCATCAATAATTCCGACACCTTCAAATCCACGCTGGTGGGCGGCAATATCAACTGGACTGACTACGGCGTTCCACTTAAAACCAGTATTGGCTACCAGATCAACAAGGGTACAGATTTGATCGGCGCAGGCAATGCCGATTCAACCAGTCTGTTGTTGGGACTGCGCATTCCGGTCGGTCGCCATGAAGTGCTGTTTTCCTACGTTCATCTGAATGACAAAAACGGCCCAGGCTATCAGGCCAGCCAGTTTGCACTGGGTTATACCTATGCCTTAAGCAACCGCACCAGTTTTTACACTTCGGTGGGAGAAATGCTTAATAAAAATGGCGCTGATTTCACTTTGGGTAATGCCAGCAATAATGGCTATGGTGTCAAAGCGTTTGATCTGGGAATTCGGCACGCATTTTGAGATGTTTGCGTTCAAAGAAAAACAGCAGCCTGACGGGCTGCTGTTTTTCTTTGTAACTGTTTGATTTTAAATAAATTCTTGGTCTGCCCTAGTGGAATCGAACCACTAACCTATGCCTTAGAAGGGCATTGCTCTATCCAGTTGAGCTAAGGGCAGCAGGGGGGCGAAGCTAACCAACGCTTGCGAAAGGCAGTATCGTACCTTTTTAAGCGTCATTGAGCAAGAACTCCTGCTGCTTTTGGTAATTCAAGGTCGTGGATTCGGGTTCTTCATATCTGGTTTGCCATCCTTGCCGGCACCACTTTTAACCACCAAATTATTGTTGATACTTTTCACCCCATCAACGCTCATGGCCAGATTGGTACTCAGAGCAATCTGATATGGATCATCAACAAATCCGTTCAGAGTGACGCGTCCATTCACGGTAGCAACGGAAATTTTGAGACTTTTAATCTGGTCATCCTTGAGTAGCTCGGCCTTGATCTTTGCCGTAATCAATGCATCATCGACATCGACACCGATCGTGGTTGGTTGAGTGTGTTCGGTGTCGGACTTGCTGTTGCAGGCCGAAACCGTACATAGCAATGCGCCTGAGAACAAGGCAGTCATCCAGAAAATTCGTTTGCATTTTTTTGTATCCTTAATCATGTAAACCTCCATCAATTCAAAGAGGGCGCCTGAACGCCGGGTTGAGGGCAATCGGTGGCAAGATTTTCGACACCCTATGTCCGGACTCCCAGCCCATGAGTGTCGGTCAACGGTGTAACTCAGACCTGCCTGTAAACAAAGTTCTGTTCAACGCAGGACCAGTGATGCAAGTTTGTGTCGTTATCATGTCTATAAACGATTTCAGCACACCGGTTCAAAAGTGCCATTGACCTGAGCGAATGCTACAGAGCATATTCATCACAGTCGGTTCGATAATTCACATTGATGTATCGATTGAAAAAGTGACGACGCTTGTAGGACAATTCTTATGTCATGTCATTCACATACAGGACGGCATCGGAAAATCTGATGAAACCGGATTGCGATCACATTAAAATGATTTTGGGAGTTTGTCGACGATGCTCGGTAAGGTGTTTGGGTAACCGCAGTAGCGCGCAGATGTAATCCATTCACCAAACCAATGGGATCTACCATGAACAATTCCTTTCGTAACGAATCCAGTGAGTTTGAATACAGCAAACCATCGAACCGATGCAAATTCAACCTTGTCGGAAGTAAGCATGAAGACAGCGAATGCGCGCCGGATGTCCGGCAAGCCCTTAAAAACGCTTTGCTGGCAGCGCTACCGCCTGAAAATCTGGACTGGTTAATGCCGCATTTAAAGTTCGAATATGTATCATTTGAAATGTGTCTGTTTAATTATGGCGAAAAGGTGGACCATGTGTATTTTCCGACTACCGCCGTGATCGCTTTATTGCATTTGCTGGCTGACGGCAACACCTCGGAAATTGCTGTAGTTGGACACGACGGTCTGTTGGGAATTTCTTTTTTGATGGACGAGACAGCCTTGGGCAGTGCGATGGTTCAGAGTTCGGGTTATGTTTACAAGATACCGGTGCACGTCTTTAAAGAGGCCTGTGATCGCGACTGCAGAGTGCAGCGCGTCATCATGCGCTATTTGCAGCGCTTTATTGGACAGGTGGCACAAAATTCAACCTGTTGCCGTCATTACTCGATTGACCAGCAACTGTCCTATTGGCTGTTGAACAGACTGGATCTTCTGACTGGCAATGAATTAAAAATGACTCAGGCAACGATCGCCCGGATGCTAGGTGTTCGGCGCGAAAGTATTACCAGCGCGGCGCATCGCCTGCAGCAGGAAGGATTGATTCAACATCGCCGTGGTTCGATTACGGTGTTGAATCGAAGAGGTCTGGAGGAATATGCAGGAGAGTGCTATCAAGAGACCAAATTGTCGGGTGCGACTTAAACCTGAAACGTTGTGGAATCAGCCTGGCTTGCGAAGGGAAGAAAAACTTCGATCGAGCAGCCTTGATTGTTGATTCCCCGTTTTACGGAAAAAATTCCACCTAACAGTAAGGCGCGCTCACGCATGCCTGACAGACCATGTGATTTCGGCTTGTCCAGCGCCGCCCTGGAGATACCTATGCCATCATCAACTATTTGCAGCCACAAGCCATTTGCCTGACGTTTCAGGTTTATTTGCGCGTGTGAGGCATTGGCATATTTAATGACATTGGTTAATGCCTCCTGGGTAATTCGAAACAGGGCAATGGCCCAGGCTGGATCAATATTGTCGAAATCTTCGGTGATGTTGACCTTGAAATTCATGCCGTTGATGCGACTGATTTCCGCACAGTGATGCCGGATGGAAGCGGCCAGACCCAAACTGTCGAGCATGCTTGGCCGCAGGTTTTCCATAATGCGACGTTTTAAATTAATTGTTTCCAACAGTGTCTGCTTTGCCCTGTGTAAATGTTGGGCAAGTTCGGGTTCCTTCCCGGCCAGCTGTTCTCGCACGGTCGAAATATCCATGCTGATGGCTGTTAAACTGGCACCCAACTCATCATGCAACTCACGCGCCAATTTCGCTTTTTCATCTTCAGCCACACACAACAAATGACGGGACAGGACTGACAATTGCCGGGTCCGCAACTGCACCGTGGATTCAAGATTGTCATTGGTCGCCTTTAACTGGTCCTCGACCATGTTCTGTTTTGCAAAACTCATGCAGATCAAGCGATAAAACAAAATCAGGGTCAGCACTGCCACGCTGTTGATGATGGTGCAGCTCCACATTGCTTCATTGTATTCACTGAAAAATTCATTTTGCTGTTTGGTAATTGATTCCGATTCCTGATTTTGCAGAATACCATCCAATCTGCGAATTTCATTTGTGATTGCAGCGCCACGGTTCATGCCTGTGGTTTGCTGCCCGCTGTCGACCAAAGAAATACAGTCTTCAAATTCTTTCATTTTGAGGTTATAGAGCGAGCGCAATTCCAGAAAATTGTTCATTTGGGCCGGATTGTTTTGCATCAGTTGTTCCAGACCTGCAAATTCGATTGCCAGTCTGTCTGGCGCGGCTTTCCATGGGTCCAGATATTCAGGATTGTTTGATAAAAAATAACCGCGCAGACTGTTCTCGAGCCCCGTGACTAAAATGTTGATTTTTCGCAATCGATTTTTGACGTTCCAGGCACGATCCATCCATTCATTGTTTTTTTTCAGTATTTGCAGGTTTTGATAATTGGCTATACCGGAGCCGGTCAGACTGACCAGACAAATAATAAACAGGATGACAATGTAGAGAGGTACCTGTACTGGTTTTCTGTTGTTCATATATTTCGTATTCCCCAATGAAATTGCTGACATAAGCGCCAATCCTGGATGGCATTGGTTCAGTTTGAATTGCGTCCGGAATTGACTCTGCCTACAATGAGTGAATCCTTCGGTTTAGACCTGCGGGATGGCCGGGAAGTTGCCGAAACTTTTAATTAAATATGTGAAACAGCGCGCCGAACATGAATCGTAAATTAAAAGTTTTTTTGGTGGAAGATTCGTTGAAAATCCGGTCACTGCTGATTGAAATACTTCAACAGACGGGACAGGTTGATGTGGTCGGTTTTGCAGACCGGCAAACAGATGCGTTGAATCAACTGCGCCTGATCGCATGGGATGTCGCAATAATTGATATCTCACTGCGCGAAGGAAACGGTTTGCCAGTTCTGGTTGGTTTGCAAAGCGATGATAAAACCTATGGAACCCGCATTGTGTTAACCAGCAGCCCAAGCTCTGAAATGAAAACACGCACCTTGGCTCTCGGTGCCAGCGCATTTTTTGATAAATCATCCGATCTGGATTTGTTGATCCAATATATTCAGCGTATTGAGCACTAACGCTGTTATTCGATTAAATTGTTTTTCATGGCGTAGTAAGTCAGGTCGCTGTTCGAATGCAGCCCGAGTTTTTCCATGACCCGTGTCCGATAGGTGCTGATAGTCTTGACGCTCAACGATAATGCCAGCGCTACTTCTGTTGCCGATTGTCCTTTGGCCAAGCGAACAAAAACCTGAAACTCACGATCAGATAATTCATCATAAAGTGCAGTGGGTTCGGTGTGGCAGTCCAGCCTTTGTGCCAGAATTTCGCCCACCTCCGCGTTGACGTAACGCCGACCATTCGCTGCGGTCCGGATTGCCTTGATCAGTTCTTCAGATTCGCACTCTTTATTCAAATAGCCATTGACACCCATTTTAAACAGATGGACCGCATATTGGCTGGACGGGAAACCGCTCAATATCAGCACTGGTAAGTCTGGCTGACCACGCTTGATGGCTCTTAATGCATCGATACCGTTTTGATCTGGCATGCTGATATCAAGCAGGATCACGTCGCATACATTTTTGCGCGCTATATCCAGCGCCTGTATGCCGGTAACAGCTTCGGCGGCCACTTCGATATCACTGACAGTGGATAAAATTTGTTTGAGTCCTTCTCGCACGATCTGGTGATCGTCACAAATAGCAATGCGTATCATTATTTCCTCACTGTTATTTGAATTGCCTGGCCTGAAAAGATAACGCCATTTGTTTGCAATTCGAACCGGCAAGTGCGTCATCGCACTGATTTAAAACGGGCACCGGTATATTCTGAACCGATAACAAAGAAATTAATTTTGTCCATGATCGCAGTCGATCGGGAGTATCAATGTGCATACCAAATCACAATACATCGCAAAAATGAAACTGGAATTGAACCTGTTTGACGGTGCAGTCAACGAATATGAATCGATCGACCGGCAGTTACCGGGCGACGCGCAACTTGTCTATCAGGATAACTTGTTCAGAATGCGCCAACAATGCGCATTAATACGTGAAAAGATTGAACAGATCCAGGGCTCCGATGAAATCGAATGGGATGAGGTTTTTATGGAGGCCGATTGTTTGCGCGCAGTTTTTATTGAATCGTTCAAGACCTTAAGAAGCCGACTGTGATTGCCCATCTGAGTATCAACTTGTTCTAAATCAATTTAATTTCCATCACTAAACATAATCGTTGTAATACGAATCGTTCTCATTTATACTTGCATTCACTGAAGAAACACTACCAGGTTGCGGACTGATCACCGCTAACTCCCATCCCATTCGGACAAAACATGAACGCAATACTTAGAAACGCATTGATCGCTACCGGCATAATTGCCAATCTTGCCATTGTTGCCCCAGTCAGCGCCACAACGCTGGACGATCTGGAAAAAAAATTGACCCAGCAGGAAGAGGAAATGAAAACCCTCCGAACTGAACTGGCGCAATTAAAAGCTGCAATGGGGCAGCAGTCTGAACAGATTCAGCAACAAAAAGTGGCGCTCGACAGCACAGTCAACGCAGTGCAGGAAAGCAAAGAAACCGAGCCGACAACCACGCTGTCAAGCTATGGCGAAATCGGATACTCCCGTCCACTCAATAACACCAAAGATACTCAGGTCGATGTGGCGCGCGCCGTCATCGCCATCTCGCACCGGTTTGATGCGCAAACCAAAATGGTGTCGGAATTTGAGTGGGAACATGCCGTGACTTCAGCTACGGACAGCGGTGAATCCGAGGTTGAACAACTGTATATAGAGCATGAACTCGAGAATGGCCTGCGCGTCAGAGGAGGGTTGTTTCTAATGCCGGTCGGGTTGCTCAATACCAGTCACGAGCCGACTTCGTACTACGGTGTTCAACGCAATTTCGTTGAAACCGCAATCATCCCAACCACCTGGCGTGAAGTGGGCTTTGGACTGTCTGGTACCACCGCCAATTCGCTGACCTGGGACGCCGGACTGACTACCGGCTTTGATGTCTCGAAATGGGACCCGACTGCGCAGGAGGGACGGGATTCGCCGCTCCGCAGCGTACACCAGGAAGGGCAACTGGCCAGAGCATCGAACCTGAGCATGTTTGGCGCGCTGAACTGGCAGGATGTGCCAGGCTTGCTGTTGGGTGCTTCAGTCTTTACCGGCAAAGCCGGACAGAACACGCCGGATTCACTGCTCAATGATTCCACCGTGACGATGTTTGATCTGTACGGTCGTTACCAGACCGGCAAGTGGGACGCCACAGCTCTGTTTGCCAAGGGAACCATCAGCCATACCGCCGACTACAATGCCACTATTGCCGGGCAACCGACGCCCATGCCTTCTTCATTCGCGGGAGCCTATGCGCAACTCGCTTACCGGTTATGGAAAACACCGCAATATGCCCTGACATCGTTTGCGCGGATCGAGCGATTTAATACCGCCAAAACCTACAGCAGTGCCGCTCTGGACAGTTATCTCAGACCGGACGTGCAGGTGGCCACCGTCGGTCTCAATCTGAGAGTCGGTGAGGGGGTGGTACTGAAAGCGGACTATCAGAATTTTAAACACGACAGTGCGCAGGACCGCCTCAATCTCGGTCTAGGCTACAGCTTTTAGAGTGCATCTTATGACCAACCGACTTTCCTGCCTGATGGCACTGAGCACACTGGCAGTAAGCAGCCAGGCCTTTGCCGTTCAATATATGACTGCCGAAGAAGCGCAGCATTCCATGTTTGCCGAGGCCACTGTCTTCAGGGATGTCAGCCCGCATTTAAATGGCGACCAGATGAACGAGGTTCAGAAACTGGCCGGTCTGCCTGCGCGATCAGTTTCCTGGCGCGTGATGGCAGCCTATAAAGGCGAACAGTTGCTGGGCTATATGGTGCAGGATGACGTGATCGGAAAATATGAACTGATATCGTATGCGGTGGGATTGAACCCTGATGCCAGTGTGCGTCAGGTCGAGATTCTTAACTACCGTGAAAGTCATGGCGCCGAGATTAAAAATGCCGCGTGGCGCAAACAGTTTGTCAATAAAACCGCGCAATCCGGATTGCGTCCAGGCGAAGATATTGCCACGATCAGCGGTGCCACGCTGTCCTGCACCCACGTCACCGATGGCGTGCGCCGTATTGCCGCTATCGTTGCGGTGGTATTCAGAAAAGGAACTTGATCATGCGACGCGCGCGGCCATTGCTGGGTACGCTGGTTGATATTGAGGCCAGTGGAAAATATGCCGCAGCGGCTATCGAAGCGGCCTTTGGCGTGATCTCTGAAGTGCACCGGCTAATGAGTTTTCATGAATTCGACAGTGACGTCAGCCGTATCAACCGTACGCTTGCCGGTGTGCCGGTGTCGATTTCAGCGCGCACTGTTGAAGTATTGCAGTTTGCATACCGGCTCAGCGTGGCAAGTGCAGGGCGGTTTGATGTCAGTATCGGCCGCCACATGGTGCGTGCCGGATTTCTGCCGGTTCCTGAGCATGCCAGCCAGCCGGTTGAGGATGCCAGCTTTATGGATATGGAATTTTTGCCGGATGCGCACATCAAGCTGCATAAACAGCTCTGGATCGATTTGGGCGGCATTGCCAAGGGCTACGCGGTAGATTGTGCAATCCAGATTTTGCGTCAGTATCAGGTTGACAGCGCGCTGGTCAATGCCGGCGGTGATCTGCGCCTGTTCGGGCCACCACAACCGGTACATGTGCGCAATCCTGATCAGCCGGGTGCACTGATCAATCTCGGTATGCTGGAAAACTGTGCCGTAGCGACTTCCTCCGGCATGTATTCGGAGCAGGACTTCGATGCGCTGGTCGACCGGAAAAATAATGCCTGCATCCGCTGGAATCAGAGTATCAGCGTGATTGCGCCGGATTGCATGAGCGCCGATGCGTTAACCAAAATAGTGCGGCTGTGTCCGGAAGACGCGTGCGATATTCTGGAACAATACAGGGCCGAAGCCATCTACATTGTGCCGCCGGTACCCGCAGCACACGTTTCTTACAACAATAACAGGCAGATATTCCAGTGAAAAAAATCGCCCATGAATCCGGTCCCATTAAACTGAGCCGGCGCCACCAGCTCTGGATTTACTGGGTCAGTGCACTGCTGATGGCCTCCGGTCTGGGCTGGCTGATTGCCCATTATTTTTTGGCAACTGCGGGTGAGTTCGGTGAAACACATCATTTTTCCGAGCCGTGGTGGCTGAAACTGCATGGCGCGCTGGCCATGGTATTTCTGATCGTGTTTGGCGCCTTGCTACCCGCCCACGCGTTTCGGGCCTGGCGGCTGAACAAGAACCGCAAGAGCGGTGCCGTGATTATGGGCATCACCGTCATTCTGGTGGTCTCGGCGTATGGTCTGTATTACGCCGGTGGTGATGTGTTGCGCGACTGGCTTGGCGTCATTCACTGGGTCACCGGGCTGATGGCCGCGGCTGGACTGACTGTGCATATCTGGATGGGAAAACGGACTCGCGTACCGCATCGTCTGCAGCATAAACACATTCAGCAACATCATCAGTAGGGTGCAACATTGTTGCACCATCTGCTGGTCATTCAAGCCGGAGTTCGGCGTTTCCAAGGCCATCGATGCTCGGACACTGGAAGTCATGCCCAGCGTTCCGTTGTATACGGATAACACTGAATTCAAGAAATCCAACCGGCTGTCCCAGGCACCGGTGTATGCGATACAGGGGCATGTCAATTACACTATTAGCCCTTGTCATTTCTGGCAAGCAGTGTTCCCACCAAAAGACCCGCTCCGGCACACGCCGCCAATACCTGCCACGGATGATGTTGCAGTGTGTGCCGTCCGGCCTCAACCGCCTCCTGGCCCACTTCCATTGCGCGCTCTTTGGTATTGTCGATCTGTTCGGCAATCGATGTCAGAATTTCCTGCGCCTGTTCGCGCAATTCGGCGGCCTCGTCACCCGCTGCGGATGCTGCAGTGGCCAATAGTTCGTTGGCATTGGCGATGTGCTTCTTGATGTCATCAGACACGGAATTGAGGTTTTTCTTACGCATACTGTTCTCCTTAAAAAATACTGCAATTAACATCTGGTCGGATACCCAGATGGATGCTGCTGTGGTCAGGTATGACCTCATGCCAAAAAATCCGCTGAATCGATACATGGTTGCGATACATGGTTGATGGCGGATCAGCGTTGCCTGATCTGGCCGCTCTCGTCGGACAATATTATTTCGACGCGACGATTGATCTGACGATTTCCCGCCGTATCGTTAGGCATGGCCGGAAATGCCTCGCCATAACCGCGTATGCTGATTCGGATGCCCGCTATGCCTTTGTCCGTCAGGGCGCGCTTTACCGCTTCGGCACGCCGTTCTGACAACGCCTGATTGTATTGAGGCGATCCGATGTTATCGGTGTACCCTTCAATGAGTACATTGCGCTCTGCGTACTGGTTCAATATGTCACAGAGCTTTTGTACTGCCTGTTGCGCCTTGGCGTTCAGATGCGAGCGGTCGAAGGCAAACAGTACGTCGCCCAATGTAATCACAATGCCCCGCTCGGTTTTTTTAGCCGACAACTCTGCCAATTCTTGTTCAAGAAGTGCTGCGCGCGACTGGGCTGACTGGGCCGAGCGCTTCGACTGTTCAGCAGCCAGTCGGGCCTGATCGGCTTCGCTGGTTCTCTGATTCAACAACAGGCGGTCACGCTGTTCGGTAATACGGGAAGCCTCAGCTTCGGCGAGTTTGCGCTTGGTTACGTCCTGGGCCAGCGCAATTTTGGCTCTGGCCACGTAAGCCAGATCATCGATGTCCTGTGCACTTTCACGATGCTGCGCTGCCATGTCAGCCAACCTGACTGCAGCGTCGGCGTCCCTGAGTTCCAGCGGCGCGTAACGTTCAACATGTGGATTGAGTTCCAGAACCTGATAACTGGCATGCACCTGATCGAGCAGACCGGTTGTTCGGGGTGTGATGCTGCAGGCGCTTTCCAGCACGGCCGTAACCAGCAGCGCGCCGATAAACAGACAATGTTTCATGGCAGGTCCTTTCAATTGTCAGAAGAGGGGAGGTCTGATTTTTGGCTGGCGCGTCTGATCTGTTCCTGCAGCAGCACAATGTCATTCAACAGAGTGGCGGTGGTTGCTTCTGCTTTGGCCGTCTGAACCTTGCTTTGTGCAAGCCTGGCGTCGGCCAGCGCCTGAGATGCCATGGTATTGGCTTTCTTGAAATCGCCCACACTGAGTGCGACTCTGGCCTGGGTCAGTCTGTCGCGCGCCGATTGCAATTCTGCCGCAGCATGCTCGGCACCACCGGATTTGAAGGCTTCATCAACTGCTGCATTGGCTACGGCAACGTTGGCTGCGGCCGGGGTCTTCAAATCGGTGCAACCGGTCACCAGTACGACCAATGTCATTCCAAGTAGTTGCGGTGAATTTTTGATCAATGTAAACATCGGATTCTCCTTTAACTGTAGATAATCCAAACAAGAAGCATGGCAACCATGTTAGCGCTGCGAATTAATGACGTCGGTTCGATCACGCACTTTTCCGGTGGCATTCGGATAGGTAAAATCCACATCAGCGCACCAATCCTGCGCTACGCCAGTAGTCAGTCAAGCTGATATCCAAAGGACAAATCCCGCAGTTTCAATCTCGTTCTAACTGCAGAAAATCCACCAGAGCGACTCCATCTGGTGTTAAGTTCAATGCGGCCACGATGTCAGGCAGGAGGGCTGATTTTTTGATTTGTGCTACCAGCACAGCACGATGTTTTGCAGTGAGTCTGGTTGCGCCGAGAGCCTGAAACAGACCATAAATCATCGCCGCCCTCTGTGCCTGGCTGCTCGATCCATGAGACGCCAGAATTTGACTGATCATGGCGTTCAGATTCTCCTGCGTGATTTCGTTTGTGCTGTTGCCTGCCGTTTTTCCGCCAAGAGCAGCGCATACGTTTGTCATCATTGCGCCCATCTGCGCCGGACTGAGGGAGTTACTGGAGGCCAGGATCTTGGCCAGCACCGTGTCGCGATGTTCACCCGACATCTGCCTGTGCTCCAGACTCCAGCACAACTCCGCAATCGCGATACCCATTTCACGATGGCTCCAACTGTGGCTGCGGCTCAGAATCTGGCTCAGTATTACATCGAGATCCTCACGCTTCATGTCACGACCTTTCAATACCAGATCCGTAGCGATGAATCCCGCGCACAGCGCCTGCATCGTTGCATCCAAGGGCAATCGTCTGTGGGATTCATAGAAATCAAGAACCTGTTGCAGCACGTCGTCACGATGGCCGGGCTTCATATTCCTGCCACCGAGAGCCAGACCCAGGTAATACAGCATGGCGCGCATTTGCTGTGCAGTGCATTTCAGATGCGAGGCTAAAATCGCTGCTGTTATCTGGGTACGAATGCGTTGCGGCATGTTTCTGCCACCCAGCACAGTGCACAGGGCGCCAATCATCGAACCCATCTGGATTGGCGTACTGGTTCTGTGCGAGGTCAGGATTTGTTCATACACCGCTCTATGATGTCCGTTGTTCGACATGGTCGGGCCAAGTGCAGCACACAGGCCTTTAATCATTGCGCCCATATGTTCATAGCTGCATGTTTGATGTGCGTTGAGGATAATGCTCAACAAGGCATTGCGATGTGCTGCAGTCATCGCCGATCCGCCCAGCGCGAGTGAGGCGGCAGCGAAATTTTCCCGCAATCCGTTCACCTCATATTTGTAACCCTGCACCTTCGATAAAAGATTCACCAGGAAACTGACGACGAAGCTGCCGTACTTCTGGTCGGACATGCCGGATGCTTTCAGTGACTGAAATTTCTGATACACCCGTTCGCCCTGAGCGCCCAGAAATACCAGTGAAGGCTTGAGATTGATGGTGTTTTGCGAACTGGCGATCGGCGAAGCGGTGCGTTTTGCCACCTCGTCTCGCAGACGTGGACGGTATAAGCCTTGCACTTCATTGTGCATGCGACGCCCGGTCAATATCAGCGGTAATGAATCTTTGTCGATCAGCCAGGTTTTGACCAGATCAAGCAGTACCGTGGGCAGCGTTAACATATGGTTCGGGGGGGGCACTAAGCTGGCGCACGAGGTTTTAGCCGTTCCTGCGCAGCGCAGCAGAGCCGAGAGTTGCGGTGACTGACTTGCCGGATCAGGTCCGTGGGTTGAATTATGGCTGGTGGTCTGATTTGCCAAAGTGCTGAATGAAAATGAGGTGATGCCGGAACTCGAACTCGGTGACATGGGAGGCCTTATGTGCAGATTTATCGGGACCGCAATACAGGCGGCCGTTTCAACAACGGCGCGGATTGTTACACGGGGATGTTCAGGCTCGGAATGGGGGAATTACTGATAGTCGGTGATATCGAGATCCGTAGGGTGGTATTTACCCGTTACGAAGGGAACTGGCAAGCGGATCCGGGATTTTCAGTTGCAGAAAATCCAGCATCGCCTGTCCACCTGATGACCAGACTATCCCGACCACTATTTCAGTCCGGTGCTTTGACCCCTGCAGATGCGCGAGCAACGTATCGCGATGCGAGGCCGTGATATTGGTACCGCCCAGGGCGCAATAAATACTGTAAATCATGGCGCCGGTTTGAAAATGGTTGGTCGTTCCGTGAAATTGCAGCACCTGTCTGAGGATGACATCCAGATTGTCGCTCGTCATATTTGACGCGCTCTGATGCAGACTGTTTAACGCGCGGCACAGGCCAAAAATCATGCCACCCATCTGATCCGGATTGCATTGCGAAGCAGACTCCAGCATCTTTGCCAGCACCGTGTCGCGATGCCTCTGTGACATAGTCGGGCCGCCGAGTGCCGCGCACAGCGCATAACTCGCGTGCGCCATTTCGGTCTTGTTCCAGCGGCTGTGGTCTCCCACAATGGCAACCAATACCGCTTTAAGATTGGCATCGGTCATTTTCGTACCACCGAAACCCAGGCTTGCTCCGCTGAACATGCGCGCCAGCGGCATGTCTGAGTCCTTGTCATAAGCTCTCAGAATTTGTTGCAGCAACCCGTCTCGGTGGTCTGGGGTTATATGGGCGCCACCGAATGCCAGACCTACGTGAGCCAACATGGCTGAAATCTGCAATGGACTGCCTGTCGGATAGGTGGCCAAAATTCTGTTAATTAAACCGTTACGCTGCCTTGGCTGCATTTTTTCGCCACCAAAAACCCGACACATCACTTCGACCATGTTTCCCATCTGGTCTGGCGAACAGGTTTTACCGGAGCTCAGGATTTGCGTCAACAGGGCTTCGTGATGCTTCAAACTGGCAACGCTGCGGCGCAACCCAATACAGAATCCCCAGATCATTGCACTCATCTTGTTTGGACCATTGGTTTTACAGGAGCCCAGGATCTCGGCCAACAGCGCATCGCGATTTGCCACAGACATGAAGGTTCCGCCCAGGGCCAGGGTGACTCCGGCGACCATGTCGCGCAACTTATAAAAGTCTTGTTTGCCCACCACCAGAAATTTCAGAAAGTGCAGAACCTTGCTGCGATATTGCGCTTCGGACAGGCCGCTCGACTGCAGCGCCCTGCATTTCTGAAAAATCAGTTCGCCATCGTTCCCCAACGGCACATAAGACGGCTTGAGATTGACGGTATTTTGGCAATGCGCAATCGGTGAAGCGGCATCGTCTGCCACGGTCAGGCGCAGTCGCTGCCTGTAATACTGCTGCACTTCACGTTGCAGGTACTGACTGGTCAATATCAATTGCATTGACTCGGCGTCGATCAGCCAGCTTTTAATCAGGTGAATCAACATCGTCGGCAGGGTTAGCAAGGGCGCAGGGCGGCTCGCACCGGATGCAGGGTGCGTCGTGCCTGTTGAGTGCAGTAGATGAGGGGCAGGGGGCTGTGATTCGGGCTGTGATTCGGGCTGTGATTCGAGCTGTGATTCGGGCTGTGATTCGGGCTCTGATTCGGGCTGTGATTCGGGCTCTGATTCGGGCTGTGCGGCCAGCTGACCTGCCCGAACCCAAAAGGAAAATGAGGCGGTGCTGTGGTTTGATTCGGGTAACATTCAGGCTCCCTCCAGCTGCAGAAAATCCACCAGCGCCTGACCGTCAGTGAAGACTTTTAACACTTCAACTATTTCATGCAGGCGAGTTGAGTCGCGCAGATTTTTGAGCAAAATAGCACGATGGGTTGGCGTGATATCCGTCCTGCCCAGCGCGGCATAAATATAGTAAATCATGGCCCCGGTCAGAAAATCGCTCATTGGCCCCTGCAACTGCATCACCTGACTGAGGATGGCCTCCAGATTGTCCGGAAAAATATCGGTAACAAGTTGATTCATACTGCCTAAACTGTGGCACAGGCCCCAAACCATTCTGCCCATCGCGTCGGGACTGCACGTTACATGTGATCCCATAATTACTGCCAGCACCAGGTCGCGACGATCCGCTGATATATCGGGGCCGCCGAGTTCGATGCATACCAACGCAACCGCCTTGGCCATTATTCTTGTTTCCCAGCTTGCATGGCACCCCACAATTGCGCTCAACAGCGCATCCAGACTGAGGTCTGTCATGTTCTTGCCACCCAGACCCCGGCACAACCCCTTGATGACGTCAGACAGCGGCATGCGCTGGTCGGCTCCCACCATCGTCAGAATCTGTTTGATAAATCCGTCACGATGTTCTGGCTTCATAATCCGGCCGCCCAGAGCCAGACACACGTGATGCAGCATGGCCGAAATCTGGGTCCGGTTATTGGATTTACGCGTGACCAAAATGTGTCCGACCAGCCTGGTGCGCGTTCTGGTCGACATGTTTTCATCACCAAACACCCGGCACATTGATCCGACCATCGCTCCCATCTGGTCTGGCGTAGATGTTTTAGAAGAAGCCAGAATGTGCGCAAACACGGCTTTATGGTGTCGCAATTCAGGAGCAATACGGTGCAACCCAAGACAGACTCCCATTATCATTGCGCCCATCTGTTCAGCGCTGCTTGACTTGCTGGAGCCAAGGATTGTCCCCAGTAATGCATCGCGACTGGTCTGGCTCATCAGCGTTCCGCCCAATCCGAGAACCGCGCCGGCATAGAAGTCGCGTACCGAAATGACATCGCTTTGCTCAAACACCTGCAATTTAAGAAGTTGAATGACCTTGCCGCAATAGTCGGCCTCGGACTGACAAAGCGGCTGCATTGCCAGACATTTCTGAAACATCACTTCACCGGCGTCGCCCAAACCGATCAGTGATGGCTTGAGATTGACGGAATTCTGGTTCGCTGCAATCGGCGACTTGACATGCCTCGCTACGGCCGGTCGCAGCCGCAGCCGGTAATAGTGTTGCACTTCATCTTTGAAATGATGGCTGGTCAATATCAGCGGTAATGAATCTTTATCCTTGAGCCAGGTTTTGAGCAGATGGAGCAACATTGTTGGCAGCGGCGAAATGCAGTCTGGACCGGTCAATTGTGCCGCAGCGGTTTTCGTGGTTCCTGAACTCAGCAGCAACGGCGCAGGTGGCTGACTGCCTGCGGTGCCCAGAGGTCCCTGGTGATCAATGTTAAAGACGGGCAGACTTGCCGCAACCTTGAAGGAAATTGAATCAATGGTGGAGCCAAAAGCGGGTGACATGATGATCCTTGGTTGTATGAGGTTACTGAACTGGTTGTCCAGTGGCAACCTGCAATATCATTGCACCACCTCGTGCTGACAATGGTGCAATGATATTGCACCCTACCCACCCTCGAGCTGCAGAAACGTCACAAGTTCCTGCCCTTCAGGGGTGAATTTCAGTGACGCGACGATGTCAGGCAGACGACTTGATTCCCGCAGACGCGTGACCAGAATATCGCGATGCACCGGACTGATATTCGTCTTGCCCACTGAGTCGTAGATATAGAAAATCGCTGCGGCAGGGTGCAAACTGTTCGTTGATCCATGCCACTGAATAACCTGTCTGACGATGGCATCGAGATTGTCCGGCAAGATATCGGTAGCACCTTGAACATAACTGCACAGACTGCGGCACAGGCTCCAAACCATTCTACCGATCGTATCGGCACCGCAGGTGACAGGAGCAGCCAGAATCCTTGCCAGCACCGCATCGCGATGGTGCGGCGACAAATTCCTGCCGCCGAGTTCAATGCACAGGGAAGCCATCGCCATCGCGATTTCTCTATGATTCCAGTCTGGCAGGCAGCCCAGAAGTGCGGCCAACAGTGCATCACGGTGCGCATCGGTCATTTGCATTCCACCGAAACCACGGCACAAACCCTGGATCATGGGTGCCTGCGGCAACTGCCGGTGTTTGCCATACATGGTCAAAATCTGTGTGATCAACCCATCGCGATGCTCTGGTTTCATAGTCGGTCCGCCCAAAGCCAGGCACACATGATGCAGCATCGCGATAATTTGTTCCCGATTCAAGGTATTGTGCGCGACCAAAATCTTGCTGATTAACATGGTGCGCGGTCTTGACGACATCTTTTCATTACCGAATAGCCGACACATGGCTCCGATCATGTTTCCCATCTGGCTGGGCGTAGACGTCTGGCCGGAAGCCAGAATCTGCCCAAGCACGCCCTCATGATGGCTCAGACTTGTGACAGGGCGGCGCAACCCGACACAAACGCCCCTGATCATTGCGCCCATCTGAGCCGGACTGCTGGTTTTATAAGAGCCCAGGATCTGGGCCATCAATGCATCGCGACTGGCAGCAGACATGAAGGTTCCGCCCAACCCAAGCGTGGCGCCGGCGTAGGTGTCGCCGACCGGATGCACGTCATTTTTGTCAAACACTTGCGCGTTCAGAAGTTGAATCACCTTGCTGCAGTATTCAGTATCAGGCAACCCGGGTGTCTTCATTGCCATACATTGTTGATACAGTGCTTCCCCCGCCTGGCCCAAAGGGATCAGTGACGGCCTGAGATTGGCTGAATTCTGGCAGGCGGCGATCGGTGACGCTGTCCCTGCCGCTACGGTCGGACGCAGCCGCAAATGGTAATAGTGCTGCACCTCATGGTTCATGCGTTTGCCGGTCAATATCAGCGGTAATGACTCTTTGTCGATCAGCCAGGTTTTAATCAGATGGAGCAACATCGTTGGCAGGGTTGCGATGCAGTCACGCTCAGAGACTGGCACCGTGCCGCTCGAACCCGCTGAACGCAACATCAGATCGGAAGGTGGCTGTCCCGTTTCGGTCGGAGTGGGCTTTGTGCCGGATGAAGTAGTGACGGGCTGGCTTGCCGGAACGGAGAAAGAAAATGAGGCTATGCCGGAGGGTGAACCTGGTGACATGAGTATCCTGCTTTGACGATTTAAAAGGGCGATTGTTGCACAGGACTGTGGCGATTTGAATTGTGGTATTCACCTGTTTCTGATCGCCTGCCGTCAACAGAAATAATGTCCTTCGCCGACCAATTCCGCAACCAAGCCAATTGATTCGTCCGCATCGCGCTGGGTAATGTTCATCTATCGATTCCCGATCAGACCAAGGTGAATGACTTTTCGCCTGGCTGGGTCTGCTCAGCCAAACGAAGAAAATCCGCAATCATTCGCCCATTGGGCGTGAATTTTATTGCAGCGATGATTTCACTCGCGTGACCTGATTCCAGAATACGCACGCGCAAGGTCGCACGCTGCACTGGCGTCATGTTCTCAGCGATGCTGAGAATCATTGCTGCCGTTTTTGCTGCACTGCTGGTTGCATGCGCAGTCAGAACTGCACGAAGAATGGCATCGAGATGGTCCTGCGTTGTATTTGGCGTACCGGGAACCGCACCGGGATTGGCATTGCGTAGCGCTTTGCACATGCCATGCAACATGGAACCCATCTGGTGCGTGCTGCTGGTCGCGCTGGAGGCCAGGATCGCTGATATCACCCGGTCACGACAGTCTGGTGCGATAGCCGCACCACCGAGTACCTGGCACAGGTTTGAAATTCCCATTTGCATTGCAAACGGACTCCAACCTGCACTGCAACCCATAAACCGCTCCAACACCGCAGCCAGGCTGGCCGGTTTCATCAACCTGCCGCCCAGCGCGCCGCCCAACCCGTGCATCAGTGAGCCCAACGGCATGCGCCGGTTAGGTACGAGAGCGGTCAGAATCTGACTGATCAGTCCGTCACGATGGACGGGCATCATATTTTCGCCACCGACAGCCAGACCCATACAATGAATCATCATTTCAAGTCGCGTGGACGGAACCGACTCCTTCGACGCCAGTATCGTGGTCAGCACAAACTCGCGATCGAGCGGCTTCATATCTGGCCCCCCGAGCAACAGGCCCACGGCGTGTATCATTGAGCCGATCTGCCTGGCACTGCAGGTTTTATTGGCTCCCAGGATCAGCGCCAAAACCGCCTTAAGTTGCCAACGCTCCCATCCGCAGCGACAGGCTCTGGCAAACAGACCCCGCATCATCGATGCCATCTGCTCTGGGGTGCTGGTGGCACAGGAGGCTAGGATCTTTTCCAGCGCTGCAATCAGGTGGTGCTCCGGATTGGTTTTGCCAAACGCAGTACCGACGCCCAGCATCACTGCTTTCAATTGCAGGCTGGTGCTGGTCGTACAGGACTCCAGAATGCATGCCAGCAATGCATCGCGATTATCCGCAGTCATTAAGGTTCCGCCCAGTCCAAGAGCCACACCAGTCGACACTTCCAGCAAATGGTGCGGGTCCTTCGAATCCGCCAGACACCTGTGCAGTATGTTCAGCACGCCATGACGGTACGCTGCGTCGGGCAGGCCGGTGGCTTTCATTTTCAGACACATCTGGAACGTCGCTTCGCCTTGCTCCTTCATTGGCACCCAGGCTGGCACGAGATTGACTGAAATGCGGCAGCTTGCGATATAAGACGCAGATTTCTGCGCCGCGCTCGGACGTAATCCCGGTTTGTAAAACGCCTGCACCTGATCGTAGATATGACGGCGGGTCAACAGCAGCGGCGCGCACTCTCTGTCGGTCAGCCAGGCCATCATCAGATGAATCAAAACCAGTGGCATTGTTGACATGTTCGCAGCGCATGAGCGCGCAGCCGGCAGTCTGGCGCCTGAGCCAGCTGAACGCAGTACTATTGCGGATGGTGGTTGTGGCGTGTAGCCGCCGTGCTCATTATTGCTGACACACTGACTTGCCGGAATGCGAAAGGAAAATGAAGCAATGCCGGAATTTGAACCTGGTGTCATGGGGAACCTGTTTTGACGATAGAATCGGGCGATTTTCGCACAGGATCGGGACGACTTAAATTGTGGTATTTACCCGTTCTCCCGCACTGTTCATCTGCAGAAAATTCACAATCTGCTCCCCAACCGGTGTCAGTCTGATTGCTTCCATTATTTCCTGCGCGCGGCCTGACTTCCGAATCTGCGCTGCCAGCCCGTCACGATGTTGCGCAGTCATGTCAACTTGACCAAGAGCGCGAAACAGGTAATGAATCACTGTCCCCATGTGCGCCTGACTGAACAGAGCGTGCGACGCCAGTATTTTACCAATCAGCGCTGCAAGGTTGTCCTGCGTAATGGCGTTTGCTCGGGCCGGGGTCTTGCCACCCAGTGAGTGGCACACGCTTAAAATCATGGCACCCATCTGATCTGGACTGCACGATGCAGAACCGGCCAGGATTCTGGTCAGCACGATGTCGCGGTTGCCGGCTGACATCCTCATCCCGCCCAGATTCCAGCACAGGGTACCGATT
>JAYVMW010000039.1:0-8340 GCA_043758755.1 Oxalobacteraceae bacterium
GAAGAAGTCGAAAAAATGACCTGGGCGATCCGCTGGGGTGGCGACAATGTCATGGATCTGTCGACCGGCAAGCACATCCACGAAACCCGCGAATGGATCATCCGCAATTCACCGGTCCCGATCGGAACCGTGCCGATTTATCAGGCGCTGGAAAAAGTCAACGGCAAGGCCGAAGATCTGACCTGGGAGATTTTCCGCGACACGCTGATTGAACAGGCCGAACAGGGTGTGGATTACTTCACCATCCACGCCGGCGTGCGTTTGCAGTATGTTCCGATGACAGCCAAACGACTGACCGGCATCGTCTCGCGCGGCGGTTCAATCATGGCAAAGTGGTGTCTGGCACATCATGAAGAATCATTCCTGTACACCCACTTTGAAGATATCTGCGCAATCATGAAAGCCTATGACGTGTCGTTCAGTCTGGGTGACGGGTTGCGTCCCGGTTCCATTTTTGATGCCAACGATGAAGCGCAGCTGGCCGAACTGAAAACCCTCGGTGAACTGACCCAGATCGCCTGGAAACATGACGTGCAGGTGATGATCGAGGGCCCCGGCCACGTACCGCTGCACCTGATCAAGGAAAACATGGATCTGCAGCTGGAACAGTGTTACGAAGCGCCGTTCTATACCCTCGGACCTCTTACCACCGACATCGCGCCCGGCTATGACCACATCACTTCCGGCATTGGCGCTGCCACCATCGGCTGGTATGGCACTGCCATGCTGTGTTACGTCACACCGAAAGAACATCTGGGTCTGCCCAACAAGGCTGACGTCAAGGATGGCATCATCACTTACAAGATCGCCGCGCATGTGGCCGATCTGGCCAAGGGTCATCCGGGCGCGCAGATCCGTGACAACGCGTTGTCGAAAGCGCGTTTTGAATTCCGCTGGGAAGATCAGTTCAATATCGGACTCGACCCGGACAAGGCGCGTGAATTTCATGATGAAACCCTGCCCAAGGATTCAGCCAAGGTGGCGCATTTCTGCTCGATGTGCGGCCCGCATTTCTGTTCGATGAAAATCACTCAGGAAGTGCGCGAGTACGCAGCGCAGCAGGGCATTACCGAAATCGCCGCACTCAAAAAGGGGATGGAAATCAAGTCGGTGGAATTTATTAAAACCGGTGCAGAAATCTATTACAAACAGTAATCATGGAAATCGTACTCAACGGAACACCGCACCGGCTTGGCGTACAGCAGACTGTCGCCGCGCTGGTCGCGCAACTGAATATGTCTGACAAGGCCATTGCGGTCGCAGTCAATCGCAATGTGATCGCCCGTCAGCGCTGGGAAGAATACCAATTGCAAACCCACGATATCGTCGATGTGGTGCGCGCCATTGGTGGCGGCTAACACTCATTACAGGACAACAATGTCACAGTTCACCATTGCAGGTAAAACCTATAACTCGCGGCTGCTGGTCGGCAGCGGCAAATATAAAGATCTGGAACAGACCCGACTGGCAACTGAAGCCAGCGGCGCCGATATCATCACGGTGGCAATCCGGCGCGTCAACATTGGCCAGGACCCGAATGCGCCGAGCCTGCTGGATGCAGTACCGATGTCGCGCTACACCATCTTGCCCAATACCGCCGGCTGCTATAACGCCAAAGATGCGATCTATACACTGCAACTTGGACGCGAACTGCTGGGCGGGCAAAAGCTGTGCAAACTTGAAGTGCTGGGCGATGAAAAAAGCCTGTTTCCGAATATGCCGGAAACCCTGAGCGCTGCCAAAACGCTGGTCGCAGAAGGCTTCGAGGTCATGGTGTACTGCAGCGATGATCCGATCCAGGCCAAGATGCTGGAAGACATCGGCTGCGTGGCGGTCATGCCGCTGGCTTCGCTGATTGGCTCCGGCATGGGGATTTTGAATCCGTGGAATCTGTCGCTGATCATCGAACGCGCCACCGTGCCGGTGCTGGTCGATGCCGGTGTCGGCACCGCGTCAGACGCAGCAATCGCCATGGAACTCGGCTGTGACGGTGTGCTGATGAACAGCGCGATTGCCTGCGCGCAGGATCCGATCCGCATGGCGCGTGCCATGAAGCTGGCAGTGGAAGCCGGACGTGAAGCCTATCTGGCCGGCCGCATGCCGAAAAAATTTGCCGCGTCTCCTTCGTCACCGATGGCTGGACGCGTCGTTTAAATGAAACCCTGTGTACTGGTCTTTGCCGGCAGCGACCCCAGTGGCGGTGCCGGCATTTCAGCAGACATTGAAGCCATTGCCGCGCAGGATGCGCATGCGTTACCGATCATCACCGCCATCACGGTGCAGGACAATGACCGGGTATTTGCCGTGCATCCGGTGCCAGCCGAGCTGATCCTGCAGCAGGCGCAGGTGCTGGCAGACAAAATCAGCATACGCGCCATCAAGATCGGCATCATCGCCAATCGCAACAATGCCATGGCACTGGCTGGCTGGATTGCGGCCTATAAAACCCGCTATCCGGATGTGCCGGTGATACTCGACCCGGTATTAGCCAGCGGCCATGGAGATTTGCTCTCGACCGAAGATGCCGTGTCAGCACTTGCACCACTGTTGACGGTCGCAACCCTGATCACGCCCAATTTGCCGGAAGCGGCCAGACTCGTGCCGACCGCCCATACCGTTCAGGAACAGGCGCAACAATTAATGAAACACGGTGCCGATGTGCTGATCGATGTGCTGATTAAAGGCGGACACGCCAGCGATGCCATGGTAACCAATATATGGTTTCATCAAAATGACAGCACCAGTTGGCAGTGGCCGCGCCTGAACGGCAGTTTTCATGGCAGCGGCTGCACGCTGGCTGCGGCGATTGCCGCGCAGCTGGCCTGTGGAAATTCCTTGCCTGGCGCACTCGAATCTGCGCAGAAATTTTGCTACCATGCCCTGCAGCATTCTTACGTCATTGCAGATGGCCAACGCATACCTGAACGACAAAGATCACATCATGAATAAACTATCCGGACTGTACCTGGTCACACCCGACTGGGACGACACTGCGCAAATGCTGGCCAGCAGTGAACAGGCATTAAAGAGCGGCGCAACCATCCTGCAGTATCGCCACAAGTCGGCCGACGAGGCACTGCGCATGCAGCAGGCCGGTGCGTTACAGGAACTCTGTGCGCGTTACGGATGCCTGTTCATCATCAACGATTATGTCGATTTATGTCTGGCGCTCAACGCTGACGGAATTCACGTCGGCGGTACCGATGCTTCGGTGGCGGAGGTCAGAGCAGCCGTCGGCCCGGATAAAATTGTTGGCGCTTCGTGTTACGGTGATCTGCAGCTGGCGCAGCGCTCGTATCAGGAAGGTGCAAGCTATGTGGCCTTTGGCGGGTTCTATCCGTCGCGCATTAAAAAATATCCGGTAACGACGCCCTTTGACATCGTTACCCAATCCAAACAGCAAATTCCCCTGCCAGTCGTGGTGATCGGCGGCATGACGGTAGAAAACTGTCCGCCTTTGATTGCCGCCGGCGCGGATATGGTGGCTGCGATCAGCAGTGTGTACATGACCGACAATCCTGAACTGGCCGCACGTAGCTTTGGCTCCCTGTTCGTTTAATGGACAAATCGGCGCAACAGCACCGAACATTTTTTATCTGACTGTCAAACCGTGAAAATCCAGCAGGCCGTTCAGGATCACACGCGCTCGGCGGATTATCGAAAAATGAGTCGTGACTGATCGGCACTGTCAAATTCCGGAATAGCAATGGAACTGCCAATGAATGAAGAAACACCACAATTCAACAAGTTTCCCGAAACCGTATTAGTCACAGGAGCAACCGGATTCATAGGAAAACTGTTGGTCTCAACCCTGCTGGCGCAAGGAAAGCAGGTCATGGTACTGACCCGTAACCCGCGCAAGGCATCGGCCTTGTTTGGTGGAAAAGTCCAATGTCTGTCGGTCATGAGCGCGCTCCCCAACGAACAAAAAATCGACGTGATCGTCAATCTGGCTGGCGCGCGCATCCTGGGCGCACGCTGGAGCGCCCACCGCAAAGCCGTGCTGCGTCACAGCCGTATTGGTCTGACCCAGACCGTGGTGGACTGGATCGCACGTGCTCAAAACAAACCACGCCTGCTGCTGTCAGCATCCGCGATCGGCTACTACGGCATACAGTCTCAAGGTGACGAGTCGAGTCTGACCGAAGACAGTCCGGCACAATCGATTTTCATGTCACAGCTGTGTCAGGAGTGGGAGCAGGCCGCTGCACAGGCCAGTCAGTTCGGCGTGCCGGTCAGAATCATGCGCTTTGGTTTTGTGCTGGGCAAGCACGGATCGCTGCCACTGATGATGTTGCCGGTCAGGCTGGGACTGGGTGGCGTGCTGGGCAGCGGCAGGCAATGGTTGTCCTGGATTCATGTACAGGACATTCTGCGCGCCATGGCATTTTTGTGGGACAAGGCGGATCAAAGCCCACAGGTGCTGGCACTGAACTTCACGGCACCAGAACCGGTGCACCAAAAGCAGTTCATGCAAACTGCAGCCACCCTGCTGCACCGTCCCTGCTTCATGCCCTTGCCGGCACTGCCCGTGCGCGTCTTACTGGGCGAGCAATCGGCACTGTTGCTTGAAGGGCAGCGCGTGGTGCCGGCCAAACTGACGGCTCTGGGATTCCACTTCGCTGTTCCGGACCTGAAATCAGCTCTGGCGAATCTGCTGTGAGCGTGTCACTTAATGGCTCACTATTCGCACTGCTCATTCAAGTCCATTGGTAAATCCCTGCATAGATAGTGCAGCAAGTCCTGAAGAAAATGGCCAGCCCGTAAAAAAATACAGACCTCTTGTTTGTAACAGCTGACTATTGAAAGGAATTGCCATGCAGGGACTATCTCCAAGGCCGCATACACTCACCTCGCGCCAGATTCAAATCAGCAAAGAAGTTGTCGAAGCGTTACCGGATTTACCGACAACCGTGTCGGACATGATCAGCCAACTCGCAGTACCCGATTTTTCACTGGCCGCGCAGCCGCTGGAACTCGACAAGACGGGCGAACCGGTAGACAGCCCGGAAAATCGCGCCATCATCGCCTGCATCGAACTTGCTCTGACCTCCTCAACTTTCGAATGCGATCCGGACATCAAGTCCACTATTTTTGCCAATGCCACCGAACCGGGTTACCACAGAAAAGATTACGGGCAACTCAGGCCCTATCTGGCCAAAATAATGAATGGATTGAGCACCAGTGGCCAGCAGATTATTTTGGACGATGTAGTCATAAAGAATATGGATATGAGTTATGTTGGACCAATTAACCTTAGCGGCATGTCAGCCAAACGCACCATCTTTGAAAATCTGGATATGGATTACTTTCAAATGGATGACGCCGATCTATCCGGAGCAACATTCAATGGCGCCAGCCTGGAAAACGCCACCTTCAACCGGGCAAATATCAGCGACGTCACGTTCAGGCACGTGTATTTCAATAACACCCCAGCAGGTGCGCTAACGGGCAATCAGATGGAAATTTTTAAATGTCACACAACCCTCGCTCCCTCATTGCAGATTGGTGGGCCGACTCCTGTATCTGTTCAAAACACTGTTCTTTCCGGCAATGCGATCAGCGCAAAACCGGACACTGAAATTTTCACGCTTCCCGGTCAATTGACACTGACTACTCATCCTGCTGTGTCATAACGTTCTTTTGGGATGCGGTTGTAATCTGGCTAACCGCAGGGTTAAATAACATTGCGCCGTTGCTGCACAAGTAAGTTATTTCAACATTGCATACTCGCGCTGCGCAATTTAGTCCATCAGTAAATCTAAGCATGGCACAAACCGCAATTCCAAAAGACAATGCGCAACCCGTGAGAAGACACACACTTCGTCATCAACTGCCTACTGAATGGAATTCACATGCATGGAATATCTCCCAGATGCAATTCGCTCACTCCGATGCAACTGCAGGCCAGTACAGAAATAGCCAAAGCCGTAGAGGAATTACCAACCACAGTGGCTGACCTGATCAGTGAAATGGCATTACCTGATTTTTCAAAAGCGACCCAGGCACCCGAACTGACATTGCTGGACGAACTGGTACGCAACGAAACCAACCGCGAAATCGCTTTTTATATTGAACTCGCGTTGACTTCACCGTCTTCAGAGTGCGATCCAAAGTTCAAAGCCCAACTGTTTGACATTGGCTCAAAAGCTGGCGACAACGGCCGCACCGTCAAACCGTATCTGATTGAGATCATCAATGGTTTGAAGGACAAAGGCCTGCAGTTAATTCTTGATGATGTCGAACTCAACAATCTCGATCTGAAAGATTCCTGGTTCGTCAAGCTCGGCGGCATGTCAGCGCAACGGGCGACCTTTTCCGATATGACTATGTGGAATATCGAACTGGAAAATGTCGACTTTACCGGCGCCAAATTCATCAACACCGATCTGGGCCATGCCAAACTCAACAATGCCATTATCACCAACGCGACGTTTTCCAATGTGACCTGTCGTGCTACCGAAGCCAGCGGCCTAGTCGGCAATCAGTCTGCCGTATTAGGCCGCCTGGTGTCCTATCCGGATCTGCTCAACGTCGATGGTGAAGTATGCCAGGCTGACAAAACCTTTCTGAGCGGAGAAATCACAACAGCGACGCCTGATCGGGAAAAATTCACACTGCCTGTGCATCAAAATATAGTTCCTTATATTGGCACCTATGGGGACTATCCAGAGCTATAGGATTACCGGCAACCGGCAAATAAGGCACCGCCTCCATTGAATGGAATTAACATGATCGGAATGTCACCGAGAGTTTCTACACTGACCCCGCAACAAAAAGCAACCAGCGCGGCTGTGGCCCAGTCTGTGTCGCAATTGCCGACCAGCGTGACTGACCTGATCAGCGAGCTGGCAGTACCCGATTTTTCTCTGGCAACGCAGCCGGTGGAAATAAGCGATGACGGACGCGTTGTCCTGGCTCCGCGAAATCTGGAAATCATTGCAATGATTGAGTTGGCATTAAATGCGCCCTCTTCTGAATGCGATCCGGCAATTAAGGTCGAAATTTTTGAAAAGGCCTTACTGACAACCCATCATTTCGGCAATGTGATGCAAACGTATCTGGGCAAAATATTGAATGCAATGAAAGACAAGGGACTGCAGGTCATTCTCGATGATGTCGAACTCCGTGGTATTGACATGGGTCAGACAGGCGCCATTGATCTGGGTGGCATGTCTGCGCAACGCGCCACCTTTCACGGCATGGTATTGGAGCATTTAAAAATGGATGGTGCCGATTTTACGGGTGCCAAATTTATTTCAACTAGCCTGAAGCGCTGCGACATGAGCAAGGCCAACATCAGCGCAGCCACGTTCGTAGAGGTTCAATTCCAGGAAACTGCGGTCAGCGAGTTAAGAGGTAATCAGAGCGTCATTCTCAAAAGCAGCACCACGTCCAGAAAAGCCATGCTAGTGGATGAAGCCGCAGTCGAAGTGGATGATGTGGTTCTGAATACGACAAGTTTGACAGCAAGCCCTGACATGGAAGATTTCACCTTGTCGGCCAAAAATATTATTGGCCCAACCACCGATGAGGCGGAAGAAGTGGCATTGCCGTCCTATTCGATTGGATTTTCCCTCTCCTGATGTTTGCCTTTTCACCTGTTCAAATAAATCACCTGTTCTTTTTAAGGAAATCATTATGCTGGGATTATCACCAAGACCTTACACACTGACACAGCAACAGGCTCAAACCAGCCAAGCCGTCACTGCAGCGGTTCCGGACTTGCCAACCACGGTAATTGATTTGATCAGCCAGATGGCCGTACCTGACTTTTCACTGGCCGAACAAACACTGGAATTAAGTGAGGATGGCGAGCTCATTCAACATCAACGTAACCGGGACATTCTTGCAACGATTGAAGCGGCTTTGACTTCACCGTCTTCCGAATGTGATCCCAAGACCAAAGCCAGGATATTTACCAATGCGACTAAAACCCACGGCGTTCTGGGTTTCATGTACGGTGAATATCACATTACCGGCATGCTCAGACCGTATCTGGTTGCGCTGCTGAATCGACTGACAGCAGCCGGGTTGCAGATTAATCTGGACCGGGTTGCCTTGAACAATCTGGACCTGAGTCTTCATGCGGATCAGCTCAACCTCACCGGCATGTCGGCCAGGGGCACCCAGTTCAGCAATATCAGCATGCGCCATTTGAAACTGGATGGTGTCGATTTTACCGGCGCCACATTTACCGATACCAATCTGTCCCAGGCCAGCCTTTGCAGAGCCAGAATCACTGGCGCCACGTTTTCCAATGTGCAGTTCAGCCGGACACTGGCCTGCGAGTTGAGCGGCGATCAGTACGGGATTTATCAACTCAGCTCGATTGACTCA
>JAYVMW010000040.1:0-42658 GCA_043758755.1 Oxalobacteraceae bacterium
TGGCGGGTCCCTGCGCATTGCGGTGTGACCAATCTGGTCAGGTCGGGAACGAAGCAGCCACAGTCATTTCCCGTAAGTGCCGCAGATCAGGCTCGCCAACTTTCCCTTTTCATTGATTGCTTAGTGCGGTACCTTTATTTAACAGGTACCAGCCACAGCACACTCCCATCAGACTCAGAAACAGTACGTAGTACGCCGCACTGAGCGGATTGTAGTTATTCACGTAAGTCAGAAATGTCGGCGTGAGTCCGCCAAATACCGCATAGGACAGGTTGTATGAAAACGATAAGCCGGAAAAACGGATTTTGGCGGGAAAGGCATGCACCATGATATACGGCACGCCGCCGACGATCCCGACAAAAAATCCGGTAACGACATACATCACAGTCAAGGTTGAATAATCGACCTGGCCGATGTTGAAGTAAAAAACACAACTGCTCACAGCCAGTGCACTGCACATGCCGATAAAGGTTTTACCGACACCGAACCGGTCGCACATGTGACCGGTAAAAATGCAGCCCAGCGCCAGAGCCACAATGGTGAAGCTTTGCATCGTCAAAGTTACCCTGGCCGGGATGTTGAAGGCCGCGGATTTCATCAGCAGGGGCGCAAACAGAATCACAACGACGATACCGGCTGTCAGCAGCCAGGTGGTCAGCACCGAGATCAATATGGCGGGCTTGTGGTGGCGCCACACGGTTGAAACCGGCAAATCCTGATTCAGTTGTTTGAGTGCCTGCATTTCCTTGAAAACCGGTGTCTCGTGCAGATAGCCACGCAGATAGACGGTAACAAATCCCATCACCCCACCGACCAGAAACGGAATGCGCCAGGCAAATTCCTTGATGTCGGCCGGCGAATAACTGGTATTGATGAACAGTGTCATCAATGTACCGATCAGGATACCCAGGGTTAAGCCACTGGTAACCAGACCGTTGGCCAGTCCGATCCGTTTTGGCGGCACGTGTTCCGACACAAATACCCAGGAACCGGGAATTTCTCCGCCAATTGCGATGCCCTGCAACATGCGCATGACCAGTAACAGGATTGGGGCGGCGTAACTGATCTGATGAAAGGTGGGCAAAAGGCCGATGCAGAAAGTCGGCAGCGCCATCAAGACAATGGACAGGGTGAATAATTTTTTCCGGCCGACCAGATCGCCAAAATGTGCCATCACCACACCGCCTAATGGCCGCATGAAATAGGCAATCGCAAACAGGCCTGAGGTATTCAGGGTTTTCCAGAATTGCGACAGACCAGCCGGGAAAAACTGGTCGGACAGCGTCGTGGCAAAGAAAATGAAAATGATGAAGTCGTAGTATTCAAGCGCGCCGCCCAGTGAGGCCAGGGACAGCACTTTGATATCGTTTGCGTTCAGGGAGCGGGCTGGCAGGGTGGGCATATTTTTATAATAATTATTTATAAACGAACGCAAAGTGTAATTGTTTGTTTTTGCAAAAACAAGAACCCAGTGCATTTTATAAAAACAAAACAGGGCAGAAATCTACCCTGTTGTTTATGCTTAAAAACTGGAGGAAATGCCGACATACAGTGTGCGGCGTGCCCCATACTGCGGCGCGCCGACGCCGATGCCGGTTCCATCCCTCAACAGATAACTGCGGTCAAACATATTCAGCAGCGCGATGCGTCCTTCAATCGTGCCGAAACCCGTGTCCTTCCAGACCCGGGTAACGTTGCTGTTGAAGAGGATGTAATCAGGCAGCGTTGCCGAATTGGGTGTCGCGCCTTGCGGCGTGTTGCGCAGACCGCTGCCAAAAATCATATCGCCACTCAGCTTGTATTCACCGATTTTGGTATTGGCACCGCCTGAAACCGAAAAAGTCTGATTGTGGTCCAGATACACATAATGATTGGCGATATAAGCCAGTTCATCCGGAGCAAAGGTAGCCTGCCCTGAGATGATGTTGCTGGCAAGCGCTTTCTGGATTGAGACGTTCAGAAATGCGCTCCAGTTTTTTTCATTGTAGGCAGCTGACAGTTCCAGTCCCTTGACATAAGCCCTGGCGTAATTAAAAGGGGTAAGGATCAGGGCCTGGCCGAACTGACCTTCATCAAGCAGATTGGTAACCTGTTTAAAGTAGGCATCTGCGGTCAGAGACAGCTGCGCGTTGACTTTGTGATTCATGCCGACATCATAATAATTGGTGCGTTCGGCCTTGACCGGATCAGAAACCGTAATCTGCGCAGCGGCGCTGGTGTTGTCATACTTATTAATACTGTTTTGTGACAGCAGTTCCTGCGACGGTGGTGTGAAGTAGCGCGAAAAACCGGCGTGATAGGAGGTGGCATCATTGGCTTTGACCGACAGATTCAGGCGCGGGCTCCACTGATGTTCCTGAACGTACGCTGCAACCTGATCATAGCGTGCTCCGTAATTCAGCGTGACCTGTTTCGAGATGGTCCATTGGTCCTGCAGGTAGTAACTGTCGGTCGTACCGACTTTGTTGGCATTGTCGACGATGGTCAGCGGGTCTGAAGCCGGCATGCCATTGATCAGCGGGAATACCTGGGAAGTATTGTTGCTGTTGGTGTTCTGGCGGTTGTAGGCCAGACCGGCACGCAGCGTATGTTCCTGGCTTAACTTGATGCTGCTGTCAAATTGCAATCCGTTAGAGGAACTGTTGCGCATGGCCTGAGTGGCAATGCCGTTGTAAATCAAGTCGCCGGGACCATCAGGTACGAACAGTGTTTCCGAATATTGATGGTAACCGGATAGCTGGAAATTCAGAATGCCGACTGTTTTTTGATATGACAGCAGGACAAAACGGTTTTCTTCGAACTGCCGCTCATTCAGGCTGGCGGAAGGAATCGTGTTCCAGCCGCGGCTGATATCGCTGTAGCCGGTGAGCGAATACTGCGCGGTCTGATTTGGATTGTTTGGAATCTGAAAATGACCATCGTAGGTGCCAAACAACATCGACAGCCGCGAATCGTCATTCAGAAAATACGATAAGTTGCCAAAGGATTTTTTCTGCTGCGTATCATCATGAATGGCGTTTTTTGTGGCGATTGGGTTTTCTATGCCGATTGAATTTTGCAGATAGCTGCCGGAAAAAAAGTAATTGAACGCGCCGCTGCTGCCAAATATTTCCGCACTCGGTTCCACATAATTATTGCTGCCGACCTGCAACCCGATCCGCCCGCCCGGCGCCAGGTTGCCTTCCTTGGTCTGGATGTCAATAATGCCCGCAGTGCGCAAGCCATACTGGGCCGGCAGCGAACCGGTTACAAAATCGATATTTTCAATAAAGCGCGTATCGATGGATTGGCCAAAGCCGGATATGCCTTCCGGTAATTCAACACCATTCACCCGATACTGCACATTGCCGTGATCGTCACGAATATGCAACGAGCCGGACGCCTTGGAATCCTGCACGACACCTGGCATGCGCAGCAGCACATCATCAAACGGCGTGCTGTCACCCTGTCCCAGATTATCGATCATGTGTTTGTCGACTTCGTAGACGGTAGTGCCTATATTGGGCATCATTTCCGTGCGTGCGTTTTTCATACGCTCCGGGGCCGTGATGACAATGACGTTCTCTGCGGCCGGTTCTGCAGTCGGTTCTGCGGCCGGCGGGGCTATTTCTGAGTCTGCTGCGTGCAGCAGACTGGCATAAGTGCACAGGACAGTGAGAGCAGCTGCGGTGGCGAGAGAAATTGGACGTAATTTTGGAGTGGAACAATACAATTGCATGAAAAACCCTGTTGCGAATTGGTTGTGCCGGATTGCCAGCGGTAAAAAAGGGGGCGGCAATCGGGCAGGCTGAAACGATCAGCGCAACTGCCGGATCAAGCGGCGGTTGGCAAAATCAGATTCTGAAGTTGATTTAATTGGAGCAGGGCGGGCCGCAACTGCGCGGAAGCAGCGGGGCAGAAACATGTAGACTGCTGCGCAGTGTTGGGGCAGCAATCGCAAATAACAGGACAAACTGAGTCAGGATGACAGCCGGGACCACAAAACTGCTGCCGACCTGATCGCTGACCACGCTGCAGATCGAACATTCCTGGGTTTCCTGGCCGGTCTGATGAATATGGCTGACTGATGTGGAAACCAGCGCAATAAATGCCAGCATCGTCACCAGAGCAATCAGGGCGCACCAAATCCCTCCTTTCAACTTCAGGAGCTCTCTGATGGATGAGATGCGCGACAGGTCGGTCATGGTTGATAAAATTCTATTGCGGTGCACGAATGTATTTGAGGTGCTGAATGTAGGTCCAGCGCTGTTTTAAGTCAAGTCTAACCTTCCTGAAGTCAAGGTTGAATTACATACGCAGGACCCGCCAACCGATCACCAGCCAATCCCATTTGGATAACACGGGCCGGTTTTGGAATACATTTCCCTTATTGATTTCAATTTTTTCACAAATGCGCAACCCGCCCTGCACGACAGCGCGCAATTCCAGACCGATGCGACCCGGCAGCCGACAGGCCAGTTGGCTGCCGGACAACATCAGTGCGCGGGTGCGCTGCAACTCGAACTGCATCAGTGCCTGCCAGGGGGCATCACATTGTGCGTTCTGTACATGCTGTTCCGTCACGCCGAACCGCTTCATATCTTCCTGTGGAATATAAATTCGCTGCTTTTCCCAGTCGAGTGCGACATCCTGCCAAAAATTAATCAGCTGCAGAGCCGAACAGATTGCATTGGATTCGCGCAGGTTGTCCGGTGTGGCCTGGCCGTACAGGTGCAAAATCAACTGGCCCACCGGGTTGGCTGATCGGTCACAGTAATCAAGCAACTCGGCATAAGTGGCATAGCGCTTTTGAACCACATCCTGTTTGAATGCCGACAGCAACTGATACAGTGGGTGCAGCGGCAAGCGGTATTGGGAAATGACTTCCTGCAGGGACAGGAATTGCGTCTGGTCGGGGCGTTCTCCGCGCTGAATTTGATCAAGCTGCGATGCGTAAAAATCCAGACCTGCGATTCGTTCCGCATTACCGGCCTGACCTTCATCGGCGATATCGTCGGCACCGCGTGCGAAGGCATACAGGGCACGGACCGCAGGACGATACCGCGCCGGCAGCAGCACGGACGCAACGGGAAAATTTTCGTAATGATTTACTGCCATAGTCAGTCAGGACGCCCTGCCGGAAATGTTCGGGTGCGCGCATTATAGAGTAATTGGGACTTGAAAATGACAGAGTAAAAATGTCAGAGGCGGCGATCCAGCAAGGCTGCCCTCATTTTTTACTGCGATGTCGACGGATTGTCGACGGGTGAACTGATCGTGTTAAATCCTGGCAGTTATTGCCAGTCGGTCGCGCGGCGCTTGTGATTCCCCAGCACTCTGGCGCTGACTTCCAGCGGAACGCCTTCTGATGACATGACCCTGGCACCGGCCAGAATCCCTTCAAACAGTGCCACTGCCAGACCGCGGTTCACGGCTGACTCAATTTCAGTATTCGAACGCTGTACCCACGATTGCTTCGGTTGATCCATTTTCTCCATGCCTGTTTCCTCCTGTCCAGTCCTGCCGATTAAACCGGTTTGCTGACGTTTCGGCTACTTGGCGTAACGCGACGTCATTATTCAGTATTCTGTTAAAAGTGACTTTTTACTTTGTTTTTCATTGTCAATTTGTATTTCCGCCAGATTATAGTGCTATTAGGCAAATGTAAATGTTTTATTTATGATAAGTAATAAATAATTCTAATTTTTTAAAAAATCTGGATCACTGTGCTCATTAAATTCTAAATATTTGAGATTTAATTGAATTTAATTGCTTATCACTTAAATTAATTGAAATTAAAAATAAATGGGCTGATTTCGAATATTCATTCCAATTCATTGGAGTTGTTGTTTTTTTTTGAAGGAGTCAACCATTGCCTGCTCAATCCGAACAGCCTCCCTAGTATTAACACGTAATTCGTGGAACAAAGCAAAAGCAGAATTGTCTATGTCCTGTATTTGATCCGGAAATCTCGGAACAACCATACAAACCACTGGTTCGCTATTATGGAGAAGTGACATGCTTGTATTAACACCCCCACCTCGATTAACCTCCTTAACCTCTTTAACCTCCTTAGCCCGGTCCTTGGATGCATTTCCATCCGAAGCAACCATTCCCCCACGAGCCCTGCCAACTTCCGACGAACTGGCGTCGATTGCACCGACAGCCTGCGGAGCGCTGAATTTCGCGGGCGCTGAATTTTTTGGCTCAAATAAAACCCTCAGAGAAAGGGCGATTAAAAAAGAGGGCGCTGTGGCTGTGTTGGGTAGATATTGCCTTAATCCGGAAGTGCTCACCGCGCAGCTCAGAGTCCTTAACGCCGCCGTCGATCGAAGTCACCCCAAACAACTGGTTCAGGAAACGCTGGCCACGATTTTTAAAAATGCGTTTGATTTTGACTACCTGAATGAACTCATGCAACTAATCCAGGACGAGTGCGGTCCATTTTATGGTGCCATCGACCGGCTTTGCGCGGAACTGGACTTGAAACAGAATCTCAGATTAAAGGGCGTAGCCTTTGCCTGTGTTAACGGGAAGGTTGGCATGAAGCCTATGGTGCGTAACGTCGAACCGGCGTTTTCCAGATTGACTGCAGAAGTGTTGAATACGTTTTTTGTATCGCCGGCTATCAGCTCTTCCATCATTTGCCAATTTCAGGAATGGGATTCTTTTGAAACTGCTCTGTCAACTGCAGACGAAACTATTCAAAACCCCCTGAAGAATCCGCTGTATAAGAAGATACTCCCTTTACTGAAAAGTGCCTATGAAGAAGAATTCATCGGCGTTGATTTTTTTAAAAATTTAACTTTCAATCATTTGCGGTTGCTGCACTACATTCTCACCGCAAATTATGCTGAGCATCGGGAATTGGTCAGCAAGTCTAAAGAGGTTTTGTTAACTTTGAGCGAAGTCGTGGTTGATATGGTGAGTAACGTTTCCGGTCTGCGCAAGCTGATGGTGCAGAAAAAAATAACAGTCAGTGATCTGGTTGAGATAGATGACATTATTCGGAAAACACCTTTGGAGGCGTCTCAGATATATAAGACGTGTAATCTTTCAGATGAGAATTCAATCAGGGCGTGGATCGCAAAACACAGGGCGGTTTTACTTGAACGGAGTTCATTTAAGTCGGCATTATCCGGAGCACCGGCCTGCGCTGAAGCGTTAACGGACTACCCAACCGTAGCGGCGCTGCTCAAGAGCGGTTATGACGCTGGCGTAATTGGTGCCGACTATTTGTTAAATTTGCCGGTTGCGACTTTATTTGCACTCAAAACCATTTTATCGTCCCAACAGCCGGGCATAAAAGCGCTGCTCGCGCAAAATGGGAACACAGTGCTGCTGAGGTTTGGCCGGGCCGTGCTGGTAGCGTTGGCGCATGAACGCAAAATGCATCCACTTATAGAGCGCGGCGAAATATCGCTGGATATTCTTAAATTGATCGATGCCATTGCAAAAACGAAACGGCTCGACAGCCGAACCTTGAGCACTGAATGCGATCTTGCCGATATCAATGCGATCAAAGCGTGGATAGAAGCAAATCGATAAAGATTCATCCTGCAAAACAGGCGCAAATCATCAGAGCAGAAAAGCTCGGGAAAATACGGCAGTCAACTTTTATGGAGAAGAGTCATGCTTGCATTAACATCGTCACCCGCCCGATATTCATTTTCATCCCAGTCTTTGGATGATTTGTCCTCTGAACAAACAATAGTCCCCGAAGTTCAGCTAACTTCTTACCAATTTGCATTGACCGCAGAAACGGCCTGCGGTGCGCTGAGTTTTGTAGGAGCGGAATTCTTTGGTGCGGATAAAACAGTCAGAGAAAAGGCCATTAAAAAGCAGGGCGCTGTCGCTACCTTTGGGCGGTATTGCCTTAATCCGGAGGTGCGCACTGCAATCGTCTTTGTCGTCAACGCTGCTGTTGGTTTAACTTGCCCCGCACATCTGGTTAAGTCAACGCTGGCCACCATTTTTTAAAATGCGTTTGACTTCGACTATCTGAATGAGCTCATGCAAATTATCAAGGACGAGTGCAGCGAATTTTATGGAGACATCGATACGATATGTAATGGCCTGGATGTACCGGAAGTTCTCAACGCATGGGGCGTGGCGTTTTCCTGTGCGAACGGAAAAGTTGCCATGAATGCGGTGTTGGGTAACGTAGATCCAGAATTTTCAAAAGAAACGGTGGACGTGCTAAATACGCTTTTTGTAACGCCGGCAATCAGCTCTTCCATCATTTGCTAATTTCAGGAATGGCACAGTTTTGAAGATGTACTGGCAACTTTGGATAAAACTATTTCAGAGCATCTTCATGCCGGGCCATTTCAGGGTGTATTGTCTTTACTGAAAAATGGCTATGAAGAAAGACGCATCAATGCCACTTTTTTAAAAAAATTAAATGTCGATGTTGTGAAGGGGTTTCGGCTCATTCTTGGCTCTTGTTATGGTTCCGGGCCGACACAGGTTAGCAATCCCAAAGAGGATCTGTTAAAGCTGGACGACGCCATGCTTGGACTGGTGGGAAATTGGGATATTCAGGTGCGATTGAAGAAGCGACAAATAACAGTGAGTGATCTGTTCGAGATGGATGTCATTGCCAGGAAAATGAAGTTGGACCGATCTCAGATACTGAAGGAATGTGAACAGTTTACCGATGCCATTGTCATCAAGGCGTGGATCTTTAAAAACAGTCAGCTGATAAGCGAAAGGGGCAGTTTTAAATGGGCGGTGTCAAAAGCACCGGGATGCGCTGAAACTTTGGCGGACTATCCGACCGTATCCGCTCTTCTTAAGGATGGATATGAAGACGGCCTGATTGGCGCCGATTATTTTTTAAATTTGCCGCTCGCGACGGTTTTTGCCCTCAATACGATTTTGTCATCCAGCCAACCCGGCATGCGTATGCTGTTCGTCAAACATGGCCGCAATTTCTTGCTGGGTTTTGGCCGGGCTTTGTTGGTCGCTTTGGCGCACCAGCGCAAAATGGATCCGCTGATCCATCGTTGCTTATTAACGCTGGATGTTCTTAAAACGATCGATACCATTGCAAAAATGAAGCAGCTTGATAACCGGGCCCTGACCGGTGGCTGCGATCTTGGCGATATTGATGCGATTGATGCGTGGATAAAGGCAAATCGTTAATTCTGCTGTGGCACTAAGAATTACGCACGGCAGATTCGCAGGGCGTAATGTTATAGCACGCTGCGGGCAAGAAATTGCAAGTGTCGAAAAAAATTACAGTCATCCTGGAGCGTAACTTGGTTTTTCAGGTAACTCATTGAATTATTGGGAAAGTTGAAAATAGGCACGCAATATGCATTCACATCAACGGTTTGGCTATTAAATATAGAAACCTAAGGAGGTGACGCAATGAAAACCTATCCAATTAAATTCTCAGGAATTTCTTCTCTGATTTTAGCCAGTCTGGTTGTAATGCAGACAAGCTACGCCGGTCCGGTTTCAGAAACGGTTTATTACACGACGTATAACGGGGGCGGGCAGGATGTGTGGAAAGCAGTAATGAGTTATACCGGTAATGGCAACATGGGCAATGGTACATTCAGCGTAGGCGTGCCAACCAACCTCGCTGTGACACCTGGCTCTGACGGGATAGTCATGAATCCCAACAATAACCAGTTACTGATTGGTGGTCAGGGAACAGGAAATATTTATCAGGTGCCAACATCGGGTGGAAGCTACACGACACTGGCCGCCGGCATGGGAACTTTTGAGATCACCGTTGATCCCACCGGAAATACGGTATATGGCGGAGGATCAGAAGGTGGTTCAGGTCAGTTTACTGCTGTGCCTATCAATCCGGTTGGCAGCCCCACCGTCCTTAATGTTACCGGTTCCAGTAACTCTGTCACGCATATTACTTTTTACTCGGGTCTGCCCAGCGGCACCGCATTTTATACTTCAACTTCAGCTGGGGGAACTTTCGGAACCATTAACCTGAGCACCGGTGTAACGACAGCGATCGCTACCGGCGTGCCATACTCACACGGTATGATATTTGACCCGTTTACCGGCGATTTGATTATGTCTGGTGGCGATCAACTGACTCAGATTAATCCGAACACAGACGCGGTAATTTCATCAATAACCTTTGCCGGAAACAATCTGGATCAGGGTTCTGTTGATGGTAAGGGACATCTGTTTTGGGCCGATAACAACGGGGATCTGGCCTTCATCGATTACAGCAATACCGGATTGATTGGCAGTAGCGCGAATTTCACTTCCGATAACTTCCTGGCATACCAGTTGGACGATCTGGCACCCATAGTTGGAGAAGGCAGAACTGGAAACACTGTTCCGGAACCGGGTACGTTGATGTTGTTGGGCATGGGCATTGCGGGCTTGTTGGTATTGCGAATCAGAGGGCAATCCTGACGCTAAACACACAGGGTGACTCTGACCTGGTATCGATGGGCCGGGTCCGCTGATTAATCAGTAAGGTAAAACAAAAAGGGATTACGGCCAGCCGTAATCCCTTTTTCGATTCTATTGGTCGGGACGGAGTGATTCGAACACTCGACCCCTTGCACCCCATGCAAGTACGCTACCAGGCTGCGCTACGCCCCGACGAGGGGCAGATTATAGTGAAGTTTGCTGATAATTACCAGACACGCACCATTTTATTCAAGAAATTTGCCGATTCGTGTCTGAATGCTTGATGACTCGCCATCATTGGGAGGACAATAACGCTCTCATTTTTATTTAAACTTAAACAAATTATGTCTCTCAAGATCAGCTCCCATTTTGATGCCGGTGCCATTGAAGTTGTCAGTACAGCACAACCCGGTCAGATTCAGCTCAATCTGCGCAAGGATTCCCACGCCGATTTCATGCAATGGTTTTATTTCCGTCTGCAGGGAGCGCGTGACCAGCCTTGTTCAATCCAGATATTGAATGCCGGCCAGGCGACCTATCCGGTCGGCTGGGAAGGATATCGGGCCGTGGCCAGTTACGATCGTGAAGAATGGTTCCGGGTTGATACCGAATTTGACGGCAAGGTCATGACCATCAACCATACCCCGACCGAAGACAGCGTGTATTACGCCTATTTCGAACCGTATTCCTGGGAACGTCATTTATCCCTGCTGGGTCGCGCTGCCTATTCACCGCTGGTGCGGGTGGAAGATCTGGGCAGCACGGTCGATGGACGCGATCTGAACATGCTGGTGGTGGGCGAGGAATCGGCGGAACAGAAAATCTGGGTGATTGCACGTCAGCATCCCGGTGAAACCATGGCCGAATGGCTGGTCGAAGGCATGCTGGATGCACTGCTGGACGTGGCCAATCCGGTCGCACGCAAGATCTTGCAAAAGGCCGTGTTTTATATCGTGCCCAACATGAACCCGGATGGCTCGGTACGCGGCAATCTGCGCACCAATGCCGCCGGCGCCAATCTGAACCGCGAATGGATGACGCCAAGTCTGGAAACCAGCCCGGAAGTATTCCATGTCAAAAATAAAATTCATGCAACCGGTTGCGATCTGTTCCTGGATATTCATGGTGATGAAGGCCTGCCTTACAATTTTGTCGCCGGCAGTGAAATGCTGATCGATTTTTCTGACAAACAGCTGGCCGAACAAAATGCCTTCGTCGATAATTTTGTCGCAGCCAGCCCGGACTTCCAGTCCAAGGTCGGCTACCCGGCCGATAAATATTATGAAGAAGTGCTGAAGATGGCATCCAAATATGTCGGCCATCATTTCAAATGCGTGTCCCTCACTCTGGAAATGCCGTTCAAGGACAATATCGAATTGCCCGATGTGGTGGTCGGCTGGGATGGTGACCGCAGTGCCAAGCTGGGTGAAGCGATGTTGCTGCCGATTTTGAAGCACGTCAATCGCGCAGTTGGCCAATAAGTGGCTCTGGAAATAGAACGCAAGTTTCTGGTTGTGGGTACACCATGGCAATCCCTGCCGCAGGGTGCATTGATGCGGCAGGGTTATTTGCTGGCCAGTCCGGGCAAAGTGGTGCGAGTCCGGATTGAAGGCGAGACTGCCATGTTGACGATCAAGGGCAAGCCAGTCGGTCTGGTGCGCGGTGAATGGGAATACCCGATACCCGTTGCCGATGCAACTGAACTGCTGGCGTTGTGTGAACAGCCGCTGATTGAAAAGTACCGCTACCGCATCCCGTTTGACAATATGCTCTGGGAACTGGACGTGTTCATTGGTGCCAATGCAGGTCTGGTCGTGGCGGAAATCGAACTCGATTCTGAAGAGCAGCAATTCAGCAAGCCGGAATGGGTTGGTGAAGAAGTGACGCACGATGTGCGCTATCTGAATTCCAATCTGATGAGTCACCCTTTTGTGAAGTGGTAGTTATTTCAGCGCTTTAAGCATCGCTTCAAACTGTACCTGCACCGATTTGTCATGCGCCGTAATCGGTGGCACGGCCCGGTTAATGTCGAGCAACTGATACACCGTCAGCTGCGCTGCCCGGATTGAATATTCCACCGTAAACACCACATCATCGGCGATTTCAACAAACTGGCTGACAAAGGCCAGATTATTTGATTCTTTGGGTACCGGCAGCGGACGATCACTGTGCAAACGCGGCATGAACATGCTGGTGATGTAAGGCATGTGGCAGGGCAGACAGATCGCACCCTGCACCGTATCCAGATCAAAGCGCAGTTGACCGCACAGTTCCAGCAATAACTCTGCACCATTGCATTCCGACATGGGCTTGGCGACAAAATTGCCGATCCGGTCCGGACACAGCGCATAGCCCCAAAACACCTGCACATTGTCCGGCTGACTGGCGAAATGCGGCTGATGCGGTACGACAATCGACATCAGCCAGTTTGAATCCTTGAACGTGACTAGCCCCCCGGTGCCGGGCAGGTTGGTAGTGAATTTAACCAGCTGATCGATAAAGGCTGGATTGTCTTTGAGGGTGACGGTAAACGAATCCCAGAACGACTGGGCGATGCAACTGTTGAAGGCGGCCGGGTTGCCGAAGGATGGGCGGTCGGCGGCCAGTTTTTCCCAGAGTTTCCATCCACCACTATCCACTTTAGTGAGTTTGGCCGGTGGCGCGCTCATGGAGCCGATGCTGGATGCATCAGTCATGGAGCCGTTCTGAAAAAATACCAGATCACCGGCTTCAACCTCAATCAATGTTGGCTGACCGGAGCGCACACATTCAATGCCGGTCACGGTGACCAGCTCCCGGTCGTCGCTGATGTTCAGGTCAGTGACCGTGCAATCCATGACAAACTGCACGCCCTGAGCTTCCAGCCAGCTCATCAATGGGCGCACCAGCGAATCATATTGGTTGAAGACGGTGCGCTTTACGCCGGCCAGCGTTTCGATGCGCGAGAATTCTTTCATGAAGCGATGCAGGTAGCGTTTGAACTCGACCGCACTGTGCCACGGCTGAAAGGCAAACGTGGTGACCCACATATACCAGAACTCGGTTTCAAAAAAAGATGGTGAGAGCCATTCACTGATGCAGCTGTCGCCCATATCGGCTTCCTCGGCATTGCTCAGTTTGAGCAGTTCAAGCCGGTTGTCCATCGAAAATCCCATTGAAGTGACTGGCACCCTGGCGCGACGCCGGTCCACCAGACGCGCCCTGGCATCTGAACGATACAACTCGTTAAACTCCACGGTTTCTTCAAATACCGATTTATTCTTTGTGACCAGTGACGGAATGGTTTTAAATAAATCCCAGGTGCATTCGTAGTTATCCGTCGTAAACATGCGACCGCCGCGGAATGAATAGCCCGACTCCGGATTGCCGCCTGCATCCAGCGAGCCGCCGGTCAGTGCAGATGTTTCGAGTATGGAAATGTTCTTGCCAGCGACTTTACCGTCGCGGATCATGAATGCTGCTGCAGATAGATTGCCTATGCCGCCTCCGATCATGAAGGCTTTGATTTGTTTGTTCATGGAATTCTTTCAGTTGATGTGTAACCCGATCAGTTACCGGGCTGTGAAGCGGATGAACCATTTTTGATCTGGACCCGTGAACAAACTTTGACTATTGTCAATGGAAACTGATTCAGTTGAACAGGACTGCGCCGATTAGTAGCCGACGCCTAAAGATAACGATGAAGTTAAATATTTGTTCACCTTTTGAATGGTGCTGTTACTCCGTCAAACATTGCGCTGCGTAATTATCTTCAGCCTGTTTGGCCAGCAACTGTGCCTGTTCAGATTTGTGTTTATTCATGCCGGGTTTGTTTTTTGACTGGTTCAGTTGCGCGATTTTTCGCCTGGTATCGAGTTTTTTGCAGCGGGATTGCTTTTCTTTGACCAGTCTGGCGTAATGCGCAGCGCTCGTTGCATCGCGCTGCTGTTTCTGCTCCAGCTGTTCATTTTCAAGACGAATCTGTTGCAGTTTTTTTTGATCGGCCACATAACGCTGCCTTGCCGCTTCGGGATCATCGGGTGGCGTTACCGGCGCTGTGAACGGTTCAGTGATGGAATCTTCGGGGCAGGGCAGATCGGTGTAGGTGATACTGCCATTTTTGATGCACTTGGTAATGGCATTGGCAAGACTGCTGCACAGCAGGAACAGGAACAGGATCAGCAGAGCCGTCGTGAAACAAAGAGTCAGGAGTGGAGTACGCATGTGCCGTTCTTTCTACGGCAAAGGCGTGACCACCTTTCCCGGATTCATGAGGTTGTTCGGATCGAGTGCCTGTTTAATGCTGCGCATCAACTGCATTTCGACAGGACTTTTATAGCGCAGAATTTCTTCGCACTTCAGCGCGCCCAGTCCGTGTTCGGCGGAAATCGATCCGGAAAAAGCGGCAACGCTGTCGTATACGACACGGTTGATGGCATTTTGTTCCGTTAAAAATGCATCAACTGAAGAATTAATCGGGGCCGACACGTTGTAATGCAGATTGCCATCACCGACATGGCCGAATGTGACCATGCGGCAACCGGGAAACTGTTGCTGAAGCAGGGCGTCAGTCTGGCTGATGAACCTGCCGATGTCGGAGATTGGAATCGAAATATCATGTTTGATATTTTTCCCTTCGGCTTTTTGCGCTTCGGAAATGGATTCGCGGATGTTCCAGAACTCGGCCGACTGGGTCAGGCTGGTAGCGATCAGCGCATCCGGAATCAGATGACATTCAAGTGCCTGATGCAACACTGTTTCCAGCGCCTCAGTGATCACCGGACTGTCTTGCTGACTGGACACTTCGATCAGCACGTAATACGGATATGCGGCCAACTGCGGTTGTCGGATGGCCGGGAAATGTTGCTGCACCAGTGTCAGACTGTAAGCCGACATCAGTTCAAACGCACTCAGCACGCAGTCCTTGCCGTTGCCGCGGATGAAATGGAATAATTCCAGAGCAGCCTCTACCGAAGGCAGACATGCCAGCGCAGTGGCCACACTTCTCGGGCGCGGGAATAATTTGAGTACGGCGGCCGTGATGATGCCCAGTGTTCCTTCTGCGCCGATATACAGATCGCGCAAATCGTAACCGGTATTGTCTTTTCTTAAGCCGCGCAGGCCATCCCAGATCTGTCCCGAGGCGGTGACCACTTCGAGACCCAGACACAGCGCGCGCATAGTGCCATAGTGCAGAACGGCCGTGCCACCGGCATTGGTGGACAGATTGCCGCCTATGGTGCAACTGCCTTCGGAGGCCAGCGATAGCGGAAACAGCCGGTTTGTCGCCTGCGCTGCCTGCTGCACCTGCTGCAACAAACAACCGGCTTCCACCGTGATGGTGTCATTCACCGGGTCAATAGCGCGTATCTGGTTCAGGCGCAACAGCGACAACACCACGGCGTGTCCGCTTTGATCGGGTACGCTGCCCATTACCAGTCCGGTATTGCCGCCCTGCGGCACGATGGACACCTGATATTGATTGCACAGTTGGACCAGTTCCGAGACCTGCAGCGTGTTGGCTGGCTTGAGCACGGCAATGGCTGCGCCGGTGTAACGCTGCCGGTAATCGGTGAGATAACTGCCCATGGCGTGCTCACCGGTCAGGACAAAGGCCTCACCCACCACGTGCCGGCACTGCAGAAGAAAATGTTCAATTGGCTGGTTCATGGCGCATAGTCGGCATCATTGGCCGCTGCGGCTTTTTGCATGGCCTTGGCCGCTTTCTTGATCGGACGCAGGTAACTGAGCGTGCAGTAAAAAAACACCAGACTCAGCAGCACTTCCAGCCAGCTTAACTGCACCGCCATGGACGAGCGGTCCGAGGTGGCGCGCACGATCCCTTCGGTGAAATACAGCAGGATCAGCATCGAAGACCACTGCATGGTGTAGTTATCTTTTTTTGATACGCCGCGCAGTGCAAACAGCAGCGGCACGATTTTCAGCACCAGCCACGAACCGTGCGGTCGCAGTGGCGCGAGCCACATTTCTTCCAGCACGCACAGCATGATCAGAGCCAGCAGCGCCAGGGTTGCAGCGCGTGCGAAGAAGACGGATTTATTGATGGAGATGGACGGGGAGTTCATTTGTGATGCAGCGCGCGCGCCGTTTTGGCCAGCCGCTCGCCAAGTGTAATGGCAAGCTGCCGGCTTTCTTCGCTGATCGGCTTGCTGCCGTCCGCTCCCGACCAGTGGCTCGCACCATAGGGCGTGCCGCCGCTGGAACTGGCCATGAGTCCGGTTTTCGAGTAGGGCAGGCCAACCAGCAGCATGCCGTGATGCAGCAGCGGCAGCATCATTGACAGCAGCGTTGATTCCTGTCCGCCATGCAAAGAGCCGGTTGAGGTAAACACGCAGGCCGGTTTGCCCTCGAGGGTGCCGGACAGCCAGTCGGCACCGGTGCCATCCCAAAAATATTTCATGGCTGAGGCCATGTTGCCAAAGCGGGTCGGTGAGCCCAGTGCAATTGCGGCGCATTCTTTCAGGTCGGCCAGTTCAACATAGGGTGCACCTTCAGCCGGAATCGAATTTTCGACGGCTTCGCATACGGTCGAGATGGGCGGCACGGTGCGTAACCTGGCGCTGCAGTGCGGCACGCTTTCGATTCCGTGTGCGATCAGTTCCGCCATTTTTTTGGTAGAACCGCTGCGGGAATAATAAAGTACCAGTATGGTGAGGTGGACAGCGCGAGAAGTCATAACAGGCATCAAATGGTTATTGTGGACGACGGCCTGCAGCGCGGCGGTGTCGTTGCGGTGCCATGACGGTCGGGATGGCCTTGGGCAGCGTGTCCGGAAAATCGCGGCTGAAATGCAGGCCGCGGCTTTCCCTTCTGGTCAGCGCGCTGTTGACGATCAGCGACGCCACGTCGACCAGATTGCGCAATTCCAGCAAATTGTTGGTGATGCGGAAGTTCGCATAGTATTCGTCAATTTCTTCTTTGAGCAGTGCGATGCGGTGCTGGGCGCGTTCCAGTCGTTTGGTGGTGCGCACGATGCCGACGTAATTCCACATGAAGCGGCGCAACTCGTCCCAGTTATGGGCAATGACCACATCCTCGTCGGCATCCGAAACCCGGCTCTCATCCCAGCTCGGCAACTCCGGTACATCGACCGGACCCTGACTGGCAATGCGCTCGGCAACCGCCTTGCCGATCACCAGACATTCCAGCAGCGAATTGCTGGCCAGCCGGTTGGCGCCATGCAGACCGGTATAGGACGTTTCACCGACGGCATACAGACCCTGCAGATCGGTGCGACCCATGATGTCGGTGACGATGCCGCCGCACGTGTAGTGCGCGGCCGGCACTACCGGAATCGGTTGTTTGGTGATGTCGATGCCAAATTCAAGGCAGGTTGCATAAATGGTGGGGAAATGTTCTTTTAAAAATTCCGGACTCTGATGGGAGATATCCAGATCGACATGATCAAGTCCGCGCTTTTTCATTTCAAAGTCGATGGCACGCGCGACCACGTCACGCGGGGCCAGTTCGGCGCGTTCGTCATGGGTGGGCATAAAGCGCTTGCCGGCCGCGCTGCCTGCCGAAGCCGGCAGTTTCAGCAGACCACCTTCGCCGCGCACCGCTTCGGAAATCAGAAACGATTTGGCATACGGATGGTACAGACAGGTCGGGTGGAACTGGATGAATTCCATATTGGCGATGCGGCAGCCGGCGCGCCAGGCCATGGCAATGCCGTCGCCGGTAGCCGTGTCCGGATTGGTGGTGTACAGATAAACCTTGCCGGCTCCGCCGGTGGCCAGCACGGTGTGGCCGGCTTCGATGGTATGCACTTTGCCGGTCTGCACATCCTGCACGTACAGGCCCAGACAGCGCAGATTCGAGTTGACTTTGGCATTGTCCGGCACGTCCAGTTTGTCGGTGGTGATCAGGTCGATGGCGTAGTGATGTTCAAACAGCGTGATGTTGGGATGATTGCGGATCTGCTGTTCCAGCGTGACCTGTACGGCATGACCGGTGGCGTCGGCAGCATGAATGATGCGGCGCTGGCTGTGTCCGCCTTCGCGGGTCAGGTGAAATCCGAGTTCGGCCTCGGCATCCGGGGTAAAGGGCACACCCTGTGCAATCAGCCAGTCGATGGCAGCGCGGCCATTTTCCAATATGTATCGGGTGGCGGCTTCGTCGCACAGGCCAGCACCGGCGATGATGGTGTCGGACAGATGCTGTTCTACGCTGTCGCCTGAATCAAGGACGGCGGCAATACCGCCCTGCGCCCAGCTGCTGGAGCCGTCGAGCAGCGCGCGTTTTGAGAAGATGGCGACTTTTTGGGTGTCGGCCAGATTGAGTGCGACTGAATAACCGGCCAATCCGCTGCCGATAATGGCTACGTCAAATTTCATGATTCTGTGTGGTGTTGAGAGTGGGCTAAACTATAGACGGTTTGTTGAGGGCGGTAAAAACATTTTTGCGATTTTAATTTGCAAAGTGGCTTATACCAAGAATCGTAATGCGGTAATTGGTGAAAGTCATTCATCATTCTTAATTAAAATACCACAAAAAATATCATGCCGGCCGCTGCTGAAATTGGCCGCATCTGAAAATGAGTTTCGAAAAGCGCACTGAATCAGCCAGATTTTCATAGTGAAATGTGACTGCTTCCAGAGTTTAAACGCGCGGAGAAAATTTTTGAACGGGTCCGGCAATTTTGATTTTTGATTAATTCAAATTGATCAAAATCCGCTCGAAACTGGACATATCATGCACTGCAAACTGACCGGTCGCACCAATCTGATCCCTGGATTTGCCGGGCGTCGGGCGTTGAAATGAACTTTTCAAAAATATTTTTTTATTCGCTCCTGAAATTGATTCAAAGCGCTTGACACCATGCTTTAGGGCTTGTTTAATACGAGGGCTGATTTTCTGCCATACAAGGCAGAGGATGGTGAAAATGAATAAGACCAAATTTAAACACCAATGGGAAGAACGTGTGGACATGCACAAACATCCAATGTCGATAAGCATCGACACTAAATTAACTTTTGCTAGGGGACGTAAGTGAATAAAACCGAATTGATAGAACATATCGCCAAATCTGCAGACATTTCCAAAGCAGCTGCAACCCGCTCTTTGGACGCAATGATAGGCGCAGTAAAAGTCACTCTGAAAAAAAATGGCACGGTAACCCTGGTTGGTTTCGGTACCTTTTCAGTTGGAGTCCGTCAGGCACGCACAGGACGCAATCCGCGAACCGGTGAAGCCATCAAAATCAAAAAAGCCAAAGTACCCAAATTTAAACCTGGCAAAGGTTTGAAAGATGCAGTAAACTAGCGCCTTCGTTTGTAATCAGCAGTTTGATTGGGTGCTTAGCTCAGTTGGTAGAGCGGCGCCCTTACAAGGCGTAGGTCGGGAGTTCGAGCCTCTCAGCACCCACCAATTAAACCGATTGCAAGGCCACAGGAGTGGTAGTTCAGTTGGTTAGAATACCGGCCTGTCACGCCGGGGGTCGCGGGTTCGAGTCCCGTCCACTCCGCCAAAATACAAGTGCCCGCGCAAGCGGGCATTTTTATTTTGGTGGAGTGGAGGAATGTGCCTGCGCACATTCCGGCGGGACTCGAAGCGATTCGCCTGAAGGCGAATCGGCGGCCTGCGGAACGTAGGCGAGTCCCGTCCACTCCGCCAAAATTCAAATCCGGAAAAGGCTGCAACACTGAATTGAATACGGGCGGGCATCGTTTTCTATTCACTCTTCTCAAACTTTACCAATGCTGAATTCGGGCGAAATTTCACCTGAGGCAAGAATTCGGACAAGATCTCAGATTCACAAAATCGCATTGATAATATGATAGGACGATACCGGTTTAGTTGACGATTTTGATAGCGGAGCTGAATAATGATCACCATACGCAAGACCATCACTGTAACGGCGCAGCAGGATGCATGGATAAAGTCGCAAATTGAGGATGGCCATTACACCAACGACAGCGAATGTATTCGTGACCTTGATACGACGGGAGCAAGAACGCTACGCTGCAGCGGACGCCATCAGGCAGGCACTTATTGATGGTGAAAACAGTGGCGAGCCGAAAAAATTTGATCCAACTGCATTCAAACAACGGATGCAAAAAAAGCATGGCTGAATACCGCCTGACTCCTGCTGCGCCAAGACATCTGTAGGCCGGGATGCAGTCCCAGCCTACAGATTGCGCCTTGCTTAATAAGATATGCCGGGGGTATCAATCGCGGCGCAGCGCATCCATTGCCAGTGCAGTGACATCGCCCCCACCGTGACCCTTTGCAATGAGCTCATCCATACGCGCTGCAATGCCGGGCAGGATTGCGAGTGGCCGGTGTGCGGCGGTTTCCAGCATCAGTCGCACATCCTTCCTTGCCATGGCCAGTTCAAAGCTCAGGGCAAAGTCTCCTTTGGCCATATTCATGCCGCGGCTTGCAACCATGCCGTTCAGATCAAACAGACTCAGCAGTTTGATGGCGTCGCGGCCATCGATGCCGCTGGCCTGTGCCAGCGTCAGGATATCGGACATGGTCGCTACCAGACCAATGATCATTTCGTTGCCCATGAGTTTATTGGCAGCAGCCAGGTCGGTGCGTTCCCCCAGATATTGCACTTTGGTGGTCATGCGTGAGAGCTCTGCGCGGACCGCGTCAAACAGCGCCTGCGGTCCGGCAACCAGTATTGAACCCTGTGCCGCACGCGCGGCTGCAGGACCCATAAACACCGGGCAGTGCAGATATTTCAACCCGGCTGCGGATAGTCGTGCGGCACGCTCGGCGGTCAGTCGTGGCAGGGTGGTGGAGTGATCCAGCAGTATGGCGTCTGGCGCGAGTCCGGCGCGCGCCTGTTCGATGACTTCGTCGACCACCGCGTCATCCTTGAGTACCAGATGCACGCGCGTTGCGCCCTGTACTGCAGAGGCGGGCGTGGCCGCCGCTTTTATGCCGAATTGCTCCAGCGCCTGTGCTTTGGCACTGGAACGGTTCCAGGCCGTGACGTGGTCGCCGCGTTTGGCCGCCGCTTCGGCAAAAGCGGAGCCAAGCAGGCCGGTACCGAGATAAGCAATGTTTGCCATGATGTGATCCTTAAAAAAATAGTCTGGTTAACAGGGTAGCATCTCGATCGCAATACCGCTGAGCACGGCATTGCCGGACAGCGGATCGCGCAGAGTGTCGTCGAGCAGCGCGTTGAGGTTGACACCCGGACGTTGCTGCGCCACCCCCATGCGTATTCCCGGCAAGTGATGACCCCAGCCATGCGGCAGGCTCACCACGCCCGGCATCATTTCCTCGCTGGCTTCGACCTGTACTTCGATCGAGCGCGCTCCATTCAGCACGCGCGCCATGCCGCCGTCCTGCAACCCAAGCCGCAATATATCGGACGGATGGACCAGCGCAGTGCAACGGTACGGCCCCTTGGCCAGAATCGGCAGGTTGTGCATCCAGCTGTTGCCGGAACGGACCTGGCGGCGACCGATGATCACCAGATCGGGCACGGCTTGCTGCATCGCTGCGCCGGCACGTCCTACGTCGTTGATCAGTACCTGCGGCGCCAGTTCAATCTTGCCCGAAGGTGTGCGCAGCAGTTCCGGGATTCGTGGCTGCATGGGGCCGAGGTCGATGCCGCCCGGCGCGGCCCTGATTTTGGTCAGATTGATGCCGTCCGGATTTTGTCCGAACCTGTCACCATATGGACCGGTGCGAATCGCGAATTCAATCTGCCGTTCCGGACCGTGGAGGTGTGCCAGCGCCTGTTGCAGCGCATCGGCGTGCGCCGGGACACTGCGCTGCAATTCGGCGGTAAACAATTCCGTGTCGAATTGGCCTACATCGATCTGTGCGCCCCGTCCCTGCAAAATGGCGGCCAGACGCAGCAGGATTTGCCATTCCGGCGGATTATCATCAACTCGTGCCAGGACCGGCGCGCTGAAACGGGCATGGTTGCGATGCGAAAATTGCTGGAATACGATGTCGTAGTGTAAATCCTCCAGTGGCGACGATCCGGGCAGGATCAGGTCGGCATGGCGTGTGGTTTCGTTCAGGTAGATATCGATGCTGACCATGAAATCGAGCTGTTCCAGCGCCACCGACAGCCGTTCGCCGTTCGGTGCGGACAGCACCGGATTGGCACCGATCGAAATCAGCGCGCGCACCTGCCCAACGCCGGGCGTCTCGATTTCTTCGGCCAGACAGGTAATGGGCAGTTCACCCATTACTTCCGGCGCCCCTGACACGCGGCTCGTGTGACGCCCGGTAACGATGCCGCGACCGGTGCCCGGCTTACCCAGTGTATTGGCCGCAAATGCCGCCGCTTTGGGAAACATTGCGCCACCCTCGGCATCCAGATTGCCGGTCAGTACATTGAGCACATCGACCAGCCAGCTGCACAGCGTGCCGTATTCCTGGGTGCAGGTGCCGATGCGGCCATACACTGCCGCGTGCCTGGCTTGCGCGAGTTGGCGCGCCAGTGCGCGGATGGCCGACGCAGCAATGCCACAGCGTGAAGCAACCCGTTCCGGCGTAAATTCCTGCACTGCCAGGCGCACTTCGTCGACGCCATTCACATGCCGGGCAAGACGGTTCAGGTGCACCAGTTCCTCGTCGAACAGCGTGTACACCAGACCCAGCAGCAGGAACACATCGGCACCGGGACGGATGAAATGATGTTGGTCGGCCACTGCCGCCGTTTCGCTGCGCCGCGGATCGATCACTACGATGTGTCCGCCGCGTGCGCGCAGCGCCTTTGCCTTGCCGCGAAAATCCGGCACCGTCCACAGGCTGCCGTTCGACACCATCGGATTGCCCCCCAGAATCAGCAGGAAATCCGAACGTTCGATATCCGGCACGGCAACCGAGAGCCAGTTGCCAAACATCAGGGCCGAGGCCAGTTGCTTGGGCATCTGATCCAGCGTTGACGCCGAAAAAACATTGCGCGAACCTAACGCCCTGGCCAAACGCGGGAAATACATCAGAAGGCCGATCTTGTGTGCGGCCGGATTGCCGATCACGCTTGCGACTGCATCGGCACCGTGCTCAGTCAGAATCGGCACCAGGCGCCGCTCGATTTCCGCAAATGCCTCGTCCCAGCCAATCTCGACGAACCTGCCGTCGCGCTTGAGTAACGGTCGCTTGAGCCGATCCGGGTCGTTATGCAAATCCTTGAGCGAAGCTCCCTTGGGGCAGATATAGCCGCGACTGAACACATCCGCCTCGTGACCGCGTATGCTCTGGACCTCGTTATTACTGATCTTTAATTCCAGACCGCAGCACGCTTCACATAACGGGCAGATGCGGTGGACAGTGGTGGTGTTGGCGTCGTTAAGCATGACTAATCTTTCGATGACAGCACTTTAACCAGGCGGTAAAGATACTCGCGCCCATCTGAAAATGCCTTGGCCGACACCCGCTCATCGTTGCCATGCATGCGCAGGTCGTCAATGTCCAGAGCCATGCCTGAATGTCCATAAGTCGCTATACCGGCGTTGCGCAGCGGCGCACCATCTGTCGCACCTGTGCTCATATAGGGAATGACCGGCGCATTGGGCCAGAACGATTTGCTCGTGGCGCTGATGGCATCGATGATTTCCGGGTTCAAGGGTGAGGGCGCACTGAGGGTCGGTTTGCTGATCAGTTTGACGCTGATCTGACTGTCATCCAGCACCCGGTTAAGGGTTGCCTCAATGTCGGCGACTTTCTCGGTAGGCAGCATGCGGCAATTGATCCTGGCACGCGCCGATTGCGGCAAGGCATTGACGGCCTGACCACCGTCGAGCATGGTTGCCACGCAGGTGGTGCGCAACTGGGCATTGAACAGTGGTGTGGTCGACAGACGTTCTGCCGCAGCAGGATCGGGAACCGGTGCGGCAACGGCAGTCAGGTCGGCAGCGAGCTGACCTGTTTCCAGCGCGGCGGTCCTGGCAAAGTAGGTCCGGGTAGTTTCATTCAGATCGACCGGAAAGCTGAACCGACCCAATCGGGCCAGTCCTTCTGCCAGATGATAGATGGCATTGTCTTTGGCAGGCAGCGAGCTGTGTCCGCCTTTGTTTTTTACTTCCAGACTGAAATGATAGGAAACCTTTTCGCTGGTCTGCACCGTGTTGCTCAGGACTTTGCCCTTGCGCACATTCACGTTGCCGCCTTCATTGATGGCAAATTCGGCGTCTATCAGGTCGTGATGGTTTTTGAGCAGCCAACGTATGCCCAATTCATTTTCATCCAGAATCTCTTCATCGGTTTCCAGTACCAGAATCAGGTCGCGATCAGGCACATAACCTTCCTGTCTGTAACGGATCATGGTCGCCACCCAGACCGACGCCATGAATTTATCATCCATGCTGCCGCGACCATACAGATAACCATCTTTTTCAACCAGCTTGAAGGGGTCGGTATTCCAGTCGTCACGTTTGGCAGGTACTACATCAAGATGCGCCATGAGCAAGATTGGTTTGCGCCTGCCCGAGCCATGCAGGCGAGCCACCAGATTACCTTTGCGTGGCGCCGGGGACAGCACCTGCACGTCGGCCTCGGGGAAACCGGCCGCCTTGAGACGCTTGGCCATGGCTTGAGCGGGGGCGAGCGTATCGCCGGTGGAGGTGGTGGTGTCGAATTCGACCAGTTCTTTATGAATTGCACGGGCGAGCTGATCAGAATCAGTTTGTGCGCAGGCATTATTGACAGTGGAGACACTGGAAGAAAAGGCAATCAGGCACCAAAAATACATCGACCATTTCATATTTTTTTTCATTGCACGCTCTTTTCTGATGTTGCGTTTTAATTTGAATGAAATCGTGGCTTGTCAGCCGGAGGGTAGTGTGGACATGGTAATCGATATTGCCCTGATATCGGAGAATATCCACACAGTCGAAACTGGTGCTTTGGCCGGCCCGAACTTTGCGAGCGCTATTGACCAGAGCAACTATTTTTATATTGCCTTACTGCTAAGGTTGGTTTTCCAACGACCACGATGATGCTGTTGGACTTGCATGATCAAACTGCGCAGCGTAATCTTGCCGCAGTTTTACCGGTACCACCTCAACGCAAACCAATTCGAAACCGCCTATGAAAACCCCAAAAATACTTGCGCTCGCTGCAGTTCTGGTCATGGCAAGCGCCGCCATGCTGTCAAACGATGCTCTGGCCTCTGATCCGCTTTTACCAAAACTGATCGAACCCGGCCAGACCCAGGAACCGGCAGTCTACGCGGCCCGGCGCGCAGCGCTCATGAAACAGATGGGTGATGGCGTTGCCGTCATTTATGCCGAAGGCGAAGACGACGCCGCCGGTTATCGCCAGTCAGCGGATTTTCTGTACCTGACCGGCGTTCTGGAACGCGGTGCCGTTCTGGTGCTGGCTCCGAAAGAGCGAACCTATCGCGAATTCCTGTTCCTGCCCAGTCGCGACCCTGAGGCCGAGCGTTGGACCGGACAACGCGAATCGATTTCAGCTGCGCTGCGTTCCACCTACGGATTTGAAAAAATCTCGCGCAATGGTCAGTTGCTGGCCCGCCTGGTGGATCTGGCCAGTCGCTCCCCGACATTGTGGCAGGTAACCCGGCCTGACACCACGGGCGAAGCGAAACCCAAAGACCTGCAGATCTACGGCAAGGTGCAGGAACGCGTGCCTGGCGTCGCAATAAAAACGCTGGGCTGGACGCTGGCCAGTATGCGCTCGCGTCACGATGCGGCTGAACTGGCGATCATGCAGCAAACTATCCGGATCAGTGAAGAAGGTCATCGCGCGGCCTGGGCTGTGATCAGGCCCGGGGTCAGTGAAGGCGAAGTGCGCGCCGAAGCGGAGCGCGTTTGGCGCATACGCGGCAGCCGCCGGCCTGCTTATGAATCCATCGTCGGTTCGGGACCGAATTCGACTATTCTGCATTATCCGAGAAGCGAGCGCGTCATGCAGGACGGCGAACTGGTGTTGATGGATATGGCCTGTGAGTTCGCGCACTATGCTGCCGACATTACCCGCACTCTGCCGGTCAATGGCCACTTTACGCCGGAGCAGCGCAAGGTGTATGACCTGGTGCTGCGCGCCCAGCAGACTGCGCTCGCACTCGTCAAACCCGGCGTTACCTATGAAGACCTGGACAAGGCGGCCCGCAAGGTGATTGACGATGCCGGCTACGGAGACTACTTCATTCACGGTTTGGGTCACTTCGTGGGACTGGACGTGCATGACGCCGGTGCCTATCAGGAACCGCTGCAGGCCGGAATGGTAGTGACCCTGGAGCCAGGTATTTACATTCCTGAAAAGGCGCTGGGCGTGCGCATTGAAGATGAAGTGCTGGTGACCGAGCAGGGCGCACGTTATCTGTCGGACGGGCTGCCACGCACTGCCGACGACATAGAGCGCTGGATGGCGGCACGAAAAAAATAGCAGGACCGCAGCGACGCCTGAGTGACTTGTCACATGGTCGTTACATTTCCATGTGACAATATTTTGGAACTTTGTGTATTTGAATTAAACGAACCTCTTGGCAGAATTTTGACTTCACCGGTAAATTGACCATCATGCAACTTAGCAGTACGTTACGAATTCCCCATGAGCAGGAGAGATCAATCCAACAGAAACGACTGGATGAAATCATCCAGGAACGTCGACTGTGTGCAATGTTTCAACCTATCGTGCAAATGGGGAATGCCACCATTTTCGGTTATGAAGGATTGATCCGGGGGCCGTCCGACAGCCCGCTGCATTCGCCACTGATGTTATTCCAGGAGGCACGCAAACATGATCGGTCGCTTGAGATCGAATATCTGAGTCGCTCGATTGTATTGCGCAGTTTTGCCGCGCTCAATCTTCCATCCAAACTGTTTCTTAACGTAAGCCCTGACATCCTGCTTCAAGAAGGCTGGCGCAGTGGCGAAACTTTGCGCTGTATTGCGGAATCCGGTTTGAAACCGGATCAGATCGTCATTGAACTGACCGAAAACACATCCTCTCTCGAATACGCAGTTCTGCGCGAAGCCACCGTACACTACCGTAACATGGGTTTTGAAATCGCGATGGATGATCTGGGAGAAGGCTTTTCCAGCCTGCGCATGTGGTCGGAGATCCGGCCTGATTATGTGAAAATTGATAAACATTTCATTCAGAATATCAATCTGGATCAGGTCAAATTGCAATTTGTACGCTCGATTCAGGCAATCGCGAGAAATTCCGGTTGCCGTGTTATCGCTGAAGGGATAGAAACCCATGCGGAACTCGTCGCAACCCGCGACTTGGGGGTGTCTTTCGGGCAGGGCTACCATTTTGCGCACCCTCTGGCGCGGCCGCAAACAATGTTGCCGGTTGGCGTGACAGAAACGCTGAAGGGACTGAACGCAACGCAGGCCAGTCATTTCCAGCAAAAAAATGCCACGGTTGCCAACCTGTTGAAATACGTCAGGCCAGTAGAAATCTCAAACAGTAACGAGGAAGTTTTTCCCCGCTTCCAGCAAGAACAAGGTCTGCATTCGATTCCGGTTGTGAATGTCGGAACTCCGGTCGGTCTGATCACGCGTCACACCATGATCGACCGTTTTGCCAGACAATTCGGCAAAGAACTGCTTGGTCGCCGCAGTTGCGCCATGCTGATGGATGAAACACCGCTGATCGTTGATCGATCAGTCAGTCTGCACGAATTGAGTAATATCATTCTGGGTATGGAACCATATCATCTCAGTGCCGGCTTCATCATTACCGATCGCGGCACCTACGTCGGCATGGGTAGCGGCCATGACCTGCTGCGTGAAATCACCCAAATGCAAATTGCCGCTGCACGCTATGCAAATCCGCTGAGCGGATTGCCCGGCAACGTCCCAATCAACGAGCACATAGACCAGCTCCTGCAAAATGGAACTGTTTTTTATGCCTGCTATATTGACCTGGATAATTTCAAGCCTTATAACGATGTGTACGGATTCCGCAAGGGCGATGACCTCATCAAGCTTGCCGCCACATTGCTGCAGGAATGTGTGCAGCCTGAACTGGACTTTATCGGCCATATCGGCGGCGATGATTTCGTCGCGCTGTTTCAGAGTGACGATTGGGAACAGCGTTGCCGCACCATTTTGCAGGAGTTCGCCTCCGCGGTACCGTCCTATTACGAGTCTGAAGATATTGCGCGCAATGGCATTGAAGCGGAAGACCGTCAAGGCAAGCAAATTTTTCACCCCATCACTTCCCTGTCAATCGGGGCGGTAAAAATAGTACCCGATCATTTCCGCACTCACCATGAAGTGGCAGCTGCAATCACGATCGCAAAAAAAGAAGCTAAGAAAATTCCTGGGAATACCCTATTTCTTGATCGTCGGTCAGTGCCATGTATTTCTCTTGCTTAGTGGTGTGCCTGCAAAACCTGGTACGTGTTTTTACCTTGAATTATGCCGGTGTGTGAAATTTCCGAAACACGCTGAAGATTTGCAGATAAATTTACCTCCAACAGTGCGGCACTTTGCTCTGCTTTCTGTGAGTATTTCGCAAGAAAATTACATTCCGATTATTCAGCGGCAATTGAAACACCAGGTTGTTTGCAGCTTCGAATTACCTGGGCCTTGAATCCGGCACCGTGCCCTCGAAGCCGTTTTGGTGTATTGATACCGTCCTCCGTAATGTACATTGGCCCACTTATTGGGTGGACACGATTCAATTTAAGTCCATTAGCCCCCAAATGATTTAAAAAAAGACAGTCTGATATGGCTGGTTGTCGGTAATAAAACACAAAATATAATAACTTTCGTTTTCTTTCGATTTGCGTTGACTTTCTGATTTGCGTCCATTATTCTGGCAAAAATTACTTAAACGGGACAGGATTATGGCAAACGAAAACAAACGCAATTTTTCTAAGACACTACTTTCTTTGGCAATCGGGTTGGCACTGTCCAATATGGCGATGGCGCAAACGGTTCCTGAAACTGATGCCAATCCAGTCCCGTCACAACAAAACGGGGCCGATCTGGCGCCGGATGCAGCCAATACCGTGGTGATCTCCGGTACCCGCGCCAGTTTGGCCAAATCTCTGGATACCAAACGCAATGCCGATATTGTGCTGGATTCGATTTCGGCCACCGAACTCGGACGTTTTCCTGACGACGACGTGGCCGACTCGCTCAGCCATATCACGGGTATTTCGATTACCCGCACCACAGGCGGCGAAGGGCAGTACATCGGCGTACGGGGGCTGGGATCTTCATACAATATTGTTACATTGAATAACCGCATACTGGCCACGGATGACGATGGCCGTGATTTTGCGTTTGACGTGTTACCCTCCGAGGTGATCTCGGGTGCGGATGTGCTGAAGTCTGCGCAGGCTTCGGCTCTGGAGGGGAGTATCGGCGGTACCGTCAATTTGAAAACTGCCAGTCCGTTTGACAATCCCGGCTTTCATTCGGCATTCCGTGCCGAGCAAAACTACAATGACATGTCCTATCTAAAAGGCGGCAAGTATTCCGCCGTATTCAGCGAAACGTCGGAGGACCGGCGTTTCGGAGCGATTTTGGGAATTGTGGTATCCGATACCAAGCTGCGTACCGATACCATGAATTACAACACGTACGATGCGAATAATCCGGGCAGCTGGCCGGTTGGAACCGGGCCGGCTGTGGTGGCGAACTGTTGTATTGCATTTGGATCGGTGTTTGATGAGAAAAAGCGGACGGCCGTTTCGAGTGCATTTGAATGGCGGCCCAATAATGAATTTAAACTGGTCGCTGATGTACTGGCGACCAGATTGAATGATCCGCAGGTTGGTTATCAGGAAGCGTTTTATCCGTCCTATACCGACGGAAACTGGTCCAATGTGACCGTCAAGAATGGCTTGATTACCGGTATGACGGTGAACAATTTTGTACCGGAGGCTGCCAACATTACCGTCGACCGGGTCGTCAATACCTCGTTGTTCGGTCTGAACGGCACCTGGAAATATAGCAAAAACCTCACTTTGGTGGGTGATGTCTATTATTCCAAAGCCACCCGTCCGGAAGGTGGAAACGATGCATTTCTGGCTGCAGGGATAGGTGGTGTTGTCACCCCGGCAAACCCGAGCAGCGGCACGCTGACCTGGTCTGACAGCCACAATGGATTGCCGAATATTTCCGTGGCTCTGCAGAACGGCCAGGATCTGGCTACCGGTCTGGCCGCGCGCACGCTGGGTAATTCCGATTATCAGCCGCACTATGTCGGCCTGAGCGGAACCACCATACGCGATGAAGTAACCGGCGGGACTCTGGACGGTATTTACAATATGGAAGAAGGTGCGATAGACCATATCAAGTTTGGTATCGCTGCGACCAAACGTACCAAGAGCCGCGACGATATCAGCAATGACTGGACCGGCGGATCATGCCAGTACTGTAATTTATACGGCAACACTGACAACATCAATTTCGGCCAGTATGGCCATAATGTGGTGTCGATTACTTCGCTGCCCAATTTCATGCACGGTGCCGGCGGGAATTTCCCAAACAATCTTACGGTGTTCAGTGTGCCCGGTTATCTGAATGCGCTCAGGCAAATGGATGGCATGCCAAACAATCAGATCGGCGTTGCGCCAGGTACCGTGTACAATTTTTCCCAGACGCTGCCGCAACTCAACAAGGTTAATTCATACGCAGTCACTGAGAAGACCATCGCCGCATATCTTGAAGCCACCATGTCCGGTGATAAATGGAATGGCAACTTTGGTCTGCGTCTGATCAAGACCACAACCGAGGCCTCGACTTTTGTCAACAATATTCTGGCAATAGATGATCCCAATCCCGGTGTCGCCACGTCGAGCCCGAATGTGACTTACAGTGATCCGACTCCGCTTACTACCAACGGTTCGTATGTCAAGCCATTGCCTTCAGCGAATTTCAGCTACTGGGTTAAACAGGATGTGCAGTTGCGTCTCGGCGCTGCTGAAGTACTGGCCCGACCCAATCTGAATCAGCTGGCACCAACCCAGACCGACGGAACCATTAACCGGATTTATGAACTGTACAAGTCCGGAAATTCGAATCTGAAGCCAATCACCGCGGTTCAGGAAGACGTGTCACTGGAGTGGTATTACAAGCCTAAATCGGCATTGACGATGGCGCTGTTCTCCAAACAGATCAAGAACTTTATTACCACCGAAACCATTAACAATGTCGATATCGGCGTGCCGGGCTATCTGTATTCGATACAGCAGCCGATCAATGGTGACAAGGGCAGTGTGGCCGGTATCGAATTGGGCCTGCAGCATTTATTTGATGACGGTTTCGGTATCCGGGCTGAATATTCACACATGCAAAGCAAGGCCTACATCATGGGGCAGTATGTGGGGCAACTGGAAGGCGTTTCACCTTCTACCGCATCAATTGGGTTGCTGTATGAAGCCGGTCCAATCAGCAGCAACATTTCGTTTGACTATGCCAGCAGCTATGTTGCGCTGACATCGACCGAAGTGCCGGGCATGTCGAGCATTGCCGATCCGTTTCTGTGGGTGACGGCGTCGGCCTCGTACGAAGTCTGTAAAAATCTCAAGGTGTATATTGAAGGGAAAAATCTGTCCGATTCTGTGTACAAGGCTTATCTGGGTGGGAACAAGGATGCGATTTATGCATATAACGCCTACGGACGTGCGTTTAAAGCCGGCCTCGCGCTGAAATTCTGATGTCAGTCTCTCTGCAAAGAAATCTTATGTGGCGCACAACGATCGCGGTTTTGCTGATGCTGTTCGGGTTTGGCACGGCACAGGGTGTCGAACCTGCAGCGGCGAGCAACGGGCTGGCTCTGACTCCGCCCATGGGCTGGAGCAGCTGGAACAATTTTGCCGAAAACATCAATGAACAATTGCTCATCGAAACCATTGATGCGATGGCCAACAATGGCATGCATGCGGCCGGCTACAATTACGTCAATCTGGACGACGGCTGGCAGCGTTACAAAGGTGCGCGCCGCGACCATCCGCTCGAGGCCGATCCGGTCAAGTTCCCGCACGGGATCAAATACCTGAGCGATTATGCGCACAGCAAGGGCATGAAGCTCGGGATCTATTCCGGACCTGGTCAAACTACCTGTGCCGGCTATACCGGCAGCGAAGGGCATGAAAAAGAAGATGCGGCTCTATTCGCTTCCTGGGGAATCGATCACCTGAAATACGACAGCTGTTGCTCGCACAAGGATGCGCCGGACGCCGTGGTCAAAAAAATATTTGGCACCATGTCGAAAGCGCTGATGGCGCAAAAGCGTGGCATCGTTTTTCATGCCTGCCACTGTGGCTGGTCCGAAATCTGGAAATGGGCGCCGGCTCTGGGCATCAATCACTGGCGCATCGGACAGGATATATCCGACGATTTTGACTATCCCGGCAATCGCGAAGGCTATTACTTTGACGTGCTGGATATGCTGGATCGCGGAGTCGGTCTGGAACAATATGCCGGGCCCGGGCACTGGAATGATTACGACATGCTCATTGTTGGTCTGAACGGCAAGAGTTCAGATCTGGTCGGCGCCGGAGCCTCGAACGTGGAGTACCGCACTCACTTCAGTTTGTGGGCCATGGAAAACTCACCGCTGCTGGCCAGTGCCGATCTGCGCCACCTTGATCCCTATACGCTGGAAACACTGACCAATCCGGAAATCATCGCGTTGAATCAGGATGTGCTGGGCAAGCCGGCCCAACGGGTCAGGAGCCGGGACGGTCAAGAAGTCTTTGCCAGAGAACTCGCCGACGGCAGTTGGGCAGTGGCACTGCTGAACCGCGGCAGTCCCACCGCAGATATCACTTTCAGTGTGCACAAGGATTTAAATCTGCCCTGGGTCAGATATACCATTCGTGATCTGTGGAAGCATAAGGAATTGGGCGAATTTGACATTCCGTATACGGCAGAAGTAATCAGTCATGAAGCGCGCATTTTTCGGGTGACAGAAGTAAAAGAAAAACATTAATAAATAACTGAACAGATAAAAGGGAAGCAAGCGATGAAAATGTCACTCTGGCTGGGTTATGCATTACTGACGACCGTACTGTGGGGAGTATGGGGTGCCTTTGCCGGACTGCCTGCTGAACACGGGTTTTCTGAAACGCTGATCTATGTGGTTTGGGCTCTGACCATGATACCGCCGGCACTGTTTGCCATGAAGCGCAACGGTTGGAAACTGGCCCGTGACGGTCGGTCGGTGCTGTTGGGACTGATCATCGGGGTCCTCGGCGCGGGCGGACAAATGATTCTGTTTTATGCAGTCAGACAGGGCCCGACTTATCTGATTTTTCCCATCATTTCGATGTCGCCGGTCATTACCATTCTGCTTTCCTTTCTGTTTCTGGGTGAACGCACCGGCAAACTGGGCATGGCGGGAATTTTTCTGGCGCTGTGTGCCTTGCCGCTGTTCGATTATCAGAGCGGCGGGCAACATCAGGAGCTCGGAATCTGGTTTTTACTGTCGGTCGGGGTATTGGTGGCTTGGGGTCTGCAGGGTTATTTCATCAAGCTGGCCAATGAAACCATGGACGCCGAAAGCATATTTTTTTACATGATGCTGACCGGATTGCTGTTCATTCCGGTGGCTCTGGGGCTGACCGATTTTTCTGTAGCGATTAACTGGAGCTGGTCAGGGCCGGGTCTGGCTGCCGTGACCCAGATGTTAAATGCGGTTGGCGCGCTGACTCTGGTGTATGCATTTCGTAACGGCAAGGCATTGGTTGTGTCGCCACTGGTGAACGCCGGCGCACCGCTGTTGACCACAGTGATTTCAATGGCGTTGGCAGCCACCATGCCGGGCAATATCAAGCTGGCCGGCATCGGCCTGTCGCTGGCTGCCGCGCTGTTGCTGGCGTTGCAGCCCGAAGAAGCGCCGAAAGTTGAAACACCCTACGTTTAACGGAATTTTGATTGTGAATGACAAGGACGAGGAAGCAGTATGAAGTTGATGCTAGATCTGGTGCAGCGCCATAAATCGGGGCAGCCGGTTGGAATTTATTCGGTTTGTTCAGCACATCCCATTGTGATTCTGGCTGCCCTGCGCGCAGGATTGGCCCGTAACGAACCGGTATTGATTGAAGCAACATCAAACCAGGTGAACCAGTTCGGCGGGTATACCGGCATGACGCCCGCGGTGTTTAAAAATTTTGTTTTGACGATTGCCGACCGGATTCACTTCCCGCACGAGCGCATCATTTTTGGCGGTGATCACCTCGGACCAAACTGCTGGCAAAGCGATACCGCCGAGCAGGCCATGAGCAAGGCTGACGTACTGATCGGCGACTATGTGCGCGCAGGTTTTCGCAAGATTCACCTGGACTGTTCCATGTCGTGCGCCGATGATCCGGTACCGTTGACTGATGCCATTGTTGCTGCACGGGCTGCACGTTTATGCGCGGTTGCCGAACGGGCCTGGCAGGAATCTGGTGGCGAGGCACCAGTTTATGTAGTCGGCACCGAAGTGCCGGTTCCGGGTGGCGCTCATGAAGAACTGGCGCTTCTGGCGGTGACCACTCCAGAAGCGGCTGCCGCAACCATTGAAGCCCATCGCCTTTCCTTTGCCCATCTGGACTCGGCCTGGTCACGCGTCATTGCAATGGTGGTGCAGCCGGGTGTGGAATTTGATCATCATAAGGTGATTGACTATCAGCCGGCCAGCGCTGTGAAGCTAAGTCGTTTCATTGAATCACAACCTTTGATGATTTATGAGGCACACTCCACCGACTATCAAACCAAAAATAATCTGCAGGCGCTGGTCCGGGATCATTTTGCGATTCTGAAAGTCGGCCCTGCCGTCACCTTTGCCCTGCGCGAGGCATTGTGGGCACTGGCCGATATCGAAACAGCGCTGGCAGGCAATACGTCAGGCTCGAATTTCAAACAGGTGGTGCTCGATGTAATGCATGCCCAACCGGGCTACTGGAACCGGTATTACTGTAATGCGCACACGCAGCAGGTCGATCTGCAATTCAGCCTGAGTGACCGCATCCGCTACTACTGGTCAAATCAGCGCGTTCAGCAGGCGCAGGCCAGCATGATCGCCAACCTGAATCGCAAGCCAATTCCACTGACGCTGCTGAGCCAGTATCTTCCGCTGCAGTATCAGGCCATCCGCAATGGCGAGCCGCAGAACAATCCGGAAGAAATTCTGATCCACAGTGTATTGACTGTGTTAAATCAATATCAGTTTGCCTGCACCAATCACAACAAGAAGTCCGGGAGCGTAGCATGTCAATAAATAATTATTCCTGTCTGGGAATCGAGATCTCTGCGCTGAGTAAGCAGGGTGGCGCACTGACCGGTGCGGAAATCGTTCAACAGCCAGCCGTTTGGCAGCAGGTGCGCGACCTGATAGTGTCGCGCAGCGCGGCAATCAGCCAGTTCCTTGAGCCGCTGATATTGAATAAGGAGTTGAGAATTATTCTGACCGGCGCCGGCACCTCGGCGTTCATCGGCAAGTGCCTGGCACCGCAGATGTTGGCCAAACTGCAGCGTCGGGTGGAAGCCATTGCCACTACTGATCTGGTTTCTGGTCCTGATCTGTATTTTCAGCCCGCTGTGCCAACCCTGCTGGTGTCGTTTGCCCGTTCCGGCAGCAGCCCGGAAAGTCTCGCTGCGGTAGAGTTGGCCAATCAGCTGTGTCCGACAATTCACCATATTATTGTGACCTGCAATGAGCAGGGCGAACTGTTCGTCAACAGCAAAGACCGGAGCAACGTCCTGACTGTGTTGCTGCCACAGGCCACCCATGACCGCGGGTTTGCCATGACGTCCAGCTTTACCTCGATGCTATATTCAGCCAGTCTGATGTTTGGTCTGGTGAATTCGGATGAACAATATTGCCAATCCATGAGTCAGGCCGCTGCGGACGTGATAGAGCGCGCGCTGCCGTTGGTGCGCGGTCTGGTCGAAAAAAAATTTGAGCGCGTGGTTTATCTGGGCAGTAACGCGTTGCGCGGACTGGCTGAAGAAGCGGCTCTGAAACTGCTGGAGTTAACCGACGGCAGGACAGTCGCCTGTTTTGATTCCCCATTGGGATTTCGGCACGGTCCGAAAACCATCGTCAACGACAAAACGCTGGTCGTGCTGTTCCTGACCAACCATCCTTACACGCGCCAGTACGATCTGGATCTGCTCAGGGAATTGCAGCAGGACGGCAAGGCAGGGCAGGTGGTGGCGCTGAGCGCCAATCAGGATATGATCGACAGTGCCGATTATTTTCATGTCACCGAACTGGCGCATGCCAACAATCTGGAATTGGCGCTGCCCTATATTGTCTTTGCGCAGATTTTCGCCCTGTTGCAGTCACTGGCACTGGGCAACACGCCAGACCGGCCAAGTGCTTCCGGCACAGTCAACCGGGTGGTGCAGGGTGTGACGGTCTATCCTTTTTTGGGTGAGGTGAGCCATGTTTCTGGGCGTTGACGGCGGTGGTACAAAAACGGCATTTGTCCTGATCGACCCCGACGGCAATGTGCGCGCCAGACATCAGGAGTCGAGCTCTTATTATCTTGAAGTCGGTCTAGAAAACACCCGCGCCATACTGCAGCGCGGTACTGAAACCACGCTTGAAAAAGCCGGTGTCGCCAAAACCGGGTTGCGCTATGCATTTTTTGGCTTGCCGGCTTATGGCGAGGACAGCGCGATTCAACCGCAACTGGATGCACTGCCTGGCGCATTTCTGGAACCGGACCGGTATCGTTGCGATTGCGACATGATCTGCAGCTGGGCCGGTTCGCTGGCTTGTGAAGATGGCATCAGCGTTATCAGTGGCACCGGTTCAATGGCCTACGGCGAATACGAAACGCGCGGTGCCCGGGCCGGCGGGTGGGGAGAATTGTTCAGTGATGAGGGGTCGGCATACTGGATTGCGCGCGAAGGCTTGACTCTGTTTTCGAAAATGAGTGACGGCCGGGCCCAACCCGGTCCGTTGCACAGTATGATGAAAAGTCGTTTTGAATTGAAACAGGATCTGGATTTATGCGGCTATGTTTACAGCACACTGGCTGCGCAACGCAGCGCCATTGCACAGATTTCGCAACTGGTTGGAGCAGCCGCGCTGGCCGGTGATGCGCAGGCGCGCGCTATTTTCGAGCGTGCCGCGACCGAACTGGTTGCCATCGTGGCTGCCGTCAGAAAATCGCTGTTGGTTCCCGAGGGCGTGACCATGCCGGTGTCGTATTCCGGTGGGGTTTTTGACAGCAAAGAACTGTTGCTGACGCCTTTTGCAGAAGGCTTGAACCGGCAGGCAGGACATTTCAGTTTGATCTCACCACGTCTGTCACCGGTCATTGGCGCTGCACTGTACGCTGCCAAATGTGCCGGGCTCCGTTTGGGACCGGCGGCACTGGCCCGCCTGGCCTGTTCATAAAGGGGTGCCATGATCAAAATAACTCTGCCTGCACTGGTGCTTCTTTGCTGCTTTGGCTGCCACGCTGCCAGCGCCGCAGAACAGTATTACAGCGCCGATGATTTTTACCGCGTCTCAAAAATTGATACGCATATGCATCTGCACAGCACCGGTCCGGCATTCATGGCCGAAGCCGAACACGACCATTTTCGGGTGCTGACCATTAACGTCGATTATGCCGACTTTCCTGCGCTTGCCGAGCAGAACAGGATAGCGCAAACGCTGCAGAGAGAACATCCGGCTGCGCTGGCATTTGCGACCACCTTTTCGGTTCAGAACTTCGAACAGCCAGGCTGGGCCGAGGGCGTGATACGCGACATCGACGCGGCAGTGGCGCACGGCGCCGTGGCGGTCAAGGTATGGAAAAATATCGGCATGGAACTGCGCGCCAGCGACGGGCGGCTGGTCATGGTGGATGATCCGCATTTCAAGCCGGTGTTTGATCATCTGGAAAAAATGCATATTCCATTGCTGGGTCATCAGGGTGAACCCAAAAACTGCTGGCTGCCGCTCAGCCAGATGACAATTAAGGGCGACGGCGAATATTTTACTTCTCACCCGCAATACTATATGTACCTGCATCCGGAAATGCCGGGTTATGACGATCAGATTCGTGCCAGGGACAACATGCTGGTCCAGCATCCCGGTCTGCAGTTTGTGGGCATGCATCTGGCGTCACTGGAATGGAGCGTGGACGAGCTTGGGAAGTTTCTGGATCGCTTTCCGAGCGCCATGGTTGACATGGCAGCGCGCATTGGCCAGTTGCAGGCGCAGTCAAATTTGGATCGTGACCGGGTCAGAAATTTTCTGATCAGATATCAGGACCGCATCCTGTATGCAACCGATCTGGATCAGGAGCCAGACTGCACCAGAGATTGTGCGGATCAGGTGCCGTTTGCAGAACAGGCGCGCGAGGTCTGGTTGCGTGACTGGCGCTATTTCACCTCGTCCGGGTTGATCACCGTGCCGGATCTGGAGCAACCCGTGCAGGGGCTCCGGTTGCCCAAGTCGGTTATTGACAAGATATATGGCCGTAACGCCGAACGCCTGTTTCCAACCGCCTGGAAGCGCAACTCGGGCGGTTAGTGTGGGTTTAATGCAGTGTTTATGTTAAATTGCCACGGTATCCGGCCCACTGCCTGTGGTCTTAGAATTTGTGAACCTGCAATGCGATGAATAAAGATGAATCAATCGAAAAGTAAAAAATCCCCATCCACAGTCGCCGAACCGGCAACCGATTCCAAATTGATGATCGACGAACGCCGTCGGCTGATCAGGGAGATGGTGGAGGCCAGAGGCAGTGTAACGGTGGATGAACTGGCAGACAGTTTTGGCATTTCCAAAGTGTCAATCCGCAGCGATTTGCGCCTGCTCGATTCAATGGGCGTTCTGGTGCGTTCGCGTGGTGGCGCGCTGGTTATACGAGATGGCGACGATTTGCCGATCACCATCAAAGAGAATCTGCACCGCGCGCAAAAAATCCGTATCGCTGAAGAAGCGGTTAAGCAGATCGTCGATGGTGAAACCATCATCCTTGATTCCGGTTCCACTACCGCAGAAATTGCCAAACAGATACGCGGTCTGAAACTCAATTCCATTAACGTGATTACCAATGCGCTCAATATTGCGGTACTTCTGGCCAATACCGCCCATGTGAATCTGATCATGCTCGGTGGCGTGCTGCGCAATAATTCCTACTCCCTGTCCGGCCCGCAGGCTGAACGCGCACTGGAAGGACTGTATGCCGACCGGCTGTTTCTCGGTGTGGACAGCATTGACCCGGAAATCGGTCTGATGACGCCCCATCTGCTGGAAGCCCAGCTGAACGCCAAAATGATTCAGATTTCGCGCAGGGTGATTGCGGTCGCCGATTCTTCCAAGCTGATGCGGCGCAATCTGTCTGTTATCGCCCGTATGGATCAGATCAATATGCTGATCACAGATAAAGCCGCACCGGCCAATCTGGTTGAACTGTTTAACGCAACCGGAGTGGACGTCGTTCTGGTCTGACCTTCAACTTCGCAGGAAGCCACTTTGACTACTCATTCACGTTATCAGCGCCGCGCCTTCCTGAAATGGACTTCGATTCTGGCGGCCCAGACACCGATTACGTTGCTGGCCAACGCTTCTGCCGGTGACGCCCGGTCGGTATCGTCTGTCGGTTTTGGCGACGGCTCGATTCGCATTGCCATTAATGAGTTCATGCACGCCAGTATCAGTTGCCTTGTCAATGGCAAGCCGGTACGACTGACCCGGCACGCCAGCAGTGAATTCCTGCAACTGAGCAATGAGCGGCGCATTATCAATTTCAGACTGGCCGATATGGCCGAAGCGCCCACCAGCGGCGTGCACGGCACCGGAAAAACTCTGCGCATACGCGGGCTGTCCAAAGAGGGTATCCAAAAGACGGTGCAGTACAGTGTGGCTGACCGTTACCCCGGGTTTGTGACCTGCGCGGTGACGTATCACAACCAGTCGGACCGCTCGGTGACAGTCAAGTCCTGGGTGAACGGAGCCAGCACAATCAGAGCCGGGAGTCATGGCGCTGGTTCGGCAGGAACTGAATTCTGGTGCTATTCAGGCGGCTCCTATTCAGACCGGCGCGATTGGGTGCAGCCGGTCAGGCCCGGGTTCGGGCAAGCCAATTTCATGGGCATGACCTCATCAGACTACGGCGGAGGAACGCCCATTGTAGATGTCTGGCGCTGCGACGCCGGTTTGGCAGTCGGCCATGTTGAACCGGTTCCGAAGCAGGTCTCATTGCCGGTTCACGCTGAGCAGGGTGCTGTGGAAATTTCTATCACCGGTGAGGTCAACAGCGAGCTCAAACCGGGAGAACAGTTCTCCACGCCGCTCACTTTTATCGCCGTGCATCAGGGGGATTATTTTGCCACGCTCGATACCTACCGGCGGGTGATGGCCGATCTGGGACTGGCGTCGCCCGTGCCGCCGCAGGCGGCATATGAACCGATCTGGTGCGCGTGGGGTTATGAGCGTGATTTTTCCATGGCGCTGGTTGAAGGTACGCTGGGTAAAGCCAAACAACTGGGGCTGGAATGGGCTGTGATCGACGACGGATGGCAAACAGCAAATGGCGACTGGTATGTGGATGTCAAAAAATTTCCGCGTGGTCAAGAAGATCTGAAAGCGCTGGCGCAAACCATCAAGGCATCAGGACTGAAGCCGCGCCTGTGGTTTGCGCCGCTGGCAGTCGGCCCCGGCACGGATTTGCTGCACGATCATACCGATATGCTGTTGCTGGACAAAGATGGCGCGGTTCAAAATATCACCTGGTGGAATTCGTTTTATCTGTGCCCGGCTTATGAGCCGACCATCACCTATACCAAAAATCTGATACGCAAGATTTTTGGCGAATGGGGTTTTGAAGGAATCAAGATTGATGGGCAGCACCTGAATGGCGTGGCACCCTGTTTCAATCCTGCCCATCATCATGCCCGTGCTGAACAGTCGGAGGAGCAGCTGCAGGATTTCTTCCGCGTGATTTACGAGACCGCCCTTGAAGTCAATCCGCAGGCTGTGGTTGAAATTTGTCCCTGCGGCACCTCGTATGCGTTTCACAACATGCCCTACATGAATCAGGCGCCGGCATCCGATCCGCTGTCATCGTGGCAGGTGCGGCATAAAGGCAAAACCTTGAAAGCGCTGATGGGGCCGAGTGCGCCATTTGCCGGTGATCATGTTGAGCTCAGTGATGGCGGCAGCGATTTTGCGTCAACCGTCGGGATTGGTGCCGTGGTATCCACCAAGTTTACCTGGCCAATCGACCCCAAGCTGAAAGACTCATTTTTGCTGACTGCCGAGCACGAGGCATTGTGGCGCAAATGGATTGGGCTGTATAACGCACATCGGCTTCCGGTTGGCATCTATCGTGGCGAACTTTACGATATCGGCTTCGATAAGCCCGAAGCCCATGTGGTGGAAAAACAGGGCCGCATGTATTACGCGTTTTATGCCAAACAATGGCACGGTCCAATCGAATTGCGTGGTCTGAGAACAGGACACTACGCCGTGCGTGATTATTTTAACGATCGTCAGCTGGGACAGGTATCCGACAGCAGTTATCGTATTTCGGTTGCTTTTGAGCGGTTCCTGTTGCTGGAGGTTGTGCCTGTTTAGGCGCTGGCCAAAGAATCTCTCACCAACATTGCGCTTTCCATTGATCACATCGCGCAGCGACTCGGTTATTCGAAACTCACTGTTTTATCAATGCCTTCAAGCGCTGGACCGGTACCACACTGCTGGCTCACCGCTGGCAGAATAAACGTTCTTTGCGGGTAGTTCAAGCAAGTTACGGCGCACGATTAACTGACAGATTCACCACAAGAAATCCTTGGGTATTGACGAAAACTTGCAAAGTGTCAAATATGGCATATAGTCAAACGATGCTGTAATCAAATCTCTGAAATTGGTTCTTCGTATAATGGCGCGAACTTGGCATCCCTCATTCATATCAGTGTTCCTGACTGGTGCTTTGGCACATGTAAGGATATCAAACGCAAATCCCCCAGCCTGCCAGAAGTCCGCGCCAGCCATTCAGTCATCAATTCAGTTGGAGTACGCCAGACGAAGACAGCGGTAGCGTTGCTTTGATTTCGTTTCGGTTTGCATGAGGAGGACAGAACGATGAGTGTTGATTTCATGATAGACAGTCAGGGCCATATTGTATCTGTCGGTGGTGAGTGGGACCGGTTCGCCATTGAAAATGACGCCCCTGAGCTCGCCGGTGACAATGTTGTTGGTCGGCCATTTCTTGATTTTATATCCGGCAAGGTGACGCGCCATTTTATTTCGACGGTAATCGACAAGGTGCGCAACAGTCAGCAGCAGATCCAGCTGGAAAATCGGTGCGATTCGGCGATTGAACGACGCTTCATGACGATGCGGGTTGCCATTGATGAACAGGGCATTATATGTTTTCAAAATGACTTGCTGCACGTCGAGCCGCGCAGCGAACCTGTTGTCATCAGCAATG
>JAYVMW010000041.1:0-31206 GCA_043758755.1 Oxalobacteraceae bacterium
TAATTCCAGTCTGACCAGAATTGCCGCGTCCAGAATACCGTCAGCCAATGCTTCCCAGCATTTTACTGCGGCTCGTTCGCGACCATGACTCGGAATGAGCTTGCTGACCGGGGTCAAGGTGTCCAGATATTCGACGATGACGTGGGAATCAAACATGCAAATGTTATCTTCCAAAATCAGGCAGGGAACTTTACCAAGGGGATTGGAACTTTGTATGGTGGTGTCCGCAGCCCAAACATCTTCCAGAATCAAATCGCATTCGAGTTTTTTTTCCGCCAGTACGATGCGGACTTTTCTGACAAAAGGACTTGCTGTTGAGCCTATCAGTTTCATAAATTCTCTAATATTAAGTGTGAACAAATTATAACATTGCGTCTATTCAATTCATTAAACTTAAACATCATGCTATTGAATAATTAATTACTGCGCCAGCTATAAAAAGTAATTACGTCAGGAAATGGTAGAATCACGCCTTCCCTGAATTTTGCGAACTATACTGCCAGTCAGGCTGTCATGTTACTTGTGAATTGGATCGAACACTAACTTTATCAGCCAAGTCGCTTAATGCATAATTTTTTTAGCTTTCCCCACCATTTTTTCCAACATTCATTATGTCATTCACAACATTATCAGCACTCTCCCCTTTAGACGGTCGTTACGCCAGCAAAGTTGACGATTTGCGCGCACTTTTGTCGGAAACCGGCTTCATGCATCACCGTGTGAAAGTCGAAATTGCGTGGTTGCAGGCGCTCTCTCAGGCAGGCTTTGCTGAAATCAAACCGTTTTCCTCGGCAGCGACTCAGTTTCTGGAAAAAATTACCGGCGAATTTGGTGAAACGCAGGCCGCACGGATCAAAGAAATCGAAGCCGTCACCAATCATGACGTGAAGGCCGTGGAATACTGGATTAAAGAACAGGTCAAGGATGTGCCGGAACTGCTGGCTGCGACCGAATTCATCCATTTTGCGTGCACATCGGAAGATATCAACAACACGTCGCACGGCATGATGCTCAAAGCCTCGCGCGATCAGGTTATGTTACCGGCTTTACAGAAACTGATCACGAAACTGACCGAGATAGCACACGACAATGCGGGCCTGCCGATGCTGTCCCGTACCCACGGACAACCTGCCAGTCCGACTACGCTGGGCAAAGAAATCGCCAACGTGGTAGCGCGACTGAAACGCGCAGCAGAACGCATTGCCAGCGTCGCAGTGCTCGGAAAAATGAATGGCGCGGTCGGCAATTACAACGCTCACCTGTCGGCCTACCCGGACGTCGACTGGGAAGCGTTTTCAAAACAGGTAATTGAACAGCGCCTGGGTTTAATCCACAATCCGTACACTATCCAGATCGAGCCGCATGATTACATGGCCGACATGTTTGACGCCTTTGCGCGTGCCAACACCATCCTGCTGGATCTGAACCGTGACATCTGGGGTTATATTTCCATTGGTTACTTCAAGCAGCGTACCAAGGCCGGTGAAATCGGTTCTTCCACCATGCCGCACAAAGTCAATCCGATCGATTTTGAAAATTCGGAAGGCAATCTGGGACTGGCCAATGCCGTGCTGAAACATCTGTCGGAAAAATTGCCGGTATCACGTTGGCAGCGCGACCTGACTGATTCCACTGTGCTGCGCAATATCGGCGTGGCGTTTGGTTATACGCTGCTGGCCTATGACAGTTGCCTGCGCGGATTGAACAAGCTTGAAGTCAATCCTTCACGTCTTGCCGAAGATCTGGACGCCACCTGGGAAGTGCTGGCCGAACCGGTGCAGACCGTGATGCGCCGTTACGGTATTGAAAATCCGTATGAGCAATTGAAAGAGCTGACCCGCGGCAAAGGAATTTCCAAAGACGCATTGCGGGAATTCATACTGGGTTTGGCGATTCCGGAGCCAGCGAAAAAATTGCTGCTGGAGATGACACCGTCCAACTACATCGGTATTGCAGAACAACTGGCCAAAAGAATTTAGAGCCTGATAGAAAAAGCCGGCGCAAGCTGGCTTTTTTGTTTCGAGCATCGAACCTTACAGCTCAAGACAACTGTTCTGTGCCGGTTTCCCGTCAAACCGGTCTCTGATCCAGGCCAGCTGATCCGGCGCGGAGAGTTCCATGACCGGATCATGATCGAGTCCGGGATAAGAACGGAAGGTCAGTTGCACACCATGCCGACAGGCCTTTTGTGCCGTATCTTTGAGCATCGGGAATGGCACCGACAGATCGGCCTCACCACCGATAACCAACAACGGTTTATCTACCGGAAGTTCGGCCAGCTGATCAACTTTAAACAGGTGCTGCAGCGCCGCTGCGTCGCTCCAGTTCGGTTGCAGCAGTGGCACGGCCGGCAGATTCAGGAAACTGGCATAGGCATGAAACCAGCAACCGTTTTGCGTCACGTCGGCGTATTTTGTTAAAGCCGGACCGCTCAACATGGCCGACGGTTTAAAATTGCCGTCAAAAGAAGCACCGGCAGCAAACGCCATGAAGGGAAGGTAGAAGCTGGCTGCACCGGCGTTGCCACTGGCCATTTCTGTCAGCGCCATCTGCAGCTGCAGCGCACCTGCTACCGACACCGCGCCCAGATAATCTGGATCGTGAAGGGTTGTCTGGGCTTCAGCCACACCCCAGGCAGCCAGCCCACCCTGCGAGTGTCCATCCACCACCCATTTTTTGCCGAGCGAAGCCACCGCCTGTTTGGCGGCCGGGATCGAATAAATCACATCATTGGTCTGGGCAATTTTATTGACGTACTGATGCATTCCATCGGTGCCCAGTCCGTGATAGTCAGTTGCCACTACGGCATAACCGGCGCGCACCATCGGCATCAATCCTTCTTCACCGTAGTACACATCCTTTTGCAGGGACGGTGCGCATCTGCGTGCCACGCCACTGGTGCCGTGCGCCCAGGCAATCACCGGCCAGCCACCGGCCGGTGCCGTACCGGCGGGAATGAGCACGACACCCGAAGTGACTACATCGTGCTGATCCGCATCCAGTGAGTGATACAGAATCCGCACGGCGGTGGCGCCGTGGGGAAGTGTGTAGCCGTCAAACTTTTGCTTCTTGAGCAAATCGCCCGGTTTGCTGCCGGCGATCGATTTCGGCGCGTTGTAAATTGCAGTGCGCGGCAAGGCATTGCTGCGTTCCATGCGGATTGCTTCCGAAACCGATCTGGGTAAACCGGCATCATCAGACAGGGCACTTTGGCTGCACAGTATCAACCCGACTGCCATTGCGCAACCAGGGTGCAATAAGTTTGAAATGAATGAGGTATTGATGCGCATAGTATTTTCCTGTCAATGAATTCTGAAAATTACAGGCCTGCACCAAATACCGTTTTCCCGCCAAACATGGTCGACAACACTTTGGCACTCTTCAACTCTTCAGCACTGACAACCAGTATGTCCCGGTCTACCAGCACCAGATCGGCGCGCTTGCCCGGCACCAGCGATCCAATTGACTTCGACTGGTTCAGGACATCAGCAGCATTTCTGGTGTAGGCATACAGCATCGCCAGACGCGGCACGCGCTGTTCGGGAAACAGCACGCCTTTGGAACCGACGCGGGTTTCAGCCTGGAAGATCGCTTCAAATGGCGCAGCACTGGTTACCGGCCAGTCACTGGCACCGGCGATTTCGGTACCCATGTCGAGCAGACTTCTGGCCGGATACATGGTCAGATACTCCTCGGGATCGAGGTAAGGTTGCACAATGTCGATGGTGCTGGGATCAGCCAGCGCCCACAGCAACTGCAGAGCCGCGATAACGTGGTACTGGGCAAAGCGCGGCTGGTCCTGTGGCGCGACAAACTGTGCATGGGTCAGAACAAACGGCAGCTTACCGGCCGCATTGACTTTGCGCGCGGCTTCGAACGCATCCAGCGCCGATCTGACTGCGCCATCACCCAGCGCATGAATGTGCACCTGCAGACCGCGTTTGTCAGCCTCTGCCACCATGGAATTCAGGCTGGCCTGCTTAAACAGTGTCGGCACCGTCAGACCAGAATTGATATACGGCTTGAGCATTGCGGCAGTCTGTGACGGATATTCAACCACGCCGTCAGCGAAAATTTTGATGCCCGGAATGGTGAGATTTGGTACATCTTTAAATTGCCTGCGCAGTTTTTCCACAGTCGCAATCTGACTGTTTCCTGCGTCTGGCGACAACACCGGATAGGCAGCCACGTGGGCGCTCAAGGCACCGTTCTGAGCCAGCGCCTGATATACAGGCAGTATGCCGGTATCAGTCGGGGAAAGCGGTTCGCCGCCCACATAGTCGGTAGCAGCTGCATCCAGCCATCCGGTGATGCCCATGCGATTCATGTACTGAACGCCGGCACTGCCCGCGGCATACATCAGTTCGGCAGAAGGTTTGGGCAGGCTCTGGTCGATGATACCCTTGCCAAAATCAACCACAAATCCGTTAGGAACATAAGCAGCATCAAAACCGAAAAATTTTTGCTTGTCAGCAGGCAGTTTGCGTATGAAATCAGCGGTAAGGCCGGCCCGTTCACGCGCAGCGCTGTTGGCCCAGCCGGTATGCCCGTCAGAACCGTTGAAGACGATCGGAATGGCGGCATAGCGATCGTGACTCAGTATGGCATCGAGTTCTGCGGCATGCGACCAGAAGCCCAGATCCAGATCATGAATAATCAGGGTGTCGCCGATGAAACTCTTCTTTGCATCGATTTGCGCGTCAATGAATTTGACCAAATCCGGTATCGAATCGGTTGTGTCCGAATAACTTGACATGACCAGAGTCAGCCCGCCCATGACCGGATGGGCATGCGCATCGATCATGCCCGGCATCAGAAATTGTCCGTGCAGGTCTACCTTGCGGGCCGATTTTCCGGCCGCTTTTTCAACTGCGGTTCGTGAGCCTACTGCCAGAATTCTGTCACCGCGAATGGCAACGGCTTCGGCATACGGGGCACTGTATTCAGCGGTAAATACATGCGCATTAAAATACAGGGTGGTTGCCACATCGGGTTTGCCTGCAGCACCGGCTGCCAGTGAGAAGGTAATTGAAACCAGTCCGGCCAGAGTCGTGCGGATCAGGCCGGCCGTCGGTCCATGTTCAACTAATTTTGTATGCATTGGTAATCCTGTCGTTAAAAAAATGGGGGTTCAATATCTGTAATTGACCGTCAAACCAATAGTACGCGGTCTCCAGCTCCGGCCAAAATACAGCGCTGAAGCGACGGTATCGTGCTGGTGCACCAACAGTGGCGCAGAGTTCAATGCATTATTGATGAACAATGAAGAATCCCAACCGTTCCAGCGGGCACCGGCGCGCAAACCCAGAATTTTGGTTTGGGGTGCATTGATTGCGTTGGGATCAAACCCGCCATTGTTGGGGTCCTGAGCCGGTGTCTGGCCCACCTGTTGCGTATTGAGCTGATAATCGGCATGCAGATACGGTTTCAGGTCATCGAATCCGGGAACCTTGTAGTCTGCGGCAAAGGTGAAATTCCACGGCGTGGTCGTCAGATAATCACCTTTATTGACGATCGGCGCACCAGCGCCATTGGTACCGGCAATCACGGTCTGACTGTAACGCGCATTGGTGTAGGCCACATCCATGGTCAACATCAGGCTGGCAACCGGTTTGAAACGTATCGACGTATCTGCGCCCTTGCTGACGGCCGAACCGAGGTTGGCAGCAAACTGATTGCCGCAGTTGGGCAGATAAACGCTTTGCTGAATATTTTTCCAGTCCACGTAAAAGGCGCTGCTGTCGATTTGCAGACTGTGGTTGAGAAGAGAATTTTTGGAGCCAACCTCATAACTCCACAGCGAGTCCGATTTATAGGTTTCCGGGGCACCGGTCAGACCAAGAGTTTGCAGATCCGCCGCGCACAGCACGCCCAGATTCGGATTGATCCCGCCGACCCTGAAGCCTTTGGCCGCAGAAACATAAAACAGGTCATCAAAGTCCGGTTGCCAGGACAGGCCGAATTTGGGCGTAACCGGTGTTTCATTGAGCGACGCAGCAACCGATGACGGTACCGGTCCGACCAGTGGCCCGGCAAAATATTCCTGACCAGACGAACGGATATTGGCCACGCGCAGGCCGGCAGTCAGTTTGATGGTATCGGTCAGATTCAGATCGGCTTGTCCAAACAGGGCCACCTGTTTGTCGATGGCCCGATAGGGCGCGGAATAAACCAGCTGTCCGTCGGCCAGACCCGGGTAGGTTGGTATGCCCAGCGTATTCATCAGACCCAGGTCGTTCATCATCTCGGTGGTATTTTCATCCTGACGTGACAGAAACAGGCCCGCCACCCAGGTCAGCCTGGCTTTGGGATCCGACGACTGCAGCTTCAATTCTTCGATCACATTGCGCTGGGTATCCGTGAAGGAGGCCGAGCCGGTACCGCCGGCGCTGCCGGGACCCGACGCATAGGGATTGCCAAGAAACAGCGTGCCAAGGAACTGGGTATAGTCACTGACCCCGGTCTGATTGCGCGTGAAGTATGAGGTCGACGAAGTCAGTTTTGACCAACCCAGATCGGAATTGACCTTCACCGACCACAGCGTGAACGGATCCTTGCTGGTATCAGGTTGGGCATTGCCATTTAAAAAATGACCGTTGGCCGGATCGGAGAGGGACTCCCAGTAGGCGCTGGTGTCATTGAGTTTTAATTCCTGGTGATATACCGACGCGATGATACTGGTGTCTTTGCCGAGCGCGACTTTCAAAGCCGCGCGCACCGTGCTGGTATCCTCCCAGTTGGCATTGGCCTGGGCCGTGCCGGTGACCAGATTGGTGAGCGGATCAACATTGACCCGGTCCACATAACCGCCATCATGACGTGTGGAGACCGACAGGCGCAACCCGATCACATCAGGCACCAGCGGCTGGCCGACAGCCACACCGGCTTCATAACTGGGTGCGCCATTTTTGGTTGACCCAGCTTCGCTGTGCACATACAGCGACTCTTCATTGAGGCTGGGCTCGGGCTGAATGAAGCGCACTGCCCCGCCTTCCGATCCGGCACCGAACAGGGTGCCCTGCGGACCACGCAGCATTTCCACCCGATCCAGGTCGAACAGGGCCGGGAACGGCGCTACCGAACCGAACGACAGATGGCGGGTCTGGATCGGTGTATCGTCAATATAAACACCGGTGGTTGAGGCGCCGGCGCTGGAATAAATGCCGCGCACGGTAATTTCGGAATCTTCATCGTTATAGTTTCCGGTGGCACTGGTGGCGCTGCGGTTAAAGCTCACACCGGGCATGATGCGAGCCAGGTCATCAATGTTGCGGATACCTTCATTGTCGAGCTGCTGCGCCGAGATCGCCTGCACGCTGGCCGGGGTATCTTTCAATAATGTGGCGCGCCGTTGCGCGGTGATGGTTACCTGCGGGATTTCACTGGACGGGTCGGCGACCGGCTTTTGGCTGGCGGGCATCTGTGTCGCCTGATCATCGGCCATGACTGAGCCGGACATCGATACCAGCAAGCCGAGCGCACACGCAGTACCGGCCTTTTTAGCTTTTTTCATTTACCAAATTCCCCTGAAATGTTCATTCCATGATCAACGACAGTGGCAATCAGAAAATAATTTCGAGCATTCTGAAGCGCCAGCGCTGCCGTCGGGCTGTTTTTGTTCTAAGGGAATCTTAGCTTTGGGGCCGGTTGCTTCATACCCTGCAGATGCTAGGGGGAACAACACAACGGGGAAATTCAGTGTATGCAGTGGTGTAGGGTGCAATATCATTGCACGATTGCCCGCATGGTCCGAGGTGGTGCAATAATATTGCACCCTGCGCCACTGGGAACGCGCTCAATCAGATTAAAACCAGATTAATTTTTACTCAGCGCATTACCCAATTCAATCTTGTTTTTCACATCCAGCTTGGCATAACACTGCGCCAGATACGAGCGCACCGTACCGGGTGACAGGCTCAGCGACGCAGCAATTTCCTTGTAGGAACTGCCTTTGGCAAACGCCAGCGCAACGCTTTCCTCTCTGGGCGTCAATACCGAAGCACGCACCGGGCCGCATTGCAGCCTGATCTGGTTGCCGGCACTTTTCACATGCCAGATATTGACGCTTTTGCCGCGAAAAATTTCATTCGGGTCGTGGGCAAACAGATGCCGCAACCGCTCCGGCAAAACATGGCCGTCCCAGTCGGGAAATTCAACATGCAGTTTATCGACAAACACCGGGCTGATCTCGATGATGCGGCCGTGTTCGTCAATCAGGCAGGCGTTTGGAATATGTTCGGATGATGCGCTGGCCAGATTCAGTCGCAGGTTGATGGACCAGGCCTGCGCCAGATGCCCGACCACCGATTGCATCAACAACCGGTCTGCTTCGCTGAAGGCCGGACCCGGTTCATTGCGAAACACTGAAATAAACATACCGACGCCGCTGGCCGGATCTTTTTTCATACAGGTCATGGAATAGTGCAGCCCGTACTGGCGGTCGAATTCATTCATCGCAACACTGCTGGCCACATCTTCTTCATTCATGACGACGGTTTGCCCGTCCATCATATCGATGATCCCGACCAGCGGGTCCTGGTCGGCGACCCTGGCATAGTCAGCAATAAAATCCGCGCCCAGTTTGTACAGCGAAGCCTGCGCGATCACCAGCCGGCTGTTTTTGTGCATGCCGGTGCCCCACCATGCCGAGTCAATTTTCAGCAACTTCTCCAGCAACGGGAACACCTGGGCGCGGAATTCGTCGACTCGCACCCGGCCGGCCACCGAATACAGCGCGAGCAGAAACTGACTGAGCTGATCGTCAGTCGTGTAACCATGTGCAGCACTCGAAGCTTTCAATTCACCACTCCTGGTTGCTAAACAAAAACGGCCTGATTCCTGTGCCAGACAGAATTCAGACCGCTCATTAACTGTACCTCAAAAACCTTAAACGACTGCGCCATCCGTTTCGTCTTTGGCCTTGATCGGCTTGATCAGGTCTTCACGTTTCACGCCCAGCCACATCGCAATCGCTGCAGCAACAAACACTGACGAATAGATACCGAAGCAGATACCGATGGTCAGCGCCAGCGAGAAACCGTGCAGGGTTGCACCGCCCAGAAAGTACATTGACAGCACCATCATCTGGGTACAGCCGTGCGTGATGATGGTACGCGAGATGGTACTGGTGATGGCGTTGTTGATCACTTCGGTGACGGTGGTCTTCCTTTGTTTGCGGAAGTTTTCGCGAATCCGGTCGAAAATAACCACCGATTCATTCACCGAGTAACCAAGCACTGCCAGCACCGCGGCCAATACCGACAGGCTGAATTCCCACTGAAAGAACGCGAAGAAGCCGAGAATGATCACCACGTCATGCAGGTTGGCGATAATGGCCGAGACGGCGTATTTCCATTCAAAACGGATCGCCAGATAAATCGCCACGCCGACAATCACCATGATCAATGCATACAGTCCGTTGGTGAACAGTTCTTCACCCACCTGCGGACCAACGATTTCCACGCGCTTCTTGACAACGCTGGCGTCGCTCTGTTGCAGGGCACCCAAAACGGCATCAGTCTGCTGCGCTGCGGTCACACCGGTTTTCGGTGCCGGCAGACGGATCAGCACATCCTGGGCACGGCCAAAGATGGAGACGCTGGTGTCATGAAAGCCCAGGCCTTCCAGCGTCTGTTTGACCTGTTCGACATTGGCCGCCTGGCTGTAACTGACTTCCATGACCGTGCCGCCGGTGAATTCAATCGACAGATTCAGGCCGCGATGCAGCAGGAAAAATACGGCAGCTACGAAGGTCAGCGCTGAAATGGCATTGAAGATCAGCGCATGGCGCATGAACGGAATGTCTTTTTTAATGCGGAATAATTCCATGATAAATCCTAAATTCTTTTCTTTTGATTAATCGGCAGGTTTCCAGATCTGACCAATTGCTACCGTAGTCAGTTTGCGTTTGCGGCCATACCAGAGGTTGACCACACCGCGCGAAACGAAGACCGACGAGAACATCGAGGTCAGAATACCCAGACAGTGCACTACCGCAAAACCACGGATGGAACCGGAACCGAACACCAGCAATGCCAGACCAACGATTAACGTGGTCACGTTCGAATCCAGAATCGTGGCCCAGGCGCGCTCAAAACCGGCCGAGATTGCCGCCTGCGGCGAATTGCCGGCGCGCAGTTCTTCACGGATCCGTTCATTGATCAGCACGTTCGAGTCAATCGCCATACCGAGCGCCAGCGCAATCGCTGCCATACCCGGCAACGTCAGCGCTGCCTGCATGAGCGACAGTGCCGCCACCAGCAACAGCAGATTGAACGACAGCGCCATGACGGAAAAAGCACCGAACAGCATGTAGTACACGATCATGAATACCGAAATTGCAATGAAACCGTACATGGTCGAATTCAGACCCTGTTTCACGTTTTCAGCGCCGAGCTGCGGTCCGATCACGCGTTCTTCAATAATGGCCATCGGTGCGGCCAGTGCACCGGCACGCAGCAGCAGTGCCAGATCGCTGGCAGCTTCAGTGGTACCCATGCCGGTAATCTGGAACGAAGAACTCAGTTCAGCCTGAATGGTGGCCACGGTCAGCACTTCGCCCTTGCCTTTTTCAAACAGCACGATGGCCATTTTCTTGCCGATCTTGCCGCGTGTGGCGTCGCGCATCTTGCGTCCGCCGTCGCCGTTCAGATCAATACTGACGGCCGGTTGCTGATGCTGGTCAAAGCTGGCTGAGGCGCTGGAAATGTATTCTCCGGTGAGCACGGGATCCTTGTACAGAATCACCGGTGCACCGCGGCCGACTTTGAACAGCTCCGAACCATACGGCACGGTTGCAGTTGCGTCAGTTCCATCCAGAATCGATTCATCTTTCATGCGCACTTCCAGCGTTGCGGTGCGGCCGATGATGTCCTTGGCACGCGCCACATCCACCACGCCCGGCAGTTCCACCACGATCCGGTCAGTACCCTGCTGCTGAATGATGGGTTCGGACACACCGAGCTCATTGATCCGCTTGGACAGGGTCGCAATATTCTGTTTCACGCCGTCGGTCTTGGCCTGTTGCAGCGCAGCCGGTTTCAGCGTTACGCTGAGCATCAGGTCGGCACCGGGAGCGGATTCAACTACGTCGGCATCGCGCTGCTGATCCATGATCAGGACCTTCGCTTTGGCGCGCAATGCTTCGTCGGCGAATCTGATATTGATCTGGTTGTCAGCACGTTCGATACCGGTATGACGGATATCCTTGTCGCGCAAGGCGGTACGAATACTGGCCTGCATACCCTGCAGGCGTTTGTTCAGTACGCCGGCGGTATCAACCTGCATCAGAAAATGCACACCACCGCGCAGATCCAGACCGAGGAACATCGGCAGCGCGTGCATGCTTTGCAGCCAGGCCGGTGTATTTGACAAAGAATTGAACGTGACGCTGTACGAAGGATCGGTCTGATCGGGGTTCAGTGTTTTTTCCAGTACTTCCTTGGCTTTGAACTGGCTATCCGGATCAGTGAAGCGCGCTTTTACCGTACCCTGCAAGCCGTTGACTTCATAGAACAGTCCGGTATTGGCCACGTTGGCTGCCTTCAAGGCATCTTCAATGCGCGACTGCATGCCGGAATCGACTTTCACGGTCGATTTGGCACTGTTGATCTGCAGGGCGGGCGAAGAATTGTAAAAATTCGGCAGAGTGTACAGGGCACCGAACACGAATGCGATCAGGATAACGACGTATTTCCAGACGGGATAACGATTCATGATAAACAAATTTAAATACTACATTAATAAAAAACCGGGGATTGAAAACAGCAAAGCGGGGAAGTTCCCCGCTTTTTTATTGAATCGACTGTCAGTTAATCGCTTTGATTGAATCTTTTGGCAGCAGCATGGTCACTGCGCTTTTCTGAACCACCACTTCGGTATTGGCTGCGATTTCTACGTTAACGTAGTTATCAGTGACTTTGGTGATCTTGCCCAGAAGACCGCCTGAGGTGATGACTTCATCGCCTTTTTTCAGGCCGTCCATCATGGCTTTCTGCTCTTTTTGACGTTTCATTTGCGGGCGTATCATCAGGAAATACAAAACTACAAACATCATGACGATAGGTAAAAAACTCATCAGATTACCTTCCATGCCGGTAGCGCCGGCGGTTTGAGCATAAGCGTTCGATATAAACATAATTCCCTCGTGTGATATTTTGCAAAAACTTGATATGAGGCCCAATCGTTATTTTTAAAGCAATCTGGCGAGCCCCGATTAAATAAAGTTGGCTATTCTAGCATTATGGCTATATCCCTCGTGCTCTATCTGCATGAAATTGCACAACAAAAGCAGAAAATGTGTCGCCATCCAACGCATTGCGCATTTCTTGCATTAATTCCAAGTAATAGTGCAAATTGTGTATGGTGTTTAAGCGCGAACCCAGAATCTCGCCGGTGCGATGCAAATGATGCAGATAGGCGCGCGAAAAGTTTTTGCAGGCATAGCAACTGCAGGTGCTATCCAGAGGCGCGGTATCTTCCTTGTAACGGGCATTTTTGATTTTGATATCGCCAAACCGGGTAAACATCATGCCATTGCGCGCATTGCGGGTCGGCATGACGCAATCGAACATGTCGATACCGTTAGTCACACCGGCCACCAGATCTTCCGGTGTGCCAACCCCCATGAGGTAATGCGGCTTGTTGTGCGGCAGGCGCGGGCCAACATGCTGCAGTACCCGCAGCATTTCTTCCTTGGGTTCGCCGACCGACAGGCCACCGATGGCCACACCGTCGAAATTCAGCTCTTCCAGACCGGCCAGTGATTCGTCACGCAAATGGGTGTACATACCGCCCTGCACAATGCCGAACAGGGCATTCGGATTTTCTTCCCGGTTGAATTCATCCAGCGAGCGTTTGGCCCAGCGTAATGACATGCGCATCGACTTGGCGGCTTCCAGGTCGGTGGCCGGACGTCCGTCAATTTCGTACGGGGTACATTCGTCGAACTGCATGACAATGTCGGAATTCAGTACACGCTGAATCTGCATCGAGATTTCAGGCGACAGGAACAGCCGCTCGCCGTTGATCGGTGAGGCGAACTTGACACCTTCTTCACTGATCTTGCGCATGGCACCCAGCGAGAACACCTGAAAGCCGCCCGAATCGGTCAGTATTGGCTGGTCCCAGCCCATGAATTTGTGCAGACCGCCAAATTTTTTGATGACCTCCAGACCGGGGCGCAGCCACAGGTGGAAGGTATTACCCAGAATGATCTGCGCTTCGATTTCCCTGAGTTCCAGCGGCGACATGGCTTTGACTGAACCGTAGGTTCCGACCGGCATGAAAATCGGGGTCTGGATGACGCCGTGATAGACCGTCACCTGACCACGCCGCGCGGCGCTGTGCGGATCTTTTTTAATGAGTTTGAAATCGAGCATTTAAGCGTCTTTCCTGGATTGATTGGTGAGCAGCATGGCGTCACCGTAACTGAAGAAACGGTATTTTTCCGCAATGGCATGCGCATAGGCAGCGCGGATTTCTGCGACCCCGGCAAACGCGGATACCAGCATCAGCAGGGTCGATTTGGGCAGGTGAAAATTGGTAACCAGACGGGTAACCGTTTTGAATTCATACCCGGGTGTAATGAACAATCTGGTGTTGGCGTTACCGGCTTGCAGCGTGCCGGACTGGGAGGCGGATTCCAGCGCGCGCAGGCTGGTGGTACCGACTGCGATGACGTCACGCCCGGCACCGCGCGCCTGCAAAATTGCATCTACGGTTGCCGGGCTCACGCTGTACCACTCGCTGTGCATGTCATGTTTGGACAGGTCTTCATGCCGTACCGGCTGGAAGGTGCCCGCACCAACGTGCAGTGTGACATAGGCGAAGCGGATGCCCTTGATGCGGCATTTTTCCAGCAACGCTTCGTCAAAATGCAGCCCGGCGGTCGGGGCGGCCACCGCGCCCGGGATTTTGGAGTAGACCGTCTGATAGCGGGTCTCATCATAGGCATCCGGAGCATGTTCAATATACGGTGGCAGCGGCAGTCTGCCGTATTGCTCCAGCAATTCAAACACGTCGCCGGGAAACTGCAGTTGGTAGAACTCCCCTTCCCGCTCTCCTACCGTTACTTCGAAGGCGTCCGCCAGTTTGATGGTACTGCCTTGCGCAGGGGACTTGGAGGCTCTGATCTGGGCCAGTACCATGTGCTGGTCAGCGGTATTGCTCAAGACCCGTTCCACCAGAACTTCCACTTTGCCACCGGTGTTTTTGATCCCAAAAAAACGCGCCTTCAGGACCCTGGTGTCATTGAAGACCAGAACGTCATCCGGCTTTAACTGGTCGACCAGTGCTTCAAAATTACTGTCGGTGAGTGTATTGCCATCCACCTGCAGCAGGCGCGACGCACTGCGTTTGGCCAGAGGTGTCTGGGCAATCAACTCTTGCGGCAAATCGAAATTGAAATCGGAGAGGGTGTAGGTTTGATGCATATTTTTAATTTTCTGGCGCGTTGTTGAACGCGTTGGGATCAGGCGGTGTTGGTTAATTGCACAGATCACTGTATAAAAATACAGTAACGTGCTAAGTTATCGGCTACCTTACCGCATGGCAGGAGCGCCATTTTACGCTTTCCCGACCAATTCCGATATGCCAGCTGCTGCTACCGACAAAAAACCGCTGCCCAAAGTAACCAAGCTGCAAGCCAGTCTGGCCAAGCTCGGGTTGCGCTCAGAAATGGATTATGTTTTGCATCTGCCCATGCGCTATGTCGATGAAACTGAAATTGCCCCGATCCAGCAAGCGTCTTTTTGTGGCGGGCAGGCGTTGCAGGTGGAAGGTGTCGTGACGGTCTGTGACGTGGCGTACCGGCCGCGCCGCCAGTTAGTCGTTACTATCGCTGACGACTCCGGCCAGCTGGTGATGCGCTTTCTTAATTTTTACGGTAGCCAGATTACCCAGCTCTCAGTCGGCACCCGGGTACGGGCGCGCGGAGAAATCCGCCATGGTTTTTTTGGGGCGGAACTGGTGCACCCGGAATACAAAATCGTCAATGAAACGACCCCACTGCCGACCCAGCTCACACCCGTTTACCATGCCGGAATAGGTGTTTCTCAAACCATACTGCGGCGCGAAATCCGCTCGGCCCTGCACAGCATCAATACAGCCGATACCCTGACCCCGGCGTTACGTGAACAGTTCGGCCTGATCGACTTCGACACTGCGGTCAGGCTGTTGCACAATCCGCCTTGCGACATTGATGAATCCAGCCTCGAAGACCGCTCCCATCCGGCCTGGCAGCGCATGAAGTTTGATGAACTGCTGGCCCAGCAGCTCTCACTGCAACGCGCCCAGTTTGCCCGGCGTACAAAAGCCGCCCCCAGTCTGAAGACAGTTGGTGCCGTATCCAAAGCATTTTCAGGCAATTTGCCGTTTGCCCTGACCGGCGCGCAACAGCGCGTACTGGCTGAAATCCGGCACGACATTACCGCGCCGCATCCGATGCAGCGTTTGCTGCAGGGCGATGTCGGCTGCGGCAAAACCATCGTCGCTGCACTGGCTGCCGCACAGGCCATCGACAGCGGCTATCAGGCCGCACTGATGGCACCGACCGAAATTCTGGCTGACCAGCATTTCCGCAAAATCGCTGCGTGGCTCGAGCCGCTGGGCATTTGCGTAGTGTGGCTGACCGGCAGTCTGAAGAAAAAAGAAAAACAGGCCGCCCGCGAAAAAATTGAATCCGGTCAGGCACAGCTGATTATCGGCACGCACGCGCTGATTCAGGAGGATGTGATTTTTTCCCGGCTTGGGCTGGTGATCGTTGACGAACAGCATCGCTTCGGCGTGGACCAGCGCCTGACCCTGCGCAACAAGGGCAACAACAACCTGATCCCGCATCAGCTGATGATGTCCGCCACACCGATACCGCGCACGCTGGCCATGACGTACTATGCCGATCTGGAAATTTCAGTCATCGATGAACTTCCTCCGGGGCGCAGTCCGATCATGACACGCGTTATTGACCAGGAACGGCGCGCCGAAGTCATCGAACGGGTCGGCGCTGCCGCAGCCGAAGGTCGCCAGATTTACTGGGTCTGTCCCCTGATCGAAGAGTCCGAAACCCTGCAACTGCAAACCGCCACCGATACGTATCAGATGCTGCAGGAAGCACTGCCTGAATTGACCGTCAGTCTGGTACACGGGCGCATGAAACCGGTAGAAAAACAGCAGGTCATGGCCGATTTCATTTCCGGCGCCACTCAGCTGCTGGTCGCCACCACTGTGATCGAAGTCGGCGTCGATGTGCCCAATGCTTCGCTCATGGTCATTGAACACGCCGAACGATTCGGCCTGTCGCAACTGCACCAGCTGCGCGGGCGGGTCGGTCGCGGCACGGCAGCCAGCGTGTGTTTATTGATGTATCAAGCCCCGCTGGGCCAGATCGCCAGACAGCGCCTGATGACCATGCGCGCTACCACCGACGGTTTCGAAATTGCCAGAAAGGACCTGGAAATCCGCGGCCCCGGCGAATTCCTCGGTGCCCGCCAGGCCGGTCAAGCCATGTTACGTTTCGCTGATTTGGAAACCGACCTGCATCTGGTGGACCAGGCGCGCAACCTGGCCCATGCCCTGCTCAACAACACCCTGCCCGATTCCAGTCAGGTAGTAGAAGCACATTTACTGCGCTGGATGAACCGCAAAGAAGAATATCTGCGGGTGTAATGCAGACTGACTGCCAACCGGCAACCTGATCCCGTGACAGTGAGCCAATTGCCTGAAACACAAACTGCAAAAAGATATCTGTAATTCTGCAAAAATATCAGGTAAAGTAAGCTCAATTCGACCTCTCCCAACCTCCAACAAAAAACAAATCCAAAACCACGCAGGGACAGCAAAGATGACACTCACCGAGCTCAAGTACATCGTCGCCGTCGCACGTCACCGACACTTCGGCCATGCCGCTGAAGCCTGCTTCGTAGCTCAACCCACCTTATCCGTTGCCATAAAAAAACTCGAAGATGAACTTGGCGTCATCCTGTTCGAACGCGGCGGCACCGAAATCAGCACGACCCCAATCGGCGCGCAGATTGTCGCGCAGGCCGAACATGTGCTGGAACAGACCGCCGCCATCAAAGAAATCGCCAAACAGAACAACGATCCGCTGGCCGGCATTTTCAGACTGGGCGTGATCTACACCATCGGGCCCTATCTGTTGCCGACGCTGGTCAAGGGCATGATTGCCCATGCACCCAAAATGCCATTGGTGTTACAGGAAAATTTCACCACCCGGTTACTGGAATTGCTGCGTCAGGGTGAACTCGATGCCGCCATTGTCGCCCTGCCCCTGCCAGAAAACGGTTTCATGACCCTGCCGATCTACGACGAACCGTTCGTGGTCGCCGTACCGAATCAGCATCCATGGGCCAACCGCAGCGGCATTGATGCTGACGAACTCAAAAATGAAACCATGCTATTGCTGGGCAATGGCCACTGCTTCCGCGATCAGGTGCTGGAAGTCTGTCCGGAAATGGCGCGCTTTGCCACCAGCGACGACGGCATTGCCCGCACCTTTGAAGGTTCTTCGCTCGAAACCATCCGCCATATGGTGGCCTCCGGCATTGGCATCACCGTATTGCCCAAGGCCTCTGCACCCAATCCGGTCAGTGCCGATGGCATGCTGCGTCATATCCCCTTCAATGCGCCGCAACCCAGTCGCCAGGTGGCACTGGTCTGGCGCAAAAGTTTTACCCGCTCCGCTGCCATCACTGCTGTGCAGCAGGTAATTCTGAATTGTGACCTGCCGGGCGTATCCATGTTGCCCGACGCCATTGCCGTCTGACCATAGCTTGGCGATCCTGTTTATCTGCCCAGTTGCCGGCATCGCCTGATTACGATTTTGGTCGTAATACTCCGAATTGGTTCAAACAGCCAACATCGCGCACGAAATTTGGTGCAAAAAATAATGACTTGTGGTAATAATACGTTTAAAAATTACCAATTGTTCAAATGCAATATAAAGAATGTCGGGAGACCAATACATGCAATCCAATACAGACAGTCTGGTGGCTAATGAGAGCGGTGTCGTTGAACGCCGCGATTTTATTAAAGCTGCAGTAGGATTTGGGTTTGCTGTTGCCGCCGGACCGATCTGCGCCAAAACCGTGATCAGAACCGACCCCGCAGGCTTGACCGAAGGCGAATTTTCGCTCGATATTGGCGGACAGCCGGTACCTGTCTACATGGCAAAGCCCAAAGACAAAAGCAATCTGCCGGTGGTTGTGGTGATCTCCGAGATATTCGGACTGCACGAACATATTGCTGACGTGGTGCGCCGTTTTGCCAAACTGGGCTATCTGGCGGTGGCTCCCGAATTATTCATACGCCAGGGCGAACCGGCCGACTACTTCACCGTGCCGGAATTGATGAAGGCCGTTATCTCCAAGGTCCCTGACGAGCAGGTCATCGGCGATCTGGATGCCATCGTTGAATGGGCCAAACGCAATGGCGGCGATCCGGAAAAAATTGCGGTGGCCGGCTTTTGCTGGGGCGGACGCTTTGCCTGGCTGTATGTCGCACACAATCCCAAAATAAAAGCGGCGGTTGCCTGGTACGGCCGGCTGGTGCCCGATGGCGCGCCGACGCCGCTGAGCCCGACCAATCCGATCGATATTGCAGCGACTTTAACCACACCGGTACTCGGTTTGTACGGCGGCAAGGATCCGGGCATTTCTGCGGCATCGATTCAGCAGATGAAGGATGCGCTGGCCAAAGGGTCCAGTCAGTCTGAATTCATGATTTACCCCAAAGCCGGTCACGCCTTTTACGCTGATTATCGTGCAAGCTACATGCCGGAAGAAGCCAAGGACAGCTGGAAACGCTGTATCGACTGGCTGCATGCGCACGGCGTCGAATAACGTTGAATTCAGGTCGCAGACCGGCGCGCTTCCTTTTCAGTATCGATCAAGGTCACTTTTCCTGCATGTGGAGGGTGTTTCTGGAAGGCCCGGCTACAACGTTTACCTCGGGGCCTGACCAATTTTTTCTGATCGCCTGACCCCTCCTTGTCTTTAGCTTCGCCAATCTGCTCTCCACTCATAAATTTTGCCGTAACACTGGCCCCAATGGCGGAGGCGCCAAACGAAAACAGTCCGACAGTGAGCTGAGCAGTAAAAGGCGCGACCACACCAGCCGTCAACAAATCCACGACAACCAGTCCCATACCAGCCAGAATCGCGACAACCCCGACCAAAAATATTTTTTCCTTGTATCCGGTAAAGAACGCAATGACAAATCGCAATGTCGGAGGCCGATCGGCCATATCCTCTGGTTGCACTGGAATAACACGGGTTTGGACGGTAAGTGGCGCGGAAATGTTGACAGGCATGGGAACCACCCTCATATTTAAATGAGAATGATTATCATTTATATTGAAGACGCGTGTCAATGCATTTATTCAATCGCCAGACACGTCACCATGCGGCAATTTTTTTAACCTTGACATTACGCAGCGCAGATTCCGGATTCAATTTAAAGAAACGCATGAGACTGTACAACTGTTCGGTCTGTCCGGACATGTCTTCCGACGTGGCCGCCAGTTGTTCCGACGCCGCCGCGTTTTGCTGCATGGCTTATCACCTGCGACAGTTTGCCCACGGTATTGTTGGTATAGGTTTTCAATTCATTGAACGAACCTTCATATGGCTGGGTAATGGTTTTCGACAGATCACCGTCCGACAGCGCCCCCATCACGCGCACCACGTCAGAGACTCCGGCCCCAATGGTGGCAACCAGCAGATTCAGACCCTGACCCATCTCTTTCTGAAAGCCATTCAGACCGTTCAGATCGATACGGACGCTCAAATTGCCGCGATTGGCAGAGGCCACCACGCGCTGCTGCCCTTCGATTACCTGCGACAACTTGGCGATGGTATTGTTGGTGTATTTTTTCAGTTCGGCAAATGCGCCTTCATACGGCTTGTCAATTGTCTTGGACAGGTCGCCCTCGGACAGCGCACCACATCAGACACACCATTGCCGGTAGTGGTGATGAGCTGGTTGATCCCGTTGGCCAGGTCGGGCTGAAAACCGTTCAGGCCGGTCAGATCAATACGCGATTCAAAATTGCCGCTGTTGGCCGCTTTCAGAATTTCCTGCTGCGACTGCACGGCCCCCGACAGGCCCTTGCCTATGCCATTGATCGCATCGACGAGCTGACCGATTTCATCAATGCGGTCCACTTTGATCGGGGTACTCAAATCACCGTTGGCGATATTTTTGGCTGATTGCATGACCTGTTGCAGTGGCAGACTCAACTGACGGCGCATGGTATAAAACAGCGCTGCGCCCAGCACCAGTACCACCAGCATGCTGATAATCTGAAAAGCTTTTGCAAAATAATGCCTCCTTGCCAACTTTATTGAGTTCGTGACGAAGCCGCGCACGGCACTCTATTCAACTTAGCAGGTTTAAGTAAAATTTCAGGTCTGAATTGATCGTTTCTGCGTGCCAAGACAGAAATCTCAAATACACCTATCATTGCGGATCCGATCTGACCGAGCTGTTATGAATTCCACCACTACCGACACCCAGAGCACCAAATACCGGATACTCGCTGCCATCAGCAGCGCGCATTTTTTGAACGACATGATGCAGTCGCTGATCCTGTCGCTGTACCCGATCCTCAAAGGCAGTTACCACCTGAGCTTCACCCAGATCGGCATGATCTCCCTGACTTACCAGATCACCGCATCGATCCTGCAGCCGCTGATCGGCTACTTTACTGACCGGCACCCGGTGCGCCACGCACTGTCGATGGGCATGGGTTTCAATCTGACCGGTTTGCTGCTGCTGTCCCAGGCCGGTACCTTCCCGTTGCTGCTGCTGGCTGCCGCTGTGATCGGCACCGGATCAGCGATTTTTCATCCCTCGTCTTCACGCGTGGCGCGCATGGCTTCCGGCGGCCAGCATGGTTTGGCGCAATCGATATTTCAGGTCGGCGGCAACGCCGGCAGTGCCAGTGGTCCGCTGTTGGCCGCACTGATCGTAATTCCGCTTGGCCAGTCCAGTGTGGCCTGGTTCGGACTGGCGGCGCTGCTGGCCAGTGTGGTGCTGTGGCATGTCAGTGACTGGGCCGCACAACGCCATCAGGCCACTAAACATCACGCCCATCTGCGCGTGCAGCCTTTATCCAACCGCAACACCGCAATAGCACTGCTGGTGCTGATCGGTCTGGTCACCACCAAATATCTGTACATGGCCAGTATTCAAAGTTACTTCACGTTTTATCTGATCGAACGCTTCGGCTTGAGCGCGCAACGCTCACAGCTGATGCTGTTTGTATTTCTGGCCGGGGTCGCGCTGGGTACGTTTGCGGGTGGACCGATCGGTGACCGGGTCGGAAGAAAACGCGTGATCTGGTTTTCCATTTTGGGCAGCGCACCGTTCACACTGGCCCTGCCGCATCTGGAACTGCAGGCCACCATGGTGTGCATTTTCATCATTGGCCTGATCATGGCGTCGGCCTTTACCGCGATACTTGTGTTCGCGCAGGAACTGCTGCCCGGACACATCGGCACCATCTCGGGACTGTTTTTCGGACTGGCGTTTGGTATCGCCGGCATCAGTGCTGCGCTGATTGGTAATCTGGCGGACCGGTACGGGATTACGGCGGTGTATCAGATTACGGCCTGGATACCGCTGGCGGGGATTATTGCGGCGTTTTTGCCGGATTTGAGGAAGCGGGTCGGTTAAAAAAGTTCCGACCATATTTTTCTCGATTAATTGACTGACCGATGCTACTTCGCTTTTCGATCCGAGGGTTGTTGGATACCGGAATAACGAACAGTTTGTATTAACGTCCTAACAACCGAAAATTCGTAAACATCCCAGATCTTTTTGGCTGCAATCTTTTAGTAGTAAATTCGCAGGCCAAAAAATTCACGGATTGGGTACTTTCCTCTCTAGCGTATTGCAATATCAATTGTGCGGACAATGATTTTTTGAAAAATTCAGGATCGGGATAAGTGTGCGCCAATTGAAAAAGTGTAATTTCATGATCCACTATTATTTGTTTAAATATCCGGTCATCTGTCACGATCCGATTCGCAAAGGCGCCATCAAATTTTGTTTTTTGGAATTCAACACCGCACATTTGAACATTTGTAAGTTCCGTCAGATAGAAACACGCACTTCTAAAAATTGATTTATTAAAAATAGAATCCTTAAATCGACATTGCAGGATATTCACGTCATTAAACTGAGCGCCTGAAAAATCGCCACATTTCCAAACCAGATATTCCATTTTCATGGAACTAAATCTTGTCGAAACAGCCGATGCACCAGTCAAATTCAGATGACTTAAATTGACGCCGCTAAAATCTGCGCCATCCAAAATTATCTGACTTATTTCCGTTCGCATTTCAGTAAGCAATTCATTGATCACTTGAATGTAACCGTTCTCACCAAGTTTTTCCCGGTCCGTTAAATTAAACTCAGAGTAAGTTATATTTTTAAGGTTCTCAGTAAAATCCATCATGTTTTTAAAAACGGATCGTTTTATTTTAGGATCGCAATCAGGCGAGGCGAGCGCTCTCTTGATCGCTGATCTGATGGTTTGATTTTCTTCGTTGTCGATGACTGTACGGAAATCCGTTTTCAATGGCTGCTCAGCCCATACACTGTCCTCGCAGGCATATTGACTGATCAGTTCAGCGACAATACCTGGTAATTCAGGAACAGCTTCGCTGACTGCCAATGAGGTACGTAAAATCAATATTGAACTGATTTGCGAATCGCCGCTTGTATGTCTGAAATTCAAACTTTTGACGAATTTATCTTTCAAAAAACCCAATTCCATTCGCCCGCCTAATTCATAAAATTCGAGTATGGAAGGATCACTTTTGGCGGGATCAGTACGAATGTTCGTCAGATCACAGACTTCACTGTCCATAATTTTCTTCCGCAGCTGTGCATCGTCAGATTTTAACTGCGGCACCAAAACATGATCAAAATTCGTATCGTAGAACCGGCTTTTATATATAGTGACGTTACTTAACAACCCTCTTACAAATGAACACTTCATGAACACCGTCATACTGAACACAGTCTGTATAAAATGACAGCCGCGAATTTCACAGGAATTAAAGCGCGCGGAGCTAAAATCCGTGTTGCAAAACACAACATATTCCATTTCCATGCAATTGAACTTCGCTGACACAAAAGAGGCATTGCTCAAGTCCAAATTTTTAATATTGACATTGGTAAAATCTACGAAATCCAAAATGATCCGATTTCCAGATTTCCGAATTTCATCCAGTAACACATTTATTTCTTTGACGTAGGAGATGTCGATTGGGGTTTCGCAACGTTCGCGTCGTTCATTTTGAATATTTTTTTCAACATTCATCATATTTTCAAATATTTTTATTTTCACTGCTGGATCACAATCCGACGAAACCAGTGCTCTCTTAATGGCTAACTTGATTTTATGGTTTTCCTCAGAAGTTCTCATCTGATGAAATAGGTTCAGTCCCAATGGCTGTGCGGCTAAAGAGAAATCTCGTTTGGAATTTGAAGAGATGGGATCAGCACTTTCGATAGCTCTATCTTCTGCAACTGTGTACACCGCTAATGTCACACCTTTGCCTTTTCTTGAACGTGGTTGCCAGGTCAAAATCGATATCATTTAATCTGCAGTCTACCAAATCAGGCAATGAGCAATTTCTGAAATCCATATCTCGAAGATCAAGTCCGGTGAGGTCGAATTCGACGAGATTAATTTGCTGCGTTCCTCCCTCATCAAGTCTGTTCAGTCGAATATATTCAGTCAACAAAAGTTTTTTTAGCGTCGACAGATTGATTCCAATCAGCTCTTGGTCATGCCATAAGTGCCGAACATACAATCTGCCAGAATCGTCGGGATATGAGACGATTTCAAGTGGTTCATTGCCAATCTTAAAATTGATATTAACCGTGTTGTTGTCGTCGAATTTGGCTTTTAATATTTCCTTTGCCACAGATAGGAAACTTTCACTCAGCGCCTTTTTTTTATAGTTAACTTCCAACAATGTTCGACCCGCAAAATTCTTATCAATGCATTGTGCCAGCCAGTTTACAAATTGCTGAATATAAGAAGTTGAATTTTGCGCTGAACGATAGTCGCCACCAATTCGAACAAATGACTCATATGTTTTTCCTTTAACCAGACCAGAAAATGCTCGGCATACGGTTCTGGGTGTAATGTCATTAGACATGGCTTTATCCTTTGGTTGATCATTGAATAGTGAATATGTGGCGGATTGAATTGCGCAAAAAATATTTTTCTAAATGATGTCTGACTCGTCAGTTTCGGCATCAGATTTTTGGTATTCGCCTCTTTCAGACATACTTTGAAATCCTGAATATGTACCTTCAGAAATTGGCTTTTGTGCTTTCTGGGGACAGCAGGTCAGGTTCCAGAAACAAATTGCTCCTAAAAAAATTAGACCCATTGTTAATCCACCCACTGCATCCTTTTGTCTATCATCGAGATCTGTCACAGTGTAGGTCGCTACAGCTGCAAAAGCACCACCTAAAGATATATTGCCGGCGGTGTGATAGAGGCTGTTAATGCAACCGGCAGCTGATTTCCAAAAACAGCACCTCGTTGCAGTTTGGTCTAAGTTGCGCGGTTGTGGCACAGATACTTGAGGGGATGTTATTGCCACTGGTTCCTTTGGCCCTTTAATCGATTTAATATCTAACACCAATTGTTGGTTACTTTGTGGACACATACTCACTCCTTTGACGATGATTTCACTGACAATTCTCAGCGCATAGTTATTAAATTACTATTCTTGTATAAATTCAAGCCGAAAAATGCCGAATATCCCACATTTACGTGAAATCCCTTTAAGTGAATTTACCAACAGTCAGGCAAAGATGCCGGACATTTTCCATGCATAAAAATTCTTGAGATATGGTGGGCAAAAATTTGAATTGGGCGACGGACTGGTCTGGCAAGTTCAAACCTTGTGAGTTCCGCTGGCGGGGATTATTGCGACGTTTTTACCGGGATTGATGAAGCCGGTTTAACTTGAACTTCGTTACACAGGCTTTGACACAAATGCCCTGTGAATTTGTGAAGCTTCATCGGCCGACGCTTCTCATCGAGCTGACCAAAACGAAGCAGAAAAATCGGTGATTATTTTCTATCGATGCAGCATCAATTTCAAAATTAAAAGATGGATGACGGTGGAATAAAACTGGAAGATAACTTTCAGTGTGCCAATTTTTAAACTACGTCCGTCGCTCGAAGCAGGGGTGGGTGAGTTTTATTGGTGGAGCAACAAGTCAAACGCCAAAAACAAAATGTACCAAAAGCTATTAGACCCATTGTCACTCCGCCGACAAGTAGCCTGTATCCCACGCCAAGATCAAAAGCGGTAAGTACCATCGCACCTGCAAATGCAGCGCCACTGGATAAGTTCGCTGCGGCGGGATAAATCCCATTAATGCAACGCCGAGCCATTGCAGTCTGATTTAAACTGCTCATTCCCGGCGCACAATCTTCGCTGGTGTCATTTCGAATTCGCATTTTCTCGATTTCCCATTCTGAGTTATTGGTCAAGGTTCGTCCAAGCATTAAATTCATAGTAAATCCTTTTTATAGTTAACTTCCGATAACGTCCGGGTGACATAGTCCCGGTCAAAACATTGTGCCAGCCAATTTATAAACTTTTGAATACTCGACGTTGAATTTTGCTGTGCACGATAATCGCCGCCGATTTCCACAAAAGCTTCCCAATTTTGCGTTGCGACAAAGTCTGTAATGGCTCTGCATACAGTCTTGGGGGTAGTCGTGTTGGTGGGCATATTCTCTCCTTGTATATTTCTCGATGATATAAATACTTCGGACCGAATCAATCGAACAACAAACCGACTCTGAATCATTTTCACATTCTGAATCGATATCTGATTGAACCGGAACTACAGAACATGAATATTGAACTACTGTTCTTTTCGAAACTCAAGGCGCACAGTGCTGAATATCCCCAATTTACGTGAAATCCCTTTAAGTAAATTTACCAACGGTCAGACGGTAGTTGTCAACAAATATGCCCGACATTTTCCATGCATGAATTTGTTTGAAATTTGGCAGTCAGAGAAATTGGATTGGGTAACGGAGTGCTTTGGCAAAAAGTCATACCGCGCTGGTTGCGCTGGCCGCGATTAATTACTACCTTCATGAAAATTCGTGTTGACAAAACAAAAAGCGACACATCTAAGTGAAATTGCCGGCTCGCTGGCTGGATTTGAGCAGGCCAATGGGGGACTCAACTGTGCTTTTCGACCAGACTGCACATCAAAGGGACTACTACATATTTAACAGTGCGTATCAATCTGAGTTCACCAGCCAGAAATGCCTGAACCGACTGCGGCAGATTCTGATTCTCGCGTTCTATCACTTGCATCAATCCATCAAGCGCTTGTGGGACAGCATGAGCTATACGGTCCAACTCTCGTTCGCAAATGTTTCCGGGCAGGCCCAATACTTTGCCTGCACTGATTAACGATGCGCGTGTCACGGCACCAAAAGTCTGCGCATCGGGCATTGCAATGGCCATCTGCACATCCGGCCAGTCTGCTCTCCCGTGGGCCAATGCCATCGTGTGATAAACACCGGTGCTCAACAGATCGTATGCCGGAGCCAGGGCAATGCCTTGGCTGTGCGCCAACCGGTTCAAATATTTTTCCGTCGCGAACCACCACCAGCAATTTATTTTGCGCTCCTGCTACAGACATGCGTTTGGCCGCGCCACTGCTCAACGTTGCTCATGGCAGATTCACAATTCTTTGGCATAACTCCTGATCACCCAATAGTAAATCCTGCGACTGCAGGATTTAATGCTGAATTTGCTCGCAAAAAACAACAAATCCTGCAATTGCAGGATTTTTTACAGCAAGGGAAAAGAAGCCGGTCGCTCGCACCAAAGAAAAAGGGAATAAAGTTCTGTCACCTTATTCCCCTCTGATTCAACCATGAATCTAGTTTTTAACTATCCCATGCTCAGTAAACAGCACCGCCTGATTCTTGTCATTCACCACTGCCGCAGTAAATGACCGTGAATCCAGTACCGGCCGCAACTCAAAATGTTCTCCACCATCTTTACTGACACCGGAAATACCATCTAGCGCCAGTGCCAGCACATCGCCATTCGGCAGCTGCAACAGAGAAGTCACCGAACTCTTCAACTCATTGGCATTCAGTTTCCAGCTCTTGCCGTGGTCAGAACTCTTGAACATTTTGCCTTCCAGTCCACCCACCAGCAACGAACCGTCGGTCAGCACCACCCCACTCCAGAAGGTGCCGATATTACCGGTTGCAACCACGTCCCAGCTGTGTCCCTGATCCGCGCTGTGATAAACCATACCCTGCTCTGCGGCCAGCCACACATCGCCTTCTTTTGCCGAGAATAACTGGAACAGATTCAGATCCGACTTCACCTTGTCACTGGCCACCGGCAGTTTAACATTGGTCCAGGTCTGACCGGCATCGTCGGTGACCATCAGCAGAGAAAACAGTCCGGCCGCCACCCCGTGCTGCGGGTTGGCAAACCACACGGTAAAGATTGGCTGGTCGCGTTCCAGATCGCTGTGGTTCAGACTCCAGTGTTCACCGCCATCCACACTTTTGAGTATCACGCCCCAGTGGCCGACTGCCCACAGGTTTTTTTCATCTACGGCAAACACTGCCGTGAGTGTGACGCGGGTTGGCACTTCCTGGGCCTGACGCCAGGTTTTGCCCTGATCATCAGACAGCAGAATCACACCACGATCCCCCACTGTCACAATTCTTTTACCGGCACGCGCAGCGCCCAGTATCAAACCGTCCGGCGCGGCATTGACCAACTTGACGGCAGGCGTTTGCTTCGGAGCCGGCACGGCAGCCGGCTTGACGTCTTGCGCCAGCGCAGCGCAGGCTGATGCTGCCAACAGCAAACCCATCAGGTGCGCCTTGCAGATTTTTTTCATCGTACTTGTCATGTTATTTTCCTGGGCTCAATGGTTGAACAGTGAAGAGCTGCGTACCGGTGTTTTGCGCGGCCACACTTTATCCAGCATCACTGCAATGGCCGGCAGTGCCGTCATTGCCATCACCAGATTTACCACAAACATAAAGGCCAGCAGCTTGCCCATGTCGGCCTGGAACTTCAGTTCCGAAAACGACCAGGTTGCCACACCGATAGCCAGCGTGATGGCAGTAAAGATGGTCGCCATACCGACTTCCAGAATTGCATGTTCGAGCGCCACACGCATACTTTCTCCCTGCACCAAATGCATCTGCAACCGGTTATAGATATAGAACGCGTAATCGACGCCGATACCAACGGCCAGCACCATCACCGGCAAGGTCGCCACGGTCAGACCGATATTGAATTCCTTCATGAACCAGTAGCCGATAAAGGTCGACAGGGTCAGCGGCAGACAGCAGGCGATCACGGCACGCAGATCGCGGTAGGCCAGCAGCACCAACAGCGCGATGGCGATGTACACATTGAGCATCATCGGCAATTCGCTGCGCTCGACTTCTTCATTGGTTGCAGCCAGTACACCGGCATTGCCGGAAGCCAGACGAATTTTCACACCATCCATCGGATAGTCAGTCCGGAACGCCTTGACTGCCTTGACCAGACGGTTGATCGTGACGGCCTTATGGTCGGCCAGATAGATATGCACCGCCGACATGCTGCAGTCGGTACTGACAAAGCCACGACCGCGCGCAATTTCGGTTGCCAGCGCTGCGTAGTTGGACGGGTCGAGCGGCACCGCATTCATTTTCGGGCTGCCTTCGTTGTAACCCTGATTATAGGAACGCAGCTCACCGGCAAAACTCTTGATCGCTTTGACGCCGTCAATATGTTCAACCGAGGCGACAAAATCATCCTGGTATTTGGCAATATTCACCGAACCGCAGGAATCCGGCGGCGACTGGAACACCACGGTCATCCAGTCCAGTCCCATGTCATAAGAAGCCGCAATCGATGCCGCATCGCGGTTGAAACGCGCATCTTCACGCAGTTCCGGCGCACCCGGCTGCACGGTACCGACTACGCGGTCGCGACTCTGCCAGACCGCCACACCAAAAATCACGGCAGCAACGCTGAGCACAATGGTGGCGTTGCGCGGCTCGGCAATGTGCGACAGCCCGCGCAGCCAGCCGGAACGCTGTTCGCGTTTAAGCATGGAGCTCACGGCAAACTCATTACTGAAATGAAAATAAGAAGCAGCAACCGGCAGCAAAACCAGATTGGTCAGAATTTTATACGTCACACCAATTGATGAAATTACCGCCAGCTCCTTGACCATCGGTATCGGAATCAGCAACAACGTGATGAACGACACCATGGCAGTCACCAGCGCCAGCACGCCCGGCACAAACAGACCACCGAAACTGAGGCGCGCAGCTTCGTAGGTTCGGTGACCGTGCGCAATTTCGCGCACGATGAAGTTGATCTGCTGCACACCGTGCGACACACCAATGGCAAACACCAGAAACGGCACCAGCACGGCCAGCGGGTCCAGCCCGTAGCCCATCAGGTTGAGCGTACCGAATTGCCAGACCAGCGAAGTCAGCGAACATACGATCGGCAGCACCGTGAGCATCACCGAGCGGCAGTACCAGTACACGGCCAGCGCAGTCAGCAACAGCGCGATGATGCAAAACACCAGCACGGAGGACGCGCCTTCGGAAATATCGCCGATCTGTTTGGCAAAACCGATGATCTGAATTTCATATTTATCGTCTTCAAACACGCCGCGAATTTTTTCATTCAGCAACTTGTTGTAAGCGATGTAGTCCAGCTTTTTGCCTTCCTTGTCGGCTTCGCCAATTTCAGCGGTAATCATGGCACTGGTTTCGTCATGCGATACCAGTGTGCCGATAAAGCCGCCTTCTGAAGTGGCAGCGCGAATTTTATTGATCGTATCCTTGTCGAGCGCGTCGATCGTGATGGTACCGGGAATGACGGGCTGGGCGGTAAACCCTTCCTCGGTAATCTGGTTAACAAAACTGTTCGGAGTCCAGAGCGACTGCACGCCCAGACGGTCAATGTTAGGCAGGTACGTTACTGCCTGAGTTACTTTATACAGACGTTCCAGTCCATCTTTGGTCCAGATCGTGCCTTTCGGGTCGCGCACCTTCAATACAACGGTCAGACGGTTGGCGCCAAACAGCTGGTCACGGTATTCCAGAAAGGTTTTGACGTATTCATGATTGGTCGGCATCTGCTTTTCAAAGCCGGCGTCCATGTGCAGGCGTACCGCAAACACGGCCATGGTCACTGTCAGCAGCAACGCTGCAATCAGCACATACAAACGGTGCCCAAAGATGAAATCTTCAAATTTTTTAAATGTCATTTTGAAACCCAGGTTTAATCCAATGAATCCTGCAACTGCTGCACACGCAAGCAGAGGCAGGATTTTTATCGAGCTATGATATGTTTACTGATTAACGCTCGGAAATTGAACGCAGATTTTCCGGCGTGTAGAAGTTCATGCTGAAACGTTTGTCTTCACTTGGATCCGACAGGAACTTGGTGTCTTTACCACCACCGAGTACGTTCGCGTCAGTCAGGTAACGACCATTGGACAGATCATGGTAGTAATCCAGCGTTGCGTTTTCACAGGCATTGATTTCCCAGGCAGGCATGACGCCGGCTTCTTTATGACGCCACAGCTTTCCGTTCGCATCATAATCTTCGCCAGCCGCTGCCAGCCAGGTATCTTCATCCAGATAGAACACTTTTTTGGAGACACTGTGACGGGCATCTTTTTTCAGTTCACCTTCCACAACATACACGCGATGCAACTCATAGCGACGCACATCATTATCCACAAACGGTGCCTGCCCTACCGCCTTGTGACGCAAATCCACTGACTGGAACGCGTTATAGGGAATGTAGACTTCTTTCTTTCCTACGATCTTCCAGTTGAAACGGTCCGGATTTCCGTAGTACATGAACAGGCCATCGTTCGGGTACTGGTTTTCAAAGCCGATGAGCGGCGCATCATAGGCATACGATGGCAGACGACGCACTCGGCGCTGACCGGTGAAGTAGTAGAACGACTCCACGTCTTTGTCGAAGTAGTAGGTCTGAATCAGCTTCTGGCCGGCCAGTGCGACCGGTTCAGTAAAGCCGTAATAGAAGCCCTGCTGAATACCATTGACGCTGGCAGGTGAATTGGTACCTTTTTTACCCCATGGGAAATAAGTCATCTGATCCCAGC
>JAYVMW010000042.1:0-33808 GCA_043758755.1 Oxalobacteraceae bacterium
TGTCACGATACCGGCAGTGGTGCCCGGTTTTGGTGAAACCGTGGTGTACGCATCCGGCCACCAGATCCCGACACCCTGGTAACGCATGATGTAATTCCAGATCGCCTCAATACCGGTTTTGGCCAGCGGGAATGGCACACCTGGCAGATCCGCTTCTGCCAATGCCCAGCCGTTGGCTGCTATCTTGGACTTGGTTGCACCTTTCTTGGTGTTATCCAGCACAAAGTCAGGGTAGGAACATTCGCGATGACTTGGGTACACGCGCATTTCGTAACCCTTGTTGTCCGCCATCATGGCCATCTGACCTGGGGTCAGACGTTCTTTGTACTTGTCCATGTTGGCCGCAGTAATGGTGAACAGGGGCTTTTCATCCTTGTAGCTCCAGGATTCAATCCGGTTCATGCCGTATTTCCAGCTACCTGCCGGCTTGTTGGTTGCGCCACTCCATTTTGGAATGGTGCCGTCGGCGTTTCCTGACGGATCAGCACCTACCGGTGTCAGAGTGGTGCCGAGCTTGGCGATTTCTTCCGCTGTCGGAGCAGCACCGGCGTAAGCGGAAACCAGTGAGCCCAGCAATGCCGCTGCTGCTGCCAGTATGGTCAGTTGATGATTCATCTTTTTCATATTTAATCCCTCTTTATCTTGTGTTGGCAATTAATAGTTATAGGTAATAAATGCGCCGACCATGTTGCGGTCTTTGTAAGGCTGTGCACCAGTTACATCACCACCGGAGAAGGCGGTGTAGTTGATACCGGCCTGCCAGGTGGTCGGATTCTGATTGATCAGGAGGTAGGCATTGACTGACTGTGCGCCTTGCAGATAAGTACCGGCCGGATTCGGCGTGTAACCGGAAATAGCGCGGTAATACGTAACCCCCGGTGTGAACTGCCAACCGGAAACCAGAGTGCCGTCGTAAGTCCAGTTAAAGTCGATAATGGCACCGCCCGACTTAGCGGTGCCAATCGGATCTACGATGCCGGCCGTATTGAGGTAAGTCAGGCCACCTGCCGCAACACCCTGGTACACCGTCGTTCCGTTGACGTTTTGCGACATGGTTGAAGTCACGCCGGGATAGTAAGTCGCTACGCCTTCCATGGTCAGGGTCGCGCTTTGTGCTTTCAGAATATCAGCCATGATGAGTGGATTGTCGCTTGGCGTCAGTGTGGACTGTGCCGTTACGTGCCATTCCCATTTTTTCATGTCTTTGTACAGAGGGCACTGGATCGAGCCCGGTACCGAGCTGTACAGCGGATTGGCATTGGTATTGGCGTCCAGCGGGGCAGGAGTCGTAAAGCAACCGACCAGCGCGACCGCATCTTTCGGGCGATAGGACAGTTCCGAGCCGATAGCCCAGTTACCGGCCTGGAAGTTTGTGCTGACACCAAACAGACTGCGGTTGGTCAGATACTTGGCCTGCAGGTCACCACCACCGGAAACATTAGGATCGTTCAGATATTGAAACACCGGTGATTTGTCGGTGTAGTTCAGGTAGTACAGACCGAGATCCACGCCGGAGCCTTCAGCCATATGGTGAACCGCAAGGCCAAACTGGCCTCGGTTGCTGGCATTTTGATTGGGCAGAGCCAGATCAGCAACCATCCCGGCAGCATTGCCTGGAGCTAACATTTGCTGATTGGCCGTTTTCATCAGTGCCTCAGACACTGGTGTGGTTGCCCCAAGATATTGCTGTGCATATGAAGCGGCGCTTTGTCCAAACGCGTTGTAGTTGCCTGGATTAAAGGACAGAGCATCGGCTGCACCTCTGCCGAAATAGTTAGCGGTAGACCAGTAACTGCCGATGGCCGGATACCGATTGACCACCTGCACAAACTGATAGTAGGTTTCCAAATTCCACCCGTTGCCCAACTGACCTGCCAAATTCAGCATGGGTGCCGGCAGTATGTATTCCTTGATTTGTGTACCCGGAATCAGAGATTTTTGATAATCAACTGCTGCCGTGGCATTGATACCGCCAAACAGGAACATGCTCTCACCCCAGTTGACCGCCTGATAGCCAATTCGCGCACGCCACTGATTGTCATCGATACTGAATTTATGCCCGGCCCACAAATCGAGTAACTGGAAATACGATACCATCTGATTTTTTGCGCCCTGGGACATTTCTATGTAATCAGTTCTTCCCGCCGCCGGGTCATAAAAGCCGGTACCGCGCGCCATCACGTCGATGCCGGTTTCTTTGTTGGTCGCCAAAAATTCACTGGTGATCTTGAACTGGCCGGAAAACATATTGCCTTTTTTGTAGTTCAAATCACCGTAATCTCCGCCACCCCATTCAGCACCGTTGCCCAGTGAAGTCTGACTGGTACTTGGATTTTCGGTTCTGATACCGGTCGCCACAGTGAACTGGGTATCCCAGGCACCTTTCCAGCTGTCCGTTTCAAATGGTGCAGCGTTGGCTGCCGAATATGCCAGCGTAATTGCCATGGGCAATGCTGCCAACCGGATCAGCTTATTTGCAACACCATGTGCAGCTCGCTTTGAAGCCCGTTCTACAGCTTTTTGCTTAGATTTCATACATTCTCCTGTTTTAAGATTTAACACTGGTAGTGATCCAAAGGTAAAACGTTCATTACGCATGTTTCTTTTTATTGCTGTTTTGTTCTTGCCTGATTCCTGTTAACTGTTTCCATTTGCAGCTTCACTGACAGCCAGAGGACGCGCTATCAGCATATAAATCAACCCGGTACCAATGACGATAGCCAGGGTTAAAACCATTCCATAATTCAGATACCACGGGTCAGTGGGCGAACGCGGCCAGGCCAGATTGATGATGGCGCCAAGACCGAAAATCGCCGCAATGATATTGACCGGCATGGCCCATTTGCCCAGCTTGAACGCGCCCGATGGTACCCAGCCGTTTTTGCGCGCATACAGGGCGCCGAACACGATCATCTGAAACGAGACATAAATACCCATTGAGCCAAACACGATAATGGTCTTGGCCGCCTGTTCCATGTGCAGACCCATGTAAATGATCAGGCAGGGAATCAGGCCGGCCAGAAACAGGGCATTGGCCGGTACCTTGGTGCGCTCGGAAATCTGTTTCAGCATACCGCTGCCGACAATCATTCCGTCCCGTGCATACGAATACAGCAAACGGGATGCGGCGGCCTGCAGGCTGAGCAGACAGGAAAAAAACGACACCAGCACAATGGCAATGACGACCCGAAAACCGAGATCACCCAAGGCCGTCTTGAGCACGGTCGATACCGGATCAGCATCCTGGCCCGAAATGGCTGCATGCAGATCAGGAATGGCCAGCAGCAACGCCAGACAGACCAGCATGGCCGAAGCTCCGCCAATATAAATCGTCATAATCATGGCACGCGGAATGGCACGGCTCGGATTGGGTGTTTCCTCGGCCACGTCACCGCACGCTTCAAAACCGTAATAGCAAAACGTTGCGCCAACCGACGCTGCCAGCAACGCCGGCACATAACCCAGCCCGTGACCGAAGTCGTAGGTATTGAACAGAATGCTGAAGTTCTGCTGACGCGCAAACACCAGCAGATAAATACCGACACAGATCGCGCCGACGATTTCGCAGATAAAACCGAACATGGCAACCCGGGCCAGCAAACGGGTTCCGGCCAGATTCAGCACCGTGGTCAGCATCACAGCGGAAATCGCGATCACAACATTGGTAGTCGGACTCAGCTCAAACCCCAGCAACTGGGATACGAACGGTGCGCCGCCCATCGAAACTGCCGCGATCGAAGTCCATAACGCCCACATGTAGACCCAGCCGGCCATCCAGGCCCAGCGTGGACCGACCAGACGGCGCGCCCACGGATACAGGCCGCCGGATATCGGATACTGCGACACCACTTCACCAAACACCAGGCACACCATCAACTGCCCGGCACCGACCAGCAAGTAAGTCCACAGCATGGGCGGGCCGCCGGCCATGATCGCCAGCGCGAATACCGAATACACACCGACTACCGGTGACAGATAGGTGAAGCCGAGTGAGAAGTTTTCCCACAGGCTCATGGAACGCTCGAACGTTGCCGTGTAACCTAGTGCTGCCAGTTGCGCGGTATCCTGCTCGGCAGTAGTCATCAAATCATCAGACATGGCGAACCCTATAACTTGATCATGACGTGACGCGCGACGGTATATTCTTCCAGCGCGTAAATGGACTGATCTTTGCCATAGCCGGATTTTTTGAATCCGCCGTGCGGCATTTCAGCCGTCAGCATGAAATGGGTATTGACCCAGGTCGTGCCATACTGCAGTTCCGCAGCCACGCGCATGGCCTTGCTGACATCCTGTGACCATACCGAGGAAGCCAGACCAAAATCGGAATCGTTGGCCAGCGCAATCGCGTCATCAATGTCGTTAAACGGTGTCACTGTCACAACCGGACCGAAGACTTCCTTCCTGACGATTTCATCCATCTGTCTGGCGTGCGCAACCACGGTTGGCTCATAAAAGAAACCACGCCGCTTTGCCACCTTGCCACCGGTAACAATTTCAACATGTTTATTTTCCTGGGCGCGCTGCACGAATGACGCAACCCGGCCGCGCTGCCGCTCGGAAATGCACGGCCCCATTTCCACACCCTGATCGTGCTGCTCACCAACACGAATAGTGGAGACTGCGGCGCTGAAGTCGGCGACGAATTTGTCGTAGATATTTTTATGCGCGTACACGCGGCAGGCGGCCGTGCAATCCTGTCCGGCGTTGTAGTAACCGAAGGTACGGATCCCTTCCACCGCTGCCTGCAGGTCGGCATCGTCAAAAATAATGACCGGTGCCTTGCCGCCCAGTTCCAGATGAGTACGCTTGATGCCACTGGCTGCGGCATCCAGTACTTTCTGTCCGGTCGACACGTCGCCAGTTATCGAAATCATGCGCACCAGATTATGGTTGATCAGCGGCGCGCCGACCGGCTCACCGCGACCGCAAACGACATTGATGACTCCTGGCGGGAATATTTCAGCCATCAGTTCGGCCAGCTTGAGTGTTGACAGCGGCGTTTGCTCGGAAGGTTTCAGTACGATGGTATTGCCGGCTGCAATCGCCGGGCAGATCTTCCAGGCCGCCATCAACAGCGGGTAATTCCACGGCGCGATCGAAGCAACCACGCCGATTGCATCACGGCGGATCATGCTGGTGTGACCGCTCAGATATTCACCGGCGGCCATGCCGCTCATGGTGCGGGCAGCGCCGGCAAAGAAACGGAATACGTCGGCAATCGCTGGAATTTCATCGTTGAGCATGGCCTGATACGGCTTGCCGGTGTTAGTCGACTCGATCAGCGCAATTTCCTTGCCGTTATGTTCGATCAGATCAGCTACTTTGAGCAGCATGCGGGCCCGTTCGCGCGGCGGCGTCTTGCTCCAGCTGGAAAAGGCATTGTTGGCCACTTCCACTGCACGGTCGATCTGGGCCAGCGAAGCCTGATGCACTTCACAGATCAGCTCTTCGGTAGCTGGATTGATAATCTGTTCGGCAACATCATCACCGGATACAAATTGGCCGTCAATAAACAGTTCGGTTCTGAGAGTTTGTTTTTTCATAGTCGTTATAGTGAGTCAAAGTTAAAAATAAGAATAAGAACCTGGGCCTATTTCACAGCGCCTTCGGCACCCTCTGTTCCCATCGTCAACCGGTAGGCGAAGATGATGGGAATCGTTGTCATCAGAGTGACAAGCAAACCAACTACATTAGTCACCGGCATATCGCGCGGCTTGGTTAACTGATTGAGCAGCCAGATCGGCAACGTGCGCTGCGAGCCGGCGGTAAATGTGGTGACGATAATTTCATCGAAGCTCAGCGAAAAAGCCAGAATGCCGCCGGCCAGAATCGCTGTGGCCATGCCGGGCAGAATAATGTGACGGAAGGTCTGAAAACTGTTGGCACCCAGATCCATCGATCCTTCGATCAGACTTTGCGGCATACGGCGCAGTCGCGACACCACGTTGTTGTACACCATGACCACGCAAAAAGTGATGTGTCCGATCACGATCGTCAGCAGGCCTGGCTCGAGCTCCAGCAACCGCAGCGAAGACAGCAGCGCAATACCGGTAATGATGCCGGGCAGCGCGATCGGCAGATTGAACATCAGGTGCACGGTGTCGCGCCCGGTAAATTCACGGCGGTACACCGCCAGCGCTGCCAGCGTACCGAGCACAATGGCAAACAGGGACGCCAGTGCTGCCACTTCCAAAGACATCAATGCCGCCTGCAGCATGTCGGCGCGCTCCATGGCTTTGGCAAACCATTTCAGCGTAAAACCTTTAAGAGGGAAGCTGAATGCACTGCTTTCATCATTGAAGGCATACATGGCAATGACAACAATCGGAAACAGCATGAACACAAAGCCGCCGCCCGCAATGATTCTGAGCGCCAGCGGTGCTGTTGGTTTGCCGTTGAGATCAGAGCGCATCGAATGCTCCCAGTCTTTTGGCCAGCCACAACCAGGCACCAACCACGATCACGGGAATCACGGTCAGAGCAGCAGCCAGTGGCACATTGCCGATCGCGCCCTGATATTTATAGACTGCTGTACCGAGAAAATCGCCGGATGGACCGACCAGCGTCGGAATAATATAGTCACCGAAAGTCAGGCAGAAAGTGAAGATCGAACCAGCCGCCACACCGGGAATCGACAGCGGCAGAATCACGTTGCGGAAGGTTTGACCGGGCGTGGCGCCCAGATCAGCCGACGCATTGATCAGTGTTGGTGAAATGCGTTCCACCGAGGCCTGAATCGGCAGAATCATGAACGGCAGCCACATATAGGTAAACACCAGAAAACGGCCCAGATGCGAAGTGGCCAGCGTACTGCCGCCGATACCGGGCACGCTCAGCAGCACATCAAGCGCGTCAGAAAGACCAACACTGGAAATAAACCATTGGGCGATACCTTCTTTGGCCAGAATCACGGTCCAGGCGTAGGCCTTGACAATGTAGCTGGCCCACATCGGAATCATTACCGCGACATACATGATCCCTTTGATGCGGCCACTGGCGTAGCGCGCCATATAATAAGAAATCGGATAACCGATTACTGCACAGGCGATGGTCACAGCCAGCGCGGTGCAAAAGGTGCGCAGCAAAATATCGATATGGGCCGGTTCCGTAAACACCATTTTGAAATTGTCCAGGGTCAGTGCCGGGCTGACCGTCATGGAAAATTCATCGAAGGTATACAGACTTTGCATGAGCAGCCCAGCCAGCGGCAAAATGTAGAACACCGCAAACCACAGCAGCGGCGGTCCGAGCAGCAGCCACAGGCTGATATTGGCATGCCCGTGCAGTTTTCTGGACAGCACCGACAGCGTACCGCCTCTGAGCAACGGCTGTACCGGTTGAAATGTCGATGCACTCATCATCAGCTTTCCAGCGAAATCATCAGATGGCGACTCCAATTCAGTGACACGGTCTGGCCGGCCTGAACAAAATCCCATTCAACGTCGTCGCGATTGGCAATCACGCACTTGATCTTCTGCCCGTGCACATCAACTTCATAATGATTTGATGGGCCATGAAACTGAATGGCGACCAGCGTACCGGTAACACTTACCTGATCTTCAGCCGGATTAGTGACGGTGCCGGCATGAATCTGAACCTGTTCCGGACGGATTGCTGCAAACTGGTGCTGCGCACCGCAGGATCTGGCCAAATCGCCGCGTAATACATTGGCACCACCGACAAAGTCGGCCACAAATGAAGTGGCCGGTATCTGATACAGCATGCGCGGTGTATCTACCTGTTCGATTTTGCCTTTGGCAAACACCGCAATCCGGTCCGACATGGACATTGCCTCGCCCTGATCATGGGTCACGTACACAAAGGTAATGCCCAACTGTTTGTGCAGCTTTTTCAGTTCAATCTGCATTTGCTCGCGCAAGCGCAGATCAAGCGCGCCGAGCGGCTCATCGAGCAACAACACTGACGGCTGGTTCACCAGCGCGCGCGCCAGTGCCACACGCTGGCGCTGGCCGCCTGAGAGTTGAGAAGGTTTGCGTTCATTGAAACCAGACAGCGCCACCTGATCGAGCGCTTCTCTGGCGCGGCGGACACATTCCCGCGCAGCCGTGCCACGCATGCGCAGGCCATATTCAACATTTTGCTGCACGGTCAAATGCGGAAACAGCGCGTAATCCTGAAACACGGTGTTGACATCCCGGTCATACGGCGCGGTGCGGGTCATGTCCTGACCATTCAGTAGCACCTTGCCGCTGTCGGGATATTCAAATCCGGCAATCAGGCGCAGGCTGGTCGTCTTACCGGAACCGGAAGGTCCCAGCATGGAAAAAAACTCGCCCGGCTGAATTGTTACGGACACGTCATTGACTGCATGAACTTCACCATAGCGGCGCGTTACAGATTGCAGTTCGATGGTTGCTGGCATGGTGAAGTTAGTCTTCTTAATTAGTGAATTTATAAAGTGTGGCGATTAACGCCCGCCCATGATGGCAATATAGTCAGCGGTCCAGCGGCTGTACGGCACACATTCGCCACCGGCCGCACTGCACTTGGTCTGGGGTGTTTTCCAGAACAGGATTTTGTCGAACTGGTCAAAACCGTTGGTAGTACAGGGCTTGGCGTTACCGGGTGTGGCGGCCCTGCAGGCGCTGGTCGTAACTGGATTTGATCCGAACCATTCGGCCACCGGTGCCTGCACCTTGTCATTGAGTGACCAGTTCATCCAGGCATAAGCACACACCGGATGTTTCGCCTTGGCGTGCATCATGGTGGTATCGGCCCAGCCGCTCATACCTTCTTTGGGCATGGCCGAAGCAATGTGCTTGCCTTCACCCTTGAGCAGATTTACCTGCACCGGCCACGAACTCGAAGCAACCACGCCTTCATTCTTGAAGTCTGACATCTGCACGTTGTAATCGTGCCAATAGCGATGGATCAGCGGTTTCTGTTTGCGCAGCAAATCGAGTACGGCCGCGTATTGGGCCTGATTCAGTTCGTACGGATCCTTGATGCCCAGCTCAGGACGTTTGGCTTTCAGATAAATTGCCGCATCAGCAATATAGATGGCACCTTCATAAGCCTGAACCCGGCCCTTGTTGGGCTTACCATCCGGTAAATTTTGTGGTTCAAAAACAACTGACCAGGAATCCGGGGCTTTTTTGAACACGTCGGTGTTGTACATCAGCACATTCGGGCCCCATTGATACGGCACGCCATAGGTTTTGTCGCCCACTACATACCAGGGCGCTTTTTTCAGTCTTGGATCGAGGGTGTCCCACGCCTTGATCTTGCTGATATCTACCGCCTGCACCTTGCCTCCTGCCACCAGACGCAGCGAGGCGTCACCGGAAGCGGTGACCAGGTCATACACGCTCTGGGTCATCAGAGAAACCATCTCATCCGAGGTGGCAGCGGTTTTGACATTCACCATGCACCCGGTTTCTTTCTCGAACTGCGACACCCAGTTATAGCCCTTGTCAGTCTCACCGCGCTCTATGTAGCCGGGCCAGGCCACGATATCGAGCTGCCCTTCCCCTTTGGGGGTCGGATCGGCAAAACTGATTCCGGTGACAAAAGCCGAGGTCAGGGTCAGCCCCAACAAAACAGTACTGGTTTTCACAGGAAGAAAGTTCATAGTGCTCTCCAATTGATTTTGAAATGAATATACGGAATGTCGCTTGTATTGAAAATACCGATATAGTTATACTGTCTATCGGTTTATCCGATACCCAACTAGTCCCCCACCCGTATTACGATGGGCAACCGAGTCGCAAAATAGCTCAAAATATGTCTCTGACCTTAAAATCGTTGCAATATTTCAACGCTGTTGCCGAAACCGGGGCAATTTCAGTCGCCATGCAGAACCTCAATGTTTCTCAAGCGGCAATTACTGAATCGATACAGCGGCTGGAAACCCATCTGGGTGTTTTGTTGTTCAGAAGACACGCGCGCGGCATGACATTGACCCACGCCGGACACGAATTCTGGCGTCATACCCAACGGATTCTGACTTCCATTTCAGCTGCCGAAGAAGCGCTGGCCACCCGCCCCGATTCGGTTTCAGGGGAGCTGGTCATCGGCTCCATCAGTCCGCTGACCGGTTATTACCTGCCTGGACTGCTGGAACGTTACCGGCGCACTTTCCCGAAAGTGGCCACCAGAATCATGGAAGATGCCGGTCACTTCATTGAACACCAGCTGATCAACGGGGAACTGGATGTGGCCCTGACCGCGACCTCGGCGCTGGAAAACCGGGATACCTTTCATACTGCCGTTCTGGTGCGTACTCCGTGGCGCCTTTGGGTATCAGCACGCCATGCCTTTTCCGACCAGGCCAGTGTATCGATTGCAGACATTAAAAATGAATCCGTCATCGTGCTGCTCAATGACGAACTGGAACGCGGGTCCGGCAATCTGTGGAACAAGATCGGAATCCGTCCGCGCTCTATCACCCGCACCCGTTCCATCGAGGCGGTGCGCAGTCTGGTTGCTACCGGTTATGGCGTCTGTGTTTTGCCCCAGGTATTGTTTCGCGCCTGGTCGCTGGAAGGAACACAATTGGTCTGTATTCCACTGGTGGAAGATATTGCCCCACTCGATATTGGTGTGATCTGGCGGCGCGGCGCGCCGGTCAGTCCGATCGCGCAGGGGTTTATCGCCACGGCCAGCGAATATGGGCAGTCACTGCAGCCGGCTTTCAAATCACCGTTTCCGAATCAGAATGGCTTTGTCGCACCGCTGGCCGATGAGCGCTGAATCAGGACTAAGCATAGTCATCATGATTGACGTTGATCAATAAGCCCATTTCCAGCGTGTCCATAGTAGAAATTCGCAGGATCAACTGCGTATCAATTGGGCATATCTGACATGAAAATATCGGTGAAGTTTTCTCTTAACGGACGCGAAGTCCACGTCGAGGCAGAAGAAGACCAAAAGCTGCTCTGGCTGCTGCGCACCGACATGAACCTGACCGGAACCAAATACGGCTGTGGCGTGGGTATGTGCGGCGCCTGCGCGGTTCTGGTTGACGGCAAGAGCACACGCTCCTGCAAAACCGACCTCAAACATCTGGCTGGCACCAAAGTCATTACCGTCGAAGGTCTGGCCAAAGACGGCAAACTCCATCCGCTGCAACAGGCTTTCATCGACCACGGTGCGCTGCAGTGCGGCTACTGCACAGCGGGCATGCTTATCGATGCGCTGGCCCTGCTGCACGACAATCCCAAACCGTCGCGCGAGGCCATCATCGCGCATATGGAACATAACCTGTGCCGCTGCGGCGCGCATAACCGCATTGTTGATGCTATTGAATTCGTGGTCAAAACGGGAGCTGCATCATGAACCGTTCACAGGGCATCACCCGCCGGGAATTTTTAAAGCAGCTTGGCAGTGGCATCGTGATTTTGACCAGTGCCAATCCACTCATGGCGCTGGCACAGAGCGCCAGATTTGTTTATCCGGAAGATTTCAATGCCTATCTGGCAATCGGCACCAATGGCCGCATCACTGTCTTCTCCGGAAAAATTGAAATGGGACAGGGCGTGCTGACCTCACAGGCGCAGATGGTCTGTGAAGAACTCGATGTCCCGCTTTCATCCATCGACATGGTGTTGGGCGACACGGATTTCTGTCCTTACGATATGGGTACTTTCGGTTCACTCACGACCCGCATGTTTGGCCCGGCGTTACGCACTGCAGCAGCACAGGCGCGCTGGACCCTGCTGGATCTGGCCGCGCGCAAATTCAATGTCAGTGCTGATCAGTTGCAGGTCAATGCCGGCGTCATCGCCGTAACCGGACATCCACAACGGCACGTGAGCTATGCCGAACTCTCGCACAGCGCCAGTGTCATCCACGTGACCAACCACAAGGCGATTTTGAAAACAGCCGCCGAATTTCAGCAGATCGGCACTTCACCGGTGCGGCTCGATGGCATCGACAAAGTGACCGGCGCGGCCAAATACACTGCAGATATCCGGCTGCCCGGCATGCTGTACGCGCGACTGCTGCGAGCTCCCATGCATGGCGCCACACTGCTGCATGTCGACACATCGGGTCTGGATAATCTGCCCGGCGTCACACTGATCAACGACAAAGATCTGGTCGCGGTGCTGCATGCCAACCCGGAATCAGCCGGCAAGGCCTTGGGCCGGATCAAGGCCGAATGGAAACTGCCGGTCAAAACCCTGAACCATGAAAATATCCATCAGCACCTGCGCGAACAATTGACCGAAATGAAAGTGCTGGTTAATCAGGGAGAATTATTGGAAGCACACAACAAGGCAGCGCAGTTGATCGAATCCAATTACACCAAAGGGTACGTCGCGCACGCGCCGATTGAACCGCATGCGGCACTGGCTGAATATAAAAACGGAAAAATCACAATCTGGGCCTCCACCCAGACCCCTTTTCCAACCCGTGACCGGGTGGCCCGGCTACTGGATATGTCGCAAAAAAATGTGCGAGTCATCACGCCGTTTCTGGGTGGCGGCTTTGGCGGCAAAAGCGCCGACCAGCAGGTCATGGAAGCAGCTCATCTGGCCAAAATTACCGGCTACCCGGTACAGGTGGCGTGGACCCGTGAAGAGGAATTTTTCTATGACCGGTTCGACCCGGCCAGTACCGTCAAGGTTATTTCAGGTACCGACCAGAGCGGAAAAATCGTGGCCTGGGACTATACCGTCTACGCCGCCGGCGATCGGGGCGCACTCAGTGCGTATCACCTGCCCACCTGCCGGATCCGCTCGGCCGGACAGGCTCCGTATGAAACCGCACCGACCAAAACCGGTGTGCATCTGTTCGGCACCGGACCGTGGCGCGGGCCGGGTGCCAGCATGAATGTGTTTGCAATTGAATCGCAAATGGACATCATGGCACATGAACTGAAAACCGATGCGCTGACTTTTCGTCTGAATAATCTGACTGACCAGCGCATGCTGCGGCTATTCAAAGTTGCGGCCGACAAATTCGGCTGGTTCAATGCAGCGCGCTTCAAAGGCCAGGGTTTTGGTCTGGCCTGCAATATTGACGCCGGAACCTATGTCGTGTGCATGGCCGAAGTCAGCGTCGATGGGAGCAGCGGCACGGTCAGCGTACACCGGGTGGTTTGTGCCCAGGATATGGGTGTTGTCATCAACCCCGAAGGCGCCAGAATGCAGGTCGAAGGCTGCATCACGATGGGTCTGGGCTACGCACTGAGTGAAGAAATTCGGTTTGACGGCGGCGAAATTCTCGACAACAATTTCAATACTTACCCGATACCCCGATTTTCCTGGGTGCCTAAAATCGAGGTTGTACTGGTAAAAGACGATGAACTGGCCGCGCAGGGTGGTGGTGAGCCGGCGATCACCGTGACCGGCGCAGTACTGGCCAACGCCATCTACGATGCAATTGGAGTGCGACTGTTTCAGCTACCCATGACACCGGAACGAATCAGGCGCGCAATAGCAGAACAACAAAAAACCTGACTGTAGAATCGAATATATGAAAACAACAATAATTGCCGCACTGTTTGCCCTGTTCAGCTTAAGCAACACGACTCGTGCCATGGATATTGTTTCCGTTGAAGCTGGCAAGGGAAATATGGCGAATCTCTATCGAATCGCCATGCAAAAATCATGGGACAGCGATTGCCCGATTTTAAATGACAATCAGATCCAGTCCTTATGGGCGGTGAGCGTGTCGGAAATCATCGAAGAAAAATATCACGATATAAGCGGGCTGTCGCACTCACTGACTGATTTCGGGTTCACTCCAATATTGCGCTGGCAGGGTACCAAACTCCACCCGGTCTATGCCGAACTGGGTATCGGCATCAATTACATGACGCAGAAATACAATAACAATGGCCGTTCCATGAGCAGCGATTTCCAGTTTGGCGACCATATCGGGGTCGGCTATGTATTCAGTAACGGGTTCGATCTGAATCTGAATTTTCAGCATTACTCGGATGCCGGCATCAGGAGGCCCAATCCTGCCGTTAACTTCGTCAATATCCGGCTGGGCCATACTTTCTGACCGACTGACCTAACCTCGGACAACCCTATGAAACTTTCCTTCCACGGTGCTGACCACAGCGTCACCGGATCCTGTCATTTGCTCCAGTGTGGCGACGTGCGGATTTTGATTGATTGCGGGCTGTACCAGGGTAGCCGGGAAAGCAATGACGAAAACAGCGGCCCGTTCGGCTTCGATCCGGCTGCCATTGATTATCTGCTGCTGACCCATGCCCATCTGGATCATTGCGGGCGGATTCCGTTGCTGTATCAGCGCGGTTTTCGCGGGGAAATCGTCACCACCGCGGCGTCGCGTGAACTGGCCAAACTGGTGCTGCTGGATTCGGCGCATTTGCATGAAGAAGACGCGAAGTTCCAGACCAAAAAAAACGCCAAACACAGTTATGGGCGCCATAACAAAGTAGTCCGAGCACTGTATACAGTAGTCGATACCCTGAACAGTTTTGATACCTTTGGCCGCTGCGTCTGGCTCGAAGAAACAATTCAACTGCACGCCGGTATCTTGGTCACTTTTTATGAAGCCGGTCACATACTGGGTTCGGCAGCAATCCTGATTGAAACCACCGAAGTGGGCCAGACCAGGCGGATTTTATTTTCAGGTGACATTGGCAGTGCCGGGCACCCGCTGTTGCCGGCGCCGGTGGTGCCGCCAAAATGCGATGTGGTCGTGATGGAAACTACCTATGGCGATCGCCAGCACAAGGCCCTCAAACCCTCAGTGCAGGAACTGTATCAGGCCATCAATGAAACCTTTTTAAGCGGTGGCAACGTCATCATCCCGACCTTTTCTCTGGAACGGGCCCAGGAGTTGCTGTTTTTCCTGCGTCAGGGCGTGGAAAATGACAGCATTCCACACGCAACCCAGATCTACCTCGATTCACCGATGGCGATTTCTGCCACGGAAATTTTCGAACGCTACCCGGATTCGTTTGCACCGGATATTGCCGCCATGTTCAAAAGCGGGCATGACCCGTTTCATCTGAAAAATCTGCATTTCGTGCGCGATACGGCCGAATCCATGACCATCAACCGGATCTCGGAAGGCGCCATCGTCATGGCCGGGGCCGGCATGTGCACCGGCGGACGGGTGCGCCATCATCTGAAAAATAATTTGTGGCGGCCCGAATCCAGTATAGTTTTTGTCGGTTTTGCCGCGCAGGGCACACTGGGGCGCCTGCTTGTGGATGGCGTACCGGAAGTAAAAATTTTTGGTGAAGAAATTCCGGTGCGCGCCAAAATACATACCATCAATGGATTTTCAGCACATGCCGGCCAGAAGAAATTGCTGGCCTGGCATAAAAAGGCCGGCAATCCCAGTCAGACTTTTCTGGTGCACGGAGAGCATGACACCATGAAAGCCTTTGCGAAACTGCTGAAAAATACCGAAGTCATCATGCCGGGGCTGAATCAGAGTTTTGAAATTTAGTGCGACATGAGCACCGGCACGGTCATTTTTTTCATCATGGTACGGGTCATGCCGCCGAGCACAAATTCGCTGAAGCGGGTATGTCCGTATGCGCCCATCACCAGCAAATCCGCGCTTTTCAGATCAATGCGCGACAAAATCAAGTCAGCAATTTCTGCAAGATCGATTTCAACTTTCTCCACCTCAACCGTCACCTTGTGGCGCGCCAGAAACGCAGCCACATCGACATCGGGCAATCTGTCGTTGTGCTTTTTCTTCGAACTGGCTGAAATGACGCTGACAAGGTCGGCACTCTGCAGCAGCGGCATGGCGTCGGCGATGGCACGGGTCGATTCGCGACTGCCGTTCCAGGCCACCACAATATGTTTGAATTCAGCCGCGCATTCTTTTTCATAGGGCAGGAACAGTACCGGCTTGCCCAGCGTAATGACAAACTGCGAAAAGAAATTCCGGTTGATTTCATTGTCACTGATTCCGTTCGACACCTGCCCGACCAGACAGATATCAGCGATCCTGGCGCGAGCGACCACATGCTGCAGCTCGGTGTCGCGGTAACAGTCCCAGTCAGAATTGATGCCGGCATTGGTTGCCTTGTGAATGAATTCCGCTTTGGATTTTTTCTGCTTGTTCTGCACTTCCATTTCCCATTCGAGCGCCACCCCGGACACCTGACCATACGGATCAAACGGCAGCAACGGACCATACGACATATGTATTCCGGTCAGGTGCGCATTGTGCTGGCGTGCAAATTGAAGTGCGAAATCCAGCCGTCGCTCTGACGCGGCGCTGTTATCCAGAAAAACGATTACGCTGTTGTAGCTCATGATAGTTCCTTTCGTGTCACGTTATTTTCACGGCAGTCAACGCATGGACGATTTGAGTTTGATTCGCTCTCCGGCCAGCATAAACTGCCCGTAGCCCATGTGATGCAGGGTGACAGGTTTGCCGGCTCTGGAATCAACCCATGCTTTGACCACTTCCAGGACAAAAAAACAGTAGCTTGAAACAAAGCGGGTATCAACCACCCGGCATTCGAGATTGGCAAAACACTCTGCAATCAGCGGTGCCTGCACAAGTTCTGCGGGCAACCGGGTGAAGCCGATCTGTTCGAATTTATCGATATTCGCACCCGTCGTATTCCCGCAAGTCACCACTTTTTGGGCGTTTTTTGCAGAAGGGATATTGATGACGCACGACTTGCCGGACTTGAGCAGATCAAAGGAGTAATTGCGGTTGCTGATCACGCAGCCGATCAGGGGCGGTTCGAATTCCATCATGGTATGCCACGACATGGTCATGACATCCTGCCGGCCTTTGTGTGCGGTAGTCAGCAGTACCACGGGACCGGGTTCCAGCAATCCGTACACTTTGGATAGGTCGAGCGCTTTTTTGGTCGCAGCCATGGTCCACTCCAGCTATTCAGTCGAATTGATCATAGGAGGCTGAAAAAACACAGGTTTGATCTGCATCAAGTCTGTATTGCGAACTGACTTGTAAATCGATTTATCAGGGTCAGGTTGCTTTCAAAAAAGTTCCGCGTAAACAGCCAAATCAAGGCAGCGGGATCAGCACCACAACACATCCGACGCCAAAGGTCGGGTTGCCTTTAACAATCGGCTTGACTGGTAGAAACTCATTTCAATGCGGTTTCAACATCACAATCAGAGTCCATTTTGTTAGCTGAAATATTGGTCTGCCTGTCACTCATTGCTCAGCCACGCGCAATATATTTTCCAAACCCTTTGCCGATGAGCGAGCGGCCTCGGTCAACGGCAAGAGTGCCACGCAAAATCGTGCTGCGACATTTTCCGGTGACCTGCCAGCCTTCGTAGAGGTTGTAATCGCAATTCATATGATGGGTACTGGCCGAAATGGTATGTTGTACCAAAGGATCAAAAATAACGATATCGGCGTCACTTCCAACCGCGATGCAACCTTTTCGTGGGAACAATCCAAAAATTCGTGCCGGTGCGGTGGCGGTAAGTTCAACAAATTTATTCAGTGAAATCCGATTCTTAAGAACACCTTCGGAAAAAAGTAGCTCCATCCGATTTTCAACTCCCGGCGCTCCATTTGGAATTTTCGAAAAATCATCTTCTCCCATGCGCTTTTGTCCCATGCAGAAAGGACAATGATCACTGGCCACGACCTCAATCAGGTTTTGATTAATGCCGGCCCACAATGCTTCCTGATCTTTTTTTTTGCGCAACGGCGGGCTCATAATGTATTTCGCGGCATCGAAGTTTTCTTTCAAATACACTGAATCATCAAGCAGCAAATATTGCGTACAGGTTTCAACGAACGTTTTCTGATTGCGCTGGGTCGTCGCACGTACCCAATTCAGGGATTCTTCGCAGGTCAGATGAACAATACAGAGCGGATGCCCACCCTGATAGGCAATATCAAGAATACGTCTGGTCGCCTCGGCTTCAACCACAGGAGGCCGGGAAGTCGCATGATATTTGGGCGCCATATTTCCTTGCGCGCGATTTTCTGTAACCAGACTGTCTGCCAGGTCGCCGTCTTCTGCATGGCAGGTGACGATTCCGCCGAATTTCTTCACTTCATTCATGAGCGCAATGATTTTATTGTCGTCCAACATCAATGCGCCTTTATACGCCATAAAAGTTTTGAACGAACTGATTCCCCGGTCCTCAATCAAGGTTTGAATCTCGCGTCGGGTCAATTCGTTAAAGTCGGTAACCGCCACATGAAAAGCATAATCGCCGACCGCTTTCCCATCAGCTTTCACATGCCATTTATTTAGCGTATTCACGAGGGAGTCGCCCTGAATCTGTATGGCAAAATCAATAATGGTGGTCGTGCCTCCATGCAGTCCGGCAAGCGTTCCCGTCTCAAATGTGTCACTCGCCGTCGTCCCCATAAAGGGTAATTCCATGTGGGTATGTGCGTCTATACCGCCAGGAAATAAGTAGCAACCGGATGCATCAATGACTTGATCAGCTTCCAGTTGCAATTCAGTTCCTATGACACGAATTTTTTCGTTTTGAATGTATACATCCGCCTGATACGAATCTGCTGATGTCACGACCGTGCCGTGTTTAATAAGTAACGTAGACATTTGAATCTCCTCTTATCCAATCGATTGAGGGTACGTTTGGAGGAGGCCGGATGCAAAAGTAAAAACACTTAGTTGTTAAATTAATACGGTGAATATTGTATTTTTATACTTATTGAGCCTATTATGCGAGCCTGAAACTCGCGAACGCTCAATGAGTAAATTCAACAGATGCACTTTTCTGAACACCTGCGGTCAACACGCCATTCGTCGAAAACGACATGGGGAAAATTACCGGTTCGAAATCGTTCTGGATATCGCTGCGCAGATTCAGATCATTGCTTGAATCGGGTAAATTCAATGTACCAATAACTATCGGGTAAAGGGCTGATGATTGCCAACTTTCATAACAGATTTTTAAATGCAGGGACTTATTCAAAAGATTTGACAAGAAAGGGGGAATCAATTGAAGACAGCGCACAAGTTATTTCTGGCTTTATGGCGGCACTGGGAAAAGCGTTACTGGCACTAATGGTTAATGCCGACAGCAATTCAAAACAGGAATAACAATTATGGAAAATATTGTAGATTCGTTATCCAAAATTGGATTTTTTTTCGATGAACTTATTTTGGTACTGAACTGTGACAATGAAATAATTTATTGCAACGAAGCGGCCAAACTTCATTTTGGGTTTAATGGCAGGTCGATCCAACAGAATTTTAATGATTACTGCATTCGATATGACATACCAATCTCTAATGAAGATGGAAATTTTCTTGGTCAAAATAATTTCAACATTACCCAATGTCAGATCGTTTCTCCAAACAGTCGAGGCGACACCGTTGCTATCGATTGGAAAATATCCAATATCTGTGAGAATGAAGGGGTTTCGCATATTCTTTTAACCGGCAGAGACATCTCGAACGAGTTTTATAGCAATGAGAAAATCGGTGACCTGGAAATTCAATTGAGCAGCATTATTGAAATGATGGCTGAAAATTATTGGTGGAAGGACACGTTAGGCGTATATAAAGGATTTAATCAATCGTTATTGCAGAAATTAGGAGTCAGGCAACAGGACGTCATAGGAAAGACAGATTATGATTTACCGTGGGCAGATACTGCAGACCAACTCGTCAAAAATGATCTAATCGTCATTTAATCAGGACAACCATATAAGACAGAAGAAGAAGTCATATCCGCAGAAGGAGTTTCCAGGATCTTTGATTTTCTAAAAATCCCCTTAAAGAACAAGAGAGGGGATGTTATTGGCGTCATGGGTAATTCCATTGACATTACCGAGCGCAAAGAGGCGCTTGAAATTGAGAAAATAATGACTGAAGAAGCATACTGTTTAAAGCTTGAATTTGAACACCAAAAACTTCTCATTCAGGAAAAGGAAAAATTCGTCATGCTGGCCAACAAAGTGGCCCACGACATCAATTCGCCGTTAGCTTCCTTGAATACGATGATGTCAATGTGCACTGAATTGCCGGAAGAAAAGCGCTCAATAATGAAAACCGCAACCAGCAGCATATTGGATATTGCAAATAGTTTGTTGGCTGCTTACAGAAATCAGGAACATCAGACCGCTACCGCCGATGAGGCGCGCCAACCACTGTTGGTGTCTGATCTGCTGGTTCAATTAATCAGTGAAAAAAAAGTACAGTACCTGAAGCGTTCTGTGAAATTTGAAGCCGGCATTGAAGTTGGTGCGCAGTTTGCCTTCACGCTAATGCAGCCCAGCCAATTCAGACGTGCCATATCCAACCTCATCAATAATGCTGTCGATGCTTTGGACACGAAAAGTGATGGAGTAATTACCATCCAATTAAATTCAGATGCTGAGTTTGTTGAAGTGAACATTCAGGACAATGGCAAAGGGATGGGTAGCGACACGGTAGAAAAAATTGTAAACCGCAAAAACTTTACCGAAGGTAAAAAACAGGGGCACGGCATTGGCATGCAACAGGTTTGGGACACCATTGACAATAACGAAGGGGAAATGACTGTTGACTCCATTCCCGGCAAAGGCACAACTATTCAACTGACATTTCCCCGTGTCGATTCCGCTGACTGGCTGGCGCATGATATCCAGCTGGAGCACAACAGCATTATTCTGATTTTGGACGATGATGAATCAATCCATGGTGCCTGGGATGCACGTTTCAAGCCCTTGTTGGAAAGGTATTCAACTTTGCGGGCACACCATTTTATGCAGGGAAGCGAGTTATTGGACTTTGTGGGGGATCTGCATCCGGACGATAAAGAGCGTGTCATATTTTTGAGCGACTTTGAATTGTTGGGGCAAAGTAAAAATGGCCTGGAGATTATTGAAATATGCAGTATTAAAAACACCGCCCTCATTACCAGTTATTACACAGACTTAAAAATCAGAGACAAAGCCAGGCAGCTTGGAACCAAAATTTTGCCCAAAAAAATGGCCTCTATTGTGCCGATCCGATTCCATGCACCCAATTAAAAATTAGGGATCATCCTTCCTTCTCAATCTCAGTAGCCTTTGAAGCCGAGCTGTTAAAAAAGAGCAGGATAGCACCGGCAACAAGTAAAAAAACAATGATCAGAAGACCGCTTTGCAAGGTGCCAGTAACAGTTTTCATTCTCCCAATGATTGTGGGACTTAAAAATCCTCCCAATAAACCGATCGAATTGATCAATGCAATGCCGCCGGCAGCAGCTGCGTGTCCTTTAAAATACTCGGCAGGAATAGACCAAAAAACACTGTATGCAGCAAACATGAACGCTGTTGCTGCCGTAACGCCGATAAAAGATGTCAGGAATGATGTCGTGCTAAAAATAGCGATGGCCAGCGCAGCGGCGGCGAGCATTGCAGGCACTACACTGTGCCACCTGCGTTCGTCAAGGCGATCGGAGCTTTGGCTGATCAAAACCATTGAGGCTACGGCAGCCACATAGGGAATCGCGGAGTAATACCCAATTTCAATCAAATCGCTGACACCGGCAGAAATCAAAAAAGTCGGCAACCAAAAACCAACTGCATACAAGCCACAAATCAGACAAAAATAAGTTGCCGCAAAACCGTACATCTTTGGTTGCAACAGTAACTGCCTGAAAGCAATCGGGGATTTAATTTTTATCTGCGTTAAATCAACGGCCAGCAGCGCTTTCTCTGCGTCCGATAACCAATCTGCATTTTGCGGTTTATCGGTTAAATAAAAAAAAGCAAAAATTCCAAGAAAAATTGCCGGAAGTCCTTCAACTAAAAACATCCATTGCCAGCCCGATAAACCACACAGATCAACCAAATTACGCATCAGCCACGCGGAGGCAATTCCGCCAACAATACCGCTTACCGGCGCAGCGCACAGTACATAGGCCAGTGCCCGCGCCATGCGAGCACCGGAATACCAGTAAGTCAGGTACAGGATCATTCCAGGAGCGAAACCTGCTTCAAATGCACCCAGCAAAAACCGCAATAAATAGAAAGTTGTCGCGTCACTTACAAATAGCATTGAGGTGGAAACACACCCCCATAAAATGAGAATTCTGCTCAGTGACTTGCGTGCTCCAATTCTCGCCAACCAGAGATTACTGGGTACCTCAAACAGAATATAGCCGATAAAAAATATGCCGGCCCCCAGGCCGTACGCGGCATCGCTCAAATTCAAATCTGACTGCATCTGAAGTTTTGCGAATCCAATATTGGTTCGATCAAGGTAAGCAAACAAATAGCAGATGCCCAGAAAGGGCAGTAGACGAATATTGATGCGCTCGTAAATTTTTTCTAAATGTTCTCGTGGCAAGTCCTGCATTTTTAAACTCAAAATCACCTCAAACAGATCTGATCGAATGTGGTGAGTTTAACTTATTGCCCGACTTGATTGATATTTTTTTGACTATAAAAATATGGGTGTAAGAGTTTCAATCCGGCATCAGAACCGCCGCACCTTCGAGCTTGCCGGCACGCAGATCATCGAGCGCCAGATTGGCGTCCTGCAGGGCATAGCGGGTGGCGCTGATTTTCAGCGGGATCTGTTGGGCTATTTTGAAGAATGCTTCCCCGTCCGCACGGGTCAGATTGGCTACCGAGTGTATGCTGCGTTCACCCCACAGCAAAGAATACGGAAAGCGGGGAATGTCACTCATGTGGATGCCGGCGCATATTACCGTCGCACCTTTTCTGGTAGTCGCCAGCGCCTGCGGAACCAGTTCACCGGCCGGCGCAAAAATTATTGCCGCATCCAGCTGCTGCGGTGGTTTCAGATTGGATCCGCCGGCCCAGGTTGCACCCAGTGACAAGGCAAATTTCTGGGTGCGTATGTCATCTTCACGGGTAAATGCATAAACCTTTTTTCCCTGGCTGACCGCGATCTGCGCCACGATGTGTGCCGCAGCACCAAAGCCATACAGGCCGAGCCGCTCACAGTCTGCCAACATGGAATAGGCGCGATAGCCGATCAGACCGCCGCACATCAGCGGCGCGGCGTGCAGATCATCGTACTGATCCGGGATTTTGAAACAGTAACGGGCGTCAGCGGCAATGTATTCGGCGTAGCCACCATCGCGGTCATAACCGGTAAATTCCGGACGATCGCACAGATTTTCTTCGCCATTGACGCAATACGAACAGCGTCCGCAGGTATGCCCGAGCCACGGCACGCCGACCCGGTCGCCGTTGCTGAAGGTATGGGGATCGGAACGAGATTTGGATTTGGATTGGGAATGCGAATGTGAACCAGTGCCCACGCACACCACTTCACCGACTACTTCATGGCCCAGCACCAGCGGCAAATGGCGCTCGGTGAGTTCACCATCTAATATATGCAGATCGGTCCGGCATACGCCGCAGGCTTTTACCCTGATCAATAGTTCCCCATCCTTGAGCGGCGGGATCGGTATGCGCATGGCCTCGAGCGGCTGTTTGGAATGCAGCATGCGCATGGCCAGCATCGTTCCGTCGAACCGGGGATGTGATGTTGGTTGGGTCAGCGTCATGCCTATAGCCTTTGTTAACAGAAATGATGAAATCCATCAGAAGCTCCATGGTAACGATTCAACATTGTGAAAAATTGATATCGCTCAAAGTATTACACTGCTGTTGGCTCAGAATTGTCTGGAAACGCAAGGAGAAGCACATGAAGCAACACATGACCATCACAAAACGCAACGAGCTGGATAAATTTGAAACACGGCTGTGTATTGAGTACGACCAGATTCGTGAGGATATCCTGTCCCATATTCACCAGTCGGAAGATCCTGAGCTGCTGGCACTGGCCAACCATATCGCGGATGGCTGCGACTGGAGCGAAGCCGATTCCATGAATGAAACCGATATTGCCCTGCTGCGTCAGAAATCCAGCCAGCTGCACGATATCAAGGTTGCTCTGGAGCGGATCAAGGACGGCACCTATGGAATCTGTCTGGGTTGTGGCGAGTCCATACCGCAAGCGCGCCTGCAGGCTGTGACCACCTCGGAATACTGTCTGGCCTGCCAGGAAAAACTGGAAAAGCATCAGCAGTTCAAACCACTCTGAGTTTGTGCGCATATCGGTAGTGGTACAATCGCCCGTCGGGAAAACCCGCATTGACCAATACACCTCTATGAAAACAGTTTTAGTAACCGGTGCCGCCCGGCGTGGCGGTGCTGCGATATCCAGACGGATTCACGCGCGCGGATATCGCGTGATTGTGCACTGTCGCGCTTCGTCACTGACCGAGGCGCAACGGCTGGCTCATGAACTCAATGCGCTGCGACCTGAAAGTGCACTGGTCTGGTGCCACGAGCTCAACGATGCAATCCCGGCCCCGCCGCAACTCAACTCCATTTGCGGCATTGTGGCCAGCGCCTCGTCGTATGTCGATTCCAGTCTGGACAATTTTGATCAGCATATCGACGCAGATATGCAAACCCATGTCCTGGGACATATCCGTTTAATTCATCTGTGCCGGCAGGCGCTGATCGACAATCAGGGCTCGGTGGTGGCCATTACCGATATTCACGTGCAGCGCGCATCCAGAGGTTACCTTTCCTATCAGATTGCCAAGGGTGCGCTGGCCACCGCGGTGCGCGCGCTGGCTGTGGAACTCGCGCCCTTTGTACGCGTGAACGCCGTCGCGCCCGGTCCTTTTGAGTGGCCGGCCTCGAATACAATTTCCGAACAACGCCAGGCCCAGATTCTGCAATCCACGCCGTTGGGTCGAATCGGCCATTTTGATGAACTCGCAGCGGCTGTCGAATTTCTTTTGCTGGACGCTACCTATACGACCGGCTCGACACTTAATGTCGACGGCGGCCGCGCCTCTTTTCTGGAGTAACACCGATGTCTGACCAAAACGAAAAACCACCTGTTCAACTCGCGTACATGCTGCTCGAAGGGATAGAAATTGATATCGAAATCGGCATCCTGCCCCAGGAACATGGCCGGATTCAGCGCTTGATGATCGATGTGGAAGTGGGTTTCGATGAACAGCTGACCCGGGTCCCCGATTCTGCGGAAGGATTGAAACAGGGATTCGACTATACCGCGATTCGTCAAAGCGTCATTGAAGCGACCCGCACCAAGACCTACCTGCTGGAAACGATTGCCAACCGGATCGCCGATTCCATACTGGCCATGCCCAACGCGCTGAGCTGCGACGTCAAAGTCAGCAAAAAACGCTGCTGGGCCAACGTGGCGTCGACCAGCGTTAGAATTTCCCGAAAGGCAATATAACCAGCTAACACAAACAACAGGTTCGCCTGAGAATTACGCAATAAAGAGGGAAATTGCAAATTTTTCTGTTGATTTTCCTTTGTTTCCACTTTTTTACACCGTGTTGCAGGAATTTGTGGTCATTATATTAAGTAATCAATTACACTTCCGACATGGCGATTTCTGACTGAGTCACTCCGTCGGTAGGCCATAGACAATGTCAGGTCCAGTTCAACCCGGACGGGTTCCTATTGAACGGTTCTGCATTATCAACAACTGTTGTCCACCCTGCCGAACGATGAGGAACATTATTAATGAGTATCGACGTAAAAAAACTGGATCCAGTCAAGCTGTCCAACTATCTTGAAAAACATATCACGGGCTTCAAAGGCCCCATCACTTTTGACAAATTTGCCGGCGGTCAGTCCAATCCGACTTTTTTGATTCATGCTGCCAGCGGCGATTATGTACTGCGCCGCCAGCCACCCGGTGCGCTGCTCAAAGGCGCGCACGCCGTTGACCGCGAATTCCGGGTTCTGAACGCGCTCAAACAAACTTCCGTGCCGGTACCGCTGGCCTATCACCTGTGCAGCGATGCCGACATCATCGGCAGCATGTTTTACGTGATGAGCTATGTCAAAGGCCGCATCTTCTGGGACCCGGCCCTGCCCGACCTCGGCGAGGCGCAACGCGCTGCGTATTACGATGAACTCATCCGCGTGATGGTGGCACTGCACTCTGTGGATATCGAAGCAGTCGGTCTTGCCACGTATGGTCGCCCCACCCAATATTTTGAACGCCAGGTCAGCATGTGGACCGCACAGTACCGCGCCTCTGAAACCGATCAGCTCGACGCCATGGAAACACTGATCAGCTGGCTGCCACAGCACACACCGGCCGAGGATGGCCAGATCAGCCTGGTGCATGGCGATTTCCGGCTCGATAATTTTATTTTCCACGCAAGCGACCCGCGCGTGCTGGCGGTTCTGGACTGGGAATTATCCACGCTCGGACACCCGCTGGCCGATCTGGCTTATTTCTGCATGTGCCTGCGCCTGCCTTCAACCCAGCACTTCTTTGGTCTGCACGGCAAGAACCGGCAAGAGCTGGGCGTACCGGATGAAGAATACATTGTTGCGCGTTACTGCAAATTGCGCGGCATCGATCAGATTCCCAACTGGACGTTTTATCTGGCATTCAGCTTCTTCCGACTGGCCGCCATTTTGCAGGGCGTCAAAAAACGTGCCCGGGGCGGCAATGCGTCCAGTGACAAGGCATCCCAGGTCGGCGAGATGACCGGCAGCCTGGCGCAGATGGCCGTGGAACTGATCCAAAAAGACGCCACACCTCCACAATAAAAAGGTTAATCATGGATTTCGCCTATTCCGACAAAGTTGAACAACTGCGCAGCCAGCTTGGGGCCTTCATGGAACAGTACATCGTGCCACGCATCGCGCAGTACCGCGATGAAGTGCACGCCGGTATTTTTCCGGTCTCGTTCATGGAAGACTTGAAGGAGCTGGCCAGATCGGAAGGATTGTGGAACATGTTCCTGCCACATCTGAACGAAGGTGAGCCGGGCACGCCACTGACCACACTGGAATACGCACCGCTGGCCGAAATGATGGGGCGCATCGGCTGGGCATCCGAGGTATTCAACTGCAACGCGCCGGACACCGGCAACATGGAACTGCTGCATCTGTGCGCCACACCGGCACAGCGTGAACAGTGGCTCATGCCGCTGCTGCGCGGCGAAATACGCTCCGCCTTTGCCATGACCGAACCGGACGTGGCTTCGTCGGACGCCACCAACATCACCACATCGATACAGCGCGACGGTGATGATTATGTGATAAACGGGCGCAAATGGTTTATCACCAATGCCGCGCATCCGAACTGCAAGATCATGATCGTCATGGGTAAAACCGACCCGGGTGCCGACACGCACCATCAGCAAAGCATGATTCTGGTGCCGCGTGACACACCAGGTGTGGAAGTGGTGCGCAACATTGACATCATGAACCACCACTCACCGGAAGGTCACTGCGAAATTGTTTTTCGCAATGTGCGCGTGCCGGCGAGCAATCTGCTGGGCAAGGAAGGCAGCGGCTTTGCACTGGCCCAGGCGCGGCTCGGACCTGGTCGGGTGCATCACTGCATGCGCTCGCTGGGTGGTGCCGAACTGGCACTGGAACTGATGACGGCGCGCTCGCAGGAGCGGCGCACCTTTGGCAAATACCTGCACCAGCACGGCATCGTTTCCGAATGGATTGCCCGCTCGCGCATTGAAATCGAACAGGCGCGTCTGCTGGTTCTGAAAACGGCCTGGATGATCGACAACGTCGGCGCCAAAGCGGCCGCCAAAGAAATCGCCATGATCAAGGCACTGGTGCCAACCGTCTTTACCACGGTATGCGACCGGGCCATGCAAACCTTTGGCGCCATGGGCATCAGCCCCGACACCCCGCTGGCAGACCACTGGACCTGGGGTCGCGCGCTGCGTTTTGCGGACGGCCCTGATGAGGTGCATCTGCAGTCAATCGCACGCATGGAATTCAAACTCAGTCAAAAGAATCTTGGCTCCACGGCCGCCTATCTGACCCCACCCAAGCGCACGGAACCCCAATGAAGGGCATCATTGCACTCGATGTCGATGGCGTACTGCTCGACTTTCACCAATCCTACCGGCTGGCCTGGCAGCGCGCCTTTGGTGAACTGCCGGAACTCAAAGACCCGCTGGCCTACTGGCCGATGGATCGCTGGAATGTCAGACGTCTTGAAGGCAAAGAGATATCCCAATTCCGGGCCAGTTTCGATCAAGATTTATGGGCCACCATCCCTGCCCTGCCCGGTGCGCTGGCGGCGTGTCATCAGTTGAAAAACGCCGGTTACGAACTGGTCTGTGTCACGGCAGTGCCCAGACAATTTCTGGACGCCAGAATTCAAAACCTGCACGACGCAGGCTTCCCAATACAGTCTGTCATCGCCACCGCACAGGAAGGTGTGGAAGTCAGTCCCAAGGCGCAGGCGTTAAAAGAATTGAGCCCGGTGGCGTTTGTGGACGACTACCTGCCGTTCCTGCGCGGACTGCCCGCGGAAATTCACGCGGCGCTGGTGGTGCGTGACCCGAACGGCTCACCGAATGTGGGGGATGAGTTGAGTAATGCGCATTCGACGCATACTGACCTGAGCGACTTTGCCAGATGGTGGCTACAAAAATAAAAATGCCGGCAATTAAACTGTCCAGCTAAATGGGGTCAGTTAATTCTGCCACCACCAGTGCTAACTGCGCGCCAGCCGAATCTTCTGGGTTATGTGCCGGTTAATCTTTCCTCTAAAAATTAAACCAACTTCCAAACTTTCTCAATTCTAGAAATTTCGTCCGTTAACTGTTCAGGAATGACCGACCGAAGCGTGTTTATGGCCGCGAGATAAATTTTGCGAATGCAATGACATCAACTCAAGTACCAGCAAGTCAACATCGGTCGCAGGATTTTTATAACCCATGCTTCCAGAACACTTTCGCAATTGATGGGCCGATTCAATGGCACTGCCCATCATGTCTTCCAACGCTGCAAAAATACCTTGCTGCCCTTTTCCATAGGTTTGAAAACCTGGCTTTTTTCTCAGCGCTGCAACAACTTTATCGCCTACAGATTTTTTTCCTGAAACGTGAAAAGGTTGATCCGAAAAACCAAAGTGCAACAAAAACCAAAACTCAAAACACGGTGTTGTAGTAATAGCCTCAAATGGTTTAGGTGTCGAGGATGACTTCAGGTCACTGACCCTCTGCACTGCTGCATCAAATGTTTCATGCATGTCACGGTCAAAAACACAAAACACTTTATCAAAGCTATCGCCGCGCAAAGCATCCTCGTCATACTGAGCCAAGGCATGGGCTACTATACGAGAAGGCGAAGTGCCGTCGCTTGGCACAATGCAAATAGATTGCGACGGGATTCTGAAGTAATCCCGAAGCTCCCGGAAGTAGTGCGGCTCAGTCTTTGTGCCTTCGCAAACCATCAAATAGCGGGAACTGCGGGAACGCTCCCGTTTTTGTCGCTTAAGTTCAGTACTGCTACGCGCTTTACACCTATGAAATAAATCATCAGACCCCATAAAAATCCAACTCTTTTAAGAACGGGATTCCACCATACCTACCATTCAAATAACCTCGCTCCACTGCTTCATTTTCACGTGGGCTAAAGTCCGATAGCGGGTACAAGAAAGTGGCGCTTTGCGAATCCTTTTCCAAGAACCAAACTTGATCACGCCGCATTAATTTCTGACTTAACAATGTCGTGTCATGCGTTGTAAAAATAAGTTGCGCCTTAGTTCCCGATTGATGCAATCGTTTGACGAGGTAGTGAACCAGTAACGGGTGCAAACTAGTGTCCAACTCGTCCACTACAAAAACCCTTTCGTTTTCAATCATGTCCAGCCACGGCCCAGCAAAAGCAAAAAGTGCGCGGGTCCCATCTGACTCTTCATCTTCATCGAACTCGATTAACTCCTGAGTGTCTACATCTTTGTGGAAAAACCGCGGCTCAACAAATTTCTTGCCCGCCATATCCTTTAAAAAGTCGTCTTTGATAGCAGCAGGCATTCCCTTAGGCAAAGCATCTGCCGTAAAGATCGTTTCCCTAATCTGAATATCGGAGATAGATAAGTCAGCTGAGTTCATGAACTCTACAACGCGAACACGATCATCGTCCTCTTTGCACCGTCCTAACGTGTAGCCAGGGCTTAGCCCCTTAGAGTCGAAAATCCGCAAACGAAGCTTGAACCAGTTAAATGCAGGCATTAGTTGCTCGTTGTTAAGCTGAATCGCTGTCGAAAGAAAAAGCGCATTCGGCCGTGTTTGCGTCGCCCAACTTTGTCGTTGCCGCCCACCAGAAAACGAATTACTGAACTTGTAGACGTCTTTACCCTCTTGCACATCAAACACTCGGTGAAACCATTTTTGTGCCCGTCCGAACGGATACGCAAATAGCCACTCTTCTGTGAATCGCATACGGTTGCACCGAAAACCATAATCGTAGCGCACACCTAGTTCTATAAACGAAATTTCAAATTCGCTGTCAGCTAGACGGGTTTTTTCAGTTAATTTGAAGGGCACTACATCAATCTCGTCCCCTGCTTGACTTTCTCTTTGCGAACTAAGAACCTGGCCTTCCATAAACTGGAGTGCTTGAATCAAGGTGCTTTTTCCAGAAGCGTTAGGGCCATAAAGCACAGAAGAACGCAGCAAGCGCGGCACGCGTTCATCCTGTTCAAGCATAAATGTGTTGGATGTTTCGTACTCTTTAAAACAGGAAGACGCCGCCATATTGAGCGTTTGACGGTCAAAGATGGACCTGTAATTGGTGACAGAGAATTCGATTAGCATGCGCCGATAATACACGCTCACCGCATTTTTTGCACAAAAAACGTAAAAATATCAGTTTATTTTGATTTTCAAACACTCAAAAGTACCACTACTGCAGTAAAACAAACAGTTCATCCAAGGCTAACCGGGGGGGTCGAATCCCCATTTCCGCCAGAACATAAAATGCCCGCACGTGATCTACGGGCATTTTTTCGCGATCAATGAAAGCACTACTTCAGACTCGGCGACGCCGGCAAACCTGAGCGCAGCTTGTCCCATTTCGCCAGCTGCACTTCCAGCTGCGCATGCAGAGTCTTGTACATGGACAGATGCTGCACAGTCGGCATGGTATCGGCATCATCCTGCGATGCCGCAAAACTGGCCAGCAATTCATTCAACATGCCCGGAAATGCCAGATTGGCTTCCGATCCTTTCATGTTTACCTGAATCAGTTCCTGTTCTATCGGATCGAGCGCAGCAAGCCAGGAGGCAAGCCGGGCTTTCTGTTCATCCGACGCTGCCTGCACCGTGCCCAGTGCTGCGCGCGACTGGCGGATCGCATTTACGGCGTGATGCAGCCGGTCGATATCATGGAATACCTTGAGTTGCAGTTCGATCTTGGCACGGATGGCTGCTTCACTGCCCACTGAGCGCGGATCCGCCTGCACTTTGAGCGGCTGTTCAACCGTTGTTCCCGCTACCGTCAGCCTGACTTTGTACGTGCCCGGCGCCACACGCGGTCCGCGCGGCGTTGCACCGCCATAAAATGCACCGGGAATCTGCTCGGGATCTGCCATGCGCAAATCCCAGACCAGTCGGTTCATGCCGGCTTCAGCCGGGATCAGATCGGTTGGCACGATACGGTCCGGCCATTCTGGCGGCTGTTCTTCTTTCAGGGTCTTGGTGCTCGACAGGTGACGCATCAGTTTGCCGCTCGCGTCCAGAATGTCGACCGTCACTTCACCAGCCGGTTTAACTTTAAGCACATAGTCAATCAGAGCGCCGGCCGGCGGATTTTCACCTACCGGACGACGGGTATTGACTTCATCTGGATAACTCAGACGCAGCGCCGTCTGCGGTTGGTACAGCACCACGTTTTGGGTTGCGGTGCTGGCAGTGATCTGACGCAGCGGCGTTACGTTATCCAGAATCCAGAATGAGCGACCATGGGTTGCAACCACCAGATCATTGCCCTTGATGAGCAGATCGTGAATCGGGCTCGGTGGCAGGTTCATCTGCAGACTCTGCCAGTGAGCACCATCGTCAAGCGACACGAACACCCCCATTTCGGTACCGGCATACAACAGGCCGGAGCGCACCGGATCTTCCCGCACCACGTGTACGACTGCGCCTTGCGGCAGGCCACTGCTGATATTGATCCAGTCTTTACCATTATTGCTGCTCTTCCATGCGTACGGTGTCAGATCGTCGAGCCTGTGACGGTCCACCGCAACATAGACGGTGCCGGCATGAAGGTGTGACGGATCTATCATGCTCACCGTACCCCACTGTGGCATATCTTTGGGCGTAACATTGTTCCAGTGCGCACCGACATCAGTACTGACATGCACCAGACCGTCATCAGTGCCGGCCCACAGTGTTCCTTTGGTCAAAGGTGACTCTGCCAGCGCAAAAATGGTGTCGTAATATTCGACGCTGGTGATATCTTTGGTCAGCACACCACCCGAGGCAGTCTGCTTGCTCCTGTCGTTTCTGGTCAGATCCGGGCTGATGATGCTCCAGCTGTGTCCATGGTCAACACTCTTCCACACCACTTCCGAAGCCGCATACAGAATATCCGGATCATGCGGCGACAACATCAGCGGCGCGGTCCAGTTGAAGCGGTGTTCCAGTTCGCTGGCCGGATGACCGGAATTGTCTGCCGGCCAGGCGCTGATATCCTGCACCTGTTCCTTATGCTTGTCGTAGCGGCCGATGGTGTTTTCTGAATTGCTGTAAATGATGAGCGCGTCACGCGGATCCGGCAGCACAAAGCCGCACTCACCGCCGCCTGCCGGATACCAGCTGCGCGGCCCGATTACACCCTCGTCATCAAAACTGGCTACGGCCAGATTGGTATTATCCTGCTGCGCGCCATACACCCAGTAAGGGAAGCGATTGTCCACGGCCACGTGATAAAACTGGGCCGTGGGCTGATTGTCCTGGGTGGACCAGGTAGCGCCGGTATCAAGCGAGACGCTGGCTCCGCCATCATTGGCGTTGATCATACGGCGCGCATCAGCCGGATCAATCCACAATGCATGATGGTCGCCGTGCGTGGCATTGACCAGACTGAAGGTTTTGCCGCCGTCCGTGGAGCGCAGCATGCCGGTATTGAGCGCATACACGGTATCAACCGCTTTCGGGTCAGCATAAATTTTGGAGAAGTACCAGGCGCGCTGACGGATCCTGCCATCGTCACTGACCAGTGCCCAGTGCGCACCGCTGTCGTCGGAACGGTACAGCCCGCCGTCTTTGGCTTCGATCATGGCGTAAATGCGTTTTGAATCGGCACCCGAGACCGCCACATCAATGCGCCCAAGCATACCGTGCGGCAAACCATTGCCTGTCAATTCGGTCCAGGTTACGCCACCGTCCGCAGAGCGAAACAGCCCGCTGCCGGGACCGCCACTGGAAAAATTCCAGGGCAGTCGCCTTACCTGCCACAGCGCTGCATAGACAATCTGCGCGTTATTCGGGTCAAACGTTACATCAATCGCACCGGTATTGTCATCCCGGTACAGCACTTTATTCCAGGTCTTGCCGCCGTCGGCACTGCGAAACACCCCGCGCTCGGCATTGGGTCCGAACGCATGACCAATGGCTGCGACCAGCACGATATCCGGATTGTGCGGATCCACGATCAGCGCGCCGATCTGACGGCTGTCTGACAGACCGATATGGGTCCAGGTCTTGCCGCGGTCGCCCGATTTGTAGACGCCGTTTCCGACGGTGATATTGCCACGCAGTGCACCCTCACCACTGCCGACATAAATGATGTCATGGTTGGACGGTGCTACGGCGATGGCACCGATCGAGGAGATCGGCTGGCTGTCAAAGATCGGATTCCAGGTCGCGCCGCTGTCGGTGGTTTTCCACACGCCACCGGCTGCAGCGCCAAAGTAGTAAAGTCCTGGCTCGCCCGAGACGCCCTCAACCGCCAGCGCACGTCCGCCGCGAAACGGGCCGATACCGCGCCAGTGCATGGCCTGGTACAAAGGATCGGGCAGTGCGGATGGGGTATCGATGTAAGCCCAGCTCGGGCCGGGCAGTGCGCACGACGCGACTGCGATCGATGCCTGCAGGATCAACTTCAGAATTGCGGACAGTGGACGGGCCATTGC
>JAYVMW010000043.1:0-28635 GCA_043758755.1 Oxalobacteraceae bacterium
ATTGCGATATAAGTAATGGAAATGCTGGGTCAGCGTATTTGCAGTGAATCCTTCACGAATTCGCTTTTGTGTATAAAATAATTTTTGGTTGGGATTTACAGAAGCATACAGCGCCAGATATTTTGTCAGCTCTTTTTGCAGCTTTTCATTTACAAAAACTACACGGGCGTGATTTCCTTTTGTCTGTTCAGCGTCCAAGCGTATTTCGCTGCGGATTTTTCCATCTGCGCCAAGCACATCGCTAATACGCAGCGCAGCTACTTCCCCAACCCGCATTCCAGATAAATGCGTAACCAGCAGCATCGCCCTATTCCGGGCAGCATGTTTTCTGGTTGCGACATAATCTAATACGCGGCGCAGTTCTTGCGGGGTTAAAGTTTTTGCTTGGCTCACGATATTCTCCTAATCAAATAATTTCCTTACACATATTGTGTAATCTTTGATTTCGAAGAACAACCGAAAATGGCCTGAAAGTGAATCTCTATGTTTTTCAATGAGATAGCTGCGAAACCAAAGCATTCATACATTTCCTTTGGTTTCTGCTTGGACAAATAATTATTGCGGCCTTAAATTTATTCAAAAATTAATTTGCGGGGCTGTGTGCGTTTTATTATTTATGCCGCTACTCGCTTATAGCAACTACCTCCGCAAATAGTAGTGTGGCGAATGCTTCAGCTATGGCGTTATAGTTGCTGCGCCGGTTTCAGTATAAAGTGCATTTATCAAGTACCCTTCCTTATAGATCGCCAGATCGAGGTAATTTAATTTTCTATAAGCTGATCCAACGATTTGGCTCGTTTGTTTATTTTTATCGGCAAACGTAGATCCAATGGAGATAATAGTATACCTGTCACCAAATCAAACGGAACCACCCAAAGTGACAACTCGTTTGAAAAATGAAATGCTGGAAGTGCTGCGGTAAATCTTTCTGTTTTAGGGTAGATCAACAACATTTTTCCAACGCCACCCAAATATTTTTGACCATAAGCAAACATTTGATAAAAATCGCTTTGATTCAAACCATATTTTTGTACGCCTTGACCTTCGCCATAAGTACGCAACGTTGCATCGATCAGCTTCCATTTAGAGTCAAGTATCCAGCGATCATTATTTTGTTTTAGAAGAAAATCTGGTTTTAGTTGAAAAAACTTTTGTTCTTGGTGTTGACACAAATACTGGCTAGCCACTTGCAATTTTAACTGTGCATCATTTTCCAAATTTCGTTGTAGGCAAATGCCAACGTATGATTCAAACAATTTCTCCATTGGAAATAGCATACTCATACCACGGGTTTCACCCTGAATAGCCAAAGGCATATTTTCACCTAAGACTAATTCACACCACGGCTTGATCGCTTGATAGTGCGCCATCAATCTATCTTTGCGCCACATTTTGAAATCCGCTGATATGTGTCGTGAACTTGGGATTTCCGCAATTCGTCCAGCCAATTCATGCGCCAAACGCCAGCTTTGGGGCGCTTGTGTATGGGTGCAAATTTTATGTAAAGCTGCTTTAATCAATCGGTTTTCAGGACGGTCTGGAAGAAAAACATCATGCCGAATTTGAAAAAAATGCTGGCGCCCAGGTGGTTGGCGCATCTGTCCGATAACATTTAATTGCCCTCGCAAATATTGTTGTTCTTCCTCAATACGGTGATAGTCAAATCGTATTCCACGCTTAATTAAAATATCCAGTTCTGCGAGGAACTGTGCCATCACCCATTCATGGAGAGGACTCTCAAATTGCTCGATGTTCGCCGAGCCCACTTCACGAGACGCAGGCAATTCAAAAATCGCTTCCAACATGCGACGAAGAACTATTCTTGAAATTTTTGAGTCAAATGAGTCAATTGCATGCTTGGGTAGTATTTCCAATAAAGTACCGCACGGCGTTTCGATTACGCCCACATAGCTATCAAGCCGCAATGATGTCAGCTCCTTGTCCCGAATCAAGTTGACACCACTCTTACGGAATTGCGATGAAAGCTCGCAAAGATAATTAAACGCACTCACAGACACTGTCGCTTGATCTAATGACTGCGCGACAAGATTTGTAGTTGTTAAGCGTGCATATTCACGCACGGTTACGCAGATACTCACTCCTGCATATCCCTTGTCATAGTTTTTTGAGCATCAAATGCCTTTATAATTTTTGCACCTAATTCTTGTGTGGTGCACTCATTTCCGTTACCGTTAAGGGTATCTATTCCGAGAATAACGGCCTGCTTCCGCAGCGTGTCTTTCACTGCTCCATCTGCAACCCCCATAATTCGTATTGATCCTCCATCCTTCAACTGCGAAATCTTAAGTCCATTGAATTCAATTTCCCTACGAATTTCTGAACTGTTTGCTGCAGCAATTAATTTTGATTTAATCTTTTTTTCATGATCAATTACACCTGCATATGCGTCGATACGATCAAATGCGGATTGCTGCAATTTCCATCGATTATCCTTTAACCGAGCGCCTTCCTCGTCACCGAACAGTTTCGCTAAATTATTTTCGCTCTGTGTTAAGAATCGATTTTCAACCACTTTACGATGATCGTTTAGAACCCAACATATTCGCTGCCAATCTTCAAAAAAATATTCCTGCAACAACGGAATAATCTGACGTCGAAAAATGTCTGCAAGAAGTGGAAGGCTAGAATTCTCAGCCAATGGCATAAAATAGGCATGCCCTAAACAATGTTCTTTCCCCAGCAAAACTTCAATACGTTGATTCATGGTCTGTAATAATTCGCCAACATTTACATCTTCCACAAAAATGTTCATCAATAAATCTGCTTTTGGTGACATAGAAACGAAATGAAAACGTCGACGTAATGCAATATCAAGATTAGCCAACGAACGATCAGCCGTATTCATAGTGCCAATCAAATATACGTTATCTGGAACGCTAAATATCTCTTTCGAATACGGAAGCGTTACCGCAAGTGCCTCATCGCCTCCGGCACGTTTGGAGGGTTCAATTAAGGTAATCAATTCACCAAAAATTTTTGAAATATTACCTCGGTTAATTTCATCAATAATGAGCACATAGGGAATTTTTCTAACCTCTGTCGTGTTCGCATCAGGAAAATTGCCGTCTAAATTAAACTGCTTTTTTATGTATTCCGAAATGCTACGGGCATAGATGGCATTGTAAGCAGGATCAATACCATTTAACATTTGTCGAACTTGTTCAATACCTGGTTGCATGGGTTTCACAGTAGGCGATGCATCTGGGATACATCTAAATCCCTTACTTCCATTCTTATAACTGACAGTAAAGAATTTGCCAGTTTTGGTTTGTAGCCTCATCGGCTCTTCTGTTATTTGTATGATGAAATTTCGCAAGGAATCATTTACTTTATCATCACTCACAAAATGTCCGGTAGTCACGTTTTCGTAGGCAGAGTCCAAAGCACTATTGCAAATATTTTTGAATACGCCAGATTCGACCCGATATTCAATCTGTCCATCAACTGAAATCGCTCGCAAGCCTTCCACAAAATCTTCATAACTAAAACTTTGGTGGAAAGTGCAAAATACAATGCGCCCAGTCTCAACTAACTCATCAAATTTACTTTTCAATATCGCACGTTCATTTCTCTTCTCAATCGAAAACTTAGGATCAAGAATTTCCAATGCCTTATTGATTGTGCTGAAAGTTTTGCCTGTGCCGGGTGGTCCAAACAAAATTTGATTTAATGGGACAGAATTTGCCATGGTTAAATTATTTTCTAAGAAATTTTGTTGTACAGGATTCGTAAATTTTCGACATATTAATTTATCTTGTCCGTCACGAGCGATTTCCCATACGCCGTGGGCAGATGGGTCATAAAACTCATATCGATTATCATTATTAAGGAACAGACGATCATATTTATTTCCTGAATCAGTTCGCCTAATTTCCTTTCCTTGAAAAAAATGAATACGACTTTTTTCATTGACAGTAATCCCAGTGGCAGAAGGACGGACGTTACCTATTTTTTTGTCTGAAAAGTTTTGCAAAAAAAATGTCTCGATCTCCGATAAATTCGCGTTGCCACCTAAAGCTTTAATCGCCTCAACTACTAATTCCCAATTAGGCAATGAAGTTAGATTTTCCACCTCACCTAATTTCTCATTAATCAAGGTCAATAAGGATCCATCAACCTTCAATTTAACATGATCATTCGGATGAAATTTCGCCTCAGTAAGAATCCTACCAAGAGTCTCCCGTTCTCCGGTCATAGTCAATGCATCTGGGCAAATTTGCGCATACTTATTTTTCTCTGTTGATCGGAGTCCAACTTTATATTTTATTTGACCAATTTGAAGTGTCATAGGTACACGAAAGTCATGCTTAATTGGCAGTTGGCCTGTCTTTTTAATAGGAAACCAGATTTCGAACTGCGGAGTACCGTCTGAATATTGCCCAGTCCGACGTATATCGCCAATAACAAAATTATTCATATATTAAATTTTCAAGATTACATAAATTAAATAACATAACCTGCGCCCCAAGTTGAATTACCCTCCGATTTGTCACGATTTTGATCGATGCGATTTTCATTATCTAACTACAAAACGGACACTTGATTTAATCCATGTCCATTTTAATTAAGTCAAATTGCATTTTTAATTATTGCCAATATGCAATTATTCAGTGTATGTTGTTTTAGCAATTCCCGCAATAAGGCATTTCTGAAAAATGTTCATTAACCGTCAATTTTGCGGTTCCAACCTATTCAATTTTGCATATCAGCATAGAATTTCCGGCCATTATGCCAGTGCATCAATCGCCTTACAGCATGTCAGCATCGACCATGCCCCACTGCGTCATCACTTGTTTTTTGGGCGCTACAACCGCTGATGTAGATATAGTGCAATGTTCCGGCATGTACGTCTGGGGCGAATCTGGAAAAGCATCGAGGCTACTGCTCTGAGAATCGGCGCTGCTATTTTCAGCAGCGATGTGCGATCTGTGCTGGCTTTCAAACAGTTCAGCATCCTGATCATGCTTGCTAACATAATCACTGGCGTGAATCGGCATAATCGCATCGCCTTCAAAATTGAGAAATTCATATTTGGATATCAATACGTATTTAATGTCAGCGATATGCTCGGGAGACAGTGGCCTGTCCAAATATACACAGTCATGCACCAGCAATTTTATCTTGTAATCTTCAGGAATCATGCTGACAAACATGCTCAGCGCGTCTGACTCCATGCACTGATACAGCCACGCAAGCTTTTGGTTTTTTGTGCGCTTGGTTCCGTCTTTTGGATTAATTTCAGTATATGTTCTGCCAAACAATTCAAAATCACCCTTGCCCAGCTCTTTCAAAATAACTACAGATACTTGATCCAGCTGATTTTTGATTGCCATGAATTCTGCATTGCATAACAGCTTGTGATATTTCTCTTGCCCAATGTTTTTACGAATTGAATTGTGCGGATTGTCTTTTAACTGAGCACCGAATCCAATTGAGGTGAAAATTCCTTTCATCCATTCTTCGCTGACGCCAATATCTTTTGCAATGCGCTTCCGTATATGGCTGCGATTTTTAATATATTCCTGCAATGCGGCAGTTTTTAGTGTGGGGTCAATCTGTTTGGCAAATGAAGTCAACAATGCATAACTGGCTGCTTTGAAATCATAACGATAACAGCGACCAAGTGCGGCATGTCGAGCTTCTTTCGGTATGCGCTGCAAACTGAGACCGTGACCATGGATGCGTCCGCTGTCAATCTCGTCCCAATATTCATCTAAGTAGACGGTGCCATTTTCCTCTCTTGCAAGCACTTGAAGTTGATTGGCAATCTGTAGGTTACGCAATAATTTTTCGTCGTACGCTTGCCCCTTGCCCTGCTTGAGTGACAGCTTTGTTTGCTTGATGTATGACGCCAGCGACTCAAGATCAATTTCAACGCTGTGATTAGCTGATTCCTGCAATTGCTGTAATCGCTTGGGTTCGCATTCAATTATTAAGCTGCCTAGTTCTTCCATAATCTCCTTTTTGTGAATCGGATTAAATATACCGCGACTGATTCGATGAGTAATGCTGTTGCCTGTATAGGTAATGATGAACAGTGATGTCGATGGATGCTCTTGCATGAGCTGATAGATATAGTCAGTGCGACCATTCAATTTATATCTGCCGCTGGCATTCTCAACAGACTTGGCAGAAAAATTCATTTCGCCATCACTCACTTCGTCTGAACTCATTAGCATGAAGCGATGGCTGATTTCAGTCATTACTGCCGCAACATATTTATCCACATAACGCATTACCATTTTATCTGCAATGAGTGGATGTAATTTTTTTAGTTCTGCTATCAATTTTTGTTTCATTTCACTTCTCCATTAATGTGTTGATTTGAGTACAGGGGAGAAGCATTAAGCAACGCAGTTCAGTTAGCACATATGTTGCTTTATATGCGATATGTGCGGCATCAGTGGCATGTCGTTTTGTCTTTGTATTACATACTACAAGCGCCACACTTTTTGGTGATTTTCGCTAATAAAAAGTGCGTATCTGCTAAAGCTATCTCACACTTATTTATCACTGCCAAAATTGAACTGGTCGGAATATTGAAATAAATATTTTTGGATGAAGTTGTCGTTTAACACGACACTGAGCGTACTGCTGGAATTTTTGATTAAGCATGAACTGGTCAACCGCGATGCTTTCTTCAAGAAACCATCAAAGAAAAAACCCTATGCTTTTTATGGCACAGGGTTTTTAATGGATGTTTTTAACAATGAGAAGGTGCAGAGCGCACTGACTATTTATCAATTTAATTTTGAATGGGGATCAATTGTGAAATTGAATCCTTTCTTTAAGAAAGCAGTGAATATTTTTTTATCACTGCTGGACTACAAGCGTCACTTAAAGCGACGCTCTGAAAGGCTTGATCGCTCTTCGGGATTGTTCTCGGATATGGTTGCGACAAGTGGCCTATCGAGCTAATGTAAAATTAATCCACATATTTTATTCAATTGGTGTATCCTCTGCTTATGGAATTTAATTCCGTAGATTTGTCACTACCAACTATATGTTAGGCCGAATTGATTGCCGCACTCTTGTAAAAGATGCGGCTTTTTGCATTCTGGAAGCAATATTTGCAACAGGTCGCAATAAATACTCATTTCTGCCTTACCTGCTCACCATGGCTAAAAACTGTCGTGTAACACGACACTGGCAGAGTCAGTATTCGTCCGGCATCAGCAAACAAGTTGAGCTGCGATCCGCTTCGGTGATGATCCAAATTTTATCGCTGCCAAATTTATATGAACTGAAAATGCGTAAATCGTGCTGTACAGCGAGAATATTCGCTTCGACATCCTCAATACTTAAATCGCCATAATCTCCCGCTATGTGACGATTTAACAGCGTTAGCGGGTTGATTTCGTGTGCTTCGCAAAATCTCAATGCGCCGGGTGTTGCAACTACTGATCCCAATTTGAAAATTGCCATGTGTGCTCTCCTGTTTGGACAGCACTAAGTTATTGTCGATTTCGCAAATGGACAACCGAAATGATTCAGATAAATTCCGGTTGCTCATTCAATCGGTCTGAAAACAAACTGCTGATTCCAACTAACTTAATGGAGTCAAAAAATGTCTAACACACTATCCAAATTGAAACTCGTCAGCGTTACAACAGGTGAGAAAAATCCGACCGTTTTGCGTCGCTCTCGGCTGACCGCGCAAATTGAAGGTCAGATTGCCTATGCCAGAGCCGCCATTGCCGGTGAAATATATGCAGAAAAAAGGCAGAAATACATAACAGATAGTCAGACCGGAGAGCGGTCTCTGGTTGAGATTTCAAAAAAAGTTAAACCGTGGTGGTTTATTTCTGCTGCCAATAAGGCCAATTTAATTTTGAAATATGGATCGAAGAAAATCGAGATTGTGAAAGGCAAGAATGCAATCGAGGTCGATAACATGGACGAACTGATTACCACATTGGAACTGATTAAAAATGCTGTTAAAGCTGGCGAACTTGATACTCAGATTGAATTGACCTGTGGCGCATTGCGTGCTGGTTTTAGCAAGAAGAAAAAAGCTTAGTGCATTTTGCTTGTGCAGTGGCAAACCCCTCGCATAGGTAAATATATTACTACCGAGGGGTTTGTTATGACTTTAGAAGAAATTATGGAAGCAGTCACTGGCGCTGCCGAGCAGCGCGTATTGCGTATGGCAGCCAATGCCAAATCAGCGCAAGATAAGGCTAAACAGTTGAAAGATCAGGCCGATGCCAGTGCTAATATATTAAAACAGCGCGAGTCGCGGCAGAAATTGGCCAAGGCACGAAAAGCATCAGTAAGCAAAATGATCAAGCCGTACAAATAAATCGGGGTTTGTTGTCGAGAGAGGACGACGCGAATTGAGTGTGCTGCGATTCGTTACTAAAATTAATTATTTCATTCACGACAGATTGACCAGTTCAATTGCGGTGATATTTTAGTTGCTAATAATTTAATTTTTCAACTTGATAACTACTTGCTTTGGTATAATGCAGCTAATAGGTTAGCACTGGTATTAGCAGTGCATTTCGATGTACAAAATTTCTTAGCAATGCGTTTTGTTATCTTTTTAGATACATAAAAGATGTACAAAATTGTGACAGTCGTTTTTAGGAGCGTGAGCTTTGTCACAAATTACTATTGCGACGCTAATTCAGCCATATAAATCAAGAGGTTACAATGACGATTATTAAACAAGACGATTTCATCGAGAGCATTGCAGCGGCTTTGCAGTACATCAGTAATTGCGGCGCGGCCCCGGCGGGCATTTCTGTAAAATAGCCGCCGCTCCAGCTTCCTGCCAGGCAGCGCAACTTGTTACCCATAATGAAGCGCAGATGCGCGAAAAACGCTGCATCAAAATCAAACAGGGCTGCCTTATGATTCTCATTCGTGGCCGCATGCATTTCTTTGAGCACAAACGGGTGCGAACGGATTGCGCCCTGCCCGAAGATAATCAGGCAGCGGGTCAGGATGTTGGCACCTTCGACCGTAATTGCGATGGGCAACTGCTGATAGGCGCGCGCCAGAAAATTATTCGGCCCCATGCAGATCCCCTTGCCGCCCAGTACATCCATGCCATCGTTGACCACCTTGCGGCCGCGTTCGGTCACATGGTATTTGACGATGGCCGATATCACTGCCGGCTGTTCCCCCAGATCCAGCGCAACCACCGAGAGCATGCGCGCGGTATCCATCATGTACAGATTGGCGCCCATGCGCGCCATGGCTTCCTGGACGCCTTCAAACTGCCCGACCGGCGTTTTGAACTGGCGCCGCACTGCCGCATAGGCACTGATACCGCGCACTGCCAGTTTGGCCATGCCGACCGTCGAGGCCGGCAGTGAAATGGCACGCCCTGCGGCCAGGCATTCCATGAGCATGCGCCAGCCCTTGCCGATTTGCCCCCAGCCGCCGATGACCCAGTCCAATGGAATAAACACGTCAGTGCCAGAGGTCGGACCATTCTGAAACACGGCATTGAGCGGCCAGTGGCGCCGACCGATCACCACACCCGGGTGGTTGACCGGCACCAGCGCGTAACTGATACCCAGCTTAATTTCAGGGCTGAGCAGATGCTCGGGATCGACCGTGCGGAACGCCAGCCCCAGCAAGGTCGCCACCGGCGCGAGCGTGATGTAGCGTTTGGACCAGGTAACGCGTATGCCCAGCGTGAGCACACCTTGATATTCTTCGCGGCAGATCACGCCGACATCGGGAATCGCAGCCGCGTCCGAGCCGGCATACTCGTTGGTCAGCGCAAAGCACGGAATTTCCAACCCGCTGGCCAGACGCGGAAGATAATGATCTTTTTGCGCTTCGGTGCCGTAACGCAGCAACAGTTCAGCCGGACCGAGTGAATTCGGCACCATCACTGAAACGGCCAGCGCCGAGCAGTGACTGGACAGTTTCATGACCACCTGCGAATGCATGGTGGCGGAAAATTCCAGGCCACCATATTTTTTGGGAATGATCATGCCCAGAAAACCATGATCCTTGATGAACTGCCAGGCGTCCGGCGGCAGATCCTGCCAGACCTGGGTGGTATCCCAATCCCTGACCATGCTGCACAATTGATGCACTTCATTACTCAGAAACGACTGCTCGGTTTGAGTGAGTTCCGGTGCAGGAAAGTTCAGTAATTTAGTCCAGTTGGGATTGCCCGAGAACAGCTCGGCGTCCCACCAGATTGACCCTGCTTCCAGCGCGTCGCGTTCTGTGGCTGACATGGCGGGCAGAATTTTTTTGAATTTTGCCAGGATGAACGGACTGACCAGACTGCGGCGCAGGACTGCGCTGGCCAAAACAATCGCGGGTATCAGCAGAATGACGATGAGTGCCAGGCCAGTGCCCAGTGTGATGACCGAGCTCATGTATCCTGCTGCGATCCAGATGAACAGCGCAAGGGCCCAGTAATAGCCGGCCACACTGAACCAGGCCAGTCCGGCTGCAGTCAGTAATGCTGCCAGTATCCAGATTGTCATATCAGTTCTCCATGGATTGTTGCTGCGCCGGCGCCGGTCCGGTGACCCAGATTAGAAATCCGCAGGCCGGCCGGATGATATAGACCGGCAAGCCGGTCAGACTCACACTGAATACCAAGGCAAGCAAGATGTTGTTGTTGTTGAGCATGTAATTCTCCCGTTGATTACAACACAATAGCCTACTCACATCGATACACCGTGCGCTGGCGTACCGATCCGAAATAAACCACACAGATCATCCTGTATGGCGCGCTTACTTGCGCTCATCATGTTCATGTTCAGGCGCAGCACGATTGCCCTGATGTGCTGCCGGTTCGGAACGCTGCTGCGCAGGTTGTGCTCCCTGGCGCCGTTCTGGCGCCGACTGGCGCTGTTCAGGCTGCCGCTGTTGGGGTTGGGGTTGGGGCTGGCGCTGTTCAGGTGCTCGTTGTGCATGCGCTTTCGGCGCAGGCGCTGATGGCTTTCTTTGCTCTGCGCGAGCCGCTTCGTTTCTGCTCGAGTTATACGTTCCGGCTTCCGACGTTGCAGCTACTCTGGGCACGCCGTGATTGTTGGTCAGGCGCTGATCGGCCCGGGAGCCGGCCATTGTTTCGTGCTGGGTCTGCCGATCGGTAATATGGTCGGCACCCCTGTTGTGCGGCATGCCGTTGATGATCTGTTCGCTTTTCGAGGCGGTCATGGGAACGCCACCGCGGCCGCCGTTGTAGCTGACATGGCTGTTCTGGACGTTGATAATTCTGGTGTTATAGACATTGGAAATATGCACATTTCTGACGTTGTTGGCATTGCGGTTGTAATTGAACTCGCCATGATTCCAGTACCCGCCCTGATACCCGACACCGGTATACCCAAAACCGTAATTGATCCCGCCGTAATAGCCGATATGGTCACTCCAATAACCGCGATTCCAGCGGTATTGGTTGCCCTCCATGGCCCAGTAACCGGGCGTCCACAGCGCGCCTTCATAAGGAGCAATTACCCAGGTTCCTGGAACCCAGTAGTAATCATTGTCGCCCCCGCCCCATGCCCAGTAGCCCGGCGTCCACATATACCCGTCACCCGGAATGACTGGCTGATCATAAAACGGTAACGCCGGTGGCGGGATACCGATGGAAACGGACACGCCGATTTGGGCTTGCGCCAGTGGAGCCAGAGCCAGTACAAGGGTGAGTACCAGCGGTTTGCAGTAACGGATTTTCATGACGGTCCATTCAGGTCGCGTCGTGCGACAACAGGTTTTCGAGGGAAAACTCCATCATGGACTTTCGGGCAGCAATGTCTGTTTCCTGGCACACATAGCTGGAGGGTACCTTGCAGATCTTTGGTCCGGCAATTGAACCTCTTCTTATCCCATATCCGCAGGGCGAAAACAGCCCATGCTGATCTGGACAAGTGTCTGTCGGAAAAATTTACAGTTTAATTCTGCTTGAGGCGCGGCAATTCCCAACTATCTGATTACATTAGTATTTAATCTTTGGCGCGAAACTTGCTTAAGTATTAACCACGACTGTGTCAATACGACTGTCTCACTGCGACACCCAACCTTTCCAGGAGCCCGACCGATATGAACAAGAAAATTCTGATTGCTGCCATGCTGATCTTGCCGATGTTGGCAGGTACGGTTCACGCTACCAACATGGTGGTCAACGGTACCTTCGCTACCGGTGATTTCACCGGATGGACGGTCGGCGGCAACAACACCGGGTATCCCCCTCAGGTCGTAACGACCAACAGCGCATGCTGCTTCGGCGCGTATGTCCCGGCCGATGCATTGACGGTTGGCAGCCCCGATCTGGGCGGCACTCGCGCGGTCTATTTCGTCGACGACTTCGCCAACCAGACTTTAACGCAGTCGGTCTATTTGACGGCTGGTAACTATGCGATCGGATTTGATGCCTTCATACCTTCTAACGGCTATGGAAATCCTGGCGGCGCCAATTTCACCGCGACCATTGCGGGTGTTAATCTGGCCAGTATGTCGGTATTGGGCGAGCCAGTTGGCAACGTGGGAACCTGGCTCAATTTTTCTGGCGTCGCGGATGTATTAACTGCAGGCAACTACATGGTGTCGTTCGACTTCCTGACCAACGACTACCCGAAAGGGCCGGCTCAAGCCTCCGCTGATGTCCTGATCGACCGCGTCTTCGTCGCCACCACCACGGACAGCGGCGGCACGCCAATTGGTTCTGGCGTGCCAGAACCCGCCACGCTGGCATTGCTTGGTCTTGGCCTTGCCGGCATATTCTGGAGTCGGCGTCGCAATAAGGCCTTGTGCGCAAGTCCGCGTTGGTTATTCAATCGGACTCCTGGTTATTAACGTCAGCGCGAAATTACTTAAGTCAATAAGCCATCACTGCGTCACTCATCACTGCGTATCCGTAAAAAGCTGGCAAATTTCGGCACACCCTGTGGCGTCAGATCACGATACCGGTAGGTCACCACGCTGCCCAGTTCCGGTGGCGTGCGTCGCAGGGTATCGCTAAAGCCGGAACCCAGGCGAAACTGTTTTCCGTCCGGCATTTCGAGCAACAGCGCGCCCAGCATATTTTTATACTTGCCTTTACCGGGCTCATACGCGATCACTTTGGCTTCGGCATCCAGAAGCATTTTTAATTTCAGCAGTGTGTCACTGCGCCCGGTTTGCCATAGCGCATCGCGCCGGTGCAGCATCAAGCCTTCGCCCCCGGACGCAACACATTTTTTCAGCCTCAGTTGCAACGCACTGTCATCGGCCAGACTGAATTGCTCCACGACCCGCAACCATGGCACCTGCGCCTGCCTGGCCGACAGTTTCAGGGCAGCCAGACGCTGTTCAAAACTGCCAGACCCGCCGGGCAGCTCAAAAACGTTATAAGTGATCCTGTGCCATTCGTGGTCCAGCGGTTCGGCGCGTCGAACCGCCGCCGAAACCTGATCAAAACTGTGATGTGCGATCCATAATTCACCATCCAGTGGGTGGTTGGGCAATCCGGTGATAAACCAGTCTGGGGCATTGATTTTTCTGCCGCTCCTGAAGCGCAGTGTTGCCCCGTCCCAGACCGCCCGCACCCCGTCCAGTTTTTCGCTGACCAGATAGTCGGTCTGACTGATGCCCTTCGTATAGTTTTGCGCCAGCAGAATCTGTGGTACCTGATGCTCTGGCGCGGCGTTCACTGCCGCATGAACCACAGGCGCTATTGCGCCGATCAGCAGCAGCACGGAAGTTAAACGGCGTAAGGGTGGCAGTATATTCATCATCGACGCTCCCGATTAAGTTATGGAAAAGTCATCATAAATTAATGTTTGATAAATGAATATGAAAATTTGACAGGCTTAATTAAGTTGTGGATACTCCTTTTTTCAATTTTTTACCCGTAGCAAACCCTGCCTGCCCTTAACATTTACGCGTCCTACCCGACGTTTCAACAGGAAACCAGATGACCAATCTTCGCCTGATAATCATTGCCAGCACCCTGGCGCTTGCCAATACTGTCCACGCATCCCCTGCGTCCATCACCACCAATCCGTTTTACTCGGTCAGCCCGCTGCCGTTCCAGGCCCCGCAGTTCGACAAGATTAAAGATGCTGACTACCAGCCGGCCATAGAAGAAGGTATACGATTGCATGAAGCTGAAATCATAAAAATCGCCAACAACACGGCAGCGCCCACCTTTGACAACACTATCGTCGCGATGGAAAAATCAGGTGCCATGCTCAACCGTGTCATGCTGGTGTTCAATGCTATTGCCGGCGCCAATACCGATCCGGTTTTGCAGCAACTGCAAGAAGATGAGGCGCCCAGGCTGGCCGCGCATTTTGACGCCATCAATCTCAACAGCAAATTATTCAAACGTGTCAGCGCCGTTTATCAACAGCGCGACGTATTGAAACTCGATCCAGAATCGAAACGCCTCGTTGAAGTGACCTGGCATAATTTTATTTTGGCTGGCGCAAAACTGAACAATGCCGATAAAATCCGGCTCAAGGCGCTGAACAAGGAAGAATCAACGCTTGAATCACAATTCAACAACAAACTGCGTGAAGCAACCAAAAAAGCCGCGCTGGTAGTCGACAGCAAAGAGAAACTGGCCGGACTGTCCGATGAGGAAATCAATGCCGCGGCAAGGGCTGCCAAAGATCGGGGCCTGGCCGATGGCAAATATGTACTGACGCTGCAAAACACTACCCAGCAACCGGCGCTGCAAAATCTGACCGACCGCACTACTCGCGCAGCCCTGTTTAAAGCCTCGTGGAATCGCACTGAAATGGGCGATGAAAACGATACTCGCAAACTGATCGTGCGCATTGCCGAAATCCGCGCCAAACAGGCCAGGTTGATCGGTTTTCCCAGTTACGCAGCGTGGAAGTTAGACGATCAGATGGCCAAAACACCTGAAGCTGCCATCGGCTTTATGGAAAAACTGGTACCGGCCGCCACGGAGCGAGCCAAACGCGAAGCCAAAGACATTCAGGCCCAGATTGATCAGGACCAGGCTGCGCTGAACCAACCGACCTTCAAACTGCAACCGTGGGACTGGAATCTGTACGCCGAGCAGATAAAAAAGGCACGTTACGATGTCGATGAGAACCAGATCAAACCTTATTTCGAACTCAATAACGTGCTGCAGAATGGCGTGTTTTATGCAGCCAATCAGCTGTACGGCCTGACCTTCAAGGAACGCCACGACATTCCGGTGTATCAGGAAGATGTGCGTGTTTTTGAAGTGTTTGACAAAGACGGAGCATCACTGGCTCTGTTCTATTGCGACTACTACCAGCGCGATAATAAAAATGGCGGCGCCTGGATGGACAACTTCGTAGCCCAGTCCAAATTGTTCGGTACCAAACCTGTTATTTATAACGTCACCAACTTTGCCAAACCGGCCCCCGGACAGAGTGCACAGTTATCGTTTGATGATGTCATTACCATGTTCCATGAATTCGGTCATGGCCTGCACGGCATTTTTGCCAACGGTCAGTATCCAAGCATCTCCGGTACTGCCACAGCGCGTGACTTTGTGGAATTTCCATCGCAGTTTAACGAACACTGGGCCACCGATCCGAAGGTCTTTGCACACTATGCCGTCAATCTGAAAACCGGTGCAGCCATGCCACAGGCACTGGTGGACAAAATCAAAAAGGCCGGCAACTTCAACAAGGGTTACGCCATGACCGAACTGAGCGCGGCTGCCCTGCTGGATTTGAACTGGCATTCGCTGTCGGCCGATGCGCCCAAACAGGACTCCAACCAGTTTGAAACTGCCGCACTGACCAAAGAGAAAATTTCTCTGCCTGAAGTGCCGTCACGCTATCGCTCCAGCTATTTCCTGCATATCTGGGCCAACGGTTATGCAGCCGGCTATTACGCCTACCCATGGACCCAGATGCTGGCCGATGATGCGTTTGACTGGTTCAAAAACAATGGTGGCTTAACCCGTGCCAATGGCGATCGCTTCCGCGCCATGATCCTGTCGCAGGGTAATTCAAAGGAGCTTGCCGGTATGTATCAAGACTGGCGCGGCGCTGCTCCGAGTATTGAACCGATGCTGGAAAATCGCGGATTGAAAAATTAAACCCCATCCTGCACTGCAGTGACAAATGCCAGCATATGCTGGCATTTGTTTGTGCGGATGCTGTTAGCGCCGGTACGGCAGTTCCATTTCAGCACCAAGAATCCGGATCAATTTTTCCCAACGCCTGAAATGCCGGTTTGCAAAATAAATACCCCTGCATCAACTCAATACCGAGCGAAACCAAAAAGTCGCGTTCCGCTGCGGTTTCGATTCCTTCCGCCAATACTCTGATGCCAAGTTCGGCACAGATTGAAACAATGCCTTTAACAATGATCTGCCTGGCTCTGTGTGTATCAATGCCACGAACCAGCTCCATGTCAATCTTGATGATATCGGGCTGATATTCGGCCAGCAGATTCATACCGGCGTAACCGGCACCAAAATCGTCAATGGCAGTACGAAATCCGAAGCTGGAATATTTCTGAAATATATTGACCAGATGGGCTCAATTAATGACCTGCTCACCTTCAGTGACTTCAAAAATAATCTGTTCAATCGGAAAATGATATTTTCGGGCGGCCTGGAAGGTGGTCTGAATACAGGCCTGCGGTTCGTACACGGCATTGGGCAGGAAGTTAATTGACAACAATTCCTGCATGCTCAATGCCGCAGCACCGCGGATTGCCACGACCCGGCAGGCTTGATCAAACTGGTACCGATTGGTATCGTTCACTCTGGACAGGATAGAAAACGCAGATTCACCGTTCATGCCGCGCACCAGCGCTTCATGGGCATAAATCGATTTCGTGGCGATATTGACTATGGGTTGATAGGCGAAAGTGAACTCGAAATCGAGCGTGCTGGTGTCCCTGCACTGACCGCATGCAGGCAGGCTTTTTGAAGATTCGAGGGGTTGAATGGGAACAGGCGGCATAACCGTGGGCGACAGACAGTGTTGTATTGAATTCAATTTAGCACAATTTTTTGAATAAACTGGTCTATTACGAGTTATCGTATCAATCTTGATTATCGATTTGTACCGAAATCAGTTCAGGTGCCGTTTCGGTACAGATGCAATATGGTCATCTGCACAAATAGTTGTCGATATTTTTTACAGTCCTCAGTCAAAACTACTGAATACACAAATCGCAAGTTACACTAACTGCCTGATATAAAAAGGGAAATTTGAGTTTAGTGAGTTGCTGGAATGTATCTTGCTCGTTTTGTACGACAATTGTCTGTATTTCGACAAAATATTTTGTTCGGATCTTTAGTGATTAATTGTGCAAGCTTTATAAGCTCGATGGAGCCAGACATGACGACAGAAAAAGCACCAAGCGAAAACCAGCCACAAAGTTCTGAAATAACTGATGTTGCCAGCGCATCGCGGCGCCGGTTCACCAAAAGTAGTTTGGCAGCCTCAGGCGTATTAATGACTCTGGCTAGCCGCTCCTCGCTGGCCGCCGTGGGATTGTCACCCTCTGGATTTTGTTCTATCAATCAGAGTACTCATGGTCAAACATGCGACAGTCAGGCGCGCACACCAGGTTATTGGAAAACGCATCCGAGTTGGCCATCTGGCGTAACCAGAAATACTCTGTTCAGGTCGAAATTCCCGGTTACCAATCCTGGTTCGGGCTATTACAGCGTGACGATGGGTAACATATTGACGCATCAGAGCTTTGATGTGAGCAATCTCGGCATGCATCTGACTGCTGCTTATCTGGATGCTCTGGAAGGATGGAGTCCCTTTTTGCCGGCTGCTACCATCGTCACAATGTGGGACGAATGGTCAACAACCGGATTTTACAAGCCAACCGCGACTATCTCGTGGGATGCCGCACAGATTGTCACCTATCTGACCTCAACAGAGATTTGACTTTCGCTGTGCACGGCGTGCCGGCTCACACGCTGTTGCGGCCGGCATTTTCGGGCAGCGCTACCTGTTGCACGGGTGTGTCTTGCGCTTCAATAAATTGTTCCAGAATATTGATCAGTTCCCCAAGCACCGTTTTTTCATGCTACCCCCCTCGGTCTGGCTGAAAGATGTCGGACGGTTTTACAGCTTCGGCTCCTGTCGGAACCAATAGTTCGCTATCTACCTGATTAATCTATGAATAAATGTACTGGCATCATTTATGCTCAACAGTGGCAGTATTGCCAACCTTTATTGATTAACCAGACTAATAGAGTCACTATTGATCGAAGGGCCCGCCATGAAAACCATCAATCAGATGTTACTGGCAGCGATTACCTGCCTTTCCATGAACCAGACGCTGGCCAACCCGTCCAATCTGCCGCCACCGCTCGGAGCCCTGCTTGACCTGAATGGCCAAGCCATCCCGACCAGCTATGAGCTTTATTCAGTGAACTTTGTGGCATCGCTGTCCAGCACCGACATTACTTTTGCCATCCGTAACGACCCAAGTTACACGATATTGAGCGATCTGTCGGTCATAGACCTGACCGCCGCAAGTCCCAATTTGCTTGTCAACGGCACTTTTGCCGGTGCCAATGGCAGCAGCGCCGTAGCCGGATGGACTTATGACAATTCGTACGGGGCCATTGCAGGCGGATTTGCCAATCCGGGCTGCGGTTTCAGTGTCGGAACCGGCTGCTGGCAGGATGGCACCGTGCAGGCCTACGACGCGTTTGATCAGATGATCAGCACCAATATCGGCGATCTGTACCAAATCTCCTTTGAACTGCACGCCGGCGGCGCTCACATGTTCTCGGACCTCAGCACCAACGGCGATATAACCGATGTCAAGGGCAACGGTAACGACGTGTTGGTCTATGCGCAGGCAGGACTGCCACCCGACGGTGAGGTTCCTGAGCCCGCCTCGATCTGGTTGGTTGGGCTGGGATTGATCTGCCTTGGCAGGTTGCCGATAACACCAACCGGGAATTAGCTGATGCGCTTTAAAGATTCATTTGTGATGATTGCGAATCTTTAAATCGAGCATACAAACATGAACAATACCGTCACTGGCAAGTCACTGTCTCGCGCATTCACCCAGACCCTTTCAGGAAAATCATTCAGCAGTGGCGCAGAATTTCGGCATCTTCAAAAGATTAAAACCTTTATATTCAGCGTCCTTTCATTAGGTATTTACACCGCCTATACAAGCTGGGAAGTTTCAGCAAAACGAGAAGATCTGAAATACCTTTCAAAGGAACTTACCCAAAAAATTTTATCCACTCAAGTCAACAAGGTGGATGGTTCCCAGCAGTGTCAATTTACGATTGAAGGTGTTAAATACAATCTGAAACAAGAAAAAGATGCGCAACAACTTATTCTCACAATCGATGGTTCCGCCGAGCATGAAATCATTAAAGGTACATTCGCAGATTTAAAAAGGGGCATGCTGTTCTCCTATCGCAAATTGGAACAGGCTGATCATCCGACTATGAGTATTCAACAATTTAAATTTGAAGGCATTAACCTCGCAGGGATCGACCTGACAGATGAAGTTTTTGACCATCCGACATTGCTTAAAGTTATTCAGGGTTCAGGAGATTTGACTGGCACTGATATATACGTGCATGGCAAGTCATTTTCTGGCGTCAAAATGAATGGCAAGACCCTCAAATATCTGGCTGATCGGGGCGCAGATGTGCGTGGTGCAGATTTAAGCAACGAAGACGTATCAGACATCGCATTGATCAATATCGATCTGAGCGACGCAAATTTAACCAATTCAACATTTAATGATTGTCGTTTGAATGGAACTACATTCAAAGGAGCCAATTTAACTGGTGCCAAATTTATAAAATCGAATTTGGAAGGCGCAAGCTTTGAAAATGTCACAACAAATGAAAAAACTGAATTTGTAAGCTTATCCGGGGAGAAGGTTGAACATGCAATGTGTACCGGACCGAGTCGGGCTGAGCGATATCGACTCAATATGACTCCCTCCAAACATATTCGCGAAACTTACCGCGCTCCAACCGAAGTGACAACACATTGGATTGATGTGCTGGAAAAGGCCGCTCACAATACGTCCGACCTGGATCAGCAAAAAATTATTACTGAATTATGCAAATCACACAAGCAACGATGGATGAAGCACGATTTGAAGTTGAGCCATACGCGCGCATATTTAATGAATGATGCCAAGCTGTTGAGGAAACATGGATTGAATGATTTGAGTAAATTTGCCGAATCATTGTTAAAGGATTTGCCTGCTTCAAGTAAAGACTATCATCGTACGAGAATGCATGACAATGTTTATGGACGAGCTTTCGAATCCTACTATATTGCCAATCTGGTTGAGAATCCCCCAAAAGCCGTTCTGCAGACGATGCACCAAGTTGGAGTTGGGATGGCAGACATGTTTACCGACTTGACCGAACAAAATCAAATACACGCAATTCAATTACTTCAAATGGCGATACGAAGCGATCCCCGATTCTGGTTTGATCAGACAAAAAATTTGGAAGATTTCACTACAGCGAAATGGCCGAAATCAAGAGCTCTCTTGTTAAGCATTTTGAATGGCAGCATTACAAACGGCTATCAGAGTCTGGCAATTTCCTATATAAGCGTCAATCTGTTTGTTGCACAACGAGATGCGATTGACTCTTCAGAAGAATCAAACCTGCCATTTGGCGGGATTTCCAAAAATTCACACACTGATTGGGATAATTCGAAATGGATGAGGGACACCGATGCGTACTATGTAACGATGTTCGAACATCCGGGCCGTACTTCAATGCAATCTGACACAGATCCCTATTCCCATTTACCGCCGGTACAATCCTCCGGAATCGGTATGCGGCATCATCAACCCGGCAACACGTACCAAAGCAGGCCAACAGACAGACCGGCACTTCATAACATACCCGAAGGATCCAGAGCAACCCTGTACGCCTGGGAGCACGGCATACCCTACGTCAGCGGTGTGTCCGGATCAACCAACATCATGCTGGGAATAACTGAGCATTTAATCAGAAATAAAAAAATGAGCATTGACCCGAAGGCAGCATTACTGGGAACAATGATGTTTTTAAATTTCGACGGTGGACATTCCATGCATGAAGCACTTTGGACAGCCAATTTTCGGGAACCAACTACCGGGCTGGGCTTAGGTCTTGACAGGTCACAAAGAGTGAGAAGAAATCCTGAAAAATTTGTCTCGGATTACAGCGAATTTCAAAATATGTTTGCCAAGGGGAGTGAAATACATACCGCATTGGCTGATTCTGAAAGAATTGCTTGGGAAAACACACTGACATATTTCAACCAAACCAGTTATTTTGCTTCGCGGTCCGTCTCCTCATGACGGCGCAATTCGATAAATTGAGCCGGCCTGATCCAAGCAGCCCCGGATCACGGCCTGCAACTGAAACTTTGAGTTAACTTGACTATGAACAGCGGTTCAAACTGACTGATCAACCAAGCGCTCCTTGGTTTCAGGATAGCCCTGCGCTTCAGTGCGATCCTTGGCAAACAGGAACAGGTAGGTAAAAAATCCGCCGATTCCAAAAATCATGAATGCCAGACCAATGATCGAGAACAGGCCAACATCGGTGGTGAAAAGAAATTTAAGTGCATGCATAACATTCTCCCTGTTTATTAAAAGCCATCGAGTGAAAATGGAAATGTCGCGGTGTGCGATCCATATCTTTAGCTACGCAGGTTTCATGCCATCCATGTTTTTTTAAAATACCATTTCAAATCATAAAGTTAGTAATTGCCTCTACCAATCGCATGCCAAGATGGCAGTCAGCGCTATGCCAAACTGGCAGAAAACGCCAATCTGGCACATCGGAACTGTTTCGTCCACAAGCCGGCTACTTTCCTCCGTTGGTGTACGGATCAGGATTGACATAAGCTGTTACCGTATGATCCAGAACACCGGGCGGTGCAACCAGTGCCAAATCAAAGTGATATTGACCGGCGCCGTCAAAATTCCACGCGAATGATTTTTCGCCTATGTCGAACCGGATCACTTCTCCGCCAGTTACAACGACATATTTAGTATCCGGTCCAATTTTGACGACTCGGTTTACAACTAACCCTGGTGCGGGATCACCATAAAAACTGATTTGCTTGGCCAAATCCATCGGCGCGCATCCTGCCAGAAGAATCGCTGCAAGCGTTGTAAATAAAAGGAATTTGGGTTTCATTTAGTTTCCAATTCAAATTGACCGTGCGATGTTGACGAAATATTGAGAATGGCAACCGGCCCAACGCCAGATTATCCATTGGACATCTTTAACGTTACCTCATTTTTTCAGCAGCAAAATGAAATAAATTTCATCAAACCGAGGTGAACAAGTTTTGAGGAGCAGGCGCGCACGCTGGCGCATTTCCGATCGGCTCATTTAAATTGAGGAAATTTAGTCAATGTCAGTCGAACGAGGTGACATCTGGCTTGACAATTTCCCGTCCCACATTAACCCAGGCATCAAAGCCGCCGGCAATAGACTTTACATTGATGTACCCCATCTCCTGCAAAGTCAGTGCCGCAAGGGCCGAACGTCCACCCGTCTTGCAATACAAGGCAATTTTCAGATCGCGTGGATTGTACTCCGGTGTACTGCTGAGTTTGAATTCAAGCATGCCGCGCGGGATAAACACAGCACCTGGTATGTGCCCCGCATTATATTCATCTGCTTCGCGTACATCGATCAGCAAGTCCACGCTGCGAATATAGTGCTCAGACAAATCCAGAGGAATTTCCTGAATACGTTCCTTTGCAGCGGTGACCAAATCATGTGCAGTTTTCATTTTGATTGCCGTAAGAGTGAGTTGATAAAGCGTAAGAGAATAAAAAAATAAATTATTAATTCACTGTAAAAATTTGAACACGGCAGCCAGAATCAGGCTGCCAATACAGGTCCAACCTGAGAACACCCGGCGCCAGATTGCGGTATGCGGAATAAAACCGACGCCACGCACAAAGCCGACACTCATGGCCCATAACAGAGTCATCACCAGCCTGTGATCCACAGCGCCACTGGAATCCATCATCATCAATGGGTAGATGGTGCCCGTTACCATAATCCCCACAGCAATGCCCAAATAGCTCAGCTGCATTGCTGAACCTGTTTCACCGACCGGTTTTGAGGAACTCATGACGCTGTTTCGTCTTTGTCGGCCAGCAAGCGGGCTGCTTCATTCTCGCCCCACATTGCATTTAAAATCGCCAGCAACAGCGCAAACCCTACTCCAAGTACCCACGCAAAATACCACATATTTTTCTCCATTAATAATCATTTCATTCCAGACGATTCCGTCTGGAGCACCGCTTCAATAGGCACTGTGTTCATTGGCCTTGATCTGCTGCACAGTGACTTTTCCCCGCATCACGCGGTAGGCCCACGAGGTGTACAACAGAATCAGCGGCATAAAAATGACGGTGGCCCAAAACATGATTCCCAGTGTCAGATGACTTGATACGCTGTCCCAAACGGTGAGACTGGCGTCAGGCATACTCGACGATGGCATCAGGAATGGAAACATCGACGCGCCTGCAGTACCTATGACACCCACCAAAGCCAGTGACGACGTAACAAACGAGGCTAAAGTTCGGCGTGCCAACAGCAGTACCGACGTCAATATTGCACCAGCAATACCCAGAAATGGAAGAATCCAGAGCAATGGCTGTTTGCTGTAGTTCGTCATCCATGCACCGGATTCAAATACCACCGTTTTATTCATTGGATCAGCCAGAGCACCAGTGTCAATGACGGAGGTAATGCGATATCCGGGAATGACTTGCAGCCAGACTCCGGCGAGGCAGAAAGCAAATACCATGACCACGGCTGCAATGATGGTGCCTGTGACGGCACGTTGCTGTATTTCCCCCTCGGTCCGATGCGCCAGATAAGCCCCGCCCTGCATGGTAATCATCGCGCTGCTGACCGCGCCGGCCAGCAGCGCAAACGGGTTGAGTAACTGCCAGAAGCTGCCGGTATAGGTCGAGACCATATAGCCGTCAAATTGAAACGGTACCCCTTCGAGCAGATTTCCAAAGGCCACCCCGAAAATCAGCGGCGGTACGGCTCCTCCGACGAATAATCCCCAATCCCAAAAGCTGCGCCAGGTTGAATTATGGATTTTGCTGCGATAGTCAAAGCCGACCGGGCGCAGAAACAGTGCCCACAGTACCGCCAGCAAGGCCCAGTAAAAACCGCTGAAGGCCGTGGCATAGACTAACGGCCAAGCGGCAAAAATGGCACCGCCGCCGGTGATAAACCAGACCTGATTACCTTCCCAATGGGGTCCCACCGTATTAATGATCACCCGGCGTTCCAGATCCGTTTTGCCTGCAAACGGCAATAACGTCGCGACGCCCATGTCGTGCCCGTCCATGATGGCAAATCCAATCAACAGCACACCGACCAGTATCCACCAGATAATTTTGAGTGTTGCATAGTCCATCATATTGCCTCTCCTGTGCTGTTGCCTGATTCATGATTCAACGCTTCCAATGCATAACGCCCGGTACCCAGACTGCCTGGCCCCTGCCTGGCGAACCTGACCATCAGATACATCTCGACGACCAGCAACACGGTATAAAAGGTGACGAAACCGGCCAGTGAACCATACAGACTGTTCACACTCAGTGTCGATACGCTCAGATGGGTTGGCAGTACACCGTAGATGGTCCAGGGCTGGCGACCGTATTCGGCCACAAACCAGCCCAGTTCGCAGGCAATCCAGGGTGCAGGCAACATCCACAGCGCCCATTTCAGCAGCCATGGTTTTTTTTCCTGCGCCACCTTGATGGTGCTGAGAAATGCGATACCAAACAGTGCCAGCATGGCAAAGCCCAACACAACCATGATCCGAAAGCCCCAGAACATCGGCGTCACGCGCGGTATGGTGTCATTGACCGCACGGTCTATGAGTGCCGGTGTAACCTGATCCATATCGGTGACATATTTTTTGAGCAGCAATCCAAAACCGAGGTCAGCTTTATTGGCATTGAATGCGGCCAGCGCCTGCTCATCATGCCCGTTGGCCCTGAGCGCTTCGAGCGCTTTTACTGCAACGATGCCATGGACCACCCGCTCATGATTTTTGATCTTGATGTCTTGGATACCCGGTATCTGCCGGCTCACCGAGCGCGTTCCAATCAGGCCCATTACCCAGGGTACTTCAATGCTCCAGTCATTTTTCTGCTCTGCTTCATTGATCCCTGCCACCAGAGTCAGTGCGGCCGGGGCCGGTCGGGTTTCCCACATCGCCTCAATGGCTGCCATTTTGGTTTGCTGTGCTTCGCCAACGGTATAACCCGATTCGTCACCCAGTACGATGACACTGAGTGCGGAGGCCAGGCCGAAGGCAGCTGCCACACCAAAACTGCGTTTGGCAAATTCAATGTCACGTTTTTTCAGCAGGTACCAGCTGGAAATGGACAGAACAAACATCGACCCGGTCAAATAACCGGCCGATACGGTATGGACAAATTTTGCCTGGGCATCCGGATTGAAGACCACCGCCCAGAAATCCACCATTTCCATGCGCATGGTCTGATAGCTGAATTCGGCGCCGACCGGATTTTGCATCCAGCCATTTGCCACCAGAATCCACAGTGCGGAAAGATTGGTACCGACTGCCATTAACAGGGTCACCAGCAAATGTTTTGGCTTGCTCAGACGACTCCAGCCAAAGAAAAACAGTCCGATCAGGGTTGACTCGAGAAAGAATGCCATCAACCCTTCAATGGCCAGTGGCGCACCAAAAATATCGCCAACATAATGCGAGTAATAGGCCCAGTTGGTGCCAAACTGAAATTCCAGCGTAATGCCGGTCGTGACACCCAGCGCAAAGTTAATGCCGAACAGCTTGCCCCAGAATTGCGTCATGTCGCGCCAGATGACTTTGCCAGTCATGACGTAGACGCTTTCCATAATCAACAGCAGCCAAACCATGCCGATGGTGAGTGGAACAAAAAGGAAATGGTATAAGGCGGTTGCTGCAAACTGTAGCCGAGACAGATCAACCAATTGTTCTGAAATCACTTCGATGCTCCTTGTGAAATTGCCGGGTTACCCAGGTGCGACGCCATAAAATCGGCGTTGATATCAACCGCGTCATCCCGAACAAAAAACCACCATATCAGTACCAAGGCGACCAACTTGACCAGCACGGCCATCGTCAGGTGAATACGGAGTTGTCGGGGATTGCGATTCATACCTTTCCTTTTAGCAGGTTCCATGCCACACCTTTTTTAAATAAATGTTATTTAAAATCATAAAGTTAAGATATTTCATCAGCGCCAGACTGCCAAATTGACATAGATCAACTGACATCTTGGCAGTCCGCGTCATAATGGCAGCACTCACTTCCTGCATCGGAGCTTTACTCATGTCGCGTCCATTACCAGAACTGATCTCCTATCTGGAGGAATTATCTGAAGCCCATATTCTGTTCGACCATGAATATCGGATTATCGCAGCCAATTCAGCTTATCGGCGCCAGTTCAGTCAACAGACTTCCGTGATTGGACGCACCTGCTACGAAGTGTCGCATCATTTCAATGCGCCCTGCGATCAATCAGGTGAAGTCTGCCCTCTGGCGCAGGCACGCCTGTCAGGGCATCGTGAACGGGTGCTGCATGTGCACCATACACCAGAGGGGGAATCCTATGTCAACATCGATCTGGTGCCGATTCTCGACAGCCAAGGTGAACAGGCTTATTTCGTTGAAAAAATGGAGCCGCTGCGGGTCAAACAGGGCCAGTCGCGCCAGACCATCATTGGACACTCGCCGGCCTTTTTGCAGGCACTGGAAATGGTGTCACGCGTTGGCCCATCCTCAGCCAGCGTATTGCTGCAGGGTGAATCCGGTACCGGCAAAGAACTTTTTGCGCGCGCCCTGCACGAGGCCAGTTCGCGCGCCAATGCACCGCTGGTGGTGGTGGAGTGTGCCAGTCTGACCGAAACACTGTTTGAAAGTGAGCTGTTCGGGCATGACCGTGGTGCCTTTACGGGTGCCAATGTTGCCAAGGCCGGGCTGGTGGAATCTGCCAGCGGCGGAACCCTGTTTCTGGATGAAATCGGCGACATTCCCCTGCCGATGCAGGTCAAATTATTGCGTTTGCTGGAAAGTGGCACCTACCGACGGGTAGGAAGTACCGAATTGCGCAGCACCGATGTGCGGATCGTGTCTGCAACCCATCGCGATTTAAAAGCCATGGTTGCCAATGGCATGTTCCGGGAAGATCTGTATTACAGGCTAAGCACGTTTCCCATCCAGTTACCGGCCTTGCGGCAGCGCGCCGATGACATTCCACTGTTAGCCGTTGCCTTGCTGGCACGCGTGGCACCACAGCGCCAGATGCGCCTGTCCGAACCGGCACTGGCCTGTCTGAGTTCCTATGCATTTCCAGGCAATATCCGAGAGCTGCGCAACATACTGGAGCGTGCCGCGCTGTTGAGTGACGGTCTTGAGATAGACCGCATGCATATTGAACGATCATTCTCGACGGCGGCAACCGCCGCAACAACGGATGGGTCAAAGCTGGCTGCGTGCGAACCAGTCATTGCGCGGCCGCGAACATCGTTAAAAGAAATTGAACGACAGGAATTGCGCACGCAGCTGCAAAACCATCAGGGCAGCCGCGCCGAACTGGCTGCCAGGCTTGGCATCAGCGAGCGCTCTTTGTATCGCAAATTGCGCGAGCTTGAAAAACAGCGTCAGTGAAATCCGAGTCGCTTGGCTGTCGATAACACCAGAACTACTTCGCTCGTGGCTTTGGAAAATGCAGTGCCCGGTGCCAGCGCATCTTCAGCCTTGAGATATTGGCCAGCATTGATCAGTTCACCAACCTGACCGGCAACCTGATGAAAATGCGCATGTTTGACAATTCCTTCCACGATAGTCGAACGCTGCACTGCGCCTGGCAGGCGGAATTCGTCAACATGCGCTGTCATGCGTACGGCAGCATCGCGCTGGGACGCTGCCGCTTCTGCGTTCTCCTGCACCAGGGCGGCATTGACCTGGGTGTTTTGGGCTTGCATGAAAGGCATTCCGGACTTCGTTCAGCGCCCAAGCTTTTTTTATAACTGTTCTGCAATGAACGGCATGTTGCGTGTTTGCAGGTTAGTACACGGACCAGGCTTTTTAAAGTGGCAATGATCTGGAACAGCAAAATCAGCTTTTTTCAGCCTATACTTTGATGAGATTTTGAACTTTCACCAGAGGATACGAAAAATGGATGATCAGCAAAAATTTACGATCAAACTGACGCAGCAAAATGACTACCAGTTTGTGGTGGACTTTGGCGGCGCAGTGCCAGAGCTGTTGACCGATGAAACGGCGCCACTTGGCCGTGAAGGCGGGCCTGACCCCGCCAGAATGCTGGGTGCGGCGGTGGCCAACTGTCTGGCCGCGAGCCTGTTATTTTCGATGCGAAAATTCAAAAACAAGCCCGAGCCGCTCACTGCTGCCGTCACCGTAACACTCCAGCGCAACGAACAGGGCCGATTCAGGATTGCTGATATTGAAGTCGAACTCGACCTCGGCGTACCTCAGGAACAAATCGCCCAGCTCGAGCGCATCCTGGCTCAGTTTGAGGAATTTTGTATCGTCACGCAGAGTGTACGCAGCGGTGTTCCTGTGAAGGTCAGTGTTTTTGACAGCGTCAAACAGCGCCTGAATTGAAGCACAGCATTCCCTGCTGTCAGTGCAGCGCTGCGGTAAT
>JAYVMW010000044.1:0-2045 GCA_043758755.1 Oxalobacteraceae bacterium
CAAAACTCCATCTCTCGGTCTTGTTATGCCGCGTGCAACCGAAAATTTGCGGCCATTTTCCCATTTTCTGTCGCCGCGTTTTCGCAAACGTCTCGCCCAGGAAAAAGGCAATGCTGTTTTAGGCTCCTGGATTGGTCACCTGGGGATCTTGATCAAGTTAACACGCGCAGTGAATCGATTGCACCAAAATGGACTGTGCCATTCAGATCTCTCAACCAATAATGTGCTGGTTGATCCGCAACGCGGTGAAGCAACACTGATCGATTGCGATGGGCTGGTAGAAACCGGTTCACAGATACTGCTGCCAACAGTCATGGGTACACCAGATTACATGGCGCCAGAACTGGTTGTCGCATTAGCGGAAACAACTCGCACGGGCAAGGTTCCGCTGCAGCCATCACTGGAAACCGATCTGCATTCGCTGGCTGTTTTGGTCTATCAGGGACTACTCTATCGACATCCTTTGCGTGGCAGCGCATTTTATTCGGAAGACGCTGATGAAGATGAACGTCTGATGCTTGGTCGCCGCGCCTTATTTATTGAACACCCAACGAATCATACCAATCGGCCAAAAGATCATTTTTTGAGTTCGGCCATTTTGGGTGGGGACCTGCAAGATTTGTTTGCACGATCATTTATTGACGGTTTGCACAACCCCGCAAAACGTCCGCTTGCCGCAGAATGGGAGCGGGCATTGGTACGGCTGTATGATCAAACAGTGCCGTGTACAAATGATGCATGCAATGCGAAATCTTTTGTTTTTGTAGAAGGCATGGAAGTGCGGTGTCCCTGGTGCCAGCAGGTTCCGAGCGGCCCTCAATATTTGCCGGTTTTGGCATTTTATAAACATGACGGCAAAAGCGGCAATACATTTGGATTGGATTTCCAGCTTGTTGGTTGGCCGCAACGAACATTGCACAATTGGCATCTGACGCCAAATACCTTGCCAGGCCCTGGTATCGATCCTGCCCCACTGGCTGTTTTGGAATGGAATCGCCAGGCAGATGGTCGTGAGGTGTGGATGTTGCGCAATACGACAGCGCGCCAGTTGATGGACCTGACTGATATGTCACAGCCACAGCCGATTGTGCCAGGCGATACCATTCAACTGACCCATGGCACGCAACTCTTTCATGAGGTTTCCGAGCATCGGCGGGTCATTCGCATCTTTATGATGTCGCGTAATGGCGGTTAATATCCTCTTCATCCTGCCGGATAGAGCACACCGCGATCGATCTGCGACAGCGGCAAGACGTCAGCATGCAGCGATGGGAGGGATAATGGTCGGCCAAGGGCAAGATGGATGGTGCGGATTTGCGCCACAATCGAAGCCAGTATCGGCGGTGCAACAGTTTGGTCGGCATCGCTCAATGACTGTTCCGGGCGCGGATGCATCTCAATGATCAGACCATCGGCACCAGCGGCAACGGCAGCTAAAGCCATTGGTTCAACGAGGTGTCGCTTGCCGGTGCCATGACTGGGATCAGCAACAATTGGCAGATGGGTCAGGGAATGTACAACTGGTATCGCTGTCACATCAAACACATTGCGTGTGGCAGTATCGTAGCCGCGAATGCCGCGTTCGCACAGAACAACATTAGGGTTGCCGGTAGAGAGGATGTATTCGGCAGCATTCAACCATTCGTCAATCGTTGAAGATGGGCCACGTTTCAGCAGGATGGGTTTACCTGAATGTCCAGCGGCAATTAAAAGGGAGAAGTTTTGCATATTGCGAGCGCCGATCTGCAACATATCAGCATACTGTGCCACGGCATCGACCAGGCCCGGTTCCATGACCTCTGTGACAATTGGCAATCCTGTTATTTCACGAGCAATTGCCATCAACTTCAATCCTTGAATACCAAGACCCTGGAAATTATATGGGGAGGTGCGAGGTTTGAATGCTCCACCACGCAACATTGTGGCTCCCGCTGCTTTGGCGGCCTGAGCTGATTCGACAATCTGATCCTCGTCTTCTACCGAGCAAGGCCCTGCGATGACAGGAGGCAGACCACCGCCGCCAATAACCACATTGCCAATTGTCA
>JAYVMW010000045.1:0-80777 GCA_043758755.1 Oxalobacteraceae bacterium
CCCATCCCGAACAGGACCGTGAAACGACTCTGCGCCAATGATAGTGCTGCAACCAGTGTGAAAGTAGGTTATCGTCAGGCTGTTATACCAAAAAACCCCCGTCAGTGTTCTGGCGGGGGTTTTTGCTTTGGGGCTCGCTCTATTTTTTTGATGAATTATCTGCCAGAAACGGCGGGACAAAAAAGATCAGTTACTGACTTCGTCTTTATTGTGGAAAGCCAGCAGTTCTGCAGGAATTGGCCTGCCAAACAGATAGCCCTGGAACATGCGGCACCCGCAGGCGCGCAGGAATTCTTTTTGTTCAGTGGTTTCCACACCTTCAGCAATAATTCCCAGACCCATGCTTAAGCCCAGCGTCACAATGGCCTTCACAATTGCCATGTCATTGCTGTCGATGAAGATGTCGCGAATAAAAGACTGATCGATTTTTAGTTGCTCGAGCGGCAAACGTTTCAGATAGGCCAGTGAAGAATAGCCGGTACCAAAGTCATCCAGTGAAAAACGTACGCCGTTGAGCATCAGGGCGCGCATTTTTGTAATGACGCCATCAATATCTTTGAGCAGCAGACTTTCAGTCAGTTCAATCTTTAATTTGCTCGGGTCAGCGGAATTGCGTTTTAGCGCAGTCAGCACATTGTCGACAAAATGCGAGTCATGGAATTGACGGGCACTGATGTTGATGGCAAGTGACAGTTCTGCGGTTTCCGGCTGCAAAGACCACTGGTGCAGTTGTTTGCTGGCGCTGTCCAGTATCCATTCGCCAATTTGCAGAATAAGTCCGTTTTCTTCTGCTACCGGTATAAATTCTGCGGGTGAGACCATGCCACGTTCTGGATGATTCCAGCGTATCAATGCTTCGGCACCAATGACTTCATCATTGCTGTCGGTCTGAACCTGATAATGCAGTACAAATTGCTGCCCAACGATTGCCTGACGCAAATCAGATTCCAGCGCTGCGTGGTCATCGACCGCCTTCTGCATTTCCGGATCAAAGAAGCGGATCGTATTGCGTCCGGCATCTTTGGCCTGATACATGGCAAGATCGGCATGTTTAAGCAGATCATCCACAGTCACAGAATTGGACTTGAACAGGGTAACCCCGATACTGGGTGAAATGTGATGGGTTTTACCCTTCAATAAATAGGGCAGATTTAACTCGCACTGAATTTTTTGCGCAACCAGTTCAGACAGGTCCGCAGCATTGGTAATTTCTTCATTCAGATCTTCAAGCAACACGACAAATTCATCACCACCCAGACGGGCCGCTGTATCTCCCTGGCGCAGGCACAGAGATAAGCGCTGTCCGACCAGTTCAAGCAGCAGGTCGCCGACATCATGACCGCGCGTGTCGTTGAGTTTCTTGAAGTTATCCAAATCGATAAACAGCAGGGCACCATGGCAATTGGTGCGTGCGCTGGTTGCCAGCGCATGTTGCAAGCGCTCGGCCAGCAAACGGCGGTTCGGCAGTTTTGTGAGCGAATCATAGAACGCCAGATTGCGGATCTCATCTTCAGCGAGCTTGCGGTCAGTGATATCAACCAATGAATAGATGTAATTGGTGATAACTTTTTCAGAAGACCGCACCGCGGTCACGGTAAGCCATAACGGAAAATCCTCGCCATTCTTGCGTTTGGTCCAAACTTCACCCTGCCACGATTCTGTCGACGTGACCGACTGCAGCACCATGCGATAAAAATTCTTGTCGTGTTTGGGCGACTTGAACATTTTTGGCGTCTGGCCAACCACTTCGTCGGCACCGTAACCACTGATTTTGGTAAAGGCGCTGTTGATTTTCAGAATATTCTGTTTGGCATCGGTAATGAACATGCCTTCCTGTGATTCAAAAGCAATCGCGGCAATATGCAATTCCTGCTCATGGATCAGGGAGCGCTCCCGTGCTTTCTCAACCGCGCTGTACGCTGCAGCATTATCGAGCGCAATTGCACCGTAGGCGCACATGGTATGGAAGATCGAGCATTCGCGCTCACCGTAGGCATTTTCGTTCTGCGACTGAATTGACATGACCCCCAGCACACGCTGACCGATCATTAACGGAGCGAACAACATGCTGACCACATTCTGTGTGCCTGGAATAATGCTGTGTGAATGCTGGTCGTTGGCTGTATTAATCACAAATTCACGTTTTTCGCGTACGCAGCGCGCTGACAGCGACGAGGGATTGTCTATTGATATCTCAAAATACGGGAAAGGTCTGGTCAGTCCTTTTTCGACCGCATACACTACCTGCAATCTGGTTTGATCTTCGTTAAACAAATACACAATAAATGACCAGGTATCGAGCAGATCCTCGGCATGATGATGCAGTGTTTCCAGAACTTCCTGGGAATTTAAACTGGCGGTGATCTTACGCCCGATCAATCCCAGTGTCTCCAGCGTCGAATTGGTGTTTTGCAGGGCTGATGCCAGTTTGATGTGCTGTTCGGTTTCAGCGCGGGTACGGTCCATTTCGCGCCGCACCTGCAAAGCGATAGCACGATTCTGTGCTTCTGAAATGCGCGAATTGTTGCGTGCTTCGGTTGCAGCCACGCCAGCTTCATAGGCCGCCTTGAAATCACCGCTTGAGGCATGTTCACTGGCAATCTGATTCAACAGGTCCGGAGACACCTTGTAGCCACTGATTGTTTTTGCGATCTTAACTGCCTGATCCAGATAGTGCAGGGCTGCGCTGGGCATCGACAGATGTTTGACCTTATTTGTGTTGCAGCCACTGTGCAGTTCAGCCAGCACGCGCAGCGATTTGATTTGCTCATCGGCGCTGCCCTGTTCATTAGCCAGTTGCAGTGACTCGGCCGCTTTGGCCGCAGCTTCGTCGTTACGACCCAGCCGCAACAACGCCATGGCCTGTCCGCGCGCCATGATGATTAACTGGTCACGATCACGCTGCGCGCCGATATTTTGTTCAATTTTAAGAAACCAGTTCAGCGCCAGTTCAAATTTACCCAGATCCAGCGCCAGCAGGCCCAGATGATTCAGCGCGTTGATGTGCCCACGTGAACTTGGCATGGTTCCCATGCGGTGAATTGCATCGAGCAAAAAAACTTCAGCTTCGTCGTATCGCTCCAACCGGCGCAACACATCACCAACCTGCATCAGACAGAACCCGTTGCTGTATGGCCAGTTGGTTTTGCGCGCCAACGATAAGGCGTTTTCAGCCCATTCAAGTGCCGAGTCCAGATCTGACAGCGTGGCAAAATCTTCCGCCACGTTGGCCGCGCAAACCAGAGCATGGCGGATCTGCCCGGAATTCAAACTGGCGTGATAGGCCTGCAAATCCAGCTTGATTGCCGCGCCGGGATCGTCGGTCAGCGCTGCAACCGTTGCGCGTGCCGTTAATATCCAGGTCAGTATGGAATCATGCAGATGGATCGGGTCGGGGAACAGTTCAGTCAGTCTGACCGATGTGGTGCCAGCGTCAGTAAATGCGTCGCGAGCCAGACAGCGCGCGTTGGTGGCGTCGACCCGCTGTTGATCGCCAGCAATCTGATACAGTTCCAGTGCATTGTTGAGGTGCACAATTTCCTGTTGCGACATGCCGCGATCCTGCCAGACGGTGGCCAACAGCCACTGGCAGTCTCCCTGTCCCGTGTAGTCTTGAAGTGACTCGAATTTGGATTGTGCCAGTTTGATTTCACATTCACCCTCTTCCAGTTCGGCACACAGAATATTGACTTCAGCGCGCATGAGTCTGATGCGTGCTTTGCAGCGAGCGCTTTCGGTTTCGCTCAGAGGGGACTTGTCGAGAAAAATCAGGGCATCTGTTGCCAGACGCAATGCGCGATTGTAGTCACGCTGCCGCAATTGCCATGCCAAAGCCACCAAGGCGAAAACGCGTTCCGCATTGGTGGTTTTTGACAGATGAAAGTCCATAGCTGCAACTTCTTCATCTAGTGCAAACAGGTCCAAAGAATATTCTGTCATGTACCGTGGAAGGGCAATCAAATTAAGGAGTTCAGGCTACTGTCTAACGCTGGGATTTCACCCCAGCCGGCGGGATAAATACCAATTTAACGCCTCAGTATAATCGAATGTTTCTGAAAAAAAACAGAATTAAGGATTTAAACAACAGGATATTTATGCTGTAAGGCAGTTGGAGTCTGTCTTACAGCAAAAGGAGGAGCGGACGGGGAAATGAGGTTTGCGTATTTAATAATTTAATTATTTTTAAGCAACGAATCAGTCCTTATTTTTACGAAAGATGTCAATTACATCATCCTTGCCGTGCGACAGGCGCAGATGCTCAAATTTTTCTGGCACCACGATGGTATTTTCGACCAGTGAAAAGTTGAACGGGATCTTGTTTTCGGCGGCATCATACGAAGAAATTTCCGGCAGCGGGGCATTGGGAGCAAGTGTAATAAATACATCCTCACCTTTTTGTTTGACTTCGAGCGGAAACAGCAGACTCTGTTTGCTTCCCTGTATGCTGTACACGGCATCCTCTGGCGCCTTGACCGCTTTTTGGCAGGCCACACATAAACTGGCGCTGGCCAGCAGCATCACGATTTTATTGAGAATGTTCACGATATTGCCCAAAACTAAAAAAAGAGCCGCCAGTGTAATGCATACCGCAGCAGATTCAAAATGACCAGGCAACACAAACTCAATTTATACGTGTTTGCAGTTTAGTTTTCAGGAATGAACCAATTCGATTTCACCCGGCAGCAACGTATTTGCCGACAGAACATCCAGATGTTTAATGCGCTCATACAGGGGTGTAAAGTCGGGCGCAGTATCACCAAATAACTGTTTGAAATTACGGATGACAAAATAGGTCTCCTGGTAAGAGTCAATTTTGTACAGGGTACGCATGCAGCGTTCGACATCCAGCGCAATATGCCGACTCGCTGACGGTTCAAGACAGTATTTGAGTTCCCCGCCGGAAGACAGTATTCCGGCACCGTACACCCGCAGTCCCTGTGGACTTTGCACCAGACCGAATTCAATGGTGTACCAGTAAAGTCGGGCCAGCTGCTCGAGTCCACCAAGTTGCATGGCTTTCAGTCCGCCCTTGCCGAATTCCTGAATATGGTCGGCAAAAATCGGATTGAACAGTAGCGGCACGTGGCCAAAATAGTCATGAAATACATCGGGTTCGACAATGTAGTCAAATTCTTCGGGCGTGCGTAACCAGACCGTTACCGGGAAGCGCCGATTCGCCAGATGCGTGAAAAATTCCAGTTCGGGAATTAAACCGGGAACGGCGACGATGCGCCAGCCGGTGGCTTTGTACAGCGCATCGGATGTGGCGTCGAAATCCGGAATGCCCTGTGAGGCATTCAGGGCATTCAGGCTGACAATAAATTCATCGCAGGCGCGGCCCGGCAACAATTCAGCCTGACGTTGATACAACCTGCGCCACAGGGCATGCTCCGCTTCTGTATAGGCTTGCCAGTTTTGCTGCACCACATATTCACTGTCGACGTTGGTGTAATCACCGCGCAACTGCGCTCCATCCGATTTTTTTGCTACGGTCTCGAAAAAATCCTGCTTTGATTTTTGCATGGTGGCCCTCTTCAAAAATGATCAGTCAGGATTTGACCGATTCATCTTTTAACACGCCACGCCGGATCTGATCCAGTTCGATTGACTCGAACAACGCGCGGAAATTGCCTTCACCAAAACCCTGGTCTCCCTTGCGCTGGATGATTTCGAAGAAAATCGGACCGATCACGGTCTGGGTGAATATCTGCAGCAACAGCTCGCGGTGGGTTTCAGTACTGGTGCCGTCGACCAGTATGCGCAATGCGCGTAATTTTGCCAGGTCTTCACCATGTCCCGGCAGACGGCGGTTGATCAGGTCGTAATAGGTCTCGATGGTATCCTGAAATGCCACATGCACATTTTTCATACTGGTCACGGCACCGTATACATCGTCAGTGCCAAGGGCGATATGCTGCACCCCTTCGCCATGATACAGATCCAGATATTCGGCAATCTGTGATTTGTCGTCGGACGATTCGTTGATGGGAATGCGAATTTTTCCGCAGGGCGAAGTCATCGCCTTCGATTTCAGTCCGGTCATTTTTCCTTCGATATCGAAGTAGCGCACTTCGCGAAAGCCAAAATAATTTTCGTAGAATTCAGCCCATTCTTTCATGCGGCCGCGGTGCACGTTGTGGGTCAGGTGATCGATATACGTCAGGCCGTGTCCAACCGGGTTGGCCGGTGTGCCGGGAATGGCAACGAAGTCGGCATCGTAGATGCTGATGTCGCCGATGGCGCCGGGTTCACCGGATTTGCCGCGCCAGCGATCGACAAAATAAATCAGTGAATCGCCAATGCCCTTAATGGCGGGAACATTCAGTTCCATCGGGCCGGTCTTGTTGTCAAAACCCCAGGCACCCAGTTCAAGTGCACGTTTATAGGCTGCTGCAGCGTCTTTGACGCGAAATGCAAAGGCACACACCGACGGTCCGTGTTTGCGCGCGAAGCGCTGCGCAAACGAATCAGGTTCCGCGTTGATGATGAAGTTGATTTCGCCCTGACGATACAGTGTGACATTTTTATGGCGGTGCTTTGCGATGGCCATAAATCCCATCTGTTCAAACAATGCGCCCAGCGCTTTTGGATCCGGTGCTGCGTATTCGATAAACTCGAAACCGTCGGTGCCCATCGGGTTATCCCAGCCTTGAAATTCCATATGTGTTTCCTCCGTGTGGACTGACCAGTATAGTCCGGCAGTTTAGCTATAAAATGCCAAAATTTCCTTAATCTCATTATATTGAGCATATTAAATGCGTATAATTTAAATTTATTGGCTAATAATTCCAATTATGACTTTAGATAAAATTGACCGCAAAATTCTGGCCATTCTGCAAACAGATGGCAGACTGAGCAATCTGGAAGTCGCCGAACGGGTAAATCTGTCGTCATCGCCCTGCCTGCGCCGCATCAAGCGATTGGAGGAGTTGGGCGTGATTCGTCAGTATGTGGCGCTGCTGGATCCGCGCAAAATAGGTCTGGGTCTGCTGGCCTACGTCAATGTGCGGCTCGAAAAACACAGCGATATTCCGGTCAAGGGCGGTTCACGCTCACCGCGTTCCGACTTTGCCGCGTCAGTTGAGCAGTGGCCGGAAATTGTGGCGTGCTATGCCATGACCGGGGAGATGGACTATCTGTTGCGCGTGCATGTCGAAAATATGGATCATTTTTCGCGCTTCATGATGGAAACACTGCTGCGCCATCCTGCCGTGCTGGACGTGAAATCGAGTTTTGCGCTCAATCAGATCAAAGAAACGACTGCGCTGCCACTCACCCAGATTTAATTCAGATCGAATTTGAATTCCGATCCTGCATATTTTTCTTTGCCGGTCACTTCGATTTCGGCACCGATCACCTGATTGCGCCCGCTGTTCTTGGCATGATACAACGCTTCGTCCGCTGCCTGGATCAATGTTGCAGGGGTGATGTCGATGGTTGGCACAATCAGGGCCACGCCGACACTGACCGTAATCATGCCAAAGGGCGACATGCTGTGCGGCAGGTTGGCTTCAGCAATGGCGCTGCAGATGATATTGGCCATTTCAAGGGCGTTGGCTTTGTTGATGCCGGGTGAAATGATGGCAAATTCTTCACCACCGTAGCGTGCCACCAGATCGCTGCTGCGCCGGATCTTGGATTTAAGGATGCCGGAAACCTTGCGCAGGCAATCGTCACCGGCCAGATGGCCATAGTGATCGTTATATTTTTTAAACCAGTCAACGTCGATGATCGCTGCAACCAGTGGCTGACCGGTGCGCGTGGCGCGATTCCATTCGCTGTTGAGGACTTCATCAAATTTGCGCCGGTTTGGTATCCCGGTCAGGCCATCGGTGTTACTTAATTCAAACAGATTGCTGTTGACCTGTTCAAGTTCGGCAGTGCGTTCAGCCACGCGTTCTTCCAGATTCGATACGGTGTCGTGCAGGTTGGAGGCCATGCTTGACAATGATTTGCTTAACCGGCGAATTTCCTGCACCGGATAATCCTGCAAGCCGTTTTCATTGTTGGCATTCAGCAGCGCCCATTCACCCTGGCTCAACTGTTCTGCCCAGTGCGTCATCTGCACAATCGGTTTGCTGAGCCGGAACGCGAGCAGCAGAACCAGGCCGATGACCACCAGCAGCGCGATGAAAACAAAAAACAGTACGGTTTTAAGATCAGAATTCATGACTGGATAAAACCGGCTTTCCGGAAGCAGTACCACCACCTTCAGGACCAGGTCGGTGCCAGTTTTGAATTCATGCACGTGTTGCAGATAGGCGTTACCGTTGAGGTTGAAATAACCGAAACCGCTGTCATTGTTCAATATTCGCACTGAGGCCGCGCGCAGCAGGGCCGATTCATTATTGTCGATCCGGATTAACTGCAGGTTAGCGGATTTATCTTTCAGATTGCCCACTCGCTGAAATAACGGCGTGTCATTTGAAATGCCAATAATCTGATTCTGTTCATTTGCGACAAAGATCACTCCGCCATCGGCCAACGACAACTGTTTCAAAGTGCGGCTGATTCCGGACAGAACCAGATCACTGTTGATGACACCCACCAGCCTGTTTTGATCATCATATTCAGGTACTGAAAAACCTGTTCCGATGAAGGCATCGACGTCCGCTGCACCGTTGCCGGGATTGCGGTAGATCGGATACCAGACCGGGCGGCCCTTCTGCGCGGCAGATTGATACCAGACTCGCGTAGCGGGCACAAAAGGATTTTGATCCCTGAACAGGAACTGGTCGCGTGCGCCATGTTCATTGAATGAAAACACTTCACGGTAGGGATGCGCGCCGGATGAAATCACGGAGGTGTACATCTCGCCTTTGTCCAGACTGCGGTTGACGCCCAGGTGACGGCCGTCGGCAAAGCCAAAATTGAGTGCGGTAATTTCCGGGGTGGCGGCAATGATATTGGCCAGCGCGCGCGCCTGCTTTTCGGCCTGGAGCGCTGATTCAGGCGCGCCCAGATTTCCTTGTGCGAATAAACGCTGTGCAGCGTTGACGGACTCCACCGGTTTGGCCAATACCTGATCCAGGTACTGATCAATTCTTCCATCCAGAACCGTGGCGAGTTGCTGTTCAGCTTGGCGTTCCATGCGCATACTGCTTTCATAGAATAACCAGACCAGAACAGAACCGATTAACAGAAACAGAGCGAGAAAAGGCAGTGCCAGAAATTGGCGCAATGAAAAAATAACTCTGTTGGTGGGAACGTTCAAATTGGATCGCGCAGTCAATCACAACATATTTGGACGTAGGAGTCTGTCCTACGCTAAAAATTGCAGTAAATAAAATGTCGTATTATCCTTCAAATCAAACTGGTTCCAATCAGAAATCGTTTTAGCCCTGAAAAAAATGGGGCAGTTTTCCAACAGCGGCAACTCTGGCGGCAAAAATCTGTTCGGCGATATACAGCGGCTGATTCGGAACCTGTTGCGCGGCACTTTGAGCAATCTGACGTGAAGGTATGGACTGTGCGGCGTTCAGTGACAACTCCAGCAAATTCTGCTGAGGAAACTCCGCAAGCTGCATTAAACTGCTGCAGCGTGCAGCATCGATGATTTCATGGAAGCGCGCCGGTCTGCGAAAGGCGTCGCAGCGTTCCAGCAGCACGACCAGCATTTCAGGTGTCATTTCGGCATTGAACCGGATATGACGATGCTCAGTGCAGGTAATCAGTGCGATTTCGCGTACGTCATTTGGCACCCTGATTCGCTCGCACAGCGCCTTGGCCTGATCGCGCCCCGTGCAGTGGACCAGCAGAGCGGCCCAGCGCACTGCCAGGCTTGAATTCTGCCGTGCTGCAAAGTCGATCACCTGCAATGCGTGTTCGGAGCTGGCCGTAGCGGACCATGCCAGTTCAGGCATGATGCGTTCCATTGCGCCCGAGTCGTGCAGCACCTGCAGCATGCGCGAGGGATGTGACTCCATCAGGCCGCGTGCGATTTCCTGCCAGACCCGTTCCGGTACCAGTGCATCCACTTCGCCATGCTGCACCATGCTTTGCATGAGCTGCATTGTTTCCGGCGCAATCGAAAACTGGTGAAAGCGCGCAGCAAACCGGGCAATGCGCAGAATGCGTACCGGGTCTTCTTCAAACGCATCGGAGACATGTCTGAATATGCGCTGTTCCACATCGCGCTGACCGCCGAACGGATCAATAATGATTTGATCGGCACTGCCATCCTCGATTGCCATGGCGTTGATGGTGAGATCGCGGCGCTGCAGATCCTGCTCTAGCGTGACATCAGGAGCGCAATGAAACACAAAGCCGCGGTAACCGGGCGCGCTTTTTCTTTCGGTGCGGGCCAGCGCATATTCGGCTTTTGAGACCGGATGCAGGAACACCGGGAAATCTTTGCCAACCGGTGTATAGCCCGCCGCAACCATCTGTTCAGGCGAGGAACCGGTTACAACATAATCGATATCCTGCACCGGCAGACCCAGCAGGGCATCGCGAACTGCACCACCAACCCGGTAAATTTTCATGGCTTATTTGTGATCGGGTAAAAATTCGGTTTCGGCCATGGCTTCCTCTATCCAGCGGGCCACGGCCGGATGCGCAATGACGCGTTCCATGTAAGCCTGCAGTGCCGGTGCCAGATAGACCCCGTAGGTTCGAAAGCGCATGACCACCGGTGCGTAGTAGGCGTCGGCAATCGAAAAGTCGCCGAACAGGAATTGATGCGCGCCGTATTTGGACAGGCACTCTTCCCAGATTTCGGAGATGCGACCAATGTCAGCCTGGGCCTGTGTGGTGCGTCCTGCGCCAGGATGACTGGCGCGGATATCCATGGACATGGAAGAGCGCAGCGCAGAAAAACTGCTGTGCATTTCGGCGCAGATGCTGCGCGCCGTGGCCCGGGCTGCGGTGTTGTGCGGCCAGAGATTTTTATCGGCATACTGTTCGGCCAGATAGTCGCAGATGGCCAGTGAATCCCACACGGTTAAGTCGCCATCGATCAGAATCGGGACCCGTCCGGCCAGCGCGTATTCGGCGATGCGTTTGGATGTATCCGGCTGATCCAGACAGATGCGGATTTCTTTGAACGGAATATCAAATGCGACCAGCGTCACCCAAGGGCGCATCGACCAGGACGAATAGTTTTTATTCCCGATGACTAAAATTAATTCGGCCCTTCTGGCATAGTCAAGGACACTGGCGACTTCGATGTCCATGTCCGGGGTGGCTGGATTGTCGATATTTTGCATGGTTTTATGGCGGGTTAGGGGTGGCGGAATTGCCGGTTGCATTGACTGAGAGATTGTTGGACAGTTCGGGGTCTGGTGGCGTGTCGATAAACGGTGAAACCATGCCCAGGCGTTCTTTCAGTGACTGCGGCCTTCCTGTAAACAGTGCAGCATAATAGGTAGCATTCGATAACACATTTTTTACGTAATCGCGTGTTTCCGGAAATGGAATGGTTTCGGTGAAAATGGCGCCTTCCACCATTTTGGTCAGACTGGCGCGCCACACGCGCGGCCGGTTTGGACCTGCGTTATAGCCGGCACTGGCCAGCACTTCCGATCCGTTCAGATTGATCAGAACGATGTTGAGATAATTCGCGCCCAGCATGATATTGGTTTCAATTTCATTCGACCGGGTCAGGTCGATGCTGTCCCATTTCATTTTTTTCACAACGTAGCGGGCCGTGCCGGGCATTACCTGCATCAGGCCGTTGGCGCCAACGCTGGAGCGCGCATTCATGATAAATCGCGACTCCTGCCGGATCAGTCCATATACCCAGGCCATATCCAGTGCAAGCGGGGCGGTAGTCTGTGCCATGATTTCGGCATGCGGGGTTGGAAAACGCTGGGAATAATCAAAGATGCTTCTGGTGCGGTCGGACGTGCTGACCATGCGATCGAGCAGATCATGCTGGCGTGCCAGTTCAGCCGCTGCCAGCAACTGCGGTTCAGACATGGTACGCAGCTGCCAGTTCCATTCGCGGTTGCCTTCCTGCCGCAGGTTCATACCATAAAACTGCAATGCGTTCTGAAATCCGGTATTGTTCGACAGGGTAATCAGGTCCAGTGTCTGGACTGGAGTAGTGGGCGGAATTACGATCTGCAGGCCACACTCTTCCAGTGCCAATTGTCCATAAAAATGCGGACGGTTCGATATGCTTTGGAACAGCGATTGCGCCACATCCGGTTTATGCTCGGCCACGTAGGCGCGGCCCAGCCAGTATATCCACGCCGGTTCAACCAGCAGTGGGGCCGGCATGCTTTCGATAGCGGCCCGCACGCCGGGCCAGTTGGCAGTGCGCAAGGCAGTTCGCACGCGCCACTGATAAGCATCCAGTGACAGTGGTGCATCCTTCGCTTTCTCCCAGTATTCGGCTGCTTCAGGCTGGAGTTTCTGCGCGCTGGCCAATGCAATCTGTGACCAGCCGATGGCGCGTTCAGTTTCGGTCAACTGACGCTGCAATTTATTCAGGATGGTCAACGCCTTGTCGGAGTCGAATTTTGCCAGTCTGCCCAGCTGAATCAGCGCGGTCTGGTGCGCCTGCTCCGATCTGGCCAGCGTGCGCGACAGGTCGGCAGCGAGCTTCTGGTTGGGTCGCTCCAGTGCCAGTGCAGTCGGTTCCAGATCTGCCAGTTTGGCAAGCTGAATGGCGACGGACGCGGAATTCGCTTCGGCGGCCCAGCGGATCTGATTCCACATATCCACTCTGGAAAACTGAACGGACTGCACCAGATTGGCATACAGGTGATAACAGCCTTCACCATAGACCCGGGCAGAAGTTAACAATTTGCGCGCATCATCGGCAACGTTGCCCCCCTGACTGATTCTGGACAGCAGCGCATAACACTTGACCTGGGTATCATCATTGAGCACAAACAGGGGATACTGTGTATCAAACACAGACCAGTTGCTTTGCCGTCCCAGCAGGATCAGCCAGTCGTTTCTGAGCCGGTCAGCAATGGCCGTATTGGCGTGCCGTTCGAGAAAATCGGTGATTTCGGTGTAGCTTGCGCTCTTCAGTCTGGCTTTAAGCTGATAATAATCGACGTAGGAAGCCAATGGGTAGCTGTTTAACTGTCCGGCCAGTTCAACAGCGTGGGCCGCATCATCTTTCAATGCTGCGTCGCGTAATGCCATAAACCGTTGATCGTCACTGTATAAATCATTCAGATTGTTGGTCAGGCCAGACGAGGACAACAACAAACAGCAGGCAGTCAGTAGCAATCGGAGACAAAGACGTGAAATTTTATTCATGTGATGTACTGCGTAAAATGCGATATGGTTTCCCAAGAATAACAGAGTGCGCCTGGCTTGGATAACACTGATTACAGACCTGCGACTTTGAATACCACATTTTGTCAGTGATGAGCGCGACATATAAACACGCAATAGCGCCTTCACTGTCAATTGGCAAAAAATGAATGCAAAGTCAGGATACTTCTATAAAATTGGCCCAAGCCCGGTTCCGCGCCGCTTTGTTAACGAATTTTCATTTGCATCGCACCATCGAGAGTTTTAAATTGGTCAATAGTTTTTCCGTTAACTGGTTAGCGCATGGAATCGGACCCAAAGTGTTGTTATTGAAAAAAATGCTTGTTTTTATGAAAACTAAAAATTAGTATGACGTCTTCAATTTATTTTGACGAGATAAGTATGCCCATGAGCGGAGTCCAAATGAAGTTGAACCGAACAGCGCAGCGCGCGGCGTTAATTGCTGAGCGTCGTGCCATTTCTGCTCAGATTCGAAAACAGTGGGACCGCGAAATTTCCATGCAGGTCTACGACTGGTGCCATGCCAACCGGGTAAAGACTGCTGGTGTGTACAGTCCGATTCAGGCTGAACCTTCGCTGTATGAAGTATTTCCGCAACTCACCGAGTTGGGCATTACGCTGGCTCTGCCATCCGCACCGGTTCCCAATCAGGGGCTGACATTCTCAGCCTGGACGCCCGGCGACGAATTAATGAAGGATCGTTTTGGCGTGCTGGTGCCGCTGGAAACGGCGCCGCTGGTCAAGCCTGATGTGCTGTTTATTCCCTGCGTGGGTTTCACCCCTGACAAATACCGGCTCGGTTATGGCGGTGGTTTTTATGACCGTACTCTGGCAGAAAAACACAAACCAAAAACTGTCGGTATTGCCTACAAAATCAGTCAGTGCGAACTGGAGGTTCAATCTCACGATATTGGCCTCGATTTCATCATCACAAATCTGTAGTTTTTTGTAATTACAAATACATCGAAATGCAAGGTGACTTCAGTGCTTTTTTTCGGCTATAGTCTGCACATTCTTTTTTCTCAACTCTAAAGTGCAGCGATGATTTTCACCTCCCTCTCTTCCAGTTCGGCCTTCTTGCAACTTGAACAGCACCTCCAGAACATGCGTGACCAGGACCTGAAAATCAACAGCCTGTTTGATCAGGACGAGCTGCGCTTCGATCATTTTTCAATGTCAGCTTCCGGCGTGTTTCTGGATTATTCAAAAAACCAGATCACGCAAAAAACCCTGGAATTGTTGTGCGACATGGCTCGTCAGTGTCAGGTTGAAACGCAGCGCGACGCTATGTTTGCCGGCGTTAAAATCAACAGCACTGAAAACCGTTCGGTACTGCACACGGCACTGCGCGCACCGCGCGATCAGCCCAAGATTGTTGATGGTGTTGATATCAATGCACAGATTCATGCGGTGCTGGATCGCATGCAGGCTTTTGTGGAAAAAATTCATACCGGAGCATGGCGCGGCGCGAGCGGAAAAGTCATCACTGATGTCGTCAATATCGGTATCGGCGGATCTGATCTGGGCCCAAAAATGGTCAGCCAGGCGCTGCGCTGTTTTGCGCACCCAGGCATACGCTGCCATTTTGTTTCAAACGTGGATGGCCATGATCTGGACGCCGTGCTGCAGCAGGTCGATCCTGAAACCACCTTGTTCGTAGTTTCATCCAAAACCTTTACGACCGCCGAAACCATGCTGAATGCGAATTCAGCGCGCAGCTGGTTTTTGCGCCGGTTTGCCGAAGCGGATTTGCCGCGCCACTTTGTCGCAGTCACCACCAATATCAGTGCAGCCAACAGTTTTGGCATTGCAGCGGAAAACTGTTTCGGGTTCTGGGACTGGGTCGGCGGGCGCTATTCGCTGTGGTCGGCGATCGGATTGCCGATAGCACTGGCGCTGGGTTTCGCCCATTTTCGCGCACTGCTTGATGGCGCATACGCCATGGACCGCCATTTCCAGCAGGCACCGCTGGAAAAAAATATGCCGGTACTGATGGCGCTGATCGGAATCTGGAACCGTAATTTTCTGGAATATGAAAGCCTGTCAATCGCCGCCTATCATCAGGATCTGGGTGCATTTCCGAGTTATCTGCAGCAGCTCGATATGGAAAGTAACGGAAAATCCACCAACCATCAGGGACAGGCGGTGCAGGTCGCTACCGGTCCGATCATCTGGGGTAATGTCGGCACCAATGCGCAGCATGCCTATTTCCAGTTGCTGCATCAGGGCAGTGACATTACGCCGGTCGATTTCATCGCTACCCTGAAACCTATGCATGCGCTGCCGGAACATCACCGCATGTTGCTGGCCAACTGTTTTGCGCAATCCCAGGCGCTCATGAAGGGCAAGACTGCCCATCAGGTGCAGCAGGAAATGCAGGCACAGGGTGTGGATGAAAAGCAGATCGAGGAGCTGGTTGCGCACCGCACCTTTGCAGGTAACCGGCCCAGTAACACCCTGTTGCTGGATCAGCTCGATCCGGCAGCACTGGGCGCAATGATCGCTTTATACGAACACAAGGTGGCAGTGCAGGGCTTTTGCTGGGGCATCAACAGCTTTGATCAGTGGGGTGTCGAACTGGGCAAGGTGCTGGCCAAAGCGATTGAAGCAGATTTGCGTTCCAGTGACCCAACTCCACTGCAGGACAGTTCGACTGCCGGGCTGATTGCTCTGGCACGTCAGGCTAAAGTTAGCTGACTGTACACAAACCAACCATGTGCAATTCTCCCGGTGGGAGAGTTGTTGTTAATTTCTTATTTCAAAATCCCGGCTGTACCAATAATGGCCCCGGTTAATCCGGCGCCATATGGTAAACTGCGGCCCTTAAGCTAGGCCGTCAGATTGGCCGCATCCCGGTTCTGACCAGCGCGGAATTTCAGCGCATCAGCAACTCACCCAACACCACTGATGCCGGACCAAGAAGCCGGCAATTGATTCAACCAGAGTTCAACCAAAGTAAAGCAAGCGCCAGTTCTCCATGAAAAAAGTATTTATTAAAACCTTCGGCTGTCAGATGAATGAGTACGACTCGGACAAAATGGCCGATGTTCTGAATCTGTCTGACGGCATGATCAAGACCGACACGGTCGACGATGCCGATGTGGTCTTGCTCAACACTTGCTCGGTGCGTGAGAAAGCGTCAGAAAAGGTGTTCTCCGATCTGGGCCGCTTGCGTGAACTGAAACTCAAACGCCCGGAATTGATCATCGGCGTGGGCGGCTGTGTCGCATCCCAGGAAGGCGCGGCCATCATCAAGCGCGCGCCCTATGTCGATGTGGTGTTTGGCCCGCAAACACTGCATCGTCTGCCGCAGTTGTTGCAGGACCAGCGCGCTACCGGCAAGTCGCAGGTCGACATCAGTTTTCCGGAAATTGAAAAATTTGACCATATGCCGCCGGCCAAAGTCGAAGGTCCGACCGCATTCGTGTCGATCATGGAAGGCTGCAGCAAATACTGCAGTTACTGTGTGGTGCCGTATACGCGCGGCGAAGAAGTGTCGCGCCGCTTTGAAGATGTGCTGGCCGAAGTGGCCGGACTGGCTGCACAGGGGGTCAGGGAGATTTCCTATCTGGGCCAGAACGTCAACGCGTTTCGCGGTGTCATGGCGGATGGCGAGATTGCCGATTTTGCGCTGCTCATCGAATACACGGCAGAAATTCCCGGCATCGAACGGATCCGTTTCGTAACCAGTCACCCCAAAGAATTTACCCAGCGCCTCATCGATACCTATGCCAAGGTACCCAAACTCGTTGATCATTTATACCTGCCGGCCCAACATGGTTCGGACCGCATTCTGTCGGCCATGAAACGCGGCTACACCGTGCTGGAATACAAGTCGGTATTGCGTCGCCTGAAAGCCGTTCGTCCGAACATGTCGGTCTCATCCGATTTTATTGTCGGCTTCCCGGGTGAAACCGAAGCTGACTTTGAGGCGATGATGAAACTGATCGACGACGCTGGCTTCGATAACAGTTTCAGTTTTATTTTCAGTCCGCGTCCGGGTACCCCGGCAGCCAGTCTGGAGGATGACACGCCACATGAAGTCAAGCTCGCACGTCTGCAGCGACTGCAGGCCGTCATCAACAATAACGTCAAACGTTACAGCAATCAGATGATAGGTTCAGTGCAACGGGTACTGGTTGAAGCGCCGACTGTCAAGGACGTGCATGAACTGCAGGGCCGTACCGAAAATAACCGGGTCGTCAATTTCCCCGGACCGGTCGAGCTGATCGGCCAGATCGTCGAAGTAAAAATCACCCATAGCTACAATTTCTCGCTGCGTGGCGAGCTCATTCCTGTGACTGTTTCAGCGTGAAAAATAAAACCAAAGTCCTTACCTTCGCACCAGAGCAGCCTCTGGATAATGTCAAACTCGCCGCACTGTGCGGACCGATGGATGCCAATCTGCGCCAGATTTCTGCTGCGCTGGATGTGTCGCTGTTTCGGCGCGGAGAAAAATTTATCGTCAGCGGAGAAAATGCCGATCAGGCTGTTGCGCTGCTGGAAAAATTTTACAACGCCAATCAAAAAGCGATTTCTGTCGATGAAGTGCAACTGGCACTGGTCGAACAGCGCAGCGTTTCGGTAGCCGCCCATACGCCGATATTGCTGGGCAGCGAAGCGCCCAGCGATCTGGTCAGTCCGGTCCTGAAAACGCGCCGTTCCGATCTACGTGGCCGCACCCCGCATCAGATCAGCTATTTGAAATCGATTCTGGAATACGACATTACCTTTGGTGTCGGACCGGCCGGTACCGGCAAAACCTATCTGGCTGTAGCCTGCGCGGTAGATGCGCTTGAACGTGATGCGGTCAAACGCATTGTGCTGACCCGTCCGGCAGTCGAGGCCGGTGAGCGGCTTGGCTTTTTGCCCGGCGATCTGGCGCAAAAGGTCGATCCGTATTTACGTCCCTTGTATGATGCGCTGTACGACCTGCTCGGGTTTGACCGCACCCAGAAACTGTTTGAAAAACAGGCGATCGAAATTGCACCGCTGGCCTATATGCGCGGTCGCACACTCAATCATGCGTTCGTGATTCTGGATGAGGCGCAAAATACCACACCCGAACAAATGAAAATGTTTTTGACCCGGGTTGGGTTTGGCAGCAAGGCCGTAGTGACCGGCGACGTGACCCAGGTCGATTTGCAGCGTGGCCAGAAAAGCGGTCTGGTTGATGCCATGCAGGTGCTGGGTGACGTGCGCGGTATTGCGTTCACCCGCTTCACCAGTGTTGATGTGGTGCGTCATCCGCTGGTGGCGCGTATTGTCGATGCCTATGAAAGTGCGGCGGAAGCCACTGCCGAGATTGCAGTGCCGAAAGCGAGCAAAAATGTCCGAAAAATCACCCGATAAAATCAAACTCAGTTTGACGGTGCAGTTCCCGGACAAACGTCTGCAAAAGCAGTTGCCCAAGGCGCTGATCAAACAGACCGTGCAGGCGGCTCTATTCGCGCCGGCCGATTTCACCATTCGCTTTGTCGATGCTACAGAGGGCAGGGCATTGAACAAAGAATTTCGCGGCAAGGATTATGCAACCAATGTGCTGACCTTTGCCTACACCGAAGACGAAGATGCCGAGGTCACGCTGGCCGACATCATTCTGTGTACCGATGTTTTGCAGCAGGAAGCTGCCGATCAGAAAAAATCCCTGACCGATCACGCGCAGCATCTGATCGTACATGGCGTGATGCATGCGCAGGGCTATGATCATGAAAATGATGAGGAAGCCCAGGAAATGGAACAGCTCGAAACCGAGATTCTGACCACTCTCGGTATTTCAAATCCCTATCTTTGATGCGGATTTTCTGGAACAGCAATTTTTTCACGCCTCAGATTTGCGTGACTGTGTGTTATTGACACATTTCATCAAGCTGACACACAAGCTCATTACGCTCCCCGATAATTCAACACCGGGAGCGCCTAGTGAGCCACAAAGCCAGTCACAGCGATGAAGAACAGGCCGAATTCAAACTGCGCACCATCTTCATTTCCGATATTCACCTCGGTACCAAGGGCTGTCAGGCCGAGGTACTGCTGGATTTTTTAAAACACTGTCATGCCGACACCTATTATCTGGTCGGCGATATTGTCGACGGCTGGCGTCTTAAAAAATCCTGGTACTGGCCACAGTCGCACAACGATGTGGTGCAAAAGCTGCTCAGAAAAGCACGCAAGGGCAGCCGCATCATTTATGTACCGGGCAATCATGATGAATTTCTGCGCCATTACTTTGACCTGACCTTTGGCGACGTCGAGGTCAAAAATAATCCCATCCATGAAACCTCTGATGGCAAACGGCTGCTGGTTACCCATGGCGACCAGTACGACAATGTGATGCTGTATTCGCGCTGGCTGGCGTTTCTGGGCGACAGTGCCTATGAGACGCTGTTGATGCTGAACCGGCCGCTGAATAAGGTGCGGCGCTTTTTCGGTCTGTCGCACTGGTCGCTGTCGCAGTATCTGAAGCTGAAGGTAAAAAACGCGGTGAATTTCATTTCCTGTTTTGAAACTGTGGTGGCAGCCGACGCCAGACACCAGCGGGTCGATGGCGTAGTTTGTGGTCATATTCACCATGCCGAAATTCGTGAAATTGAAGGCGTCACGTATTGCAATGATGGCGACTGGGTGGAGAGTTGCACCGCTCTGGTCGAACATATGGATGGCAGACTGGAAATTATGAGCTGGCTGGAACACTACAACCGTCGTTTATTGGCGCTGCCTGAGTCACAACCGGATTTTGCACAAAGTCCGATTTAAGGTATCCTGTAGCATTCCAACTTTGGCTTTAAGCCTCCTATGCCAGAACATCCCAGTAAGGTCAGAACGGCTGATAAAAAGTACGCCTCCCGAGCAGCCACTTCTGACGCCAAACCACACCGTTCGCTTTTCGAACGTCTGACCGCCCTCATTTCCCCCGAACCTGAAAACCGCGCAGAACTGCTTGAAGTGCTGCAGGATGCCCACGAACGCAATCTGATCGATGCCGATGCCCTGTCGATGATTGAAGGGGTATTTCAGGTCTCCGATCTATGTGCCCGTGACATCATGGTGCCGCGCTCGCAAATGGATGTCATCGATATCACCAAACCAATTTCAGAATGGATGCCGTATGTGATCAGCACCGCCCATTCACGTTTTCCGGCAGTCGAAGGCAATCGAGACAAGGTAGTCGGTGTGTTGCTGGCCAAGGATTTGCTGCGTTATTACTTTGATGAAGAATTCGATGTGCGCGACATGCTGCGCCCGGCCGTGTTCATTCCGGAGTCCAAGCGCCTCAATGTGCTGTTGCGCGATTTCCGCGCCAACCGCAACCATATCGCCATGGTCGTCGACGAATACGGCGGCGTCGATGGTCTCATTACGATCGAAGATGTGCTGGAACAGATTGTCGGCGATATCGAAGATGAATACGATTTCGACGAAGAGGAAGACAACATACTTTCAGTGGGAACCGGCACCCACGGCGAGCGCTGGCGCGTCAAGGGTTTGACCGAAATCAGCCAGTTCAACGACATCATCGGCAGCAATTTTTCTGATTGTGATGTCGACACGATCGGCGGACTGGTTGCCAACCATCTGGGGCGCGTGCCGCACAAGGGCGACAAATTCATCATTGAACGCACTGGTTTTGAAGTGCTGCGCGCCGATCCGCGCCAGGTAGACGTGCTGCTGGTTGAGCATATGCCCAACATGACACTGCCGGATGAAACGGAGGCAGGATAATGCAGGGCGCAATGTTATTGCACCCTACGCGTTAAGTTAATTGAGAGAAGCGCATGAGGAAAGGTCCGTTTTGCAAAGTGTGATTGCACGCTGCCCGAACTGGGCGTTTTTTTTATGCCTGCTTTTAATCGGTGCGCTCAACGCGCTGGCGTTCGCGCCGGTTGGGCTCTGGCCGCTGCAGCTCATCGATCTGGCAATGCTGTTTGTAGTGCTGTACCACACCCAAACGGTCAGGAAAGTCATGCAGTACACCTGGGCATTCTGCTTTGCCTGGCTGTTTGCCGGTGTGATCTGGCTGACCGTCACGATGTTTCGCTACGGTGACATGCCGGTGTGGCTGTCGGTATTGTGCGTGGCGTTGTTTACAGCTGCGCTGGCCTGTATCCCTGCCCTGGCGATGGGACTGGCAGCAAGAATGCGGCTGCACTTTCATGCGTCACCCGCAGTGATTTGTCTGATCTTGTTTCCGAGTTGCTGGAGTCTGGCCGAGTGGACGCGCGACTGGCTGTTTACCGGCTTTCCCTGGCTGGTTTCCGGTTACGCCCACAATGTTGGCCCGCTGGCCGGATACGCCCCGGTGCTCGGTGTGTTTGGCATTACCTGGCTCACAGCAATGATTGCCGGTTGCGTGGTGCTGATTGCCGAGCGAGAGCGGATTTACGCTGTGCCGGCGCTGCTGATTTTTTGCGCTGGCGCTGTACTGCAACTGGTGCATTGGACAATCCCCCACGGCCATCCGTTGACCGTGCGGCTGTTGCAGGGCAATGTCGATCAGCAGGTCAAGTTTGAGCGTGAGCATCTGATTGATTCACTGCAGTTTTATGCTGACGCCATCCAGCAACAACCTGCCGATCTGATCGTGACACCGGAGTCCGCACTGCCGCTGCCGAAAAATTCTCTGCCGGACGGTTATCTCAATATGCTGCAGGCGTTTTCCAGCGCCTCCCACAGTACGATTGCGCTCGGGTTGTTCAACAGCGACGGTCCGAACCTGTATGCCAACAGCATGATCAGCATTACGCCATCAGCGTTGGCGTCAGCACAAACCTACCGCTATGACAAACACCATCTGGTCCCGTTTGGCGAATTCATTCCTAAAGGATTTGCCTGGTTTTATCACTATATGAATATTCCGATGGGGGATTTGCAGCGCGGACCGCTGCTGGCATTGCCGTTCCCGGTGAAGGATCAGCAGGTATTGCCCAATATCTGTTATGAAGATGTGTTCGGTGAAGAAATCGCTGCCCGGATTTCCAACGCCCATTTTTCCCAGCAAGCCGTACCAACAATTTTATTGAACATGACCAATCTGTCCTGGTTTGGCGACAGCTGGGCCATGCCGCAACATGTGCAGATCACCCAGATGCGCACGCTGGAAACCGGCCGGCCCATGCTGCGTTCTACCAATACCGGCGTGACGACACTGGTCAGTGCACAGGGGCAGATTGTTGCCCAGATGGCGGGATTCGAACGCGGTGAACTCGATGTCAGCGTGCAGGGTTACGAGGGACTTACACCGTATATCGTGTGTGGCAATTATCTGTGGCTGGGTTTGATGGGATTGCTTGCACTGGGGACCGCATTTGCAGTGCGCTATAAAAGGACGTTGTGATGGATGGCTGCTTACAACGTTAGCAGCTCGGGCCAGAATTGCGGATCGTGCAGGAGATTGCCGATGCCGTTGATGACAAACTGCACGCCAATGCAGATCAGCAGAAAGCCCATGATGCGCGATACTGCCTCGATACCATCCTTGCCCAGCATGGACGTCAGCCGCTCCGAAGCATGCAGCACCAGCCAGGCGATATATGCCACCAGCAAAATGCCGATGACCACCGACAGATAACCCAGCCAGATTGGCAGCGCAGTCTGGCTGTGCACACCGGTAGACATGGAAATCACCACCGCAATCGAACCCGGTCCCGACAAAGTCGGCATGGCCAGTGGGCTGAACGAAATGTCATGTTTGGCATTGATTTTGTGGCCCTGGGCCTGCTCGGCCGGCGGAAACAGCATGTTGAATCCGAATTTGCACACGATCAGTCCCCCTGCGATGCGCAGCCCCGGGATCGAAATACTGAAAAAATCCATCAGTAACGCACCGACCAGCAGAAATACGACCAGAATGCCGGCCATGTAATAGCAGGCGCGCTTGACCTGTCGGGCGCGCTCCGGGGGGCTGAGATGGCCGGCAATGGCGGGCAGAATCACCACGGTAGTTAATGGATTGGCAATCGGCAGCAGCGCGGAAATCGTCCCGAGGATGGTGGTGAAAATTTCGACCATGATTTGATGCATAGCGGGATTGATCGTGTTGATAATATTTCCATCATACAATGTTCTGTCTAAACTACAAATTCATTTCATTCCTGACCCTTTCATATATAGTTAATGGCACGAAACAGTCCGATTTTTTTTGAAAGTTCAATATGATCAATACCATCGAAGACCTGCGCCTGCTGGCCAAAAAGCGCGTGCCACGCATGTTTTACGATTACGCCGATTCCGGGTCCTGGACCGAATCGACCTATCGCGCCAACGAATCTGACTTCTCGGACATTCACTTTCGGCAGCGCGTTGCCGTGAATCTGGAAAACCGGACGTTGCACACCACCATGGTCGGCGAGACCGTTTCAATGCCGGTTGCGCTGGCACCGACCGGATCGGCGGGTATGCAGCATGCGGATGGAGAAATTCTTGCAGCGCAGGCAGCGGAGCGCTTTGGCGTGCCCTTTACCCTGTCGACCATGAGCATCTGCTCGATCGAGGATGTCGCGGCACATACTACCAAACCGTTCTGGTTTCAAATGTATGTCATGCGCGACCGCGAATATGTCTACCGGCTGATTGATCGCGCCAAGGCCGCGCGCTGTTCGGCGCTGGTATTGACGCTGGATCTGCAGATACTCGGCCAGCGCCACAAGGATCTGGTCAACGGCCTGTCGGTACCGCCGAAACTGACTGCGTCAAGCATACTCAATATGCTGACCAAGCCGCGCTGGTGTCTGGGCATGGCCGGAACGCAGCGCCGCTCGTTCGGCAACATCATGGGACACGTGACCAATGCCACCAATCTTACCTCACTGTCGTTATGGACCAAGGAACAGTTTGATTCGTCGCTGTGCTGGAATGATGTGGCGTGGATCAAAAAGCGCTGGGGCGGCAAGCTGATCATCAAGGGCATCATGGACCCTGAAGATGCACGCCTGGCAGTACAGAGTGGCGCTGACGCACTGATCGTATCGAACCATGGCGGCCGCCAGCTTGACGGCGCGCTGTCCAGCATTCGCGCATTGCCGGCCATTGTTGATGCGGTCGGTTCGCAGATTGAAGTACATATGGATGGCGGCATTCGTTCCGGACAGGATGTACTCAAAGCCGTGGCACTCGGGGCCAAAGGTGTCTATATTGGACGACCATTTTTGTATGGTCTGGGTGCAATGGGACAGCAGGGAGTGACGAAATGTCTGGAAATCATTCATAACGAACTTGATTTGACGATGGCCTTTTGTGGACATACTGATATCAAGAAAATCGATCAGAAAATTCTTATCGCAAAATGACGATACACAATTTCAATCACCTAGCTGTTACTGCAGGAGTGCTTTAATGAATGTTCTATTTAAACCAACCATGATCCTCCTGCCGTTCATGCTTATTTCTGGTTGTGCCGATTTTGTACAGCTCAAGCCAGGCGCTGAAAGCGTCAACCTTTACACGGTTGAAAATGTCCGGGATTGCGTGCATTTTGGTTCGGTGCAGGTCAGCGTCCTGAACAAAGTTGGTCCCGTAAGCCGGGACCCGCTTGCCATCGAAAATGAACTTAATACGTTAGCCAAAAACTCCGCGTTTGCCAGCGGTGCCGATACGGCCATCGCAGCCGGCCCGGTCAAGGACGGTGCGCGGGATTTCGATATTTACAAATGCAAGAAATAGCGCACTGTTTCCACCAATGAATATATCGACAGCGGCGCTCTTATCAGAAATATTGACGAACTGGTGATCGCAGGAGTCAGCACCAACATTTCTGTTGAATCAACGGCACGCAGCGCTAAGAATCTGGGATTTCGAACAACAGTAATTTCTGATGCTACCTATGCCTTCGACAAGATTGACTTCGATGGACAATTAAAAACAGCCGATGTTGTTCATGCAATGGCTCTTGCGAACCTCAATGGGGAATTTTCTGCTGTTATAAGAACTGCCGAATTATTGAAGGGCAACCAAGGCCACTGACCCGTCAGTGAATCGTATTTCGAAATTGGTTTGGCGTCTACTTTTACGCCACCACAATACAATTCCTTCCCTCAGATTTTGCCTTATACATGGCATCATCGGCACGATTGATCCCTTCGTTGATCGATTCTCCGTCGAACAAGACGATGAGGCCAGCGGAAAATGTGATATGCAGGTCTGAAGCAATATCGGGAAAACGCAAGGTTGATATATGTGATTTCAAGCGTTCGAGAATCTGCTTCGCGGCCAGTAGGTCGGTGTTGGGAAGACATAACAGAAACTCCTCTCCACCCCAACGGGCAAGTATGTCGCTGGCACGGAGGGCCACCTGCGCCTCCTGAGCGAAGCTGCGCAACACCACATCGCCGGCAGCATGGCCGTAAGTGTCATTGACGTGTTTGAACAGGTCAAGGTCAATCAACGCGATGCATATGGGCTGGCGCAGGACACGCCGTCTCTCTTCTTCCTTGGCGAGAAGGGCGTTCATATGGCTGCGATTTGTGAGCAACGTCAATTCGTCACGGGTGGCTAATACCTGAGCGCGGGCCAGCGCGTTAGCCAGTTCTTCCTTCTGCGTCTTTAACTTCGTCCGCAACCCGCTCAATTTGCCAGTGATGAAAGCAACCGCAACCAGTGCAATTGCTGCAAACAAAAAATGAACTATTTCAGTTTGAAGCTTGAAACGTGCCGGTTCCACCTTGGCCATCCATATCATCGTGGCGGCCAGCAAAACGATGGCAAAGATGCTCAGCCTGTAGGATTGCTTAGCCTCCACTGCAAATGCGCAGAAGACAAGAACCACCAGCAGAATAGCTAACGTGGCGCCACGTATCGGCCCGGAAATTGCATACCCAACGACGATACAAATAATTGCAAACTGGCCTTGATAAACGGCAAGTTGAGAAGATGACAGTCCCCAGCGCGTGCTGGATCGAATGAGACCATAAAAAAAGAGGAGGCCTCCGATCATGCAGCCTGTTAACCACGTCGCAGGCCCAACTGAGGTTTCGCCAAGACATACATCGAACCAGAGAATCACTGTGAATAGAGCGTACAACGCCGCAGTCGCCGCCCAATACTTAACTTGCCGCTGAATTCTTGCGTCGGCACTCAGCAAAAATTGCGCGATCATCGGAAAACTATGCATCAAAGTAGCCTCCAACCCGTAGTTTCTGTCATTATCAAGGGCGGCGCCGGTCGCAATGCCCGATCTAAACGTCTTGCGAGGCGTTGCTACATGGTAACAAATAATCTCCGCTTGCAGTTAAAATTTGAGCCTTGCCACGTTCCCAGACTTCCGGTTGCCTTTTGAGTCCATTGGATCGTCTCCCAGCCTGACTTAAAGCCCTCTATTGCGAATTTTGACATTCATTGTGATATTGATAATCACTATCAAACATCGTATCTGACGGCGATTCGGCTCGAATTGAATTTAAATGAATTCATGTCGGTTTATTGTGCGATTTTTGGTCAAAGCAATCCACCTTGCCACTTTGCTGGGATGCCATACAGAACCTGATTTCCGAGGGCTGTTCGAATGCGCTGGTTCGTTTTCTCCAGTCTCGGCTGACTGGTTGCGCAGAACTTTTGACCAAAAGCCAGAATTATTGGCTATAGTGAAGCCGATCGCCGCGCGTTGTAATGAAACTGAATGATTGGCAAAATTAATACATCACCACAACGACATCTTCAACTGTACCGGTAAGAATATTAAAGTGTGTGCATGGAGTAGCCAGACCTGTCGTGATACTGTCCCGGACTTGGCGCTCACAAGGCTCTGAACATAAAGAAAGGCCTGACAAGGAACCAAATCCACAGGCCCGGCATCCAACCCGCACCCAAACCAGGCTCGGAGACAACCATGACTGACAGTAGCAAAACCTCGGTACCGAATTCTTTACCGGCATCAAACACAACCCCCATTTCACTCGACGACAAATACACTCTGGCGCGCGGCCGTGCCTTCATGACCGGCACCCAGGCGTTTATCCGGCTGGCCATGATGCAGCATCAGGCCGACACCAAAGCCGGACTGAATACGGCCGGTTACATCACCGGTTATCGCGGCTCGCCACTGGGCGGTGTGGATATGACCGCAGAAAAAGCCAGAAAATATCTGGAGTCCGAACACGTCAAATTTCATCCCGGCACCAATGAAGATCTGGCCGCAACCGCAGTCTGGGGTACGCAGCAGGTCAATCTGTTCCCGGGGGCCAAATATGACGGTGTGTTTTCAATGTGGTACGGCAAAGGTCCGGGTGTTGACCGCTGTGGTGATGTATTCAAACATGCCAACATGGCAGGTACAGCCAAACATGGCGGTGTGCTGGTGCTGGCAGGTGACGATCATGCTGCCAAATCGTCCACCACGGCACACCAGAGCGACCACATTCTGAATGCCTGCGGGATACCGGTATTATTCCCTTCCTCGGTGCAGGAATATCTGGATTACGGACTGCATGGTTTTGCCATGAGCCGCTATACCGGATTGTGGGTGGCCATGAAGTGCGTGACCGACATCGTCGAGTCCGGCGCCATCGTTGAAATTGATCCGGAGCGCGTCCAGCCGGTCATCCCCACCGATCTGCTCCTGCCTGCCGATGGCCTCAACGTGCGCCAGGGTGACGCGGTGCTGGCCCAGGAAGCGCGCATGAATAATTACAAATGGTATGCCGCACTGGCCTACGCACGCGCCAACAAACTCAACAAAATTATCTGGGACAGCCCGGTCGCCAAAATCGGCATTATCACGGCCGGCAAGTCTTATCTCGACACGCGCCAGGCCTTGACTGATCTGGGTATTGACGAACAGGTGGCCAAAGACATCGGTCTGCGTCTGTTCAAGATCGGTATGACCTGGCCGCTGGAATCAGAAGGCGTGCGCGCGTTTGCGCAGGGACTCGAAGAGATTCTGGTGGTGGAAGAAAAACGCCAGATTCTGGAATATCAACTCAAGGAACAGCTCTACAGCTGGGAAGATGAAGTGCGTCCGCGCGTAGTTGGCAAGTTCGATAACACCGGCGAATGGACCAATCTGCAGGGTGCCGGACACGGCGAATGGCTGCTGCCCGCTACTTATGAACTGAGCCCGGCGCAGATCGCACGCGCCATTGCTTCGCGCATTTCCAAATATTTTTCCGCTCATCCGGTGGCGGTGAAGGTGGCCGAACGCATCGCCTTTCTGGAAGCCAAGGAAGCACTGTTGAGCGTTGCCGCAAAACCGGATCCGAACAAGGATCGCACACCGCACTTTTGTTCCGGTTGCCCGCACAATACCTCAACCCGTCTGCCGGATGGTTCTCGTGCGTTAGCCGGTATCGGCTGTCACTATATGGTGATCTGGATGGACCGCGAAACCAGCAACTTCAGCCATATGGGTGCCGAAGGGGTGAGCTGGGTTGGACAGGCGCCGTTTACCACGGAAAAGCATGTCTTCACCAATCTGGGTGACGGCACGTATTTCCACTCGGGGCTGCTGGCGATTCGCGCTGCGGTGGCCGGCAAGGTCAACATCACTTACAAAATTCTGTACAACGATGCCGTTGCCATGACCGGTGGTCAGGTTGTGGATGGTCCGATTGACCCAGGCATGATTTCGCGCCAGATCGCCGCCGAAGGCGTGCGTCCGATTATTGTGGTCACCGATGAGCCAGATAAATATCCGGAAGATTATCAGTGGGCCGAAGGGGTGACGGTGCGGCATCGCAGCGAACTCGATGCCGTGCAGCGCGAACTGCGCGAAGTCACAGGCGTGTCTGCCATGATTTACGACCAGACCTGCGCCAGTGAAAAACGCCGGCGCCGGAAAAAGAACGAGTATCCGGATCCGGCCCTGCGCGCGGTTATTAACGAAGCCGTATGCGAAGGCTGCGGTGATTGCAGCGTGCAGTCCAACTGTCTGTCGGTTGAACCGCTGGAAACCGAATTCGGCAGAAAGCGCCAGATCAACCAGTCTTCCTGCAACAAGGATTTTTCCTGTGTCAACGGCTTCTGTCCAAGTTTTGTGACCGTCGAAGGCGGTACGCTCAGGAAGCCGAAAAAAGTGGCAGTGGCGGACTCTGCCATGCAGCTGACAACGCCGGTTCTGCCAACCACGGCCGAGCCGTTCGGTATCATCGTCACTGGTGTTGGCGGAACCGGCGTGGTAACGGTCGGGCAAATACTGGGCGTGGCTGCGCATCTGGAAGGCAAGGCCAGTTCCGTGCTGGACATGAGCGGACTGGCGCAAAAGGGCGGACCGGTTTTGTCGCATGTACGCATTGCTGACCAGGATGCCGACCTGCATTCGACCCGGGTTGGTACCGGCATGGCTGATCTGGTTATCGGTTGCGATGTGATCGTCACAGCCGGACGTGACGCCCTGTCGCGCATGGGGGAAGGGCGCACCTGGGCTGCCATCAATATCAACACGTCACCGACTGCGGCGTTTGTCAAAGATCCGAACTGGCGGTTTCCGCAAGACAGTGCCGAAGCAGCAATCCGTCGTGCCTGTGGCGCAGAGCGTGTGGCACTGATTGCCGCCGGTGAAATTGCAACCGCACTCATGGGTGACAACATCGCCACCAATATGTTCATGCTCGGTTACGCCTGGCAAAAAGGCTGGGTGCCACTGGCCGAGTCATCCCTCATGCGCGCCATTGAACTTAACGGCGTTTCGATTCCGTTCAACAAGGCCGCGTTCGAATGGGGTCGCAAAGCCGCGTTTGATTTGCCGGCCGTGCAGAAAATCGCCAGCCCCGCCACCGTGATCGAATTCAAACGCGCTCCCACGCTGGATTCCACCATAGCCAAGCGCGTGCAGTTTCTGACCGACTATCAGAATGCAGCCTATGCCAGTCAGTATGCCGATTTTGTAGCGCAGGTAAAACTGGCCGAGAGCAAAGTGGTTGAATCCGGTTACCGGTTGACTGAAGCGGTGGCAAAGTATTTATTCAAACTTATGGCGTACAAGGATGAATACGAGGTGGCGCGACTGCATACCTCAGCCGATTTTGCGAAAAAAATTGCTGGCATGTTTGAAGGTGACTACAAAATCAACTATCACCTGGCACCGCCGCTGCTGGCCAAACGCGACAGCAAGGGGCATCTGGTCAAACAGAAGTTTGGTCCCTGGATGTTGAGTGCGTTTAAAGTGCTGGCCGCACTGAAATCATTGCGTGGCAGCGCATTCGATATATTTGGCTACAGCGCCGAACGCAAAATGGAACGTGCCTTGCCTGTGGAATATCGTGAGACGATTAGCGCTGTGCTGGCGCAATTGAACAGTGACAATCTGGCACGGGCCGTGGCCATTGCCAGCATACCGGAAGAAATCCGCGGTTACGGGCATGTCAAGGAGCGCCATCTGGCACTGGCGCAGCTTAAACGAGACAGGCTGCTGGCTGGATTTAATGATGTGCCCGAGCAGGGAAAACAGGTGGCGTGACCGGTCCGTTCTTTATCGGCATTTTGTGATTGATTTGTTTAAAATTGGTAGAATCACGCCGATAGTGTGCCGGAACAGTCACAAAATTGCGGTATGTATACGACAAGATCAGTCGGAATGGTTGAGAATGGGTAGATTCACCTGCAGGTCTGCGCGCTGTTATTTTTCGCCACGATTCTGATTGTAAATTGCAACATAACTGAACTGGAACTATCATGTCTGACACACGCCTTGATCTGAATAGCGACAACGCAGTCTATCGAACTCTGCTGGAATCTACCAAAGCCATTCCCTGGAAAATTGACTGGGCCTCGATGAAGTTTGCCTACATCGGCCCGCAGATCGAAGCGCTGCTGGGTTGGCCTCAGAACAGCTGGCTGACAGCGGATGACTGGGCCACGCGGATTCATCAGGATGATCGCGACCGTGTGGTGAATTTTTGCATAGCGCAATCCAAAGCCGGTGTCGATCACGAAGCGGATTACCGCGCACTCACCAAAAACAACGGCTATGTCTGGATTCGCGATGTAGTCCACGTGGTGCGCGATGCCCGTGGTGAAGTGGAATCACTGATCGGATTTATGTTTGACATCAGCGAGCGCAAAAAAACCGAAGAAAAACTGACCGTACTGCAGGCCGAGCTGGAAGCACTGTCGTTCAGGGACAGTTTGACCGGCGTGGCGAACCGGCGCAAATTCGAAGCGTCGCTTGATCTGGAATGGGCCAGTGCAATGCGCAGCGGTCTGCCGCTGTCACTGATCATGCTGGACGTCGATTTTTTTAAACAGTACAACGATCTTTACGGTCACCTGCTGGGTGACGCAACCCTGAAGGATATTGCGCAAACGCTCAGTCTGGCGGTGACGCGCCCCCGTGATCTGGTCGCGCGTTTTGGCGGCGAAGAGTTTGTGGTGATCCTGCCGGAAACCGACACGCACGCTGCGCTGCAGGTTGCCGAGCGTTGCAGAAATTTGATTGCCAAACTGGAGGTGCGGCATGAAGCGGCAGCCGCAGATGGCATCGTGACCGTCAGTATGGGAATTGGCACTATCAAACCTGACGGCCAGATGAGCCAGACGCACTTCGTCGACGTGGTGGACAAGTTGCTGTACCGGGCCAAGGCGAATGGGCGCAATCGTATCGAAGCGGAAAATTTTTGATCATTTCCAAATTGGCTCTCAAGGGCGCGGCATTTGATCAAGTCCGGACTTTGGCTCCGTGTTCTCACAACCCGATTTGCCCGAGCCGGACCTCCCCGACCTCCCGTGTTTCTGGTGAAAACCGGAAAATGAATACGGCGCAATCAAATTGCGCCGTATTCATTAGTGCTTAAGGATTTTGCCCTGTGATAAATGCATCGGCAGATTTCACCAGCATCGTTTTTTGCGCTGCCTTGAAGCGTGCCGTTTCCATGCCACGCGCAATATTGGGTGCCATTTTTTCGGGGACATGCGCTTTAACCCATGCCTCGAGTTCATCGGTTGGTACCGAATTCCAGAATATTTCTGGCGTGTACTGCGCAATAATGAATGTCCCGAATGGTTGCTGCGGTTCCATTAAGCGGTCGACATTTTTGGTGAATAACGGCCAGGCTAGATCGGGATGTTCATTATTCAATTCGATCACAAATCCGAAACGCAGCATCTCGGCCTGCTTGGGGATTTCGTCAGACAGGGCAATCTCGGCAGCTTTGTGCGCCAATGCCGCATCACGGACATTCATCAGTGCCGAGTAATAACGACTTAATTCCGTTTCGTTTTTGGCGGTTTTGGCCACCATATGCAATTGGTCAAATTCAGCCGGACTGGCATTGAGCGCGATGATACCCAGGACCATGCGCTGATCGTCAGGTGAAATTGCGCTGCGCTTGATGAAAAATTGGGCAAAACGCAGACGTGCTTCGGCAACAACTTCGGCGTCGCCCCATTCGCCCAGATCGGCAATGACGGTACGACGCAATTTTTTGATGCCTGGCGTTTCATCTGTCCGGCCGTCCCAACCCAATTGCGAAGCCAGCGGTTTGATCAGGGAGCGGGCATAAGTGACAAAGGCCTCGTGTCCGGGCGTGCCACGTTCAGCAAATTCAATCGCAGCAAGGGCCTCGGTGATCTGCGTCCAGGCCCGCAGGTTTTGTTCCGTACCCATGGCTTTGACCAGTGCCAGATAGTTGGGCAGCAGGTCCATGCCGGTGGAAACCAATGCCCACTCGTCATCCAGCAATGCAATCCGGTCGCTGTTCTTCATGGTGGCGAAGTTGTTGATGTTGGCCTGCAGACTCAGGGTGTCATAGCCGACGCGATAATATCCGATCGCGTCTGCATTGAGACTTAACGCCTCGTCGCAACGACCGGCCTCGACCGACTGTCCGTCATGATTGAATAGTACGGGTTGGGTCTGATCTGCGGTGCCGACACGCATCAACAGCGGGATATTCCAGTTCGCGTGCGAGCTATCTCCACCCTGCAGTAAAAAACGTTTCTGCGCCAATGAAATCGAGCGCTTGCCGCCGGCGTCACAACTGGTTGTTACGCTCACCAGAGGAAACCCGGCCTGCGCGGTCCATGACTGTGCGATGTCACCGATATTGCGACCGCTGGCTTCACTTAACGCCAGCCACAAATCCGCACTGGTGGTATTTGAAAACGCGTGCGCTTTCATGTAGCGACGAATCCCGTCCCGGAACGTGTCCGGGCCCAGATAGGCTTCCAGCATGCGCAACACGGCCTGGCCCTTGTTATAGGTAATGCTCGGATCAAACGCGTTGGTCGCTTCGAGTTCGTCCGTCACATGCTGCAGAATGGCGTGCGAAGAACTTCGCGCGTCGGCGGCCATGGCGTCTTCCTTGCTACCGTCTTCCTGCTGCCACCAGTGCCAGTCGGGATGACGTATGTCGGTTTCTTTCGCGGCACGCCATGAGGCAAAACTTTCGTTGAGCCACAGTTCGTCCCACCAACCCATGGTGACCAGATCACCAAACCATTGATGCGCCATTTCATGCGCTTGTATGCTGTAGACATTCTGGCGATTGCCCATGGTGCTGGACGGCGTGATCAGAAGTGCCTGATCGTTATAGGTGATGGCACCCCAGTTTTCCATGGCGCCGCCAAATCCACCTGGAATAGCAATCGAATCGAGTTTGGGTAACGGAAAGCGCACACCAAAGTAGTCGTTGTAGTCAGCCAGAATCTGTTGGGCGTTGGCGAGTGCTTCTGCTCCGTCCTGTTCCTGTCCTTTTACTGCGACGACGCCAAATGTATAACCATCGCGTTGGGCTGTTATCTGTGCCAGATTGCCCGTTGAGAATTCAACCAGATAAGTCGGCATTTTCGGCGTGGGTTCAAAAGTCGTGGTAGCCAGTGCGCTACGCACAGTGCGACTGGCCACCGGCATATTCGATACGGTCATCCACGCCGACGGCACGGTCGCAGACAGTCTGACGATGGCCCGGAACGCCGGTTCATCCCAGCACGGGAACATGCGGCGCGCATCGGTGGCTTCAAACTGGGTGGACAGCAACATGTCCTTGCCGCCATCCGGCCGGACATATTCCTGCGCAAACAGGCCATGCGGTTCTGTTTCTATTTTTCCGGTATAGCTGAACTTCAATGTGTGACGACCCGCCGCAGCCGGCATGCTCAGCATGATCGTGGTTAATTGTAATTTGTCGTCAGAACGCACGCTCTTGACGGCTTTGCCGTCGAGCTGCACGTGACTTAAGGTCTGGTTTAACGAATTAAACTGGATCTTGTTGGTTGCTTCGGTAAATTCCAGGCTGATTTCTTCGGTGCCGGCAATTTTGCGCGCTTTGGCATTCGGTTTGAGTGAGACCGTATATTCAATCGGAATCACGTTTTTCGGCAATCTGCCGGGGGTGGTTGCAAACGCGAAGGGTATTGGCGTTGGTGTTGCCTGTGCCTTGGCCGCATCGGGGATAATGGTGGCAATGGCTGCAGATATGGCGGCGCAAAGTAATGGCGTGGTACGCATAGAGTTGGCTCCTGATTGTCTTGATCTGAGATTAAAGGTAAAGCAGCAGTAATCTACACTATTCTGGCAATCAGGAAATACACCTTGTTTAAATTATGTCTGGTTTCTGATATTGGCAAACTTGCCGTCGAGCTCGGCTTCCAGACGTTCACACAGTGTGCGCAGAATCTTGATGCGCGCATAGTTCTTGTCATTGGCCTCAATCAGAGTCCAGCGGGCGTTGGCGGTACTGGTGCGTTCGACCATGTCACAGATGGCCTGTTGATAGGCATCCCATTTTTCGCGGTTGCGCCAGTCTTCCTGGGTGATCTTGAAACGCTTGAATTCCACTTTTTCCCGTTCTTTGAAGCGTCTGAGTTGCTCTTCCTGACTGATCTGCAACCAGAATTTGACCACAATCACGCCGGCGTCAGCCAGTTCATGTTCGAAGTCATTGATTTCACTGTAGGCCCTGGTCCAGTCATTTTCGCTGCAGAAGCCTTCGACGCGCTCGACCAGCACCCGCCCGTACCAGGTGCGGTCAAAAATGGCCACCTTTGCGCGCCGTGGCAGATTGCGCCAGAAGCGCCACAGGTAGGGTTGATTGCGTTCTTCTTCGGTGGGTGCAGCTACCGGGATGATCTGGTACTGGCGCGCATCGAGCGCGCCACCGATGCGCCGGATCGCGCCACCCTTGCCAGCGGCGTCGGCGCCCTCAAAAGCACACACCAGTGAGCGGTTTTTAAAGCGCGGATCACGGATCAGATCCGACAGTCGTCCCTGCCATTTTGCCAGCTGTGCCTTGTAGGTCTTGCTGGTCAGGGTGTGTTTCAGATTGAGTTCGGAAAGTACATTACGGCCATCGGTATCGACCCGCAGGACCGGCGCGACAGACGTATCAGGTTGGCCGGTGCTGGCGAGTTTCTTCTGCAACGCCTCCAACAGTACTTTTCCCACCGTTAAGGAGCGATAACGGTCATCGGTGCCTTCCACCACAATCCAGGGCGACCATGCAGTATTGGTCATGCGCAGGAAATGCCCGGCGGTGTTTTGCAGTTTGTCGTAGGTCTTGAGCCGGTCCCAGTTCCATTTGGTGACCCGCCAGGCCGTGTGCGGATTGCTTTCGAGTTCCTTCAAGCGAATTTTCTGTCCTTCTTTGGTCAGATGAAACCAGAACTTCAGGACCAGCGCACCTTCATTGACCAGCATTTTCTCGAAGCGGTTGATCTGGTCAGCGTGCGCATCGAGTTCCTTCAAGGTTATTTCGCCCTGAATGCGCTGGCGGATCGGGTCTGAATACCATGAGCCGGCAAAAATGCCGATGCGCCCTTTGGGCGGCAGACTGCGCCAGAAGCGCCACATGTTCGGGCGTTCGCGTTCTTCATCGGTGGGTTCGGCGAAAGCCAGGGTAGTGATAAAACGCGGATCCATCCATTCGTACAGCACATTAATGGTTTCACCCTTGCCGGCGCCATCCTGGCCGCTGATGAGCACGACTACCGGTATTTTCTTGTTTTCATGCAAACGAACCTGCGCCTCAAGCAGCGAGGCGCGCAGTACCGGCACGGCTTGCCGAAACACGGATTTACTGATGGTGTGACCAAGCTCTGCTGATTCAAACATTGACATGCTCCAATTGAGACGTACAGTTTCAATATAGCCATCCTGAATTGTCCATTCAAGGTCAATTCAGTCACAGACCCTGCTCAGTCAGACGCAGCACTTTCGGCTTGTCATAACGCTATTCAAAAGCCAGCACCTGATCGCCGGCACCGGGATGGCAGCCTTCGGCAATCGGTTCCCAGCCATGATGGACCACAATCTGCCGGTCGTTATGACACAGCTCAAGATGTTCGCTGTCTGGAAGCCGCGCTTTGACAAAGGTTTCAATCGACGCCGGCAGACTGACCTTCAACTGCATGGAATGGATTTCATCTCTGGGGTGATCGGACAGATGCAGCAAAGGAGTAACGGCAGCGGCGATCACGAGCAGGCCGGAACCCACTTTGACCGGTTGCGGGTCGTAGTTGGCTTCTTTGAGCCAGTTTTGAGCGCGTGCCCGTGGATCGCCCCCATCGCTTAAATTTCCCCACGCTATGGCAAGTAATTCCATGACCCATTGATTGCAGTTTTGGTAGCGCGTGCTGAACGGGTAGGCGTTGGCGCTGTAGGTCGCAGCCAGCAGTCCGAGGGCGCGTGGGCCGTCCTGCGCGGCCTGCTGCAGCGCTTTGGCCTGATCCGACGGCATGCCAACGATGGAAATGTAGCCGAGAGTCGGGTTGTCAGTGCCGCCTGCAAAGCCCGCCAGACCCTGATCGAAAATGCGCGGATGACCTTCATCACACGCATAGTAGAGTTGCCGTGCCGTCCACGAACCGGCAGCGTTACGCGCCATGATGGCCGCGTGCGAATAACGGATCTGGAAGCGCGCCAGGTCAAGGCCTGACCGGCTGATAATGACAGTGTCTTTTCCAAAGGCGTCCAATGCATCGCGCACAGCGGCGGCAAAGCGCAGAAGGTGATCCTGCTCGGCCGCGCTATGCTGTCTGGTGCGGTCACAAAAACCGGTTGATGGGGTACTGCTGCCAAAAACTGATTGCGCCTGCGCTGCACCACATAAAATGACACAGAGCTGCGTGACACAGAGCAGCGCGAACCAATATTTCAAAGACTTACCTTATGCGCTGTAAGTTCATCTACCCAGTCGTCGTTGAGCGCGAGGAAGAATGCGGTGCCTGTGCCGTGTTCGAATGCGATGCCATACACGCGTTGCCGTGTGTGCACCAGATCGCCGTTACGCAGCTGTTCCCTTTCAACGACTGCCTGCGGCAGATTCAGCATCACCTGCAGGTCCGAATCGTTGGCCTGCATTGTCACGCGCGCCATGCCGGGCCGTTGCGTCGCCTTGGCGACATCAACGATGTGATAGTCGCGATCGGCGACTTTTTTATTTTTTGAGCTGTTGCTGGATGCTGAAACTGAATCAGATACGCTGCCGCTCGAATCCGATCCGGCACTCGAGGCGGATGACGCCAGACTGTCGGCGTGTGCCTGCAGGGTTGTACCGAGGGCCAGAACGACGCAGGCAATTCGGAGAGATGAAATCATTGTATGTTCCCTTTGATTGATAAATGGGCAGGCTGTGCTGATGAGTTGCGCCAGCAATAAAAGCGGAATTTTAATCTATTCGAGGTTATTTGCACGCTTATTGTACTGATTAAGCGACACCATAAGGTGAGTTTTGCCGCGTCAGATGGGCTAAAACGGCACGCTGATAATTGCCTTAACCAGCCAGCGATCGGAAACCGCAGTAAATCCGCGCCCCAATCCCAGATCAAGATCCCAGCCATGAACGTTGACGTCAACTACCGCAAACAGGGTCTGACTTTGCTGATCAAAATGACCCATGTGACTGAGCGGGCCGAACTCATTGTAACTCTCCATGCCGACCTCAAACCCCAGGTCGGTTCTGTACGCCATTTTTGAATCAAGATGAAAACTGGCCGGGTCGGCAACCGGGCCGGAAATTTTCCAGGCAATATTCGGATTGGTCGCAAAAGTCCAGCGCTCATCACGATACCCCACGATGCCTTTCAATTCGCCATTCCAGGGATTTTCGTTGAGGCGATAGTTGACTTTCCCGACTTCCAGATTGGCACCCCAGAAGTAATGCTGGCCTTCTTCTTTGGTGGCCAGAAATTTCAGCCTGACTTTTTCGCCGTCAACAGTACTGTCGGTCTGCGTCCCATTGGACGTCAGCACATAGGCGCCCAGTTCCCAGTTCGCCGTTATGCCATAGGAAAATTCGGGTGTGACGCGCAGCACCTGTGCGGGAGCCTGTGCGCCCGGGTAATCGGGAAGGTGGCTGCCGGAGGTAACGTAATTGGTATGAATGTCCAGGCCGAACTCGTTGGGCGCATTCATTTCATCCATGTAGACCTGAATTTCTTCCGAAGCACACCAGGCACTGCTATTAAAAAGGGTTAAACCGGCAAGGACAATCAGCGCGCGATTGAATTTCATCATGTTGTTATTCTTTTGTTTAATTTGAGCCGAGTTGACGCACTGCACTCGCACGCAAACTCGATGTCATTGCTATCGATTGCGTTTCTTCGAGCCTGAAAGCGTTGACCTGTTGCGCCAGATTTTGCGCTTCCTGATACAGCGATTGTGCAGCCGCTGCCGATTCTTCCACCAGCGCTACATTCTGCTGCGCGCCATTTTCCATCAGTACGATCGCCTGATTCGCCTGGCTGATACCCATGCTCTGTTCCGCGCTGGCCCGGGCAATTTCTTCCATTATCTGCGAGACCCTTGCCACACTGCTGACGATTTCATCCATTGTTGCGCCGGCCTCGGCAACATATTTTTCTCCGGCGCTGACTTCATTGACCGAAGCAGTAATGAGTTCCTTGATTTCTTTTGCCGCTTCCGCCGAGCGGTGTGCCAGGTTGCGCACTTCGGAGGCGACTACGGCAAATCCCCGACCCTGCTCTCCCGCTCTGGCAGCTTCGACGGCCGCGTTCAGTGCCAGAATATTGGTTTGAAATGCAATGCCATCGATGACGCTGATGATGTCGACAATTTTTTTGGAAGAGGCATTGATCGATGCCATGGTTTCGACAACCTGTGCCACGACGGCGCCGCCTTTGACCGCAGCGCCGGACGCGTCGATCACCAACCGGTTGGCCTGAATTGCATTGGCGGAGTTGTTGGCGACCGTGCCGCTGAGTTGCTCCATGGCTGAGGCATTATCCTGAATCGCGCTGGCCTGATCTTCGGTGCGGCCCGACAGATCCATGTTTCCTGAGGCAATCTGACCAGAGGTATGCGCGATGGTGTCGCTGGAGGTACGAATTGCGCTGATGATGGCGTGTAATTTTTTGATGAACAGGTTCAGGGCATTAGACAGATGTCCCAATTCGCTGCCCAATGGCGGAAGCCTGAAAGTCAGATCGCCTTCACCCTGACCCAGATCGTCAATGGCATCGAGTATCTGTTCCAGGGGTTCGGTAATGCTGCGCGTGATGATGACACCGCCAGCCAGAGATAGAACCAGCGCAACTGCGCTGATGATCAATACGGTCAGAATTAAAAAATCGGCCTGACTGATTGCCAGATCGGTACTGGACTGGACAAATTTCAATTGCATGTCGATGAAAGGATTCATGCTGGCCTGCAGCACAAGGCTGGCCTTGTCGAAGTCAGGCATCATGGGGTTGCCCTTTTCAGGCCCGCCTTCCACATAAGCTGCGGCCAGCAATTTGCCCTGCGCGTAAAACTGCCCGGCCTTGTTTCGTATGTCGGTTACGGCATCAAGCCGGGTCCTGTCCGCTTTGCCCTGGTAATAATTCTGAAATTTATCCAATCCTGCCATCAGGCTGCTGAAATGCGCGTCGGCTTCTTTCCAGCCGTCGCCAAGGCCATCTTTGCCGCGGGTGGCAGAGACGTCGGTCAAAAACTGCTGTATCTGAGTGACATCCTGCGCCATGTCTTTGGCCAGCAATGCATACACAATACCTTCATTTTTCACCACCGCCGTCTGATTTTTAATTGTATTTAAGCTATGGCTGAGATACAGCGCAAAACCAATGAAAATCACTATAGGTGAGGCGAATCCGAGGATGATGCGCAGTTTAATCGATAATTTGTCGATTGCCATTTAAGTACTTTCAAATAATGCAAGGGGCGGGAATTGGGTATGAATATGCTCAGCTTCACTGTAGCAGAGACGAATTATTTTTAACCCTGATGACAATTATCGGTGAATAACTGGGTAGCCGGATTGAGGGACATCAGAGATCTGGTTGTAAACCGACGGCCCGTTTGCCTGTGTCGTGCTCCGGCTAAACGTCGTTTAAGCCCTTGCCATCAAAAATCTGCGGCATGCATCTTTCAATTCGTGACTCGCGGGTTTTGGCTTGTTTGGGCGCAGAAAAATGCAGCAGATAGGCTTTGCGGCGTCCTGGTGTCAGTGCGTCAAAAGCTTGTTGCAACGCCGGGTTTTCAGTCAATTTATGCTGAAATTCTTCAGGAATGTCGAATTCTTCAACGTCTTTGAATGCAACCTTGCAACCTGCTTTTTCAAGTTCAATGGCTTCGGCGATATATGCCTGCAGTTGCGCTTTCATGCTGGTGACCTGTTGCACGCTGGTGAATCTGACCTGACGCCCGGCCTGAACATTGGCGGTCTGCCGGACCAGAATGGCATGTTCATCCTTTAACAGGGCACCTTTGATAAACAGCAGCGCGCAGTATTCTTTGAATGCGTGAATCAGGACGATATTGCTGTCCTCAAACGTGTAGCAGGGCACCCCCCATTTCAATTTTTCATCGAGTTGGCAACCGAGTACGATTGCCCTGAGTTTTTGCATTTCTTTCTGCCAGGTTGAGGCCCTGTCAAGAAACGCATCAATCAGAGGATTTTTTTTATTCATGTTCAGTTGGCATACACGCGCACATAATCTACCAGCATTTCCGCAGGAAAAACGGTTGAATTGTCTGGTGAACCGGGCCAGCTTCCTCCCACGGCCAGATTCAGAAGAATGAAGCGCGCCTGACCTGAATCAAAGGGCCAGACCGCTCCGGCCGGCAGCGCCGCGGCATTGAAGGTGGCGTACACATTGGATGGTGTATCGACATAATATTGCACCAGGTCTTTTTTCCAGATCATGCCGTAGGCATGCCAGTCTGATGCTGAAAAGGACGCCGCCGCAGCACTATAGTGGGCTGTTGGTCCTAACGCACCTGAGGCGCCGGTCATATGCAGTGTGCCGGCAACCCAGTCCGGCACCGGTGCATTGATATGCTCCATGACATCCATTTCACCACAGCCGGGCCAGCCGATCTGGTTAATGTTATTACCCAGCAGCCAGAACGCCGGCCAGAAACCCTGTCCCTGTGGCAGTTTGAGCATCGCTTCGATGCGTCCATACGTCATGCTGAGTTTGCCGTCAGTATTGATTCTGGCTGAAGTGTAAATTCCTGCACCAGGCTGTTGGGCAACGATGTGCAGAAAGCCATCAGTTGCGCCAACATACGCATTCGGGTTGCTGGTGCAGGGTGAGACCGTGGAAGCCCAGCCGCAATAGACCTCGAGTTCGCTGTTGACAGTCTTGAAGCCGGTGGCCATGGCATCAAATTTCCAGAAGCGACTGTCCGGCGCAGCATTCAGGCCGGTGCTGTTGGTAAATTCATCGCTCCAGATCAGCGTGCCGGGTGCCACCGTATTGGATAAACTGGTGGAGGATACCGTACTCGGGACTGCACCGGAAGCCATGGCAATGGCGTTCACGGTCTGTGCAGCCGACACCAGAAATGGTGTTGAATAGACCATTGAATTCTGGGTGGGAGTACTTGCATCATTGGTGTAATAGACAGTTGCTCCCGGCGTGGCACTGCTGATGGCAACGATGACGGCGCCATTCTGCGCAGGGGATACCGTAATCACGGGCGCAGGCATGGGTGGCTGGACTGCAGGCGCGGGTGCACTGCCTGCGTTGCCGCCGCCGGCGCAGGCACTGAGCAGCAAACCGGCCAGGGCAGGGAGCAGGCGCAACAGCGTTGGTCGGGAAATGATCATGATCAATGTCGTTTTCTAAAAAATGTCAAAAAAATTCAGTCAATACTACAGCGATTCCGACTCGATGATGTGCTCACCGGGCTGATCCTGCAGCACGCCCTCCAGCAGAGCCCGGGCAATCTTTTCCGGCCTGGCCGCGCGGTAACGTTGCGGAATCAGCCAGCGCAATGCCCGTGCAATATAGACGCCGATTAATTCACCCGGACGGGATTCGGTTCGCACTGCATCGATCAGCGACGGCCGTACGATTGTGTAGCCTGGAAACGCCAGTGCGCGTATGCCGGCTTCGGCTTCTGCCTTGGTGCGCAGGTAGAAGTTGCCGTCCAATTTCGCTCCCAGTGACGAGTTCAGCGCAAAGCGTGTTGCCCCGGCGCGTCTGGTCAAACTGGCTACCTGCAGCGGGAGATCCCGGTCAACGGCGGCAAACGCCGCCTGCGATCCGGCAGCTTTGATGGTACTGCCCAGTGTACAGATGACCGCATCAACCTGCCACCAGGGTGCATTGGCAGGCAATCTGGAAAAGTCCACCACATGGTTTTCCAGTTTGGTCTGCCCAGGCTGAGGTTTGCGTGTCAGCGTCACCACCTGGCTGATCCGTGGATCAGCCAGGGCCTGTGCTAGTACCTGAGTGCCAACGACGCCAGTGGCGCCGATGAGTAACAGTCGAATTGGTGCTGCAGGGCCGATATTGTTCATTGTGGTTATGCGCTGGTTCGGGAGTGTGTGCAGATTAGATGTTAATTGGCCATGGCATGTCAACCGGAGATTTCAATTCGTCAGGTCCGGCGCAGCCTGTGTCAAAAACAGCGAATGACTGATTGACGCTTTGGCAGTTACTGTTGTTAAATCCGCCAACAGGATTACTATTTTTAAGGGAGGCGAAATGAGTGCAAATCAGACGCGTCGCAAATTATGCAAATCCGCCGGTGTGGTGTTTATGATGCTGCCCATTATGTCGGTCGGTACTTCGGCACACGCCACAACCAACGCCGAACTGCGCGCCAAACTGAAATATCAGACCAATCCCAAAAACGGCAACAGTTGTACCAGCTGTCTTGAATTTACTCCCGCACCGGCCGATCAGACAGTCGGCACCTGCAAGGTCATACCCGGAGATGATGAAATTTCTGCGCATGGTTATTGCGATGCGTGGAATACCATGTAGGTTGCATCCCTTTGCAAGTATCAAGAAATGAAAGTTGTGGGTTAGTGTTTATGGCATTAGCCCTTTCTCTTGATCAGATGTTTGGCGATGGGGCACATAATCTGCGCCAGACTGCTCTCCAGATTGTTCAGTATTTCTGCTGCAACCGTCTGGGCTGCAGGTGCCACGATGCGTGCTGCGGTATCTGTTGACCGAGCTTGAGCAAGATTGATTCCGTCAGCAGTTTCATATGGATTTCCGTATTGCCGCCAAAGGCATCCAGCCAGTGGTGTGCGCTGATGAAATACTCCATGCTTTTGGACAACGTGACGTTGTCAATCCGAAACGGCAAGATCGACAGTTCCTTGTTGACGGCCCGTTCCACTTCATATCGTACCGGCCCAGTTTTCACTGGGATGATAATCAGGTCGGTTCGGGGGGGGCTTTAAGGATCGTCCTGGAACTGCTAAAGCGGGGAAGTAGGATTGGCGATGCCTGCGGCCGGATGAGCAATCGATCCGTCACCGTAACTACGCAGTACCTGCGAGATCACCACCTGATATCCGTCGAGCCAGTTACTCTGACTGGCCTTGGCTTCCAGATGTTTCGGGTGTTGCATCAGTTGCAGCAGCCCTTCCATCGAGCTCCAGTAGTACATGTTGGAGATGCAGCCGGTCTCGGGATTTTCCCAGCATTCTTCCCCGATGTAGTCTTTGGTGAGACGGGCAAAAGCGGCGATGGATTGATCGAGTTCATGGAACGCGTCGTCAAACTGTTTTTTTCTGAAAATAAAATTGGCGCAATACATCGACATTCACCTTTATTCAGTTTGGCACGAAGACACCGGCGCTGCGATTTTTCTTGACGTTATCCCAGTTGAAAATCTGTCCGTTCATGGCGATATACACCCCGGGCGGCAGGGCCTGGGCGATGCCGCAGGCGAAGCCGAAATTGAACAGCGCATCAGAATTGGCGATCTCGTAGGGAATCATGGCGCCGGTCAGTACGATGGTTTTGTCCAGATTTGCGCTACCGATGACATGTGCCGTTTCGCGCATGGTGTCGGTGCCGTGAATGATAACGATGGCGCTTTCCGGCGCACCCTGACAGGCAGTCAGTACATTGCTGCGGTCGGCATCCTGCATGTCGAGCGAATCCAGCATGGCGACCACCTCCAGCTGGATGGGCAGGGTAATTCTGGCGCGTGCGATGACATCGCCGAGATGGGTTTTTGCAAAATCGAGTTTGCCGGCAATTTCATCGTAGTGTTTGTCAAAAGTGCCGCCGGTGGCGAGTATGCGTAAGGTCATGATGGGTATGTAATGAATAAAATGTTGAGTAAAAAAATTAATGCTGTTCCAGTTCCATATCCGAGTCACAGCCAATATCCAGTGCCAGCCAGCGCCGCACCAGAAAAATCAGCACGCCTTCAAACATGGTTGGCAGCCAGCGGCAATAACGCGACGGATTTTCCAGCATGCCACAGCGGTACAACTGTGCTTGACCCTGCCAGACCAGCGCCGGGCAGGCGTTTTCTTTGTGACCCAGCAGCAGGGCGGAAACCGGGCAGGGCGCTGCCAGACAGCACACCCCGCAGCCATTGCACACAGCACCAACAACCGGCTTGACCGGAGCGGCGGGGTGGATACGTATCGTAGGATGGTCTGGCATAGGATGCGGATCTAAAGCGCAGGGTTGAAACGCTCACAGCCCATGCCCAGCTCCATTTTCAGGCATGCATAAAAAACCGGTGCTGCGATCAGGCCCGGTATGCCGAACAGGGCTTCCATCACCAGAATGGCAATCAGAAGTTCCCAGGCTTTGGCATTAATCTGCGTGCCGATGATTTTTGCATTCAGAAAATATTCCAGCTTGTGGATCACCATCATGTACAGCAGGGAAAAGAACGCAATGTGCAATGAGTGCGACAGGCTGATGATGACCAGCACGGTATTTGAAATGACGTTACCCACCACAGGCAGCAGGCCCGTGACAAAGGTAATCAGAACCATGGTCTTGGAAAACGGCAAGTGCACACCGGAAGCAGGCAGGATTACCAGCAGATAAATGGCTGAAAGGCAGGCATTGATGGCTGAAATACGCACCTGGGCAAATACAATACGCTGGAATGCCGTTTGCAGATTGATGACGCGTTCCAGCACTGCAGCGGCGAACTCGGGCAACCGGCCACATTTTTCATGCAGCGCCACCATCCCGCCGATAATCATCCCCATGAGCAGATGAATAATGGAATGACCGGCTTCTGCTCCCCAGATCTGCGCTTCATGACCATGCTGGTGTACCCAGTCCGACATCATGACGCGCAGTGCATCGCTGCCGTTGGGCAGATAGTCACTCATCCATGCCGGAAACTGGGAGCGCGATTCCTCGATCATGGCCGACATGTTCTGCAATAACATATGGATGCTGCCGGCATCGCTGTTGACAAAGGCCATCGCCGCCAGAGTCAGTGTGGTCAGGCTGCTGATGACGATCAGCGCCAGGACTGCGATGACAAAGATACGCGCCCGGACAAAGCGGATTCTCTTTTCAATCAGCGGTGTGATCAGATGCACCAGAGAATACACCAGCAGCCCCGAAAACAGGGCCAGCAGCAATCCGGCCTTGAGCACCAGGACGCCTGCGACGAAGGTCAAGACATAGGAAGCGATGACGGGTACGCTGTTTTTGTTGATCATGGCAAAACAATTAACGAATCAAACCGACGATAGCGCCGATCAGCAATCCAACTCCGGCAAGACTGGAAATGCCAAAGCCCATGCTGCGTTTGGACGGCGCCTTGTAATAACCCAGCGCATACAGAATGCGACCCACCACCCAGGTCGCGCCGAGTACCGCAGCGATCCTGTCATCGAGGTAGATGCAGCACAGCCACAACAGCGGCAGAAAGAGAATGAGCTGTTCAACGGTATTGGCCTGTACGCGCAGAGCAACCAGAAATTCCAGCGGGCCGTCGGTGCAAGGCGCAGCAACCTTGTGTACGGCGCGTGCTTTTCCGACATTGGCAAATACCCAGATATACATCAGCAGGCTTGCAATTGTGACCCATGCTGTCATTTTCATATTGGCTCCGATAAGTTGACGGGAAATTCAATGTACGGATGATACCTTCAATTTCATGCCAATCTCCCAAACTGAGGAGGATTAATCATGCAATTTATGAAATTGAAATATTAATTTGGCAAATATAATGCTGTGATGTTCCGCAACATAATCAAACCAAACCGTTGAGCATGAATTAAAATCTGCTGCAGATCATTCAGAACTTACCCGCTTCCTTCTTTCATTGTTCACTATGCGCCGTTTATTTAAAAAATACTCTTTGCTGCTCTGGCTGGGTTTGTTGCTGGTGTCCGGTTGTCTGGCCGGCAGCGCGGTCATGCTGACCATGTCCAAAAATCTGCTGATGCAGCAAAGTCTGAACAAGACGCTGCCCGCCATTGGCGACAGCCTGACATCTGAAATCAGCCTTGCCATTGGCAGGGCCCAGGCCGCTGTGCCGGGCCTGAGCGAGGATCCTTTGCTGCGCGAATGGCTCATGGATGCCGATCAGGACAATCAGCCGGTGATCGCACATTTGAAATCAATGCGAAAAAAAGATAACCCGGCAACCATTTTTCTGGTTTCGGAAAAGGATCAGAAGTATGTCGACAGCGCCGGTACGGTGCGCATACTGAATTCGGAGAACCTCTCCGACAGCTGGTACGGCAAAGCGCACGCGTCGACCAGGCCTGCCGAGATCATGGTTCAAAGTGAGCCGGGCAGTGACGTGGCGCAGATACTGATGAGTTACCGTATGTTCGATTCCGAGCGACACCAGATCGGCAATGCCGGCTTCTTCATGCCACTCGATACGCTGTCTCTGGCCATGGACCGGTATGTCGGCGATGGCAGTCACGCGGTTTATTTTGCGGATCAGTCCGGCAAAATTGTGTTCAGTGACAGCAAATCAAAGCGGGTCGGCAATCTGCATGAGCTCGAGGGCCTGAATCTGATTACATCAAAGCTGCTGAACAATCAGCACAGCACACTGAGCACATCCTACGACCGGTCGGGTTCAGGCATCATGCTCAACGCGCGCTACATTCCTGAACTGGGCCTGTATCTGATGGTGGAAGAAAGTCCGGCAGTTGCAGAACTGGGCGCCCGTCAGGTTGGCTATGTGAATGCGGCAATCGGACTGGCACTGGCGTTGCTGGCCCTGCTGATTGCCGGCGCTTCGATTGCCCGTCATCAAAACAGCATGCGCATGCTGGCCAGCAAAGACAGCATGACCGGCCTGCTGAACCGCCAGTCGTTTGCTACTTCATTCAAGGATGCCGCGCTGGAAATGCAGCGGCTGAAACTGCCGCTGTCCTTCATTTTGTTTGATATTGACTATCTGAAAAAAATCAACGAAGCGTACGGCCATGCCAATGGCGACCGCATCATCATGGACATCGCCCGTTTGAGTAAACGCTCGGTGCGCGGCAGTGATCTGGTGTGTCGCTGGGGTGGCGAACAGTTTGCCCTGCTGCTGCAGCGCTGCGAGCTGGAACAGGCCTACAAGGTGGCCGAACAGTTGCGTCTGAACGTACAAAATTACGTGTTTTCGATTGATGATAAAAAAGCGCCGGTCACCATCAGTCTGGGTGTGGCAGAGTGGACTGCAGATGAAAGCATCGATGAATTGTTCGGTCGTGCTGACGATGCAGTGTTTCTGGCCAAATCCGAAGGCAGGAATCGCGCTGAAATATCGTACTTTGTGAACGCCTGAGCCGCCGGTTTCAGGTGCGCTGCTTCATGGCCAGCGTCGCTTGGGCCAGTTCCCGGTACAGCCCCGCCATGTCTGCATTCCACTTGTTTAATGCGGCTTCGTGCTGCGCAACAGTATTCTGATCGCCGCGCGCAATTGGTCCGGTCAGTGCTGAGCGGGTTCCGAGCCGAAAGGCATTGCGCAGCGCTTCGCTGGCCAGCGGTTCAATCATTTGCGCTGCCACTTCCCCGCCGATACCGGCTGCTTCCATAGTCTGCAGCGCTGCATCCATCAGCGTTACCAGATAATTGCTGGCAAAGACAGCCGCTGCATGGTATAGAGGTTTGCTTTCGAGGCTTATCGGAACCACCTGCGCGCCGATCTGGTTCAATGCATGACTCAATACGCGTCTGGCATAGTCATCACCTTCCATCGTGCAGATGGTGCCTGCAAACTGTTCGGCCACCAGTGCCGGATCGGCAAAGCTACGCATCGGATGCAGACTGGCTGCGCCTCGTTTCAATTCCAGCTGGTCCGAACTGAGAGCGCCACTGCAATGGAAAATGATGGTGGAGGGCTGGATCAAATTCTGCTGTTGCAGTTGCAGGCTGCATGCTCTGATTTGATCGTCAGGCACGGCAATCAGATAAATATCTGCCGGCCGCATCGCACTGATCTCGGATACCGGCGTGCCGGCACCGATGAATTCACAGGCCGAGGCACTGTTTTGGACTGAGCGGTTCATGACATCCTGCACGGCAAATACATGATGTCTGAAAAATTGCCGGCCCAGAACCCGGCCGACCTTGCCGGCGCCGATGATGTTGAGAGTGGGTTTCATGATCTGAAGACTCCTCGTGAGTATTGCGCAATATTGAACTGAATCGCCTGAAATTCAAAACAGTAATTTTAATATCTCTTAAGAATTAATCCGAATCTCAACTACGCGCTTTGTTGGATTGGATTTAGGTTCACTATGGAATTATTAAAATGATTTGTTTATATAAAAATTTGTAGTGAAGAATTAATTTCAGGGAGTGATGGATTCTGACATAGCAGCCAGAGGCAAGACTGCCAGGAGTCTGCGCGGTAGATCGGTACGGCAATCCGGGTGGAGTGCGGCTACCGGTTTCGGTGGCCTGAAGGCAGCCAACATGAATGACTGTATCAACGGCAATCTTGCCGCTTTACTGCGTCAACAGGCAAACGATAATTGCTGTCAGATGATTTACAGGCGGTGATGCAATCCTGGTCTGCCGTGTTGATTAATTGGATTCCTTGATCAGGCGTCCGGCCGAACTCTGCACCGGCCTTGCATTCATCGGATACATGCGGCTGAATATGCTGATCTGTTCCTGCGAAAGTTCGATGGGTTCCTTGTACACCACCCACAGCACTCCTTCGGTGCACGGCGGCGTGGTGAGCGAACCCATATAGGTGTAGTACTGGCGGTTGACCGGCAGCAGTTGGCTCAGGTCTATGGTGCCGGGTGGCGCAACGGTCTCATTTTTTTCCAGCGGCATATTGTTCCAGATGGTCTGCACCAGGCTGTTGGGCTTGCCCTGCTGGATCAGCAGCGCCACTTCGACCAGTTTGCCATCCATATCTTTGTGAACCAGATGGACCACCATGTCGTAGCCGATACCATTGATTCGTTCTTCTGATGGTTTGTGAAAATGAAATTGCACCAGATCGTAGCGGCGGCCCAATATGCTGATGCTGTTCCCCGCGCCGAGATTGACCTGAATGGTATGACCATTGTCCACTACGTTGAATCGTACCGGTTTGTAATCGAACACCACCGGCTCGAGTTCAACCCGAATTCCTTCACGGATATCGATGGGTGACTGGCGTTCCCCGGTTTCACACTTGGCATTGGCCGGATCAATTTTCCCCCAGCGCGCCGGTCCGCCTTCCCCATCGTAACTCCAGCGGATGTCACGTCTGACGACCGGAACGTCCCCAGCCAGATTGGCGCCGTGTGGTTGCGCCGGTGCCACCGGTGCACGCCGGACTGCTGCCAGTTGCGCCTTGCGTTCATTTTCCCTGTGCAGCTCGGCCATTTTGCTGGCAATCCGGTTGGCCAGTTCATCAGGACTCAATTCATCTTTGGGGTTGGGCGCAACGACAGGCTTATTGGCGGTTTTGGTGATTTTTGCCTTGATCGGACCTTCGCCATTCTCCATGGCTTTGATTTTGCCGGACATGCCATCCGACGTAATGGGCTTGGTTGGTTCGGTTTCTTCGGCGGCATGCAGTGTGCAGGCGAACAGCGCCGCCGCACATAAAGCGCACAGGCGCAATGCAAAAAATTGGAACGCGGACTGACTGTGCATGATGTGGGGAGCGTGAAGTTGGGGTTGTACTGATTACGGCACAAACCGCCAAAAACTTGAATCTGAAAATAGACCTTGAATATTGGGGAAATGATTCTAGAGTACAGGGTTAACTAGGTTTCTTTCCACCAGTCGCGCAGTTCGTAGTACCAGTAGGTACATTGAGCGGCTAAGAGGCCCGGTCGACCGAATACGGATGGTAATCCGAAATTTTCCAGCCCGGCCGGCAGTTTCCTGCTATTCATGATTGCTTCTGCCACCACTTCACCGGCCAGCGTCGTGGTGCTGATCCCATGGCCACCAAAACCCATCGCATACCAGATTCCGATTGCGCTGCCTGCACTGAGCTGTCCGATTTGCGGCATCTGATGCCGCGCATAACTCATCTGACCGCTCCAGGCATGTTCGACCCGCACGCCCTCGAGTTGCGGATAGACTTTCAGCATGTCCCGGTACAACAGAGTGGCGATCTGTTCCGGTGCCGGCCGGAAGATGGAAATCCTTCCTCCCCACAGCAGCCGGGTATCAGCCATGGGACGGTAATAATCAAAGGCGAACCGGGTATCGTAGATGGCAGCTGTGGTGGACATGGCCTGCTGCAGGCGCGCGCCGAGCGGTTCGGTTGCCATGGCAAAGGTGGTAATCGGCAGCACCGATCGTGACAGCTGTGGCACGAGCGTGTCGAGATATCCCCCGCAGCACACTACCACCCGTCGGGCGCGAATCTGGCCGTGCGCAGTGTGGACAATTTTTTCGGCACCGCTGCTGTCAATCCGGATTGCGCGGGTTCCTTCAAACAGGCGCATGCCGCGCGCAGTCAGCGCCGCAGCCAATCCCTGTGCGTACTTGAGCGGATGAAAATGAAAGGCGTTTTTTTCGTGCAGTGCGCCGCTATAGCGCTCTGTGTGCAGTTGTTCGCGGGTTCGTTCTTTGGACCAGAGTTGCCATTCCACGCCGAAGTGGCTGTGCATGAACTGTTGCGTGCGGGTCAACAGGCCCGGGTCATCAATCCAGTTGGCCAGCAGTACGCCGCTCTGGTTGATTTCACATTCGATGTCATAGCGTCGTATGCGTGTGCGGATCAGTTCCACCGCATCCAGGGTCAGTTGATATAAATTGCGCGCGCGGACCGATCCAAGTTGCATTAACAGGGACTGGTTACCCAGACTGAAACCGCCAAATACAAATCCGCCATTGCGGCCCGAGGCACCGAAGCCGACCTGTTCAGCTTCGATCATTACGACATCGCTGTTACCGCGTTCGATCATGCCGGCCGCACAGGCCAGACCGGCATAACCGGCGCCGATGATGCAAACGTCACAGTGCAGCGTGGCGGTTAGTTCGGGATAGGTAACGGCAGGAGAGGTGGACTGATAATAAGTCATTGTGGACCGGGAAGGACTTCGGGTTAGTCAGGCCTGTCAGGCCGGGCTTTGCGCAGCTCGATTTTATGCCAGATTTCCTGCTTGGTGGCTTCGCTGGCTGTGGCCCACATGACAATTTCATCCAGCGTTCTCCAGCACCCTTCACACAATTCGGTTTCCTGATTTATCTTGCATAAGCTGATACAGGGTGAAGGCGTTGGCGAAGGCGTTGTGGTGAAGTTCATTTCCTGTTTGCTATCCAGTTCAGAGCAGCCTTGCCTGCTACCTTGCCACTGGCAAAGCTTGCGGTCATTAAATAGCCGCCGGTAGGTGCTTCCCAGTCCAGCATTTCACCGGCGCAAAATACGCCCGGCAATTCTTTCAACATCAGTTCGCGGTTCATTGCTTCCAGTTTCACGCCGCCGGCCGTGCTGATCACTTCATCGATCGGCCTTGGACTCTTCAAGGTGACTGGCAGCGCCTTGATGGCATTGGCCAATAGTACCGGATTTTGCAGCGTTTCCGGCGCACACAGTTCACGCAGGAGCGCAGTTTTTACACCGCGCAGATTCAGCCGGCTTTGCAGGTGACCAGCCACCGAACGCGAACCGCGCGGATGTTCGCAGTGCTGAACGGCGCGGTGCAGCGGCAGATCCGGCAACAGATCCAGATGAATCTGGGTGCTGCCGTTGGCTTTGATCTGTTCTCTGAACAGGCTGGACAGCGAATAAATCAGACTGCCTTCGACACCATGTTCGGTCACCACGAACTGGCCCAAGCGACGTGACGCCGTGCCGGATCCGTTGGTAAAAGTAATGGCCACCGGGCTTAAGGGCTCACCGGCAAAATTGGTTTTAAAAAAATCGGTCCAGGTGACATTAAAGCCACAGTTGGAGGGTTCCAGATCGGCAATGTCTACGCCTTTTTCTTTGAGCAGTGGTACCCATGCGCCGTTAGAGCCCAATTGTGGCCAGCTGGCCCCGCCCAGTGCCAGTACCACGGCATCAGCCTTGACCAATACTTCCCCGTTCGGGGTGCTGAATTTCAGGCAGCCGTCCTGCCAGCCGGTCCAGCGGTGTCGCATGTGGAAGCGCACGCCTTTGGCGCGCAGTCGGTGCAGCCAGGAGCGCAACAGCGGGGCCGCTTTCATATCAGTCGGAAATACTCGGCCGGACGTACCAACGAACGTGTCCACGCCCAGATTCTTTGCCCACTGGCGCAGATTGAGCGGATTGAATTCATAAATCCAGCGTCCGATTTCATTCTGGCGCGCACCGTAGCGGCGGATTAAATCGGGCAGGTCTTCGGCATGGGTCAAATTTAATCCACCTTTGCCTGCCAACAAGAATTTACGCCCCACAGAGGGCATGGCATCAAACAACTCAACATGCGCGCCACCCTGAGCCAGCGTCTCAGCCGCCATCAGACCTGCCGGACCACCGCCGATCACAATCACGTTTGAAGCAGAGTTTTTTACATTCATTTTGTTTGATTTTCTTGAGAGCGATTGAATTGCCATCTACACTGCACAACACAGTTAGTTGCTTTAAATTAAAAAATTAATCGGCAGGCAGCGCGCTGCAAATTAAAGAAATATTTATTTTCACCAATAATTGCGGTATAGAAAGTCAAATTCTAAGCGAAGAAAAACAATTTCGTTCATGAAATGTTGTTTTTTGTTAATGATTTTGTCGAAATATTTTGAAAAGTGCAGAATTTTTGACCGAAATGACAGGTTATTGCGGCAGAATTCCACGAAATACATCATTCTAAAAAGAGCAAAAGTGGACCTCGAAACTTCCCTGTTTGGTTATTGGACCCACGCGCATCTGATGGCGAACGCCCTGATCGTGCTGAATCTGGGCGGTGCGCTGGCGCTCGGTCTGGTGTTGGGTTATGAACGCAGTTTTCACGGCAGGGCGGCCGGAATGCGTACTTACGGCCTGGTATGCATGGTGTCGGCGGGCATCGTGCTGGTCAGCGGTTATCCCGAGCTCTGGTATGGATTGCAACTGGCCAGCGAGACGTTTCGACCCGATCCAACCCGTTCCATTCAAGGCATCGTGACCGGCATCGGATTTCTGTGTGCCGGCGTGATCATGAAGGATGGCTTCAGTATCAGCGGTCTGACAACGGCAGCGTCAATCTGGACCGTGTCGGCAGTGGGCATACTGGTGGGTGTCGGGCTTTAAGTTGCGGCCATTGCCATGACGGCCGGCGCGTTACTGTGCATGACGATAGTGTCGAAACTGGAAGCAAGAATGCCGTCTCGGCCGGCCGCTGCGGTCATGCTCAGATTCAGGCAGGGTTATTCTCCCAGTGTGGAAGCCGTCAAAGTTGCCATAGGCAACCGGGGCTACAACATGGCGCAGGGGTCCATTTCAATTTCCCACCATAACGGCCAGACTGAATGGAGTTTTGTGGTGTTGGCACAAGATCGTTCATTGGGTGGCACCCTGCCACATCTGTCTGCCGAGCTGATCAATATGGATGGTCTGGAAGATTTTAATCTTTCGCTGGCACGCAACTGATTGTGCCGCGACTTCAACAGTCTCGAATCTCCGTCGTTAATCACCGGCTGTGCCCCGAAAAAGTCGCTTGGTCGCAAAAGCGGCGCATTGTCCTGTATTTTTGAATAAAGTTCATTTCAGGTAAATCAGTCAGGGAGGACATTGTGACCAAATTGGAATTTTTAGCTGCGTTCAGGCTGGCCTGCAACAGCATGCCATCGGAACCGGTCGAGGCTGCGATTGCAGATTACGAACGCCAGTTTACCGATTCGCTGTTATCGGGGCTGAGCGAAACCGTCATCGTTGAGCGGTGGGGTACGCCACAGCATGCCGCATTAAAGTTAAAATTTGGCACGTTTTCCGGCAACTTAAAACAGGCAGTCAATGTGGAAAAAGTCGCGCGGGTTGGCATCAGTGGCGCCGGTCTGGCTCTGCTGGATTTAATCTTGCTGATCCCCGCCTCGGTGTATGCCACCCTGTTATGGGCGTTCTATATTGTTTCCATCGCAGTTTACCTGTCCGGGATTTTTGTCAGCGCATCGAGTCTGGCGGGCGTGAACTATATCGATATTCCGGCGCATGCCCTGCTGAGTAAATTGGCCACGAAAGGCACGACCCATATTTCGATAGGCAGTATGGATATTGAACCGGCCGATATCGGCACTGACAGTGATGATGAACCAGCCGGGTTGAACCAGAGCGAGTCTGTCGAACAGGGTACTCATTTCAAACGTGACAGGGGCTTTCATATCGCAACCCATATTGATAAATCCTCGATCTGGAAAGGCGTCAGCACGACTCTGGCCGGCATGCTGTTGCTGGTGTTGTGTATGTTGACTACCCGGTTTACGTTCCGCTTGCTCAGGCAGTTTGTGGCCTGGCATTTTTCTGTTCTCAAAAATGCGTAAGCATGTCATTGCACGGGTGAAAAAATGAAATTGATAGTTAAAGCCTTGCTGATTCTGTCCGTGATTGCGGTTGCGCTCGGCGCGATCACTTACAACATGATGAGCTCGAATGTAAAACAGTCCGGCAAGCTCAGTCTGGTCCAGCAGAATAGCGCCAGTGAAAAGCGCCCGGTTTCCAATGAGATCACTCAGGTCAACATGAATGGGCCGTTTGATCTGGTGATCAAAAAATCGGATCAGGCCAGTCTGACAGTGCAGGGAGAAGAACGGTTGCTGCCCAGAGTGCTGGTACAACAGGAAGGCAAGGTATTGCACATCAGCACCAAAGGTATGCTGGTGACAATGAATCAGACGCTCAGAATCACACTGAACCTGCCCGACCTGACGTCACTGACCCAGACCGGTAGCGGCGACACTGAAGTCAGTGGATTCGCAGGCAAGGAATTGACTCTCAACATGACTGGATCGGGAGATCTGTCGTATTCGGGTCAGTATCAGCATACGGAGATTCAGAATCACGGCAGCGGAGATGCGGTCCTGGAGGCTGGTAATGGCGAGCGGATCGACATGGTGTGCGGCGGCTCCGGGGATATTGAAGTGGTCGGCAAGGTGAATTTGTTCAATGTCGTCTTGACAGGTTCCGGAAGTATTGACGCACAACGGCTGATTACTGCCCAGACTGAAGCGATTTCGCACGGATCGGGACACCTGAAAGTGTATGCCGGCAAGCAGATCAACGTGATTTCTACCGGTAGCGGCGATGTGGAGGTGTATGGCAATCCGGTCAAAAAAGTAATCAGCAAAACTGGAACCGGTGATGTAAGTTTGAATTGAGCCAGGCAGAAAACGGAAAAGCCATTCTTTTTAAATGGCTTTTTTTCATCTTTTTTAAAATACGCATTATCACAAGTGCAATTGTGATTCATTTTGGTCATAAATTAAAAAAATTGTTGAATTTAATTTCAAAATTTCAAGTGTTTCCTTTGAAAAATATTGTTGCAAATCATAAATATCTGTAATAATTTGCGCGTTGTATCGTGGCAAAAGAGCAGTTTGCCCTTTTGTTTTGGTAACGATCATTTTAAATGTGAAACTATGATACAAAATACAATCAAATTTGTGGTTGGCCTGATGTTACTTGTGTGCATCCCTTCCTCACTGCTTGCTCAGGAAAATGCCATGCAGGCGATGGGCAAGGCAAATGCAAAAGTGGCCAAGGCGTCCCAGCGACAAAATCACTGGGATGGTCCTGTCGTCGGTCCCAGACTGATGAATAAAAAACGGGTGGTGTTCATTGGCGGCGACATGATGAATACCGTGATTTCCGATTTATACAAAAGCACTAAAGAAGCTGCCGCGCAGGGTGGCTGGGAAATTCTGCTGATTGATTGCCGGGGAGCCTGTTACACGGGACAGCCGGTCATCAATCAGGCTGTCGGAATGAAACCGGACGGTATTATTCTGGCCGGTGTCGATGTGGCAAGTCAGGCCAAGGGACTGGCCAAGGCGCAGGAAAAGAAAATCGTTGTGGTTGGCTGGCACGCGCAGTCAAAACCTGGTCCGGTTGACGGCTTCTTTACCGATGTTGGCAATAATCCCCATGATGCAGGTCAGATCGCTGCCTTATTTGGTGTGACCGAAGCCAGCAGTCGTATGGGGATGGTGATTTTGACTGATAACTCGACACCGTACATGGCGGCCAAATCGGCTGCAGCAGTAGAAATCATCAAGCAATGTGAAAGTTGTCGCCTGTTGAGTGTTGAAGAAGTCCCTGTCAACGAAGCGCAAATCAAATTGCCGGCGACACTGGATGATCTGGTCAGACGCTACGGCTCCAAATGGACCCATGTGCTGGCGGTCAGTGATACCTATTTTGATGTAATGGAAAAACCGGCCGTCGCAGCTGTCATTGCAGGCAATAAATTGAAAGGCATTTCTGCCGGGGACGGGTCAGTATCGGCCTATCAGAGGGTGCGCGGCGGAGCAATCCAGATCGGTACCATACCTGAGCCGGTCAGCATGCAGGGCTGGCAACTCGTTGATGAATTGAACCGGGCGTTTTCTGCGGTTGTGCCCAGCGGATTTGTCATGCCGGTACATCTGGTATCGGATCAGAATATCGCTTTTGACGGCGGCTTCAAAAACATGTTTGACCCGGATAACGATTACCGGAATCAGTACAAAAAATATTGGCTGGCAAAATAAAACACAGCCCGGCCAGTTCATGAAAAACACAAAGGGTGACACCTTTGTGTTTTTTTTCGCGTGTTTCATTCTCCGGTAGCATTTATTGGCCAGACTCACTGTACTTTTGGTCGCGCCAAAAAAACTGCGTGACCAGCTACCGACCAGAGTTCTGTTAGAATTAGAATCTTTTCTCTAAACCCTTTCCCCACATTCAAAGGTGCTCACGTGACCATGCTTTATCCCGAATTATTCAAATCCCTGGAGCAGGTGCGCTGGAATATGGAAACTGATGTGCCCTGGGACCAGTTCGACGCCTCCCGACTGACGCTTGAGCAGGCACAGACGATCAAAATGAATGCAATTACCGAGTGGTCTGCGCTGCCTGCGACCGAAATGTTTTTGCGTGACAACCGGGCCGACAGTGATTTTTGTGCATTCATGTCGGTCTGGTTTTTCGAAGAACAGAAACATTCGCTGGTGCTCATGGAATACCTGCGCCGGTTTTATCCTTCACTGCTGCCTACCGAAGAAGAGCTCGACAAGGTGCGGTTTGAATTTGATCCTGCGCCGCCGCTGGAAACGCTGATGCTGCATTTTTGTGGCGAAATCCGTCTCAATCACTGGTATCGCTGCGCTTCCGACTGGCATACCGAACCCGTCATCAAGCAGATTTACAAGATGATCAGTCAGGATGAAGCGCGTCACGGCGGGGCCTATTTGCGCTACATGAAAAAAGCCCTGAACGATGCCGGTGATATTGCCAGTGCGTCGTTTGCCAAGATCGGCGTGTTGATGGCGTCGTCGCGCCGCACTGACAAGCCGCTGCACCCGACCAATCTGCATGTCAACCAGGCCCTGTTCCCCAACGATACCATCCAGAGTCGCCTGCCTGATCCGGTCTGGCTGGAGCGCTGGCTGGATGGGCAGATCAAGTTTGATGATGTGTGGGAAAAAAAGGTGGTCGAACGCATTTTGCATAATCTGTCTCTGCTGTTCGACCGCAGTTTTGCCACCGTGCAGGATTTAAACCGCTACCGCAAAGAAATCGCGGCACGCCTGACCGCTGCCGTGGCCTGAGGCCTGTCGGTTACAATCCGGGACAACCCGGACTCGTCTTTTGAGGACAGGCAATGATAGGATGTGGCACTTTCCACATCAGTTCATTGCCGCGTTCCGGCCAGTTTTTCTGGATGAATGCGTCACAACTGAACTATTTTTCAGGGTGCAATCATGAAATTTTCTGCCTTAATCTCAACTGTCTCCTTTTTATTGCTGACTGCCTTGACCGGATGTGGCGGGGCAGTGAACGCCAAAATTGGTGGAACGGTCAATGGGTTGTCCGGTGGCACAACCCTTGTTCTGGTCAACAACAATTTAGATACATTAAACATATCGACCAATGGCAACTTTACCTTCAACACCTCTGTGGCGCCCCAAAACGCCTACAACGTCACGGTCCAGGCACAGCCTAATGGGCAGACCTGTACAGTGACACTCGGGGCCGGAACGGTGTCTTCTTCTGGTGGAAATGTCACCAACATTGCGGTCAATTGCGTCACCGGCAGCCCTTTCAATTCGGCAGTCTCGGTCAGTATAAGTGGGCTTGCCGAGAATAATAAAGTCACCCTGCTTAATAGTGGATTGGATACGTTGGTCGTGACTGGAACAAAAGATACCGGGGCCGGACTTTCGCTGGTTCAGCTGTTTCCGACACCGCTGCCGGCCGGGTCAAATTACAGTGTGTCAGTCGGCATCCAACCGGTCGGACAGACCTGTACGGTGACGAATGGTATCGGCCAGATACCAACCACTGGCAGTGCTGCGGCGGTGCTGGTGACCTGTCAGAAATCTGCCTGAGTAAATTAAAACGTCGCCTTCCATTTTTCAGGCATGTGATGGTACATTGCGCACTCAGCGGCTCAAATGCAGGTCGCAATTATTAAATATCGGGGCAGGTTCATGTTTGAAGATAAAATAACCACAAAAGAAAAACTCCGGCAACGCATGGCTGCGTTGCCCAAACCTGTGGTGCTAACTAACGGCGTATTTGACATACTGCATCGAGGTCATGTGACTTACCTGGAACAGGCGCGAGCGCTGGGTGCTGCGCTGGTGGTGGCCGTCAATACCGACGCTTCGGTGCGGCGTCTGGGCAAAGGCGACGACAGACCGATCAATACCTGTGAGGACCGCATGGCCGTGATTGCGGCGCTGGAGTCAGTCAGTCTGGTCATTGCGTTTGATGAAAATACTGCGCTCGAAGTGGTCAATGAAGGGCGTCCCGACATTTACGCCAAGGGCGGCGACTATCAGATGGATGCGATACCTGAAGGAAAAGCCGTACTGGCCTACGGCGGCAGAGTGGAAGCGATCACCTTCAAGCACGACCGCTCCACCACCAAACTCCTGTCCAAAGTCAGGACCTAATTTGCTTCGACATGCACTGTCACCTCAATCTTTCCGGCTTTGGCGAAAATCAGTGTGAGCGGAAAAGTGTCGCCGACTTTCAATGGTTTTTTCAGGCCGATCAGCATGATGTGATATCCGCCACCTGGTTTCATGCCGGTCTTGCTGCCGGCCTTTAATTCGATGGTGTCAACGGCACGCATTTTCATGACATCGCCGGCCATTTCCATGTTGTGCATCTCAACTGATTCAGCCACGCCTGATTCGACCTTGATCAGGCTGTCATCGGCCTGCCCGCGGTTTTCCAGTGTCAGGTAAGCCGCACCGGTACTCTGTTGCGCGACGGTGGCGCGTGCTGCGGGATGGATGATCTGAATATTACCCAACTGGTATTCGTGGGCCTGCGCTGCCGAGATCAAAGTGACGCAACCGAGCAGTGTGATCAGGCCTTTTAACAAATTGATTTTCATGTTTACTCCTTTGAACTGATTGATAAAACGCGACAATTTACGAGCCGCCCGCAAAGCCATTCTGACGCCAGGCTTCATAGACTACGACAGCCACAGTGTTGGATAAGTTCAAACTGCGATTTTCCGGTTGCATCGGTAACCGGATGCGCTGACCGGCCGGAAATGAATTGCGCAAAACAGGATCAAGCCCTTTGGTTTCAGAACCGAATACAAAGAAATCACCTGCCTGAAACCGCGCTTCTGAAAATACTGCAGAACCGTGGGTGGTGAGTGCAAACATGCGCGCCGGATCCGGTTTGACTGTATCGATAAAAGCCTGCCAGTTTTTGTGGACCAGCATTTTTGCGTATTCGTGGTAATCCAGACCGGCGCGTTTGAGCTTGCTGTCTTCCAGCGGAAATCCGAGAGGTTCAATCAGATGCAGCTGGGCGCCGGTATTGGCGCACAGCCTGATGATGTTGCCGGTATTGGGCGGGATTTCCGGTTCGACCAGAACGACGTGAAACACAAGACACTCCCTGAATAAAAATTAATGTGGTGGCGTACGTGCAAAGACCAGATTGGTCACGCTCGCAGCGCCATGCCGTTTCAGGCATGCAGCAATTTCGTTCAACGTCGCGCCGGTTGTCATGACATCATCGACCACGCCGATATGGCGGCCCCGTATTCTATCCTTTGTGGCTTCGTCAGGGGTAAAAGCGTGCAGAATATTCTCGCGGCGCTGATCGGGATGGAGCAGGGTTTGTGCAGTGGTATCGCGCACCCTGTGCAGAAGTTGCGCATACAGCGGGCGCTGCATTAGCGTGGCCAGCGGCCTGGCAATTTGCAGTGACTGATTAAATCCGCGCTGCACCAGTCGTGCGCGGCTTAACGGTACCGGCATAAGCAGTTCAGGAATACATGGTGTTTTTGCTACAGACCGGGCTATCTGCAACGCCAGCGCTGGTGCGACGCAAAGCTGGTGTCGGAATTTCAGGGCCAGTATCAGTTGATCGAGTGGAGCTTTGTAATCGCAGGCCGCGATCGTGTGCAAAAAAGCGGGAGGGTTTGTCAGACACTGGCCGCAGCATTGGTCTGCAGTGTCAAGCGGAATGGCGCAGCGCACGCAGCGTCTGGTCGGGATGGAAAAGAATTGCTGCACACAGTCGATGCAGATGGTTTGCTGGTTCTGCGCTGCGCACAGCAAACAGGAACAGGGAGCAAGCTTGCACAGGCCCGATCTGATCAGCCCGGTGACATTCTTTATCTGCTGAACTAACAAGTTTTGCCGCATGTGATCCATTCAACGTGTAAACTGCGATGGCCTCAATTATAAAGAAGTTATTTTTTATGCAAAGTGCACCCATAGATTTAAATCGAGTAAGACATTTGTTCAGCCAACCGTCTAAACTGACTGAAGCTGATTTTATTTACCGGGAAGTCGCAACCCGCATGCTGGATCGGTTGGCGCTGGTTCGGCTCGATCCAAAATGCATACTGGATGCGGGTTGTGGACGCGGGGCCGATTTAAGGGCCTTGCATAATACCTATCGAACTGCGCAGCTGATCGGGCTGGATGCGTCAGAAAATTTTCTGAAGCAGGTGCAGAGTGAACAAAAGGCGGCCGGCATTTTCATGCAGCGCCTGTTGTCAAAACTGACCGGTCGTGCATCGGAGTACGCTGATGCGGAATTGATCTGTGCTGATTTTCGTCACACTGCGCTGGCAGACCGGGCTGTGGATCTGGTCTGGTCCAATATGGCGCTGCATTGGCACAGCGAGCCGGATCAGGTATTTTCTGAATGGCTGCGCATCCTGAATGTGCATGGACTGTTAATGTTTTCCTGTTTTGGTCCTGACAGTTTGAAAGAACTCCGGCAGGCATTTGAAGAAGCCGATCAGATGCAGCACACATTGCCGTTTGTCGATATGCACGACTTTGGCGACATGCTGGTTAATGCCGGATTTGCAACGCCGGTCATGGATATGGAAGTCATTACGTTAACCTACACCAGTGTGGATCAGCTCATGCGTGAAGTGCGTGCGCTGGGAGGAAATCCGCTGCAGACCAGAAAGCCGGGGCTGACAGGCAGGGCTGCATGGCGCAGGGTGAGTGACAGGCTGGAGCAGATGCGGCGCGCCGACGGACGCATTCCGCTGACGCTTGAGATTATTTACGGTCACGCATTCAGACCCGAGCCGAAGCGCAATCGGCCTGGTGAAAGTATTATCAAATTTGATATTCACAAAAAATAAATATCATTTTTTTGGCGCAAATCAAAAAATATTTTATCAAGCGATCAGTCACTTTGATGTAAATCAGTGTCTGAGTTTTTGTATTGTGCTTGATAACCGCTGTGTTTCCGACATATACTCTCGTGATTATAAAAAAGTGCCAGCGCAAATTGCACAGTCAAGCGATTGTCCAGTGTTGACCAGCTTAATAATAAATCAGCAGAAAAACAGCTGACGGTCGTGCGTAACGAGGTATGAATAACTGGTGGATTTAGCATCACAGTCAGTGCCAGTTCATATCACCTTCTGAGAAGAATTCTATTTGGTTTTTGGGGAAAACATGAAATATGCGAAGCGATTGCCATCGTTAATGCTCAGTTCCTTGTTGATGATGGGTGGGGTTTCATCATGGGCACAAGAGGTTGTACAAAGCCCGGTCAAGGATAGCGTGGGCGGACCAGCGGTACTTGGAATGAACTTCCAGCCACCCGTCACACAAATTGCAGAGCAGATCTATGGTCTGCATAATTTGATGATGATTATCTGTATGGTGATTTTCGTCATAGTGTTCGGTTTCATGTTTTACTCGATTTTAAAACATCGTAAATCGCTTGGTCACAAGGCGGCCACCTTCCACGAAAGTATTACAGTCGAAATCGCCTGGACTGTCGTCCCGTTCATTATTGTCATCGCCATGGCGCTGCCGGCTACCAAAACGGTCGTCGCCATGAAAGATACTTCCAATTCCGATATCACCATCAAAGTTACCGGCATGCAGTGGAAATGGGGCTATGACTATCTGAAGGGCGAGGGAGAAGGCATTTCATTCCTGTCGGCGCTGTCGACACCAAGAGAACAGATCGGTGCGCCAGGCCAGCCTGCAACACAGGCGCGCGGTGAAAACTATCTGATCGAAGTTGATAATGAAGTGGTTGTGCCGGTCAATAAAAAAATTCGAATTATCACAACCGCCAATGATGTGATTCACTCGTGGACCATTCAGGCTTTCGGTATCAAGCAGGATGCCATTCCCGGTTTTGTGCGTGACACCTGGTTCAAGGCAGAAAAAGTCGGCAAGTACCGTGGTCAATGCGTAGAGCTGTGCGGTAAGGAGCACGCTTTCATGCCGGTTGTGGTGAATGTCGTCAGTGATGCCGATTACACCAAATGGGTAGATGGCAAGAAAAAGGAAATGGCCGCACTGGCTGATGATCCGAACAAGGTCTGGACTGTGGATGAACTGAAAGCACGCGGTGAGAAAGTTTACTCATCGAACTGTGTGGTATGTCATCAGGCCAATGGTAAGGGTGTGCCAGGTGCGTTCCCTGCTCTGGATGGTTCACTCGTTGTGGCCGGGCCGAAGGACGCGCAGGTCCATCTGGTACTGAATGGTAAAAACGCCATGCCGACCTGGAAAGCCGTATTGTCAGACACCGACATTGCTGCCGTTATTACCTATACACGGAATAACTGGTCTAACAAGTCACAAGAAAATATTGTTCAACCAGCAGAAGTTCTGGCTGCGCGCAAGTAATTCATAGGAGATTCGAATGAGTAACACCACAATGGATCACGCCCACACTGCTGGTCACGGACATGAGCACGATGACCACAAGCCACACGGTTTTGAGCGCTGGATGTTTGCCACCAATCATAAAGATATCGGTACCCTGTACCTGATTTTCTCTCTGACCATGCTGTTGGTCGGCGGCGTGCTGGCACTGATGATACGTGCCGAGTTATTTCAGCCTGGTCTGCAATATTTCAAACCTGAATTTTTCAATCAGCTCACCACGATGCACGGACTGATCATGGTGTTCGGTGCGATCATGCCGGCCTTCGTCGGGTTCGCCAACTGGATGATCCCTCTGCAAATCGGCGCTTCAGATATGGCCTTTGCGCGGATGAACAACTTTTCATTCTGGCTGTTGCCTCCTGCTGCGATGTTGCTGGCTGGTTCTTTCTTTGTTCCCGGCGGTGCAACCGCTGCCGGCTGGACACTGTATGCTCCACTGTCAACCCAGATGGGGCCTGGAATGGACATGGCAATTTTCGCTGTCCACATCATGGGTGCTTCTTCCATTATGGGTTCGATCAACATCATCACCACGATTTTGAACATGCGTGCCCCAGGCATGACATTGATGAAAATGCCGATGTTCTGCTGGACCTGGTTGATTACTGCCTACCTGCTGATTGCTGTCATGCCGGTTCTGGCTGGTGCAATTACCATGACTCTGACTGACCGTCATTTCGGCACATCATTCTTCAATGCCGCCGGTGGTGGCGATCCTGTGATGTACCAGCATATATTCTGGTTCTTCGGTCACCCTGAAGTTTACATCATGATTTTGCCGGCATTCGGTATTGTCTCGCAGATTATTCCCGTGTTCGCCCGCAAACCGCTGTTTGGTTATGCCTCAATGGTGTATGCGACTTCCTCCATTGCGATTCTGTCGTTCATCGTCTGGGCGCATCACATGTTTACTACCGGTATGCCGGTAACTGCACAGCTGTTCTTCATGTATGCAACCATGCTGATCGCGATTCCAACCGGTGTAAAAGTATTTAACTGGATTGCCACCATGTGGCGTGGTTCGATGACTTTCGAAACGCCGATGCTGTTTGCAGTCGGCTTCATTTTCGTCTTCACCATTGGTGGCTTTACCGGCCTGATTCTGGCAGTGACACCGATCGATATTCAGATGCAGGATACTTATTACGTGGTAGCGCATTTCCATTACGTTCTGGTTGCCGGATCGCTGTTTGCCCTGTTTGCCGGTTTCTACTACTGGAGTCCAAAATGGACTGGGTTCATGTACAACGAAACCCGCGGCAAAATCCATTTCTGGAATTCGCTGTTCTGGTTTAACGTGACCTTCTTCCCGATGCATTTCCTGGGGTTGGCCGGTATGCCGCGGCGCTATGCGGATTATCCAGCGCAATTTGCCGATTTCAACATGATTGCATCGATCGGCGCCTTCGGATTTGGATTGTCTCAGGTGTATTTCATCTTCTTTGTGGTTCTCCCGGCGTATCGCGGTGGCAAAGCTGCCGGTAACAATCCGTGGGAGGCTGTTGAAGGTCTGGAATGGACAGTGCCTAGTCCAGCTCCGTTCCATACGTTTGAAACACCGCCGACCGTTAAATAATGAAGCGGGGCCTTTGCCCCGTGCCTGAAACAGTCCATTTTCTGGAATAGAGCTATGGAAAACAAGAAATCACAAAATCTGAGAACCGCGTTGATACTGTTTTCAGTAGCTGCCGTGTTTTTCGTTGGCATCTTTGTTAAGCAGATTTGGTTCAGATAAGCGGCCGATGAAAAATATCAAAGCTGGAAAAATGATAGCCAAGCTGAACGCTGTCATGTTTGGCAAGTTGCTGGTGGTGGCCGCATTGATGTTTGGATTCGGCTTTATATTGATCCCGATTTACAAACAGATCTGTGAATTGACCAATGTGAATATTCTGACGACCAAGGATGACAAGTCAGTTCCCCCGGAAAATTCTCAGATTGATAAAAATCGGCTTGTCACCGTTGAATTTGACGCCAACACTACTGGTCCCTGGCGTTTCCGGCCGGTAGTGAGCAGTATGCAAGTGCATCCTGGGGCAATGTCGACAGTGGTGTACGAGGTAGTCAACAAACAGAACCGTAAGATGGATGCGCAGGCAATACCCAGCTATGCGCCTCAGCAGGCAGGACAGTATTTTCACAAAGTAGAATGTTTTTGTTTTAAACAGCAGACACTGGGTGCTGATGAAGCCAGGCAGATGCCGGTCGTATTCTTTATTGATCCCAAGCTGCCGGAGAATGTGAAAACAATTACGCTGTCGTACACTTTTTTTGAGGTGGGTGGCAATAAAGTGGCAGCACAATAACCAGTAATAATTTGAATGCAGTAGAGGTTTTATGGAAGATTTGAAATCTGCCACGCAACGCAAGATGTCGTTTTTTGCAACACTGAAAGCAGTTTTCTGGTCGTTTTTCGGCGTGCGCAAGAAAAGCGCCTATGAACAGGATGCAGCAAAGCTAAACCCTGTGCACGTGATTATTGCCGGCATTCTGGGCGCGGTAATTTTCATTACGATTCTTCTCACCATTGTGAAAACTGTCGTAGCTAACCAATAATTTGAATTGATCCGGGAGATAAAAATGAGTTCAGGGCAACATGCACCGTATTATTTTGTACCAAGTCCTTCACAGTGGCCAGTTCTTGGCGGAGCGACCCTGCTCCTGACCATGATCGGTGCTGCAGCATGGGTGAATGGTGTGTCATGGGGAATGTACGCCAATCTGGGTGGTATATTGTTGACCCTGTTCGTACTGTACAACTGGTTTGGTTTGGCAATTCATGAATCTGAATCCGGCCAGTACAACGAGCGGGTTGACGTTTCATACCGCTGGAGCATGAGCTGGTTTATTTTCTCTGAAGTGATGTTCTTCGGCGCTTTCTTCGGCGCGCTTTTCTATGCACGTTCCATCACCATGCCATGGCTGGCTGATCTGGACAACAAACTGTTGTGGCCTGATTTTGTTGCGCATTGGGGTAACGTAGGGCCGGCCGGAACCATCGAAGCATTCAAGATGATGACCCCGTTCCCGATTCCTACTATCAATACGGCATTGCTGTTGTCCTCAGGCGTGACGCTGACCATCGCGCATCATGCACTGATTGCCGGTAACCGTGCCAAAACCTCGATGTTCCTGTTTGCCACCATCTTGCTGGGCGCACTCTTTATGGGTTTTCAGGCCCATGAATACATCGATGCTTATTCCGAGCTGAATCTGAAGCTGACATCAGGCATTTACGGATCCACCTTCTTTTTGTTGACTGGCTTTCACGGCTTCCATGTGACCATGGGCGCCATCATGCTGTCGGTGGTCCTGTACCGTCATCTGAAAGGCCATTTCACTCCGAGCCATCACTTTGCATTTGAAGGTGCCGCCTGGTACTGGCACTTTGTTGACGTGGTCTGGCTGGGTCTGTATGTCGTTGTGTACTGGCTGTAATCAAATTTGCACCAACAAAAAGCCGCACTCAGGGTGCGGCTTTTTGTTGGGTGCCGCAGGCAATTGATACCTGCTCAAGAAACCGGTTAAAAGTCAGTGTGGCGCAGTTATAATGGGAATGCCGGTAGGATGAATATAGCCGAGATAATTGGCGATCAGTATCAGGATAAACAGGACGACTGAAAATCCGACCCGGAATGCCAGAGCCTGCACGGTGCGCTTGCTGCGGCCTTTGTCTTTCATTAGAAATACCAGTGCGGAACCCAGACTGGCGATGATGAGGATAAAAGCAATTGCAACGAAGATTTTCATGATTTTTAAAATGGGCGCGCAGCGCCAATGAGTGATTGAGTAAATAAGTGAGTATCAGGCGAGCTTTTCATTTTAGACCAGTTCCTTTCATTGCGACACTGCTATTGGTGGCTTTAGGTTGTGCACTTTCCATGTGGCAGACACAAAGAGCCCATCAGAAAGAGGCAATCGAAGCCAGACTTCAGGCTGTCGAAAACACCGCTGCGATCCCCTTGCCGCTCACGTCGGAAATCAGCCAGTTGGAATATGCCAAAGTCATCCTCTTGGGCGAATTCGATCAACGCTGGCCGGTCTATCTCGATAATCGCCCCATGGACGGGAAGGCCGGAATCGTTGTGCTGATGCCATTCAGGCTTCAGAATCAGAATAAGTACATACTGGTTGCGCGCGGCTGGGTACCCAGAAACAATCTGGACCGATTTTCGGTAAAGCCGTATCAAACCCCATCTGGAATCATACAGATAGAAGGTACGCTTAAAGCGAACGTTGGCCATGTGTATCAGTTCGGCGCCAGTGCGCCGCTGCAACCAGGCGTGCTGGTTCAGAATATGGAAACCGGCGAGTTTGAAAAGGCCAGTCATTTGCCACTGTATCCGTTTATCGTTGAACAGACCAAAGGCGGCGATGACGGTTTATTGCGCGACTGGCCGCGTGCGTCAATGGGATCGGAACGGCATCGCGGCTATGCGTTTCAATGGATGGCACTGGCCGTGATGGCATTGTTATTTTTTTTGGTAACCAGTTTCGGCAAAAGTAATGGACTCAACAAAGATGGATCAGGCACCGATGAATAAGCAGCTGCACACTCCCCAAACAAAAAAGCACGGACGCTGGAAATTGTTACTGGTTCTTGCGATTTGCGCATCTCCTTTGATATTTTCTTATCTGACTTATTATGTAATCAAGCCCACCGCTCGTACCAACTATGGAACACTGCTGGACCCGCGGCTGTACCCCATGCCAGATATGCACGGTGTTTTGCAAGGCGGCGCGCCGCAGGAACTGAGCGCCTACAAGGGCAAATGGATCATGCTGCAGGTCAGTTCATCTGATTGTCAGCAACGGTGCCAGAACGGCCTGTATGCGATGCGCCAACTGCGTTTAATGCAAGGCAAGGACATGGACCGGATTGAACGGGTATTGCTGGTTCCGGACCAACAGCCGATGGACACCATGCTGATCCGGGTTCTGGAAGATACCCATATTCTGCGTGTAGATGCAAAGGCTGTGCAGGGTTGGCTGCCGGTTGAGCCCGATGCGACGGTGCAGGATCGTCTGTATCTGGTTGATCCGCTCGGTAATCTGATGATGCGCTATACCGTGGATGCTGATCCGAACAAGGTAAAAAAAGACCTCATCAAACTGCTTAAGGCATCCAGCATCGGGTAATGACTATGTGGACTGAAATTACGATCACCGCGTTACTGGTTGCGATCATTCCGTTGAGCATGGTCTGGGTTTCCAGCGACGTCAATAAATACCGCAAACTGGTATCGGTCACCCTGTTTCTGACATTTGATCTGATCATGTTCGGTGCCTACACGCGGCTGACTGATTCCGGTCTGGGCTGCCCGGACTGGCCGGGCTGTTATGGGGCGGCCAATCCGCTGATTTCACATGACGCGATATCGGCAGCACAGGCAGCCATGCCACATGGGCCGGTAACCCACTTCAAAGCCTGGGTGGAAATGGTGCATCGTTATCTGGCCGCTTCGGTGGGAATTCTGATTCTTGCACAGGTGTTGATCGCGTGGATCAAGCGCAAACAGTTTGCCGGCGCACCGCTGTTTGCCACGGCGCTGTTATTTTTTGTTGGATTGCAGGGCGCATTCGGCATGTGGACTGTCACCATGAAACTGCAACCGGTAATTGTCACCATCCATTTACTGCTGGGCATGATGCTGCTGGCCATGCTGGCCTGGCTTGCGGCGCGCATTGATGCCAAATCAGAGCGCGTGACCCATGACGCATTGAAGCTGAAATGGCCGGCGCGTTTTGCCTGGCTGATATTGCTGATGCAGATTGCGTTGGGTGGCTGGGTCAGTACCAATTACGCTGTGCTTGCCTGCACCGATTATCCGCTGTGCCACGGCGTGCTGATTCCCGATATGGACTTTGAACACGGCTTTGGACTGTGGCGCGAGCTCGGTAAAACGGTGGGAGGCGAGTACCTGTCCTTTGCAGCCTTGACGGCGATCCACTGGGTCCACAGGAATTTTGCCATTCTGGTGGTGCTGAGCTCAGGCTATGTGGCGCTGCGTGCGCGCAGCATGGCGGGAGTGCGTAACATTGCCAACGCTGTGCTTGTGGTATTGCTGATTCAGTTCTGCAGCGGGCTGGCCAATATTCTGTTCAGCTGGCCGTTGCCGGTGGCGGTGCTGCACAACTGCGGAGCAGCGCTGCTGTTGGGCTTGCTGAGCGTGTTAAATTACCGCGTTCAAAGCCCGGTCGAGCTGCGGCGCCATTAACCTTTGTTCTGACAATCAAGTCTTTTTAACATCAGAAATTATGAACACCATGACCGTTCAAACCAGCCGGATTTCACAGTATCTGGCATTAACCAAACCACGCGTGACCCAACTGGCGGTATTCTGTTCAGTGATCGGCATGTTTCTGGCTACGCCGGATTTGCCGGACTGGCGTGTCGTGCTGGCCGCCGCAGCCGGAATCTGGCTGCTGGCCGGCGCCGCCTTTGCAGTCAATTGCCTGGTCGAACGTGAACTCGACGCGCGCATGGCAAGAACTGCACGCCGCGCTTCGGCTCAGGGTGAAATCTCCGTGCAGCAGATCTGTCTGTTTTCGGCCATTCTTGGCGGTGCCGGCATGTGGGTACTTTATTTTCTGGTCAATCCGCTCACCATGTGGCTGACCTTTGCCACCTTCATCGGTTATGCGGTGATATACACCATCGTGTTAAAACCGGCCACACCGCAAAATATCGTCATAGGCGGACTGTCAGGCGCCATGCCGCCCGCGTTGGGCTGGGCAGCCATCGCCAATGATGTGCCGATGCAAGCCTGGTTGCTGGTGCTGATTATCTTTGTCTGGACCCCGCCGCATTTCTGGGCGCTGGCACTGTACAGGCGCGATGATTACGCCAAGTCAGGTTTGCCTATGATGCCCATTACCCACGGCATCAAATTCACTGGTCTGCATGTCTGGCTGTATACCATCGTGCTGGTGGCAACCACCACCTTGCCGTTTGCAGTACACATGAGCGGATGGATTTATCTGATCAGCGCGCTAGGACTGGGTAGCGTATTTTTGTATTATGCATGGCAGTTGCACCGGCATTACAACGATCAGATGGCAAGGAAAACCTTCGCTTTTTCCATTCTGTATTTATCGCTGTTATTTGCCGCCTTGCTGGTCGACCATTACCTGAAATTTTAACCAGACCCCTGTTTCACTCAGTTTACATTCTCATGAAAAAATTCCCTGCGCTACTGACTCTGCTTGGTTTGATACTGACCTTATGCGCCTGCAGTCAGCCCGCCAAGCTCGATTTTAAAAACACCGACATAACCGGTCTGGACTACGCCAAAGATTTCAGTATGCCGGACTACAACGGCACCATGCGCCATCTGTCCGATTTCAAAGGCAAGGTGGTCGTCATATTTTTCGGATACACCCAATGCCCCGATGTCTGCCCTACCACCATGGCTGAACTGTCCGCGGTGATGAAAGATCTGGGGCCGCTGAGCGATCAGGTTCAGGTCTTGTTCGTCAGTCTGGATCCGGAGCGCGATACGCCAAAAATTTTGTCTCAGTATGTTCCGAACTTTGATAAGCGATTTTTAGGGCTGGTGGGTGATCAGGCTGCCACGCAGAAGATTGCGCAGGATTTTAAAATTTTCTATGAGAAGGTTCCGGAGAAAAAAACGGGCGGTTATTCGATCGATCACAGTGCCGGCAGTTATGTGTTTGATCGCGAAGGTCATGTCCGCCTGTTTGTGCGTTTCAATCAGGGGCCCGACCCGATTACGCACGATCTGAAACTGCTGTTGCAATAGGTCCGTGTCATGATCACAACCCTGCGTTTGGAAAATGGTGCCAGTGTACAGATCGTCCATCGTGGCGCTCAGGTGGTGTCATGGGTACCGGCGGGTATGAGCGAGCAATTATTTCTCAGCAAGGCTTCACTGCTGGATTCGGGCAAACCACTGCGTGGCGGCGTGCCTGTCATTTTCCCCCAATTCTCTGATCTCGGACCATTACCCAAACATGGATTTGCGCGTAACCTGGTTTGGCACCCGTGTGAGTCTGATCAAAACAATCAGGCCGTGTTTGAACTGCGCGACAGCGACGCTACCAGAGCAGTTTGGCCGCATGCATTTCTGCTCGAGTTGACCATCACTCTGCTTGACACCGCACTGGAGCTGGAGCTGAAGGTGCAGAATACCGGTGCGACGGAATTTGAATTCACGGCAGCTTTGCATACCTACCTGCACCTTGAGCACATCAATGACACTCGCATTCAAGGTTTGAGGGGTACGCATTACCGGGACAGTGTCACCGGTAATGCGGATTGTGTGGAAACAGAAGATGTAATTACAATCGGCAAGCAGGTTGATCGGGTATATAGAAATGCCCCGCCTGTACTGCGCGTGGTGCAGCACGATCAGCAGATCGATATTGTCAGCGCAGGCTTTGTGGATGCGGTGGTATGGAATCCCTGGCGTGAACTTTCTGATGCCATGGCGGATATGGAACCGGACGGTTACCAGCGCATGGTATGTGTTGAGTCTGCTGCTGTTGCCCAGCCTGTCTTTTTACCACCTGCCGGGGTCTGGCGCGGAAGTCAGCGCCTAGTGGTTGGTTAAATCAAAAAAATGCTCCGAAGAGCATTTTTTTGTTGGCGCAACCAGCTGTCAGGCATATTCAGCCAGACTTGCCTTCATTTTCTTCATGGCCGCGGTTTCTATCTGGCGTATACGTTCAGCTGAAACGTTAAATTCGGCAGCCAGATCATGCAATGTCGCACCACTGCCGTCGTCATTGGCCAGCCAGCGTGCTTCAATAATGCGGCGCGAGCGTGGGTCGAGATTGTTCAGCGCTGCTTCCAGACCGGTAGTCTGCAGCACGTCATAATGCATGTTTTCCAATACTTTGGTTGGCTCATTATTGTCGCTGGACAGATAGGCGATCGGTGCAAATTTGTCGTCATCGTCATCGGTCGGCGCATCCAGAGCCATGTCGTGACCGGACAGTCGCATTTCCATTTCAATGACTTCTTCGCGCTTCACATTCAGCGTTTGGGCCAATTGATCAATCTGCCCCTGAGTCATACTGTCAAAGCCGATCTTGTGGCTGCGCAAATTGAAAAACAGCTTGCGTTGTGCCTTGGTGGTCGCCACTTTGACCAGACGCCAGTTTTTCAGAATATATTCGTGCATTTCCGCTTTGATCCAGTGCATGGCGTAAGAAACCAGACGCACACCCTGATCAGGATTGAATCGCTTGACCGCTTTCATCAGGCCAATGTTGCCTTCCTGAATCAGATCGGCATGCGGCAGGCCATAACCGAGGTAGCCGCGGGCAATGGACACGACCAGACGCAGGTGCGACAGAACCAGATGCTGCGCAGCGCTCAGATCATTTTTGTCGCGCAGGTCAGTAGCGTATTTTGTTTCTTCTTCTTGCGTGAGCATCGGCAGGCGATTTACGGCCGAAATGTAGGCGTCAATATTTCCGAGTGTACCGGTGAACCCGAGTGCCAGTGCTGAATTGCTGCCGGTTACCGGCAATGTATTAACTGTTGATGAGCTCATGTAATCTCCATATATTTCTGGCAATAAGATGGGTGTGTCACCCAGTATTGCGCGGAAATCAATAAATTCAATGAAATTAGACCAGCAAAGTAAGCCAGCAAACTAAACTGACCGATATATTAGCACTCTATTGCGAAGAGTGCTAACAGTCTGAAACACTTGTCATTTATAGAAATATTTGTTGTACATTTGCCCATGAAATTAAAAAAGGGCACTTGGATATTTGATGTATATAAATTAATTAAGTTGCCGGACCTGATGTCTGACGGATAAAAACGCGCCAAATAACCCTAGAATTGCGGCTGCCAGAATCAGATACAGACTCCATATCAGATTCAGTGGCATCAATTGATAACTTGATCCGTACAGGCTGGCAAATTCCTTGATGGCTTGATTCAGAGGTTGCAACCCGGCAGCCACAATCGCCAGCGCTAAAAGACCGGCGACCGTACCCAGAATGGCTCCGGCGTAGTAATAGGGCCGCCGAATATATTGATTGGTCGCGCCGAGCAGGCGGATTACCCTGATTTCAGCGCGATGTGACAGAACCTGTAACCGGGTGGCATTAAAAATGACCGTAATGACAACGATGGCAAGAATTGTGGCCAGAGCGATCAGCATGAATTGCGCCAGATGCATTAACGCTGCCAGACGTTTGATCCAGCTCGAATCAATCTGAACATGTTCGACTTCGGGCAGCTTTTGCAGCTGGCTGGCCAGAGCTTCAATTTTTACCGGGTTGGCCTGCTGGGTGGCGAGTTCGAAATGCTGTTCAAAACTCAGTACGTAGGCGTCAGGCAGGGGATTTTCACCCAGCGTGGCCAGTACATCGCCCAAACCCGAACTGTTTTGCAATCCGGTCAGCGCAGCTTCTTTGGGCACAAAAACAACCTTGGCCGGTGTTCCAGATGACTTCAGCAGTTTTTTTATGGTATCGGCAAAGCCGTTCGCATTGCTGCGGCTTAAATCGGTTTTTAAAAATAATGACAGTTCGGGTGCGATCGATAACTGGTCGGAGATGGGGCGGATGTTTTCTATCAGTGTCAACCCTGCAATCGGCAAGGAAAGCGCAACCGCGACCACCAGGACGTTAAATATAAAATTGCCAGGCGCACTGAAAATCTGTTTAAGCGCATTGCCACTGGCGAGAGCGTGTTGTCTGATCCAAATATTCATGTTTTTGTCTATAGGTAACGATTACGCAGCAGATTGCCAGGACTGACTCTGTTTGCCATGATTTAAATAAATCACCCGCGACGCGCTGACCAGAAATTCTTCATCATGGCTGGAGATAATGCAGGTCACACCGGCGGCCTGAAATGCCTGCAGGGCCTGCATCACCTTTTTTGCATTGTCCCGGTCCAGGTAGGCGGTAGGCTCATCGGCCAAGATCAGTTGCGGGCGATTGACGATGGCGCGAGCAATGGCAGCGCGTTGCTGTTCACCACCGGAAAGCGCTGGAGGGAAAGCATTGATTTTGTCTGACAGATTCATTTTTTCCAGTGCGGTGCTGGCACGATGCAGCGCTTCATTTCTGCTTGCTCCGCCAATCAGCAGCGGCAGCATGACATTGTCCAGTATGGTCCGGTCGAGCAGCAGAGCGTGATCCTGAAGTATTAAACCGATATTGCGTCTGAAGTAGGGCAGAGCTGCGGCATTCAGTCCGGCGATATCCTGGCCATTCACCAATACCTGACCGCTGCTGGGGCGTTCAATGGCTGCGATCATTTTCAGAATGGTGGATTTTCCGGCGCCGGATGGACCTGCCAAAAACACCAGTTCACCGCGTTCAATCGTAAACGACATGTCCGTTAAAGCGGATACGCCAGGAGGAAAATGTTTGCTGACCTGTTTGAATTCGATCATGTCTGGTAAGAAGTAAAGCTAAAAAGTAAATCGGGTTTGATGGAGTGAATCAATCAAGCAGCGCATCGACAAATTCACGTGCATTAAACGGTTGCAGATCTTCGATTTTTTCGCCAACGCCGATGAAATAAACCGGTATTGGCCGGGTTTTTGCAATCGCCGCGAGAATTCCGCCTTTGGCAGTACCGTCGAGCTTGGTAATGACTAGTCCGGTAAGCCCCAGGGCATCATCAAACGATTTGACCTGGGCCAGCGCATTCTGACCGGTATTGCCGTCAATGACCAGCAGCACTTCGTGCGGCGCACCTTCCATGCCTTTGGAAACCACGCGTTTGATTTTTTTCAATTCTTCCATCAGGTGCAGCTGACTGGGTAATCGACCGGCCGTGTCTACCATCACCACGTTAATTCCTTTGGCGATGGCCGAACTCACGGAATCAAACGCCACTGCGGCCGGATCTCCTGATTCCTGGGAAATTACTGTGACATTATTGCGCTCGCCCCATACGGTCAACTGCTCGCGCGCTGCAGCACGAAACGTGTCACCGGCTGCCAGAATCACAGACTGATGATGTGCCTGCAGATGTTTGGCCAGTTTGCCGATTGTGGTGGTTTTTCCTGCGCCATTCACACCGGCGATCATCATTACCATCGGTTGATGGCGTCCCAGTTCCAGCGGTTTTTCAAGCGGAGTCAGAAATTCAACCAGAATTGCTTTCAATGCGGCTTTCACTTCAAGTGCTTCGGTAAGCTTTTGCAGCTTGACCTGTTTTTTTAATTCTTCCAGTACAAACAGGGTGGCATCCATGCCGGCATCGGCCATTAACAGGGCCGATTCCAGTTCTTCATACAGGTCGTCATCAATTTTTGCACCGACAAACAGGGTGGTCAGGTTGCTGGAAGTTTTGGACAGTCCGGCTTTGAGTCTGGTCAGCCACGACTGCTTTTGATTCGGTTCATTGGGTGCAGGATCCGGTATGGAAATTGGTACTGGCTGGCTGGCTGGCGGTTTTTTTTTGAAAAAGCTGAACATGTGGGCGATACGATCAGAATGGTGAATTGTTAGAGTCGGGCTACAATGTGCGACATTCTAGCAGAGGCGACCCGGTGCGCCCGGCGCAATCAGCGTCAGTCAGCATTAACTTTTAATTTTTCTACAATAAAAATGCCCAAAAAGACCACTCCGCGCCAGGTTCGCATTATTGGCGGCACCTGGAAGCGCACTCCCCTGACCGTGCTGGATGCGCCCGGCCTGCGTCCGACTCCCGATCGGGTGCGCGAAACGCTGTTTAACTGGCTGACTTTTCTATTTCAGGGCGACTGGCAATCCCGGCGTTGTCTGGATCTGTTTGCCGGTAGCGGTGCTCTGGGTATGGAAGCTGCCAGCCGGGGCGCCGCTCTGGTGACTCTGGTCGATTCTTATTTGCCGGCGGTGCGGCAACTGGAACAGGTAAAAGCCAAGCTCAAAGCAGAGCAGGTGCACATTATTGCCGGCGATGCGCTTTCAGTTGTGAAGAAATTGACCGTTAATACAATAAATGAGGAAAACCGATACAGCGTGATCTTTCTGGACCCACCCTATCACCGTGATTTGCTGGTGCAGATTCTGCCCCATTGCATGGCTCTGCTGGAGTCGGACGGACTTCTGTATCTGGAAGCCGAAAAAGCACTGACACCGGCGGATTTGCCCGATTGTTTAAAAAATTGGCAAGTAATTCGCAATGATCGGGCCGGACAGGTGCATTTTCATTTGTTGCAGCGCAATGTTTGAGTGCAAAAATCACGCTGAATTCAGGCATAATGCGCATTCTTTCTTAGCCAATACCCAGGAGCAGTAATGGTGACAGCAGTTTATCCCGGTACGTTTGACCCGCTCACGCGTGGGCATGAAGATCTGGTACGCCGCGCTTCTGGGCTTTTTGATACCTTGGTCGTAGGCGTAGCGGACAGCAAAAACAAACGACCGTTTTTTTCACTTGAAGAACGGCTCTCGATCGCCAATGAAGTATTGGGTCATTATCCAAATGTGCGGGTTGAGAGCTTTTCCGGACTGCTGAAAGATTTTGTGCGCAAGGTGGACGGTCGCGTAATTGTGCGCGGCTTGCGGGCAGTATCCGATTTTGAATATGAATTTCAGATGGCCGGCATGAATCGATATCTGTTACCTGATGTCGAGACCCTGTTTCTAACTCCGTCGGATCAGTATCAGTTTATCTCGGGTACCATCGTGCGGGAAATCGCCCAGTTTGGCGGTGACGTATCCAAGTTTGTATTCCCGTCAGTAGATCGCTGGCTGCAGCAAAAAGTGCTTGAAGCCCAGGCTGAGCAGAAAAAAGACAGTTAGGTTAAGTTATGGCGTTACTGATTACCGATGATTGCATCAATTGCGATGTGTGCGAACCGGAATGTCCCAACGAAGCAATTTCAATGGGACCGGAAATTTATGTGATCGATCCGCACAAGTGCACCGAGTGCGTCGGTCATTACAAAGAACCGCAATGCCAGCAGGTGTGTCCGGTGGACTGCATTCCGTTTGATCCGGCCTGGCGTGAAACGCCCGAGCAGCTGCAGGCTAAATATGAGCAGTTGCAGGCAGCAAAAAAATAAGCGAACACTCGAAGCAAAAAAGCCCGGTCAACAGCAGTTGACCGGGCTTTTTTTCGGGATGATTATTGTCAGACGTTAAACAGGAAGAGGGGCATATAAGTACTTGTTTATACAGGGCACAGCGTTGCGTAAATCGATAACATGCCCCCAAATTTGCCCCCTTTTTGCTCGAATGGGAGCGAACATCAGCGAACAGTCGGGGGCCGGATAAGGTATGAAGGCTAGGCCGGTGGGCGACCTTCAGTCTTAACATTCTATCCGAATATCGCCTGCTCTACCCGTCCGAAATCCAAGTAACGTCCATGTAAAGCATCAGCGGTTTCATGGTCGCCGATAGAGCGGAATGCCTCGACACAAGCATCCAGCGTCACCACTTGAAATCCTGAAACGTCGGGATCGTTCGAGATCAAGTGGGCTTGATAGGCCTTCACCGCTGCGGCGCATTGATGGTTCTGGCCCGGATAGATCACGATGAACCTGCCAGCCGAATACAGACCGTTGTCGATCATGGCATGGCTGAGCATGTGTTCGCGCCACAACTGCTGCAAGGGGTTCCCGCGAAGCGATGGCGCATCATGCACTTTATAAACGCCGATCTGACTGGATAGCTCGTCGTATCGAGGGCGCACTGTCGCTGGGGGCTCTGTCATGGTCTCAGTGTACTTGACCTCAACGGCAATGAACCCGCTTTTCCCGTCAACGGTCGTGCAGGTCACGAGAACGTCAAAGGCCGTATAGTCGTCCGTGAAAGCCGGATTGCCGCGCCCCGGCGAATGCTCGAAGTAGATTCCGTCCACTGACGCGACATAATCAGGAAACAGGTGTTTGAAGAACCGATTGGCCTTCTTGGCGTCCAGCTTCATACCACCGAACAGATTGAAGCATAATGGCTGACTGGAGAGCAAGTTGGTCCAAAGCCGTTCTTCATCGATCATTGCGCCGATCTCACGATAGACGGATTCGCGGTAAGCCAGTTTGGCAATGTCGGAGGACAGGAAATTGTGGCCCTGCTTGGCGCTCCCGGCCTCAAGTCGGCTGCCTAATTTGCGCGTCTTTCGCTTTGGATTGCGATGTACGCCAATCGGCAATCCCTTTCCTTCTCGCCAGAGTGATTGCAGCAGACGTGCCGCCGCCATGAAACGGCTGTCGCTCGGTTCGTTGACTTTGTGGGCTGTTAAGATGTCTGATGGAACGAGTGGTAGTCGGTCGTGTTGCATGCTAGTAGCTCCTTGAGAGATTGGGGCCGATGTTGGCCGCCTGCTCAATCTTCAAATGCATGCAAGAGAAGTTCATTCAGACTTCATCTGCTACAACTGCGACGGCGGGCACGATGGCATCGTTCCTCCCAGCCTACTCAGACAGCCACGACAAATAGGCCACAGCCTGACTGGCCTTGGCGGCAGCCGTGAAGATCGCTCGTTTATCGTTTTTCAAAATCTTGAGCCACGAATCGATGTACTGGGCGTGGTCAATGCGAGGGACGGGAGAGATGCCGATTCCGGCGCAGAGAAATGCCGATCCCAATTCAGCGACCAGCTCCTCGGCGGCATAGGATTCGCTACCAAAGCGGTTGCGCAAATCACGGGCGCATCGGTCAGCGTGGCCCGTCCAATGGACAAGTTCATGCAGCGCCACGCTGTAGTAGCTTTCGGGATCGCGGAATGCCGCTTCGGGCGGCAAAAGGATTTCATCCCGGCTCGGAACGTAGCAGGCTTGGTGGCTACCGTGATGAATTCGCGCTGCGCTGGATTGTATAAACTCGTCGGCGGCAGCGTGCCGCTCAATCGGCGTCAGCGTCGGCTGTGCCGGTGGTTCGTACCCAACGACTTGAGCGATATTGAACACATGGGCGGCTTTAGCGATAAAGTGCCGACGGGCCTGCTCACCCTCGATGCCGGGCTGCGAACGGCTGGCATCGGCTTTGAAAAACACTGTAAGCGTTCCTTTCTCTCCCGTCCGCACCTGCGCTCCTGCCATTTGCCACTGCTTGAAGGTTGCCCATTCCGGCGTGGCATAATTGTTGTCTTGCTGACTGAGCCAGAGCGCCAATATGTTGATGCCGTGATAAACGTATTGGCCGACCGGGTTGTGTGGCAGGCCGCCGCACGAAGCGGCGCATAGCTTCGGATTCCACGGCATGCGGAAGTCGCCCGCCCCCTTCTCGATTGCGGCGATGATTTGGTGGGTGACGCGTTGATGGAGGTCTTCCCTCTGGGTGGCTTGCATTGAATTCCTCTACGTTGTCTCGGTGTATTGAGGTTCAATGACACAGGCCGGAACTTTATTGAAATGAATGTTGAGGATATGGCGAAGAATGAAGAAATAAAGCCAGGGGCACGCCTCGAAGCGACGGATGCCTCCCGCGTTAACGGCGACGGCGGCTCGGGCGTTGTGCCGTCCGACGAAAAAGACGGATTGCTCGACATGATTCGACGGGAGAAAAATGACCAAGCCCGCCACCTCGTTGAGTCGGGTTGGATGGGTGATCCTCGTAACCTCGAATTCCCCGGTTCAAACGGTGACGGTGCGTATACCAGTATCGTGAGTGCCGCCGTTGGCGAAACTGAGAGGGTGCATAAACAGCATTTGCGCGCTCTACAGGAGACTCACCAACAACAATACCCCGAATTTCGTCTGACGAAGCGTGGCAGTCAGGCTAAGCTGAACATACATCAAACCCCAATGAAAGACCTGCTCGATAAAGATAAGCAGCCGAATCATCTTAGGAAATTGCATGTCATCGAA
>JAYVMW010000046.1:0-3492 GCA_043758755.1 Oxalobacteraceae bacterium
CGCCTGCATGGCGCGGCACTTCATAACCGGAATGCCTAAGGGTCTCGTCTTGCCGTTCTTCTTCGGTATCATGACTCGCCGAAGCGGAGCAGGCGCATATCCCCGTCTGCTCATCGATGCTATCGCGTTGATCTTTGCTTCCGGTGTTTTCCAGATTACCTTATCAACACCGGGAGTGTGCTTGCCCTTATTCCCAGTCACCCGTTTGACGGCTAAAGCCTTGCCGCTAAATGAGTGGGTCAGCAGCCATTGAAGGGCTTTCACCTTATTATGTCTGCCGGCCTGTATCGCCTTCACAATACGCACCTGCAGCCGTCTTACATGTCGTTTAACCTCGGACCAATTGATACTGTCCCACGTCACGTCGAAAGGTGCACACGCCCTTGCTGCTGCGTTCATTTGCTCTCCTTTCGTAAAGTCGGTTCTGCATGCTCTCTTGTGAAGCAAGACCGCGAGGACGTCTGCCCGCTTTCGCGTGGGGTGATGTTACAACCCCTATCCGTTTCATTACAAAACAGCCTTCGCTTCTTCCTCAATCCCAATCCCGCACCACCAAAGGCAAACCTCGCGGCTTGCTGTCCCCGGAGGGAGTGATACGGGGTTTCCACGTTCCGCTTGCAAAGTATGTCGGGTTAGGTGGCTGCTTTTGACCGGGAGGCTTGCTGGTCACGAACGCGCACAGCCAAAGCGCAGTTCCCACCTCCATCACTGTTTAGTGCAAGCGTAAAAGCCATTTCCGCTTGATCCCATTGACGATCTTTATCGCAACTTCACATCTGTTCACCATACCAACTATCTTGCACTCACCCGGCTATGGCTACCAGGAGGATGCGCCTCTCGCGATTTGCATCCCGCACCTTCCGGCGCTTCGTTACGTTGTCAGAGCCGCTCTTGATTCAGGCTCCTAGATTCATCCGGTGACACGGATGGTTCCCTCGAAAGCGGGAACAACTTTTACAAGCGACTTCGTGTCGCACTAACCGTTATGGGCCGTGCGGATGCGTAATGCCGAACCGAGTGTCTTCAGGTGGGATTCCAGTTCGCCGGCAACCGGTGAATCCGGTTCGCAGATCAAAATTTCAAAAAAATCGCCACTGCCGGTTTCACGACCGTCTACCCCGTCACGCGTGGTGCGCGCTGCCAGCATGCTGGCAACCGACTGCCTGAAAATGCGCCGGTGCCCACCGGGGGTTTTCCAGGCTTCCAGAGCGCCCTTTTCCACCCACAGCTGAACCGTTCTGACACTGACCCCAAGACGGTGAGCAGCATCCCGGGTAGACATAATCTCAACAGACTGGTCGATATCCATACTGTGGCGCCCTATATTCGTATCAGTGACCTTCAGCGATAATCCAGTCAGGTTTTTCCGCTTCCAGAAAATTCATCAGCGCCTTGATCACATCGGGATCGAACTGGGTGCCGCTGCGCTCGTTAAGATACGCAATCACCTCGGGCAAAGGCCAGGGTTTTTTGTAAGGACGACTGTGCAGCAGGGCATCAAACACATCCACCACTGCCACAATGCGGGCCGATAGCGGAATGGCCTCACCCTTCAGTCCGCGCGGGTAGCCATTGCCATCAAAATGCTCATGATGTCCGCCGGCGATTTCCGCACCGATCGACAGACTGGACACGCCCGGCACCGAGGCTGACGCATGCGCCAGTACCGTTTCACCGATCATGGCATGCCCCTGCATGATGATGCGCTCTTCCGGCGTATGCTGACCCGGCTTCAGCAGGATGGCATCGGGAATGCCGACCTTGCCGACATCGTGCAAAATGCTGGCAATGCCGACGAAGGCCATGAAATTGGAATGGGTATTGTTCGGCAGTTTGCCCAGAGCCATCAGCTCGAAGGCAATCGCCTCGGTCAGACGGCACACCCGGCGCACGTGGCCGCCGGTCGTTGCATCACGCGACTCGGCCAGATCGGCCAGAGCAATCACGGTAGCTTCCTGCGTTGTTTTGAGCAGTTCGAACATTTCCAGATTGTCGAATGCGGCAGCGATCCGGTCGCAGAAGATGTCAAGCAGATTGCATTCCAGCTGCGTCAACGGCCGGGCCGGCGCAAACGCCACGGCAAACTGCTGGCCATGTGCGGCAACAATTGAAAACACGTCCACCATCGGACTGAACAGGTTTTTCTTTTCATGGAATACCTTCAGAATCGAAGGCGTCCAGGGATGCGAATCCGGCAGCAGTTTTTGCTCCTGCAGGGTAACTGACTGGCCAATGGTCGCAATCACCATCGGTGCGGCTTCTTCCATGGCATTGGCCGGGCGCATCACGCACAGCACTCCTTCGGTACCAAAATTGAGTATGGCACTGATCTGGGTCAGCACACCGGTGGCCAGTTCTTTTAACGAATCGAGCTGATACAGGTTGTTGACAGCCTGCAGAATCTTGTCCAGACCGCGCCGGTTGGCTTCGATGGTTTTCAGACCTTCATAGGCACGCAGCGAGGAAATCACGCAGGTAAACATTTTTTGCGCGGTCAGTTCGGTTTTTAATTTGTAGTCATTGATATCGTAATCAACGATGATCTTTTGCTCAGGTGCCTGGCCCGGCTGTCCGGTACGCAGAATAATGCGCACCAGATCATTTTTAAGGTCATGCCGAATGCGCTGGGCCAATACCAGACCGGCATTTTCGGTTTCCATGACCACGTCAAGCAACACCATGCAGATGTCAGGGTCGCTGGCCAGAATGTCAAACCCCTCCTGACCCGAGTAGGCGGAGATGATTTCAATATCCTGATCTTTAAAGGTGATGTTTTTGAGTGCAAGACGTGTAACTGCATGCACATCGAGCTCATCGTCAACGATCAGAATGCGCCATTTGTTGTCATTTTTTAACGGATCATCGACGCTAACGGCCTCTTCTTCCAGCCAGCTCTCATCATCATCACTTATTTCTGACATGTTTAACATCCCATTAAATTGAATACTGGTCGTCCCACCACACGAAATCAGATTAGCAGATAGGTTTGAAAATTCAACATGACAGGAAAATAGTTCATTAATCTTTGATAAAAACGCAAATTACTGAGTTAATTTGACAATGAACCGACCAATTAGTAAAAATTAGGCAATCATTAAGATTAACTTTATGCGGTTTTGTCGGTGCGCCCACATTGTATAGATTAAAAAAAAACGACAGAATCAATCTGTCGTTTTTTACTTTGAAGCCCTGATGCAGCACTAATCTACAAACTGCTCATTACCGACCATACCAATCTTCGTTACATTGTTTCTTTGTGCCGCCGCCATCACGCTGGCCACCGTTTTATAGGCAACCAGCTTGTTAGGGCGCAGATGCACTTCCGGTTGATCTGGTACGGCCGCAACACCGCGCAACTTGCCTTCCAATCCTGCATAGTCCGGCACAACTTCACCATTCCACAGAATCGTTCCATCAAAATCAATGTCAATGTTGACCACGGTCGGTGGCACATTGGACGGTGGCGGTGCACCGTTTGGCATGTTCAAATTC
>JAYVMW010000047.1:0-83691 GCA_043758755.1 Oxalobacteraceae bacterium
CCAGCGCCACCCAATCCGCAGATCATGTTGGCCCCTTCATTTAATACGGCAGCGGAAATTCGAATCATCAATCTTGCCAATATACGACGCTGTGGCAAGGTGGTGTGTGGCAATCAAACCTTTACGGTCCGATTTACCAACAAAAATGAACCGATAGTCATGCAGGACCGGCACAATCCGCAGGCAGATTTGCTTCGGGAAAAATTGTTCAATTTGTGGTCGATCAATAAGGTAAAGGAAAGACTGGCCGAGTTCAGGCGCGTTCCTCTTGAATCATCGAAACTGGGCACTGTTGGCGAGCGCTGGCATCTCGGTGCAGACGATAGAGCGGAGAATGCTGACTGGATCGGGTTTACAGTCACTGTGCAGGACAGGTTCGACAGGGCTGTCTCGATGGCGAAGGTGAGACTGGATGCGCAAAGCCAGCTGCTTGAGGCCGAACTGGTTCGGTTTGAACAGTTGACTGTTCCAACCAGGGACGACACGAGAGAATTTTTGAAGTTGCAGGAAAAAATTGCGTTACTTAAACGGTCACGGGATCAGGTAAATGAAAATATAAAATATGTCACAGGTAAGATCGAGCAGATTTGCGATGGTAACTATACAGTTGAAATTTTGGGAATCGAGAATGGTCCGATTGAGAGCGTTGATTCCCGTTGCCTGTATATCTACGATACTCAAACACGTGAGCTGTTCAAGATACGCCTTCTTCGATTTTTTGAACAGATGACGCAGTTCTTCATGCTGGAAATGAACCCAGGTAGTACTGAAAAATTAAGAAAGCGTTGCGACGTGCAAACTGACCTGATCGGACGGTTTTTGCCGGCCAGATTAAATGCATTGACAGATTCGCCACTGCTGAAACCATGGATGTACCCACCCATTGAGCGACCTGAATTCCACACCCAACATGAAATTTTGTTCAACATGCTCAAAGATCCCGCCATCAATTGGACACAGATCGACGCGGCCATGCGCAGAATGCAAATCGAACAGAATGACGTGATATTAACGAAAGGTGCTCAAATCAACTTGCGGTATTTACTGGAAAGACGGATTGAGGCAGTGGTTACCGACGATCAGGGCCATGGCTTCACCGTTCGCCAGGCAGGGTTTGATCCTGAGTACGTCGAGCGCATGAATTCGATCGAAGAAATACGCATTGCCTTGTTGGCACCAGGAAATTATTTCACACGGGTTGAGCTGGATGAATTCAGAGAAAGAATCAATCACGATGTGACACTGGCAGAGCAGGAATGCAGCAGCAGAGGATTTATCGAGCGTATCGAGCCGTCTTTTCATTTCAATGCATTGTGGGTAAGACCCAGGGCAAACAACCGTATACCTTGAGGCATGCTGAATGATGGAGCAATTGCAGTTTGAGTTGCCCCTCAACCACAACTCACTGTCCACCGGCAACAGCGACAAAAACTCCACCTTGGAGCGCTGCAGGCCAACATGTTGAATGCATTAATTATTTACTGATGTCGTATTTGTATATTGTCAGCATTGAGTTTAGAGAAAAATGCGCTAATGACTATCGCGGGATTTCAGGGCGCTGCACCATTCCCAAACAGAATACCAGCGCACCGTGCGTGAATTGCATGAACTACCCGAACAACAGCACTGCAGCGTTAAATCGATCAATGACCAGCACAGCTCAAGCTGCAACTTAACGGTTGGGTACGACTGCTGCTTCGCTGATGAGTCAGCGCATAGTCAAGGCAGAACCAGTTTTGTCACCGCGTTGAGCATCTGTTCTGGTTTGAATGGTTTCAGAACCCAGGCTTTGGCTCCGACAACTCTGCCTTCATTCTTGATTTCGTCATCTCCTTCGGTTGTCAGCATGATGACGGGAACGAATTTATAGGCACTTTGTTTTTTTAGCTCCGTAACAAATTCAATGCCGTCCATGCGCGGCATATTGATAAGCACAGCGTGCGTCACTGAAAAAAAGTGTCAATGTCCGGGCCTGTTTCGCGTAGCCGGCATTTGTGTTTTTGGTGTATCGGGCCCGACAGGTTCAACCCGGTCGGTTTCGGTAACGTCGGGGATCACTTCATTAACAGGATTGGCAGGTTGACTCGCAGGCGTGTGTTCCATGCTTTCAGTGACACGGTATGCAGCAACTGCGAGTGCCACGATCGGATCGGTTGTTGCCGGATTAATCGTTGCGGCCAGCGTCGCCAATGTGCTCGCCGCGGCAGCAGAGGGAGGAGCGACTGCCGGACTGGCTGTGGCACCGGCCACAGCTGAGGCAGTCACTGCAATCTGCGCATTTGCCGATGCAGCGGCCGGTGCCGCTGTGCCGGCAACCCCGGCAACCCCGGAAACCCCGGAAACATTGAGCGCGGCACTCCCCGTTGTGCCGTTTGCGCCGGCAGCAGGGCTGGTATTGTTGGCCGCCCTGTTTGCAGAACTCGTAACTGAGGTCGGTTGGGTCGTCATCAGACTTGCGTTCAGTGTTTGTGAGGTCTGTGCCAGCAACAGTTGCTGTTCGATCGAACTCAGTGCCTGAAACGCATTGCTCAGCAGGGCAGATGTCTGCTTGGAATTTGCGTTGTATGCCATCTCAAGCGCGCTCAGATTGAATTGAAACTGATTCGGATTGATCAGGCTGGTCGCGCCCTGGAAGTTGATGCCAACCTGCGCCAGGCTGTCGATAAAGGATTGCACCGATGCGGATCCGGTCTGCAGGTTTTGCGTCTGCAGTGCGTTGAGCAGGGCGCTGTCAAAGGTGGATTCAAAAGGGGTGGCATTGCTGGCGTTAACCGTGTTCTGAAAAGAATTGAAGGCCCCGACAAAATTGCCGGCGGCCTGCGCGAGCTGCTGAAAATTAAGATTGGTGCTGCCGGTGGAAGATCCCGCCTGCGGCGTCTGGAACAGAACAGTCACTGCCAGCAAATGGGCCAGCGGTGAAAACTCGACTATACTGGCAGCCGCGTCGGCACCGGTGACAGACACAGTTACTGTCGGACTGACGGTATTGGCATTGACCGGTGCTACCGCGTCCAGTCTTTGGGCTGCAATGTTTGCCGCGTCAACAGGTGGGATATTCATATCATGGCTCCGTTGTTACGAGAATCAGTAATCAGCCCGAACAAGCGCTTCGCTCTGGGCCGCCAATACCATGCACATTACTCCAGTTTCGAGTTCCAGGTCTGGTCAATTCCCGGGGGCCGTTTCGGTTAAAGCGCCATGTACAGAATTCGTTCTGGCATACCACTGCTGCGCTGCTTCAGCACAAAAAACGGACAGTTCCTGCAATCCCGCCTGCACCACACTGTTGGCAGCTTTGATGCCGTCATACGGAGCGTCGCTTACCGGGGTGACGTGGTCATTGAATTCACGCCATGCCAGCACCTTGCGCGTGGCATTGTCCAACAGTGTGGCGCGCATTGTGAAACGCATCTGAGAGGGTTGGCTGGAAAAATCCTGCTCGAGCCGGACCAGTTCGGTATTTAGACGCAGATCGCCGGCCACGGCACTGGTGGTGGAGGTTACCGCAAGAAAGGCGCCGCTGCTGGCCAGTGCACTTGTCAATAACGGTGTGATCATGCGCGCCGGGGTATCGATCCACAGGCTGTGTGCAAAATACGCCGGTTGATGGGCCAGTCTGGTGTAAATGATATGGGTGCTGTCAAACCCTGAGGCAGCCTGCATAGGCGCGATCAGCAGCGTTGGAGCGGCAAGAGGTGGCGGGTGCACCATAAGCGCTGACGCCCGGTCCAGTGAATAATAGGTCGGTGCTGCGGATTGGGTGGCCTGCAGCGCGCAGGCACTCAGCAGCATGATCAGCAGAGCGCTCAGCGCGTACCGGAACAGGATCGAAACAATATTGGTTTTCATGGCTTGCTCGGTGTGGTGGATGTTTCTCCTGGCCCGTCTGGCACGGGAGTGATACCAAACAGCAGGCTGTTCGGATTGCGCTCAGTCTGTTCCGACAGGCGTCGCATCGATGCTGACAGCGCGGTGAGTTCGCCCAGCAGGCTGTCGAGTTGCGGCAGGCTCGCATCGGTAAAGTCCTTTAATCCGGCACTCACGGTGTTGAGTGATTTTGCAGCCATGACGCTGGTGCGACTGACATCCTTGCCCATGGTATTGATGGATGCCGCAGTCACGCCGATCTGATCGATGACCGACCCTGCCTGCGCGGTCAGTCGGGAGGTATTGGCCAGAGAAATATCGGCATTGCGCAGACCGTTGTCGATGGAATTTTTGCGCAATGCAATGGTGTGCGTGATGGCGGCGAGGTCGACCAGCGTATTTTTGAAGTTTTCCCGATTTTGATCCGACAAAATAGAGTCGATGTGTTTGGAAGTACTGTCCAGCGAGGCCAGCACCGTGGTCAGCACGTTTTCGAGTCGGGCCGACAGCGAAGGTTTGGTGAGTATGACCGGATACGCACTCCCTGCGGTTTCCAGCAGCAGCGGTGAACTGTGCAGGCTGTTGCTGAGTTCGACGTAGGCGATGCCGGTCAGACCCTGGGTTTTCAGCACGGCCACGGTATCTTGTCTGATCGGCGTTTTGTGTTCGATGGCCAGCATCAGCGTGACGCGGTCCGGGTTGCCCGGGCCGAGCCGAATGGTTTGCACCTTGCCGACATTGACACCGTTATATTTGACCGGTGCGTTGGCATTCAGCCCGGCCACTGATTCATCTTCATAGGCCAGGTACAGGTCGAATTTTTTTTGAAAAGTTCCTCCTGAAGCCAGCCAAAGAATGCCGGTAATCAGTGCGGCGCCGAGCAGCACTACAAAGGCGCCGACCAGAGGGAAATTTACTTTGGTTTCGATGGGTTTCTCCCGTTATCCGGTGCGACGTTGTGTCGCCCGGCCTGATCCTGTGCCGCTCTGCCGCGCGGTCCGTCAAAAAATTTTTTGATTTCCGCATTGTCGCTGGTCGATAATTCCTGCATGGTTCCCATGGCCTGTACCTTGCCGTTGGCCAGTACCGCAACCCGGTTGGTTACCTGCCATAACATATCCAGATCATGCGTGACCATCACGATGGTCAACCCGTTCTGGTTGCGCAGTCTGCAGACCACTTCATCAATTTCTGCAGCGCTTTCCGGGTCCAGACCGGTGGTCGGCTCATCCAGAAACAGCAGTTCAGGATCGAGCACCAGTGCGCGCGCCAGCGAGGCGCGCTTTAACATGCCGCCGCTCAGTTCGGCGGGATATTGCATGCCAACGGCCGACTTCAGGCCGGTCATGGTCAGTTTCCAGTCGGCGATTTCATCAATCAGTGCATCAGCCAGATCGGTATGCTCGCGCATAGGCAGACCGATGTTTTCTCTGACTGTGAGCGAGCCGAACAGTCCGCCGTGCTGGAACATTACGCCATAGCGTTTGCGCAGATCCATGGTTTGTTGTGCACTGAGATTGTTCAACTTTTCTCCCAGCACCTGAATGGAGCCGGAGTCGGGGCGCTGCAGCATGATCATTTCGTTGAGCAGGGTTGATTTGCCGGAACCACTGCCGCCGATCAGGGCAAATATTTCGGCTTTACCCACGGTAAGATTGACGCCGGCATGCACGATGTGCTCGCCAAAACGCGTACACACTTCGCGCACTTCAACAACATTCTGGCCGGCTCGGTTCTGCATGCTGATTTACCTGTTTAGTCAGTTAAAGATCCAGTGCGTTGAACACCACCGAAAACAGTGCGTCAACCACGATCACCAAAAAGATGGCCTGCACCACGCTTTTGGTGGTCTGGCGGCCTATGCTGTCTGGCCCGCCACTGGCCCGAAAGCCCTGATAGCACCCGACCGTTGCAATGACCGCAGCAAACACGACTGCCTTACCAACGCCCAGCAGATAGGCTGACATATCCACGGCCTTGATGGAGCGATCCATGAATTCGGCAAAGCTCACCCCCAGCGAAGTTCTGGCCATGATCATGCCGCCGAATACGCCCAGCACATCGGCATAAACCGTCAGCAGCGGCAGGGTAATCAACAAGGCGAGAATTTTCGGCACAACCAGCATCTGATGCGGGTCGATGCCCAAGGTGCGCATGGCACTGATTTCTTCCGTGACCGCCATCGTGCCGATCTGCGCGGTATAGGCTGAGCCGGAGCGCCCGGCCACAATGATGGCGGTGATCAGGGGCGCGAATTCACGCAGCATGGACAGTCCGATCAGGTCGACAACAAAGATATTGGCGCCATACTGTCTGAGTTGATTGGCACTTTGATAGGCCACCACCACGCCCAGCAGAAAGGTCAGCAGGCCGACGATAGGCAAGACATCTACACCGGCACTGCGGATATTGAACAGGATAGAGCGCACTCGCAGCCGGGCCGGATGTACGATGCACTGCAGCAGACTGACCGCGCTGATGCCAACAAAGCCCAGCAGCGCCAGCGTATCGGCCCCGGCGGCTACGGCACTGCGACCGATGCGTTCCAGGACTGGAGCCAGCGCCAGCGGTGGTATTGGTGCGGCGGGCTGTGCATTCTGTTGCTCGGCTTCGGCCAGCAGCTGCGCAAATTCGGGCCGCAGGCCGGTGAGCTGGATTGCACTGTCCTGTACGCGCAGTCGGCGCAGCACATTGGCCAGGACCCAGGCACCGGTGCGGTCGAGTGCATCAATGCCGGCGAGCTGTATTTTCAGGGGCGCGCCGGATGCCGGGTTCAGAGTCTGCAGCCTTTCGGTAATTTTGCCCATGCCATAGACCGTCCACGGACCGCTCAGTGCGAGTGTTTGTGGAGTGGCCAGATTAATTGAGGCCGATGTGGTGGATGGCTTTTGCATGGTTGCTCGAATTGGGTGAATCAGATTTTTGGAGCAACGAACAATCTGGTTCAGGTTGGGTGCTGCATGGCATGGGCCGTGAGCAGGGCGGCATACTGATCCATCCAGCTCTGGAGAAACGGCCGGGTAAGTTCATTCAGATTGCCCTGCGCATCAAACCGGTCATGCCGATTGACACCCCCAGTATGCTGGCAGTTTTTTTGGTCCAGACGTTTTTGCGGTACGGTTGTGAAGCGTGGTCGAGGGCATTTTTCAGTACACCGGGAATCGAGCGGTTGTATTCGGGCATTACAAATATCAGACCGTCGGCGGCAGAAATTTCTGATTTCAGGCGCACCACAGCCGGCGCAGGCTTGGCATCGTCATCTTGGTTGTAATGCGGCAGTTCAGCGATGTTCAACTGACTCAGAATGAATTCTGCCGGTGCCAGCTTTTTCAGTGCATTGACCATTTTCCGGTTCAGTTACTGTTCAAGCAGACTGCCGACAATAATCAGGACTTTCAGTTGTTTCATTTTTTGCTCTTGGTTGGTGAAGAACGGTGCAATCAAGACGGTATGGCCGGACCACCAGTGACCGGTGTCAACGATCAGATAGCGGATCGCCCAGGATTTTTCATCAACAGGCATGCCACTGACACGGCCGACATCGCCGTCGGTGGCGTGGATGGTGTATTTTTTCTGGTCGGTGATGGTTCTTAACATGGGATTGCTCCAGACAGGGGGCATCGATTGATGAATCGTTGACATGATGATGGCGGCTCGGAGGGGTGATGTCAGTTCGTTATCGCACAGAGTGGGGAACTAATGGTATTGGCTAAATACGATTAAATTGTGTTTAGATCGCTGGACCAGCAATCTAAAAACATTTAACCGCCATTTCGGTGCATTGTTACTGCACAGACCAATCTATCGAGAAAAATGTAATGACCAAATCCAATGTTGAATTCCCGGAAAGTGATGCGGGAATCGGAACTCAGATTCTGGAAGTGATGGATGAAGTAGTGAATGAACCGCGACTGGCCACAGTACGGGTTCAGCTGCAGCGCAAAGATCTGAATAACTATGAATCGACAATGCGCTCGCATGCCGAACGATGCGTCTCTGGCCGGTGAGGTGTGGTTGATTAACCGATAAAATATTCAGTTGCGCGGCGCCATCAACTGATGTTCCACTGCATACTGCACCATTTCAGTGAGACTTTTCATGCGCATTTTTACCAGTATGCGTGTCTTGTGAGTGCTGACGGTTTTGACGCTCAAAAACAATCCGTCGGCGATATCGGTCAGGGATTTGCCCTGCACCAGCAACTGGAATATCTGAAATTCACGGTCGGACAAGGTTTTGTGAGGCAGGGAGACATCTTCCGGCATCAGGTTCATGGCCAGCTGCTCTGCGACTGCCATGCTGATATAAGGACGTCCGGAGGCAATCTTGTGGATCGCATTCACCAGTTCCAGACCTGCGCTTTCCTTGGTCAGATAACCGTTGGCACCGGCGCGGATTGCCCGCACCGCATACTGCTCTTCTTCATGCATGGTCAGAATCAGGATCGGCAGTTTGGGTGCTTCTTCCTTGAGTTGGCGGATCAGATCGACACCGCTGCGGCCCGGCATCGATAGATCCAGTACGATCAGATCCAGTCCGCCCAGCCGTACCTTTTGCAGCGCATCCAGGCCGTCAACCGCCTCGGCAACAACTGCGATATCGGATTCACCTTCCAGGATGCGCTTCAAACCTTCGCGCATGATGGTATGGTCGTCAGCAATCAGGATGCGGATCATTATTTTCCTTAATCTTCACGACGCAGGTGCGGGAACAGGATGACATCACGGATATTGGGTGAATCGGTGATGAGCATCATCAGACGGTCTATGCCGATGCCGCAGCCGCCGGTTGGTGGCATGCCGTATTCCAGTGCGCGGATGTAATCGGCATCGTAATACATGGCTTCTTCATCGCCGGCTTCCTTGGCCAGCATCTGCGCCTTGAAGCGCGCAGCCTGATCTTCCGGATCATTCAGTTCAGAAAAGCCGTTGGCTATTTCACGACCGGTCATGAACAGCTCGAAACGCTCGGTAATGTCAGCGTGTTTGTCGGACGCGCGCGCCAGTGGCGAGACTTCGACCGGATAATCGATGATGAAAGTCGGGTTCCACAACTGCGCTTCTGCAGTCTCTTCAAACAGGGCCAGTTGCAAGGCACCCAGTCCCGAGGTGGAAAACGGCTTGACGCCGAATTTTGCCAGTTCTTGGGTAATGAAGGCCGCGTCATTCAACTGTGCATCGGTATAACCCGGCGCATATTTGTGGATCGCACCGACGATGGTGAGCCGCTCGAACGGTTTGGACAGATCCAGTTCGCGTTCCTGATAGGTCAGCCTGGCGGTGCCGTGCGCGTCGATGGCGGCTTTCCTGATGATCTGTTCAGTGAAATCCATGATCCACTGATAGTCGGTGTAAGCTGCATAAAATTCCATCATGGTGAATTCAGGATTGTGGCGCGGCGAGACACCTTCATTGCGGAAATTGCGGTTGACTTCAAACACGCGTTCAAACCCGCCTACCACCAGACGTTTCAGATACAGTTCCGGAGCGATACGCAAAAACATTTGCATGTCGAGCGCATTGTGGTGCGTGATGAAAGGTTTGGCGGCCGCGCCGCCGGGAATGGCGTGCAGCATCGGTGTTTCGACTTCCATGAAGCCATTGTCTTCCATGAAGCGGCGCATCGAACTCATGGCAGCTGTGCGCGCCTTGAAGGTGCGGCGGGTATCTTCGCTCATGATCAGATCGACATAGCGCTGGCGGTATTTGGTTTCCTGATTGGCCAGGCCGTGGAATTTGTCTGGCAGCGGACGCAGCGATTTGGCCAGCAGGCGCAACTCGGTAACCTTGATGGTCAGCTCGTCAGTTTTGGTTTTGAACAGTACACCTGTGACGCCCAGAATATCGCCCAGGTCATAGGAGCGGAATGCTTCCATGGCAGCTTCGCCGGTTTTGTCCAGAGTGATATAGAGCTGAATGCGACCGTCGGCTTTCGGGCCGGACGCGTCCTGGATGGTGGCAAAGGCGGCTTTCTTGCCGGCTTCGCGTTTCAACATCATGCGCCCACCAAGGGTGACCTGCACTTCGAGCGGTTCGAGGTCTTCGCGTGTCATGCCAGCGTATTTTTCCTGCAGTGCTGCGCAGTTGTTCAACGGTTTGAAATCGTTCGGGTAGGCATTGCCTGCCTCGCGCAGCGCGGCCAGTTTGGCACGACGTTCTGCAAACACCGAGAGTTCTTCTGCAGCGGTTTCCGGAATTGGTGCGCCGGTTTGTGGTTCGTTACTCATTCTTGCCTTTCAGTTCGATCACACACCCTGCTTCAGGGAAGCAGCGATAAATCCGTCCAGATCACCATCCAGTACGGCTTTGGTATTGCCAGTTTCAAAATTGGTACGCAAATCCTTGATGCGCGACTGATCCAGCACGTAGGAGCGGATCTGATGACCCCAGCCGACATCGGTTTTGGAGTCTTCCAGCTTTTGCTGTTCGCTCATGCGGTTGCGCAGTTCCAGTTCGTACAGCTTGGCTTTGAGCATGTCCCAGGCTTCGGCGCGGTTGCGATGCTGACTGCGGTCATTCTGACACTGCACCACGATACCGGTCGGATTGTGGGTCAGGCGCACCGCCGAATCGGTTTTGTTGATGTGCTGTCCGCCGGCACCCGAGGCGCGGTAGGTATCAACACGCACATCAGCCGGATTGACATCGATATCGATCGAATCATCCACTTCCGGATAGACGAACAGCGAGCAGAACGAAGTGTGACGACCGTTGGCAGAATCAAACGGCGACTTGCGCACCAGACGGTGCACGCCGGTTTCAGTGCGTAAAAAACCGTAGGCGTAATCGCCTTCGACTTTCAGGGTGGCGGTTTTGATGCCGGCTACCTCGCCGTCGGACTGCTCCAGAATTTCAACCTTGAAGCCCTTGCGTTCGCAATAGCGCAGGTACTGGCGCAGTATCATCGAAGCCCAGTCCTGCGCTTCGGTACCGCCGGCACCGGACTGAATATCGATAAAGCAGTTATTTGGATCCATCGGGTTGTTGAACATGCGGCGGAATTCCATGCCTTCCACCAGCAAGCGCAGCGCATCGGCATCAGCTTCGATGGCGACTAAGGTGTCGTCATCCTGTTCTTCTTTGGCCATGGCAAACAGATCGACGGCGTCCTTGAGGTCAGCGTCGATTTTGGTCAGCGTGTGAACGATGGCTTCCAGTGATTTTTTTTCGCGGCCCAGATCCTGGGCTTTTTTTGGGTCATTCCAGATGGCCGGATCTTCCATTTCGGCATTGACCTGTTCGAGTTTCTCTGACTTTACATCGTAGTCAAAGATACCTCCGAAGTTCTGCTTCTCGGGTGGTCAGGTCCGACAGCAAGCCGGAAATACTGTTGATGCGTTCTGCTTCCATGATTTTTATGGTTTCTGCTGGGATAAAGGAAGCGGGGATTATACTCGATGACGCTTTTTTTACCCATTAAAACCCTGTTTTGACAGCGTTTATTGCTAAATTGGCAGTGTGCTGTGTTGTAGCCATTCCAATGCATCTGCCGATACCAGTGGGCTCAGGCGTTCCCTGACCGTCGCGTGATACTCGTTGATCCACTCAATTTCATCCTGATTCAACACTGACCTATCGATACAGCGCGTATCAATCGGACAAAGTGTGAGCGTTTCAAAGCGCATGAATTCGCCAAATTCGGTGACGTCACCCGGTACGTTGAGCACCAGATTTTCAATCCGGATACCCCATTTTCCTGGCCGGTAAATACCCGGTTCGATCGAAGTGACCATCCCCAATTGCATGGCAGTCTGCGGTTCCGGCGGCGTCAGCCACGAGATATTTTGCGGACCTTCATGCACATTCAGAAAATAGCCCACGCCGTGCCCGGTGCCATGGCCGTAATTCAGACCGGCAGCCCAGAGCGGTGCGCGCGCGATAGCGTCAAGCAGCGGAGCGCGCGTGCCAGCCGGGAACTGGGCCGTTGACAGCGCAATCACCGCTTTGAGTTCCAGAGAAAAATCGCGTTTTTGTTCGGCAGTGGGTCTTCCGACGGCGACGACCCGGGTAATGTCAGTGGTACCGTTCAGATACTGTCCGCCGGAATCGATCAGCAGCAGGCCATTGCCTTCAATGACGGCATGCGATTCGGGCGTGGCGTGATAGTGCGGCATGGCGCCATTGGCATTGAAGCCGGCAATGGTGCCAAAGCTGGGCGAGATAAAGCCCGGCCGTTTGGCGCGCGCTGCGCAGACCTGCAGATCGATGTCAATTTCAGTGATGGTCTGTTTGCCTTGGGCGCTTTCAAACCAGGCAAAAAATTCGCACAATGCAGCGCCATCCTGTTCCATGGCAGCGCGGATGTGCTGGGCCTGCGCGCTGTTTTTGCGCGATTTCAAAAGCGTTGACGGGTTGATCGCATCGATTTTTTTCACGCCCGCAGCACAGGCTTCGAGTATGCCGAAAGTCACGCGGCGCGGATCGGCCAGGAGCGTTGCCTGTTCGGGAAGTACCGCCAGAGCAGAGCTGATCTGCTCGTAGGGACAGCAATGAATATGTTCTTTGTTTAATTGTTCCTGCAGTTCCGGACTGACTTTTCCGTTGTTGATGAACAGCTCAACCTGACCGTGGTTCATGAGCAGATGCGCCAAAAATACCGGGTTGTAATTGACGTCACTGCCACGCAGGTTGAGCAGCCAGGCGATGTCGTCGAGCGATGAAATCAGATGCCATTGTGCGCCCAGCTGTTGCATCTGGGCGCGGACCAGGGCCAGTTTTTCGGCGCGGGTCTGGACGGCATAAAGGCTCAGGTGTTCATAAACCGGTTGATTCGGCAGAGCAGGGCGATCTGGCCAGGCCTGTACCAGCAGATCATGTTGCGTATTCAATTTGATCTGGCGCTCAGCCAGGCTAGCGCGCAGCGCACGTTCAGCGGCCAGACTCAGCACCATGCCATCCACGCCGACCGTTTGTCCGACTTTCAGGTTGGCAGCCAGCCAGTCGATGTGATCGGTGGCGCCGGCCGAGGCGATTTTCATCAAGGCGACGTCGGAGCCGGCCAGTTCCTGTGCTGCCTGATCCCAGTAACGCGAATCCACCCACAGACCGGCAAAATCGGCTGTAATGATCAGCGTGCCGACCGAACCGTGAAAGCCGGACAGCCAGGCGCGGCCCTGCCAGTGGGCCGGCAGATATTCCGACAGGTGCGGGTCGGCCGACGGGACGATATACGCGTTTAGGCTATGGCGTGCCATATGCTGGCGAACATGTTGTATGCGATCTGAGTGCTGGTTTTGTGACATGGTGACAATCTGAAATGGTTTTGAATCAGGAAAGTGATTTGAGAATTTCAACCAGCAGGGCCTGCGGTTTGTAATCCAGTTTATGCGGCGTCAAACCCAGTCGCACAACAACCAGCTGCAGGGATGGAATGATGGCTACGGTCTGTCCATCGTGTCCCTCCAGCCAGAACGTATCAGCTGGCAAATGGAATGACGCTCCGGGCTGTTTGCCCTGGGGGTTGTCACCGTCGGGACCCTGCAGCCAAACCTGTCCCTGCCCATACTGTCCGTCAGACTCAGGTACAACCGTGTGCATCATGCTGACATAATCATCCGGCAGCAGTTGCCGGCCGTTCCAGCTGCCGTTCTGCATTAAAAACTGCCCGATACGCGCCCAGTCCTGCGCGGTGGCATACATGTAACTGCCGCCGACCAGCGTGCCGCGTGCATCGGCTTCTATGAATGCGCTGCTCATGCCCAGCGGTGCAAACAGATGGCCGCGCGGGTAAGAAAGAGCATCAGGTCCGGCCACGTTTTGCCACAGGCGCGACAAGAATACCGAGGTGCCGGTTGAGTAATTCCAGTAAGTACCGACCGGATGCTCAAGCGGTTTGCCATGAACATAGCTGGCCATGTCGGGCGTGAGATAGAGCATGCGGGTGACATCGGAGACACTTCCATAATCTTCATTGAACTGCAGACCGCTGCGCATGGCAAGCAGGTCCGCCAGTCGGATTTTTTCCTGGCCGTCGGCAGGGGTGGCTGCCGGCCAGAATCCGGCCTGCTCCAGTTTCAGATTGCCGGCTTTAATCTGCATGCCTACCAGTATTGCGTTGACTGATTTGGTCATTGACCAGCCAATCAGAGGCGTTTTTTCATCGAAGCCACTCGCATAGCGCTGGGCGACCAGTTTGCTCTGATGGATTACTGCAATGGCGCGCATGCCTGGGCCGGCGAGCCGATCGTCGGTAATGATTTTTTCAATCTGGGCATTGAGCTCGGCCTGGGTGCCTTCCGGCCAGAGTCGGTCGTCGGCATGGGTCGCTATTTTTTCGGGGGCAAACTGGTATTTTTTCGCACTGGCAATATCCCCGTCCGGCACGGCTGCACAACCGGTGCCGGGGCGATTTACCGCCAGCCCGCGTCCGAACAGCCCGAACAGATTGGCGCGTACCAATCCTTTGTCCCTGTTCAGGTCAATCTGCATGAACTTCATCAGAGGATGCCCGGGCGCCTGCACATCCACTTTCAGCACCTCGGCCGGGTCGCGACCTGCGATGAGTACGTTGGTGCAGACAATTTTGGCAGCGTAATTGGCGCCGGCGCGCACCAGATCAGGTGTGAAAAATTTAAGCCAGCACAGAGTGGCCAGCAGCATTGCCGCGGCTAATGCGAGGGCTGTTTTCCATTTTGCAGTCATTGTTTATCCATGATTGATTTGTGCTGCTGTTTTAACTGTTCGATTAATTTGGCCGGATCATCAGACTCAAGCAGGAGGTCCCGATGGTCCGGCTTTAAAAATCCCTGATCCACCTGAAAATTCAAAAATTGTAGCAGCAGGTCATAGAACCCGAATGCATTTAATATTCCCAGCGGTTTGCTGTGATACCCGAGCTGACGCCAGGTCAGCATTTCAAACAGTTCTTCCAGCGTACCGATGCCGCCGGGCAGGGCGATGAAGCCGTCACTTAATTCGTTCATGAGCGCCTTGCGTTCGTGCATGTCTTTGACGATATGCAAACGGGTCAGCGCCATGTGGCCGACTTCCAGGTCCAGCAACAGCTGCGGTATGACACCGGTCACCTCGCCACCTAGACGCATGACTTCATTGGCCAGAGTGCCCATGAGTCCGATATTGCCGCCACCATAAACCAGTTCGATATTCTGATCGACCAATGCTGCGGCCAGCACCCGCGCTACCTGCGCGTAGTGCGGCGTGGTTCCGTTGGCAGAACCGCAGTACACGCAGATGGTTTTCATTTTTTCAGCTTGAGTAAGTATTCCTGGGTCTTTTCCCTGAATCTGACGCTGGTTTCTCCGCGCAGATAAGGTGTGATCAGGGCCAGAACCTGATAGCAGCCGCGCACCAGTGAATCGGATACGGCTTCCTGTTCGGTATATTTGCGCGGATTGCGCACGAACTCGTAGGAAAGCCAGTAGCTGGCCAGAACCACCATGTTGGTAGCCAGCGCGTCGATTTCGGTGTTGCTGCCTTCAAACGCATTATCGTCGCGCAAGCCCACACACAGTTCCTGTGCCACGCGGATTTTGTGCGCGAGAATCTGCTTGAAGTTCAGTTCCAGTTTGCGGTTGCGTGACAGCAGATCATTCAGATCGCGGTAAAAAAAGCGGTAGCGCCAGATCAGCTCGAAGGTCAGATGCAGATAAAGCCAGATATCGTCGACATTGGCCTTGCGGCCGGTGGGAAAGGCCAATTTTTTATTTATCTCTTCGTCAAACTGGATAAAAATCGAATTAACGATGTCGTCTTTATTGCGGAAGTGGTAGTACAGATTGCCGGGTGAGATATTCATTTCTTCGGCAATGACGGTGGTGGTGATATTGGGCTCGCCAAATTCATTAAACAATTTAAGCGATAGATCCAAAATACGTTCGCGGGTGCGACGCGGCACTTTTTGTTGCATGGTTGTCTCGCGTGGTTATCTTATTTTTCAGGACATGTCGTAATTCACAATGCCCGTTATTCTAAAGGAGATAACAGCGCTTGACCTGACTTGGCGGGAATTATTTAGTTATCTGTGATTTAACTCTATTCGGTATCGCTGATCCTTGGCTTTTTAGGTACTGCTATCAACCTGGTTCCGGCCAGCCGATCGTGCAAAAACTGGCCATTCGGATCGAGCCTGCTGGTCAGGGCCCACAGACACATGCCGGCAAAAAGCAAAATAATACTGGGCCAGCGCTGCACGCCAAATGCGTAACTGATAGCCAGCGCTGGCACAAACCACATCCAGGCAACACAATAGCGAATGGAAGCCTGCTTCAGGCTGACGGGATGATTATCGGTTGAAGTCAGGCGAATATGCCAGGTCTGCATAGGCAGTGTCTGCCCGCCATGGCCCCAGAAATAAGTGAAATACACGCCCAGCATCACAAACAGGTACAGGTGATGCCAATTTTTCAAGGCGTCCGGATTCAAATTCTGGGTCAGCAGGTCAAACGCCAGTTCGGCCGCAAATAAGACGCCGAACAGTAAAACGGCCTCGTAGACCATACAAAGCAGGCGATTTTTTAATGATGCGAATTCAGGCGCGGCCGGAATAGAATAAATTGATCGGTTCGGCAAAATAAAACTTTTAATTGGATGTTGACAGCGGTACCGGTACCGGCAGTATTGGAGGTGCGACCGTTGCAGCGGCAGGATGACCGGAAGTTGGGTCTGAAGTTACAGGTTTTTTAGGTTTTTTCAGTGGTTGCAGTTTTTTTTCTTTGCTTTCCGCTGGAGTTGGCAGATTGGTGATGAGCAGTTTCTTTTCATGGTTGGCCAGCTGCGCTTTCTGTTCGTCAGACAGCTGCTGGTATTCTTCCCATTTCTGGGCGCGCTGATCCCCTTGCAGTTTATTGGAGCGGATATAGTTTTCGCGCGCTGCCAAACGTTGTTCCGGCGTCAGTTTGAACCATGCGGCCATTTTCCCCTGAGTGCGTGCCTGGTCTTCGGGTGTCATCTTCTGGAATTTATCGGCAAACAGCAGCCATTTCTTTTGACGATCCGCCGACATGCCCGTCCATTCATTCGACAATGGTCCCAAAGCCTGTTTTTGGGCCGGGTTCAGATTATTCCATGAAGTAGCTGCGGCAGTTGCCGCTGATTGGGTTGGTCCGACAGCGTGACTGCGATTGGATGGGAGCAGTGCGAACGCAACAACGATGACGAGAAACAGAGGGAGGTGGGGCAGCCATTTAAACAAACTGCGGCCACGTAATGAACCAATCCGCGCAGATATTTGCAGCGTTGTTATCCCCACTCTATTCTCCGTGTTTGTTCAGGAAGGCATCGAAGCCGTGATCGAGAAACGCTGACAGCGGCAGTTCATCCGACAGTACTGCCGCGTCCAGTTCGGCCAGTTCATCAATGCGGCGTGCTTCTTCGTACTTATAAATACCAAAGGCGCCAATAATCAATACGATTAACGGAATGGCAATGCCGACCCGAACCAGCCAGCTGATTGAATCATTAAATGGATTTGAAATACGAGAGTTGGAACCACCGGCTCCGGCCAGCCGGCGCCGGGCAGCCATTACATATAACGCGGATTCGGGCTTTTTGCGCGCGATGGCCATTTTGCGGGCTTCGGAGAGGCGATTTACTGTACTTTCAGGCAAAAAATTCAGGCGCTCATCGAGCGCGCGGCGCACATTGTAAGCAAATTCAAGCTCATCATTGGGCAAAGACGATGATTTGTTGATAACGGTATTCATAATTGTATTCCTAAGGCTTTAAGAGATTTGGCCAGTGCGTGAGTGGCTCTTGAACAATGCGTTTTCACGCTTCCCTCAGAACATCCCATTGCGTTTGCAGTCTCTGCAACATCCATGTCTTCCCAGTAACGCATGAGGAAGGCTTCCCGTTGACGTGCCGGCAGTTTTTGTATTTCTGCATCCAAAAGCGTTAACATTTGTTCCCGTTCTACCTTGTCAGCGCTTGATTCGGATGCTTCGGTCCCTTCCTCGGATTCAAAATTTTCAAGAATATCAAAATCTTCATTGCCCTCTTTGCGGGAAATGATGTTGGAAAACAGGCTGACCCAGGTACTGCGAACCTTTTCTCTCCGAAAAAAATCCAGAATGGTGTTTTGCAGTATGCGCTGAAACAACAGCGGAATCTCTTCTGCCGGTTTGTCGCCATATTTTTCTGCCAGTTTGATCATCGCATCCTGGACTATATCCAGAGCCGATTCTTCATTGCGCACAGCGTAGATGGCCTGCTTGAACGCGCGTCGCTCCACACCTTCCAGAAAATCGGATAATTCTTTATCAGTAGCCATGCGGTGCAGCAGAAGTGGTTATTTTATGCAACATGAGTGAGTTGTTGTCGTTGTAATATTGCAAGGTCTTGATTGAACAGCCAAATTTAGCCGCAATGCTAGCAAATAAGTAGTGACAATGTGAATGTTTTTTGATGGAAATTTTAATATTGCAATGAAAAAGTATCATTTTGACAGTGAAATACGTCAATGTTTTGTCGTTGCTCAGATTTTCAGTGGCGCCTCATCCATCACCGCCAGTTGTTCGCGCATTTCCAGTATCCGGTTTTGCCAGTAATGCTGGGTATTAAACCAGGGGAAAGCCTGTTTGAATGCCGGATCTTCCCAGCGCTGCGCCAGCCAGGCTGAATAATGCAGCAGTCGCAGGCTGCGCAACGCTTCAATGAGTTGTACTTCATTCGGGTTGAAATCGCAAAAATCTTCATAACCGGCTACCACGTCACACAGCTGTGTCGTCATTTCAGCGCGCGAGCCTGACAGCAGCATCCAGCAATCCTGAATCGCCGGCCCCATGCGGCTGTCGTCAAAATCGACAAAGTGGGGACCGGCATCGGTCCACAATACATTGCCAAGGTGGCAGTCGCCATGCAGGCGGATCTGCGCAATGTTGCCGGCCCGGTCAAAGCTGCGCTGCACTTCATCCAGCAGTTGCGCACAGGTGGTCTGGTACGCCTGGCTCAGATCAGCATGAATGAACTGGTGACTGATCAGGAAATCCCGTGAAGCGATGCCGAAAGTCTGTGGGTTGATTGCAGGCCGGGCCAAATAGGCACTGCGCGCTCCGACCGCGTGGATGCGAGCGATGAAGCGCCCCAGCCATTCCAGTACGCCCGGATGATCCAGTTCCGGTGCCCGTCCGGCATGACGGGCAAATACGGCATAGCGGTAGCCGTTGAAATAATGCAGTGACTGATTCTGCCTGAAGAGCGCCGGCACCACCGGAATTTCCTTCTCTGCCAGTTCTGACACGAACTGATGTTCCTCCAGAATCGCTGCATCGGACCAGCGCAACGGCCGATAAAATTTCGCCACCAGCGGCAGTGCGTCTTCAATGCCGGCCTGATACACACGGTTTTCATAACTGTTCAGAGCCAGCAGGCGTCCGTTGGTGACAAAACCCAAGGCGTCGATGGCATCCAGCACGCACTCCGGGGACAGTTGTGCAAAATCGGTTTGGTGTGATTCGTTCATAGTAATTTCTCAGCCTGCAGGGCCGCATCGGCCACACTCCAGAACAGGTTGTCATTAAACAGGTTGCCGGCAGTTTCAGCCAGCAAATGGCGCACCGGATCTTTGACGCGCGCCAGCAGCAGAACGATGCCGAGCTGCTTCAATTGCAGGCATAACTCGATGAGGCTGTCGCGTGCGCTGCTGTCCAGATCGCTGCTTTGTTCCAGACTCAGTATGACGATTTTGCAGTCGGCACGCTGGTGTACATTGAATCTGACCACATCCATGATACCGTCCACACTGGCAAAAAACAGCGGTTCTTCAGGACGCAGAATCAGAATGTGGAGATGCGGTTGTGCCTCTGGATGATTTTCGCGGTCCACATAATTGCGTGTGTGATCCAGTTCTGTTAATTCCCGTACTGCGGGCTGGCTGAATGTGCGGATTGCTGAGGCAATCGAAAGGCCGACTGCAATCAGCATGCCGTGCAGCACACCGAAAAACAGCACCGAAACGATGGCTCCCAGAGTCAGGTACTGATCGCGGTTAATACGCCATAACTCCAGTATCGGTTGTGGATTGAGCGCATGAAGCAGTGCGCCAACCACAGTGGCTGCCAATACCGGTTCCGGAATATGTTCGATGAGCGGTTTGCCAATCAGAATCAGCAACAACACAGCGGCTGCAGCGCAGACCCCGGCCCATCGGCTCTGCGCGCCGGAGGATTCGTTGGCGACGCTGCCTGAAAATCCGGCACCGACCGGCATACCCTGCATCAGACCGGAAAAAAAATTGGCCGCTCCTAATGCAAACAGTTCGCGGTTCGGTTCGACATGATCGCCATGTTTAATGGCAAGACCGCGAATGCTGCCCCAGGATTCCGAAAAAATGATCACCAGCAAACCACCGGCCAGTTCTGCGGCGTCCAGCCACTGTTTCAATTTCAGAACCGGCAAACCCGGAACCGGCACTTCCAGACTGAAATGACCGACCGTGGCCACATGCAGATGCGACAGGTCCAGGCCATACGACAGCCCGATGCCAAGAGCCAGCACCACAAAAGCGGCCGGCATCCGGGTTGTGCGTTTCAATCCGGTCAGCAGCGCCAGCGCACCTATGCCCCAGGCCAAACTCCACCATGACCAGTCCTGCATGGTAGTGACCAGATCGGCCAGCAGCATGAACGGGTTCGAGCCGCTGGCATTGACACCCAGTATTTTGGGCAGCTGTTTGATGATGATGGTGGCTGCCAGCGCAAACGAAAATCCGCGCAGCACCGGACGTGAAACAAACGCCGACAGTCGTCCCAGACGTGCAAATGCCACCAGTATCAGTCCGCCACCGGTCAGAATGATCAGGGCAAAACTCAGCGCGACCTGCTGACCGCTGCCGCCGGGCAGCAGTGACAGGGCGGCTGCGGCGACCAGTGTGGCCGACGACGAGGTCGGGGAAACAATCGCAAAACGGGATGCGCCAAGTACTGCATAGCACAGCAGACCAACCAGCATGGCACTGATGGCAGCCTGAATCGGAAGATGGGCGATTGCGGCATAGGCCACGGCTTCCGGCAGCAAAATACTGGCCACCGACAGTCCGGCCAGCAGGTCTGCAGCTCTGAACGGAAAGGTCGGGATTGGCGTTGGATACAGCGAACTGTCTGTCATGAACGGTTGTATATTCTCATTGTTATCGGGGAGGACTGATCGGCACAGTATACGGCTGAAACGATCTGTTGAAATAAGAAATCCGCCTAATCTGTTGCTTATTTTTTAATTGCAATACAAATCAAAATTCAAAATAAAGGGTATTAGAGCCTGTATTCATCCGATGCCATTTGGGCCAGTCAGCCAATAATCGAGCCTGTATGAGACTGCGCGCCGTTCTGGCGTGCGAGTTGACGGTTAAATCGATCACGGGTGTGGATGATGGCAGATGAGAGCGGCTTAGAAAAAACTGAACAGGCTACCTCGCGGCGGCTTGAGAAAGCCCGTGAAGAAGGAGATGTGCCACGCTCGCGTGAAATGGGTACGGCGCTGCTGTTGATGGCTGCCGGAGTTGGACTGTGGATGAGCGGCGGCGAAATTGTGAAACAGATCAGCAACATGCTGAGCAATTCACTTCATTTTGAACGTGGCATGGCCTTCGACATGGCACTTTTGTTCGACATGCAGCGCAGCCACGTGCTGCAAATGGCTCTGGCTCTGGCACCGCTGGGCGGCATACTGGTGGTCGTGGCGCTGCTGTCCCCGGCGCTGCTGGGCGGCTGGCTGTTTTCCCTGCAGGCTCTGATCCCCAATTTTGAACGCATGAACCCGATACCAGGACTGGGACGCATGGTTTCGGTACGGGCCTTGGTGGAACTGTTAAAGGCACTGGGCAAGGCGCTCATCGTCGGCACGGTTGCGTATCTTGTAATGAAGAGCCACTACGGCGCCATCATCGGGCTGGTCACAGAATCTTCCAAAGCGGGAATCAACCATGTGGCCAATCTGGCTGTTGTTTGTTTCATCTCCATCGCCAGCGGACTGATCGTCATCATGGCCATTGATGTGCCATTCCAGTTACGCAGCTATGCCAACAAGATGAAAATGACCCGTCAGGAAGTGATCCAGGAAAACAAGGAAGCTAACGGTAACCCGCAGATCAAGGCAAAAATCCGTCAGCAGCAGCGCGAAATGGCACGCCGGCGCATGATGAGCAAGATTCCGACCGCCGATGTGGTGATCACCAATCCTACGCACTATGCCGTGGCACTGAAGTACGTGGAAGGGCGCATGAATGCACCGGTTGTAGTTGCCAAAGGGATGGATCTGGTGGCAGCGCGCATTCGCGAAATCGCCGCCGAACATCATATTCCGTTCATGGAAGCGCCTCCGCTGGCACGTGCCCTGTATGCCCATGCGGAACTCAATGCACAGATTCCCGAAGCGCTGTATACCGCAGTGGCGGAAGTGCTGGCCTATGTATTCCAGTTGCGTACCTTTAAATCGTTTGGTGGTCTGGTGCCACAAAAGCCGGACAGTATCGACGTGCCGGCAGAGCTCGATCCGACCTCTGAAGCCGCCATCAAACTGAAACTGGCCAAACAGGGTATGTCGGATCTGGATGAGGAGTCCGCAGATGAATAACCTGTTGCCAGGCTGGATGCGCGAGATGGATATGCTCAACAGCAAAGCGCTTACTGCGCCATTGTTGATCGTGATGATACTGGCAATGATGGTGTTGCCGCTGCCGGCTTTCGTGCTGGATATCTTTTTCAGTTTCAATATCGCGCTGTCTATCATTGTGCTCATGACCAGTTTTTATACGGTCAAGCCGCTCGACTTCATGGTATTTCCTACCGTGCTGCTGGTCAGTACCATGTTGCGTCTGTCTTTGAACGTGGCTTCTACCCGTGTGGTGCTGACTGAAGGCCATACCGGACCGGATGCGGCCGGCAAGGTGATTGAAGCGTTCGGCCATTTCCTGATCGGTGGTAATTATGCCGTTGGTATCGTGGTGTTTGTGATTTTGACCATTATTAACTTCACCGTAGTAACCAAGGGTGCAGGCCGGATTGCCGAGGTCGGCGCCAGGTTTGCATTGGATGCCATGCCGGGTAAACAAATGGCGATCGACGCCGACCTGAATGCCGGTCTAATTCAGGAGCAGGAAGCCCGCCGGCGCCGTACCGAAGTCGCCCAGGAAGCCGAATTTTACGGCGCCATGGATGGTGCCAGCAAATACGTGCGTGGTGATGCGATTGCCGGGATTATGGTTACCGTAATTAACGTCGTCGGTGGTCTGGTGGTCGGTCTGGTGCAGCACGACATGGATTTCGCCACCGCACTGAAAAATTACACATTGCTGGCCATCGGTGACGGTCTGGTGGCACAGATTCCTTCGCTGATCATTTCGACTGCCGCCGGTATCGTGGTTTCAAGGGTGGCCAGTGACAAGAATATCGGCGATCAGTTAATCGTGCAGTTGCTGTCCAAGCCGCAGGTCTTGCTGATTACTGCTGTCATCATCGGCGGCATGGGCGTTATTCCCGGTATGCCGCACATTGCGTTTCTGTTTTTTGCCGCAGTGCTCGGTGGCAGCGCGTATATGATCAAGGAACGCACCAAACTCGAAGCCGAGCAGGCCGTGCCGGTGCCGACCGAAGCTGCGCCGGTAGAAAATGAAGAAGCAACCTGGCAGGATGTTCTGCCAGTCGACACTCTGGGTCTGGAAGTCGGATACCGCCTGATACCGCTGGTCGATAAAGGGCAGGGCGGTGAACTGTTAAAACGCATCAAAGGCATACGCAAAAAATTTGCCCAGGATATTGGCTTCCTGTCACCGCCGGTGCATATCCGCGATAACCTGGAACTCAAGCCAACTTCCTACACCATCAGCCTCAAAGGCGTGGAAATGGGATCCGGCGAAGCGTTTCCGGGCCAGTTTCTGGCCATTAATCCGGGCATGGTCAGCGGCACGCTGGAAGGCCGCCCTACTGTCGATCCGGCCTTTGGACTACCGGCGGTCTGGATTGATGCGGCACGCCGCGAATCGGCTCAGTCGATGGGTTATACCGTGGTCGACGCCGGCACGGTAGTTGCCACCCATCTGAATCATTTGATTACCTCGCATGCGGCCGAATTGCTGGGACGCCATGAAGTGCAGCAACTGCTTGATTACGTTGCCAAAGAAGCGCCGAAACTGGTGGAAGATCTGATACCGAAACTGCTGCCTCTGCCTTCATTCCAGAAAATTCTGCAAAACCTGCTGTCTGAAGGCGTGCATATCCGCGACATGCGCACCATTATTGAAACGCTGGCTGAAAATGTGATCCAGACCCAGGACACCAATGAACTGACCAGTCTGGTGCGGGTTGCACTCGGCCGGGCCATCGTACAACAACTGTTCCCAGGCACCAATGAACTGTCCGTGATGAGTCTGGATAGCCATCTGGAACGACTGCTGGCGCAGGCACTGCAAAGTGGCGGTGTCGATGGCGTTGGTCTGGAGCCGGGACTGGCTGACACGATACTCAGTCAGACCGAACTGGCCAGCCGTCATCAGGAACAAATGGGTTTGACACCGGTACTGATCGTGCCGGCCGGATTGCGCCAACTGCTGGCGCGGTTCCTGAAACGTTCGCTGCCGCAGCTGCGCGTGTTGTCGCATGCAGAAATACCTGAATCAAAAACAATTAAAGTTACCAGTCTGGTCGGAGGACAATCATGAATGTGAAACGGTTTTACGCTGCAACCTCAAGGGAAGCCCTGAATAAATTGCGCGATGCCATGGGGCCGGATGCCGTCATTATTTCGAACCGCAATGTCAATGGACAGGTTGAGATACTGGCCCTGGCTGACGAAGACATGGACGAACTCAACGACAGCCCGGCCGAACCGCTTGCCACTACCAAAAATCAGGCTCACAGCCACCCGATTCTGCAGTCGCAAAGCCGGTTCGCGATCAGAAAGAAACAGGGCGAAACACACAAGCCGGTGCGCGAATCGGCACATGAAGCTGCACCGGAGATGAGTCCGGCTGCGCCTGTTGTTGCGCAGTCAGGTGAGAGTGCTGGCGCCATGGAATTGATGGCCGAGCTGCGCGCCATGCGCGGCATGATGCAGGAACAGCTGGCCGAAATCAGCTGGGGCAATACCCAGAAGAAGGAACCGCACAAGGCACAATTGCTGCGCGAAATGCTCAATACCGGCTTCTCTGCCAGCCTGTCACGTCACCTGATCGAAAACATGCCCAAATCGGGTAATCTGGAGCAGGGCCTGGTGTGGATCAAATCAATTCTGGCCAATAATCTGAAATCAATCACCTGTGACAGCGACATGCTCGAATCAGGTGGCGTATTTGCCCTGGTCGGTCCGACCGGTGTCGGCAAAACCACCACGACTGCCAAACTGGCAGCGCGCTGCGTAATGCGGCACGGCGCTTCCAAACTGGCGCTGATCACTACCGATGGATACCGGATTGGCGGCTACGAACAGTTACGCATCTATGGAAAAATTCTGGGCGTAATGGTCCATGCGGTCAAGGATGAAGCCGACCTGCGCATTGCGTTGAAAGAGCTCAAGAACAAGCATACCGTGTTGATCGATACGGTCGGCATGAGTCAGCGCGACAAACTGGTCTCCGAACAGGTAGCCATGCTGTCCGGTGCCAATGTAAATAAACTGCTGTGCCTGAATGCGACCTCGAACGGCGAAACACTCACCGAAGTCATCCGTTCGTATCAGGGTTCAGGTCTGTCCGGCTGCATCATTACCAAAATGGATGAAGCTGCGCACATCGGTTCGGTTCTGGATGCCGTCATCCGCCACAAACTGACTATGTACTATCTGGCCAATGGCCAGCGTGTTCCCGAAGATCTGCACCTTGCCAATAAACAGTACCTGGTCGACCATGCATTCAAATTCAAGCGCGACCAGCCGGCCTTCCAGTTTAACGATGATGAACTACCGATGCTCATGGCTGGCGCTGCTGCGCAAAAACAATCCACACTGCGCGAGGTGTCTCTTGGCTAATTTTGATCAGGCAGAAGGTTTGCGGCGCATGCTGTTCGGTGCCCGCCCACGCTTTGTGACTTTTTTGTCGGCATTGACTGGCGATGAGAAAAACGCAACTTTAGTTAATCTTTCGTCAGGTTTGTCCAGGCAGGGACATGACGTGGTGCTGCTCGACGCGCGTGAAAGCGGTGTGAGCACAGCGCGCTGGCTGGACCAGCAGATCAATACCACGCTGGCCGATGTGGCACTGCAAAAACGCACCCTTGCACAGGCAACCGTAACGACTGCGCAGGGTTTCAAACTGGCCAGCATGTGTCGTTATCAGAACACTGCTGCAAATATTCAGCCAAATTACCCACTTTTGACTAAACTGAACAAAGTTGTTGAAAATCTGGGTAACAGTGTCGATATCGTGTTGGTGGATGGTGAGTTGAGTGAGCTCAGTCGTCTCGAAGCCAGTGCGCTTGAAGAAGGGGAAATTGTGATTCAGGTAACCAATCAACCGGATTCGATTAAAAATGCCTACAGCCTGATCAAGCGCGCTCATGTCAGACTGGGTCGACGCGCCTATGGATTATTAGTCACGGGAGTCAATGAATTTGAAGCACATCGCGTGTATGATGCGATGTCGCAGGCGGCAGGTAACTTTTTGTCGGTTCCGATTCATTTTTTTGGCTATGTTCCGCAAGATGATTATCTGCGGCGCGCCACCCGTTCAGGCCAGTCAGTGATGGATGCCTATCCCGGTGCCGGTGCTGCCATGGCATTTTCTCGACTGGCCCAAAATATGATTGCCGCAAACGAATTTGCATCCACAATTTAAATGATTTAACCATTATTAATGTATAACGCTGCAGGGAAAACAGATAAAAACCACTTGCTGAGCACCCATGCTCCGCTGGTGAAACGCTTGGCATTTCAGTTAAAAGCAAAACTGCCGCCGAGTGTGGAAGTCGACGACCTGATCCAGGCCGGCATGATCGGCCTGCTCGACGCCATTACCCGTTATGAAGATGATCATGGCGCGCAATTTGAAACTTATGCAGTTCAGCGCATCCGCGGTTCAATGCTGGACGAACTCCGGAGCAGTGACTGGTTGCCGCGCGGCGTGCGTCAGTCCATGCGCAAGATTGAAGAAGCGATTCAGCTATTGCAGCAGCGTCTGGGCCGTGCGCCTCTTGAAACCGAGGTTGCCAAGCAGCTCAAAATTCCGCTGTCGGAATATCAGGAAACGCTGTCGGAAAGCACCGGTCACCAATTGGTGTACTACGAAGATTTTCATGATACGGAAAGCAAGGAACATTTTCTGGACCGGTATTGCACCGATGTTTCGGGTGATCCGCTGCAAAGCCTGTTGCGCGGCGATTTCAGGGCTACTGTAATCGCTGCCATTGATGCGCTGCCGGACCGGGAAAAGCTGTTGATGGGTTTGTACTACGAACAGGAATTGAATCTCAAGGAAGTCGGTGCCGTGATGGGGGTTTCTGAATCACGGGTATCTCAATTGCATACCCAGGCGGTTGCCCGCTTGCGGGCATTTTTAAGAGAGCAGGCGTGGACTGGTCAAGCATAGCGGGTTTTGTACTGGCAATCTCGGGGCTGCTGTTCGGGCAGATCGTTGAGGGCGCGCATCCATCATCGCTGCTGCAGCCGGCAGCGTTTCTGATCGTATTTTGCGGCACGCTCGGCGCGGTTCTGGTGCAAAGCCGCATGCCGACTTTTGTGCGCAGTGTGCGCATGCTGGCCAATGTTTTCAAGACGCCAGTCGATGACCGGCAAAAATTGACCCGCGATGCGCTGTTGTGGAATATGACTGCGCGCCGCGAAGGTGTGCTGAGTCTGGAGCGCTACCTGCGCCAGACCAAGGACCCGTTTGTGGCCAAGGGATTGCGCATGGTGATTGATGGCGTGGAAGCGGAGCGCATCAGGGAAATCCTGGAAGTCGATATTGCCGCCTATGAAGTCTATCAGCGCGCTGCAGTACGGGTCTGGGATTCGGCTGGCGGCTATGCGCCGACTATAGGTATTCTGGGTGCGGTACTGGGTCTGATCCACGTCATGGAAAATTTATCCGAGCCCAGCAAACTGGGCGCCGGGATTGCGGTGGCATTCGTTGCCACGATTTACGGTGTGGGATTGGCGAATCTGGTGTTTCTGCCGGTCGCGCACAAACTTAAGGAGCAGCTTGGACGTGACGTAGAGAAAAGAGAAATGCTGGCCGATATTTTTTACAGTATCGCCGCCGGTGAGAATTCTCGCGTGATCGAAGAACGGGTTACCAGCTATGGGTAGGAGCAGGCGCACGCGCAGGCACACTGACGACGCGGTCAATCATGATCGTTGGCTGGTTTCGTATGCCGATTTCATCACTCTCCTGTTTGCCTTTTTTGTGGTGATGTATTCGCTGTCTTCACTCAACGAAGGCAAATACCGCGTCATGTCGGATTCAGTAGTGGTGGCATTTGGCAAATTCAAGGAAGCCAGCGATACCACCGCCGTACCCATTCCGAATCTGGGCCCAGGTACCGGCACCGGTCCGGGTATTGGGGTAGGCAATGGGCCAGGGCCAGGACTGTCGGAAATCAGAAGAAAACCCGCCACCACCGTGGCGGAGCCGCTGAAACAGGAACGCGAAAAAATGACCGGCCTGGCGCATGGGATATTAAGTGCCCTGGCCCCCCTGATTCGCGAAGGCAAGGTGCGCGTAACTCAAAGCAGTCGAGGCATCGCGATTGACATCAATGCCAGCGTGCTGTTTTCGGTGGGTGACGCAAAACTGACAGCGCAATCGAGTCAGGCACTGGCGGCGATCGCCTCGGTGCTGGCCAGTGATACGCACCAAATTCAGGTGGAAGGTTATACCGACAATGCACCGATCAAAAGCACGATGTTTCCCTCCAACTGGGAACTGTCAGCCATGCGGGCCGGCAGCGTGGTGCGGTTGTTTATGGATAACGGTATCGGTGAAGACCGCTTGACTGCGATTGGGCAGGGGGCAAAAACGCCGGTCGGGTCGAATGATACTGCTGAGGGGCGGGCCAGTAATCGGCGCGTTAAAATTACGATTTTGTCGTTGTTGCCTGAGAAGCTGACTGAGGTGCCGATTAATTCGGGTAAGCCTTGAATTAAATCTTCGTAGTTGCTGTCTGTGGTTATTTCTTGTGCCTGGAGTCGGAGGTAGCCCGACCAGCAATCTAAAAAAACCTAAGCCACAAATCCACGCATAACACTGCGTCTCGAATCCGACTGCCCATTTGCGCCATACAATGAAGGCATGGATGAACCCTGGTGGTTTCTGTACAGAACCTGCAATGTGGTCTGATTGCGCAACAGGTGTTTGGAAATCAGCAAACCGTTCACGCGATTGAGTTCATTGGCTTTTCTGGTGTGGCCAACTAGTTGATCCCAACAGTCTTTTTGCACTTGATCCTGCAACCATTGTGGTGCCGGATTATCTGTAACGGGGAAGCCCAGGCGGGCGATTTCATTTTTTCGCAACTTGCCCAATTGTGTGATCGTAGCGATCTGCTGGTTTTTTTTCTGGGTCAGTGCATTAATTTCTTCCATTAACTCCAGAGATGGTGCCTGCGTCAAAGCAGCCTGCTCCAGTTTCAACACCTCAATCAGTGCTGCCATGGCATAAGATTCATTTTGAATGCAGATCAATAATGTATTCATGGCAAATTTCGGTTTCTTTAAGGTGGCTGATTAATATCTACTGCGTTGAACTGCGCTGGCGCGATCCCAGCAGATCATGCACACTGTCAAGCAATCCGTCGGCTACTTTTGCAGAATTGACCTGAAAGCGTCCTTCGGAAATGGCCAGTTTGATTTCATTGACCTTGCTGGTTGAAAAAACGGCATCCGGTCCGGTAGCGGCCTGAGCTGCCTGCAACTGGGTTGAGATGGTGGACAGCGTCGTAACCGTACTGCCGGTCGATGGAGTGCTGGCTGAAGTCGTTGCGCTGCTGGTACCGTTATTCGATGTCGTTGAGATATCGGTTGTTCCGGTACTTGCTTTGGTCGGCGGTGAACCGGCCGGTTGCAGTGGTGGACTTGATTTTGTGTCAATAGTGGTCATCGTGGTTACCTCGGAATAGTAGGATTTTCGGCTTCATGGCTTTTTATCGACGCAATCCAAAAAAACTTTAATCGGCATGGAAAGTTGCGCATTGATATGTTACGTCAGAGTCAACTATTTCGAATGCAAATCTTTGTTTTTTTAATTGTTAACTTCGACAATTCCCCCCGCTTTGGCCATTCCGGACAAAACCTGGCCCGAATTGATTTTCACTTTGACAAGCTGTCCTTCACTGGCGCTGTTGAGCGCCTGACCTTCTGTAGAGACCCTGAAACCGGAACCATTCGACATTAAACGGATCGCCTGCCCCTGAATAACAACCGGTTGCAGGCGCAGACTGTCCTTTCTAAATGGTATGCCCGCGCCGAGCGACATGGTTGAGGTATGGCCGACAGCCTGGGCCGATTCGGTGACAACACCGTTAGACATGCTGGTCAGATCACCCTGCAGCGCGGTAATGTCAGCTTCACTTAAGGTCTGTCCCTGCGTGACGGGTCGGGCAGAGACATAATAAGTTCCTGTCACTCTGACCGTGGCCGGGACATAAATGGACCAGCGGCTTGGATCGGTACAGCGTACTGCCACACTGACTTTGCCCCACAGGCGGCTACCGCCGGGAAGCGCGGTTTCCAGGGCGGCACAATGCGCCAGAGTCAGTCGTGAATCGATGGCGCCTACGTCGACACTGACCGTGCCGGGCAAACCAGTGGATTCGCGCAGCAAAAACTGTTTGACGGTCTCACGCAGTTCCTGGGTATTCTGTTTTTCAGCGCCGTCCTGCGCAGCAGGTGCGCACAATGACAGGGCGCACAGACTCAATGTCAGCATTAACTGACTTGCATGTCGTTTCGACAAATTAATTTTTGACATAGTGCCCATTATCGATTTCATTGCTGACTCCGCAAAATTTGCTGGTCTGTTTATACAGGCAAATTCTAAAGCGCCAACCTGATATTAAAACTGAGAACAGAACACAAATTCAGGGCCTGATTGCGCATTCAGATTGCGCTGACATGAATAGAATGATCAGTAGAAAATTCCGAGAGTGGATTGGAAAGGGGAGCAGATCATGCCATCAGGACTGAACGAATTATTGAACATGCAAGAATCTGCATTAAAGGTGCGCGAAGCGCGTCAGGAATTGCTGGCCTCTAATATAGCCAATGCCGATACGCCGAATTACAAGGCGCGTGACATCAATTTTTCCCAGACCCTGCAGCAGGTGTCGCAATCCAGACCGGGTATGAAGGCGGCGTTGCCGCTGACTGTTACTTCCGATGCACACCAGGCCGGCAAGCCTGGCGGTGCCCTGGCTGGCGCTGCGCAGTTTCGCAATGATCAGCAGGGCAGTATCGATGGCAATGATGTTGATATTGACAAGGAACGCATGCAGTTTGCCGACAATGGTGTGCGTTATGAGGCTTCTGTGACGCTCATTACCGCGCAGATCCATAACATGCTGGCTGTGCTGCAGAATTAAACAACGCATAATTAGGCAAGGAGCAGACCATGTCACTGTTTGATGTTTTTAATGTAACCGGTTCGGCCATGAGCGCGCAGTCGCAGCGCCTGAACGTGGTCGCCAGCAATCTGGCCAATGCGGACAGTGTAACCAGTTCCGACGGTCAGCCATACAAGGCCAAGCAGGTGGTGTTTTCTGCAGTGCCGGTTGGTAATGACAATGCCACCGGTGTAACGGTGCAGAAGGTGGTGGATGATCCGAGTCCGCCGCAAATGGTATACAAACCGCAGCATCCGCTGGCCGACGCCAACGGGTATGTGGCCATGCCGAATGTGAATGTCGTCGATGAAATGGTCAACATGATTTCGGCCTCGCGCTCGTATCAGACCAACGTCGATACCATGAACGCGGCAAAGACCATGATGATGAAAGCGCTGACCATCGGTCAGTAATCAGGTTCTATAGGTTCTATAGGTTCTACAATCAGCTATCGAATTTTTAACAGATTTTAAAATTACACCAGGAGTCGAAATGGCCACGACAATCAACTCGGTTTCATCAGCTTTGCTCAACACCATGAATCCAGCCTCTACCAGTACGGTACCTGCTGCAGGCAGTGCGGCTGCCATCCAGAACCAGTTCATGACGATGCTGTTGACTCAACTGAAGAATCAGGATCCGCTCAATCCGATGGATAACGCCCAGGTGACCTCCCAGATGGCGCAGTTGTCTACCACGCAAGGCATCAGTTCGATGAATTCCTCGCTCAACACGCTGGTCAGTGCAATGAATTCATCGCAATCACTGCAGGCCGCCAATCTGATCGGTAAAAGCGTTGTGGTGCCAGGCAACGCCATAACCCTGAGTGGAGGGGCTGGCCAGTTTGGTGTCAACCTCGCATCTGCTGCGGCCAACGTGCAGGCGGTCATCAAAGATTCTTCCGGCAACGTAGTCGATACGATGAACCTTGGCAGTTTGCCTTCGGGTCAGTCGGCCATTAACTGGAATGGCCAGACCTCGGCTGGTACAACCGCGCCGGACGGTCAATACACCTTTACAGTGACCGCGGCAAACGGCAGTGCCGCCGTGACCGCGACGGCGCTGTCAGTCGGACTGGTGTCATCCGTGTCAAACAGTGCCACAGCCGGAATCCAATTGAATGTTGCGAATGTGGGACCGACCAATTATTCCGATGTGCTGCAGATTCTTTGACGCTTGAGCAAAAAAAATTGCAGTGATTTGAATTGTTTTGTATGAATTTACGTAAATAGAACAGGGGAAATATTATGTCTTTTGATCAGGGACTCAGTGGCTTGTCTGCCGCGTCGGAACAGTTAAGTGTTATCGGTAACAACATCGCCAATGCCAGCACGGTAGGTTACAAGGCGTCCGACATTCAGTTTTCCGATGTGTACGCGAATTCCCTGGGCGGGGGCGGCGCAGCGCCGGTCGGCATCGGTGTCTCATCATCGGCGATTGCCCAGCAATTCACGCAAGGGTCGATTTCCACCGACAACAATCCGCTGGATATTGCCATCAACGGCAACGGTTTTTTCCAGCTCAGCACCAACGGAACCGTCAGTTACACCCGTTCAGGTCAGTTCCATCTGGATGCGAACGGCGCGATCGTGACTGCCAACGGCTCCAATGTGCAGGGCTACAATGCCAACACCAGTGGCGTCCTGAGTACCGGTTCGACGACCAACCTGGTCATCAATGCTGCCAATTTGCCACCCAAGGTTACTTCAACCGTGCAAACGCAGCTTAATCTGGATTCCACTTCGGTAAAGCCGATAAACGCATTCAATGCGACTGATCCAACTACCTATAATTATTCAAACTCAGTCACGGTTTATGACAGTCTGGGCAACACGCATGCACTGCAGACTTATTATGTTCAAAATGGCGTCAGTGGGGTTCCGGCTGAAGATAAGTGGAATGTTTTTGCCACACTGGATGGAACGCAAGTAATACCTGCACCGCCAGTAGCCGGCGTGCCAGCTGGCGCAGTAGGTCAATTTTCATTTAATGCAAGTGGTGCACTTGATAGTGCTACCAGTATTTTGGCGGCTTCGCCTCCTGCGCCAGCCAATACGATAGCCCTGGCCATGCCATTGACCAATGGTGCCAACGCTCTGGCCGTTAATGTGGGATTTACCGGCGCAACGCAATACGGCACAATTTCAGGCGTCAATTCGCAGATCCAGGATGGCTATGCGTCAGGTCAGCTCACCCAGTTCAGCGCCGGTGCCAACGGTATTATTACCGGCACCTACTCCAACGGTGAAACCCAGACTCTGGGTCAGGTTGTGCTCGATAATTTTGTCAATCCGGGCGGACTGAAAAATGCCGGTAATAACCAGTGGTACGCTTCGGCGGCGTCCGGCACGCCGTTGCTCGGCACACCCGGTAGCGGTAGCCTGGGCACGCTGCAGTCCAGTGCGGTGGAAAATTCAACCACCGACCTGACCTCCGAACTGGTCAACATGATCACGGCCCAGCAGAACTATCAGGCCAATGCCCAGACCATCAAGTCACAGGATCAGATCACGCAGACGCTGGTGACCTTACGCTAACAGTATTGACCGGAATTGAAAGTGTGCCATGGATAAACTGATCTACACCTCCCTGACCAGCGGCAAGCATACGCTGGCCCAGATGGATACCGTCACCCATAACCTGGCCAACATCAGCACCGACGGTTTCAAGGCGCAAATGGATTCATTTAGGGCCGTGCCGAAACTCAGTACCGATCTGCCGGTGCAGTCTTTTGTGGTGAATGCGACCACCGGTGCCGATTTCACTCCCGGTGTCACTCATGAAACCGGCCGGGCTCTGGATGTGGCAGTGCAGGGCAGTGGCTGGCTGGTGGTGCAGGGCAAGGACGGCAAGGAAGCCTATACCCGCGCCGGCAGCCTGAAAACCGATGAGAACGGTGTACTGCAGATACCGCGCGGTTTAAACGTGGTGGGCGAAGGCGGAGATATCACAATTCCGCCGGATGTCACAGTCACAATCGCCAAGGATGGCACCGTTGCCACCATTCCGGTTGGGAATTTAGTGGCAAACAGCACTCTGATCGGCAGATTGAAACTGGTCAATCCGCCGGAGAATACGCTGGTACGCAGTGATGACGGGTTGTTCCGCACCAAAGACGGCTCGCAGCCGGATGCCGATCCGAACGTGGCAGTAATAGGTGGTTCGATAGAAAGCAGCAACGTGAATTCGGTGGAGTCGCTCGTTACCATGATTTCACTGGCGCGGCAGTTTGATATACACATGCAGATGTTAACCAATGCGCAGGCCAGCGATGCCAAGGCAAGCTCGATTGTAAGTCTGTCCTGAAATACGATTAATTGAACAGGTAAGGGGAAGCAAATGATACGCTCATTATGGACAGCCAAAACGGGGATGGATGCGCAGCAGACATCGATGGATGTGATTGCGAATAATCTCGCCAACGTCAGCACCACGGCCTTTAAAAGTACCCGTACCGTGTTTGAAGATCTGATGTATCAGACCATTCGTCAGCCCGGTGCCCAAAGTACACAGCAGACTCAGATATCAAGCGGCATGCAGGTCGGACTGGGAACCCGTCCGATTGCTACCGAAAGAATTTTTACTCAGGGCTCTCCGCAGCTGACCAGCAATGCCAAAGACGTGGCCATTAACGGCAGTGGTTTCTTTCAGGTGCTCATGCCGGATGGCTCGACCTCTTATACACGCGACGGCTCGTTTCAGCTCGATAACCAGGGGCAGCTTGTGACCGCCAGCGGGTATCCGATACAGCCGGCCGTCACAATTCCGGCCACGGCCACTTCCCTGACAATCGGCAATGACGGCGTGATCACCATTACGCAGCCCGGTTCACCGTTGCCGGTGCAGATCGGTTCGTTGCAGTTGGTTACCTTTGTCAATCCGGCTGGACTGGATTCGATCGGCGAGAACCTGTTTCTCGAAACCGGTTCGTCCGGCACTCCCAATACAACGGTACCTGGTCTGAACGGTTCTGGAACGCTGATGCAGAATTATGTGGAAGGTTCCAACGTGAATGTGGCAACCGAACTGGTTAACATGATTCAGACCCAGCGCGCCTATGAAATGAATTCGCAGGCGATAACCACCTCCAATCAGATGTTGCAGCGTCTGGTGCAAATGGCGGGATGACGTTGAAAAACTGCGTGAACACAGTGTCAGAACAAAGGGTGATGTCATGATCAGGCTAAATAATTTTGCAGGCCGTACAGCGCTGCTGGCGCGTTTGCTTTTTGTTGCGGTACTGTGCAGTCTGGCCGGTTGTGCCGTCACACCGAAATTAATGATCGACAAGCCGATCACGGCACAACCTTTACCTGAAGCGCCGCGCGACAAAGCAAATCCAGGTGCAATTTTTCAGGCGACTGCCTACCGTCCATTATTTGAAGATGTTCGTGCACGTATGGTCGGCGACACGATCATCATTACCATTGCTGAAAACACCAACAGTACCACGACGTCTGGGAACGCCACGAGCAAATCTGCAGCCACCAGCTATGCAGCTCCGAGCCTGTTCGGCGTACCTGCAACGACAACCGGACGGTTGAGTCTGGCTACAAAAACCAGCAACAGTCTGACTGAAAAAGGCGGCGACAATTTTGCCAATACCTTTAATGGAACAATTACTGTGACGATTACTGAGGTGCTGGCTAACGGCAACTTCAGGGTAAGTGGGGAAAAGAAACTGGCGTTTGACAGAGAAACTGAATATGTTCGCTTTTCCGGTGTGGTCACCCCATCGACAATCATCCCTGGCAATATCGTGTCCTCGACACAGGTAGCCGATGCAAAATTTGAATACCGCACGAACGCACATCTGGACGGTTCAGAGATGATGTCGATTCTGGACCGGTTTTTCCTTAGTATTCTTCCGATGTGAGGCCCAGACAATGAAACCCGGCATCAAAAATTTTATTCTGGTCCTTCTGATTCTTTTGAGCGGGCAGGCCTGCGCAGAGAGAATCAAGGATCTGGCCAGCATCCGCGGCGTTCGGGAAAACCAGTTGATTGGCTATGGTCTGGTTGCCGGCCTCGACGGTACAGGTGATCAGACCACTCAGACTCCGTTCACCATCCAGAGTCTGGTCAGCATGATGCAACAACTCGGCGTAACAATTCCTGCCAGTGTTATTCCAACTTTGCAGCTAAAAAATATTGCTGCCGTGATGGTGACTGCCAGCCTGCCTGCGTTTGTCCAGCCAGGCCAGATGCTGGATGTGACCGTATCCTCAATGGGTAACGCGAAAAGTTTAACCGGCGGCACCTTGCTGATGACGCCGTTGAAAGGCGCCGACAATCAGATATATGCGATAGCGCAGGGCAACGTGCTGGTCGGTGGGGTCGGCGCGGCGGCGGCCGGCAGCAAGGTTCAGATCAATCACTTAAGTGTTGGACGGATTTCAGGCGGAGCCACGGTTGAAAAAGCGGTCGCTACCACTCTGGGTAGTGGGGAATATATACATCTGGAAATGAATGCGGCTGATTTTTCCACCGTAACCCGGATTGTCACGGCGTTGAATCAACGGTTCGGCGCCCAGACTGCAGTCGCACTTGATGGCCGCGTAATCAAGGTACACGCACCGATGGACAGCGATTCCAGAGTGTCGTTTATCGGAGACATGGAAAGCCTCGATGTCAATCCGGCGCAAATGGCCGCCAAAGTGATATTGAATGCACGGACCGGATCGATCGTTATGAATCAGGCGGTCACGCTCGATACCTGCGCCGTATCACACGGCAACCTGCAGGTCATCATCACCAATACACCCAGCGTGTCTCAGCCCAATGCGCTGGCTGGTGGTACCACCCAGGTCACGGACAAGGCCGACATTGAAATCAAAAAAGAACCCGGACTGGTGGTGCTGGTCAAAGCCGGTGTCAACCTGGCTGAAGTGGTCAAGGCGTTGAATTCGATCGGCGCTACACCGCAGGACCTGTTGGCGATCCTGCAGGCCATGAAAGCGTCTGGCGCATTGCGTGCCGAGCTGGAAATCATCTAGGGTGCGACATGAACAATTCGATCTCTTCCACAGCCATTTCTTCAACAACGCTTTCTTCTGCCGACAAGCTGGCCGTCGACGCCAACAGCCTGACCGAGCTCAAGAATGCCACGACCAAGAATACGCCGGCAGCGATCAAGGAAACAGCCAAACAGTTTGAAGCGTTATTTGTCAGCATGATGATGAAAAGCATGCGCAAGGCCATGCCGGCTGATGGACCGATGGACAGCGAGCAGGGCAAGATGTTTACGTCCATGCTGGACGAGCAGATCAGCCAGAAAATTGCCTCGCGCGGCATAGGCCTGTCGGACATGCTGGCCAAACAGATGATGGTGAATGCCGGAATTCAGATGCCGGGTAAAAATCCGGCAGCGCCGGCTGCCGCAGCACCGGCTGCCGCAGCACCAACAGCTGCAGCGGTGACACATGTGGTGAATCCGATTACCCAACATGCCCAGGATCTGAAAACAGCGTCACCGACTTTAACCAAATCACAGGCGCAGGTGCAGGCCTTCCAGAATAAATTGACCTGTTGTGCACAGGCTGCCAGTGACGCTACCGGCATACCGGCCAACTTCATGATGGGTCAGGCGGCTCTGGAAACCGGTTGGGGGCAGCATCAGATTTCAGCGGCCAACGGTCAGCCCAGTCATAACCTGTTTGGCATCAAGGCCGGCAAAGACTGGACCGGTAAAACGGTCAGCGCCGTCACCACAGAATTTGTCAATGGGGTACCAACCAAAAAGCTGGAAAAATTTCGCGCCTACGACAATTACGATCAATCCTTTAACGATTACGCCAAGCTGCTGCAGGGGAATCAGCGCTATAAAAATGTGATCGCGAATGCCAAAGATGCGTATGGATTCGCGCAGGGATTGCAGAAGGCCGGTTATGCCACAGATCCGGATTATGCAAAAAAGTTAATTAATGTGATCAACAAAACCACTTCCGCCTGACCGACCGTTCCAGTTCAAGTTTTCTGGAAACAGGTCGATAAGGTAACTGAGTGCCGTCAAAAGAATGTTTAAGCGAGTAAGCCATGGGCGTTAATGTATTAAATATTGGATCCACCGGGCTGCAGGCTGCGCAGATTGGCATTGCTACTACTGGTCAAAACATCAGCAATGCCAGTACGCCAGGTTACAGCGAGGAGGTATCCCAGCAGGTTGCGGCGCCGGCACAGGGTTACAGTTTCGGCTATCTCGGTCACGGTACCGAGGTTCAGACCGTGGTGCGTCAATATAATCAGCTGCTTTCATCCCAGATCAATTCCACGCAGTCCGCTTCCAGTCAGCTCAGCGCCTACTCGAACCTGATTACGCCGCTGGATAATCTGGTCGCCGATCCGAAGGCCGGTTTGTCACCGGTTCTGCAGTCTTTTTTTTCATCGCTGCAAAATCTGTCCGCCAATCCTTCTGCCGTGTCATCGATGCAGACTGCCATGTCCTCGGCTCAGACGCTGGTTTCACAGTTTCAGGCATTGCAGACTCAGGTCAATCAGAGTACCTCAACGGTCAATTCACAGATCAGTTCCGAGGTCACCACAATCAATACCGATGCCCAGCAACTGGCTTCGGTGAATCAGGCCATACAGATAGGTTATGCTGCGGCCAACAATCAGCCGCCGAATACCTTGCTTGACCAGCGCGACCTTCTGATTAACAAACTGAGTCAGGAAACTCAGGTCTCTGTTGTTCCGGAAGGGAATATGTACAACGTATTTATCGGCAACGGGCAGCCTCTGGTGATGGGCGCTGTGGCCAATTCACTGACTACGGTAGCGTCGGCGAGCAACCCTACCAATCTGGAAGTGGCCTTCAGTGTCAACGGAACGACCCAACCCATCAGCGAAGCGAATCTGCCGGGTGGCACATTGGGTGGAACCTTTGCCTTTCGCACCAATTCACTGTCCCCGATTCAGAATACCTTGGGTCAGATTGCGATCGTGTTGGGCTCTGCACTGAATGCGCAAAACAAACTCGGCCAGACCGTCAGCGGAGCGATGGGTCAAGACCTGTTTACGATTGCCGCTCCGCTTGTGAATGCCAATGCCGGCAACAGCGCCGGCGCGCAAATTACAGCAACCATTGCCAATCCGGGTGCACTGAAACCTGACAACTACACGCTTAGTCTTGATGGCGGCGGCAATTACACTTTTACTGATACCACCACCAATACTCCCACTGTTTTCGCTTCAGCCGCTGCCTTTGCTGCTGCACAACCAATCGACGGTGTCACCTATGCAATTACCGGTGCCATGTCCGCAGGAGACAGTTTTTCCATATCACCTACCGCAGCAGGCGCGTCTGGCTTTGGCCTGACAACCACCGATCCGACCGCTTTCGCCAGCGCCGCACCGATCTCAACCAGCACTGCGAGCACCAACACCGGCAGCGGTGTAATGACACCAGGATCGGTTACCACCGGATTCATACCTGCCAATGCCGCACCACCAACCGGGACGACGCTGACCTATACGGCGGGCGCTCCGGGAACCTTAACTCTGAATCCGTCACCAGCCAGCGTAATGGTCAATGGAGTCGTCACAGCTCAGCCCATTACTTATACGTCCGGCATGACCATCAGTTTTAATAACATGAGTTTCAGTCTGTCCGGTACGCCGGCCAACGGCGATACTTTTACTGTTGGTCCAAATACGAATGCCACCGGCGACAACCGTAATGTGTTGCTGATGAATGGACTGCTGACACAGAACACGATGAATAACGGCACTGGAAACTTTCAGGGCGTGTATGCGCAACTGGTCAATGCAGTGGGCAATACCACCAGTCAGGTGAACACCATGGGCGCAACGGAAACCAGTCTGCTCACAGCAGCGACCAAACAGCAGCAATCCATATCCGGGGTCAATCTGGATCAGGAAACAGTGAATTTATTGCAGTACCAGCAGGTCTATCAGGCATGCGGCAAGCTGATTCAGGTTGCCAGTCAAAACTTTTCGACCGTCTTGAATCTGGATGGATCAGCGTAGTCTTTAATTATCAGGTGACATCATGCGTATCAGCACTGCGAGCGTTTATCAGGACGCTGTAACCAATTTCAACAATGCGCAATCGGCGATTGCCCAATCCACCAATGAAATCAGTTCTGGAAACGCGCTGACTTCACCTTCGGTGAACCCAACCGCCTCTGCTCAGGTTCTGGTGGCAAAACAGGGCCAGGCCATCAATACCCAATTTGGCGTCAACCGTGGCAATGCCAACAGTACGTTAAGTACAACTGACGGTATTTTGGCTGGCGTGACCAATCTGATGCAAAGCCTGGAATCCCAGATCGTGCAGGCCAACAGTGGTTCGTTGAATGCTTCTGACCGGTCCAGCATTGCCATGCAATTGCAAGGCACAATGAATCAATTGATGACGCTGGCCAATTCAACCGACTCGAATGGCAACTATGTGTTCTCCGGCACAACCGTGGGTACCACGCCCTATACCGCTACCAGTAACGGCGCAGTGTATAACGGCAATCAGGAAACCCAGAACATACAGGTCGCTACCAACCAGCAGTTGCCGGTGACGATGGTGGGCAGTGCTGTTTTTGGCAATATTCAGGTGTCACCGAGCGCGTATTTCAGTACACCGGATACCGGTAATATATCGGCTGCCACCATGTCGAACGGCACAGTCACAAATTCCGCGTTGGTTACCGGAGATAATTATCAGGTCAGTTTTACCGGAACTCCAGCCACCAATTACAGTGTGACTGACACCAGTACCGGTAGCGTCGTCGTACCGTCGACCGCATTTGCCAGCCCGCAGACTGTCAGCGTTGGCGGCATGAACTATACGATTAACGGCGCTCCGGCAGCCACTGACAAGTTTACGATGCAGCCGGGCAATCAGAATATATTTCAGGTGCTCACCAATGCCATTACGGCGCTCAAGCAGCCAGCCGGTACTGCCAATGCCGCCGGTCAAACCAATCTGAGTATCACTCTGTCCCAGGCTAACAGCAGCATTTCCGCTTCGCTCAACAATGTGTTGGACACGCGCGACCAGATCGGTAATTCGATGCAGCAGATTTCTTCCCTGAACAGTGTCGGGCAGACCTTGGATCTGTCCTTTACCACCACGATCAGTAATCTGCAGGATACCAATCTGGCGCAGGCAGCCAGCCAGCTGGCTTTGGAGCAGACCACCTATAAGGCAGCGCAGGCGGCATTTGCTTCCACGTCACAGCTGTCGCTGCTGAGCATGCTCCGATAATTGCAACACCCGGATATCAGCACGATACCGGGTGCTTGCATCAATTACATATTCGGATAGTTCGGTCCGCCACCACCTTCAGGTGTCACCCACACGATGTTCTGGGTCGGATCCTTGATGTCACAGGTCTTGCAGTGCACGCAGTTCTGCGAGTTGATCTGCAGTTTGTCTGCGCCTGCATCCGTCTTAATAAATTCATATACTCCGGCAGGACAGTAACGTCCTTCCGGTCCGGCATATTTGGCCAGATTGACCGCTACCGGTACTGACGCATTTTTCAACGTCAGATGAATCGGTTGATCTTCGCTGTGATTGGTGTTGGAAATAAATACCGAAGACAGCCGGTCAAAGGTGAGTTTGCCGTCCGGTTTCGGATAATTGATCGGCGTGCATTCACTTGCCGGTTTCAGGCATTCATGGTCATGGTGCTGATGATGCAGGGTCCAGGGCGCTTTACCGGCCAACAGTTTTTGATCGATACCAACCATGAGTGAACCCAGATAAAGTCCCTTGGCCAGCCATGGTTTGACGTTGCGGGCCTTGTGCAGTTCGGCGTGCAGCCAGGAATCCCTGACTGCGGCCGGATAGGATTCAAGCTCGTCTGAGCTGCGCTCTGCGGCCAGTGCTTCGATGATTGATTCGGCCACCAGCATGCCGCTCTTCATTGCAGTATGGCTGCCCTTGATGCGACTCATGTTCAAGAATCCGGCTTCGCAGCCGATCAGTGCGCCACCCGGGAAGGTGAGTTTGGGCAGGGATTGAATACCGCCGGCCGTAATGGCGCGCGCACCATATGAAATCCGTTTGCCGCCTTCAAAAAAACCACGGATCGCCGGATGAGTTTTATAGCGTTGAAACTCTTCGTAGGGTGACAGATACGGATTGGAATAACTCAGGCCGACCACCAGACCGACCGCCACCTGATTGTTTTCCAGATGATATAAAAATGATCCGCCATAGGTGTCGGATTCCAGAGGCCAGCCGGCCGTGTGCACGACCAGACCCGGCTGGTGTTTTTCGGGCGCAATTTCCCATAATTCCTTGATGCCGATGCCATAGACCTGCGGATCGCTGCCGGCATTCAGATCAAATTTCTGCATTAACTGCTTGCCCAGATGGCCGCGCGCGCCTTCGGCAAACAGCGTGTACTTGGCGTGCAGTTCCATACCCAGCTGAAAGTTCGGACCGGCAGTGCCGTCGTGCGTTACACCCATGTTGCCGGTGGCGACACCTCTGACCGAGCCATTGTCGTTGTACAGAATTTCAGCCGCCGCAAATCCGGGGAAAATTTCCACACCCAGCGCTTCGGCCTGCTGACCCAGCCAACGCACCAGATTTGCCAGCGAAATAATATAGTTGCCGTGATTCTGAAAACAGCCCGGTAACATCCAGTTCGGGGTTTTCAGGGAACTTTTTTCGGTCAGTACCAGGAAGCGGTCTTCGCTGACCTGGGTAAGCAGTGGCGCACCCAGTTCTTTCCAGTTCGGGAACAGTTCATTGAGGGCGATTGGATCCATTACCGCGCCAGACAAAATATGCGCGCCGAGTTCTCCACCTTTTTCAAGGATGCACACAGAAACTTCCTTATTCTGTGTCTTTACCAACTGCTTGAGACGGATCGCCGCGGATAAACCGGCAGGACCGCCGCCGACGATGACAACATCGTATTCCATGGTGTCGCGCGGACCAAACTGTTCCAGAAAATTTGTACTCATGATTGAGATCGCTTTTTAGTGATGAATTTAAATTAATGTACGGTCGTGCTATTTTTAACTGACGAATTATCTCAGAGCTTGTTGGAATATGCATTAATTCACTCTGCTTGGGATCAATATATTCACAATTAATTACAACAACTATGGCATCATGTTGCCAATTTGCTGATCACAGGGCAACGAATGTCCGCATTTGGAGGAGTTTTGCAATGGGAATTGAAGTCAATTTTGAAGGAAAAATCGCGCTCATTACGGGCGCATCAAGCGGACTTGGCGCGCGTTTCGCCAAGGTGCTGGCTCAGGCCGGCGCCCAGGTGGTTCTGGCTGCGCGCCGCACTGACCGATTAAAAGAGCTGCGTGCCGAAATTGAAGCCGACGGCGGTGCCGCGCACATGGTGCAGCTCGATGTCACCGACTACGCCAGCATCAAATCGGCGATTGCCCATGCCGAAACCGAAGCTGGACCAATAGATATCCTGATCAATAATGCCGGCGTGTCCAATCTCAAGCGTTTGCTTGACGTCACCCCGGATGATTATGCTTACGTGATGGATACCAATCTGCGCGGCGCATTTTTTGTGGCGCAGGAATCAGCCAAACGGATGGTGGCACGCTCTAAGGGCGATCCCAAAAAACAGCACAGAATTGTCAACATCGCTTCGGTGGCCGGCCTGCGCGTTATTTCCCAGTTGGGTACGTATTGCACCAGCAAGGCTGGCGTAATTCAGATGACCAAAGCGATGGCACTGGAATGGGGTAAATATGGCATTAACGTCAATGCCATCTGTCCCGGATATATCTCGACCGAAATCAATCAGAGTTTTTTTGAAACCGACGATGGTAAGCGACTGATCAGTTCGCTGCCGCGCAACCGGCTTGGTCAGCCGGAAGATCTGGATGGCCTGTTGCTGCTGCTGGCCGGCGAGGAAGCGCGGTTTATGAATGGTGCTATCGTCACCGTCGATGACGGCATGAGCGTGTATTGAAATTTGCCAAGTGGCAGGCCGGAATGATATTCCAGCCTGCTCACTGCCACCCTAGTGTTTAAATGCCCACCATTTACTGCCTGAAAAATTCCACAACAGGACTATGCCGGTGCTCAATAACTGGGCAAACCAGTGATTCCAGCCCAGATGCGCGGGCAAATACCCCATCAGCACATAGTTGATGCTCCATCCCACGGCCAGAATCGAAAAATATTTGGATGCCGCTTCCGCGTGCGATTTGCTGCTGCCGAAGGTTAAAAAATAATTCAACACATAATTCACTACCGAGCCCAGAATATAACCAAGCGCCGACGCACTCTGCGCGGAGAGAACGGCGAAGTGGTCGCACCCAATCCAGAGCGACAGATACTGCACCGCCGTACCGGACAGCCCAACCGCGGCAAAGCGCAAGAATTGCAGCAACAGCGCACGATTGACATGTTGACGCATTGATATTCCGATTTATTTGGTTTGAAGTTCGATAACGCGGCGCTGTTCTTCAGCATCCTGCTGCATTTTTTTCTCGAGATCTTTGGCTTTTTGCAGTTGTTCGCGCTGTGGCACCAGATCAAAGGCCGGTTTTTCGTCTATTTTTTTGTCATCGGGCTTGTTGCAGGCTGCAAGACCGGAAAGTACGGCGGTAACAATGAACAGATAAATTATGCTGCGCATGATGGACTCCCTATATTGAGACGCAAAATTAAATTAAATCAGATTGAGGATGAATAGCAACGAATGTCCGGAATTGGTAAACAGTCAGCGCACCGCAATGATGACTTCGATGCAGGTGCCCTGAGTCTGATCGCCGCTGATATGCAGTTCGCCGTGCAAGGCGCGCACTCGTTCGCGCATGCCGACCAAACCAAATGACTGGCGTTTTGCAAAGTCCTGCTGGTTGATGCCGCGCCCGTTATCCCTGATTCTGAATTTAAGGGTATCGTCGGTTCTGGATAATTCAATTTCAACGTGGGTCGCGTTGGCGTGCCGAACCACGTTGGTGAGCGATTCCTGAATGACGCGATACACCATGGTGCTGATGCTGTCATTCAGAATCAGCTCGTCTTCGTTGGCCTCAAGCTTGCATTCGATCTTGTGGCGCTGTTTGAAATCCTTTTGCAGTGATTGCAGCGCAAAAAACAGTCCGCCTTCATCCAGTGCGCGGGGACGCAGATCCGTTGCGATTCTGCGCAGTGTGGCAATCGCGTTCAGTATCAGGCTATCTATACTGTGCAATATCGGTCTGATTGCATCATTGTCGGGCTGTTTTCTCTCAAGTACCGAAAAGTCCATGCGCAGGGCTGCCAGCAATTGCCCCAGATCGTCGTGCAGTTCGCGTGCGATGTGTTTGCGTTCTTCTTCGCGCACGGTCTGCAGCGACTGCGACAGTTCACTGAGTTGCTGATGATATTGCTCCATTTTCTCTTTGGCGATTTTCCGGTCGTTGATATCTCTGAAAATGACGGTGAACAGGCGCTGATCATCTTCCATCAGGCTGGAAATAGACGCTTCTATCGGAAACTCCTGACCGTTTTTCTTCAGACCGTTTACCGAAAAATCGGCACGTTGCGCGCCCATCTGGCGGATCGACTTTCCCGTGGTGCCGAAATGGTTGACATGTTTGCTGTGTCCGTCGCGATGGCGCAGTGGTATTACCAGATCCAGATGCATGCCCAGCATTTCCTTGTTTTCGTAGCCGAAGAAATTTTCAGCCGCATCATTGACCATGATGATGTTGTGCGCAGAGTCGATGGTGATGATGCCGTCGGTAGCGGTCTGGATAATGCCGTTGAGGCGATTACTGCTTTTCTGCAGTTGCTGTTTGGCCTGCGCCAGTTGCGCGAACGGTCTGGACAGGTTGATGGTCACCAGACTGAAATAAATTCCAAGTGCGCCGATGAATTGATACAGCTGTCCAAGCAGACGGAACAGGGCCTGATCAACGAACAGGTCCGAAAAGCAGAATTCCGACATGGCCAGCAGGGCGCAGGCAGCAAATAAAAAGGACTTCTCGGACAGATCGTCCGGTTCGGTGTCGTGTATGGTGGTCAGATAAAAAATGAGGCCAGCCAGCGCCAGCAGCCCGATGATGATGACTTCTGTGACATTCTTAAGTTCATACGACCAGCTGCCAGGCAATTCCAGAGCGGGAATCTGCCTGAAATAAAAAAAAGTCATCAGGCCGCACAGTGTCAGAAGAACCAGCCCCGATTTCAAAACAAGCACCATTGACTTTTTTGGTCGTGTATCGGGAATAAATTCGATCGCAATAAAACTCAGAATAAATGCGGTTGTGATGCGCCACAGCATACTGAACAGGAGCGTGATCTGCGCATAGTCTGGTGCTAAAAAGTGCGCGCTGCTGGTTTCGCTGACGATACTGAAAAAGTTGAAAACCGCTGCGCACAAAAAACCGATGGCAAGAATGACAGAGCGGGAATGTCGATGGATTTCATAGCCGTGCCAGCTGACGATGAAGATGGAAAAAAACAACACCACGCAAATCAGATCGATCAGTATGCGCAATGGTGCGATCTGCATTTCGGTGATTTGCACATGATGGGGGTAAAGCGTCATTGCCAATAATAAAAGCAGCAAAAATGCCAGTACCGTTCGGCGCGCGAGTATTAACTGTCTGGGAATGGTCATTGGAAGCAACCGGTGATGAAGTTACCGGATTTTATATGAAAAGCAGCACGTCGGTCTGAATTCAAACCGGCGTGCTGCTTTTTTTGTTTCTTAAATTGTCTTCAGTGCGACATCAGGATTGGGACTGTCATGCTTTCCAGAATAGCCCTGGTAGCACCACCCATGATCATTTCCCGGAACCGTGAATGTCCATAGCCACCCATGACGATCAGATCGGAATTCAGATCTGAGGCTAGTGACAGTAACGCATTGCCAATATCGAGTTTGGTGCGATTGACCGAAACTTCCAGCTTCACACCGTGGCGGGCGAGGTAAGCAGCCAGATCTGCGCCGGGCTGCTCGCCGTGTTGGTCCATTTTCGGATTGATGATGGCGACCTGCACCATATCCGCAGCACGTAAAAATGGAATCGCATCAGTAATGGCACGGGTTGCAGCGCGGCTGCCATCCCAGGCCACCAGCGGCCGCTTACCGAGGTTGGCAAATTCACCTGCATACGGGATAACCAGAACCGGACGACCTGAATTCAGAACCATGTATTCAGGGAAGTCATCCATGACCGCCGGAGAAGTTTCTTCGGGATTGGTCTGGCCGACTACAACCATGTCGCAATAACGGGCGCGCATGCCGATGCCGCCGAACGCGTCATCCTGAGTTATATCTCCCTCAAAGGAGTGCACTCCCAGCCGGTCTGCCTGTATTTTAAAGTCGGCGATGTTCTGCGTGGCGCGTTCGCGCAGGTATTCCAGATGGGACAACAGGCTCGGGTCAACGCCATTGATGTTGCCATCCTGGTAAATGAAACGTGACACACCGGTGTCGGCAATGCCGAGCAGGTGTGCTTCCAGCCTGACAGCCAGTTCGGCTGCCAGTTTGATACGGGTCGGTGTGCGACTCGTATCGTCGACGTGCACTAAAATTGTTTTGAAAGCCATGATGTACTCCTCACTTGTTGCTTCAACCAGGTGAATTAACTCAGAGATGGAGCGAGTGTGGACATTTTTCCCCAGGTGGAAATTTGCGCTCCCTGAAAACACTCAGTCAGCTTGGATTTCAATTTGTTTGAAGGCAGCTTGCGCAGGGCCTGCAGTGTGACGGCATCATTGATCGTAATGTGACGCTGACAGACTGAAATAAGGCCCAGTTCATTTAATGCTGACAAGGTACGGCTGACTGTTTCGAGTGTCAGTCCCAGATAGCTGCCTATGTCATTTCTGGTCATGCGCAAATTGAATGTGGATTTGGAATAACCCAGTGCAAAAAACCGTTCGGACAGAGTCAGCAAAAATTTGGCAACCCGCGCTTCGGCGCTTGATGTGCCATGCATGGAAAGTCGTTGCTGCTGGCGTGCCAGCTCTCTGCTCATCAACACAAAAATAGCCTGTTCGAGTTGTTCGTAATTGCGGCTTAAGCCAACCAGAGTTTTGAATGGCAGCAAAATGATGTCGCAATCTGACAGGGCAATTGCTTCAGAAGTGTATTGGGTGGTATGGATGCTGTCCATGCCCAGTACATCACCTTTCATCGGGAAGTTCAGAACCTGTTCATTGCCGCCTTCGTCAAACAGCACGGTTTTGATAAATCCGGAATTGACCAGATACAGAGAGTCAAAATTTTGACCCAGAGCGTGGATGCGCTGACCGGCTTTGAAGTGCAGATGTTGAAACAGTGATTTGTCACGCAGCATGGCTTCCGGTGCCGACGTATGCAAAAACTCGCCGACTTCGGTCAGCGTGGACCATAATTTATTCTGGCTGTTCCAGCTGGCACTCGCTGGCATATCGGAGCTGTGATGGATTGTGGTTTCTGCATGGTTCATGACGGATTCTTGTAACATGAGCTTCTCACTTTCTGGTAGTGGATTCAAAAAAATTGTGCTGCCAATCCTGCAAAAGCTGTACGAGTAATTCACAATCAGTCGATTTATCCAAAAAACTGTCTGCGCCGGCCCGTTGTGCCAACAGCCGAGATTCCTCGGTTGCGTGATTACTGAAAACAACGATTTTGATTTCCGGTCTCTGTAATTTAATTTTTTTTAATAATTCCAGACTATTTCCGTCTGGCAACTGCGAATCAAGAACAACGGCCTGTACATCTGAATCCGGTTGCTGCAACAACATCTGCTCGGCACTTCTGATGCTGCTGGCGATACCTGACACTTTGGTCAGTGGTATCTGCTCAATCATACGTTTGAGACGGTCGTGAATTGGTATGGAATCTTCAACTATGCAAACGTTCATAAATTATTGTTGTGGTTGCGGCATGGACTGAAGTATTACCGAACAGAATTGCAAAAGAAATCAGCGTTGGCTGAATCGATGTGTGGGAAATGGGAGGAGGTAGTAGGAATATTCCTACGCAGTTGAGAAAAGAGTTGCATCAGTTATAATGCAACTTTTTTGAAATACTGCTGACTGTGAAGGGCACAGTCAGCGTTACAGCTGACGATCAGAAGCGATAACCGACACCGGCACCGACGAGCCATGGGTTGATCTGAATGTGGGTCAGACTTTGTCCTGCGCCATACACCTCGTTGCGCATTTCAACATATTTGACGTCCAGATTCAGTGACCAGTTTTTGCTCAGTTTGAAGTCAACACCACCCTGTACTGCATAGCCCCAGCTGCTGCTGTTCAGACTCAGTGGAATGCCGGCAGCTGACAGTTCAGTTTTGGAGAAGTTAGTGTAGTTGACACCAACACCCAGATACGGATTGATATCAGCAGTTGGCAAGAAATGGTACTGCGCTGTCAGGGTTGGTGGCAGTACTTTGACTGAACCAATGCCGCCCACACCGGCGATCGATACATCCATTTTCTGAGGATAAGTCAGAACCAGTTCGGCAGACCAGTTCGGTGTAAAGAAATAGGAAATGTCGAGTTCAGGAATGACCTTTTTATCGACTTTGACCGCATCAGATGGAATCGACAGTGCGGTGATTGGATCTGAATTATCTGCAGGAATAACGTCAATTGCACGGGCACGAACCAGCCATGGGCTCTCCTGTGCCATTACATTAGTCGTTGCGAAACCGGTAGATGCCAATACAAGCGCAATAGCTATTTTTTTCATGATTTTTACTCTCTCTATTAAACAGACTTCATGGTATCTTCAATTGGCTGTTGGATAATTGACACAGATCAAAAACGGTCTCGCGCAAATTGAACTTGTCGTTTTATTTAACCAATTTATTTGATATTGAAAGGTCGGTAATGATCACTGTCCATCACCTGAATAATTCCCGTTCGCAGCGCGTGCTGTGGCTGCTGGAAGAGCTGGAAATCGAATACGAAATTGTTCACTATCAGCGCGATCTGAAAACCATGCTGGCCCCACCCGAGTTGAAAGCGGTTCATGCGCTTGGCAAATCTCCGGTTATCACTGATGGTGATATCACTGTCGCAGAAACCGGCGCCATTATTGAATATCTGCTCGACACCTTTGGCAATAATCGTATGCGTCCGGCGCGACCGAGCAAAGCGGCACGCCAGTTTACTTACTGGCTGCATTATGCTGAAGGTTCGATCATGCCGCTGATGGTAATGACGCTGATTTTCAGACGGATCGAAACTGCGCCCATGCCTTTTTTTGTCAAGCCGGTGGCCAAAGGAATCGTGGCCAAGGTGAAGCAGGGTTATCTGGACCCGAATATAAAAAATCATCTGGATTTCATGGAGTGCGAGCTCGCCAATTCCGGTTGGTTTGCCGGCGATCAGTTCAGCGCTGCAGATATTCAGATGAGTTTTGCGGTAGAAGCCGCGCAGGCGCGTGGTGCTTTAAAAGATCGGGTGAATCTGGTGAATTTTCTGGAACGCATTCATGCCAGACCGGCGTATCAGCGCGCCCTTGCGAAAGGCGGACCGTTTGATTTGTTGGGGAAGAACTGATGACATCAATGGCGATAGAAGTTAACCAGCTGGTTAAAAGTTTTGGTGCTGTGCAAGCAGTACGCGGTTTGAATCTGCAGGTCCAGCGCGGCGAAGTGTTTGGATTGCTGGGCCCCAACGGTGCCGGTAAAACCACCAGTCTGGAAATGCTGGAAGGACTGGTACAACCTGACTCCGGTTCCATACACATTCTTGGCTTGGACTGGCGTGTGCATGGCCAGGAAATCCGTCAGCGGATCGGCGTGCAATTTCAGAGCACGCAGCTCGATGAAAAAATCAAGGTGCGCGAAGTATTGGACATGGTCAGCAAATATTATGCAAAAACCCGTCCAGTACCTGAATTGCTGAAGATGCTGCAACTGGAAGAAAAAGCCGACGCCTATCAAAGTAAATTAAGTGGCGGTCAGCGCCAGAGGCTGGCCCTTGGGTTGGCACTGGTGAATGATCCGGAACTGGTATTTCTGGACGAGCCGACCACCGGACTGGACCCGCAGGCACGTCAGAGGTTTTGGGATCTGGTGCGCCTGCTCAAGAGTGAAGGCCGTACCGTACTCATCACCACCCACTATATGGATGAAGCCGAAGCGCTGTGTGACCGGATCGGCATTATGGATCATGGACAGATTCTGCAACTGGGCACACCACGGGAACTTATCGCCGGTCTGAATCAACCCAGTTACGCCGAACTGGAATTTGCCGGCATGGCGCCGGACGCCGCATCATTTTCTCAGCAGGCCGGCCTGCCGGTCGATGTGAAAAATCAGTACTGGGTGATCGCACTGCATGATCCAAAACGCGACCTGCAGCAGATTCTGGCGTGCGTTGAAGCGCTGAACCTGCCCATGCAACAACTGCACGTGCGCCGCGCCAGTCTGGAAGATGTATTTTTACAGCGTACCGGGCGCAGCCTGCGCGAGTAAACGGAGATTACTATGAAGAATGCAAACATATTCTTAAGCCAGTTTGTGTTGGGTCTAAAGCTGTATTTAAGAAAGCCCGCCGCCATGTTCTGGATGACCGCCTTTCCGGTTTTAATGCTGCTCGGGCTGGGCACGGTATTCAGTGGGCAATCCGAGCCAGGCATCAAACTGGTCTGGTCTGCGCCACAAGAGGCTGCCGGTGCGGATTTTGCATTGCAGGCAGCGCTGACTGAACTGCATGTCAATGTTGAAGCACTCACGCCGAAACAGGCTGATTTGCGTTGGAAAAGCGGCAAATTGCCGGTGATGCTGGAAACCGTCGGTAATGGATATCATCTGCGCGTGAATTCGTATCTGGCAGGGCAGGGCATGCCGGTGGTCGCACTGGTGCAGCAGGGCTTTTTGATGGTGCAGGCACGCGCTTTAGGTTCTGGTGAACTGGCACGCATTCCGGTGCAAATGGAAAGCCCGGGCGGTCATCACGATGGGCCGTATGCCGCATTTTTGTTACCCGGTCTGCTCGGACTGAATCTGTTGATGATGGGGGTGTTTGCCGTGGGCATGGTTGATGTCGAGTTGCGGGTCAAAGGCATTTACAAGCGCCTGGCGACCACACCGCTGCCACGTCATATTTATCTTTCGGCGCAGATGCTGGTGCGTCTGGTTACCGTGCTGTTTTCTGCCACGGTCCTGCTGTCAGTCGGCGCACTGGTTTTCGATATACACAATCAGGGCAGTTATGTGGATTTGTTTGTTTTGATTTTTTTGGGAACGGGCTGCTTTGCCAGTCTGGGCTATTTGCTGGCCAGTTTCGCCAGTACCGTTGAAGCCAGCAATGGTCTGGCCAATCTGGTATTTATGCCATTGATGATGCTGTCCGGCGTGTATTTTTCTCTTGATGCAGCGCCGGTCTGGCTGCAAAAAACGGCTGATCTGCTGCCACTGACGCCGATCCTGAAATCGTTGCGCTCGGTCTTCAATGATGGTGCCAGTCTTGCCAGTCAAAGTGCTTCGATCATGATCATTGCGGTGTGGACTGTTTTGCTGTTTGTCAGTGCTACCCGACGCTTCAAATGGGTTTAATCAAATAAAAACAGGATCTGTGCAGATCCTGTTTTTTTAGTGCTCAGCGAATTTACACACTGGCCGAAACACTTGCTGACGTGTTGCTGGCGGCACTCGCTGCCGTGCGTGGTAAACCAGGTTCGAACTCGTCTTCCAGTTCTTCAGCCAGTTCATGGCGTTTTATTGCCATTGCCGCATCCTTTTCCGCATTGATATCATTTTCTTTCCTCTTGACCGCAACTGATGTTTCAGGTGGGCGGCTGACATCGTTGTGTTTTTTGGAGGCATGAACTACAGGCGCAGTTACGGCAGGAACATCATTTGTCTGTGGCTGTTTGGCTGCAATGGCTAACCATCCGGACATATCTACACCAGCGGCAAAGCCGGTAACTGGCGCCGGATTCGGAATTGCAGCGGCTACGTCATTTTCTTTCGGAGTCGCAGCTTTGCTGACCACACGGGGAGTGTTGACCGGCGCCTGGCATCCTTCAATCTGTTCATCTGGCACGGAATCTTGCGCCTGTGCTACCGGCTGAGTTACTGCTGGCGAGCCCGGTTCGATAACAGAGACTTTGCCTGTTTCGGATGCTTCAAGAGGTTTGACAAGGATATCGTTTCGCGTCGTCGTCAATTCGCTTTTTTTGTAAATATCATCGATCAGACTTTGCACCTGAGATTCGTTCATGAAATTCTGTGAGCCGATATAAATATCCAGTCTGTAATCTTCGGGGATTGTTTCAATCGCCTGATTGACTAATTTTTTTATAACGCCTTGAATGTAGTTGACATCGGTTGAAATGAAAACCAAAACTACTTCATTGACGTACGGGGGCAGAGGAGGGGCTTCAGCGTATACATTAAGATCAATCAGTCGCAGCGTTCCTGGATTTTCGCCACCCTGTTGGCTGAATTGTCTGATCTGTTCGGCAATTATCAGACGATCTGGACTGGTGCCCGCCCATTCGGTGAGTTCACTTTCGTAATTTTTCGGTGTTGCATCAGTGCGGGATTCAACCTTAAAGGACAATGTTGTAATCGGTGGGTTGGCGCTTATTACACTCATAAAAAGTATTCCTAAATTTTATTCCTGGGAATTCTGTCGGTGCCGAATTCAAAGGAAAGTTCAATCAACACTGTCCAAACGACGATTCGACTGACAGCTTGTCTTGATAATTTCGTAAAAATTACCGGGTGCCATTCTTGCAAATTTCGCTTGCTCGCGACAATAGGGAGATTCAGCAAGGCAGCCGCGGTCGGGATGTCAGGCCTGTGGAAGGAACTTATGCAGTTTGGGCAGGGTTTATCCTGATTTTCCGGAAGATACTTTTGATTTGGTGGCGGCAGATTTGCGCAATGCTGCAGCCAGCCCGAGCCGGGCCCAGCGCATCATCTCGTTTGAATTGTCCAATGCTTCCTCCGGTACCCGGTAATAGCGCATGGCAAATTCAGCACCGTCTTTCAGGTATGTAAACGGCGGACAGCCCGCGGCAGTGAACTCGGCCTCGTTCTGAGCATCGCCCTTGAAGTACAGCGTGTCATCGGCCACGATTGCGCAAAACAGTTCATTGATATAGATACCGGTGCCGCCGAACATGCGCTTGCAGCGCACCGACCCGATCGGGGCCAGCAGTTCAGTAACATAGTCAATAAAGTCGGAAGCCATGGCGGGGTTCTTTTCAGTGTCAGATCTTTGCGTCCTTTTTAAGCTGGATCAGCGTCATTCCCAGTGTTGCCAGCGATTTGCTGAACGGGGTGCCACCTTCGAGCATGGCACGCGCCGAGTCATATTCACCCAGCACAATTTGCCGCGCAATTTTGGCAGCCTCGGTATGAAATTCATCGTGTGCATCCATGCAGGGCTTGTAGGATTTGAGAAATTTGTATTTTCGTTCTGCCTCGCCGTGCAGCCAGTTACCTAAGTTGCATCGGTCAGCCTTGGAGATAATTGCTGCATCCAGCTGCCACTTGGATTCTATGGCCGCGATAAATTTTTCCTTTAGTGCTTTGTCTTCTTCATAAGCTGCGCGCAAATCCATTTGTTCCTCCAGATAGTCAGGGTGCAGTCAGTTTAGGCGATGCTTATTTCATTTGCCAGAAATCAGCGGAGATAAATAGGGCCAGACATTGTCCAGAATACGCGGATGCGCCGCTGCAAGCACGTGAATGCGATCGGCCTGGAACAGTTCAGGGTGTTCGGCAATGCCATCCAGCAGGAATGGTACCAGCGCAACATGCTGTTCCGAGGCGATCACCGTGAACATATTGCGAAACTGTTCGGTATAGCTGCGTCCGTAATTGGGCGGGATCTGCATGCCGACCAGTAAAGTTTTGGCTTTGGCAGTCTTGCAGTCGTTGATCAGAGTGCGAAAATTTTGCTCGGTAGCCTGAATTGACAGGCCGCGCAGCCCATCATTGCCGCCCAGTTCGATAATGACCACGTCGGGGTGATGTGTTTTCAATAACGCACCAATTCTGCTGGCGGCGCCACTGGTGGTGTCGCCGCTGATGCTGGCATTGACGACGCTGACGTTCATTTTTCTGTCGTGCAGCCGCTGCTCGAGCAGAGCGACCCAGCCGGTGCCACGCGGTAGCCCATACTCGGCGGATAAACTGTCTCCCACTACCAGAACGGTTTTTGGTGCAGAATACGCCATTCCCGCGCTGCCCAAGAGACAAAAGCACAGCAGCAGTTGTTTAAACCGACTTATAACCCAGCGAAAATTTTGCATGAAGCCCGATCCGGAACCCAAAGAACTGAATTCTACCAAGCCTGCCGCCATCGAAGTAGCCAATCTGTGCAAGCGGGTGGCTGTCGCGGATGAAGAGAACCGTGCCGAACTGACCATTCTGGACAATATCAATTTTACTGTGCCGGCAGGTCAGACCATCGCTATTCTGGGCGCCTCCGGTTCTGGTAAATCGACCCTGCTGGGATTGCTGGCCGGTCTGGATCTGCCTACCAGCGGTACCGTGCGGCTGGATGGTGTTGATATTTACCAACTGGATGAAGATGGCAGAGCGGCACTGCGCAAACATAAACTCGGATTCGTATTTCAGTCATTTCAGTTGCTCGGTCATCTCACGGCGCTGGAAAATGTCATGCTGCCACTCGAATTGCGTGGCGATCAGTACAGCGCATCCGAAGCGCGCGAACTGGCCCGACACATGCTCGAGCGGGTTGGACTGGCCCAGCGCATGAAACATTATCCCAAATTGCTGTCGGGTGGCGAGCAGCAGCGTGTCGCGCTGGCGCGCGCCTTTGTCACACAGCCGCCGTTGTTGTTCGCCGATGAACCTACCGGTTCTCTGGATGCCAGAACCGGTGAATCGGTGATGGAGCTGATGTTTGCGTTGAACCGGGAGCGCGGTTCAACTCTGGTCATGGTCACACATGACAGCAAGGTCGCTGATCTGTGCGAACGGGAATTGACCATATCAGCAGGGCAGCTGGTCACTGGTCATCATGCTGTAACTTAAGCTGGCTAAGGTACCGGGTTATTTTGTGAAGCTTCTTCTACAGGAAACCCGGCATGCCCGAGCAGCGCGTTTTGATCATCAGTGTATCAGCCGGTTCCGGCCACGTGCGCGCCGCCCAAGCCCTGCTGGCAAGCTCCTCTCAATTTCAACATGTCACGGCCCGTCATATCGATGTCATGACCACGGTCAGTCGCAGTTTTCGCGGCATCTACAGTGATTTTTACCGCCATCTGATCAACCATGCACCGGCCCTGTGGGCTTATCTGTATAAAAAGACGGACCTGGCCCAACGCAACGATCTGAGCACCGTATTGCGTCGTTTTGTCGAGCGACTGTGCACCAGAAAGCTCATCCGTCTGATTGCCGAATTCAAACCCGACCACATCATCTGCACGCATTTTCTGCCGGCCGATCTGTTGTCGCGCGAGATCAGCAAGGCACGCCTGAACTGCCCGGTCTGGGTGCAGATTACCGATTTCGATCTGCACCGCCTGTGGGTATTGCCGCATGTCAGCGGCTATTTTGTGGCCAATCATGAAGTGGCCTTCAAACTGCGTGAACATGGCGTCGCCGAAGCCGCGATACAGGTCACCGGGATTCCGATTGCTCCGGTGTTTCTGGAACAGCAGGACCGGCAGGCCTGCCGCGATCAACTGCATCTGCAGCAGCACCTGCCCACGGCGTTGTTGTTGTGTGGAGGAGCCGGAATCGGCAGCGTGGCCGAGATTGCTGCGCGGCTGCTGGAGACGGTGCCGGAGCTGCAACTGATTGCCATCGCAGGAAATAATCTGACACTGCTGGCAGAATTGCAGCAACTGTCCATGCGCAACCCGGGACGGCTGGTGGCTCTGGGCTATTCGAACTGCATAGAAAAACTGATGGCCGCAAGCGATATGGTTGTCACCAAACCCGGCGGTCTGACCAGCTCGGAATGCCTGACCATGGGATTGCCGATGTTGCTGGTTGATCCGATTCCGGGACAGGAAGAGCGCAATGGTGATTATCTGATGGAGCGCGGAGCGGCACTGAAAGCCCACGACATCGTATCGCTGGACTACAAACTGCGTGCTCTGATCACCGCGCCAAACCGACTGGCCCTGATGCGAAACAAACTGCTGTTGCACGCCCGGCCCGACGCCGCGCATCAGGTGTTAACCCATATACTGGAACAATAAATGAGTTCACTTCTGCAGCAGCTTGACCTGTTTCACTTCGCTTTGCTGTTAATTTACGTATTTGTGCTGGGATTTTTCTTTGCCAAGGTTGAAATCCAGATTGAAGGTTCGGCCGGATGGGCAACCAGCCTGCCGACCTGGCGCATTGAGCAGCACCTGCTGCTCACGCTGTTCTGGGGTGGCCGCGCCATGACCGGTTATCACGCCTGGGTCTTTACCTTTATCGCGCTGCTGTTTCATTTTCCGCTGGTGATGATGGGTGAACTGAACTGTCTGCTGGAAGCACGGGTGCTGGCTTGCATCATGCTGTTCTGGGTCATTGAAGATTTTTTATGGTTTATATTGAACCCGGATTTCGGACTGTCCAGATTCAGTCCGGAACACGCCTTCTGGCATAAAAACTGGTGGATGGGTGCGCCAGTGGAATATTGGATAGCTACTGTGCTGGGCCTGACTTTGATGGGATATTCGTACCTGGTTTAAAGCTGCAGGGTGTGCGAAACTCTGGCGCACAATTCAGCCGGCGTGCGTGCAATCAGGATTTCCGGAATCTTGAATTTATCAGTCAGGCGCTGATGATCTTCAAAACCATACGACACCATGAACGGATGCATACCGCTTGCCTGCGCAGCACGATAATCCTTGTGTTCATCACCGCAGATATAACTGAGCGTCGGATTGACGCCAAACATAGTGCGAATTTCCTGGAATGCCCGGTCCTTGTTGTCCCGGATTGGAATGTGGTGCATGAAATCAAGCTCGGCGACATCGATATCGTGGCGCAAAAACAGTTTTCCCAGTGTGTCGAGCGGATTGTTGGTGATATTGCGCGTCACGATGCCGACGATCACATCCGGTGCATCAATCAGGCGTCTGATCAGTTGCGCTACTCCGGGGTACAGCTGCGCCTCATCACGATACACATCGGTCAGCGTTTCGATCAGCATTTTGCGGTTGCTGATCTGCTTTTTGAGATTGCGCGGAAAATCCTTGATGCCACCGATGTATTTGAACATGTTGTGACGTTTCTGAAAGTTTTCTTCATTGCCAAGCGACATGCCATGCTGCGAAAAGGTGGAAGTGATGGCGGAAAAGGCGTCGACCGTGGTGCCATCGGCATCGAGGATAATCAAACGTTTGTGGCTTCTGTACATGATAAGTTCTGACTCGATAATTTTCCGATTATGACCGCCAAATTTGACAGCCGCATTACAAAAAACTGACCAGCGCTTTTAATACCGCATCAGGCTGCTCGGTCATCATGGAGTGGCCGCACTGATCGATTTCAGTCACCAGTGCCTCAGGCAGTGTAGCGCGCAATGCGGCACTGGCCTTGAGCGGCGTCATGCGATCCTGCCGCGCCATGACAAACAAAGCCGGAATGGCGCGCTGATGGATGACAACCGCTGCCGCTTCGCCCTGTTGATAGTTGTTGCAGGCCGAAAAATCGTTGTAAAACAATAAAGCCGGATTGATGGACGACATGCGCTGCATCAGCCGGCGCGCATTACCCTGCAGATTAAAACCGGGATTGCGGGTACTTTGGGTACTGTTCAGATGTGACCAGCTGTTGACCATATCGATGGCAGCAGCCTCATCATCGCGCGCCATGGCAAGCAATGCGTTGGCCACTTTCATCGGATAGGCATTGCCCAGCAGCGCAATCTTGGCAACCCGTCCCGGCGCTGCGCGCGCCGTTTCCAGGGCAATCAACGATCCCATGCTGTGACCGATCAGGCTGGCCTGACCAATGCCGATCCGGTCAAGCAGATCGACCAGCCAGACTGACATTGCTTCAATTGAACTTAACGCCGTCCCGGTACTGCGGCCGTGGCCCGGCAGGTCAAGAGCCAGTATGTTGTGGCCATGGCAGGCAAAATAACGGCTTTGCAGACTCCAGACCGAATGATCGTTTTGCGCACCGTGGATGAATACGGCAGTGGGCAGTTCCGGATTGAATGGCTTGCCGGCCGTGTAGCAGTATGTCGCATGTTCCTGCATCTGGATGATCATCTCAGGCTCCTTTCTGGGCAGCTTTTAATGCCTGATCCAGATCGGCAATCAGATTCTCGGCATTTTCCAGTCCGACCGAAAGTCGTAAGGTGCCTTCACTGATGCCCGAGGCGGCGAGCTGATCGGTCGGCACCCGGAAGTGCGTAGTCGAAGCAGGGTGGATGATGAGCGACTTGGCATCGCCGACATTGGCCAGGTGAGAAAATACCTTGAGTGACTCAACCAGTCGTGCACCGGCAGCGCGATTGCCTTTGAGCGCAAAGGTGAACACTGCGCCACAGCCTTTGGGCAGCAACTGTTTGGCCAGCTCATAGTCGGGATGGCTGTCCAGTTCCGGATAGGTAACCGAGTCCACCGCTGAATGCGCGAGTAAAAATTCAATAATTTTGCGGGTGTTGGCAATGTGCCGGTCCATGCGCAGTGACAGCGTTTCCATGCCCTGCAAAATGGCGAAGGCATTGTGCGGGCTCATGCAGGCGCCAAAATCACGCAACCCTTCACGCCTGGCCCGCAATGCAAATGCTGCCGTGGTTGATTCCTCACTGAATACCATGCCGTGAAATCCGTCGTAGGGGGCACACAGTTCGGCAAACCGGCCGGTTGCCTCATACGCTTTTTGCCAGTCAAAGATGCCGCCGTCGACCAGCAGACCGCCGATGGCGGTGCCGTGCCCGCATAAAAATTTGGTGGCTGAATGAAGCACCAGATCGGCGCCATGATCAAACGCTCGCAGCAGATAAGGTGTGGTGAACGTTGAGTCAAGCATCAAAGGCAGATTGTGGTCATGCGCGAGCGCGGCCACGGCCGGGATATTCAATACATCCAGACCTGGATTGCCCAGCGTTTCGGCAAACAGGACTTTGGTAGAGGGGCGGATTGCCGCCCGCCAGGCATCCAGATCACGCGGATCGACAAATGTCGTTTCTATGCCAAAGCGTTTGAGGGTATAGGCCAGCAGATTGTGAGAGCCGCCGTACAGTGCGCGCGAAGCGACGATGTGTGAGCCGGCTCCGGCAATCGTGCTCAATCCCACATGCAATGCAGCCTGACCGCTGGCAACGGCCAGTCCGGCAACACCCCCTTCAAGTGCGGCGATGCGTTCTTCCAGGACCGCATTGGTTGGATTGGAAATGCGGGAGTAGACGTGGCCGGCGCGTTCCATATTGAACAGCGATGCCGCATGACCTGAATCTTCAAACACAAAGGAGGAGCTGAAATAAATCGGGGTAGCACGCGCGCCGGTGCTGGGATCGGGGCAAGTACCGGCGTGCAGTGACAGTGTGTCAAAACCTGGCGAGTCTTTAGCGCTCATGATAACTTCCGTAATGATGTGATGCTTTTGTTAAGTAAGAACTTGCTGGATTTTTCAAAAGGTATAAGATACATTGAATTTGCTGGCGGTCACTCGAACATTGATCTGGTTCAATTCAGGCTCGCTAAATTAATGATAAAAACGTGGTAGTTTTTTCAAGAGACACATTCTAGAACAATTCCAAGCGGAGGCAAGCATGAAAGTTTCAGAAATTCTGCAGGTCAAAGGCAATATTCTTTATACCGTAACTCCCGACGAAACCATGATCAATGCCGTCAACATGATGGAAGACAAGGACATCGGATCCGTCGTGGTGATGGAATTCGGCGAGCTGGCCGGTATGCTCTCGTTTCGCGAAGTCATCAAGGCCATTCATGCCAACGGCGGTTCCCTCGGTACCGGCACAGTGCGCAAATACATGGATGACCATCCGCTGACTGTGACACCTGAAACTGAAATCAATGAAGTCCGACGCGTCATGCTGGAGCAGCATGCCCGATATCTTCCGGTCATGGATGCCAAGGTACTGCAGGGTGTGATTTCATTTTATGACGTGGCCAAGGCTGTTCTTGAAGCGCAAAGTTTTGAAAACAAAATGCTTAAAGCCTATATCCGCGACTGGCCGGCTGAACAAGAAGAGTAAATCCCGCATTTGTCACAAACAGGCCTGGCGTATTTGTTGGAGCAGCCCAGGCCTTTTTTATGCCCTGCGCTTAAACCAGCCGGTCAGTGATAACCTGCTGGTGGCGGTCGGCAGGACTTCGTGCAGAATCTGCGCTGACATGAACAGCACGTAGCGATTGGCAAGCGGTGCGATGTCAACCACCTTATCCTGCAGATGCAGTCGCAGTTCACCACCGTCACCTGTGTCCCAGTCCGCATTCAGATACAGGACCGATGAAACCACGCGCCGGTCTTCATCCCTGAAGCGGTCCAGATGCTTTTGATAGAAAGCGCCTTCCGGATAAAACGCGTAGTGTTGTTCTGACTCCTGCAGTCCAAGAAAAAACTGCTGATTAAAATAATGGCGCAGCAGTTCCATTTGCTCCAGATAGGCATCAACAGCGCCGGACATGCCCGGTTCGAGCCAGCGAATCTGATCGCTGCGTATCTTTTTTTCCACAACTGACTGACCGGTTCGGCCGATGCCGGCTTGCTTTAACAAACCGTGCTCGTGTTGAGTGCGGCATTCAAGGGCCAGTTGCGCAATGAGTTCAGCATCAAAAAAATTATCGAGCACTGTCCAACCCTGACTTTCCAGATCATTGTTGATTTGGTTACGCTGCTGCTCTAAATTCATTTTTATGGAACTCGCTCAAAAGGGTTGCGTTAGATGGAATCCGCATTTTAGTTGCTCACGCTGTTACATGTGAATACAATTTTATTATGGAAATGTTGTCATACCAGTTGTTATGCGGCATGATGGCGTCACAATAATAATTGCTACCCATAAATACTCTTATAAATATATACAGGAGACATTCATGACAGTTTCACAGATTCTCGCCAAAGAAAATATTGTGGCCGCAGCAGGCTTCAATCGATGGCTGGTACCGCCGGCGGCACTGGCTATTCATTTGTGCATCGGTATGGCGTATGGCTTCTCGGTGTTCTGGTTACCGCTCACGCGCGCCATCGGCATTACCAGTTCGGTAGCATGTCCCAAAGATATTGGTTTTTTTGCTGAAATCTTTTCCAGTAACTGCGACTGGAAAGTGACCAGTCTGGTGGTGATGTTTCAACTGTTTTTCATTTTTCTGGGCGGCTCGGCAGCGCTCTTGGGCGGCTGGCTCGAACATGCCGGTCCGCGCAAGGCCGGCGTGGTGTCGGCACTGTGCTGGTGTGGTGGCCTGACCATTTCGGCACTGGGCGTGTATGTGCACCAGATCTGGCTGTTGTGGCTGGGTGCCGGCGTCATCGGCGGTATTGGACTCGGGCTGGGCTATATCTCGCCTGTGTCGACCCTGATCAAATGGTTTCCAGACCGGCGTGGTATGGCAACCGGCATGGCAATCATGGGTTTTGGTGGCGGTGCCATGGTCGGTGCACCACTGGCTGACTGGCTCATGCGTCATTACGCCAGCGTCAGTTCAGTCGGCGTTTGGGAAACCTTTCTGACCATGGCGGCAATCTATTTCGTCTTCATGATGGGTGGCGCCTTTGCCTACCGGATTCCGGCCACCGGCTGGAAACCGGAGGGCTGGACTGCGCCAACACCAAAGGACGGCAACACCATGATTACGCACAGCCACGTGCACGTTTCCAAAGCCTGGAAAACCAAACAGTTCTGGCTGATCTGGGCCGTGCTATGTCTGAACGTAACGGCCGGTATCGGCATTCTCGGTATGGCCTCACCGTTGCTGCAGGAAGTATTCGGCGGCCATCTGATTGGTGTGGATCTCGGATTCAATGATTTGAGTCTGGCGCAGAAAGCCCAGATTGCCACCATTGCTGCCGGTTTTACCGGTCTGCTTTCCCTGTTTAATATCGGTGGCCGTTTTTTCTGGGCTTCGCTGTCTGACCGGATCGGCCGCAAGATGACTTACTTTGCTTTTTTTACCATCGGTTTTATTTTGTATGCTTCGATACCGACTATCGGAAGAAGCGGCCATCTGGCACTGTTTGTTCTCTCGTTCTGCATTATTCTGTCCATGTACGGCGGCGGTTTTGCGACCGTGCCGGCCTATCTGGCGGATATATTCGGTTCGCAGATGGTCGGTGCCATTCACGGCATTTTACTGACTGCCTGGTCTACTGCCGGCGTGCTGGGACCACTGGTGGTGAACTCGTTTCGGGAATATCAGCTCAGCCATGGCGTGGCCAAGGCGCAGGCGTATGACGTGACGATGTACGTGCTGGCCGCCATGCTCATTGTTGGCTTTATCTGCAATCTGCTGGTGCGTCCGGTGGCCGCTGACAAATTCATGACCGATGAAGAACTGGCGCAGGAGCGCAAACTGGCGCATGACAAGGCTGCGGCTTCTGTGCTGGTGGCCGGCAATGCGGCTGGCAGTTCGGGTTCGTTGACGCTGGTTCTGGCCTGGTCGGCGGTCGGCATTCCCTTGTTGTTCGGTATCTGGATCACTCTGCAAAAAGCACTGATTCTGTTTCATTGACTATTATTTGCCATGCCCAGTCCCGCTGACCCACCCGATTCTGACATTGAGCAACAGGGAAATGGTGTGGTCGATGTTGGTATTTTGCGCTATGCCGGCGGGACACTGACTGACGGCATTGATCAGGTTGCCTGTGAAGTGCCGGTGGCGCTGGTGTTCAATGGCATTTCGCATGCAGTGATGCTGGCCTCGCCACTCAATCTGCTTGATTTTGCAGTTGGTTTCAGCTATTCCGAAGGCATCATTGATCAGCGCGCCGAAGTCTATGACATCGAGCAGATCGATCATCCCGGGGTCGGCATAGAAATTCATCTGACCATCGCCGCAGGGCGGTTTGCGCAGTTGAAGGAACGGCGGCGCAGCCTGGTTGGGCGCACCGGTTGTGGATTGTGCGGGCTGGAAAGTCTGAATGCCTTCGAATCTGCTTTGGAAATGGATAAAGCCGCTCGCCGGCGCAATTTTTCAATCACCCAGTCGGCGCTGTTCGCGGCGTTTAAATCGTTGCAACAGTCTCAGCTGATCAATGCGCTTACCGGTTCGATGCATGCGGCTGCGTGGGTCAATGGGCAGGGCCAGGTGCTGATGGTGCGCGAAGATCTGGGACGGCATAACGCGCTGGATAAATTGATCGGTGCACTGCTCGGGCAAGACCTTTCAGATGGATGCGTCATCATGACCAGTCGCGCCAGCTATGAACTTGCCCAAAAAACTGCCAGAGCCGGTATTCCATTGCTGGCGACGATTTCGGCATCGACCAGTCTGGCGATTGATGTGGCGCAACGTAACGGATTGACGCTGACCGGATTTGTGCGCAATGGTGGCCTGGTTGTATACAGCCATCCGGAGCGCCTCGTGTGCTCAGGGTAAAGCACCAGAACGGCTGTTAAAAGCCGAACAGACTGCGAATACCTGTGGCTTTCTTTGTGGTGGCAGCCAGCACTTGCCGGTGCAGCGCATCGCGCTCTTGTTTTAATTGCGCAAGTTCGGCCTGCAGGCGTTCAATTTCATGGGCATACCTTTGATTTGTTGCGATCAGCAGCTCGCTGTCTTTCTGGAATTTGATCTGTTCTGCGTATTCCTTATTTTGTCTGATCTCTTCAGCCAGATTTTGACGAGCCACATTAACTTTGAAATTGTTAAGCTGTACCTGCGCTTTTTCCCTGCTTAACATTTGTTTGCCAATAATGAACAGCATGATTCCGGCGGTAAAAAAAGGCGCAGAGGCCCAGAGTCCAATGCCTCCGGTAAACACAATGGACCCGGCAACAACCAGTCCGCCGGCAACCAGACTCCCTGCGCCAAGCACAAATATGCCGGCGACTTTTAGCTTCGCTGCCAATTTCAAATGCAAAAACGAAGGTGGATCGGTATTAACTGCTCGGAATTGAGTGCCACGCGCTCTGATTGGTGAGTATGGTGCAACCTCATGCATGGCAATTTTGCTTTCGTAAAATTTTCGTTGAGTGTGCTGGCTGCACTAATTGCGTAATTGTCACAAATTTTCGAGCCTGATGGAATCGTCGGGTGATAATAATTTGCAAATTTTATGAGCAATATTACGTAGTAACCCGTTGCTTCAGAAACAGCAGGGACTAGAACGCTTCGCTAATGGATTGAATTTTGCCAGTATCAGTCGCGTCATAACCAGCCAGTTGATTCACTTCTTCCCGATACTGCTCTGACTGCAGCACAGTGATGACGTGCTGAATGGCAGGATCATCCAGCGCGGCCAGTCTCAATGCCAGAAAATAGCGTTCCTTGACCAGTGGAATAAAATCCAGCCCAAAACGCTGTGCCGCCGTCTGCACGCCGAAACCAACTTCAGCCATCCCGCTGGCTATGAAGGCAGCCACGGCCGAATGGGTGAATTCGGTATTGTCATATCCGTTGATCTGATTCGCAGTGAGGTGATTTTTGGCCAGCAATAGTTCCATCAGCATGCGCGTGCCCGAACCTTTTTGACGGTTCACAAACCGGATATGGTGCTTGCTCAGGTCGGCAATGCCAGTGACGTTTTTGGGATTGCCGGGTGCGACAAACAGACCCTGATTGCGCACCGCCAGATGGATCAGGCAATGGGTTTTGGGCTTGAGCCATTGTGAAAATTGCCCAAGCGCCGCTGCTTCAAATTGACCCAGCGGAATATGAAAACCGGCCAGATCACATTCGCCGCGCGACAGTGCAGCCACCGCATCGGTACTGTTTCGGTACAGGGTCTCCACCGGAAACTGCTCATTGTTAAACCGGTTCAGCAGTGCGGCAACGGCAAAGCCGTGACTGGCATGCAGTCGTACCGATTTGGTCGGCTGATTTTTATTAAGTTCGGTTTCCAGTTCGGACGACAGACTTTCCAGTGTTGGGGACAACCGCGCTGCGACCCTGCGGTCGGCCCAGATCAGCTTTTCAGCCAAGGGTGTGAGCGTGGTGCCCTGGCCACGGGTTTTGGTCATGAGCGCCTCGCCAAACATCAGTTCGCCTTCACGCAGTAATCCCCACGCGTAGCGATAGGACAGCTCAACCTGTTGTGCTGCCTGAGCAATCGATCCGGTTTTCTGGATTGCAGATAGCAGACCGAGCAATGCCGACATGTCCAGATTCTGGTCGGCGCTGCTGATATTCCAGGTCGGGGTGATGTGAACTTTGTACATATTCTAATTTAATTATGCTTTAAAAAGCCTATTGTATCGACGCTCTAAGGGTGGTAATGTTACCCAATTAAAATATAATGCCAGTACCTAATATGAAAAGTAAAGCATATATTCAACATTCTGGCCAGAGCGAGACATGACTAATTTTTCTGCAACCGATCATGGCGAAATTGAGACCATCATTACCCATCGAAAAACCATGCCGGGGGCCATGCTGCCGATACTGCATGCGATTCAGGAAAAAATCGGGTATATCCCGGCAGAAGCTGTTCCACTGATTGCCGAACAGCTCAATGTGTCACGCGCCGAAGTGCATGGCGTGGTGAGTTACTACCATTTCTTCAGGCAGCAACCGAGCGGTAAACATATCGTTCAGATTTGCCGCGCTGAAGCCTGTCAGGCCAACGGCGGCAGTGCGCTGGCCGAGCATGCCAGTAGCGCACTGGGCTGTGACTTTCATGCCACCACGGCAGACGGTCAATTTACGCTGGAACCTGTGTATTGTCTGGGCCAGTGCGGCTGCGCACCGGCCATGATGCTGGGTGACGAACTGCACGCGCGCATGACGCCGGAAAAATTTGATCAACTGATATCAGCCAAACGGAACACGCCATGACCGTCATTAAAGTCTATGTTCCGTGCGACTCGTCAGCCATTGCTGTGGGTGCCAATCAGGTCGCGCAGGCGATCAGCGATCAGGCGCAGCAGCGCGGCATTCCAATACAGCTGATCCGCAACGGGTCACGCGGCATGTTCTGGCTCGAGCCGCTGGTTGAAGTCGCGACGCCTCAGGGGCGCATTGCCTACGGTCCGGTTGAAGTCGCGGATGTCGCGTCTCTGTTTGAGGCCGGTTTTTTGCAAGGCAATGCGCATGCTTTGCATCAGGGCCTGACTGAACAAATTTCCTTTTTAAAGAATCAGGAGCGCCTGACTTTTATGCGGGTTGGCATCACCGATCCGCTCTCCATCCAGGATTATCTGGCTCATGAAGGCTATGCTGGACTGCAGCGCGCGCTGGGCATGAGTGCGGCGCAGGTGGTGCAGGAAGTGCTGGATTCCGGCTTGCGTGGCCGTGGCGGTGCGGCATTCCCGACCGGCATCAAATGGAAAACGGTACTGAACACACCGGCTGAGACCAAGTATATCGTCTGCAATGCCGATGAAGGTGACTCGGGCACGTTCTCGGACCGCATGGTGATGGAGAATGATCCGTTCATGCTGATCGAAGGCATGACCATTGCCGGCGTGGCGGTGGGTGCCACGCAGGGCTATATTTACGTGCGCTCCGAATATCCGCATGCGATTGCCGCGTTAAACCGGGCCATCGAGATCGCGTATGAGAACGGCTATTTGGGCAACCAGATTTGCGGCTCGCAACTATGCTTCAACCTGGAAGTCAGGAAGGGTGCCGGTTCCTACGTGTGCGGTGAAGAAACCGCTTTGCTGGAAAGTCTGGAAGGCAAACGCGGCATTGTGCGCGTCAAACCGCCGCTGCCGGCCATCCATGGTCTGTTCAATCAACCCACGGTCATCAACAATGTCATTTCCCTTGCTGCCGTACCGCTGATTCTGGCGCGGGGTGCAGCGTTTTACCAAAATGCCGGCATGGGACGTTCGCGCGGTACGCTGCCAATTCAACTGGCCGGCAATATCAAACATGGCGGCTTGGTCGAGAAAGCGTTTGGTGTAACACTGCGTGAACTGCTGGTCGAGTATGGCGGCGGTACGGCCAGCGGCAGACCAATTCGCGCCGTGCAGGTCGGCGGGCCGCTGGGCGCCTACATGCCGGAGTCGCAGTTCGATACACCGCTGGATTACGAAGCCTTCGCCGCTATTGGTGCAACTGTTGGTCACGGTGGCATTGTGGTGTTTGACGATACGGTGGATATGGCAAAGCAGGCGCGTTACGCCATGGAATTCTGCGCCATCGAATCCTGTGGCAAATGCACGCCATGCCGGATCGGTTCGACCCGCGGCGTGGAAGCGATCGATAAAATCATCGCCAATCAGGACCGGAGTCAGCAAGTGCATTTGTTGCGCGACCTGTGTGATGTGATGGTGAACGGTTCGCTGTGCGCCATGGGCAGCATGACGCCCAATCCGGTGCTGTCGGCGCTGAACCATTTTTCAGATGATTTTGCAGTGAAGGAATCCAAATGAATCAGCTCAATGAAACCGATTACGGCACCCCGGAAAAAATATCCGATCAAATGGTCACGGTTGAAATCGATGGTGTTGAAATCAGCGTGCCGCAAGGCACTTCAGTTATGCGTGCTGCCACCGAAGCCGGGGTGAATGTCCCGAAACTGTGCGCCACGGACAGTCTGGAACCGTTTGGCTCGTGCCGGCTGTGTCTGGTTGAAATAGAAGGGCGGCGCGGCTATCCGGCTTCCTGCACCACGCCGTGTGAACCGGGCATGAAAGTGAAAACCCAGTCGCCCAAGCTGGCCGATATCAGAAAAGGCGTGATGGAACTTTATATTTCCGATCACCCTCTGGATTGTCTGACATGTCCCACCAACGGCAACTGCGAACTGCAGGATATGGCCGGCGTGGTTGGCCTGCGCGAAGTACGTTACGGCTACGAAGGCAAAAACCACCTTGATCTGAAAAAAGACGAATCCAATCCTTACTTCACCTACGACGCATCCAAATGCATCGTGTGCAACCGCTGCGTGCGGGCCTGCGAAGAAACGCAGGGCACCTTCGCGCTGACCATCGAGGGCAGAGGTTTTGCGTCGCGCGTATCGGCCGGCCAGAGCCAGCCGTTCATGGAATCCGAATGTGTCTCCTGCGGTGCCTGCGTGGATGCCTGTCCAACCGCCACCCTCACCGAAAAAACCGTCATCATGATGGGCCAGGCCGAACACAGCAAAATCACCACCTGTGCCTATTGTGGTGTGGGTTGCTCGTTCAAGGCGGAAATGAAAGGCAATGAAGTGGTGCGCATGGTACCGAACAAAAACGGTCAGGCCAATCACGGTCATTCCTGCGTCAAGGGTCGCTTCGCGTGGGGCTATGCAACCCACAGGGACCGAATCCTGAATCCGATGATCAGAAAGCATATCAGTGACCCGTGGCAGGAAGTGTCGTGGGACGAAGCAATCAGTTATGCCGCGTCCGAGTTTCGCCGCATTCAGGCCAAGTCCGGCAAGGATTCAATCGGTGCCATCACGTCGTCACGCTGCACCAACGAAGAAACCTATCTGGTGCAAAAACTGGTCCGTGCTGCGTTCGGTAACAACAATGTCGATACCTGTGCGCGGGTCTGCCATTCGCCGACCGGCTTTGGTCTGAAACAGACTCTGGGTGAATCGGCCGGTACCCAGACTTTTGATTCGGTCATGAAGTCGGATGTGATCATGATTATCGGCGCCAATCCGGCCGCGGCCCATCCGGTATTTGCCTCGCAGATGAAACGCCGCTTGCGGCAGGGCGCCAGGCTCATTGTGATCGATCCGCGCAGTACCGAAATGGTCAAGTCGCCGCATATTGAGGCCGCATTTCACCTGAAGCTGCGCCCCGGCACCAACGTGGCCATTATCAGCGCATTGGCCCACGTGATCATGACCGAAGGTTTGTATGATGCCGAGTTTGTCGCACAGCGTTGCGATATCCAATCCTTCGAATACTGGAAACAGTTTGTCATGAAGCCGGAAAATTCTCCGGAAAACATGGAGCCCATCACCGGTGTACCTGCTGAAGAAATCCGTGGTGCAGCCCGCATGTACGCAGCCGGCAACAACGGTGCCATTTATTACGGTTTGGGTGTGACCGAACATGCCCAGGGTTCAACCATGGTGATGGGTATCGCCAATCTGGCCATGGCCACCGGCAATGTCGGGCGTGAAGGCGTGGGCGTGAATCCGCTGCGCGGCCAGAATAACGTGCAGGGTTCGTGCGACATGGGTTCGTTCCCGCATGAATTGCCCGGTTACCGCCATATCTCCGACAGCACCGTGCGCAGCCAGTTTGAAGCGCAATGGAAATGCACGCTTGATCCGGAACCCGGACTGCGCATCCCCAACATGTTTGATGCCGCCCTGGATGGCTCGTTCAAGGGACTTTACTGCGAAGGTGAAGATATCGCCCAGTCCGACCCGAACACCCAGCACGTCACTGCTGCGTTGAGTGCCATGGAGTGCATCGTGGTACAGGATCTGTTTCTGAATGAAACCGCCAAATTTGCGCACGTGTTTTTCCCCGGTTCGTCCTTCCTGGAAAAAGACGGCACCTTCACCAATGCCGAGCGCCGTATTTCGCGGGTGCACAAAGTCATGCCACCCAAAGCCGGCAAGTCTGACTGGGAAGTCACGGTAGCACTGGCCAACGCGCTGGGCTATCCGATGCATTACAACCATCCGTCAGAAATCATGGATGAGATTGCCGCGTTAACGCCAACCTTTCACGGCGTGAACTACAAAAAAATCGATCAGCTCGGCAGCATTCAGTGGCCCTGCAATGAGCATGCCCCGAACGGCACGCCCACCATGCATATCGATCAATTTGTGCGCGGCAAGGGCCAGTTCATGATTACGCAGTTCATTGCCACTTCTGAAAAGGTGACCCAGAAATACCCTCTGATACTGACCACCGGCCGCATTCTGTCGCAATACAATGTCGGCGCGCAGACCCGCCGTACCGAAAACGTGCAGTGGCACAGCGAAGACGTGCTGGAAATTCATCCGCACGACGCCCAGGAGCGCAACATCAAGGAACGCAGCTGGGTCGGTATTGAATCGCGTGCCGGTCAGACCGTGCTGCGCGCCGTGATTACCGACAGAGTGCAGCCTGGCGTGGTCTACACCACCTTCCATTTTCCGGAATCAGGTGCCAATGTAATTACCACCGACAATTCGGACTGGGCTACCAACTGTCCGGAATATAAAGTCACGGCAGTACAGGTCATGCCGGTCACCCAGCATTCGGAATGGCAGAAGAATTTCGCGCACTTCACCGAAGAACAGCTCGCGCTGCTGCATGCCGAGCAGGGCGCAGCCTCGGCCGCTGTGAACCAATAAGGGACCTATTGTGGACAAAGAAAACCTGGTGACCATGGCCAATCAGATCGGATCGTTTTACGAAACCATGCCGGATCGCGCCAAGGCACTGACCGACATTGCCGAGCATATTAAAAAATTCTGGGACCCGCGCATGCGCCGTGAATTGCTGGCTTATGTTGACGCGCCGGACCAGCACGCATGGCAACTGATTCCTGTGGTGAGCGAATCTATACGGCTGAACCGGGCGTTGCTGCTACCTTGAAATAATTGAGACAGCCTGCATGTTGGCCGCCTGGGTTAAAACACCTGCGCTGAATTCAACTGTTCTCTAATCTCCAATATCAGCTCACTGGCGGTCAATCCAACCGGTCCGGCACCTTGTTGCACCAGACTGTCGGCCGCCGCACCGTGCAGATAAACTGCGGCCAGTGTCGCTTGCCAGATATCGCGATGCTGCGCGATCAATGCGCCGCAGGTGCCGGCCAGAACATCACCGGTGCCACCATTGGCCAGTGCGGGATTGCCGGTAGTGTTAATGACGGCCTGTCCGTCAGGATGGGCAATCAAGCTGCCCGAACCTTTCAGGATCACGACGCAAGAATAGCGCCGTGCCAATTTTTTAGCGGCTCCAATCCGGTCGGCCTGAACCTGTTCGACGCCGCAGCCCAGCAATCGTGCTGCTTCCAGCGGATGCGGCGTGAGCAGGGTGGTGAGTTTGTCGCGGCCATTGCACAGTGACATCAGGGCCGGTTGCTGCGCCATCAAATTCAATGCGTCGGCGTCCAGCACCAACAGATTGGTGCCAAGCAGGGTGCGGCTGACCAGATCAAAGCTGGCCACCGAATTGCCCAGTCCGGGACCAACCACCAGCACCGCAGTCGGATCGACGGGCAACTGCTGGGCCGATCGGCACATGATTTCCGGCTGCAGCAGGTCCATGCCCGGCGCTGCTTCAACGAAGCCGGCCAGGGTCCGGCCGGCACCGCAATACAGTGCAGCGCGACTGGCCAGGATCAGCGCGCCCTGCATGCCGGCAGCCCCGCCGATCAGATGCACGTTACCGTTACTGCCCTTGTTGCTGTTGTTGCGGCGCGGCCTGAAAACAGCCGGGAATAAACCGGGATGATTCAGATCCAGCTCGGTCTTTGGCAACAGTGCCGGATCAAGCGCCAGATCTGCGACCTCGACGATGCCGGCGTAATCACGACCATCGCAGGTATGCAGTCCGGGCTTGTCGACGATAAAAGTGATGGTATGGCTGGCCTGAATGGCGACTGGCGTGAGCACGGTACCGGTATCGGCATCCAGTCCGCTGGGCACATCGAGCGCCAGTATCGGGCAGGGCAGGGCATTGATGCTGCTGATCTGCTTTTGCAGCAGCGCAGACATTTCTTGCGTCGATAAGCCAATCCCGAACAGGCCGTCTATGACCAGGGCAAAGTTATTGTCCGGAATGGTGTCGCTGTTGAGCCAGAGTATGTCAGTACAGTCACGGGCCTTGGCACAGGCCTGCTCGCTGTCGGCAGTGCGTGCTGCCTTGGGCGGGTGGTGCAGGATTGATATTTGGTGGCCGGCTTTGGCCAGATGTACTGCGCACTCAAAGGCATCACCGCCATTATTGCCCGGACCGGCCAGTATCAGTATCGGCTGACAGGGAGCTGCCAACAGGTTGATGGCTGACTGTGCGGCTGCTTTGCCGGCGCGCTGCATCAATATACCGTTTTCCAGTTTTGCTGTGGCAGCCTGTTCGATCTGGCGCAATTGCCTCACTGAGTAAAGCATAAGTCAGCCTTTATGGAATGATGTTATTCACAATCATAGTCTATCGAAGCGTATTCAATCCATCTAAATTGATGTCGGGCGAAATTCCGGAAACAATATCCGCCACAACTTTGCCGGCACCCAGTGTCATGGACCAGCCGTATTCGGCATGGGCCACATTCAGGAAGATATTTTTTTCTGGTGACAGGCCCAGCAACGGCGCATTATCGGGCAGCAGCAGATGATTGCCGCTCCAGTTGCTGCCGGTGGAATAATTGGCGGCATCGGGAAACCAGTCGGCACCGGTGTCGCGCAACAGTTGCCAGGCGCGTTGTTCGGCTGCGGTATTGAGTTTGCCGGTACCGCCGTGGATTGTCCCTGCTACCCGAACCCGTTTGTCCATGCGCGTAATGGCAATCTGGCGGCTTTCATCAATGATGCTCACGCGCGGAGAGTCTTCGACGTTCTTGATATTGGCAGTATTGGAAAAGGAACGGATCGTTGCGAAGCGCAATGGAATGCCCAGCGCGTTAAAAAACGCGGCACTTTGCGCACCGGCGGTCAGAACTGTTGCATCGAACTGTTGCGCGGTGCTCCGGTTTTCATGTTGGAGTTGCAGGCTGACACCATTGTGATTGGAGGTAATCTGTTCACAGGCCGTCATGAACGCAAATTCCACACCCATTTGTTGGGCAATTATTTTGAGATGCTTGGCAAACAGCACGCTGTTACCCTGTGAGTCATTCGGGAAAAAAATTCCGCCGGCTATCGGCGTCTTGCCGGACAGAGCGAGTTCGCACATGCGACAACCCGCTTCATCCAGGAGCTGGAACGGCAAGTCAGACTGGGCCAGCAGATCCAGCCCGGCTTCGATATTGCTCATTTCTTTTGCGCTGCGAAACAGTTGCAGTATGCCGCTGCGCTGCTGAAATTCCAGATTGTGGGCCAGCGTAATATCGGACAGGAGTTGCTGACTGTATTGGGCCAGCCGCTGCATTTTTTCCTTGTTGACCAGCATTTTTTCGAGCGCACATTCACGCATCCAGCCGCGCAGCCAGCGCCAGTGTGAAATAGTCAGTGACGGATTCAGATTGAGGGCGCCGTCGGATTTGAACCAGTGCGAGATGATCTGGCGCGGCATGCCGGGTGCTGCCAGTGGCAGCAGATGCCCGGGACCGAGCAGTCCGGCATGACCCAGACTGGCCTGTTCACAGACATTGCCCTGCTGTTCTATCACACTGACCTGATGACCGTTCTGCGCAAGAAAATACGCCGTACTTACACCCACCACACCAGCACCGATAACAGCAACCCGCATCAAATATCCTTCAGCTCAAAAATGGCGCCTAGGATATCACCGATCGAATTGGTATTGAATGAGTTTGATCAGTTTTCCAGTTTTAATGTGGGGTTTTGTTATCGATATTGCTAAAAATTCCGGCTTTTATCTGTCATCGGCCCACGCAATACTGGCTTTGACTGCGCGCTCCCAACCGGATTTCCTGTTGCGCAAATCTGCAGCGCCGATCGATGGCAGAAAACGCCGTTTCTGCTGCCACTTCTGTTCCAGTTCTTCGATACTGTCCCAGTAACCGACCGCCAGGCCGGCCAGATACGCCGCACCGAGCGCGGTGGTTTCAATGATATGCGGACGAACCACGTCAGCCTGCAGCAGATCGGCCTGAATCTGCATGAGCAAATTATTGGACACCGCGCCGCCATCAACCCGAAGTTCGGCAATGCTTTTGCCCATGTCAGCCTGCATTGCGGTCAGAACATCGCAGGACTGAAAGGCTATCGCTTCCAGCGCAGCACGCGCCAGATGGGCCGAAGTGGTGCCGCGCGTCATACCGAATACCGCGCCGCGTGCATACGGATTCCAGTGCGGTGCACCGAGCCCGGCGAAAGCGGGGACAATCACCACGCCATCACTGTCATTGACCTGAGCGGCCAGCTTTTCAATGGCACTGGCTTGCTGAATCAGACCCAGGCCATCGCGCAGCCATTGCACTACTGCGCCACCGATAAAGATACTGCCTTCCAGTGCATAGCTGACCTTGTTACCGATTTTCCAGGCGATGGTAGTGATCAGATTATTGTGCGATTCGATGGCCAGGTCACCGGTATTCATCACCATGAAGCAACCTGTGCCATAGGTATTTTTGGCCATGCCGACCCGGGTGCACATCTGGCCAAACAGGGCCGCATGCTGGTCACCCGCAATACCGGCGATCGGGATGGCACTGGCGAACAGCGCTGTTCTGGTGTGTCCGACGATCTCTGAGGAGGCATGCACCTGCGGCAGCATATTTCTGGGAATCTCAAACAGCGTGAGCAGTTCATCATCCCAGTCAAGGGTATGGATATTGAACAGCTGGGTGCGCGAAGCATTGGTGACATCGGTGACATGCAGATCATGCTGGCTGAAATTCCAGATCAGCCAGCTGTCAACCGTGCCAAACGCCAGTTCGCCGCGTTCGGCGCGCGCACGGGCACCGGGCACATTGTTTAAAATCCAGCGGATTTTACTGGCTGAAAAATAGGCGTCAACCGGTAGCCCGGTTTTGGCGCGCACCATTTTTTCAACCCCGCGCTGTTTCAGTTCATCGCAATAATCAGCCGTGCGCCGGTCCTGCCAGACGATGGCGTTATACACGGGCCGGCCGGTTGCGCGCTCCCAGACTATGGTGGTTTCACGCTGATTGGTAATGCCGATGGCGGCCAGCGCCGTGCCATTCAAACCCATCTTGGTAACGGCTTCGGTTGCCACGCCGGCCTGGGTTGACCAGATTTCCTGCGGATCGTGTTCGACCCAGCCGGGCTGCGGATAAATCTGCCGGAATTCTTTTTGTGCCGATGAGACGATGGTACCGGCATGATCGAACAGTACGGCGCGCGAACTGGTGGTGCCCTGATCCAGAGCCAAAATAAATTGCTTATGCATCGACTGTTTCCTTATGCGTCAACTTGCTGAGCCATTCTGCCAGCCGCGCAACCGATTGCGGTGTTGCCTCCAGCCCCAGCTTGGTCCTGCGCCACAGAATATCCTCAGCCTGCTGCGCCCATTCGTGCCTGACCAGATAGCGTGCTTCCTGTTCGTACAGCCCGGGGCTGAGTTGTTCGCCCAGATCGGCCATGCAGTTGATTCCTTGCAGAAGTATGGCAACCCGGTTGCCATACTGATGGGCATAGCGGATTGCAAGGCTGGACAGCAACCACGGGTGACGCACCTGGAAATCCGTCAGGAAGGTGTCAAAATCGGCGCGCGCAATATCGCCACCTGGCAAAGTGGCAGCGGCGGTCCAGCCAGGTTTGCTGTTGCCCAGCAGGGGACTTAGCAGGTCAACCGCTTCTTCGGCCAGACGCCGGAAAGTGGTAATTTTCCCGCCAAACACCGACAGCAAAATCGACCCTTGCGATGAGTGTTCCAGATCCAGATGATAGTCACGCGTGACAGCAGAGGGATTGCTGGTATCTTCTTCGCCCACCAGCGGGCGTACACCGGAATAACTCCATACCACATCGGCCGGAGTGATACTGTGTTTGAAGTAACTGTTGATCGAGTTGCACAGATAGGCAATTTCACTTTCGGAAATCCGAACCTGATCCGGATCTTTTTTATATTCCAGATCGGTCGTGCCGATCAGGGTGTACTGATCCATGTAGGGAATGGCGAAAATGATGCGTTGATCCGGATTTTGAAAGATGTAGGCGTACTGATGATTGAATAATTTTCTGGTGACGATATGACTGCCCTGCACCAGGCGGATGGCGTGCTGCGCTTTGGCCATGCCGGGCTGGATCTGCTCGGAAAGAAACGAGCTGACCCACGGGCCACTGGCGTTGACAAGGCAGCGTGCAAAAACGGTCGACTCCTGCAAACGGCTGTCTTGCAGGGTAACCTGCCAGCCTTCCGTATTGCGGTGCGCAGCAATTACCTTGCAGCGCGTTCTGATGTCAGCACCCAGTTCTTTTGCGTCCAGCGCATTCAGGACCACCAGTCGCGCATCATCGACCCAGGCATCGGAATAAACGAAACCTTTGGAGAATTGGTCCTGCAGGGGCGGGCCGGACATGTGTGATTTGAAGTTGATGCCGCGTGACCCCGACAGGATGCTGCGCTTTGAGAGATTGTCATACAGGAACAGGCCAAGGCGTATCATCCAGGCCGGCCGCAAGTGTTCCACATGCGGCATGACAAACCGCAGCGGGCTGATAATATGCGGTGCGGCGCGCAGCAGGATTTCACGTTCCTGCAACGCCTTCCTGACCAGGCTGAACTCGTAGTATTCCAGATAGCGCAACCCGCCGTGGATTAATTTGGTAGATGCCGATGAAGTATGAGAGGCCAGATCATCTTTTTCACACAACAGCACCGAAAGTCCACGTCCGGCGGCATCGCGTGCAATGCCAACACCGTTAATGCCGCCGCCTGCCACCAGAATATCTACCTGTTTTTGCATGTCATCTCACGTTGAAGGGGGAGTGCGCGTTCAATAAATTTAACTGTCCGCGGAAATCAACGGACGCGCCTCACTTTACATTTAAAAATCAATTGGTTGGGTGTTTTGTTGTTTTAAAAGTATGAATTATTCAGAGATGTTTGAATCCGCACAGTATTTATTTATAAAAATAAAATGTGCTAATTTTTCAAAAATAAACATATAAATCATAAATATATTTATAAATCGAAAAATATTGGGTTAATTTGAATACATGAAATGGTTTGATGCAACTACAATTTTTCAGACTTAAAACGCATTAAAAGCATCCGACTCAACACCGGTTGGCAGACTTCAGACAACCGGTACCGGGCTGTTTTGATGTTGCAGAATTATCTTTGCAATAACTAAATATTCAAAAAACCGGTAGTTTTTGATAATTTCCGATTTTTTTCCTGTTTTTGATCTTACGTTTGCCCGCCAAGCTTCTAAACTGGTTGGGTTTTAAGGTTATTCACAGGCGCACGCTATTCAATCAATCTGTACTTCCATCTTTAGGAGATTAGAAAATGAGCACTATTAAATTTACCAGCGAACATGAATGGCTGAGTCTGGAAGGCAATCTCATTACCGTCGGCATCACCGATTATGCACAAAGCCATCTGGGTGATCTGGTGTACATCCAGTTGCCAGATGTCGATACCAGCTATGCCGGCGGTGATGAAGTGGCCGTGATTGAATCGGTTAAAACTGCAGGCGGTATTGCCATGCCGTTTGACGGCAAGGTTGTTGAAGTCAACGAAACACTCAATGATGAACCTGGTGTCGTCAATGAAGACCCGCTGGGCGCAGGCTGGTTTTTCAAAATGACGGTGTCTGATACCAATCTGCTCAATGAACTGATGGATGAAGCGGCGTATGAGGCTTATATCGCCAAGCTGGGCTGATCAGTTGTTTCGTAGGGTGCAATAACATTGCACCGTCTCGGACTATGCTGACAATGGTGCAATATTATTGCACCCTACCAACTACAGCCACAGAGTCTATTTTCAAAGTACGGTTACAGGGAAAACATCATGGTATTGCAACGCGCAGCACAGGAACATCTTGAATACAATTCAGAATTCATTTCACGTCATATCGGTACTTCCGCAGCCGATATCCAGTTCATGCTCAACACGCTCGGATTTGACAGCATGGATGAATTCATCCACAAGGTGGTTCCGGCCTCGATTCTGTCCAAACAGCCTTTGCAGCTGGGCCATGCCAACAACGAATCGGATGTGCTGCAGCTGCTGCGTGAAATTGCCGAGCAAAACATTGTGGCCAGATCCTTCATCGGCATGGGTTATTACAACACCCATACACCCAATGTGATCTTGCGCAATCTGCTGGAAAATCCGGCCTGGTACACGGCCTACACACCTTATCAGCCTGAAATTTCGCAGGGCCGTCTGGAAGCGCTGCTGAATTTTCAGACCATGATCTGTGATCTGACCGGCATGGAAATCTCCAATGCATCGCTGCTCGATGAAGCCACGGCAGCAGCCGAAGCCATGACGTTCTGCCAGCGCGTGTCGAAAAGCAAAAGCAATGTGTTCTTCGTCTCGGAAGACTGCTTCCCGCAAACCATCGATGTCGTCAAAACCCGCGCCGCACCGATTGGTATCGACGTGGTGGTGGGTAATGCAAAAACAATGCTCAGCCATACCGACTGTTTCGGTGTGCTACTGCAATATCCGGCACTCAGCGGTGAAATCAGTGCGCATGCCGCTACCTGTGCGCTGGCCCATGAAAAACAGGCCATGGTGGTGGTGGCTGCAGATTTGCTGGCACTGACTTTGCTGACACCGCCGGGCGAATTCGGTGCCGATGTGGCTATCGGTACGGCACAGCGTTTTGGTGTTCCGCTCGGCTTCGGCGGCCCGCACGCAGCGTACTTTGCCACCAAAGATACCCACAAACGGCAGATGCCGGGTCGCGTGGTTGGTGTTTCCATCGACAGCCACGGGAAACCGGCCTATCGTCTGGCGCTGCAAACCCGCGAACAGCATATCCGTCGCGAAAAAGCCACCAGCAATGTCTGTACCGCGCAGGTACTGCTGGCCAATATCGCCAGCATGTATGCCGTCTATCATGGCCCGGAAGGCTTGCAGCGCATCGCCAAGCGGGTGCACCTGTTGACGGCAACCCTGGTAGCCGGTCTGAAAGAACTCGGCTGCACGGTGGCCAACCAGCATTTTTTCGATACCGTTGAAGTCGTCACCGATGCGCGCACCAAAGTAATCCATGCCGTAGCACGCGGTTTGGAAATCAACCTGCGTCATATCAGTGACAGCCATATCGGTGTGTCGCTGGATGAAACCTGTGACGAGTCCGATGTGGTCAATATCTGGGCGGCCTTTGCCAGCGGCGCGCAGCCATTGCCTGACTTTAAGGCGCTGCTGGCGAAGGCCGTTTCCGGCATCCCTGAAGCGGTCAAACGCACCAGCAGCTATCTGACACATCCGGTATTTCATCGTCATCGTTCCGAGACCCAGATGCTGCGTTATCTGCGCACACTGGCCGACAAGGACCTGGCACTGGACCGCACCATGATCCCGTTGGGATCGTGCACCATGAAACTCAATGCCACTGCCGAAATGATTCCGGTCACCTGGCCCGAATTTGCCAATATCCATCCGTTCGCACCTGCTGATCAGACTCAGGGTTATGCAAGGTTGATCGCCGAACTAGAACAGATGCTGGTGGCCTGTACCGGCTACGATGCCGTGTCGCTGCAACCCAATGCCGGATCGCAAGGCGAGTATGCCGGACTTATGGCAATCCGCGCCTACCATCACAGCCGTGGCGACCTGCACAGAAATATCTGCCTGATCCCCAGTTCGGCGCACGGTACCAACCCGGCGACGTCGCACATGGCCGGCATGCAGGTGGTTGTGGTGCAGTGTGACGAGAGCGGCAACGTCGATGTGGCGGATCTGCAAGCCAAGGCCGAACAGCATTCTGCCAATCTGGCCGCGCTGATGATTACCTATCCCTCCACGCACGGTATTTTTGAAACGGCGATTACCGAAATCTGCGACATCATTCATCAGCATGGTGGTCAGGTGTATATCGACGGTGCCAACATGAATGCCATGGTCGGACTGTGCCAGCCCGGCAAATTCGGCGGCGACGTATCGCATCTGAATCTGCATAAGACCTTCTGTATTCCGCACGGCGGTGGCGGCCCCGGTGTGGGTCCGATCGGCGTGAAATCGCATCTGATCCCATTCCTGCCCGGCCATCACGTTCTGGAAAACCAGAATGCACCGGTGTGTGCCGCACCGTTCGGCAGTGCTTCCATTCTGCCGATCAGCTGGACTTATATCAAGCTCATGGGCCAGGAGGGTCTGAAGCAGGCCAGCGAAGTGGCGATTCTGAACGCCAATTACATCGCCAAACGGCTGTCAGCCCATTTTCCGATTCTGTATGCCGGACCCGGCGGTATCGTTGCGCATGAATGCATAGTCGATCTGCGGCCGTTGAAAGATGAAACCGGCGTGACGGTCGATGATGTGGCCAAACGTCTGATGGATTTCGGCTTCCACGCACCAACCATGTCGTTCCCGGTCCCAGGTACACTGATGATCGAACCGACTGAGAGTGAAGACCGCATCGAACTGGACCGTTTCTGCGATGCCATGATTGCGATTCGCGCTGAAATCAATGATGTGGCCAGCGGCAAGATCAGTGCAGAGGACAGCCCGTTGCGCCATGCACCGCATACCGCGATGGCGATTACCGGTGAATGGCCTTACAAGTACAGCCGTGAACAGGCTGCCTTCCCTGTACCGGAACTGAAAAACGGCAGCAAGTACTGGCCACCTGTTGGCCGCGTCGATAATGTGTACGGTGACAGAAATGTAATCTGTTCCTGCCCGCCAATATCGGATTATGAATAACCACTTTCAGGAAAACCATGTCTAACGAAACTGAACAATTGTTACGCACACCGCTGTACGATCTGCACCTTGAACTTGGTGCGCGTATGGTGCCGTTCGCCGGTTACCAGATGCCGGTGCAGTATCCGCTCGGTGTTATGAAGGAGCATCTGCACACCCGCGCAGCTTCGGGTCTGTTTGATGTGTCGCATATGGGACAGGTGCGTCTGTCGCCCTTGCCAGGCCAGTCGGTACTGGATGTGGCCAGAGCGATGGAAACACTGGTGCCGGTCGACGTGATTGATCTGCCGCTGCACAAACAGCGCTATGCGGTATTTACCAATGAGACCGGCGGCATCATGGATGATCTGATGATCAGCAACATGGGCGACTCTCTGTTCGTGGTGGTCAATGCGGCCTGCAAACGGCAGGATGTCGCGCACATGAAACTTTATCTTGCAGAACTGTGCAAAGTGGAAGAGCTTTCTGAGCGCGCACTGCTGGCCATTCAAGGTCCGGCTACGGCTGCAGTCATGGCGCGTCTGTGCCCTGAAACAGCGGCCATGGTCTTCATGGATTCGAAGCCGGTTACTCTGGATGGCATCGCCTGCTTCATCAGCCGCTCCGGTTACACCGGTGAAGACGGCTTCGAAATTTCGGTACCCAACCAGCAGGCAGAACAGCTTGCGCGTTTGTTGCTGGCGCAACCGGAAGTGGCCGCTATCGGACTGGGTGCGCGCGATTCGTTGCGTCTGGAAGCCGGTTTGTGTCTGTATGGTCATGACATGGATACCAGCATTTCGCCGGTAGAAGCCAGCCTGGCCTGGGCGCTGTCCAAGGTGCGTCGTGCCGACGGTGCGCGTGCCGGTGGTTATCCGGGAGCTGCTGCCATTGAAGCGCATTTTTCCCAGGGCGTCAGCAAAAAACGCGTCGGTCTGCAGATCACTGAAAAAGCGCCGGTTCGTGAAGGTGCGGATATTGTCGATGCAGCCGGAGTGATCATCGGCAAAGTCACAAGCGGCGGATTTGGTCCAAGCGTGAATTCACCGGTGGCCATGGGTTATGTCAGTACCGAGCAGGCTGGAGTCGGTACCAAACTGCACGCAATCGTGCGTGGCAAGCCTGTGGCGATGGAAGTGGCGAAGACACCGTTTTTTCCGCAACGTTATCACCGCGGTTAATAGTGTAGTGTTGCACTAGCAGGACAGTCGATGTAGAGCCATACATCTGACTACCAATCAACCCTCCGGCGGCAGATCCGGAGGGTTTTTTTTCGCCCGCGCCTTGGTCCTGCACGAGTTCTGGGTGGCAAGGGAAAGGCAATGCAATTGGGGTTTTAGGCTATGTGCAACGCAACGCCAATGCCATACTATCCGCGGCAATTACCTGCAGGTTCGACGACTGAAACAGATGTGATTTCGGATTTGTTGACTCTGTTCCCGCTTAAACACCTCAACCACCGGCAATTGTATGACCCCTACCGCAATTACCTCAATACGACAAACCAATACGCTGGAAATTTTAGCCCGGGCCAGCGGATCTTCTCCGGGTGCCGAACGCCTGAATGCCTGTGCAATACACGTTGCGGCAGTTTCCCCCACCACCACGAAGACAATTAACAACTTTTTAAAGCTTGCCAATGATAAAAAACACCCGGTGGCAGCTGGAATCGCTGTCATGCTGCTTGGACTTCAGCTCTGCCTGGACCCCCTGCGGGCAATTGGCCTGGAGACTATCTACATCGGTTTTTGCATATTGACCGGAAAGCAGATTGCTTCTACTCCTGCCAACGCCGTTGCCGATCAACCCTTATCTCATGCACAAGGAGAAACGCCAATGATTCCAACAACTGCTGCTGTTACCACCTCAACTCCCGGCCCTGCACCAACACTACGTGACACCTCTGTTTCATTAATCGATGAGTTCGCACGTGGAAATCGATCAACCGTTGAAACTCGCGTGAAAGCATTAAGATCGGTTCCCGCAGACCAGCGTGCCGCTGCGTTGTCCGACTTGATCAGGGGCGATCTGAGCA
>JAYVMW010000048.1:0-40148 GCA_043758755.1 Oxalobacteraceae bacterium
CGCCTGCATGGCGCGGCACTTCATAACCGGAATGCCTAAGGGTCTCGTCTTGCCGTTCTTCTTCGGTATCATGACTCGCCGAAGCGGAGCAGGCGCATACCGAGAACCACAAATGGGGCAGTTCAATGGACCGCTGGTTGATAGGCGACTTTGAACTTGGCAGCCAGTGAGCGAAGCCGTTTATCCATAGACCATAACCGTGCATTTGGGGTCAATATGGTCGATGCAAGTAACGATAAATCCACGAACCCGCAGCCGAGGCCAAACAGTTGCTCACGCTCGATAAATGACACCACCTCGTTGACCGTTGCCTGTCGCACCTGAACAAACAAAGCTAGATCGTTAATCGTCTTTGACCGATTGGGAGGCGTCCCGCAAGCAATCTCCCCGATGATCATCGGATGAATCAATATTCGATCAAGCGCCATTAAGTTCGCGAGCGATTCATTACTTCTGCGGAAATGATCTATCCAGACAGACGTATCAATCAGAATTCCGCTCATGGTTTTAGGGTTTCCCTTCGTCTTGGAATGTCCTCCATTGTCGGCGCGGATCCTCCCAGCGCAGTCAGACGTTTCGCAGCCTGAATTCGGACAAAAGTCTTTATTGCTTCCCGAAAAAGGTCAGCCTTATCCATCGCAGGATCTGCCATTTCCAACGCCATTTCATACAAGGCATCGTCAATGGTTACTGTCGTTCTCATAGTCACCTCGCATCATATTTGATGCTATATTACATCAATGCAGATGCAATCGCAATCTATTGAATGGCCGCTATTTTCTCAAGTTTGATTGGTCAGGCAACGTCGGTTATGGGCCGGGTCCAGCCAATCAGATTCCACCTAGTGCATCGGACAATTCAGGAATCAGATTTCCCCATCTTCAATCATTCTGGTCAACATGGCAATATCCCGAATTTTCAATCACGAATTACGAATTTTCTATGCCGTGCAATCGACGCAAAGAAAGTAAAATCAATCACGAAATACGGATACCCGATTTGGGTATTTGCCTTTTTTAATTACATAAATTACCATGCACCCGAACTGCTCTGCCGTTGAGCACAGGAGGCTTGCATCGTGAATACAACCGTAAAGAAGGCCTTTCTGGCATCCTGTGCTGCAGCGAGCATCTGCCTGACAGGTGCTTGGGCGCAAACGCCGGATTTCAGCGGTGTCTGGCTTCCGGACGTCAAAGATCAGTATCGTCAGGAGAAGTCCAATATTCCTCCCTGGAAGTCCCAAATCGTTCCCCAGATCGAGCACATGAATGCCGAGGAAAATGCCGGCCGGCCATTTCTGGTGCTCAGTCATTGTCTGCCGCACGGCATGCCCAGCTGGATGCTGATTTCTCACAATGCCTTCGAGCTGCTGGTCACCCCGGGTCGCATTACCATGCTTGGGGAAGTGGACGGCAACCGGGCGCGCCGCATCTACATGGATGGTCGCGCTCATCCCGATGATCCCGACCTGACGCTGCACGGGCATTCAATCGGACGTTGGGACGGCGGCACCCTGGTAGTGGATACCACCGCAATTCTGCCGCAGGCCTATATTGCCATCAGTGAAGCGGTCGGCGTTCCGAATAATGGCGACATGCACATCGTCGAACGCATGCATCTGATCAAACCGGATGTGCTGGCGGACGATCTGGAAATCACGGCGCCCAAGGTTCTTGAACAGACCTGGAAAACCACCCGGCTGTTCCGTCGCTATCCCGAGCGTCATTTCGAAATTACCGAAGGTGAATGCGCGCAGGAAGACTTGCTGCCGTCCAAAGATGCGTTTGGCAATGATATTTTCATACCGAACCCGCAAGGCCAGTACGGTACTGTCCACACATTGAAATAAGGGGGACCCAAGTGACTTTCAAGATTACTGTCGTGTCGATCATGCTGGCTTTAGGCAGTGCTACTGTGGCCCATGCGCACCATTCGAATGCTGCCTATGATTCTGATCACCTCCAATCCATGAGTGGGACGGTAAAGACGGTGAACTGGTCCAACCCGCACATCACGTTTGTGGTCGAAAAGGATGCCAAAGATGGCGAAGCGGCCAGTACCTGGGTGTTCGAAGTCTCAAGCCCGGGTGTGCTGAGCCGCTCTGGCTGGACCAAGCCCTCGCTCCAGCCTGGCGATCACGCGGTGTTTCGTTATGCGCCGTTGCGCAATAACAGTCCAGGCGGCTACCTGTTAAAGGTCACCTTGCCAACCGGTCAGGATTTGAGTTACAGCCTGACCCCTCCCGACGCCGAAAAATGATGGGCGCGCTGACCCTGAGCTGGCTGTCAACCTGGCTTGCCGCTACCGCGCTCAGCCATGTGCTCCAGTCCAGCGGCTGGTTGATACCGACTCTGCAAACCATACACATACTCTGTGTCGCAACGGTTCTTTGCGCGGCAGTCATCGTCGACTTGCGCATCTGCGGACGCTTTGACCGGAATGAGCCGCTGGAGCAGGTGGCACGGCGCTTTTTACCGCTGATCTGGCCGGTTCTGCTGGTGCTGTTGCTGACCGGCGGCCTGCTGGTCGTGGCTGAGCCACATCGTTCGCTGCAGAACACGACCTTCATTTTAAAGATGGCGCTGCTGATACTGGCTGTTGCCATTACTGCCGGCCTGCAGACTGCGATCAATTTATCGCCGGGCGTTTTGGAACGCGATACCTTGCGCAGAAGCGCGGCCCGTTTCGCAGCCTGCTGTTCGATATTAATCTGGTGCGGCATCGTTTTTGCAGGGCGCTGGATTGCTTACACGGAGGCCGGATGATGCCGTGGCGTGGGGACATTGTCGGTTTTTTTGAGAACAGCACTCTGGCCGAGTCGATTCGCGAGAATGATGTGTTGTTCCCGATGATCGAATCGGCGCATGTCCTGTCGATCTGCCTGGTAGTGGGGTCCATTCTGATCGTCGACCTGAGATTGCTGGGTCTGGCATCGGTGCGACGTCCAGCCGGCAGTGTCATGGCCCTAGTTCTGCCCCTGACCTGGAGTGCCTTTGCCATTGCCGTTACTTCCGGCGCCCTGATGTTTATTTCGAATGCGACCAAATACCTGAACAACGATTTCTTCGTCTGCAAACTCATCCTGCTTGGTTTGGCCGGTCTGAACATGCTGGTGTTTCATTTGGTCAGTGCCCGTGATTTACCGGTGTGGGAACACCGGTTGCCGCCACCGCTGCAGGCGCGCCTGGCAGGGGCAATGTCGATTCTGCTTTGGATTTGCGTGGTCGCATGCGGGCGCTGGATCGGGTTTACGATGGGAGTGAACTGAACATGATGCCATTGATTCCTCATTTTACGCTGGCCGCTGCACTGCTCGTTGCGGCCGTATCACCCGCGGTTTGTGCCGATACATTGCCGCCTTTTAAACCCTATGTGGACATGAAGACCTTTATGGGCCACATCGTTGCGCCGGCCGCCGCGCAGATATGGAGAGTCAATGCCATCGTCATCGACGCTCAGGGCGAACATGATCTGTCTCCCAAATCAGAGGCCGACTGGGAACAACTCGTGAGTGCCGCGGCCATGCTGGCAGAGGGCACCAATGCCCTGCTGATTCCGCAGCGCAAACGCGACCGGGACTGGAATCACTATGTCAGGAAGCTGGCTGACGCGGCCGACAGCGCCTGTCGTGCCGCCGAAGCCCACGACCTGCCGGCCATCTCGGCGGTCAGCGATCAGCTTGAAGGGATATGCTCGGCCTGTCACCGGCATTACAAGCTTGAGTGAAGTAATACGGTGGTGAGGAAAAGATCACTCGCTCTGGAATAATTGCATTGGAATGGATTTTTTTATTTTGATGACCACCAGGGTGCGGCACATAAATATTGATACCAAATCGACACATGCCGGTCATTTGCAGAATTAATAATTGCATCCAACATTTCTCAAAAGTGTGTTCTGGTCATGGGAAAAAATTCACAACATCCTTGAGGATAAAGAAATCGTAAAGATCATCGGGTCCAGAATGACAGATGGCAAGAAGCCTGTAAAAATCAAGATCGATGACCTATAGCCTTGAATTCCATCCAGAGGCTCTAAGGGAATGGAGAAAACTGGATGAATCAATCAAGCACCAATTCAAGAAAAAGTTAAAAGAGCGTTTGGAGCAGCCTCGAGTTACCAGAGCCAGTGTCAGTGGTGGCAAGGATTTATACAAAATCAAACTTGCTGCTCTGGGTTATCCCCTTGTATGTAAGGTTATCGACAATTTAAACTGGGTTTCGACCATGAAGGGCATGCAAAATCTTGTGTAAAAACAGGTGCAAATGGGAAGGCATGATTATCTGCGTTCTTTCGAATGAATAAATATGAATTGAATTTCTTGATTTGAAAGTGATTCAGGAAGTCTGCACGTTTGAAAAATTTGGAAAATTGCGAGGACAACATGACGTGCGCTATCTTTGACCATATCTTGAAAACCGGTGGGACCAGCATCAAGGATGCAATGTCCGTTGCTTTTGCAGAGCATAAAGAAATGCCCCCGGCCGGGACATCTCATCAAGCGGGCGTGGCCTCAGCAGGAGCACAAAAATTTCTAAGTTGGCACCTCTGGTTCTTTCCGTTTGAAACATTAGTCAGTGGCTGGCACTACGCGACGCTGTTGCGCGATCCGGTGGATCGATTTTTATCCCAATATTATTTTCATCGGGACCATTTTGAAATGGTGCAGCATGGGCTGATTACCGATCCTGAAGTAGTCGGTGCGACACAACTGTCGTTGGAAAATTATCTGAGTGCCGACTCCCCAGTCCTGAAGTGCAGTTATTCAAATATGCAGGCGCGGCATTTTGCCTGGCGTGTCAGCAGTGAACCAAACCACCTGAACGACAGGCAACTGCTCGAGGCGGTAATTGCCAGTCTGGAAGACTATAACCTGGTTGGCGCTTTTCCCGACCTGCAGGGGTTTTTAAATGCGTATTGCGATGAACTTTCATTGCCGCGACAAACTGTGCAGCGTCTGAATATGACATTGGCCCGCAAAAATGTCGCCGAAGTGCCTGCGTCTGCAGTGATCAAATTGCGCTCAGCCAATCGCGCGGATATGGCACTTTACAATTGGGCGCGACATCGTTTCGTACGCAGGAAACTGCTGAAAAGGTCGGTGCTGTATTCACACGCGCAACGATCATTCGATAGCTCTGCACCCACGCCCGCCCTCATGCCGACCTGCAGCGTTAACTTCGGCAATGGTCAGATTAAAATTGCTTCGGTCGATTGTCGTGGCGAAAGGTCTGGCTCAGCCAATATCGATCAGGGTGAAAAGATAATGCTCAATCTATCTTGTATTGCCCTGACAACGGAAGCCGAGCTCACCGTAGGCATTGCCATCAACGATGCCAGAAACAATCCTGTTTACGGCGTCAATTCCAGACTGCTGGGCATTGCTCTGGCAGTTGTACAGGGTGATCAATTCAATTTAATTCTCAGGCTCACACCAAGACTGGCACCAGGTGAATATCGCGTGACGCTGGCCTTGCACAAAGGGGAAACCCATCTGGAAGGTTGTTATCATTGGTTTGGTGATGCGACATCGTTTGCGGTTGGGCATGGCGTCCACGCTTGGGATGAATCGGATGACAGGCTGACCATTGAATTGAGGCTGGCAGATAAAACGCAGACGGCCCAGTGACATACCCCTGCCGGAACCGCTTCACTGGGCAACATCACGCGTGATTGCGCCGAGAGACCGACAGGGCGGAGCCCATATTCAGCGTGTGGTGTGCAGTGTCAATGTGAAATATTTTGCGAGACATCAACATTTCGCCCAATTTTCACGGTTAAAGTAGGTTTATTCAGTTATTGGTCAGAAATCAAACCCGGAGGATGCAAACCCGATGAGCCGCAATCCGTCGTCCCGATTTCTGCATGACTTCATTCTGGTAGCCTTTGCTGCCACATTGATTGCGCTGGTCTATTTGATTCTTCACCCATTTCTGGCATCGATCGCCTGGGCATTTGTATTCTGTCATGCCACCTGGCCGTTCTATCTATTGATTAAATCGAAACTGGGCAATCGTGCGGTGATCAGTGCAGCAATCACGACTACGCTGCTCATGACAATTTTATTGCTTCCGTTATTCTTGCTGGCCTTACAGATGCAGGTCGAAATAGCCAACTTGTATGGCAATGCAACTCAAGATTTTTACAAGGCCGCCGCACCGGTGTCTGATTTTGTCGTAAATATTCCGCTTATAGGAACCCAGCTGCATGACTGGCTGGACAGTATCATTGCCGAGCCCATGGAATTGAGGACGCAATTTATCGTTTGGATCAAAGGCGAAATCAATCAGTTGCCCGCAATCATTGGCGGAATGGCGCGCAATGCCGGTAAGTTTGCCTTTGCGTTGATCACGCTCTTCGTACTGTATTTAAATGGTGAGGTAATACTCACTCAGGTTCGCAGGGTATTGGCAAATCTGCTTGGTGAACGCGTGGATGTGTATCTGGATGCCGCCGGCAGAGTAAATCGGGCCATCATGCTGAGCATGATTGTTGCGAGTCTCATGCAGGGTATGGTTGCCGCACTCGGATATTGGCTGTTTGGACTGAATGTCCCAGTCGCACTTGGTGCACTCACCGCGCTGGCCGCGCTCATTCCGTTGGTCGGTACTGGACTGGTATGGGTACCGGCCAGTATTTACCTGCTGGCGAATGGACATCCCTGGATGGCACTGGGTCTGGCTGCGTGGGGGGCTGTGTTGATTCATCCAATTGATAATTTGCTGCGTCCACTGTTGATCAGTAAAGCGACCCAACTTCCATTCTTGCTGACCATGTTCGGCGTGTTTGGCGGAATCGCGGAATTTGGGATGATCGGACTTTTTCTGGGGCCTGTGATTTTGGCGATTGCGGCCGAAATCTGGCGCGAATGGGTGCTGCCCATTTCCGACAATAAACCTGTTTAACGACGGCTGATTCGTTATGTTTTCAGTTTGGCAGTGCCGGCAGTTCCAACGAGCGGGCATTCAGCCTGATTCAGGCCGTGGGATTTGCAGTTATTCTTTCAGCTGTCACTGTGGCCATTGCTTTCGTTAAATCGTATTTTGGGAATATCGGTGTTTCGGTTGTTTCGACACTTGCCGGACTTGTGGCTATTCTGGTCAGTCTGTGGGCGTGTTTGCTGATTTTTTGAAAATAGATAGTAATAAAAACCGCAAGATCCCGATCGACTACAGAACCACAATCTCATCGGGCAGTTCATTGCGTCGTGCACCACTGGCCGGAAAGAATTGGGTCAATAAATGCGTGACCGCCTGAATGCCCTGAATTGCGCCCGTCTCGTAATTGCCATCATGAAAAGCGCACTCCATGGCGTGGCATATTTTTTCCCACTCGAGTGTGCCGGTTTTGGCATGGACACCACGGTCCGCAACGATCTCGACGGACCGGTCCGCCATCAGCAAATAAATCAGCACGCCGTTGCGATGCTCGGTATCCCACATGCGCAACTCGGAGAACACATCAATGGCGCGTTCTCTTGCGGATTTCCCTTGATAGAGCGGAGTTCCGGATAACCCGGATTCGACCGCAAAACGGATTTCGCCATCATGCGCAGATTCACTGTGCCTGATTGCCTGTGTGATTGCATCGAGCGATTTTTTGGGAAAGGCACGCCGGACCTGCCAATGGGAAGTCAGCAAATGTCGCACAGTACGTCTGAAGTCAACCATGATTACCACCTCCCGGAAGCGCCACCGCCGCCAAAACCGCCACCACCGCCACTAAAGCCACCGCCGCCACCGCCAGATCCGCCACTGCCACCGTAATAGCCGCCGACCATGCCACGCATGCCGCCGCTCACCAACGTGACAATCAATGCAAATATGCCGGCCAGTACCGACAGTGAAATTGCGCCCAACAGGAACCAGGCCAGCAGTCCGGTAATACCGCCTGTCACAAGGGCGCCTGGAAACCTGCCCAGGATGGAACGCAGAAAACCACCCAGCGCCACCACGGCAATGAAAATCACAGGCAGGTTGTTACCCAGACCCGCATTGACCGAGCTGCGTGCGGGTTCCGGGAGCGGCTCACCGTTAATGACCGCCATCATGCTGTTGAGCCCGGCACTGATGCCGCCGTAGTAATTACCCTGTTTGAACTGCGGCGTGATCACTTCACTGATGATGCGTTTGCTGACCGCGTCATTCAACGCACCTTCCAGACCGTAGCCGACTTCAATGCGCATGATTCGGTCATCCCTGGCGATAATCAGCAGTGCGCCGTCATCGACTTTTTTTCTGCCCAGCTTCCATTTTTCCACCACGCGCAGTGAATACTGCTCGATTTCCTCCGGCGCGGTAGAGGCAACCACCAGCACGGCAATCTGGCTGCCTTTTTTGGCTTCAAAGTCGCTCAGGGTTTGTTCCAGCGTTGCTTTTTGATCTGGCGTGAGGGTCCCTGTCAAATCGGTGGCATGCGCAGTCAATGGCGGAATCGCGATTTGCGCAACCCCTGAAGCACTCCAGATTGTCGCCAGACAGAACAGTATCAGCCTGACGATCCGGGCGGATTTCATTTGTTGCTCCCGGTCCCGAAGTCAACCTTGGGTGGCGTGGCAATGATCTGTTCATTCTCGACGCTGAAGTTCGGTTTGACCGAAAAGCCAAATGCCCTGGCAGTGAGATTGGAAGGGAATGACCTGACTGTCACGTTGTATTCCTCGACCGCCTTGATATACCGGTTACGCGCAACGGTTATGCGATTTTCTGTTCCTTCCAGTTGCGCCTGCAGGTCGCGGAAGTTGGCGTCGGCCTTGAGTTGCGGGTAATTCTCCGATACGGCCAGCAGATGCGTCAGGGCGGTTGACAGGGCTCCCTGCGCCTGCTGGAATTTCGCAAACGCCTGCGGGTCATTGATCAGTTCCGGCGTGGCCTGAATTGATCCGGCGCGTGCGCGCGCATCGGTTACCTGGGTCAAGACGTCTTTCTCGTGTTCCGCATAACCCTTGACGGTATTGACCAGATTGGGAATGAGGTCGGCGCGGCGCTGATATTGATTCACGACTTCCGACCAGCCCGCCTTGATTTGCTCGTCTTGCGACTGCAGGGTGTTGTAGCCGCATCCTGACAATCCCAGCGACAGGCTGAGCATCAACATGGTGAGCGCGGCAATTTTCCATTTGTTCATGGTGTTTCTCCAAAAATCAGATTGAAATCGGTTGGACTGCGTCAGTGAAAATGCGTGTCCTGTGCTTGCACAGGTGCTTCGTATTGGCGTGGTTAAAACCGTAATGAAAAACTTTGCAGAAACTGCGCAAGAGTTGGTAACAATAGTTGCAGCTCAGTGTAAAAAATGCCATCAAAAAAGTTGGGGAATGCGTCAATAAACCCGAAAACAACACTTTTTAATGATGGGCATTGTTTATGCTTGCGATGCTGTTACGCATGGTAAACATGTTTTTGCTTCGACAACTTTGAGTAACTCAGGAGAATGTGATGACTGCAGCAATCAGTACTACGGCAACGACTTCCCATGTTTCGACAGTGCCGGCAAGTTCGCCGCAGATAAAAAAAAGCGGATCAGACTCTGATGGTGACAATGATGCCAGCAAGATGAATGCATCGGCGTCATCGGTTAATTTGCCGGCCAATCTGGGTGCCCATGTCAATACCACTGCCTGAGGCACAGGCACAGCAGGAATGACTTTTAAAACTATAAATAATGACAATACGAGGCAATCGGCAATGAGCTGTCAATCTACATATACACGGCGTCAGTTTATTAAACTGGGTGGTTTGGCCTTGTCGGCAATGCCATTCATGGTGGTGGCAAACAAGTCCGGCGCATCGACCAATGCAGCCATGCGCAACGGCATGAAATACCAGAATAAACCGGACGGCGATAAGAACTGCGCTGCATGCTCGCAGTTTATTGCCGGGAAAACCGACACCGATTCGGGTGGCTGCAAGCTGTTTTTCGGAGATACCGAAATTTCTCCCCAGGGATATTGTGTGGCGTGGGTTGCCAGACAAAAGTGAAAGCCGCTACTGCCATTCTTTCGGCGCTGGCATTGTCGTTCATGCTGTCTGACGGTGCGTTCGCAGATGGCGGGCCGCTGGGCATAGACCATGCGTTGACCTGCGACGACAGTGGGATATGGACACGCAGCGATCAACTTGCCCTGATCGATGCGCTGGTTGTGGGCGAGTTTGCGTGCGGATTCTGGGAAGGCGGTCAAACGCGTCTGGGTGCAAGCTGTTGGCAGGGTCGGTATTCACAGCCGTCACTACCACCGTACGGAATTGTTTAGGTCGTAAATGAAGTTCCTCAAGTTGTAAGAATTTGCTTCCACGGTTGACGTAAGAATTTCCGGTACCTACCATCGTTGAGCCTTATCGGAAATATAACCGACCAGAATCATTTCTGCATAATTAAACTACAAGGGGGAAGTTCATTATGGCGATCAATTCAAAAAAACTGCTCATCAGCGTGATGGTGTTAAATACACTGGCGGCCTGCGGCGGCGGTGGCAGCGGCATCAGCATCAGCAGTTCAGGCCCTACGCCCACACCAGTTTCCATGGCAAGGTTACCAGTCACGATCAGCGATGCCAGCAGCGAAGACTGGGCCACGATCGGTGTCAAAATTCTGTCGTTGAGCCTGACTAAAAGTGACGGGACTACAACCAGTGTTACCTTGCCGAGTACCACGACATCATTGAATCTGGTGCAGCTTGATCAGCTCAGCAGTATTTTGGGGTCATTAAGCCTTACGCCCGGCGATACTTATACCGCTGCGACGCTGACCATCAGCGGCAATCCCGGCGACGTGACCCTGATTTCATCAGCGGACCCATCCGGGGATTTTGCCGGTACGCCAAGCACCCAGATCCCCGCAGCACAAATCCAGATTCAGAATACCCAGGGCACCGCCCCCAATCTCACAGTAACTATTCCGGTTAAATTTGATACGCCATTTGTGGTCCCTGCCGCGACCAGTTCTGTCCCGATTGATCTTGAAGTAGATCTTGGACATCCTGCCTTCATTCTCGCTCAGGTTCCTGCAACAGCCGGTGCACCGATTATCTGGGCAGTCAATTTCAATAATGGCCCAATCAAGAAACGTCATGTAGACAAGGTGGCGAATCTGTATTTGCGACACCTCTATGGCACCGTGGTGTCAGTCGCAACGGATAACACCAGTCTGTCACTGACTGAAGATTTGCCAACAGTGCCAGTACCAACTTCCGGCCCCGAAACGTTCACTGCAACTACGCAGTCCGATACGATTCTGGCGGATGCGGCCAACGGAACGATTGTTGACGACCTGGTTGCAAAAACCAGTTCTGTCGTAAAAGATTTCTCCACTCTGTCCACTCTGTTTAAGGCAGGTGAATTTGTCAGGGTCGCATCACGTTATCAGGCTGATGGCACTTTGGTGGCAACCCACATTTGGGCATCGGCGAATTTTTCTGATGTATGGTTGAGCCCTGAAGGACACGTGCTGCATGTGAATGCCAACAACAACAGTTTTGTTGTGTCCGATGAGAATGGCAAACCGGTACGTATGAATGTCGATGCGAATACCCAGTTTACCTGGCATTCGGCTCCGATAGGAACCGGAACGTCGTTCCTTGCAAATAATGTATTGCGCGGATTTAAAGTCCATACCACTGCGGTGGACAACACCATTGCGCAGCCCTGGGTTGCCAAATCGGTGGATATTGAAACGGCAGCGCTTGATGGCAAGATAACCACTGCAGCAGCCAATACAACCGGATTTACCATTTCGAAGCAATTTAATTCAGGCTGGGGTGACTGGCAATCGATTGATGATTACAGCGTTCCGGTTAATCTGATCAGTTCAATCACGCCTAATGGCACCGATATCAGTGGCACGGCAATTACCGGATTCAAGTTCTGGTATTTCTCTTATCCGACTCTGATTGACAGTGGCGCCAATGCAACCAGTGATTTTTTCAAAGCAGTGGGCGGGTCGATCAATTTTGGCGGCAGAGCCGGTCAGGTATATGCGCATGGGCTGGTACATGCCAATTGGGGCGACCCGCTGGGTACCGGGGCACCTGCAACAGGCTGGTATGCACCATGGGCAATCATTGAGCCTGCCCCAATTCCAATGGCAACGGTGACTGGCGCGTATTCTTCAACTTCCAATAATTTTGTTGTTACGACCTACGGTGGTACTAACCCTGTCACAGTCGATGTTGCAACAACCAGTGGCTCTGCCACACTGGTTTATCAGCTCAGTCGCAACAATGACAGGGTCCAGTTGACTCCACTGGATATCACAACCAGTGCCGGTCAGACGGCACTTGCCAGCGCGTTGGTCAGTGGTACCAAAGTAAAAATATCAGCAGTGCCGCAGCCTGATGGAACGCTCAAAGCGTATGCCATTGCATTCTTCACGGGATCTGATGAGGAAAAGTAGTAGTTGGTGTGGTCGTTTGATTTGTAAAATTCACCCCGCCAGTTGGATTGACATGACAACTGGCGGGGTGAATTTTTGTGTATGAGCCGGGCATTCTTGCACTTGCCAGGACTGTCAAGTATCGGGCCGGCTTGACCTTGTAACGTTGGCATTTACTGCCTGCGAAAGTTGAACTGCAACTACCTCACAATCTGACAGTAACAAAACCTTTATTCGCAATGAAACCTTCCCTCACCGTTGAAGCCTGTGCCAATCACATTTGTTGCGCCCGATTCGCGGCCATGGCCAGCCCATGCGAGATTCTGGTCGACACGGATGATATCAATCTTGCGCAAGAGATTGGGCGGGTTGCGATGCAAGAAGCGCACCGGATCGAAGCAAAATTCAGCCGCTACCGCAGTGACAGTGTCCTGTCCCGGATTAACAGCTCCAACGGCAGGCCAATCACGATCGATGCCGAAACTGCGCTATTGCTTGATTTTTCCCGGCAGTGCCACACACTGAGCCACGGCCTGTTCGACATTACTTCAGGCGTGTTGCGCAAGGCATGGAAATTCGATGGTTCGGATCGGGTCCCTGCGCCGGCCACTGTTGATGCACTGCTTCCGCTGGTAGGCTTTCAACGCCTGGACTGGCACGCGCCGGTGCTCGTCATGCCGGAAGGGATGGAATTGGACTTTGGCGGAATTGGCAAGGAATACGCAGTTGATCGCGTGTTGGGCATACTGGTTGCCCGATTCAATGAGGCGATGCTTGTCAATTTTGGCGGAGACCTGTGCGCCAACCGCGCTCCTGTGGGCGGCACGTGGCAGGTAGGTATTGAGCGGCCGGATATCATAGAACGGGCCGCTTTGGTGCTGGAGTTGAGTCAGGGCGGCCTTGCAACCAGCGGCGACGCACGCCGATTTCTGCTTCGGGACGGTCAGCGCTACAGCCACATCCTCAATCCCCTGACCGGCTGGCCGGTTGCACAGGGACCTCGCTCGGTTACTGTTGCTGCGGCAACCTGTATGGAAGCCGGTATGCTGGCAACCTTCAGTCTGCTGCAGGGAATGCGCGCTCGCGAATTCCTGACCGGGCAGGGCGTGAAATACTGGTGTCTGGAATAAGTTTTCTCGTCCCTGCAGGTCACTGCAGAATCTGGCAACAGACTTTGCGGTAATGTCAATTCTTGCAGTTGGTCCTCCTCGCTCCCTGCCGGTCCATAGCAATTTCATTTCTTAGTTAAATCAGTGCGTTAGGTAAAAACAAGCGCGCCCCGGTGCTTGGCACAGGAATTGCCTTGCTTGAGACAGCGAGCACTTTTTATATCGCCTTGCACTTCAAAAATGGAAGGAAGTTCCGTTGCATAAAATCGCCATAACAAAAAAATGCGTCCTGTACCGAAACGCGCTGCCTAAAACTCTCATCACAGTCATTATCGCTTTGGGCCTGTCGGTCGCGGCGACTCACTCTCAGGCCGCCGGACCGACTGCCCAGGAACAGCACGCCGAGGGACAACTCGACCTGAGCGCATGGAAGGGCAAGGTGGTTTATCTGGATTTTTGGGCCTCGTGGTGCGGGCCCTGCCGTCAGTCGTTTCCGTGGATGATCAGCCTGCAACGGCGCTACGCTGACCAAGGGTTTGTAGTCGTCGGCGTCAACGTCGACAAGGACCGGGAACTGGCCAACAAATTTCTCGATCAATTCCACGCATCGTTCCCCATCATATTTGACAGCACCGGCCACCTGGCCGAGCAATTCAAGATTCCCGGTATGCCGTCCAGTGTGATATTTGATCGCGACGGCGCGGTGCGGTTTGTTCACTCTGGGTTTCGCTCTGAGCAGACCGCGGTACTTGAAAGTGAATTGAAATCGCTGCTCCAATAATGGACAAGGATCAAAGTATGAAACCTCGATTACGAAAATTGCTGTGCCTGACAGGCATGGCGGCCGCGCTGGTTGCTCTGGGCGGTTGCAGTGCCATCGGCGTCAAGCCCTGGGAACGCGATCTGCTTTCCAGACCTTCCATGCAATGGGACGCCAACGGCGTGAGCGGTGCGCTCGACGACCATGTCTATTTCAGTAAAGAAGCGTCCAGCGGCGGGCGCAGTTTTGGCGGTGGAGGTTGCGGATGCAACTGAACCAGACTGACGGCAAGGACAACAGCGTCCAGCTCAAACTCAGTGCAGCGGTGTTTTCGGTTTTGAGCGCGGCACAGGGCTATGCAGTGGCCGATCCGACCGACGTGGTTGACTCGGCCCTGATGCATTATCAGGAACGTGACGGTCGGGTTGCAACCACGGAGGTCGTGGTGCACGCCAGGGAAACCCTTTCCGATGACAGTACGTCCGGTATCAGCCTGACCTTCGACACGCTGTCCGGCGGTTCTCCGAATGGTGCCCTGCCCAGCAAAACGGTTCAGACCTTTGCGCGACCGTCCGGTCATTCTTTGAGCAGTTCGGCCAATCCGGGCGTTCAGACCTACACGACTGCTTCAGGGCAGATCGTCACTTCCGGGTCCGGCCCGTCGGTGCCGTACACAATCGCGCCAGGCGCATTGCCGATTGACTCCAGTTTTCACGACCAGCGTATTGCAGCCAATCTCGATTGGAGTACACCGATCGCACCCCTGACCACTGCTTCGTGGGGTGCCAACTTTTCGCATGAACTGGATTTTGCATCACTGTCGGCAAATGCAACGGTGGCGCACGACTTCAACGAAAAAAACACCAACCTGTCTGCCGGTGTGAATCTGGAATACGATGAAATCAGGCCGATCGGCGGTGCCCCGGTGCCGATGAGCGATTATGCGCTGTTCAAAAAGACCGGCAACCAGAACAAGCAGGTTGCCGATCTGCTGCTGGGGATATCACAGGTAATGACGCGCCGATGGCTCACGGAGCTCAACCTGTCCCTGGACAACTCGAACGGTTACCAAAATGACCCTTACAAGATCGTTTCCGCGCTCGACGCCGCCGGCAACACCGTCGGTTATGTTTTTGAGAACCGGCCGCGCAATCGATCCCGCAACAGCCTGTACTGGGGCAATAAATTTGCGCTGGATCATGACACCATCGATCTGTCACTGCGCTACATGACGGACAATTGGGGAATCAAATCGGAGACTGCCGAATTGCGTTACAGGTGGGCCCTGTCCGACAAAAGTTACTTCGAGCCGCAATTCAGGTACTACCGACAGGACGCTGCGAATTTCTTTCGTTTTTACCTGATGCAGGGCGACCCTCTGGTTCCCTATGCGTCCGCCGACCCGCGCCTGGCAGCGTTCGATGCCACTACGCTGGGGATCAGATGGGCCACGCAGATTAATAGATCAAGCGAATTCAGTGTCCGGCTTGAGTCCTATCAGCAAACCGGAAAGGGGCCTGCCGTGGTGCCGCCCGGGTTGCAGGGACTCAATCTGTATCCGGGCCTTAAGGCGCAGCTCATTGAGGTGGGACTCAAGATTCAGTTTTGACGAACTGTTGGGCGACAGCGCCGCGCCGGCAGGTCTGTATGAAATTGGGTGAAAAAATACTCCTTTTAATGAGGCAGATCAAATCCGGTTGATCCCAAGGCGCGTCAGTGCACCGACGCGCGATGTAAAATTGAGCACAATACCAAGCACACCCTACTTATTCGCTCACAGGATCCGCATGTCAGATGCCACCAACCGACTGACCGGCCTCACCAGCGCCGAAGCGCAGCGTCGTCTGGACAGCGACGGGTTAAATGAATTACCCGCGGCCAGACCGCGCTCGCTGTTGGCCATAGGTTGGACCATTGTGCGCGAGCCGATGTTCATTCTGCTGATTGCCTGCGGCAGCATTTATCTGGTGTTGGGCAGCCCACAGGATGCCTATATTCTGCTGGGCTCGGTGCTCATCATCATGACCATGAGTTTTGTGCAGGAACGCAAAAGCGAGCGGGCCGTTGAAGCCTTGCGTGACCTGTCCAGCCCGCGCGCACTGGTCCTGCGGGACGAGCGGCAACTGCGCATTCCGGGACGCGATGTGGTGCGCGGCGACATCATTTATCTGTCTGAAGGCGACCGCGTACCGGCGGATCTGTTTTTGCTGGACAGCCAAGGCATGACGGTCGATGAATCGTTGTTGAGCGGCGAGTCCATCCCCGTGCGCAAGGCACCGGGTACCGACGCAATGCCGGGCTTTGCCCCACCTGGCGGCGATGATCACCCTTATCTGTATTCCGGCACCCTGGTGGTACAGGGTAAGGGCATAGCTCTGGTAGAGGCTACCGGTGCCAGAACGGTGCTGGGCGGGATCGGCAAGGCACTGGGCAGCCTCGAGGCAGAACCGAGTCATTTGCAAAATGAGACCAGCCATGCGGTGCGGGTCATATCCGTTTTCAGCATCGCCCTGGTCATTTTTTTGACGGCCTGGTACGGCGTCACACGCGGTGACTGGCTCAACGGCATACTGGCCGGTCTGACGATGGCGATGTCGCTGTTGCCGGCTGAATTGCCGTTGATACTGACTATTTTTCTCGGACTCGGCGCGTGGCGGATCGCCAGAAAACAGGTGCTGACACGGCGTATTTCAGCAATCGAAATGCTTGGAGCCGCGACCGTACTGTGCGTAGACAAGACTGGCACGCTGACGCAAAACCGCATGGCGCTGGCGCAGATTGTGGCAGGAGAACAGGTGTATGTGTTTGGTGATGCAAGCGCACAACCTGCTGAGGATTTTGCGGAAGTGTTCCATGAAACGCTGGAATTTTCCATGCTGTCGAGCCATCGTGATCCATTCGATCCCATGGAAAAGGCGATTCAGGAAACCGGTCACGCCACCCTGGCCGGTACCGAGCACATCCACGATATCTGGACGCTGGTCGAAGAATATCCTCTGTCCCCAGAACTGCTGGCCATGTCACGCGTGTGGCATTCCCCGGATCGGGTCGACTATGTGATTGCTGCCAAGGGTGCACCGGAAGCCATTATTGACCTGTGTCATTTGCCCAGCGAAGAAATTGCGCGTATCAAAGCGCAGGTCGATCGGGTGGCTGGTCAGGGGTTGCGGGTACTGGCAGTGGCCAAGGCGAGCTTTCAGCAGCATGAGTTGCCCGGTATTCAGCATGATTTTGATTTCAGGTTTCTTGGCTTGATTGCTTTGGCCGACCCGTTGCGGCCCAGTGTCCCGGCAGCGATTGCACAATGCCATACGGCGGGCATTCGCGTGATCATGATTACGGGCGACTATCCGGCTACTGCACTCAGTATTGCCGGACAATGCGGAATCGCTGTCGACGGCGGCGTTATCACCGGCGCAGACCTTGATACGCTGGATGACGCGGCGCTGCAGCAGCGTTTAAAACAGGTCAACGTATTTTGCCGGGTACAGCCGGAACAGAAACTGCGTCTGGTGATGGCGTTCAAGAGCGCCGGGGAAGTTGTTGCCATGACCGGGGACGGTGTCAACGACGCACCGGCCCTGAAAGCGGCGCACATCGGCATTGCCATGGGCTCTCGCGGTACCGACGTGGCACGCGAGTCTGCAGCACTGGTATTGCTTGACGATGACTTCAGTTCGATCGTATCTGCGGTCGGATTGGGACGCCGCATTGTCGATAACATCCGCAAGGCAGTCGTGTTCGTGGTTGGTGCCCATATCCCGATTGCCGGCATGTCGATGCTGCCGGTCATGATGGGGTGGCCGCTGATCTTGCTGCCGGTGCACATCGTTTTTTTTGAATTGATGATTGATCCAACCTGTTCAATCGTGTTCGAGGCCGAGCCGCAAGAAGCCGATGTGATGCGCCGGCCCGCGCGGCGCGCCGACCAAAAGATATTTGACCGAAAGCTGTTTGGGCTGGGACTGCAGCAGGGTGTGATTCTGTTTGCTGTATTGCTGGCGGTGTATCTGTTGGCACAATGGGCCGGACTGGCGCTTGAGCAGGCCAGAGCATTGACCTTCAGTGCCATGATAGTCGGGGATATCTGGCTGATCTTCATCAACCGTTCCTGGTCATTGCCGCTGCTGGCGTCCGTTCGGCTGCACAATCCGGCGCTGTGGGGTGTGGTCGCATTCGCGTTGCTGATGCTGGGACTGGCACTGTACGTTCCCTTTATGAGTACCCTGTTTCGTTTTGGCGCGCCGCCGCCGGTTTATCTGGGTCTGACGGTCGCGGCAGTCAGCAGTATCCTGATGCTGTGCAACCAAGTCATCAGGTCGTCCGATTCTTAAAGAACTCATTCATGGCGCAACGCCTCAATCGGATCCATGCGCGCTGCGCTGCGGGCCGGGAAATAACCGAATAGAACACCGATGCCGGCCGAGACACCAGTGACAGCAGATTGATGGTGGGATCGAACGCATAGGGCACACTCATGAGCCCGGCAAGGAAATAGGAGGCTATGGTGGCAATCGCCACACCCACCAGGCCGCCCAGTGCCGACAGCACCATGGCTTCGATGAGAAACTGTAACAGCACCTCGCCCTCCAGCGCGCCCACGGCCAGACGCAGTCCGATTTCGCGGGTGCGTTCAGTCACGCTCACCAGCATGATGTTCATGATGCCGATCCCGCCCACCAGCAGACTGACCGCCGCCACCGCACCGAGCAGGCTGGTCAGAACCCCCATGGTGCCAGCCAGCGTTTCGGCGAGCTGCTGGGTATCAAAAATATTGAAATTGTCATCGTCGTTGTCAGCCAGTTTGCGCCGTTCGCGCATGAGCTGGCGCAGGCTCGCCTTGAGTGGGGTACTGTCGGCATTTTCCTGCATTGAGACCATGAGCATATCGACCCGATGGGTGCCGGTAACGCGCCGCTGCAGCGTATGCAGCGGCACCACCACGGTATCGTCCTGGTCGCCCATGCCGCTTTGACCTTTGCCACTCAGAATGCCGATCACGGTGCAGGAGAACTGCCTGACGCGTAATAATTCGCCCAGTCCGGTGCTGCCGGGTGTGCCGCCAAAAATTTCACGCCGCACTGTTTCGCCGATGATGCACACCGCAGCGCCGGCGCGTTGTTCATCAGGATCGAATTCGCGTCCGCTGGCAAGATGCCAGTTGCCGGTTTTGAACCACTCGTTAGTGCTGCCGGATACACTGGTAATCCAGTTGCGGCCATTGGCAATGACCGTCACACTGGTTCGGCCCAGCGGCGCAACTTCTGCCACACCGCCAATCTGCGCAGCGATAGCCTCAGCATCAGCTTCGGTGAAGTGCGGTATGCCGGCACTGCCTGCACCGGATCCTCCGCCGCCGGGTCCGCGCTGGCCCGGGCTGACGATCAGCAGGTTCGTCCCCAGACTGGAAATCTGGGTATTGATGGCCTGAGTGGCACCGTTACCCAGAGTGACCATGGTAATGACCGCAGATACCCCGATCACAATCCCCAGTATGGTCAGAAAGGAGCGCAGCAGGTTACGTTGAACCGAACGCAGCGCGAGAATGAACACGGAGTACAGCATTAGGTGCTTTCGTTGGGACTCATGGTTTGTGGCGCCGCTGTTACCGGATGCGGATTGATTTCATCTTTGGCGATGCGCCCGTCAACGAACATCACCATGCGGTGTGCGTAAGCCGCCATGTCCGGTTCATGGGTCACCATCAGTACGGTAATGCCGTGGTCCCGGTTCAGTGTCATCAACAAGCCCATGATTTCGTGGCTGCGCTGCGTATCCAGATTGCCGGTTGGTTCGTCAGCCAGCACCACATCCGGCGTGGTGACGATGGCGCGTGCAATGGCCACGCGCTGCTGCTGGCCACCGGAGAGTTCGGACGGTGTGTGGTTTTCCCAGCCGCCCAGACCGACCGATTGCAGGGCCACTGTTGCCGCGGCACGGCGCGCGCTGGCGCTGTCGCCGCGATACAGCAGCGGCAACTCAACATTCTCCTGCGCTGAAGTGCGGGCCAGCAGATTGAAACCCTGAAACACAAAACCGAGATACTGACGGCGCAACCGCGCGCGCTGATCGCGCGACAGCGCTTCCACATGCGCGCCTTTGAACAGATACTGCCCGCTGCTGGGCGTGTCGAGGCAGCCCAAAATATTCATGACGGTTGATTTGCCCGATCCGCTCGGTCCGCTGATGGCCACGAATTCACCGGCCTGAATGTCAAGATCAATGCCTTTCAATGCCATTAATTCGGTCGCACCGCTGCCGTAGCGCCTGGTGACGCCACGCAGACTGATCAGAGGAGTTGAGCTGTCGTTCATTGGTTTATTTTGCCTTCGCACTCTTCTGATCAGTGATGACCAGCATGCCTGCCTCGAGAGCGCCGCCGGTGATTTCGGTCATGTGACCGTCACTGATACCCGGAGTGACAGCCACGGCAACTGCAGCGTTGTCGCGCAGCACCCACACCTGTTTCGCCAGTGCCGTACTGGCACCGGCCGCGGCCGGCTTGCGGTTGGTGTTGCCTGGTATGCGCGGAATCAGGCTGGCGGCCATGCTGGGCTGGGGCGCGGCGGATTTTGTACCCGGCATGAAGCGCAGTGCCGTGTTGGGCACCAGCAGCACATTGGTGCGCTGGTCCGCGATAATCGACGCCGTGGCAGTCATGCCCGGCCGCAGGCTCATGTCGCTGTTGTCAACATCCAGATAAGTCAGATAGGTAACGACAGCGTCGGTGATGGTCGAGCCGAACCCGACCCGGGTGATTCTGGCCGGGAATTTGCGACTCAGATAGGCGCTGACTGTAAACGTGGCGTCCTGACCGACTTTGACCGCGCCAACGTCGGCTTCATCCACATAGACCCAGAGTCGCAACTTGGTCAGATCGTCGGCCAAGGTGAACAGCGTTACTGCCTGCAGCGAGGCGGCCACTGCGTTGCCGGGGTCGACGGAGCGGGTAAGAATGATCCCGTCAGAAGGTGCTCTGATTGAACCCTTGTACAAATTGATCTGATCTGTTGACAGTGCCGCCTTGGCATCATTGACTCCGGCCTTTGCCGCGAGATCGTCGGCCATGGCGCGTTCCAGTGTCGCGCGCCCGGTGTCCAGTTCTGCCTTGGACGGCACCTTGCCTGACGAGAGTACCGCCACCTCGTTGAGCCGGTTCATGGTTGCGGCAGATTCCCTGACGGTGGCCGCAGTCTGCTCCACTTTGGACTTTGCCGCATCCAGTGCTGCCGTGGAACGCAGAATCTGATCGTTCAGCTTGGACGGATCCAGCACCAGCAGCACATCGCCTTCTTTAACCTTGTCGTTGACATCCACGTTAACTTTGAGCACCGCGCCGGAAAGTTCGCTTCCGATGTTGATCGAACGGATCGGCTGCAACGTGCCGTTGGCAGTCACGGTCAGCGTGAGATTACCGCGCGTAACCGGTTGAGTGTTGTATGCCGGCAGCGCGTTTTGCGCACTGCGCGCCATCCACCACCATACCAAACCGGCAATCAGCAATATCGCCACTGCGCCGGACCAGAGCAGCGGCCGACGGTACCAGGGTTTCAGGTCAGGTTCGGCAAGCAGTGTGTTGATGTCCTTTTTGCTGCTGTCTTTGGCCAGAGCTGTTGGCGCGGCAGCGATTTTGGGCGTCGGACCGATTTCAGCGTAGGGAAGTGCCGGTAAAAACTCGTGCGCTAGCCGATCAGTAACAGGAAAAGGAGTGTTCATGGTTTTGTGATCAGCGGTGACTGATTTTCAGTTGGAGTTTCAGTTGCAGCCTGGTTCTGGCTACCGGGATGCCATCCGCCTCCGAGTGCACGGTAAAGCCGAATCTGATCACTGCTGACATCCGCATTGGCACTGGCAACGGCGTCCTGAGTGACGAGCTGGGTAAGCTGGGTTTGCAGTACCACCTGAAAATCGACCAGCCCGCTGCTGTAGCGCTCGCTTGCCAGCTGCGATGCATTGGCGGCAGACTCGCCTGCAATACGCATGCTGCGCAGGCGCTGCTGGTCATTGCGCAATGCAGTCAGCGCATTTTCCACATCGGACAGGGCGCTCAGTACCGCTGTTTCGTAGGCCAGTTGCACCTGATCCGCCGCAGCCTGCTGCAGGCTGACCTGGGCACGCCTTGCTCCGCCGTCAAAGATGGGCAGGGTGACGCCTGCAATCAGTGAACTGATCAACGAGGTTCCATCGCTGAGCATGCCGGTGGTCAATGCACTCAGACCAATTGACCCACCCAGTGAAAAGCTGGGCAGGCGTGCGGCTTCGGCCTGGCTGATACGTTCCCTCGATGCCAGAACATTGTATTCGGCAGCGCGTATATCGGCGCGCTGGCGCAGGGTTTCTGCGGGTATGGTCAGCGCCAGTTCGGTGTCGGCCTGCGGTACCGGTTGTGGTGCGGATAACTGCTGGCCCAGCATTCTGGGTGGCTGACCGGTCAGCAATGCCAGCGCATGCTGGTTCTGAGCGATGGCAATCTGCAACGCCGGCATCAATGCACGGGTTTGCTCAACCGAGGAGCGCGCCTGCTCGACTTCGAGATCGGTGAAAAATCCGGCCTGCTGGCGCCACCGGGTAATCTGCAGCGTCTCTTCCTGATTGGCCAGATTTTTATGTGCAATTTCAAAGCGCGCCTGTGCGTCGCGCAAACTGATATAAGTCAAACCGACTTGCGCTGAAATCGCCACCTGGGTATCACCGAGACTGGCACTGCTGGACAGCGCGCTGTCGTCGGCGGCATCGCGTGCGCTGCGCGCGCCACCAAAAATGTCGACCGCCCAGTTTGCATCTGCCCCGACCTGAAATAAATTGCTTCCTGCGTTCTGCACCCGGTTGTGTTGTGCAGCAGCTGACCCGTCCAGACTCGGCAACAGTGCAGCTGCGGCAATATCACGCAATGCCCAGGCCTGGCGCAGCGTGCTCTGGGCGGTCTTGATGGTCAGATTGTTGTTGAGTGACTGGGTAACGAGGGTGTCGAGCAGCGGATCATGAAACCTGGTCCACCATTGAATCAGATTGTCGCTGCTGGCCACATTGGGTGATTCTGACGAGGTCAGCGGCACCTGAAATGAAAGTTGCATATCCGGTGGCGCCGTTGTCGAAGTGCACGCACCAAGTGCCAGTGAGGATATGAAAATTGCCAACCATCCAAACCAGTCTGATCCGAAGCCCAAGTCAGAATGGCAGTCGGGCGAATTCGGTTGTGTGCCAACGTTTTTCATAGTGTTGAATACTCTATGCATTGCCATGGGACGTCTGTTCGGAAACGAACTCAAGATCAAGGCGACGAATCAGTGTTGCATGATTTTTCATGACCTGTTTTGACAGCGATCAAGGTCTCGAAAATGATTCGGATGCAAATGATTCCCAGTCGCCTTTAATTGATTTTCGATAGTTGTGATGGGGTAACTGATTCGCCAGGTTAGTCGCCCCTGATTTGATGCCGATCAATTATGGTTGCAGGCACAGGCGTAGTGTCAGACTGTGAGAGAACAGGTATTGATTCAGAAAATTGTGCTGTTGCAGCAGAATCCGGTATGAATTGAGTTATTCCAGACAGGAATCGAGAATTGGTAATGTCGTCCGTTTCTACCATCTCCGCAGTCAGCGCGAGCCAATATAACTGGCAGCAATTCAGGTTGCAGCAGGCACGACGCAGCGCTGATCAATTGGAATTGACTGCCCAGTCACTGCAAACTCAGGCCAGCGATGCGCGCCGTGTGGCAAATCAGGATCAGGATACGGCCAATTCCCTGACCGCGCAGGCCGATCGGGCGCAGCAGAATGCCGATCAATCGCAATTAACCCTGACAATGATGCTTAACGGCCAAAGTCAGTACAAAGGCGCACTCATCAACACGGTGGCCTGATCCAAACGAGCAGGTGTCATTATGGACATTGGAAATTTAGTCAGTAACCAGGTCAAACTGGCGCAGCTTGGATCAATCAACCAAACCACCACTTCAGCGGCAATCCAGCAATTGTTCAGCGCATCCAATCTGATGCCGGCGCGGCAGGTAAGTCAGACTGGTTCTGTAACTTCGATGAGCCAGATTCTGGCCCCGGCCAATCAGCGTCTGACCCAGCAGCTTGATGCGGCCAATGTGAAACTGTCCGCTTATGGTCAGGTCAAGAGCGCCTTTGCGAGCGCGAATACCGCCGCGCTCGGCCTGTCAAAAGCTGCAACCGGCACTGCCACCGCCGAGGTAGTTAAGGCTGCGCAGGCTTTCGTGAATACCTTCAATCAGGCTACTCAGACTTTGAGCAGCGCAGTCAATGGCACCGGGACCGCGCCCGGAGCCCTCACGACAGACCTGCGCGCCAAATTTGCCGGTAACGATCTGGCGCAAAGTATCAACAACGCAACGGGACTGGCTAATCTCAGGCAGGCCGGGATTTCTCAGGATAAAAATGGTCTGCTGACACTGAATACAGCGGCTTTGACCCAATCACTGCAATCAACGTCGATTCAGGTAAAAAGTGCCTTGCTCAGTCTCGGACAGCAGGTCAGCACCAGCACCGGCCGTGAATTGAGCAGCAGTGGCAATGTCGGCGCCAGCGTCAATCAACTGACGAATCAGACGCAGACCCTGACCAGCCAGCAAAAAATTCTCCAGCAGCAGGCCACTGCCACACAGGCAATCTTGGACCAGCAGTCCAGTGTAATCAGTAATACCCTTGCGAACGGGATCGCTGCTTATCAAAGTCTGATGTTCTGATGGAAAAGACTCAGGGCTTGCGGTGCTGCAAAAACCAGTCGAACAGGCCTGCCTTGTCGTAGGCGTACACCCAGGCGTCTACGTGCGACCCTTCGGGCAGTACCGTATATTTAATGTTGCCGCCGGCACTCTTCAGGCCGGGCACCATGGCTGCAGAATATTCTTCCGGCACGGTCGCATCTTTCGTGCCGTGAAATGCCCAGGTTGGTATGTCCTTGAGTCGTCCGGCCAGTAGCGGCACGCCGCCGTCGCAGATCGGTGCCAGCGCGGCGAAATAATCCGAATACCTGATCGCCAGGTCCTACGCGCAAAAGCCACCCATGCTCAATCCGGTCAGGTATACCCGATGATGGTCTACGTTGTGCGTGGCCAGTACTTCGTCGATCATGGCTTTCAACTGGTCGGCATGCCACCATGGTTATTTTCGAACATTGACCGGACTGATCAATTCGCGGTTATTTGTTGCGTTCATCGCGCACGCGTTGTTCGAGCGTCTGCATGGCGTCATTTGCATAGACACGACACGCTTTGGAGTCGACGAACGAACCCATCGCTGCGCGTCTGAACAGGTCGGAGGAACCAGGGTGAACGGTAATGAGGATATCGCACGGCAGTTCAACCACTTTGTTGATACTGTCCCGAAAGGTGGATGTGATGTCGGGTTTGCCGTGGCCACCGGTGAAGCGGAATCCGGGAAAGCTCAAGGCGTTTAAACTGTCCGCATAAACAATGTTGTAGCACTGACCCTGATCACAACTCTTCCACGACCACGTGGTACTTCCTGGCGTGTGCCCGGGAGTGCGGTGTGCCACGATGTCAACACCGTCCAGCGATACCGTTTCGCTATCGCGTATGGTGGTGACATGCGCGACGCGGGGAAACGAGCGTGTGTTTTTGTATCCGACCTGCGGATCGTCGTTGGGCACCTGACCGGCGCGCAGGGCTGTTGCACCTTCTGCGCTGGCAATCACTGAGGCGCCGCTGTCGCGTTGCAGCCTGGCTATACCGCCGGCGTGATCTGCGTGTACGTGCGAGTTGAGAATGTAACGGATGTCTTCAACGCGAAAGCCCAGCGCGCGTATATTCGCTTCAATGAGCGGTGCTGACTGTGGCAGAGCACCGTCGAGAACAATGAGCCCTTTGGGGGTGGCAATCAATACCGAACTCAAGCCCCGCACCCCTATGTAATAGGTATTTCCAAAAATCCTGAATGGTGCGGTGGGTTGGTTCCAGTCTGCGCAGTCGTCACAACGCGTCGGTGCATCGTTGTGAGCCATTGCGTTGGATGCGATCAACAGGGTCAGGGCGACTGCGGCCAGTCGGTGCAGACCATTGGCAGATGAAATTGTGATTTGCGGCGAAACAGGTAAATTCATTTAAATTGCAATCTATGGGATTGGATTGTGTTTGCGACCAAGTTCGGTCATCTCAATTGTTGCTTTTACTTTTCAGGTGTTCTCCGGGCGACAATAAAATGTCAGGTTCAGAAATAACAGAAGTTGCAAATACTGATCTTTTACGAGACTATAGACTAAATGTCGAATTGTAAATCCCCTGGTGACAGCATATTGAAGCGCGGTTCGATAATCCGGTGTGCGAGTTATCGGTGCAAATGACATGGCTTCAGACCAGGAGGGGTCTATGCTGAATTTCAGATTAAAATTTTTTCAATCTGGTTTATTCGTTCTTCATGTAACGTTTTAAGGACCCAATCATGCTGATTCTGGTTTCAGGACTCATTCTTTTTCTTGGCGTACACTCAATCCGGCTGTTCGCCAGCGAATGGCGCACACGGCAAATTCATCGCCTGGGCGCCATGCCATGGAAAGGTGTCTACTCGGTTGTCTCAGTGCTTGGTTTTGGACTGATTATTTGGGGATTCGGACTGGCCCGCGCAACACCCGATTTGTTATGGATGCCGCCAATCTGGACCCGGCATCTTGCCGCTGGGTTGATGCCGATTGCATTCATTCTGCTTGTTGCAGCCTATGTGCCGGGCAATCGAATCAAGGCAATGGTTGGCCACCCGATGCTGCTGGCTGTAGTGGTCTGGGCCTGTGTCCATTTGCTGGCTAATGGCACGCTGGCAGATTCGGTTTTATTCGGCGCATTCCTGTTCTGGGCTGTCATTGATTTTTCCGTATGCAGGCAGCGCGACCGGCTTTCTGGCGTAACTTATCCGGTAATCGGAATCGGGCGCGATTTGCTGGTATTTTTCATCGGACTGATCGCCTTTGCCTGGTTTGCTCATTACGGTCATTTATGGCTCATCGGTGTCAAGCCATTTGCATGATCGCCACTTTTTTAATTTGAGTCTTTGGCGGATTTAATTAAATGTTTAATCACCCTGAAACGGAAAGCATTGAGGAAGTTAAATGAAACATAGATTTCAGTTGGTAGATGTATTTGCTGAATGTCCATACTCAGGAAATCCATTGGCGGTAGTCTTCGACGCTGATGACCTGAACGCCATTGAAATGCAGAAAATTACCCGTTGGTTGAATTTTTCAGAAACTGCTTTTTTATTAGCCCCAACCCATCCTGAAGCCGATTATCGAGTCCGTATCTTTACGTTGGATCGTGAGATGCCGTTCGCGGGTCACCCCACGCTGGGCAGTTGCCACGCCTGGCTTGCAGATGGTGGTCAACCGCGGCGCACTGAGGAAATAATCCAGGAATGCGGAGCCGGGCTAATTTCAATTCGGCGCAGTGATACGGCTTTGGCATTTAAAGCTCCGGCATTGATTCGAAGTGGACCTGTTGAAGAAAGTAAAGTTCATGAAATTGCACAATTTCTCGGAATTACACGCTCAAAGATAATCGATGCGCAATGGGCTGATAATGGTCCGGGGTGGTTGGTTGTACTTCTTGATTCAGCGAAATCTGTATTGAATCTGCAGCCTGCCAAGGTTTACCCTGAGCGGCTCGATCTTGGTGTGGTTGGTCCACATTGTTCTGGAAATGCCGCTAAATTTGAACTTCGTGCTTTTTTTACTGATCATGGCGGCACTGTGCGGGAAGACCCGGTGACAGGCAGTCTGAATGCATCCACAGCCCAATGGTTCATTGCAAGCGGCAGAGCAGTTGCCCCTTACGTGACGTCACAAGGTTGCGCCGTTGGACGAGCCGGACAAATCTATATCACCAGTGATCAACATAATTGTGTCTGGGTTGGCGGCAATACCAAAACGATAGTTTCTGGAAACTCGTTTACTTAGTGATCTGCCAGTTATTTTCTTCGCGCTTGTTTGATCGCATACATGCGCTTATCTGCAATATCCAATAGCTTATCCGGTTCAGTTCCATCTATTGGTATGATAGCGGCACCGGTACTGGCACTAATCTGATACAAGTTATTTTCGAAGGAAAAGCTCGGCGCGATTTCTGAATTCAATCGTTGAATGTATAAATCCAATCCTTCCATGCTGTCGAGCGGAGTTAAAATTACGCAAAACTCATCTCCACCAATCCTCGCTGCTGTGTCGGTGTCACGAGTAACATTTTTAAGGCGATTGGCAAATTCTAATATGACTGCATCGCCGATACGATGACCGTGCGTGTCGTTGATTTGCTTGAGTCCATTCATATCTATCATTAATACGCCGGACCAGCGGCTATCCCGACTATTTTGCGCAATCACATGCCTCAATCGGTCCATCAGGAGCGATCTGTTCGCCAGGCCAGTCATACTGTCATGGGTGGCTTTGATGAAGAGGTCGTCGGTATCATATTTGACTGCAAAAAACATTGCTGCTGCAACTACTTCCGTCATCATGCCAAGAAGTTCCATATCGTCGTCATTGAAGCTGTTTGGCTGGGCAGACATCGCCTTCAATACTCCGACTGTGACTCCTCTGTGTTTGAGCGGCATCACGATCATTGAACGCAAACCGACCTTTTGACAGGCCAGTCGGTCAACGTGCGGGTCTGTTTCAGAATCGTCACACGACAAAGGTTGTCCTGTTATGACACATTGACCCGTCAGACTATTCCCGATTTTCAATCTCAATCCGAATTGGGGTTGTGCTATTCCTGAGACCGCCCGATAAACCATGTCACCGTCTTCGGCCAGTTCGATCGCTGCACCATCGGCTGAAATAAGCTCCAGCGTTTGGTCAACGACGTAATGCATCACTCCTCCCAAATCGAGACCCAGCTTGGCTATCTCTGTTTGTATATGAATTATCTGTTTGAGCTGATTCACGGATCCCATAGTCAATACTCCAGATTTTAGTTTTAACATCCCCAATTTTTCACCATGAAAGGTGAAATTGATGGCCAAAAGCCGACATTGAACATTCTCAATACTATATACCGCTCATGGTCGACAAAGTGGTAATTTTTCGAGCGTGTTTTTTTCTGGCCAGCGACTGGGTTGTTAAATGGGCATTAGTATTTCGGGAGTGATTTTCACGGTATCAATAGCTGCAGCAAAGTCCAGATATTTCGTTGCGCTATTGACATTGAAATATTGCGCAATTGCCATTCGTTACGAAGTGATCGACAATAGCTTTTAAGACCTTTCAATCACGAATTACGGATACCCAAGAAAAAAGGAACGCATTGATACAGCAGTCGGCAAACCCACGCAGTTTATCGGACGCAGAAAACAGGTTGTGCTTCAGGCTGGCCGTATTTTTTTTCCTTCTGGGTGCCATCCTGGTTCCCGCGTTCGCACAATCTGCCATTCCCGACACGATTGAGCAGCGCACTCTGGCCTGCACCCAGTGTCACACCAGACAAGGGCAGGGCGCTGGCAGTGCGTATATCCCACGACTGGCTGGTAAGCCGGCAGGCTATCTGTATAACCAGCTGGTGAATTTCCGGGATGGACGCAGGTTGAATCAATCAATGGCGTATATGGTCGACCATCAGTCGGATGCCTATCTGATGGAAATCGCGCAATACTTTTTCGGGTTGCACGTACCTTATTCAGCACCGCTGCGCTCCAGTCTGTCCGAGCGGGAAATGGAACGAGGCCGAACGCTGGTGATGAGCGGAGATCAAGCCAGGCACGTGCCGGCCTGTGTCGCCTGTCATGGCAAAAACCTGACCGGCTATGCGCCGGCGATTCCGGCTCTGGTCGGTCTGCCGCATGATTATCTCAATGCCCAGTTTGGCAACTGGCTGAACCGCACGCGCCACGCAGCTGCCCCCGATTGCATGGCTGAAATCCTGTCGCGTCTTGACAGGTCAGATATCAGCGCGGTGTCGGCCTGGCTGGCAGCGCAGAATGTGCCCAAAAACAGCGAGCCGGTCAGTGTACTGCCAAACACATTGCCCATTCAATGCGGCAGCGTCTTGAATGCCGCAGCCGATGTCAAGACAGCTGTTGCGGCGCCTGTCCAGGCTGAGAGTACTGCGATTGCTCGTGGCGCTTATCTGGCCAGATTTGGTGGCTGCATGGCCTGTCATACTGCGCGGGGCGGCAAACCGTATGCAGGCGGGCGCACAATTCCGACTGCGTTTGGTACTGTGGTGTCACCCAACATTACGCCCGACTAGGCTACCGGTCTTGGACTGTGGAGCTCCGAGGACTTTTGGCATGCCATGCATGACGGCATATCGCGCGACGGCACATATCTGTATCCGGTTTTTCCATTCCCGAGTTACACCAGGGTGACGCGGGCAGATTCCGATGCCATCTTCAGTTACCTGAAATCGCTGGCTCCGGTCAGTCAGCGTGCGCGCGAACATCAATTGCGTTTTCCCTATAACCAGCGCTGGCTGCTGGCGCTCTGGCGCATGCTGTACTTTAAACCTGGCACTTATGAACCCGATCACACCCAATCAGCACAATGGAATCGTGGTGCCTATCTGTCTTTGGGACTCGGCCACTGCAGCACCTGTCACACCGTGCGCAACGCGCTTGGCGCCGATGCTGCGCATGCCGATCTGGCCGGCGGACTGATTCCGATCCTGAACTGGTATGCGCCAGCGCTGACGCCTGATTCACAGGCCGGGCCCGTCAGCTGGAGCAACCGGCAGATTGCTGACCTGCTCAAGTCCGGTGTATCTGAAAAAGGGACCGTATTTGGACCAATGGCCGAAGTGGTTGCGCGCAGTCTGCAATATGTGTCGGACAGCGCTCTGGACGCGATGGCGGTTTATCTGAAGTCGCTGCCCAAAGCGGGTAATGTCGAAGTCCAAACTTCAGCAAGGGCGTCGGAAGCGTCCGGCAAAGCGTTGCAGCAGGGCGAAAAAGTTTATAAAAAACACTGCGCCGACTGCCATGGGGCCAATGGTCAGGGCTTTCCACCGGCGTACCCGAGGCTTGTGGGCAACAGCACAATCATCACGCATTCGGCGGTGAATGTCGTGCGCATGGTCTTGAACGGGGGATTTCCGCCAGGTACAGCCGGCAATCCGCGTCCGTTCGGCATGCCTCCTTTTGCCAATGTGCTCAGCGCTGCCGAGCTGGTTGCCGTCGTCAACTATGTGCGCAATGCCTGGGGCAATCAGGCTGACATGATCGAACCGGGCGAGGTCAATCGCGACCGAGGCATCCCTTTTGATTGAACGGAACAGCAAGTTCATTTGAATTAGCCGAAAATGCCACGATGTGTAGCTAAAAAAGCAATTTGCTGGCGGTGGTTGCAGGTTTTCAGGGCGTCTTATTTGCGGATTTGGAAATATTTGGGTACTTGACCCAGCCGGTAAGTCATAAGTTCATTGCGATTTCGCGCAAAAAAGCTATCCTGAAAGCTCGGAGTGGTCATTATTTGAGTGACACTTTTTATCTTTCGATTGAACGGATTTTCCAAAACTGCAAAAATCCCGTTGCCGGTGCATATATAGAAATGACAAATCTGCATGAACTCAAAGACGAACTCAGTCAGCAGCAGTTGGAACTGATACGGGAGCGGCTGGCCCACAAACTTGCCGATGAGCTGAACTATGGGCAAGGCCGGTTGTTGGAAATGATTGCGAATGGGGTACCGCTCAAAGACACCCTTGCGTCGCTGATGTTGTTGATTGAATCACAAGCGGAAGGTGTTACCTGTTCCACACTGCTGCTCGATGAGACCGGTCTTCTGATCCGACCCGGTGCGGCACCCAATCTTCCCGAGGAGTACACGGCTCTGCTTGACGGACTGCCGATTGGACCGACGGTCGGGTCATGCGGCACAGCCATGTATCTGAAAAAGCAGGTCATCGTTACAAACCTGATGACCGATCCGCTTTGGGCGCCGTATAAACAACTGGTGGAACCGTATGGTTATGTGGCCTGCTGGTCAACACCGATCTATCTGGACCGCAATGAAGTGCTGGGTGCATTCGCCATGTACTATCGGGAAGAACGCAGCCCCGATGAGCGTGCCATGGCATTGATCGGGTTTGCCACACATATCGCAGGCATCGCAATTGAACGAACCCGGCGCGAACAGGAGTTGACGCAATATCGGGAAAATCTGGAAGAGCTGATAAAAATAAGAACCGCCGAGTTGACCGCAGCAAACCGGCATGCGGAAGCGGTCAATCAATCGCTGAGCAATGTGAATGCCGAACTGGCCGGTGCTCTCGACAATCTTCGTGTTACCCAGGAAGAGCTGATACAAAAGGAAAAGCTGGCCTCGCTGGGAGCACTCGTCGCTGGGGTCGCGCATGAGTTGAATACCCCGATTGGCAATTGCGTCACTATGGCTACTACCCTGGCGGAAAAATCGCGCCAACTCTCGGATACTTACCAAAACGGACTCAGGCGCTCCGACCTGGAAAATTTTATCGGCGACACCCTGAAGTCCGGCGATATCTTGGTCAGAAACCTGAATCGCGCCGCGGAGCTCGTGACCAGTTTCAAGCAGGTTGCCATCGACCAGACCAGTTCGCAGCGCCGCAGGTTTTCGGTTGAGGATTATTTGACCGAAATATTGACCGCGATAAAACCGTCACTCAAGGCTTCGTACCTGATCAATCAGAAAATTCAGCATGGACTGGTGGTTGACAGTTACCCGGGCGCACTGAGTCAGGTCATCACTAATCTGGTCAGCAATGCGATCCTGCACGGATTTGATGGCTGTGCATCCGGCGTGATCAATATTACGGCGCATGAAATCGACAACGACAGCTTCGAACTGGTATTTTCCGATGATGGTAATGGCATCGCGACTGAAAGTCAGCAATTTATTTTTGATCCGTTTTATACCACCAAACGCAATCTGGGCGGAATCGGACTGGGCCTGCATATCGTCCATAACATTGTCACAGGGCTGTTGGGTGGCCACATTCGTGTGCAGAGCAGACTCGGGATCGGGACGACTTTTTATCTGACCCTGCCACGCACTGCGTCACAAGACAAGAAAAACGTCTGAGTTAAAGGAGCCGCAGTAATGATCTCATCAAGATCGTGCCTCATCCCTGCCAACGAGAACCAGCGCATGGTCTCGTTGCGATCCTATGAAATTCTTGACTCGGACCCCGAACTTGAATTTGATGCGCTCACGCGCGTGGCGACCTATGCCTTCAATGTCCCGATTGCAGTGGTTGCGATGATGGACAGCGAACGTCTGTGGTTCAAATCGAAGATCGGACTCGATATCCCGCAGCTGGATCGAAAAATTGCCTTTTGTGCGCATACCATCAATTCGCCGCACGAGCCGCTGATCGTCAATGACCTGGCCAGTGATAACCGCTTTTCAGCCAATCCGCTGGTTGCGCAGGCACCGCATTTGCGTTTTTATGCCGGAGCACCGCTGCGCGATTCGGATGGCATGGCACTGGGAACTATTGCCGTGATTGATGCCAGTCCGCGAGCGTTCAATCAGGCGCAGACCAATGCTCTGGCCGATTATGCATCCTTGGCGATGCTTGCCATGGACGCACGAAAACGGGCCATTGAGCTCAAGCGGTTCGCGTTGACGGACTACCTGACCGGCATCGCCAATCGCGCTCATTTTGACAAGGTCAATGAAGTCGAAATGGCTAACTTTAATCGAACCGGAGAGGCGTACTCAGTGATCGTCATGGATCTGAACGGCTTTAAAAGCGTCAACGATACTTTTGGGCACAATGCTGGCGATGCGGTGCTGCGCGAGGTCGCCGGCCGGCTGTCGAAACAGCTGCGCAGCGGCGATCTGATCGCCCGACTGGGCGGCGATGAATTCGGTGTGGTGGCGCGCCACTGTGATGAGCGCATGGCGGACATCCTGTCGAACCGGTTCAGCACTGCACTGGATAACCCGATACAGCTGGCAACCGGACATCTGGTCAAAGTGGGTATTTCATGCGGGATCAGCACGGCGTCGGAAATCAATGCCAAAGCCGAGCTGCTGTTACATCTGGCCGATGCAAATTTATATAAAAATAAATTCGGAACGACCTGAGGGCAATCGATTTCTGGGTGCAGCAACGCACAGACCAGTCCGACTGCTGGCGCAATCGCCCGCGACATCATCGTCGGTGAATATCAGAATGTAACGCTCGCCCGACAGTACTTAATCCGGTCTGGTTGCCGGGCTCTCTCTGTGACGTGCCATTAATGGTAAGGCCATGTGATGTTGGTCGTCGGCATAGGTTTCCAGCGTCATGTTGGTAGTCTTTAATTTGAACCAGATCGACAGAAGTCTGTCCATGGTCGACAGATGGAATAAAAACCACTTTGGCGACAGCTCCAGAGTCTGTTTAGCCTGCGTGAAATTGCCAATTAACACTTCGGGAACGACCTTGTGCAGCGCTTCCAGAACTCTGGCATGTTGTTCGCGATGCGGCGAAATTTCATAAAAGCGATTTGCTTCCATTAATTCTTCCTCTTCCCTGAAATCGTGTTCCAGTTCCAGTATCAGAAAAAAATACTTCCTGATGAAATCTGTTTCGCTCGCGCAGGCTATGTCAGACAGGTTTCGTAAAAATCGCTGATGTGCTGAATCGAGTATTGGAATGTCCGTAGACATGTCACTGGACCAGGCGAGGCTTCCCATTAATTTCTCCGGTGAACCTGATGACCCGCACCGCGGCGGTTGGCGAGTCATCATTCAAAAAGAGCGGTGCGGAACTCCCCGTCTCTTAATGCAGTTGTTGCTGCAGATCGTGCAGGTCACGATGTACCTTCACAACGGCATCCTTGATACTTGCAGTGGCATGGCTGTCTTTTCTGCATGCCATTTCAGCCTGCTCCCCGATCAGTTCCAGTTCGTCGACGGTTCTGCGAATTTTTGCTTCATCCTTCGACTGCACAGCCTGCTTCATCACGGTGGATTGCGTACTTAACCTGGTCATGCTTTCCATCAGTTGTGGCGACGTGTCAGAGACATTCTGGCATGCGTTTGAAGCGACGACGATCGCCTGATCAATTTGGTTGAACTTCCTTTCAATATCTTTAACTTGTAACATGGTGTCTACTCCTTAACGATTTTTACTGCGGGGGCTAAGTATATTCAATTCGGCAATGTCAGGGAAATTTGATTAATTGATTTGAATGACCTGCTGAAAGGTTATAACTATCGTGAATAACACTGATGCTGGCTCAGGCTTTGCCTGTCAGCGATTAATCTGAATTATGCTCCGATCCTGGTTTGGGAAATTTCACATTTGATCCTTCGCCAGACAGTACAAGGCACAGCCTCAACATTCCCGGAAGATCACCATTCTCCCTGGTTGCCTCGATAATGATCGCTTGCAGTAACGATGGGTTGGAATGCGCCATATTAATTGCAGGTCCAGGAATATGAAGCGAATAATCTAAGCTTTAAAAATCACAGGCACAAACTAAATGTTTAATCGCTTTTTCCGTTCAATAGTGGAGTGTTGGGAGTAACCTGTTGCAGGAATGGCTTGCATCAATGGTTGATCGTACACTTACGCAATTCAGACCATTGTAACGATCGCGATGGCATAATCGAAACCATCCACAGGTTGATACCGAAACAGGTCCGGTCGGGCGTTCGATTGCAGTTTTATGTGCGTTATGTGGCGTACCTGCGCTGGTCCTGATGGGCATTCGTCTCCGATAATACCAAATCGAATTCGCGCCTGGCCATGGTGTAGCCGTCACCTGCAAGCGCCTCCAGTCCATCACGGTCAACGATAACAATGGAGCCGCGGAAATAGCGAATCAACCCGGCGTTGCGCATTTTGTTTGCCGCGCCGGTGATCGACTCACGCCTTACACTCAACATGGTGCCAATCATTTCCTGAGTAATGGCCAGGACATTGGTCAACGAGCGGTCAAGACGGTTTAACAGCCAGCGCGCGAGCCGCTGATCAATGGAGCTATGCATGTCAAACGCCGAGTTCAGCACCAGATCGGACAAAGACGCGTGCATGTAACGCATCAAAAGGATGCGCGCATTGCTGTAGCGCTCGCAGCAATCCTTGAGCACGCTGGCTTTAAGTCGGTAGGCAAATCCCTCGCACTGCACTCTGGCAGTTCCGATCGCCCGATCGTTCATTAAAATCGACAGGCCGATCAGTCCTTCATGGCCGATCACCCCGATTTCAGCCACGCTGCCGTCGCCTCGAAAAATCAGTGACGCCACAATTGCCGTGGTTGGAAAGTAGACATGCGATATTCGTTCATCATGTTGATGTAACTCTTTGCCGAAGGGCAGCTTTACGAATTCAAGATATGGCATCAGGTAAACCAGTTCGTCGGCAGGGAGTGAAGCCAGCAGGTCATTTTGAGTTGCGCCAACTGCGCTGGGCGAAAACCTGCTGGCTGCAGGAAAATATTTTTTGGTCAGTACTGTAGTGGATCTTAATGATTTTCTGGCATTGCTTGAAATGAGTTCGGACCACGATTTGTTCATGATAGCCTCCGTGAATTTCGATGATAAATTCAGGCGCAACGCATCAACTGGTGCGTGTCGTCCGACTCACCATCAGCAATCGCCGTGCCAGGCTGAAATATCCATTAGTATTCAAACGCTTAGTCGGCTTAGTTGCGTGTTTTTCTGATCGAAGCGGCCGATTTGGATGCAATTGTGTCGCTATCCGGCGACATGAATTGTCTGGAAACTGCTAAGTCTTTGAATTGCTGCGGTTTACATGTGTCGTTGGCGAGCGACGCAAATACCCTGTTTGATGAAATTCGTGCGGTGGTGCATCTGATAATTGATGAGTCGGTGGCGACTCAGAAAATGTCTTGACGAAATTAAGAACGACGCATATCGTCATCACTGCCTGTGATATCTCAGTTTAATGTGTCTCATATAAATGGCCTGTCAAATTTTCCTTTTTAATTTTTCCCCCGATTCAATTCATATGAAATTTACTTACATATTGAATTAAGTAACCCAACATCCTCAACAGGAGTTGGTTCGGCTGTGCATCGATTAATCAGGTTGGGGATCCAGTGAACAATCGGACGCTGACCTGCTAGCTACAGAAATCCGACATGTCAAAACTGTCATTTCATCAATTGCTGCTGATTGCCTTCCTCTTAATAACGATGACGTTGGGTGCGGCCTCGTTTCAGGCGTTATATACCCTGGAAAAACTGTCTGACCGGAACCATGAAGTTGCGCGTGTTGCGATTCAAATAACCGAACATGCGCGGCAGTTGGAAGAGCTCACGGTTACGATGGAGCGAACCGCCCGCCAGTTTCTGGTTCTCGATGATGTGCTGTTCCGCGACCGTTATGAAATTGCGTGGAGGCAAGCAATCGTAGCGCTGAATTCGTTAAGAATGAGTATTCCAGATCTGCCTTCCGACGTAGTCGCTGAGTGGAAATTGCTTGGTGATATGGGTTGGAAGGCAATCAATGCCCAAGACCGGCAAAGTCAGACCAACGAACAGAATCTATCAAGAATATTTTTACGTCTTCCCCAGCTCAACGCTATTGTTGTGTTGAACAGCAAACGTGAAATTGCACGTCGCAATGATTTTTTAATACGCGAATTGGCCACGCAGCAACGGTTGCTGGCGATTCTGATTATGGTCGCAATCATGCTGACTGCATGCACTGCGCTGGGATTTGGAATGTGGTTGTCGCGTTCTTTAAGATTGATCGAAGCTGCCATTGAGCAGTTGGGAGCTAACCGGCTTGATCGGAAAATCGAAATCGGTGGACCGTCCAATACACGACGTTTGGGTAAGCATTTGAATTGGCTGCGTTTGCGGCTGACTGAGTTGGAGGCGGACAAGATGCGGTTTCTGCGTCATATTTCGCATGAATTGAAAACGCCCCTAGCGGCCTTGTACGAAGGAGTTAACTTGCTCGAAGAAGAAATAATCGGGCCTTTGTCGATCAAACAGGCCGAGGTAACAGCCATCTTGCGTAAAAATACGGTGGCGTTGCAGACGCAGATTGAAGATCTGTTGCGCTACAACGCCGCTGCCTCTGGCGCGCTGCATGTCGAATCCGATTGCGTCGATATCAGAGCGCTGTTGATGCAGGTTATTGAAGAGCAGAGATTGCAATGGCAGGCTCGCTGTCTGCACGTCGAGGTCGAAGGAACATCAATGACGATTCAGGCCGATGCAAAAAAGCTGAAGATCGTTTTTGCAAACATGTTATCCAACGCCGTCCGATTCAGTCCACGGAACGGGACTGTGAAATTCGTACTTGCGCGTCAGGAAAAACGCGTCACCGTTGATTGTATCGATCAGGGAATCGGGATTGCTGCGACCGACGCACAGAAAATATTTGAACCTTTTTATCAAGGTGCGCTCCAGCCACCAGGGGCGCGTAAAGGCAATGGCATCGGTCTGTCGATTGTTCGTGAATACATTGAAGCACATTCCGGAACGATAAAAATTCTGCCGAGTGGCGCTGGCGCACATTTTCTAATTGAACTTCCCTATGAAAATCAATAGTTGGATTATTTATTTCAGTCTGACAGCGCCACTCATGCTGGGTGCCTGCAGTACGGCCACGACCACGCCGACGCCCATGGAATTGTGCCGCAAGATCGAACCGAATCCCGGCGACATGAGTGAATTGCTGGAATACCAGCAAAAGGCGCGCCAAATGAATTCCAGTGATCTGATCAAGGCGATTGCCGATCTGAACAGTCATCCTGCGCAACCGCAGAAGCTGATATTGAAAGCAGTTTATTATGCCAACCTGCGTGGGAACGGTGATTTGCAACAAGCTCAAAACAGTCTGGATCAATTGTTGAAATCAGCCGATCCAAAGGCCGCTCGGTACAGGCTGATGGCGACTTTTCTCGCCGCCATGTTTGATGACAGGATGAAATTGGAAGACAGCATTGACCGGCTTTCTCAACAGATCCGTGATGGACAGAGGCGGTTTGATCAAGTCAGCGAGAAATTGGAGGCATTAAAAGATATTGAACGAAAATTGCAGGCGCGACACGGCAGTAATGTGACGAAAAGTGACGAGCCGAATATATCGGAAAGCAGTAATAAATAAGCTGTGAAGCAAGCTGTGAAGCAAACTGTGAAGCAGACTGTGAAGCAGACTGCGAGACTGCGCAAGGAGGTCCAATGATAGATATACCTGTTTTGCTGATTGATGACGATCCTGATTTATTGAAATTGTTATCAATTCGGCTTTCGTCTGCTGGCTATTATGTAACTCCAGCGACCAATGCTGAAGCGGCCATGGCGCAAATTGAGTCGAAATTGCCAGCCCTTGTTATTACGGATGTGCGCCTGCCGGGCCGGGATGGCCTGGCTCTGTTTGATGAAATTCGTGAACGCTATCCGACACTGCCAGTTATCCTGATAACCGCGCACGGGACGATACCGGACGCGGTACAGGCAACCGAAAATGGGGCTTTTGCGTACCTGACCAAACCTTTCGATTCCCGGGTCTTGTTGGACAAGGTGGCGCGGGCTGTCAGAATGGGATATTTCGGTCAAATTTCCGGTGGTGCGACGGAGCACGATGACTGGCACAGTCGCCTGATTTATCGCAGCCAGTGCATGGAAAAATTGCTTGGTGAGGCAAAACTGGTCGCCGAAACCGACGCCGGAATTTTGCTGCGCGGTGCAAGCGGCACTGGTAAGGAATTGCTTGCACGAGCAATTCATAGTGTCAGCAAGCGATCCCGGCAGCCATTCATTGCGATCAATTGCGGCGCAATTCCTGAGCAGTTGCTTGAATCAGAATTATTTGGCCATGTCAAAGGGGCGTTCACTGGCGCCATGTCGAATCGGATCGGATTGTTTCAGGCCGCTGAAGGCGGAACTTTGTTGCTCGATGAAATAGGGGATATGCCGCTGTCGCTGCAGGTCAAACTGTTGCGGGTATTGCAGGACCGGGAAATACGCCCGCTGGGTGCAAATCATGGAATTGC
>JAYVMW010000049.1:0-216576 GCA_043758755.1 Oxalobacteraceae bacterium
GTGTGGAGATCTGGCCGAGTGGTCGAAGGCACTTCCCTGCTAAGGAAGCATGTGGGCTTAAACCTGCATCTAGGGTTCGAATCCCTAGATCTCCGCCAAATAAATATGCCCGCGTTGCGGGCATTTTTATTTTGAGGGGACAGCGAGCACTGCTCGCGCCGCCTGCGCAGACTTGAACTGCACGTTGATGAAAGTGCTGTTGTCTGGTGATGTCTGCGCCCGCTGGTTTTGGGTGTCGCTAATTCAGCGCTTCTGACTTTTTTCGCGTCAAGGCAATCGCCACCAGACCAAGACCAATCAAACTCAGCATCGCCGGCTCCGGCACTTCCCCATTTCCACCACCCGTTGTGTCTGACTGCTGGTTAATCGTATAAGTGAAATCTGTGAAGCCCACCGTGCTTTGCGGACTGCCCGAATAATCCCATGTTCTGTGGAATAGCAGATCCCAAAGGAGATTTTCTGGCGCAAGAGCGGCAGTATCCGATAAATGCTGGGTTACACCATCGCTGAACACGGCGACAGGTCCGGCGTCATTGACCGAGGCCACATTATTCGGGTCATCAGTGCTGACCGGGGGATGGTTCATATCAAGACCTACACCAACAATGGAGGTCCCTGGATCTGTGAGCACCTTGACATAGCCAAACTGAATATTCATGAAATTGCCAGGTTTGAAGTTGCCATGGCTCGGAATGTATGAGTAGGGAGAGCCATTTACACTGAAGCCGCCAGTGAGCGTAAATCCGGCGGTGCTGGCAGTCGTTTCCGGTGTAAATAAAATGGAAGTGCAGGCCGGTCCGGCCAAACTGTTCCCGGCAAATCTAGGATTCAACCTTACTCCGGTGCATTTTTCGATTCCGGCCTGTTCAGTGATATGAAATCCCAAAACATATAGTGTGCGGTAGCGGCCTGAGGAAATCCGCGATCCGGTTCCATTTTGACCGCATGAACCAGATCCGGAAATTTGATGGCATCCTGAATAAAAAAGACCGGGATATTGTTGCCCACCAGATCCCAGTTGCCTTGCTTTGTATAGAATTTGACCGCGAAGCCACGCACGTCGCGCGGCGTATCTGCAGATCCGGCGCCGCCTGCCACTTTAGAAAAGCGCGCAAACAACGGCGTTTTAACTTTGATTTCAGTAAATATTTGGGCGGTTGTGAACTGCTCGAGCGATTCAGTCAGTTCAAAATAACCATGTGCCCCGGTGCCTCTTGCATGAACAATACGCTCCGGTATGCGTTCATGATCGAAATGGGTAATTTTTTCGCGCAGGATGAAATCCTCCAGCAACGTCGGCCCTCTGGTTGTGGCGCGCAGAGAATTCTGATGATCCGCAATGACTACCCCTAGATTGGTAGTGAGTGCAGGGCAATCATTCCTGCCGGGTTGATGCAATTCACCGCTGTTGCCTGCTGTGGCAGGTGGCATGTTGCTGTTGATGTTGCTCATAGTGAATCTCCAATGCCATTAAGTTGCACCTTTTTACGCGGATAAATTTTGATCATCTGTACGACAACGCACAGAGAATTGGATGTTGAATAGCTAAAATTTAAGCCGCACAGCAACGACATGCCGGACCTGAGTACAGCTCTTGTTTCAACTCTCAAATCCATTATTGCGGCAGTTTTAATCAAAGTATGAGTAAAATTACTTTAAATAAGTCACATGCAAATAAGCTTGATGCAGGGCGCACTGCGTTGCGTCTGCCGCATGAACTGGATCAAATGTCGGCACACCAGAAAAATAAAATAATCTAAATGCCCGTTTGGGTTCTTTCAAATTCCGAGTCACACACGACGTCACAGCTGGATCAACCGAAAGGAATGAATCATGAATAGTCAATATACTCAAAAATGTGTTGCGCAGATCTTGAGGGTAGCGTTACTGGGTTGCTGCCTTACATTGGCAACCGGTGCGGCAAATTCGGGAGAATCAAAACTGATGCTGACCGGCGCAAACGAGACGCCCCCTGTCAAAACTGCGGCCACAGGTAGCGGCAGTATTACCGTTAATGCTGACAAAACAGTGAGCGGCACGATAGTAACGACAGGATTGGTTGCTACGGTAGCGCATATTCATCTGGGTGCTGAAGGGAAAAAGGGGCCGGTAGTTATTTCCCTGGTCAAATCCGGTGAGAGCGGCTGGTCTGTGCCGAGCGGATCCAGACTGACTGATGAACAATATGCGAGTTACAAAGCGGGGAATTTTTACGTTAACGTCCATACTGCAGAAAATAAAGACGGCGAGATCCGCGGGCAATTAAAACCATGATGGAGCCGGGTGCTAATGTTATTGGTTGAATCAGCTGCATTGGCAGGCAATCCGGCTTAAGCACAACAGTCAGGCATGTGAGGTGCCCTGAACCGGTAGCGATGCGCCGGATTGCAGCAGCGCTGTCCAAGCTGCTGCAACCGGACGACTCAAATAGAAACCTGCAGGCTCTTGCCCAGACTGACCACAGAACAGACAATGGTTGCATCATCTTTGTTGCTGGTAATGTGGGTGACTTACGACTGGTCGATTTTTAGGGTGTCAATCGGGAACCGCCTCAGATAGCTCAGGCAAGAGCAACCCTCGTTCCGGATGCTGCCAACGGATGAGAGCCCCGCAACCGACGATAGCGCCGCTCTTCATATTGACTTTGGACTGGTAGTGCAGCACAAATTCCTGACGCTCCAGAGCAAGCCGCAAACCTGCTTCTACGGATTGCCTCTGGACTGCCCGGTCATTCATCTCCTGCTTAAAAAATTTGTACACTTCACGTCCGTTTTCCTTGGCATGGTACATCGCCGTGTCTGCGTTCCTGATCAGGGTTTCTGCATCAAGACCATCGATCGGGTAAATGCTCACGCCAATACTGACGCTGATATGCAGACTGTGCTGGTCGATCGAGTGCGGTAACTTGAACGCCTCAAGAATTTTCTGCGCGCACAGTGCCGCATTGCTGGCGTGATCGATCGAGGGAAGCAGCAGTACAAATTCATCCCCGCCCTGGCGGCTGACCGTGTTCGAATTGCGAACGCAGACAACCTGCCGAAGCGCAATGGATTGGAGTAGTTGGTCTCCTATCGTGTGGCCCAACGAATCATTGATGTATTTAAACCGGTCCAGATCCAGAAACATGATCGCATTTTGTTTGTCCTGACGATGGGCAGCGTTCTCCCTTGCGTTTGCCCATTTTTCGCGTACCTGAGCAGTAAGGTTGTCGTCGACGGCCGGCACAATGTCCTTGCGCACATCTGGTTGATCAGGCTCGGCACCGCTGGCTATGTGGCCCTTGTCATTGATGCTTTGTGCTGTCGATTGTTCTTCAAAACGCAACTGCAATTCAGCGTAGCGGTGCACGCTGTGCGCCAAAGTTGGATCGATCTCGAGCCAGGGAAACGATATTTGGGTAAGACCGATACATCGCTCATAAAGTGAATTGAATCCCCCTTCGCCAACGAGTGCGACGATTTCAACAGCCATCCTTTGCCATAAAAATATCAAACCATCGGCATCTTTTTCAGTGCTCTGCGCCACATAGTTTTTGATCAGTTCGTATCGAAGGGATTTGCTCGATTCCATTTTATATTTCCATATTTCCGGCCACCGAGGTGCCTATGGTGGACACCTCGATGTCAATTCGTTGTAGTGGATGAGGTGCAGCGGTGATCATTTTTCCAAAGGGGCGTAATCATCTTTGCGCAATTCAGCCAGAGCGTCACATTTATCGCAGCGCAACTGCGCCGTTGGGCTTCTGGACTGAACCTTTTTACGCGAATGAATCGTGTTTATCTGTTCGACAACGAACAGAAAACGGTGTCTTTTTATTAGCTGAACTGAAATGACAAATTGAGGATCTGTTTAAATCCGACTAGAATGCCGAATGAAATAAATTCCGAAAAACAATTAATTTGAAATCGTTGCGATTGATTTCTCGACGCAATCAAAATTAAAACAGGAGAAATTCCAGTGAAATTACGTCTATTGTTGGTCGCAGCGCTGTTTGTCGCTGCCAATGTCTGGGCCGCTCCGCGCGGATTGACCGTGGAAGATCTGGTCATGATGGAGCGTGTCGGCAATCCGGTGCTGTCACCTGATGCCGGCAAAGTGAGTTATACCGTGCGCAGTACCGACAGCAAGAAAAATCGTGGCCATACTGATATCTGGGTACTGGATCTTCATTCTGGCGCACCGATGCGTCTCACGCAGGAATCAACCAACAGTACCGATCCGGAATGGGCCCCAAACAGCGATGTAGTCTATTTTTTATCGGAGCGCTCCGGCACGTCGCAGATCTGGCGTCAGCCTGTAAGCGGGGGCGTGGCCGAAATGGTGACCGACCTGCCGCTCGATATCACCAGCTTTCGACTGTCGCCGCGCGGAGACCGGATTGCACTGAGTGTTGAAGTGTTCCGCGATTGTCCGGACCTGGCCTGCACCAAAAAGCGCCTGGACGAAAAATCCCAAGCGCAGGCCAGCGGCCGGATATTTGACAAATTATTCGTACGCCACTGGGATACCTGGGCTGACGGGCGCAATACGGTGCTGTACTCGATCGCGCTGGATGCAGCCGGTCATGCCCGCGGTGCGCTGGCCAATCTGTCCGGCTCCCTCGATGGTGACGTGCCATCCAAGCCTGATGGCGATCATGATGACTATCAATTTAGCCCGGACGGCGCGACCATCGCGTTTTCACTGCGCGTTGCTGGCAAGACCGAAGCCTGGTCAACCAATTTTGATATCTTTGAAGTTCCGGCTGCCGGTGGCAAGCCACCACGCAACCTGACTGCAGAGAATTTGGCCTGGGATGCCAAACCGGCTTATTCTCCGGATGGGTCTACTCTGGCCTATCTGGCTATGGATCGCGCTGGTTTCGAAGCAGACCGATTCCATTTCGTTTTGATGGATGTGGCCAGCGGCAAGAAGAAAAAACTGGCCGATAACTGGGATCGCTCGGTGTCCGGATTTGCCTGGTCAGACGACGGCAAGAGCATTTATGCCAGCGCTGAAGATCTGGGTCAGAATCGTTTGTTCAAGGTCGACCTTGCCAACGGATCGGTCAAGCCGTTGACAGGCCCCGGTTGGATTGCCGGCTTTGATGTCCGGCATGACACCGTAGTGGTAGCACGCCATGATTTGAGTTCAGGTGCGCAATTGTTCAGTCTGGATCAGCCCACGTCAAAAATGACGCAGCTCACGCAAAACAACGTTGATGCGTTGGCTGACATCAAGTTGGGTCAATACGAACAATTTTCTTTTAAAGGACATAACGGCGAGAAAGTGTACGGTTACGTAGTAAAGCCGTGGAATGCCAGGGCCGGTGAAAAATATCCGGTCGCTTTTCTGGTTCATGGTGGCCCGCAGGGCAGCTTTGGCAATGAATGGGGTTATCGCTGGAATCCGCAAGTCTATGCCGGCGCCGGTTATGCCGCAGTCATGATCGATTTCCACGGTTCAACCGGATATGGCCAAAAATTTACCGATTCCATCAGTCAGGACTGGGGTGGTGCTCCTCTGGAGGATCTGCAGAAAGGTCTGAAAGCGGCAGTCGAAAAATTTCCGTGGCTGGATCGCAGCCATACCTGCGCGCTCGGTGCTTCGTATGGCGGATACATGATGAACTGGATTGAAGGTAACTGGTCAGACGGGTTTAAATGCATCGTCAATCACGACGGCGTATTTGACAACCGCGCCATGTATTACTCGACCGAAGAGCTTTGGTTTAACGAATGGGAGAACGGCGGGACGTACTACAAGGTTCCGAAAAACCATGAAAAGTTCAATCCGGTGAATTTTGTTTCGAAATGGAAGACGCCGATGCTGGTGGTGCAGGGTGAGCTGGACTTCCGCATTCCCGTTACGCAGTCACTGGGCGCATTCACAGCCTTGCAGCGTCAGGGAATTGAGAGCAAGTTGCTGGTTTTCCCCGATGAAAATCACTGGGTTCTGAAACCGGCCAATTCTGTGCTGTGGCATCACACGGTTCTGGACTGGCTGGACTCGCATTTGAAGCAGTGAGGTTGTGAGAATAAAAAAGCCCCGCAGAAATTTCTGCGGGGCTTTTGAGTTTGAAGCAGATCGGTTTTCTGATCCGGCAAATTACATCATGCCGTCCATACCACCCATGCCGCCCATACCACCCATGCCGCCCATACCACCACCACCACCGGCCGGTTTGTCTTCAGCAGCTTCACAAACCATGCAGTCAGTTGTCAGCATCAGTGAAGCGATTGAAGCAGCATTCTGCAATGCTGAACGCGTTACTTTGGCTGGATCCAGAACACCCATTTCAACCATGTCGCCATAAGTACCGTTGGCAGCGTTGTAACCGAAGTTACCTTTACCAGCCAATACTGCAGCAACCACGACGGAGGCTTCTTCGCCTGCATTCTGAACGATCATGCGTAATGGTTCTTCCATGGCGCGCATGACGATCTTGATACCGGCTTCCTGATCCGGATTGTCACCTTTGACGCTGACTGCTGCACGTGCGCGCAACAGAGCAACACCGCCGCCAGGAACAATACCTTCTTCAACTGCTGCACGGGTAGCATGCAGAGCATCTTCAACGCGTGCTTTTTTCTCTTTCATTTCAACTTCAGTAGCAGCACCAACCTTGATCACGGCAACGCCGCCGGCCAGTTTGGCAACGCGTTCCTGCAGTTTTTCACGGTCATAGTCAGAGGTCGCTTCTTCGATCTGAACGCGGATTTGTTTAACACGGGCTTCGATCGCAACAGTCTGGCCGGCACCGTCGATAACGATGGTGTTTTCCTTGCTGACTTCGATACGTTTAGCCTGACCCAAATCGGTCAGAGTCACTTTTTCCAGTGTCAGACCAACTTCTTCAGCGATAACCTGACCACCGGTCAAGACTGCCAGATCTTCCAGCATGGCTTTACGACGATCACCAAAACCAGGCGCTTTGACTGCGCAGGTTTTCAGGATGCCGCGGATATTGTTGACCACCAGAGTCGCCAGCGCTTCGCCGTCGATATCTTCAGCGATGATCAGCAAGGGGCGACCAGCTTTGGCAACCTGTTCCAGTGTTGGCAGCAGATCACGGATATTGGAGATTTTTTTGTCGTATAACAGAACAAACGGGTTGTCCAGAATTGCGACCTGTTTTTCAGGTGTATTGATGAAATACGGTGACAGGTAACCGCGGTCAAACTGCATACCTTCCACGATTTCCAGTTCATCATTGAGTGATTTGCCGTCTTCAACTGTGATGACGCCTTCTTTGCCGACTTTGTCCATTGCTTCGGCGATACGGTCACCGATTGATGAATCGCTGTTGGCAGAGATAGAACCAACCTGAGCGATTTCTTTGTTGGTAGCGCATGGCTTGGCGATTTTTTTCAGTTCTTCAACAGTGGCTGCAACTGCTTTGTCGATACCGCGCTTCAAATCCATTGGATTCATGCCGGCTGCAACAAACTTCATGCCTTCGCGAACAATAGCCTGAGTCAGAACCGTTGCAGTGGTTGTACCGTCGCCGGCGTTGTCGGAAGTGCGTGAGGCAACTTCTTTCACCATCTGCGCGCCCATGTTCATGAGCTTGTCTTTGAGTTCGATTTCTTTAGCTACTGAAACACCGTCTTTGGTGACGGTAGGGGAGCCGAATGAGCGTTCCAGAACAACATTGCGACCTTTTGGTCCTAGAGTTACTTTAACTGCATTGGCCAGAATGTTGACGCCTTCAACCATCTTGGCGCGCGCTGCGTCGCCGAATACTACTTCTTTAGCTGCCATTTGAAACTCCTGATTATTGAAAATGTTGTTGCATTTTTTGAATTGATATTGTGATGTCGATTACTTCTGAACGATCGCCATGATGTCTTCTTCGCGCATGATCAGATATTCATTGCCTTCGACTTTGACTGTCTGTCCTGAATATTTGCCAAACAAAACGCGGTCACCAACTTTAACGTCAAGCGGGCGAACTTTACCGTCTTCCAGAATTTTGCCGTTGCCTACAGCCAGAACTTCACCTTGATCTGGTTTTTCTGCGGCTGCTTCAGGCAAAAGAATACCGGACGATGTTTTTGTTTCCTGATCCAGGCGTTTAATGATGATGCGGTCGTGCAGGGGACGAAGATTCATAAAAACTCCTTCAATAATTTCAATTGTTGTTACTTGGGTAAATGGGAATGACGGTGCTGATAACTCAGTCGGCTCATAAGTGGCTAATTTGAACCTGCAACCAGCTGAGTTGTTAGCACTCTCGGATGTTGAGTGCCAATTATAGGGGCGACTACCTACTATTTCAAGACGAGAAGTTAAATAAATCGAGAATAAATTTCATAACTCATTGAATTTATTAAATATGTTGAGTAATTGAAACTGAATTGGGAAAATCGGGGATGAGATCAAGTTTCCCGAGCAAGAATCAGTTCAATGCAGATGTCTTGATGTATGATTTCGCCTTCACTTGTTGAAACAAGTATCAAACTGATCTTGAAGAAAATGAAACTATATTCCTATTTTCGGTCCTCGGCGGCTTTTCGGGTCCGAATTGTCCTCAATCTCAAGCAACTCCCTTATGAAACGGTGCCAGTCCATCTGGTGAAAAATGGCGGAGAACAGCGCCTGCCTGGTTATTTGAACAAGAATCCGATGGGTCTGGTTCCCTGTCTTGAAGATGACGCAGTCATTCTGAGTCAGTCCATTGCCATTTGTGAATACCTGAATGATGCACATCCAGTACCGTCGCTGCTTCCGGAAAGCCTGCCGGAGCGTGCCTGGGTTCGATCAGTATGCAATCTGGTGGCATGTGATATTCATCCTCTCAATAATTTGCGTATCCTGAATTTTCTTACCAAGACGCTGGGCAACGATGAAGCCCAAAAAAATGACTGGTACCGGCACTGGATCAATGAAGGTTTTACAGCGCTGGAAAAACAGTTGCAAAGCAAGGCAGGGCGTTACTGCTGGGGAGACACCATTACCATGGCCGATGCGTTTGTCATTCCGCAGGTATTCAATGCGCTGCGTTTTAAATGTTCCATGGAAGCTTATCCGACGCTGCAACGTGTTTATGACAATGCCATGTTGCTGACTGTTTTTCAGCAGGCTGCACCGGGTGTTCAGCCTGACGCTGAATAATCCAGACGACAGAACGAACCAGTTTTAATCAATGCATTTACGATGATTTTATTTACCAGGAGAAAACATGAATAAACTTTACCCCGACGCGTTATCGGCTCTGCGCGATATTGTCAAAGATGGGCAGACCATTGCCGTAGGCGGCTTCGGATTGTGCGGTATTCCCGAAGCGCTGATTGGTGCGCTGCGCGACAGCGGGGTCCAGAATCTGACCGCTATTTCAAATAATGCCGGCGTAGATGGCTTTGGTTTGGGACAATTGCTCACCACACGTCAAATCAAAAAAATGATTTCTTCGTATGTTGGAGAAAACAAGGAATTTGAGCGCCAGTATCTGGCCGGGGAGTTACAGCTTGAGTTTACGCCACAGGGAACGCTGGCCGAAAAGCTCAGGGCAGGGGGGGCAGGTATTCCGGCTTTCTTCACCAAAACCGGAGTCGGAACCATCGTTGCCGAGGGCAAGGAAATTCGCGAATTTGATGGCCATAAATATGTCATGGAACATGCGCTGGTAGCCGACGTGTCTCTGGTTAAGGCGTACAAGGCCGATAAGGCCGGCAACCTGGTGTATCGCAAAACCGCGCGCAACTTTAATCCGAATGTGGCAATGGCAGGCAAAATCACCGTGGCCGAGGTTGAGCATATTGTGGAAATTGGCGAGCTCGATCCAGACGAAATTCATACACCGGGCATTTATGTACAGCGCATCGTCGTTAATGCAAACCCTGAAAAACGCATCGAACAACGCACCCTGAGTGCAACACCAACCAAGGCAGGAGAATAAATAATGGCATGGAATCGCGACGAAATGGCTGCGCGCGCAGCCCGGGAACTGCAGGACGGCTTTTATGTGAATCTGGGTATAGGTTTGCCGACCATGGTAGCCAACCATGTACCGGCCGGCATGGAAGTCTGGCTGCAGTCTGAGAATGGATTATTGGGCATCGGCCCGTTTCCGACCGAACAGGAAGTGGATGCGGATTTGATCAATGCAGGAAAACAAACCGTGACGACATTGCCCGGTTCTTCAATATTCAGTTCCGCGGATTCATTTGCAATGATACGTGGCGGAAAAATCAATCTGGCGATCCTCGGGGCCATGCAGGTCAGTCAGAACGGTGACCTGGCTAACTGGATGATTCCCGGGAAAATGGTCAAGGGTATGGGCGGAGCCATGGATCTGGTTGCCGGAGTCGGACGGGTCGTGGTGTTAATGGAACACGTGGCCAAAGGTGATGCCCATAAAATACTGAAGTCGTGCAATTTGCCGCTGACCGGAGTTGGGGTGGTCAACCGCATCATTACCGACCTGGGTGTTCTGGATGTAACCCCTGATGGATTGAAACTGGTTGAGCTGGCACCGGGCGTTACGATTGAGGAAATGATCGCCAAGACCGAACCTGAATTGGACGTCACAACGGTTGGATAGTTTCGCTCGAAAAGGTCGGTCCGAATCGGCGCGGTAAGCAGTCGCCGCCTTGTACTAATGTGGTTCAAGGCGGTTTTTGTTTGAGCAATTTTCACAGTTAACTGCTCGAATTTTGCGCAAATAGCTTGCTTTAAGTTGAAATGTTGCAATAATCTGGCTGGGTGATCGTCTGATGGAATATTGGTTTATGTGGCAAAAAAATGTGCCTTTTGATTGATATTGATTTTTAACATGCTCTACCCCGGGCACAATCATATTGAGTTAATTTAATTGACAGGAAATAAATATGCTGCGGAAGTCTGATCGGGTTCGAATTGAATCGGTGCAATGTATTTCGCCCGACGGCCTGCATAAAATGGCTTTTAAGGAATGGGGGGATGCTGACAATCCCAACGTTCTGGTTTGCGTCCATGGATTAACCCGCGTATCTGATGACTTTGACGTGCTGGCACGGGCATTGTCAGACAAATTCAGAGTGATATGCCCTGATGTCGTTGGTCGTGGTCGTTCCGGTTGGTTGCGCAATTCCCAGAACTATCAGATTCAGCAGTATGTCGCCGATATGGTTACCCTGTTCGCCCGGTTACAAGCCGAACAGATTTCATGGCTGGGAACCTCAATGGGGGGCATGATAGGAATGGCCATTGCTTCACTGAAGGAAAATCCGATACAAAAATTGATCCTGAATGATATTGGCCCCAATCTAAACGTCACTGCCCTGACTCGCATCAGTCAATATGTCAGCCAGCCCATGCGTTTCACCACCTTTGATGAAGCCTCGCATTACATTCGGTCCATTTCCCAGACATTTGGTGAACATACCGAAGAGGAATGGCATAAAATTTGCAGTGATGTGTTGCGCAAGGATAAAGACGGCATGTGGATCCGGCATTACGACCTGAACCTGGGTATGGCGATGCAGGCCATCAATCCTGATCTGGCGCAGGCCATGCAGGTGATGATGTGGGCGGCATACGATTCCATCTCCTGTCCGACACTGGTATTGCGCGGGGCAGAGTCGGATTTATTATTGGCTGATACGGCAATTCAGATGACAAACCGCGGCCCCCGGGCTAAATTGGTTGAATTTGAAAATGTGGGGCATGCCCCCACTTTGGTGCATGACGATCAGATTGCACCAATTAAAGATTTTTTATTGGCTTAGTTTAATTAAGGGAAATGATGCAAAATCAAGAAGCGCAGGAAATAAAGCGATTTCACGTTGGCAATCGCATGTCGGAAATGGCAGTCTACAATCAAACAGCCTATCTGGCTGGACAGGTGTCCTCCGACGATAGTCTGGATATTGCAGGTCAGACGAGTAATGTTTTATCCCAGATCGACAAGTTGCTGGCCGAAGCCGGAACGAATAAATCGCGTATTTTGATGTGCCAGATTTATCTTACTGATCTGAATAATTTTGCTGCCATGAATCAGGTCTGGGAATCTTGGGTGAGTGCGGGTAACACGCCTCCGCGCGCCACGGTCCAGGCAACTCTGGCAAAACCTTCCTGGTTGATCGAAATCGTCGTTACAGCAGCTGTCTAAAGCGTATTTAAATTCATGGTCTCATCCGTCGCCGCTAAAAGTGAAAATCTGGAAAACCTGGTAACCGGTCTTTCGCCGGAAGATGCGCAACGCGTCTTGAGTGCCTTAGATTTTGTTGCGCCTCATTTTGAAAATGTCGAATTAGTCACCGGTCAGAATGCGTTGCAGTTTGCCCGCGGAGTTGCGCTAACACTGAGTGCATTGCGCACCGATGCCGATACCAGGATTGCCAGTCTGTTGTTTGAGCTGCCTCAACTTGATCCGCATGTCGCCGAAGGGATCGAACCACGCTTTGGCAAGGAAATTGTTGATCTCGTCGGTGGTGTGCGCAGTTTGATGCGGCTGTCCGCTCTGCACCTGATGCAGCAGGCTGCGCAACCGGATTCAAGCCGCAATAAAAATGCCGCGCAACAGGCTTCAACCCAGCTTGAAACTCTGCGCAAAATGCTGCTGGCCATGGCTTCCGATATGCGGGTTGTGATGGTGCGTCTGGCATCCAGACTGACAACCCTGCGCTATTTCGCCGAACAAAAAAGGTTTGATGAAACCAGCCAGCAATATGCGCGTGAAACGTTTGATCTGTATGCACCTTTGGCGAACCGGCTTGGTATCTGGCAGATGAAATGGGAACTGGAAGATCTGTCGTTTCGTTTTCTGGAGCCTGAATCCTATATTTTTATTGCCAAAAAGCTGGAAGAAAAGCGGGTTGAACGCGAAGAATTCATTGCCAGATCAATTGATCGTCTGCAGCATGAAATGAACGCGGTCGGGATCAAGGCCGAAGTGTTCGGTAGACCCAAGCACATCTACAGTATCTGGAACAAAATGCGCGGCAAGGGGATCAGTTTTGACGAGCTCAATGACGTGCGCGCGTTCCGTATCATTGTGAACGATATCAAGGCGTGTTACACCGTGCTGGGTATCGTGCACGACATCTGGACACCTGATCCGAGCGAATTCGATGACTATATCGCCCGACCCAAGCCCAATGGCTATCAGTCACTGCATACCGTCGTCATTGCTGAAGATAACCGCGGTTTTGAAGTGCAGATCCGTACCCGTGACATGCATCATTTTGCCGAGTACGGCGTGGCTGCCCACTGGCGTTACAAGGAAGAGGGCGGATCGAATTTTACCGGCCAGGAATACGATGAAAAAATCTCCTGGCTGCGTCAGTTGCTGGCCTGGAAATCTGATATCACCGAAACCGTGGTCAGTGACGGCGACAGCCAGCGCGAGTGGGTCGAAAAATTGAAATCCACCACGCTCGATGACCGCATTTATGTGCTGACCCCTCAGGCGCGCGTGATCGAATTGCCCAATAACGCCACACCGATCGATTTCGCCTATCATCTGCATACCAGCGTTGGACACACCTGTCGTGGTGCACGGGTCGACGGTGTGATGGTTCCTTTGAATACAGCACTTAAAAACGGACAGACAGTTGAAATCATTACTGCCAAAGCCGGATTGGAAAACGGTCCGTCGCGCGACTGGTTAAATTCGGAATATGCAGTCGGTACCCGGACTCGCGCCAAAATACGTGCCTGGTTTAACGCTTTGGATCAGCAGGAAACCCTGAACAAGGGCCGCGCTCATGTCGAAAAAACGTTGCAGCGTGAGGGAAAAACCGTCATGAATCTGGAAGAGCTGGCGCGCAAGTGCGGCTTTGATAAGCTCGACGATCTGTTTCTGGCCGTGGGTAAGGATGAATTCAGCATGCGTCAGATCGAGCATGCTCTGCACGATGAAGTGGTCGAAGCGGCTTCCGATGAGGTCCAGGTTAATAAAAGCCGCGCTTCCAGTGTCGTGCAGGGCGCTAAATCCGGTGTGCTGGTTGTGGGTACCGACGGCTTGCTGACCATGCTGGCCAAATGCTGCAAGCCGGCACCGCCCGATGTGATAGTGGGCTTTGTGACGCGCGGCAAAGGCGTATCGATACATCGGGCAAACTGCAAAAATTTTGGCGAGATGAGAAAGAAATCGCCGGAGCGCGTGATATTGACTTCATGGGGAGAGCCTGGCCGCGAAACAGTTTATCCAGTCGATATTTACGTTCTGGCTCAGGATCGTCAGGGATTGCTGCGCGATATATCGGAAATTTTTTCGCGTGAAAAAATCAATGTGATCGGCGTTAACACCCAAAGTGCCAAGGGACAGGCACGCATGTCGTTCACCGCTGAGATCGGCTCGACTGCCCAATTGCAAAAGGCGCTGACCATTTTGCGCGACGTAAACGGAGTTCAGGACGTACGTCGGCAGTGATTGCATTTTTATTAAATGATAAAATTTTTCTGAAAATGCTTTACGCACAACATGAACCTTGCTATAGTCTCGGCTCTTTTGGGGCGGTTAGTTCAGCTGGTTAGAATACTTGGTCGACATCCAAGGGGTCGGGGATTCGAATTCCTCACCGCCCACCACATAATTTAATGACACTTCTGTTTAAGAGCGAGAAAGGCATCCTGGTTATGACACCGCGAACTACTACCTTATCTTGTACGCGACGCTAGTCGGGATCTTTTTCGTTTGTCAATTTGAAAAAGCGCGGCTGGCCCGCGTTTTTTTTCGTCCGTATTTTTTTATTTCGTTTTCAGTTAAATTCAGCTTCATCCACTTTTGGTTTTGGAGAACAAGATGGTTACAGTAACTCTTCCCGATGGTTCGCAGCGTCAGTTTGACGCTCCCTTAACAGTTGCACAGGTTGCAGCCAGTATTGGCGTTGGCCTTGCCAAGGCAGCATTGGCCGGCAAGGTGGACGGTCAGTTGGTTGATACCTCGTATTTGATTGGCGGGGATGTGAGTCTGGCTATCATTACTGATAAAGATCCGGAAGGGCTGGAAGTTATCCGTCATTCCACGGCTCACTTGCTGGCCTATGCGGTCAAGCAGCTTTATCCGGAGGCGCAAGTTACGATTGGCCCGGTCATTGACAATGGTTTCTATTATGATTTTTCATACAAACGGCCGTTTACGCCTGATGATTTGGTCTTGATTGAAAAGAAAATGGCAGAACTGGCCAAAAAAGACGAGCCAATCACCCGAACTGTTTTGCCGAGAGATGAAGCTGTCAGTTATTTTAAATCTATTGGTGAAGCTTACAAGGCCGAAATTATCGAATCGATTCCGGCTGATCAGGATGTGTCCTTGTATGCCGAAGGCAGTTTTACCGATTTGTGTCGCGGCCCGCATGTACCCTCAACCGGCAAACTGAAGGTCTTCAAACTGATGAAGCTGGCTGGTGCGTACTGGCGCGGTGATTCGAAAAATGAAATGCTGCAGCGGATTTACGGTACAGCCTGGGTCAAGAAAGAAGATCAGGAAGCCTATCTGTTCATGTTGGAGGAAGCCGAAAAACGCGATCATCGCAAAATCGGCAAGGCACTGGATTTATTTCACATGCAGGAAGAGGCGCCCGGCCTGATTTTTTGGCACGCCAAGGGTTGGACTGTCTGGCAGGAAGTCGAGCAGTATATGCGCCAGGTGTACCGAGACTGTGGTTATCAGGAAGTGAAAACACCACAGATTCTTGATCGTTCGCTGTGGGAAAAAACCGGCCATTGGGAAAACTATCGTGACAACATGTTTGTGACTGAATCGGAAAGCCGCAATTATGCGTTAAAGCCGATGAATTGCCCTGGTCACATTCAGATTTTCAATACCGGTCTGCGCAGCTATCGTGAGCTGCCATTGCGTTTTGGTGAATTCGGACAGTGCCATCGCAATGAAACATCCGGTGCACTGCACGGCATCATGCGGGTGCGCGGGTTTACGCAGGACGATGGTCACATTTTCTGTACGGAAGAACAGATTGCCGGAGAGGTTATGGCGTTCCATCCTCAGGCCATGAAAGTGTATTCGGATTTCGGCTTCAAAAATATCGATATCAAAATCGCTACCCGACCGGAAAACCGTATCGGTACTGAGGAGGCCTGGGATTATGCAGAAGAAGCCCTGCGTTCGGCGCTGCGGGCATGCGGACTGAGCTGGCAGGAGTTGCCTGGAGAAGGTGCATTTTATGGTCCGAAAATTGAATATCATCTGAAAGACAGTTTGGGTCGTTCCTGGCAGGTTGGTACATTCCAGATCGATCCGTCGATGCCGGTGCGTCTGGGTGCTGAATATGTCGCAGAAGACAATTCGCGCAAAATTCCGATGATGTTGCATCGGGCGATTGTTGGCTCAATGGAAAGATTTATCGGTATCCTTATCGAAAATTACGCCGGCACCTTTCCGTTATGGTTGTCACCCGTACAAATCGTGGTGGCGAATATTTCCGATGCGCAGGCTGAATATGCAAAATCTGTTGCCGAAAACTTAAAGAAACAAGGGTTTAGGGTCAACCTTGATTTGCGTAATGAGAAAATTACCTATAAAATACGCGAGCATTCCGTACAGAAAACACCTTATATCATTGTTGTCGGTGATAATGAGAGGGATGCTAATACAGTGGCCGTGCGTACGCGGGGTAATCTTGATCTGGGATCTATGCCCATTTCTGCTTTGGTTGAGCGTCTGAATCAGGAAGTCGCCACCAAAACGTGAGAGTACCTGCTGCGAAAGAGCACGGCCTGTTTATTGGATTTTTAAAAGGAAACTACAATAGCTACTGACAAGTCAACACATCGTATCAACGGCGAAATTACAGCACCAGAAGTGCGTTTGTCCGGCGTTGAAAACGAACCACTGGGTATCGTAAAAATAAGCGAAGCAATTCGTTTGTCTGAAGAAGCGAATGTCGATCTGGTTGAGATTGCACCCAATGCGGTACCGCCTGTATGCCGTCTGATGGATTACGGCAAATTCAAATATCAGGAACAGAAAAAGGCCCATGAAGCCAAACTCAAACAAAAAGTTGTGTTGGTTAAAGAGGTGAAATTCAGACCAGGTACAGATGACGGCGATTACGGCATCAAACTGCGCAATCTGATCAAGTTTCTGGATGATGGAGATAAAACCAAAATCACATTGCGTTTCCGCGGTCGTGAGATGGCCCATCAGGATATCGGGATGCGCATGCTGGAGCGGTTAAAAATTGATCTTGATCCTTACGGACAGGTAGAGCAGTTTCCAAAAATGGAAGGTCGCCAGATGGTCATGGTTCTGGCGCCAAAGAAAAAGAAATAAAAGTAGCATCAGCAGTAAAAACAGAATTTGACCGGAGCTGAAAATGCTTCGGATTAAATAACAGTGAACTCGATTTCACTGTTCTATATAAGTGAAAGCAGGCATCCAAGAGTAGCGTTACGTTACCACCTGCAATTACGTTAAAAATGGAACTGTCCTAAACCGACAGTAATGTTATGCCTAAGATGAAAACCAAAAGTTCTGCCAAGAAACGCTTTCGCGTTCGCCCAGGTGGAACAGTTAAATGTGGTCACGCTTTCAAGCGTCACATCCTGACTAAAAAAACCACCAAGAGTAAACGCCAGTTACGCGGCATTACCAATGTTCATGCCGCTGACGTTGTATCAGTCATGCGTATGATGCCTACAGCTTAACCTCTACTCACTATTTAAGGAGTTATCATGCCTAGAGTAAAACGTGGGGTTACAGCTCGTGCCCGTCATAAGAAAGTTCTCGATTTAGCCAAGGGTTACCGTGGTCGTCGCAGCAAGGTTTACCGTATCGCCAAGCAGGCAGTTATGCGTGCTGGCCAATACGCTTACCGCGATCGTCGTAACAAAAAGCGCGTATTCCGCGCTTTGTGGATCACCCGTATCAATGCCGCGTCACGTTCTCACGGCATGACATACAGCGTATTCATGAATGGCCTGAAAAAAGCTTCTATCGGTCTGGACCGTAAGGTACTGGCTGATATGGCTGTGATGGACAAGCCGGCATTTGCCGCGATTGTCAATCAGGTTAAGGCTACCCTGGCTGCGTAATTGCTGGTGACAATGACCGTTTAATTTCGGACATTGTATTAAGAGACAGGGCAAAGGTCATACTTTGCCCTGTTTTATTTTGATTGCACTGTAATTCAGTCTCGAAACACATCGACGAACCCAAGCAGGAAAAATTTGCATGAATTCATTAGATCATCTGGTAGCACAAGCGAGTGCTGATTTTGTCGGCGCGCAAGACGCGGCCACACTGGAAAACGCCAAAGCCAAATACCTGGGGAAAACCGGTCAGATTACCGAATTGATGAAGGGACTGGGTAAATTAGGTCCAGACGAGCGCAAGGCACAAGGCGCCATCATCAACGGTATTAAAGTTCAGATTGAAGATTTACTGGGAGCGCGCCGCGATCAGCTCGCGAACGCTCAGATGCAGTCACGCCTGAATGCCGAGGCGATCGATATTACACTGCCCGGCCGTGGTCGCGGCAAAGGTGGAATACATCCTGTCATGCGAACCTGGGAACGGGTTGAAGAAATCTTCCGTTCCATCGGATTTGACGTGGCTGACGGCCCGGAAATCGAAACTGACTGGACCAACTTTACCGCATTGAACAGTCCGGAAAATCATCCGGCCCGGTCCATGCAGGATACTTTTTACATAGAAGGTAATGACAGCAGCGGCAAACCGTTACTGCTGCGTACCCATACCAGCCCGATGCAGGTGCGTTATGCGCGCATGAACCAGGCGCCAATCAAAGTCATCGCCCCTGGTCGCACTTACCGGGTTGACAGCGACGCGACCCACTCGCCGATGTTTCATCAGGTCGAGGGTTTGTGGATCGACGAAAATATCAGCTTCGCTGACCTGAAAGGCGTGTACCTGAATTTCGTCAAAGCGGTTTTTGAAACCGATGATTTGCAGGTGCGGTTCCGGCCTTCCTATTTTCCGTTCACGGAACCTTCTGCAGAAATCGATATCGCGTTCGGCAGTGGTCCCTTAAAAGGACGCTGGCTGGAGGTGTCGGGTTCCGGTCAGGTACATCCGAGCGTGGTGCGTAACATGGGACTGGACCCGGAGAAATACATAGGCTTCGCATTTGGTTCAGGTCTGGAGCGGCTCACCATGCTGCGCTACGGTATCAATGATCTGCGTTTGTTTTACGAAGGCGATCTGCGCTTTTTAAAACAATTTAACTGACGACGTTCCCCTCAATCATTAACGGTAACTATAACGGCATCAACTATGCAATTTTCTGAAAACTGGTTACGCACCATGGTGAATCCGCAGATGGATTCAGCCGCATTGGCACATTTACTCACTATGTCTGGACTGGAAGTCGAAGAGACTGAAACAGTCGCTCCACCATTTACCAATGTAGTGGTGGCTCAGGTCGTGTCGCTGGAAAAACATCCCAATGCCGACCGGTTAAATGTGTGCAAGGTTGACGCCGGAACCGGCGTATTGCTCACTATCGTGTGCGGCGCTCCCAACGTGCGTGTCGGCATGAAGGTGGCCTGTGCCAAAGCCGGTGCTGTGCTGCCACCAGGTGCAGACGGCAAACCTTTTGAAATCAAGGTTGGTGAATTGCGCGGTGTTGTCTCGGAAGGGATGTTGTGTTCTGCACGTGAATTGAAACTGTCAGAAGATCATGCTGGTTTGATGGATTTACCTTCCGATGCCGCGATCGGAACATCAATTCGCACCTACCTGGATCTGGATGATTTAAAATTTACCATCAAACTCACTCCGAACAAGGCCGACTGTCTGTCTGTGCTTGGCGTGGCCCGTGAAGTTTCGGCACTGACTGGCTCAAAACTGCTGGTTCCGGTAATTAATAAAGTGGCCGTTACGCTGGACGAAGTTCTGCCAGTCAAAGTGTCGGCACCCGATTTATGTGGCCGCTTTTCCGGACGCGTGATTCGTGGTGTAAATGCCAGGGCTGCGACTCCGGACTGGATGAAACAGCGTCTGGAACGCGCCGGTCAGCGTCCTATTTCTGCTCTGGTTGATATATCCAATTACGTTATGCTGGAAATGGGGCAGCCCAGCCACGTTTTTGATCTGGATAAATTAAGCGGCGGTATCGAAGTGCGCTGGGGTAAAGCTGGTGAGACTATCAAATTATTGAACGGAAATACTGTGCCTGTCGATCCATGGGTAGGCGTCATTTCCACAACCAGCGAACCGGCAATTCTGGAATCGATCGCCGGCATCATGGGCGGCGATGCCACGTCGGTCAGTCTGGATACGCAGCATATATATCTGGAAGCTGCGTTCTGGTGGCCATCGGCGATTCAGGGGCGCGCCCGTCGTTTTAATTTTTCTACTGATGCGGCTCACCGGTTTGAGCGCGGCGTTGATTTTGCCGGCACCGTATCCAATATCGAACGCATTACTGATTTAATTATTTCCATTTGCGGCGGCCAGGCAGGCGCGATCGATGATCAGATCATCAATCTGCCAAAGCGACCTCCAGTGAAACTGCGCAGCGCGCGCGCGGTGAAAGTTATCGGCGTTGCCCTGACTGACATCCAGATTGCAGACATATTCACGCGACTGGGTCTTCCATTTACCCAGCAGGATGATGGTTTTCTGGTCACGCCGCCATCCTACCGGTTTGATATAGAAATCGAAGAAGATCTGATCGAAGAAGTGGCTCGGGTATATGGATTTGAAAATATCCCGGCGTTGCCGCCAGTAGCCGCATCAGCGATGCGCATATTGCCTGAGCAGACCCGTTCCCTGTTTAAGGTACGTCGCCAGATGGTGGATCTGGACTATCAGGAAGTATTGAATTACAGCTTTGTCGACGCTGCCTGGGAAACGGATTTTGTAAAAAACAGTGCTCCGATCAAAATCCAGAATCCAATTGCCGCGCAGATGAGCGTGATGCGCAGCAATTTGATTGCCAGCCTGATCGCCAATGCCCGCTACAACCTGAACCGGAAAGTCAACCGCATCCGTCTGTTTGAAATTGCGTCAGTGTATCTGCGCGATGAAAAGATTGCCGATGGTGATTTGACCGTTGCCGGATTCCATGAGCCTAAAAAGCTGGGTGGATTGGCATATGGACCACAGGCAGATGAGCAGTGGGGACAGGCATCACGTCAGGTGGATTTTTTTGATGTTAAGGCGGATATCGAAGCCCTGTTCGCACCCAAATCACTGCGTTTTTCAAAAGTGGATCATCATTCGTTGCATCCCGGACGCAGCGCTCAGATCGAGTGTGATGGAATGCCGGTAGGTGTTATTGGTGAATTGCATCCGGCTTTACAGCAAAAATATGATCTGCCTTTGGCTCCGGTAGTGTTTGAGCTCGATGCACAGGCGCTGCAATCGGTGGTCGTACCGGCATATCAGGAAATTTCGAAATTTCAGGCCGTTACCCGTGATCTGGCGTTGTTGGTAAATCAAACGGTGCCGGTGCAGGGTATTCTGGATGTATTTATGCGTGAGCGGTCTGCCAATCCAGCTTGCCGCAGCGTGCAAGCCATTGTTTTATTTGATGAATATCGTGGTAAAGGATTGCAGGAGGATGAAAAAAGTCTTGCTTTCCGGTGCACCTTACAAGATACTCATTCTACTTTGCAAGATGATGAAATTGAGGCTGCAATGGCGGCATTGCTGGCTGCAGCACAACAACATTGCGATGCAAAATTACGCTCCTGATTTAATGCAAAAAAACGAAATTATCTATTAGAAAAGTATTGATTGTGGGACAGACAAGTAAACCAATGAGTGACGATATTTCAACTGAGCCACAAACCGAACTAGATGCCAATTTGAGTCGGGCCATGCAACAGGCCCGTACTCGCATGATGGCTGAAAAACAGTTATCGACTCTGACCAAGGCAGAACTGGCTGAACTTTTATTTGAACAGGTCGGTCTGAACAAGCGCGAAGCAAAAGATATGGTAGAAACCTTTTTCGATGAAATTCGCAATGCCCTGGAACGTGGCGAGTCGGTCAAGTTATCTGGATTTGGTAATTTTCAATTGCGCGACAAACCGCAGCGTCCCGGAAGAAATCCAAAAACCGGTGAAGAAATTCCTATTTCTGCTCGACGTGTTGTGACATTTCATGCCAGCCAAAAAATGAAGATTATGGTTGACCAAATGTCGGACCAATTCATTCTGAACGACACCAAATCTTAACCGGACCTGAACAATGAGCCCGACGTTGAATAAAGACGATACGCTTGTTTTGCCGGCCATTCCGGCCAAACGATATTTCACGATAGGTGAAGTCAGTGATTTATGTGGCGTCAAGGCGCATGTTTTAAGGTACTGGGAACAGGAATTTTCGCAGTTGAAGCCAGTGAAACGGCGCGGCAACCGACGCTACTATCAGCATCACGAAGTTTTGCTGATTCGTCGGATTCGTGAATTACTTTACGATAAGGGCTTCACGATCAATGGCGCACGCAACCAACTTGGTGGTGTATCGAGTATCGAAACAAAATCGCCTGATGTGATGAAGGAAGTCACGATTTCAGGAAATATTCTGGAAAACGTGCGTAATGAATTGATTGAAATACAAAATATGTTGCGTTTGTAACAGTGAACTTGTGATTTTTGTCAGTTTATTGCTGATTAAAAAATTATTATGCAGAAATAGCTAGTCACAAATTTTTTTTGTGAAGTATAATTCCCCATCGTTGAAATTCTAGGTAGTAGTGCAGTATCAGTCTGTCATTTCTTACTTGGTTGAAACGATCTAACGGGCACTTGCCCACTTAACTGAAATAGGAAATTGTAATGGCAACAGGTATTGTAAAATGGTTCAATGACTCTAAAGGTTTTGGTTTCATTACTCCAGACGAAGGTGGTGAAGATTTGTTCGCTCACTTCTCAGCTATCCAGTCAGCTGGTTTTAAAACTCTGAAAGAGAACCAACGTGTTTCTTTCGAAGTTACTACTGGCCCTAAAGGCAAACAAGCTTCAAATATCCAAGGTATTTAATATACTTCGGTAACGAGTTTGTTGAAAAGACCCCGCAATCGCGGGGCTTTTTTTTGGGCGACAATAGTCGCAAAAAAAAATCCTCTCCATTTCTTTTGTTATTTCTTCTGCCAGTACCCCGGCACTCCATAAGCATGTTTTAAAAAATCGATAAACAGTCGCGTACGTAACGGCAGATGTCTGCGCTGTGGCACCACGGCATAAATGTCATGGTCGGAGGCGGCAAATTGATCGAGTACCGAGACCAGTTTTCCAGAAGCCAGCTCCGATCCGACTTCCCACATCGAACGCCAGGCCAGTCCTTTTCCCGCCAGCGCCCAGTCATGCAGTACCTCACCATCGTTGCACACCATATTTCCACTCACTTTGACGGTTATAATTTTCCCGTTCTGGCGAAAAGTCCAGCCGCGCTGGCTGCCATCATTATTGAATGCCAGGCAATTGTGTCGTGCCAGATCCTCAATGGATTCAGGTTTGCCATTACGTTTCACATAGGCCGGTGCGGCAACTACCACGCGCTGATTCGCGGCCAATTTGACTCCGATCAGACTCGAATCATTCAGCGTCGCAATCCGGATTGCTATGTCAATGTTATCTCCGATCAAATCGACAAACCGGTCATTCAGATTCAATGTGATCTGCACCTGTTGGTGCTCGGCCAGAAACGATGGAATGAGCGGGGCCACATGTTGGCGCCCGAATCCGGCCGGTGCGGAAATAATCAATTGGCCGGTTGCACTGGCATTGCGTTCCGAAACGGCCGCTTCCGCTTCTGCGAGTTCGCCAAGAATGCGCTGGCAATCATCCAAAAAAGCCATTCCTTCGTTGGTCAGCGCAATTTTTCGGGTCGAGCGTTGCAGCAGCTTGACACCCAGTCGCTGTTCCAGCGCATCGATGCGGCGTCCAATCAGTGACGGGGCAACACCTTCGGCCCGCGCTGCCGCAGACAGGCTGCCTTTGCTGACAACTTCGGTAAAGGTTGATATTTGTTTAAATTGGTCCATAGTGTGCAGATGAATTGCGCGAAAACAGAATAACGCCAATCTATCACTTAAAAGCAAAGATGAATTGATTAAATTTAATATTTATCTCATTTTGTATCTAATATAATCAAGCCCATTATCAATCAGGAGATTTCACATGAATCAAATTAAACTGCCCGCCGGTATGACAATCTCAGGCGAAATCAAACCCGGATTTGCCGCGATTCTGACCCCGGAAGCACTGGAACTCGTTGCCAAACTGACGCGCGCATTTGAACCACGCCGTCAGGAATTGCTTGCCTCACGTGCGGCACGCGCAATCCGCATGGATGCCGGTGAACGTCCTGATTTTTTGCCTGAAACCGCCCATATCCGTGCCGGTGACTGGAAGATTGCACCAATCCCTGCAGCGCTTGAATGTCGTCGTGTAGAAATCACCGGTCCGGTAGAACGAAAAATGGTGATCAACGCGCTCAATTCCGGTGCCGACAGTTACATGACTGACTTTGAAGATTCGAATACACCAAACTGGGACAATCAGATCACCGGTCAGATAAATATGCGTGAAGCAGTGCGCAAAACAATCAGTCTGGAACAAAACGGCAAGTCCTATAAACTCAACGATAAAGTTGCGACGCTGGTAGTGCGTCCGCGTGGCTGGCATCTGGATGAAAAACATGTGTTGGTAGATGGCAAGCGTATCTCTGGCGGCATTTTTGATTTTGCCCTGTTTATGTTCCACAATGCCAAAGAACAGTTGGCGCGCGGAGCCGGCCCGTATTTTTATTTGCCCAAGATGGAATCGCATCTGGAAGCGCGGTTGTGGAACGATATTTTCATCATGACGCAAAATGAACTTGGCATAGCGCAGGGTTCAATCAAGGCGACCGTGCTCATTGAAACCATCGTCGCCGCGTTTGAAATGGATGAAATTCTGTATGAATTACGCCAGCACAGTGCCGGTTTGAATGCCGGACGTTGGGATTACATTTTTTCATGCATTAAGAAATTCAAAAACGATAAAGACTTCTGTCTGGCAGATCGTGCCAAAGTCACCATGACTGCGCCATTCATGCGCGCCTATGCCTTGCTGCTGCTGAAAACCTGCCACAAACGCAATGCACCTGCCATTGGCGGAATGGCTGCATTAATCCCGATCAAGAATGATCCGGAAAAAAATGACGTCGCAATGGGTGGTGTTCGTACTGACAAGGCGCGCGATGCGACTGACGGTTACGATGGCGGCTGGGTAGCACATCCAGGTCTGGTAGATCTGGCCATGGGTGAATTCAAAAAGGTACTGGGTGATAAACCGAATCAGATCGACAAACAACGCCCTGATATCAACGTAGTTGCTGCCGACCTGCTTAATTTTCAGCCTGAAACGCCAATTACCGAGGCGGGTCTGCGCTACAACATCAATGTCGGAATTCACTATCTGGGCGCCTGGCTGGCCGGTAACGGTTGTGTGCCGATCCACAATCTGATGGAAGATGCCGCCACCGCTGAAATCAGCCGTTCGCAAGTCTGGCAATGGATACGTTCTGACAAGGGCTTGCTGGAAGACGGACGTAAAGTGACAGCCGATATGGTTCGCGCAATGATTCCGGAAGAGCTGGTCAAGGTTAAGGCGTTGGTGGGCAGTGGTGCGACCTATGACCGGGCTGCACAGATATTTGAAGAGATGTCGACTTCAACGGATTTTGCTGAATTTCTGACCTTACCTCTGTACGAAGAAATCTAAGGCAGATTTCCAAAAACAAAAAAACGCGCCAGCTCAGCAGTGGCGCGTTTTTTATTGGAAGTGTCGAAGATTCAGATTCGGCTATTCCTTCCAGATATCACTTTTCTGCCGTTCATTTCCTTCACAATCAATAATCAGACTCCAGTCATCAAACTGTTTGCGCCGTATTGAAGGCATCGCGATCTGAAATTCATTATCATCAATTTGATAAAAAATAACGTTATCCATAAGCGCATTGTCAGGCTTGTTGATGTGGTAGATGCTGAACAGGTGATCATCAAACAGATACAGTCTGAATCTGGAACTCACAGAATCCGGATTGGAATGGGAAATGGCGCGCCAATAGCCCAACACTGCGTTCATGCTTGAATGTTCGTTGATAAAAACCCAGACATCGTCGGTGCCCGGGTTCAGGTGCTGGATTGCTTCGAATCGTGTTTCAGGCATTTCTGGTTCTGGCAGATCGGAAAGGGTGTAAGTAACGACGCCCGATGCGACCGCCCGGTACAGCGAGGGGAACTGAAACTGATAAATATCGCAATAACGACCCGGCGCAGTTTCAGTCATGCTGGCAGTGTGAACATGGAAAAAGTTGGCCGATTTTTTTTCCTGTACCAGCTTGCTGATTTTTTCCCGAATAAATTCGGAGAGCTTGACGGAGCCGGGTTTATCTTCGGTTAACAACCAGGAGTTAATCGTGTATTCACTGGTGTTCAATTTGATCGCCAATGCATTTTTAGTCAGACCAAGATATTCCATTGCATCAGTCAGAAATTCTTGTTGGGAGGGTTGCGTACTCATTTTCTAAATTATTCTCAATCCAATATCAATTCAACTTCGGCAAGTTTATCGCTAAATGTATGAGCCATGATTGAATTCAAGCAATGTTTATTCAAATTATTGTTAAAGTGAACAATTCGGCATGACCATTATTTAACGAAGTAACGGATCCATGATGCGATGCAGTCGTTCGGCAGTCCATACCGGGTTTTCATCCTTCCAGCCGTTGTTGATTAAATTCCCGGCACGATCAATGACGAAACTGACGGGCATGCGCCAGATGCGGCCATAACCGCCTGCGTAGGGAGTGCCCAGCAGTCCGACCGGAAAGGACAGCGATTTGGCCACGGCGCGAACCTCTTCGAGATTTTCCGCGGGATCAATGCAAAAGCCGAGAACCTGTAACCCCGCCTTGGCATGTTGTTCTGCGTAGGCAGACAGCAGCGGCAATTCGTCCCTGCACGGTTCGCAATAGCTGGCCCAGAACGTCACGATGACGACTTTGCCGAGCAGATCGGCAGTGGAGACAGTACGACCATCGAGCGTATGCAGAACAAGGACCGGTGCGGGTTGGCCAAGTTCCAGTACGCTGGCTTGGGCTGCAGACGACCGCAGCGTTCCAAAAGCGCACAGGCCCAGGCTGGTCACTGCCAGCATCATAGCGCGGCGCTGTCGGTCGGGTTGAACCTTGATCATGGCTACTTTCCGTATTGGGTGGTAAGAGTTAATGGGTGCAGTCAGAAATGATAAGTCATACCAGCCGATACTGTATAGCGCGGAAATAATTGATAGCCATCCAGATTGCTCACAACCGGCACCTGCAGGAAAGCATATACCCAGACGTTTTTCGCCGCATTCATGGTCACACCAGGGCTGATGAACATAACGCTGCCGGCGGTGTCGGTCCTGTCTGCGAGTGCTCCGGAATCAGCGTTTTTATGGGTCAGGTTGATTTGCAGTTGCGGCACGATCTGCGGGTTGGCTTCATAACGTAAGCCGAAGCTGATGTTGGTTTGATTGCCGGGACGGAAATCAGCTCCGGTCTGGTCGAGTTGCTGCCTGACTGAAAATTGATACTGGCTGTTCACAAAGGCGTCAAAATCCTGACTGACTGGCTGGAAATAATAAGCGCCAAAAATCAGGTCGGTGCTGCCATTGCCGACATTCAGATTGGTGTCCAGATAACTGTTTCCGGCATTGCCGGCGGGACCGAAAGCGGCCGGATTGCGGCCCACAGAGCCATGGCCGACGCCGCCATCCGGATTGTTTGCTGACGGTCCGCCGTAATTTCCGGTCGGCAGTTTGACACCGACCTGTAGTCCCAGATTTTTACTGGCTAATGCACCTTGATAACTGATAACCAGTGACATATCACCCATCCCGCTGGCATTAGCGCTGCTCAACTGGTCCGGCGACAGTGGTAACGATGGATCCTCAGCATAGGTGGTGTGAGAGCGATCGATATAGGGAATCGACAATTTAAAGTTCCAGTCTAACCCGCTGGTGTACCCGATACCCAAGGTCAGGTATCGGTTGAGAGTCTGGTTCTCCACTTCCTGAGCGCTGACGGCCTGTACCTGTTGCTGTGAAATTGTACCGGTGCCAGAACGCAGTTGGGTCTGGTTGATGAAGCTGTCGTCCAGGCTGAGGTCCCAACCGCCACTGCCTGCATATCCGAGCGCGCCGTCGGGAGATAAAGAACAGCCGCAGGTTGCACAGGCTTGTGCGACGGATGACAGAGCAAAACCGCACAGCAGACTGCAGGCGGCCAATAGTTTAATTGCAATTTTCATGATGAATTTGATTAAATTTGTTAAATGACTGCACAAGACATGCGGACTGAGTCGACATGTCGGGATTGTGCACATTGAATGAACTTAATTGAATTCAGGAGGTGCGCGCGCTTCTGGCAGTGCGGCGCGAAGTTTGAAGCTGTGTTGTTCGGTTACAGTGAAACTGATATGGCTTAATAAAACGAAGACGGCAAAGGTCGAAACCTGTGCCGTATCCAGAATGGCACCATGAAAAACCTGCAGACATAAAGGACAATCAGCATGGGGTGCGGTGGTCGGAGCGTCATTTTCCGACTGCGATTTCTGGCGCACACCAACCACGCTGCATATTTCGTTCCAGAGTTCAGGTGATGAGTTCGAGCGCAGGTATCCCAGCGTGGGCAGCAGTGCCTGACCCAGCATGGCCACCATGACCCACAGGGCCAGCCAGGAGTTAAATCTGGCGGCAGTCGTTAAAGGGTTGGATGAATGGTGGGGAAAACGCATGGGCCGGATTTTATCAAATGCCTACGCCAAAGAGTAATCTTTTGAAGGATTTCGTGAATATTTCCCCCAAAATTACTGAAATCAACTGCTGCGCCAGTATTGTGGTCACCAGTGCGACTGAACGTCAGTCTTAATTTCCTGGAGTATGGTGGTTGAAATTTCTTCGATGGATTTGGCCGTCGATGACAGCCAGCGTATGCCGTCCCGTTTCATCATGGCTTCAGCCTCATTGACTTCATAGCGGCAGTTTTCCAGCGCCGCATATTTACTGCCTGGACGGCGCTCATTGCGAATTTCAGAAAGCCGCTCCGGAGCGATGGTCAGACCGAAAATTTTTCCTTTGAATACATGCAGCGCCGAAGGCAGTTTGCCACGTTCAAAATCTTCAGGTATCAGCGGATAGTTGGCTGCCTTAATTCCGAATTGCATGGCCAGATACAGACTGGTTGGGGTTTTGCCGGAACGCGATACGCCCACCAGAATTACATCGGCTTCGGAGAGGTTTTTGTGAGACTGGCCATCGTCATGGGCCAGAGAAAAGTTAATCGCTTCAATTCGGTTGCGGTAGGCCTTGGTATCGGACATGTTATGGCTGCGACCCACGGTGTGGGTGGATTTGACGCCCAGTTCCTGTTCCAGCGGTTCCACAAAGGTCTGAATCAGATCCATGTGCAGGCCCTTGGCCAGACGCACAATCTTGACCAGTTCGGCCTTGACCAGGGTGGAAAATACGATTGGTTTCAATCCGCTTTCAGTGTGGGCTTCATTGATTTTTCGGCACGCGTCGTGTGCTTTGTCGACCGTGTCAATAAAGGGCAGGCGGATCTGTTTAAAGCGCAAATCAAATTGAGTCAGTACCGAATGGCCAAAGGTTTCTGCCGTAATGCCGGTTCCGTCCGAGACAAAAAAAACGGTATGGCCATCGAGCGGCAGCGGGGTATGAGGTAAATCTGTCATGATTCAGCACAAGAAAATTGAGTAACGGGGAAGCAATATATCACTTTAAGTGCATTGCAGCATGTAAAATAGACCCCATTTTGGTCAGGTGTTGACCTGGCCGACAAACTGACGCGACTTACAAAAAGAACAAAACGCGAGGTTGCTGCACCGGTTTCTTATCATCAAAGAGGTAGTTATGTCTAACAGCACTATAGGGAACGTAGAGAATTCAGGCGATTCACATTCCGAAAAATTAAGCCCATCGACTTACGTCGCTTCATTTGAGCACCTGCGCATGCAGGACGTCGACATCGTCGGCGGTAAAAATGCTTCATTGGGTGAAATGATCAGTCAGCTGGCCAGCGCCGGTGTGCGCGTGCCAGGCGGCTTTGCCACCACGGCACTGGCCTTCCGGGATTTTCTGGGCTATCCGCAGGCCGACGGCAGCTCACTGGCCGACCGCATCGCGCAGCGTCTGGAAACGCTCGATATCAACGATGTTCGCGCTCTGGCCAAGGCCGGTGCCGAAATCCGGCAATGGATTCTGGATACGCCGTTCCAGCCACGGTTGCAGGAAGAAATCAACAGGTTTTACCAGCAACTGGTTAATGACTCGGTGGGAGAAATGTCATTCGCCGTACGTTCATCGGCCACCGCCGAAGATCTGCCGGATGCCTCGTTTGCCGGTCAGCAGGAAACCTTCCTCAACGTCGTCGGTATCGACAATATTCTGGAAGCGATGAAACATGTGTTCGCTTCCCTGTATAACGACCGCGCCATTTCCTATCGTGTTCACAAAGGTTTTACCCACGCCGAAGTTGCGTTGTCAGCCGGCGTGCAGCGCATGGTCAGGTCCGATCTGGGTGCTGCAGGTGTGATGTTTACGATTGACACCGAATCCGGTTTTGAAGACGTGGTATTTATCACTTCCAGCTATGGACTGGGTGAAACCGTGGTGCAGGGCGCCGTCAATCCGGATGAATTCTATGTCCACAAGCCAATGCTGGCATCCGGCAAACTGCCGGTCATCCGGCGCAATATTGGCTCCAAGCTGATCAAGATGGAATTTACCGATGAGGCCAAGGCGGGGCGTTCAGTGCGAACCGTTGACGTTTCTGTTGAGCAGCGTAACCGCTATTCGCTTGACGATACCGAAGTGGTTGAACTGGCCAAGTATGCCGTCATCATTGAAAAGCATTATGGCCGCCCGATGGATATCGAGTGGGGCAAAGACGGTCGCGACGGCAAACTGTACATTCTGCAGGCCCGTCCTGAAACCGTGAAATCGCAAGGCAAGGCCGATGTGCAGCATCGCTATAAACTCAAGGGCAGCGGCACTGTGCTGATATCCGGGCGCGCCATCGGTCAGAAAATTGGTGCCGGCCGGGTGCGTGTCATTCATGATCCGTCTGAAATGGAACTGGTCCAGCCTGGCGATATTCTGGTGGCCGACATGACTGACCCGAACTGGGAACCGGTCATGAAGCGCGCGTCCGCCATCGTTACCAACCGGGGCGGCCGGACCTGTCACGCAGCCATTATTGCGCGTGAACTGGGTGTGCCGGCGGTGGTGGGTTGCGGCCATGCGACCGATATTCTGAAAAACGATACGCTGGTGACGGTGTCCTGTGCCGAAGGTGACGAAGGCAAAATTTACGACGGGCTGCTGGAAACGGAAGTTTCTGAAGTCGCCAATCAGACCCTGCCGGAAATTCCGGTGAAAATCATGATGAACGTCGGTAATCCGCAAATGGCGTTTGAATTTCAGAGTACGCCCAACGCCGGTGTCGGTCTGGCGCGCCTGGAATTCATCATCAACAACAATATCGGCGTGCATCCAAAGGCAATTCTGGAATATCCGAACATCGACCCGGCGCTGAAAAAGGCCGTGGAATCGGTGGCGCGCGGTCATGCCTCTCCGAAGGCGTTTTATGTTGACAAACTCGCGGAAGGAATTGCCACGATTGCAGCCGCGTTCTGGCCCAAACCGGTCATCGTGCGTCTGTCGGATTTCAAATCCAATGAATACAAAAAGCTGATCGGCGGTTCGCGCTACGAACCGGATGAAGAAAATCCGATGTTGGGTTTCCGCGGTGCGGCGCGTTATCTGGCCGATGATTTTGCCGAATCGTTTGAAATGGAATGCACTGCCATGAAACGGGTGCGCAACGATATGGGTCTGACCAACGTGGAAATCATGGTGCCGTTTGTGCGTACTTTGGGCCAGGCTGAAAAAGTGGTCAACCTGCTGGCCAAAAACGGATTGAAACGCGGTGAAAACGGTTTGCGCCTGGTCATGATGTGTGAAGTGCCTTCGAATGCGATTCTGGCTGACCAGTTCCTGGAACATTTCGACGGCTTCTCGATCGGCTCCAACGATTTGACACAGCTGACCCTGGGTCTGGATCGTGATTCCGGCATGCCGTTGCTGGCTGCTGATTTTGACGAACGTGATCCGGCGGTGCTGGCTTTGCTCACGCGCGCCATATCATCCTGCCGGAAACTGGGCAAGTATGTCGGCATCTGCGGTCAGGGTCCGTCGGATCATCCGGATCTGGCCAAGTGGCTCATGGAAGAAGGCATTCTTTCCATCTCGCTTAATCCCGACAGCGTGATTGATACCTGGCAATTGCTGGCCAAAGCAGTGCAGAAATAATGCTTGTATCTACGTAGGCTGGGATACAATTCCAGCCGGCATAGCTGCCCCAATTGGCCGTGCCACTTGGGGCTTTTATTTGTGACCCACTCGGAGAGATGCATGAGCGACTGGATGAACTGGCTGGTGATGGCCGGCATAGTGGTGGTGATGGAACTGTTCACGGGCACGTTTTATCTGCTGATGATAGCAATCGGTCTGGCCGCAGGCGCACTGGCCGCACTGTCCGGTGCTGCGCCAGTGGCGCAATTGATTGCTGCTGCGCTGGTTGGGTCAGTCGCGACCATATCATTGCGGCGCAGCCGCTTTGGCAATCGTCACCGGGTTGATGCTGCACGTGATCCGAACGTGAATCTGGATATCGGTCAGACGCTGCAGGTTGGCGAGTGGCAGGGCAGTGCCGGAGGAAAATACACGGCGCGTTCCATGCACCGCGGTGCAAAGTGGGATGTGGAATATGCCGGCAGCGCAGCACCGTTGCCCGGCACATTCCGGATTATCGAAATACGTGGCAGTCAATTGATTGTGGAACCGCTTGTACATTAACTCAATGAAAAGAGGATAGTCATGGAATTTGGAATCGTACTGCTGATCATATTTTTTGCCTTTGCCGTTAAAACGATTAACGTCGTGCCGCAGCAGCATGCCTGGGTTGTGGAGCGGCTGGGCAAATATCATGCAACGCTGGGCCCTGGTCTCAATATCGTGGTGCCGTTTATCGACCGGATCGCCTATAAACACATCTTGAAGGAAATTCCGCTCGACGTGCCACCGCAGGTCTGTATCACGCGCGACAATACCCAGTTGACCGTAGACGGCATTCTGTATTTTCAGGTCACTGATGCCATGCGTGCGTCGTATGGTTCTTCCAACTATGTCGCGGCCATCACTCAGTTGGCGCAAACCACGCTGCGTTCGGTAATCGGCAAAATGGAACTCGATAAAACCTTTGAAGAACGTGACCATATCAATACCAGCATCGTCAATGCCATTGATGAATCGGCGGCCAACTGGGGCGTGAAGGTATTGCGTTATGAAATCAAGGATCTGACTCCGCCCAAGGAAATCCTGCATGCCATGCAGGCGCAGATTACCGCTGAGCGGGAAAAGCGTGCACTGATCGCGGCATCGGAAGGGCGTCAGCAGGAACAGGTCAATATCGCCAACGGGGAGCGCGCCGCATCGATTGCCAAATCGGAAGGTGAAAAACAGGCTTCCATCAATCGAGCCGAGGGACAGGCCGCTGCCATTTTGTCGATAGCCGAAGCCAGTGCCGAAGCGATACGTAAAACTGCCGCAGCGATTCAGGCACCGGGCGGGTCGGATGCCGTCAATCTGAAAGTCGCCGAGCAGTATGTGAATGCCTTTGCGCAGCTGGCCAGGACCAATAATTCCATCATTATTCCTGCCAACATGGGGGATATTGGCGGGTTGATCGCTACGGCCATGCAGGTGGTGAAGTCGCAGAGCAAATAGGCAAGTAAGCCGGCAACAGACAAATGCTGATCATTGTGGTCAGCATTTTTTTATATTTGTTCCACGCAGGGCCTTTATTTACACAACGTTTACAACCACTGTCTTTTAATTTGTAAATAATTTATTTGATACTCTTTACTATTTTGATTGTGCCAAAACCGGCCATTTACACAATCTGAGAAAGAACTATCATGAAAAAAATTATTCTTGTTGCCGCAGTAATGGCAACATTGACAGGTTCAATTGCCCGCGCAGATGATCAAAAACCGGACAATGAGATTAGCTTCAATGCCGCTGTAGTATCCGACTATCGTTATCGTGGCATTTCGCAGACGCATCTGGACCCGGCACTGCAGGGTGGCGCAGATTACACCAATAACCCAACCGGTCTGTATGCCGGAACCTGGCTGTCAACCATCCACTGGATCAAGGATGTCGGTGGCAACGACAATGTGGAATGGGATCTGTATGCCGGCAAACGGGGTGAAATAGTGCCGGATATTTCTTACGATATTGGCGTACTGTCGTATGTGTACCCCAACAATGCGTTGCCCACCAGCGCCAATACGACAGAAGTGTATGGACAGCTCGGATACGGACCAGCTTACGCCAAATACTCGTATTCGTTGACCGATCTGTTTGGATTTGTTGACAGCAAAGGCAGTGGCTATCTGGATATCGGGGCCAATCTGGATGGAACTGACGGTTTTACAATCAATTTGCATGCCGGTCACCAGACCGTGGCGCATTTGTCGGTTGCAGGTTATACCGACTGGAAAGTCGGCGTGACCAAAGATTTCGGTGTCGTTAGCGCTGCTGTGGCAGTCATTGGTGCCAATACCAATTATTACGTTGGCCCGGCCCCCGACCTGAAAAACCTGGGAAAAACATCGTTGGTGGTGTCGGTTGGCAAAACGTTCTGAGCGCAAGTCAGGCAATAAAGGGATAGAGCGCCGAAGATTCCAGTGCGCTCAACTCCAGTTCAGGCGTGCCATGCCATGCTGCAAATTCAGAGATGCAGATCAGCACATCCTTGACCAGGGCTTGCGAAATCTTGACATTTTCTTCGAGATGAATGCTCTTGATTTCAAATCGCCCCAGTTGACGATGCGCTTTCGCATCGAGCCGGCCGATAATGGCGCCGCGCCGCAGTATCGGTAATGTGAAATAACCATAACGGCGCTTGGCTTCGGGCGTGTAGCATTCCAGCCGGTAATCAAAATCAAATAATTCAACCGCGCGCTTTCTGTCCCACACTACCGGGTCAAACGGCGACAGCAAACGGGTCGCCGTTGCTTTTAATTCGCCATCGCTTGCTTTGTGCAGCAACCCGGCGTGGTCGGGATGGACGTAGACCGGTTCATCCCAGCCTTTGACCATGGCACACAGCAGCGCACCCTGTTCAGCCAGTACGGCAGGTTGAATGGCTTTTTCGAGTTTGCCCATGCGAAAATAATCAGGTATCCAGCTGGCTTTGGCAAGTCCCAGTGCCTTCACTGAGAGCAGTACCTGCTGACGCCGGCATTCCAGCGGGTCGACCAGGTCGCGTTGGTCATCCCAGTCAGGATGGACCCGTTCGCGCAAATCATACACGCGCTGAAAATTGTGTCGCCGTGCCACCATCAATTCACCCATGGTGAACATGACTTCCAGCGCGCGCTTTTCTGGCTTCCATTCCCACCAGCCGCCAGCCTTGCCGTCGTTTCGTTCAAAATCGGCCGAGCGGGTCTGTCCGTTTTTTCTGATATGTTTCTTAACCAGTGCCACCTGTTTCTTGTTTTCCGCCAGCCAGCTGTGATTGAACTTCCACCCCATGCCGTGAGGATCTATCATTTTGTGCCGGTAAAGATGGTAATCCTCGATCGGCAGAAAGCTGGCTTCATGCGCCCAGTACTCAAACAGTTTGCCCTCACAAAGCAGTTCATCGAGCCAGCTGTTCTGGAAATTGCCGAGCCGGCTCCATAAAACCAGATACGGACTGCGTGCGACCACGTTGATGGTGTCAATCTGCAGAATGGCCATGTTTCTGATGGCCTGCAAAACGTGCTGCTTGGTCGGCGATTTTGGAGGTGCACTCAGCAGATTCTGGGCGGCCAGATGCAGATTGCGTGCCGCAGTCAAAGTCAGGATGGGGAGCAGGGCCGGTTTCACGTCAACGCTCTTGTTCATGCAGCAGGTGTTCGGCCACGACATCATCGAACAGGTTGAAATCCATATGATTGTTCATCTGTTCATCAAAGCTGCTGATATCCCGGTAGCGATGGTTGAACCGGAATGCATCCCAGGAATAGATATGACGGGCACGCACTGACTGACTGGTGGTTTCATCTACCCCGTCAATGGAAAGAATCAGACGGATCTGGTTCTGTTCCAGCTGTTTGGCCGAGAGCTGGTACAGCGGGCTGGTTACATCAATAACATGAAAAAGATTCCATCCCAGCGAAAACATCGGATGCTGGTCGCGTTTCAGAGGCAGATCGATGATGCGCAGGAACTTGGTGTTTTCCGCGGTGGTTTCCAGACGCAGCATACGCAGTCTGGCTGACGCTTCGGAAATGATATTCATGCGGGTATTGGCAATCCGGATCGACAGTACCAGTTCGCCGTTGTGACGATAGGTAACCGGATGACGGGTAAAGCGGATTTTGGCGCGCGGACGTGAAAAGCGCGCAAACATGACACCGGTAATCATGGCAATGCCGGACATGCCGGTAAAAATTTCTATGGTTGAGACGATGTGCCCGTACACAGTTTGCGGATGCATGTCGCCATAGCCGACCGTGGCCAGGGTTTCTACACTGAAGAAGAAAGCACCCCAGAAATTGTGCGGGTATATATTTGCAATAGCATTCAGATCCAGTGCATACAGAATGGCAAAAACGATATTCAGGGACAGGAACAGTGCAGCAAAGGCGGCAAAAAAAACCGGCCAGCTGGAAGTCATTGCGTAGTGATAGCTGTCATGCAGAAAATGATCTTTGATACCGTGCGCAATGAACTGCCGGCCTTCGATCTCCACTTTTTTGGTTGTTTTTTTGGTCATCGGATTTTTTTGTTCCTGATATTCCCGGAGCAGGAATAGTATCAGATCGAACCGATCTGGAGCTAAAATGGCGAATTCGAATAAAAAGGCGATTATCATGAATTTTTCACCTGTCCTGCTCGACATACCCGAGCAGTTTGAAACCGAGAGGCTGGAAATACGTGCCGTGGTGCCGGGCAACGGGGAGCTGCATTTTCAGGCGCTGCAGGAATCGCTCACCGATCTGCGCCGCTACCTGTCCCATCTGTCTTGGGTGAAGGACGAACCGTCACTGTCCGGTTCGGAAAAATACTGCCGGCTCCAGCGCAGCAGTTTCATTCAGCGCGACAATCTGGTTTATTTTATCTTTTTGAAATCGGATCAAAACCTGATCGGCAGTATCGGCTTAAATCGTATCGACTGGAATATTCCCAAATTTGAAATCGGCTACTGGTGCAGAACCAGCGCCCAGGGTAATGGTTATATGGTGGAAGCAGTCAATGCCCTGACCGGTCTTGCGTTGGACAAACTGGCGGCCAGACGGTTAGAAATTCGTGCCGATGATGTCAATGTGCTGAGCTGGAAAGTGGCTGAAAAAGCCGGATTTGAACTGGAAGGCATTCTGCGCAAATGTGAAAAGGATGAAGTGACCGGTGATCTGCGTGACCTGCGTATTTACGCCAAAATCGCCTGAAGGTAGTAATTTGCTACGTGAGGGCTAAAGGCGCTCTATGGAGTACAATGGCGACTTTGCATTTTCCTTCCCAGTCTCATTCCCATGTCAGATAGCCCATATATCCCCAAAGTCGGTTTCGTTTCCCTAGGCTGCCCCAAAGCGCTGGTCGATTCCGAACAGATCCTCACCCAATTGCGCGCCGAGGGCTACGAAACCGCCAAGTCGTATGACGGGGCCGATCTGGTCATCGTCAATACCTGCGGTTTTATCGATGCAGCAGTGCAGGAGTCGCTCGACGCCATCGGCGAAGCCCTGCATGAAAACGGCAAGGTGATCGTCACCGGCTGTCTGGGTGCCAAAAAAGACGGTCAGGGCCAGGACATGATCAAGGCCATCCATCCCAAGGTGCTGGAAGTCACCGGACCACATGCGTTGACCGAAGTCATGAGCGCGGTACATAAACATCTGCCCAAACCGCATGACCCGTTTCTGGATCTGGTTCCAGCGCAGGGCGTCAAACTCACTCCCAAACATTACGCCTACCTGAAAATTTCCGAAGGCTGCAATCATCGCTGCAGTTTCTGCATTATTCCATCCATGCGTGGCGATCTGGTCTCACGTCCGATTGCCGACCTGATGCTGGAAGCAGAAAATCTGTTCAAGGCCGGCGTCAAAGAATTGCTGGTGATTTCGCAGGACACCAGTGCCTATGGCGTGGATGTCAAATTTCGCATGGGCTTTTGGAACGGCAAGCCGGTCAAGACCCACATGACGCAACTGGTTGAAGCACTCGGTGAACTGGCTAAAAGCTACGGCGCATGGGTGCGCCTGCATTACGTCTATCCGTACCCGCATGTTGATCAGATCATCCCGCACATGCAGCAGGGTCTGATTCTGCCGTATCTGGATGTGCCTTTGCAGCACGCCCACCCCGACGTGTTAAAGCGCATGAAACGTCCGGCTTCCGGCGAAAAAAATCTGGACCGGATTTTGGCCTGGCGCAAAATGTGTCCCGATCTCACGATTCGTTCCACCTTGATTGCCGGCTTTCCCGGTGAGACCGAAGCCGAATTTTCGTATCTGCTCGAGTTCCTGAAAGAAGCCGAAATCGACCGCCTGGGCTGCTTTGCCTATTCCCCGGTGGAAGGCGCAACAGCCAACGAACTCGACAATCCGGTGCCGGAAGAACTGCGCGAAGAACGGCGTGGGCGGGTCATGGAACTGCAGGAACAGATTTCCAAAAAACGACTGAAGGCCAAAGTCGGGTCCACCATGCGCGTGCTGCTCGATGAAGTTAACCGTCAGGGTGGGGTGGGGCGGTCAGCCGCCGATGCACCGGAAATTGACGGCGTGGTGTATGTGAAACCGCATTTTGAACCGCATAAAAAGCTGCTGGTCGGTGAGTTTGTCGATGTCACTGTCACCGCTTCCGATGCGCACGATTTATGGGCAGAACCTGTTTAACCTTTTTTTAAAAGAGCCATGAAACCACATCCAGCGACCAAAATCATTCATTCCGAATATACGGCACCTGAAGGTTTTTCTGCATTTCCGACAGCTATCCATCACGCCTCGACCGTGCTGTTCGACAACGTGGCGGCCATGCGCAGCAGCGACTGGCATGACAAGTCAATGTACACCTACGGTCTGCACGGCACACCGACCATGCGCACCCTGGAAGCGCAGCTGGCCGCAATAGAAGAGGGCACCTGCTGTACTCTGGCGCCCAGCGGTCTGGCTGCGATTGTGCTGGTCAGTCTGGCAATGCTCAAAACCGGTGATGATGTACTCCTGCCGGACAATGTGTACGGCATGAATCGCGAACTGGGTAAATGGCTCGCACAGACTTACGCCATTTCGGTGCGTTTTTATGATGCAACCGTTGGCGCGGCCATCAGCGCGCTGATACAGGACAATACCCGTCTGATCTGGACCGAAGCGCCCGGCTCGGTCAGTATGGAAATGCCGGACATTCCCGCCATCTGTCAGGTCGCCCATGCGCGCGGTGTGATGGTGGCCGTGGACAACACCTGGTCCGCCGGTATCGCTTTTAAACCGTTTTCCCATGGCGTCGATATCAGCATGCAGGCGCTGACCAAATATCAGTCGGGCGGCTCAGACGTACTGATGGGCGCCGTCATTACCAGAGACTCTGCGCTGCATGACCGGATTGAAACCGTGCGTCGGGTGCTCGGCATGGGCGTTGGTGCCGACGATGTGTATTTGATCCTGCGCTCGCTGGCCAGTATGCCGCTGCGCTTTGCCGCCCATGACCTGCATGGCAGAAAAATTGCCACCTGGCTCAAAAGCCGTCCGGAAATCAGCAAGGTTCTGCATCCGGGCCTGCCGGATTGCCCGGGGCACGCCATCTGGGAGCGCGATTTTACCGGCGCCGGTGGCCTGTTTTCCGTGATTTTTGATCCGAAATTTACCGAGCAGCAGACCGACCGGTTTATCGACAGTCTGACGCTGTTTAAAATTGGCTTCAGCTGGGGCGGCTCGCACAGTCTGTGCCTGCCGTATCGCATGAAACTCATGCGTGAAAAATGGACCGAGAGTGGTCAGTTGGTACGTTTTAATATCGGGCTCGAAGATGTGGCGGATCTGATTGCTGATATTGAACAGGCGCTGGCGAAAATGAAATTGGAAGCATGATGACTGAAACACGACTGGAAAATATTGAAATCAAACTGACCAGTCAGGAAGATTTGCTCGATACCCTGAACATGCAGGTTTATCAGCAGCAAAAGAAAATCGGTGAGCTGGAGCTGCTGTGCGCGGAACTGGTCAAACGCCTGAAAGAACTGACGCTGAATCAGAATCAGTCGGCACTGCCGCATGAAAGACCGCCGCATTATTAACCTGATGATGCAGCCAGTAGTCAGTTCCGGCATACACACATGGAATACACATGCAAGTAACCAATTGTGAGATCAGTCTGAATACAACAAAGTGTTCTTCCAAGAGGAGTTTAGTAGGATTACTCTTCCAATATGCGTTAGTGCAGGGTTAGAATCTGCCGGCTGAAATTTATTGATCATGTTTATACAGCACGACCATGTAATTGTTGGCCAGTTACCTTACAGCTATCTTGGAGAATCTATCAATGTCGTATCAATTTAAAACTACAATTAAAATCGCAGTTGTTGCCATCGCAGCAGCATTCTCATCTACCTCATTTGCACAGTCCGCCGGTGACAACGTCGTCAACGTCGGCTGGTACCATATTGCACCTCAGGATTCGAGCACGCCGTTAAGCTTCACTTCGCCTATGGCAACGACACTGACCGGTTCAGGCGCCGGCGTTGAAAAAGCCGATACACTGGGTTTTTCCATTACCCATTTTTTCACAGCCAACTGGTCAGCATCGCTGGATCTGGGCGTTCCTCCAACCTATAAAGTCGTCGGCACCGGCACCTTGAGTGGTGTGGGCGAAATTGGTACGGCCAAACAATTGGCTCCTACCTTGCTGGGTAAATATTTCTTCGGTGAAGCCAATTCTCAAATCCGTCCATTTGTGGGTCTGGGTGCGGCACACGTGAGCTACCAGGACATCAAGCTGAATTCGTCATTCCAGTCTGCCCTGTCTGGCAATCTGGCGCTGATCAGCGGCGGTCAGATCGTTGCCACAACAACTTCTGCATCGCTGAACAGCTCATGGGCACCGGTCTACACCGCTGGCGCAACTTATGCGTTCAACAAAGACTGCTCAGTCAGTTTTTCAGTCTCCTATCTGGGCATCAAAACGACTGCTGACCTGTCTACTGCATCGAATGTTGGTCCTATTTTAAGCACGACTACCATGAAAATTGATCCAGTCGTGACGTACCTGTCTGTAGGATATCGCTTCTGATGAGCGATGCCTGAATGAAAAAATGCCGCAGTCAATTGCGGCATTTTTTTCTGTTTCTTTTGCCGCATGCGTTGATGACATTTCAGGATGACATACCATGACAATACTGCCAGCCACTTCAGATCTCACCAGAGGTCAGCGAATTTTTGCCATTATCGGCGCATCGTCCGGCAATCTGGTCGAATGGTTCGATTTCTATATCTACTCGTTCTGCGCCATCTATTTTGCTCCGGCGTTTTTTCCGGATGGCGATGCCACCTCGCAGTTAATAAAATCGGCGGCCGTGTTTGCGGTCGGGTTTTTAATGCGCCCCATAGGTGGTTGGCTGTTTGGCCGGATTGCGGACCGGCGCGGTCGGCGCATTTCCATGATGATTTCGGTACTGATGATGTGTGCAGGCTCGCTGATGATAGCCTGCCTGCCGACCCATACCCAGATCGGTTCCATGGCGCCCGTGCTGTTACTGGTGGCGCGCTTGATTCAGGGCCTGTCGGTCGGCGGCGAATACGGTACCAGCGCAACTTACATGAGCGAAGTGGCGTTGCCAGGCCAGCGCGGTTTTTATGCCTCGTTCCAGTATGTGACGCTGATCGGTGGCCAGTTGCTGGCATTGCTGGTGCTGGTGCCGCTCCAGCAGGTGCTCAGCGCAGAACAGTTGCAGCACTGGGGCTGGCGGATTCCTTTTGTAATCGGTGCCTGTGCGGCGCTGGTTGCCCTGTATCTGAGAAAGTCATTAAACGAGACCGCCACCGAAGCCAGCACAAACAATCAGGATGCCGGCACCCTCAAAGGCCTGTTCAAACACAGTGGCGCATTCATGACCGTGATTGGCTTCACGGCGGCCGGTTCGCTGATTTTTTATACCTTCACAACCTACATGCAAAAATTTCTGGTCAACAGTGCGCACATGGACGCCAAAGTGGCCAGTCTGGTCATGACAGCCGCGCTGTTCTGCTACATGCTGATGCAACCGCTGTTCGGCGCACTGTCAGACCGGATCGGACGGCGCACCAGCATGCTGTGGTTCGGCGTGCTGGGCACGCTGTTTACCCTGCCGATCATGCACACCCTGCGTGACGTCAGCAATCCTTACGGCGCGTTTGCCCTGATTCTGTGCGCACTGGCCATCGTCAGCCTGTACACATCGATATCCGGGCTGATCAAGGCAGAGCTGTTTCCAGTCGAGGTCAGGGCACTGGGCGTCGGTCTGTCCTATGCGCTGGCCAATGCCCTTTTCGGCGGTTCGGCCGAATATGTAGCGCTGCAGCTGAAATCAATCGGTCTGGAGTCGGCGTTTTACTGGTATGTCGCTACAATGTGCGCTGTTGCCCTGATTGTGTCGTATCGCATGAAGAATGCCGAAACAACGCTGGATTGAAGCGGGTTGAGTTTTGTATCCCGGGTTCCTGTCCGGTTCTGTGAGCGGCTTGCCGATTTTTTATTTAAAGTGTTTCTACCATGTCCCTGTTGCGTTTGAATGTCACAGCCCGTTTTGTTCTGGCTCCTCTGGCAGTTGTGGCTGAAAAAATGACGGCGATCGGGACCTGGGTGTGCTTTTTTGTATCGATGATTTCGGCATGGGTTAGGCTCCGCTGGCGCAGTTGTCGCAACTGCCGATTCAGGAACTGAAAATTTGCCGGGCCATGGTGCAGCAGGTATTTGAAGACACCAGCGCTCTGGCCACACCAAAAATGATCCTGGCAATGGCGTACAGTCTGGGTCTCAACACTGTGGCAGTCGGAGTCGAAACCGCAGCGCAGCGGACCTGTCTGATGCAGGCCGGATGCGCCGGATTTCAGGGCTTTTTGTTCAGTGCGCCGTTACCGGCTGATGAGTTTGTCGCGTTCGTAAATAAATACGCACCGTTAATGCGCCGCACTCGCATCCACAGCCGCACCTGACCGGACCGGACGCGCCAGCCACACTACACCCAGCAGGCCGATGAATATCATTGATGAGGCAAAGAAAATGTCGTTGGCTGACATCATGTAAGCCTGCTGATCAATGGCGCGATTGATAACCGACAGAGCCTGCTCATGGTTCATGCCGACATTCTGCAGATCCGACAGGGTCTGGGTTGCCGGCAGATTGGCCAGATTCATTTTTTCTGTCAGATGCGCATGATGCATGGCCGCGCGGTGTTCCCACAGCGTGGTTGAAATCGACGTACCGAAGGCACCGGCCGTAATTCTGGCGAAATTCGACAGGCCCGATGCGCTCGGAATTTTCGACTGCGGCAAACCGGACAGCGTCAGCGACACCAGCGGAATAAAGAAAAACGCCATCGCAATACCCTGAACAAAAGTTGGAATCAGAATCGTTGCCATGTCGGCGTCGGTATTGAAGCGTGAGCGCATCCACAGCACCAGTGCAAACACCAGAAACGAAAAAGTCGACATCCAGCGCGGATCAATCTTGGTGATGTTTTTGCCGACCAGCGGTGACAGGATAATGGCCATGATACCGACCGGCGCCAGAACCATGCCGGCCTGCGTTGCGGTATAACCCATGTACTGCTGCAGCCACAATGGCAGCAGTACCACATTGCCGAAAAAGACGCCGTAGGCCAGTGACAGAGACACCGTGCCAGTCCAGAAATTGCGACTGTTGAACAGGTGCAGATCGACTACCGGATGCTCATCAGTCAGCTCCCAGGCAATAAACAGCGCGAAACCGACTACCGCAACCACCGCCAGGGTGATGATCTGGGTTGATTCAAACCAGTCCAGCTCCTTGCCCTTGTCCATCATGACCTGCATTGCGCCCACCCATACCACCAGCAAAAACAGGCCGACCTTATCGATGGGCAGTTTATGCACCACCGATTCGCGCTCCTTGTAAATGCTCCAGGTAATGCCCGCAGCAACAAAACCGACCGGAATATTGATATAGAAAATCCACGACCAGTTGATGTGATCGGTAATCCAGCCGCCCAGCAGCGGTCCCATGACCGGCGCCACCAGCGTGGTCATGGCCCACAGGGCCAGCGCTGATCCGGCTTTGGCCTTGGGATAACTGGCCAGCAGCAGCGACTGCGACAGCGGAATGATCGGCCCGGTGACTGCGCCCTGAAAAATCCGGAAACCGATCAGCGATTCGATATTCGGGGCAAAGCCGCACAGCCAGGAAGCCAGCACGAACAGCAGGATACTGACGAGGAACAGTCGCACCTGTCCGAAGCGCTGGGTGAGCCATCCGGTCAGCGGAATCGAAATCGCATTCGCCACCGCAAACGAAGTAATCACCCAGGTGCCCTGTGATGGGCTCACACCCAGATCGCCCGAGATGGCCGGTATCGATACGTTGGCAATCGATGAATCCAGCACGATCATGAAGGTCGCCAGTGCCAGGGCCAAGGTACCCCACAGCAGCGTGGCGCCGGTGAGCGGCGCATATTCGATATGTTCCAGCGCCGGTTTCCCGGCACTGGAAGTTGCATTGGAGTTGGTCGCCATTATTTTGTTTTACCGACTTTTTCACCCAGATTGGCGGCAATGATTTTGTTGATTTCAGCGTCGGCGTCACCCGCTTCGGCCGCCAGAGCCTCGGGCTGTCTGGTGGCCGATTTGGCCAGCGCCTGACCGGAACTGTCACTGACTTCAACGTCGGCTTCCATCGACAGGCCTATGCGTAACGGATGCTCCGCCAGTTCTTTGGGGTCGAGCTTGATGCGCACCGGAACCCGCTGCACCACCTTGATCCAGTTGCCGGTGGCATTTTGCGCCGGCAGCAGCGCAAACGCAGCACCGGTACCAACGCCCAGTCCTTCCACGGTGCCGTGGAACGGCTGGTTTTTGCCATACATGTCGGCAATCAGGGTAACCGGCTGGCCGATACGCATTTTGCGCAACTGGACTTCCTTGAAGTTGGCATCGACCCACAACTGGTCCATTGGAATCACCGCCATGAGCGCGGCACCGGCCGGAATGCGCTGACCCAATTGCACGCTGCGTCGTGCCACATAACCGGTCACCGGAGCGCGCAGACTGGTGCGCTGATAATTGACGTAGGCTTCGCGGAATTTGGCCGCTGCACGCATGACATTAGGGTGGTGTTCGACGCGCACGCCGGAAGTCAGTGTTTTATTGGATTCGAGCTGCTCCCGGGCCGAGAGTGCGCCGGCACTGGCCGCATCATAGGCACTCTGGGCTGCAGCCAGACTGGCTTTGGCATGTTCGAGTTCTTCATTGGAAACCGCACCGATACTGGCCACCGACTGACGACGTGCCAGATCTTCTCTGGCACGGGCCAGATCGATCTTGCTGCGTGCAATGTCAGATTCACGCACCGTAATATTGGCCAGATAGGTATCGTTGTTGGCGTACAGATTGCGCACCTCGCGCACGGTCTGGGCCAGCTGCGAGCGGGCCTGATCCAGCGCTATCTGGGCGTCTGCTGCGTCGAGTTTGACCAGAATCTGACCGGCGCGCACGAAATCGGTATCCTGCACTTCGATAGCGGCGACGGTGCCGGCAATCTGCGGCGTGATCTGCACGATATTGCCCTGTACGTAGGCATTGTCGGTATCTTCATGCTTGCCGTTATTGATGATCCAGTACACGCCGTAAGCCACGGCTGCAGTGGCAACCACAGCGGCGATAGTAAGCAGGGCAGTTTTACGTTTGGCAGTACCGGGGATGATGCGTTCAGCTGAGTTATCCATTTATTTATTCCTGTAATCGTCTGAGTATTGCGCGGGCCTGATTTGCCAGGGCAACGTTAATTTAAAAATTTTAATTGCTTGAATTCCGGCCAGCTGACGCGTCATTCTGCGACACCTTGGTGCCGAACGCGCTTTGTTCGTCAAATCCGCCACCCAGAGCGCGCAGCAGATTGATATTGAGGCCCACGGCGCGGGTACGCAGTGCGATGGCAAGACTTTGCTGGTTGAACAGACTGGTTTGTGCATTCAGTACCGTGATCCGGTTCACCAGACCGGCCTGTTCACGCTGCACGGCATTTTGATAAATCGATTCAGCGCTGTGCAGCAATTCATTCTGCTGCCGCTGTTGCAAGGCGATTGCCTTGAGCGAGGTCAGCTGGTCGGCCACATCGTGCACGGCTTCGATCAGAGTCTGGTTGTAGCTTTCCACGGCCATGTCATATTCGGCAGTTTTGCCGCGCAGATCGGCGCGCAGCCGGCCGCCGTCAAAGATAGGCAGACTGATGGCTGGACCCACGCCGTAATCGCGGCTCGAACCCTCGATCCAGTGGGTAAATCCGATACTGGAAAAACCGGCAAAGGCAGTCAGATTGACGTTGGGGTAAAACTCGGTTTTGGTCGCGTCAATCTGTTTGGCTGCGGCTTCGGCACGCAAACGCGCTGCAGTAATATCGGCACGATGTCCGAGCAGATTGGCAGAAATCGAATCCGGAGCCGGCAAGGTAACCACGGCAGGCAGACTCGCCACAATGTTCTGGGTTGCTTCCGGACCTTTGCCGATCAGTGCAGCGAGCGCATTGCGCGCCAGGGTGATCTGTTCATCGACGGCGGAAAGGAACGCTTTCATGGCCGGAATTCCCTGTTGGGTGGTGTCGCGGTCCTGACTGGTTTCCAGTCCTGCGCTTTGACGCCGGTTGGCTACATTGGACAGTTCTTCTCGCACTGAGAGCATTTTTTCCAGAATGGCTTTTTGCTCCAGATTGTTGGCAAGACTGAAATAGCTCTTGGCCACACTGGTTTCAATCAGCAGACGCGCCGAATGGACTTCGGCCTGAGCAGCTTTTTCCTGACTGATGGCAGCGGCCAGCAGGTCATGGTTTTTATCCCAGAAATCGAATTCATAGCTGGCATTGACCATGAGCTGATTGGTAGATTTGATCGAACCGGCATACGGAGGAGGGTACAGACCATTCTCTGTGAATCGCTCCGGCATCACACTGGCGCGCACGCCAACTTCCGGGTAACGGTTTGCATCCGCGTATTGCGTCATGGCGGCGACCTTGCCCAGTCTGGCCTGGGCGACTTTGATATTCGGATTGTTTTCCAGTGCCTGGTCCATCAGCCGGTTCAGAACCGGGTCATGCAATATTTCCCAGGAACGCAGGTCCGGCCATTGCGTGGCTGCATCGGTCAGGTGCAAGTCGGCAGCGCTGGTCAATTTGGCCTGTGGGCTGATGCCGGCATAGCTGACGCAACCCGCCAGAATCAGGGTGCCCAGCAGCGGTGTTGCGTGTTTTAAAAAGTGAAATTTCATGCTTGGTTTCCGTGATTATTCAATTTGAGTGGCCGTTGGCCAGCATACGTTCCAGAAAATTTTTCAACATATCCAGTTCGCCCCGATTAAATCCTTTCAGATGGTGATTCATCACCTTGCACAAATCGACCGGGATTTTTTCGCAGACCTGCAGACCTTCTTCGGTGAGCGCCAGATGCACCACGCGGCGGTCCTGCTCGCAGCGCTTCCTTTCCAGTAAGCCCTTTTTTTGCAGCCGGTCCAGCATGCGCGTGGTGGCGCCGGTATCCATGCAGGTTTCCTTGGCCAGTGCCGCAGCGGTTTTGACTTTACCGAAATAGATGAACAGCAGCGGACGCCACTGCATGGCCGTCAGATCGTATTTCTGCATTTGCGCATCGATCATCTTGTTGATCGACACATTCACGTTGCGCATCATGTAACCGACTGATTCCAGTGGTTTGTAAGTGAGCGGCTGGTAAAACTCGATTATTTCTGCCGGGCTGCTGGCAGGGGCGAGAGCTGATTTTGTTTCCGACATGATAATATTTTGTTGCCTATGATTAACAATGTCGGAATATTAGCTGCATAGGCAGCTATTGTCAAGGCAGTTTGTTTTCTGAAGTCATTAAATATTTTTCATGCGGGCACTTTTTCGGCAATCCGGGCTACTGACTGCGACCCATAAATTCCCCAAACCGGTCAATATCTACATTGCCGCCACTGACGATAATGCCAACCCGCGCACCGCTGACATCCACGACTTTTTGCATGACCGCAGCCGCCGCCAGACAGCCGGTTGGTTCGACCACGATTTTCATGCGCTCGGCAAAAAAACGCATCTGTGCGCACAGTTGCCCATCGGTGACGGTAACGATGTCGCTGACACGGGCCTGCAGAATCGGAAAAGTCAGTTTGCCGACCTGCTGGGTCTGGGCACCATCGGCGATGGTCGCAGGGACTTCGATATGAACGCGCCTGCCGGTGCGCAGTGATTGCTGAACATCGTTGCCGGCTTCCGGTTCAACACCGATGATTTTGCATTGCGGGGCCAGATGTGCTGCTGCCGTTGCGCAGCCAGCCAGCAGGCCGCCACCGCCGGTGCAGACAAACAGATAATCCAGTGCGCCGACCTCTTCAATCAATTCCTTGGCTGCGGTGCCCTGACCGGCAATCACATCGGGATGGTCAAATGGCGGGATAAGGGCCAGTCCGCGTTCTTCGACAATGCGCGCTGCGACAACTTCACGATCTTCCACGCCGCGTTGATAGATAACGACCTGACCACCGTATTCACGGGTAGCGGCAATCTTCATGGCGGGCGCATCGTGCGGCATGACGATGCAGGTCTGTACGTTTAACATGCGACCGGCCAGAGCGACCGCCTGTGCATGATTGCCGGATGAAAAGGCAATCACCCCGCGTTGTTGTTGTGCGCTGCTGAGTTTGCTGATGGCGTAATAGGCGCCGCGGAATTTGAAGGCACCGACGCGCTGAAAATTTTCGCATTTGAAAAACAGGCTGGCCTGTGTGATCTGATCGGCCTGGCGCGATGTCATGACCGGCGTGTGGTGGGCTATTCCTTTCAGAACCTGTGCTGCATGCTGTACATCGGCATAAGTCACTGAGGTGTCCATGCTCGCTCCCGAATTAAAATGAATTGGGAATTTTAACCTGCTCCCGGGTTAAAATACGCGCCTTACTTAAGTCGGAGCTCATTATGATCAAACATATCGTTATGTGGAAATTGAAGGATCACGCCGAAGGCGCGGACAAGGCAGCCAATGCGGTCAAACTGAAAGCCTTGCTGGAGTCCTGCGACAATCTGGTGCCGGGCATGTTAAAGCTGGAAGCAGCCATTGCTACCGGAGAACTGGAAGCGACCTATGACGTGGTGCTGTACACCGAATTCTCTGACAAGGCTGCGCTGGACGCGTATCAGGTACATCCGACCCATGTCGCCATCAAACCGTTTATCGGCGCTGTCAGGTCAGAGCGGCAATGCATGGATTATGAAGTTTGAACAGGGTAGCAGGCAGTGGCCGAATTGTTCTGGCCTCCCGACCTCGGGGTAAAATCAGCCTGGATAATTTCAGACTCGAAACCGTGGCACAACCTGTGCCGGAAGATTTGCAGGACGGGGAAGTTTTAGTCAAAAATGTTTATCTGTCACTGGATCCGTATATGCGCGGGCGCATGTCCGCAGCAAAAAGTTATGCAGAATCCCAGGAACTCAATCAAACCATGCTTGGCGAGACTGCCGGTGTAGTGCTGGCCTCCCGCTGCGCGGCCATGCAGGCCGGCGACCATGTAGTGGGGCGGTTGGGCTGGACGGAAATGGGCGTCTTGCCAGGACAGGCGCTCAGACGGGTTGATGCAAATAAAATTGCGCTGTCAGCGTATCTGGGCATGGTCGGCATGCCGGGCGTGACAGCCTGGTATGGCGTCAACACTATTTTGAATGCGCAGCCGGGCCAGACTCTGGTGGTCTCGGCTGCAGCCGGTGCGGTAGGCAGCGTGGTTGGGCAACTGGCCAGGCGCAAAGGTTGCCGGGTAGTCGGGATAGCCGGTGGCGCGCAGAAGTGTCAGTACGTGATTGATGAATTGGGCTTTGACGATTGCATCGATTACAAACAGTCGGCAACACTGGCCGAATTGCAGGCCAGTCTTGCCGCCGCGGTGCCGGAAGGCATCGATCTGCTCTTCGAAAATGTCGGTTCACTGATTTTTGATGCCAGTCTGGGTTGTCTCAATGCCCACGCAAAAATCGCTCTGTGCGGCATGGTGGCAGCGTATAGCGGCAACGCCACGGCGCTGGTCAATGCCGGAAAATTGCTGACCATGCGTGCCACGCTGCAGGGTTTTATCATCACCGAACATATGGATATCTGGCCACAGGCGCTGGGCGAACTGGCTGACCTGGCCGAAGCAGGGCAGCTGACCTGTCATGAGACCATCGGGAGGGGCTTGTCCTGTGCACCAGAAGCATTGATCGGGATGCTGCAGGGTCACAATCTTGGCAAGCAGTTGATTCAGTTTTAGTCTGGCCAGTTTACTCAATCAGCTGATTTTTGATCGCATAATGGGTGAGCTCAGCATTGTTCTTGAGCTTCATCTTGATCAAAACCCGCGAGCGGTATTCGCTGATGGTTTTGACCGACAGCGACAGTTCCTTGGCAATATCACTGACAGCCTTGCCGGAAGCGATCATGGTCATGGTCTGGTATTCGCGGTCAGACAGGGTTTCATGCAGCGTGACCTGATGCTCGTCATCGATATGATTGGCCAGTTCCTGCGCCACCGAGGCATTGATATATTTCAATCCCATTGAGACCTGGCGAATGGCACTGACCAGTTCCCGTGGCGCGCTCTGTTTATTCAGGTAGCCGGAGGCGCCGGCTTTCAGGGCGCGGATCGCATACTGATCTTCCGGATGCATGGACAGCATCACCACTGAGATATTTGGACGTTCCTTTTTGATCTGCTTCAGGACCTCGATGCCACTTTTGTCCGGCATGGAAATATCAAGCAGCAAAACATTAAATTCATGCTCGCGGCACATTTTAATGGTGTCCAGTCCGCATTCAGCTTCACCGCGCACCACGATATCCTTGGTGTCGGCCAGAATCTGCTTCAATCCCTCCCGGACGATGGCGTGGTCATCGGCAATGATGACTTCAATGATGGCGTTCTCTTTCATTAATTTCTCTTGGTATAAAAATATTTTTGGTCTGATGTCACAGCAGTGAAAGTTGATCGCTCTGTGGCTGTTCCGGTTCAACATCGGCGGCCTTGCTCTGATTTACAAGCGGGATCTTGATGGCGATGACACAACCGTTATCGGGTTGGGAATCGATCAGGATGGTGCCGCCAATTTCCTTGCAGCGTTCTGCCATGCCCAGCAAACCAAACGAATTCTGCTTGCGGTTGCTGTCGGCATTGAGGCCGCAGCCATTGTCGGCGATGGTCAGGCTGATGCTGGTGCGGGTGTAAATAATGGCCAGACTGGCGTAGGTGGCGCGCGAATGCTTGGCGATGTTGGTCAGGGCTTCCTGCACCATCCTGAAAATGGCCGTGGCATGGTCGGCCGACAGGGCGATATCTGATTTGTTGGTCGAAAACGAGCAGCGGATATTGTATTGTTTCTCAAATTCCTTGATCTGCCAGTCCAGCGCCGGAATGATACCCAGATCCAGCACGCCCGGGCGCAGGTCGCGTGCAATCCGGTGTCCGGCTTCAATGGTGCGGTCGATCAGGGTGTCGACATAGTGGGTTTTTTCAGCCAGCCAGGGCTGGTCGGCCGGCAGACGGTTTTCCAGGGTATGCAGAATCATTTTGATGGCGACCAGATTGCCTCCCATTTCATCGTGAATCTCGCGCGCAATGCGCATGCGTTCCTGTTCCTTGATGCGTTCAATGTGGGCCGACAGTTCAGTCAGGCGCTGGCGGTACAGATGCAGTTCCACATCGATGAGTTTTTGGGGCGTGATGTCGGTGATAATGCCTTCCCAGATCACGCTCTGATCATCCAGATGGCGCGGTACGGCGCGTAAATGAATCCATTTGATTTCGCTCCACTGCTCTACCCAGATCCGGCCTTCCCATTGCCAGTGCAGCTGCAACTGGGCAGATTCATGCATGCTGTCATGGTAGGATGCGCGGTCTTCCGGCAGAATCAGGTCAACAAACCGGTCCGGATTGAAATACAGCGTCTCGGGCATGATCCCCAGGGTGCTTTCACAGTTGGCACTCAAAAATAAAAAGCGGGTTGTGCCATCCAGGTTCAGGGAAAACTGCAGTATTACGCCAGGCAGGTTGGCAACGATAGAGGCAGCGCGCTCATCGCTTTCAGAATGAGCAAGAATGGCACGCTGCTGAAAACTCAGGTCCTTGCCGACCGCGATAAGAATATCCTGACCGTCGAGCGTATCCTTCATGATGTGCAGCAAAAGCGAATACTGGGTACCGTTTTTGCAGGTGTGACGGGTGCTGATGGAAATTTTTTGCTGTTTCCCGCTCAGTAATGGTTCAAGTTGACGCTGCCATTCAAGCTGGGTAAAGTCACGGGCCAGCTGCCACGGACGCATCTGCTGCAATTCTTCAAAGGTATAGTTCAAACGTTCCTGCGCCATTTGATTGACTTTGGTGAATGCAAAGTCTGTCGCGTCAATGAGATAAATTTCATTGAAACAGCCTTCGATTACCTTGTTGAGCAGACTTTTTTTAATCATTCTTGCTTCTCACATGTTTTACGCCCGTTTTTTATTCGAATTCAATTCAGTTGCCGACGAAGATCATGCTATAAATTAACATACTAAGCAAAGGCTTTGTAGAGACATTCCACATTTTGCTGCAAAAGGGAACACGCGCATGACATCCAGTACCCAGGACGACGACGATGAAGAGCAGTCCGCACAGCTGCAAATTCCGCCCGGCGCCAAAAATTACATCACCATGGAGGGTTATCAGGCAATGCGCCAGGAATTACTGCAGCTCATTGATGTTGCCCGTCCTGAAGTGGTCAGGATTGTTTCCTGGGCAGCTTCCAATGGCGACCGTTCAGAAAACGGCGACTATATTTACGGCAAGCGGCGCCTGCGTGAAATTGACCGCCGGATCCGGTTTCTGACCAAACGTCTGGATCTGGCCGAAGTGGTCGATCCGCGCATTCATCACGGCTCCGATCAGGTTTTTTTTGGGGCGACCGTGCGCTATGAAACCCAGCAGGGCGTTGAACATCAGATCACCATCGTCGGCGTGGATGAATTTGATCCGCTGCGCGGCAAAATCAGCTGGGTATCACCGGTAGCGCGCTCGCTCAACAAGGCTTTTGAAGGCGATACGGTCAGGTTGCAAACGCCATCCGGCATTGATGAATTGACACTGCTTGAAGTGACCTATCCGGCATAATTTTTAGACAATAAAGATATCAACTGTGGTTGCGCGCCGCGTCATCGACCCATCAATTAATACAGGTTTGACATTGCGCAATCGCGTTGGTTTTTGCTGGATTAAGATGAGCCGATAATTTCAGAGGCTAATCATGGAAAAAGTACTGTGGACCGAGCAACTGTCACTGGGTGTTCCCGAAATCGATGAAGCACATAAGAAATTTCTGCTTCAGCTCGCAATCGTGGCCAATATGCGCGATGAAAAGCTGGGTGAAGTGCTGTTTGCACTGATCAAGGATATGGAACAGGATTTTGCGCATGAAGAAGCACTGATGGAAAAAATCGACTATCGCGACAACCGAGCGCATCGCGAACAGCATGCCAGAGTTCTGAGTTCCTTCCATGAGGTGGTGCCTGAAGTGCTCAAAGGCGATTATCATTCAGCGCATCATTTACTGGATCTGCTGCCGTCCTGGCTGGTGGTACATATCACCACCATGGACAAGGCACTGGTCCAACACATGCAGCAGCATGCTGCGTCGGCCGGATCGTGAAATCGCCTTATTCGGCAAACATGCTGCCGATCAGATTGCGCAGCCACAGGTTGCCCTGATCCTGGTTATATCTGCGATGCCAGAAAATATTGGTTTGCAGTTCCGGCAGCACCAGCGGGGCAGCCCGGCAGGTCAGCTTGAAGGGCAGGGCGACACTTTCGGCCAGTTTCTGCGGCACCGTCGCCAGCAAATCGCTGTCGGCGATGATGTAGGGCACCGCAGTAAAATGCGGGACGCTGAATTTGACCTGCTGCAGCACGCCGGCTTTGTCCAGCTCGAGGTTGATGCGATCGTAAGGGCTTTCACTGGAATTGACTCTCAGATGCTGTGCGGCCAGATAGCGTTTCAGGGTCAGATTTGCCTCGGCCAGCGCATGCCCGTTGCGCATCAGAACCACACAGGATTGCTTGAACAGGCGGCGTTGAAACAGCGCGTCTGATACCTGTCTGAATGCGCCGATGGCCACATCAATCTTTCCAGAGCCCATCTCCGCCATCAAATCCAGCCGCGCGCTGCGTTCAGTACTGATTTTTACCTGTGGTGCCAGAGTCGTGCAGTGGGTGATCAGGCGCGGCATGAAATACAGTTCCGCCACGTCGGTGAGTGCAATATGAAAGGTGCGTTTGCTGGTGGCTGGATCGAATTTTTCCTGCAGATTCATGGCCTCGGTCAACCCGGTCAGCGCCAGTCGGATCGGTTCGGCCAGCTGTTCGGCCAGCGGCGTGGGCTGCATGCCGGTTTTGGTGCGGACAAACAACGGATCATCAAAGGTGCGGCGCAAGCGCGCCAGCGCGTTGCTCACGGCCGGTTGCGACAGATTCAGTCGTTTGGCCACGCTCGAGATCTGCTGCGCCTGAAACACTTCATTGAATACCACCAGCAGGTTTAAATCCATGGTGCGCGGATCGAGCATGACGGTTCTCCAGTACTATTGATATTGTGAATGGACTGTATTTTACTATTTATAATTCAAAACTGGCAGAATGGCAAAATCGCAAAATCGGATTGCCCAAAACGGAGTAACCAACATGAACCTGACATATCAAACCGGATTTGGCAATGAATTCGCCAGCGAAGCCCTGCCGGGCGCCCTGCCGGTCGGGCAGAACTCCCCGCAGCGCGTCGCGTATGGCCTGTATGCCGAACAGATTTCAGGCACGGCGTTTACCGCACCACGCAGCCACAATCGCCGCACCTGGACTTACCGGATTCGCCCGGCGGGGGTGCATGGTGAATTCCGCCAGATCGACGCTGGCTGCATCGTCAGCGATTTTTCCCAGATAGCTGCTACACCGAATCAGTTACGCTGGGATCCGTTGCCTGTGCCGGACCTGCCCACTGATTTCATCGACGGCTGGGTAACCATGGCCGGCACCGGCTCAGCCGACGCGCAGTCCGGTTGTGCCATTCATCTGTATGCGGCCAACACCGATATGACGACGCGCTTTTTTTACTCGGCGGACAGTGAGCTGCTGATCGTGCCGCAGCAGGGCGCTTTGCTGATCAAAACTGAATTGGGCAGTCTGGCGCTGGCACCACAGGAAATCGCCATCATCCCGCGCGGCATCCGCTTTCAGGTGAGCCTGCCGGATGGTACTGCGCGCGGCTATATCTGCGAGAATTTCGGTGCGGCGCTGCGCCTGCCGGATCTGGGTGTGATCGGCTCGAACGGGTTGGCCAATCCGCGTGACTTTGAAGTGCCGGTGGCGCATTTTGAAGACCGCGAGGGTAATTTTGAACTGATCGCCAAATTCAGCGGCCATTTATGGCAGGCCAGCATCGGTCATTCACCGCTGGATGTGGTGGCATGGCACGGTAACTATGCGCCGTGCAAATATGATTTGCGGCGCTTCAATACCATCGGCTCAATCAGTTACGATCATCCCGACCCGTCAATCTTTTTGGTACTGCAGTCGCAAAGCGACACTCCGGGCGTCGATACCATCGATTTTGTGATCTTTCCGCCGCGCTGGCTGGCCGCAGAAAACACGTTCCGTCCACCCTGGTTCCACCGCAACATCGCCGCCGAATTCATGGGGCTGATTCACGGCGCGTACGACGCCAAGGCAGAAGGTTTTGTGCCGGGTGGCGCCAGCCTGCACAACTGCATGTCGGGTCATGGCCCGGATGCACCCACATTTGAAAAAGCATCAGCCACGGATACCACCAAACCGCATAAGGTTGCCGATACAATGGCGTTTATGTTTGAAACCCGGACCATATTGCGTCCGACCCGCTATGCCATGGAATCGCCACTGCGTCAGAGCCATTACGCCGACTGCTGGCAGGGACTTTCCAAACACTTCAATCCGGAACAACTATGATCATTAACGAGACTCATAATCCGCAACTGACCAGCTGGGTCAGTTCGGCCAATCTGCCCAATCACGATTTTCCGATTCAAAATCTGCCGTTTGGTGTGTTCAAAACGGCACAGCAGCCAATCGCGCATGTCGGTGTGGCAATTGGCGACCTGATTCTGGATCTGGCACTGCTGGTGCGTGCCGGACTGCTCAAACTGTCCGATCCACAGGTGCTCAGTGCCAACAGCCTGAATCCGTTTATCGAGCTCGGTGCGGCCACCTGGAGTGACGTGCGTGCGCAGTTAAGTGCATTGCTGCGCACCGACAACGCGCTGTTGCGTGACCGCAAGGACTTGCATGAGCAACTGCTGGTCGAGCAAAGTACCGCGCAGATGCTGTTGCCGGTTGCGATAGGCGGCTATACCGATTTCTATTCGTCCATAGAGCACGCAACCAATGTCGGCAGCATGTTTCGCGATCCGAAAAATGCCCTGCTGCCGAACTGGCTGGAAATTCCGATCGGCTACAATGGCCGCGCTTCCTCCGTGGTCGTCAGCGACACGCCGGTACGCCGTCCGAACGGCCAGACCAAAGCGCCGAGCCAGGACCGTCCGGTGTTTGGTCCGTGCAAAAAACTGGATATTGAACTCGAGACCGGGTTTATCATCGGGCGCGGCAATGCACTGGGTGAGCCGGTCAGCTGTGCAAGTGCAGAGCAGCATATCTTTGGCATGGTGCTGCTGAATGACTGGAGCGCACGCGATATTCAGACCTGGGAATATGTCCCGCTGGGCCCGTTCAATTCTAAAACATTTTCCACCACCATTTCACCCTGGGTGGTTACGATGGAAGCGCTGGCACCGTTCCGGGTTGCCGGACCCAAACAGACCCCGCAGCCGCTGCCCTACCTGCAGCAGAGCAGTGGCGTGAAAGCGGGCGTGGATATCCATCTCGAGGTGCAACTGACTCCACAAGCCAGCCAGCAGGCCAGCACGATCTGCCGCACCAATTTCAAACACATGTACTGGAGTATGGCGCAGCAACTGGTGCATCACACCAGTGGCGGCTGCAATACCCGGGTGGGTGACCTGATGGGTTCCGGCACGATCAGCGGTCCGACGCCTGATTCGTACGGCAGTCTGCTGGAGCTGACCTGGAACGGTGCCAATCCGCTGACACTGTCGGATGGCAGTACGCGCCAGTTTATCGAAGATGGTGATGAACTGACCCTGCGCGGCTGGGCTCAGGGTGCAACCTATCGTATCGGTTTTGGAGTGTGCCGCGGGAAAATTTTGCCTGCGCTGTAAGGCGACGGGTGGAAGACAGGGTCTGTTGGATACGTAATCTTGCTCGTATAAAAAGCGAAAAGATTTCTTTAGAATTCCAGCTGGCTTTTTCTTCCAACCCGAACAGGACATGCCGTGCCCCGATCCGAATTTGCTCCAGTCGACAGCTCGCCAGTCCGAGATACTGCAAGAAGTACTTCGGCACGCCTTGCTGACATACGCTCGCCTGCCCGTTCTGCATTGGTCCGACCTGAAGTCAACAACCAGGCGACCACCAAAAATTTTGGTGCAGTTGTCAAACGGTTTTTCAATAACCTGTGGGCGCACAAGGCCCTGCTGGGTGCCGGCATCCTTTCAATCGGCGTGGGGCTGATCACCTTATTTGTCGATGTCGTTGGAATGGGACTTCCGGCGCCGTTTCTGGCACCACTCACATTCAGTTCTTTTGCTGTCGGTTCCGGGTATATCGCGCTGGCCATTCTTTTGGCGCTTTATGAGACCATCAACGATTCTGTCACGCTTCATACCAAAGGCGAAAAGAAACAGTTTGTGCTGGATATGGTGAATCAAGATCACTTGAATTTCGATGAAACATGCGACCTGTATGACGCCATCGTGGAAAAGTATTCAACGAGTAATGAACACATGGACCTTTGCTTTCCTCCCCCTTCACCTAATTAAAATTTGACTTCAATATCCAGCGGCATCGCTGCAGGTCGCTGTGCGGCTAAATAATGAATATCAAAAAGGAATCAATGTGGACCGAATATCATTCAAATCTTATCCGCTCATAACAAGGATTGGATAACGATGGGGAGGTCATTCCGAATAAGCGAAACCGGCAGATCCTTTCGCACATTGAAGTATCGTTGACGTTGCCGTGCGCTGAATGTGCCCCAAAATCAAACTCCAGATCTTCAATTGGGGAACTGAAGTTCGGGATGCGCAAATCGTGTTGAGACCGTATTTGGTGAAATTGATCAATGGATTAAAACACAAGGAACTGCACCTGAATCTGGACGGTGTCGTGTTCTTCAATCTGAACTTGAGTTACACCCGTCAACTCGACCTCAGTGGCATGTCAGCCCGCAAAGCATTTTCCACAAAACCAATTTGAACTGGTTGAAAATGGAAGGTGCCGATTTCACCGAATCGTGCAGTATTGCAAGGCGCGAATCTGCACAATGCCGATCTCAGTGGTTCAGCCATGGCCAATGCCAATCTGTTCCAGGCCATTCTGTTTGGCGCCTGTCTGGCCTTTTGTCATTTGGATTAGTCATGGGTAAGGAATTGACCCGTTCTGCCGGACGGCAGCGCTGAAACAAGCAACGCGTGCTGCACTGATGTGCAGCACGAAATGCTCATTACACCGGCATGTGAACCGCGTTCGCAGAGTTGCTCAGCATCGGTTGCAGGGTAGGGTGGTCAGTTCAACACTTTTGCATTAACTCCTGTATGTTTTTTTTCACGCTGACGTAATTTTGATGCGCTATCAATTCACGTCCCAGCGATTTTTGCAGCAACTCTCGGGCTTTGTCTCTTTTACCGTTTTTAATGAAACAGTCGGCAGCAAAATAATCCAGTGCCGGGTCTTCGAGCAAATCGGTTATTTTTGAGTAAAATAATTCTGCCACCGCCTTGCCTTCTGAGCGCCACAGAAACGAAGCGTAAAACACGTACGGTTGCGGGTTGGCCGGAAACAACGTCATCAGCACCGACAGCACGCACACCTCCCGGTGAAAATCACCGGCAATCTGAAATTCATTGATGACGTCGGTAAAGAACAACAGCGAGCGGTCATTCTTGATGATCTCGGTTTCAATTATTTTGTTCAGCTTTTTGGCGGAATCCAGATTTTTAAGTATTTTGTTGGCGACACCGGCCACATAGCTGTGCACGTAGCCCTGGTCGTTTTCACAAAGATAGCGCAAGCCATCAAAAAAATTGCTGTTGCCGTGTTTAATCAACTGACGGATTTGCAGCTTGGTTTTTTCCAGATACTGGTGCGCATCCCGTTCGCTGGAAAAATGCAAGCCTTTTTCTTTGGCAACCTTGACGGCGATGGCTTCTATAAATTGGTTGATATCGTTGGACATGGATTGGACGGTTGAGTTGTAAGGGCGTTGGCGGTGGAAACAGGATTGGGTGCTCTAATTATTTACATACCGGGCCGACCATGTTGCCCGATAACGAATAAAGACCACGCGATTTTGTCGCGTAATCTTTATTCTCTCCTGGTTAGCACTGTGTGAATCAGTTGAAAACCAGAGCTATTTAACATGTTGCGTTAAATTCGGATTACCTGGTTGGCTAGGCGAGGGCTTTGTCTTTTGAACCGGAAGGACTTTGAACACCTTGCGACCCAGGGCTTGGGTTATCCAGAGGATATTGATCTGAATCCTGAAGTGGTGGTAGTTCCGCGGTTATTAGACTGCCGCCCCCATGTCTTCCTGAACCATTCTGCGAAGCACCATCTTCTATGTCAGATTCTGAATCGTGGTTGGACTTCCTGGTTTCGGCGGTTGCTTTTATAAAAGCCGAGCCGATCAGCGTTGCACCGGCACCTAACATAAAGAATGGCAATCCATTAGTAATGGTTTCAGAACCAAAGAAGGTAGGCAAATCAACGAAAAAAATGCATACCAGCCCGCCAGTGATATTCAATAAACCCAATCCGAGCTCAGCCTTGTGGTCCCACAAATGGCTGAAAAAGGTTCGTGCATTGTATAAAAAATTTCTGAAGCGATCATTGCAGCAGCCGTCTGTAGTGTCGTTGCCATGGAACGATTCAACCTGATCATCACTGCTGGCGCGGCTGGTGGCGAATGGTTCGTTCGGAATGACCTGCAGTTTTTCGTGTGAATCTGATCCAACGGAATTAGAGGTTGTAGTTGAATTTGTTCCATAATTCATCGCATTCATTATTGACAGCTCCTGAAAATTCACAACGTAGAAGGATACACCGGGGCCGATAGTATTAAATTAAAATTGTTTTGCAAACAAGTGAGAATACGTATTGAAAGGGCTTCAGATTTAAACTAAGTGAAAAATTGGCGGCTGCAATTTTTCGATCACGTGCGCTTCGATCAATGTGAGCGTGGTCATAAATTATGTGAGAGACGTCCTGGTACGAAGGTGAGTATCTTCACAGCTAACTGTCTTCGTCGATGCATTGGCGTTCTCTATCACCCTCGCCAGGTTTATTTTGATCTTGCGCGGTCTGCCAAATGTCATTGGATGATATGGATTCACTGCGAGATAAAATCATTTCATTGCTATTGCCGGAATTCCTGGTGTTGGCAGCGGCCCTGATAAATGCCGACACGATTAGCGCTGCACCAGAACCTATCATAAAAAATGGCAACCCTTTTGTAATCACTTCAGAGCCAAAGAAGGTTGGTAAATCCACGAGAAAAATGAATGCCAGACCGCCCGTAATATGCAATACGCCCAGTCCAAGCTCAAGTTTGTAGTGCCACAAATTACTGAAAAACGTACGCGCATTGGATAGAAAATTACCTGATCTGTCATTGCAACAGTGGGCAGTGCAACAGTCGTCGGTGCTGTCAGTTTCGAAGGTATGTGAACTTGAAGGTGAAAGATCAGGCGGAAGTTGCATGTTCATTGAAAACTCCTTAGAAACCATGGATAAACAGGTACACCGGTGTGGCATGCATTCAATTTGAACAGGTCAGAATACGTATGTGCGTGGTTGCAGTTTTCATGTGAATGAAAGAAAGTCTGCTGAATTTTTCCGGAAATTGATTGGGGTAGATATGCTTCAGCTACTGTGATTGTTGCCATACTGCGAATTGACGAATAAAGACTGCGCGAGGTTGTCGCACAGTCTTTATTCTCTCCCGGTTATCTCTGCCTGAATCAGTTGAAAATCAACGCTATTTGTGCCCGCGGAGGAGTGGTTGCAGCAAACTGGTCGGTAAACTATTGAGACTAGTGCACTTCGTCCGTTGTTTGGTCCGGCGCAGGTTGGACACTTGGCGATTGAGACTGCTGGTCCGATTCAGGCTGGGGCGGCGAAGTTGGTGCGTCAAGAGGTGGCCGGTTGCTTAGCGCAGGTCTCAAATTATTGTTGGGGCCTGCACTGGAAGAATCTTGAGGATTTGTTAAGGCTTCAAATAATTTGTCTATTACTGGTTTATTCACTGGGTCCTTCCGAACATCATCCTGTGGTGCGACATCAACATACTGATTGAAATGACTGTTTATAGAATGCCCAGAATTACAGGTGTCGACATAAGCATTTCTGAAAGCGCCCAATATTTTCGTTGTACCGGCACCTATCATGAAGAATGGCAACCCTTTCGTCAGTGCTTCAGAACCAAAGACGGTGGGTAAATCGACGAGAAAAATGATGACCAGCCCGCCAGCGATGCCCAACAGACCCAAACCCACATCAAGTTTGTAATGCCACAAATTAGTGAAAAATGTCCGTACATTGGATAAAAATCGTGCGCAGCGACTATTGCGGACTCCGCCTGCAGTGTCGGTGTCGCCCAGCAACGGTTTAGCTCCATCCTTGTCAATTTCATTTGTGTCAGTATGGGAGGTTGGGGATGACTGTTTTTTATTCGCGGCCTGGTTGTTGCGTGGAATGCATCCTGTTACTCGTTCAAAAAATGTAGGTGCAGATGTAATTGAAGGTGAACGTAATCCATTCATTGAAAGCTCCTTAAAAAAATTTGTCAAAAAAAAGTCACCGGCGTCGATAGTATTCAAATTGAACAGCTTTGAAGACAAGTGAGAATACGTATTACCGGCTTTGAGATTGAATCTGATTGAAAGGTTGTCGGCTGAATTTTACCGGGAACTTTTACGTCGACGATTTCATTCATCAACAAGCTCGAACTGTTTGAGGATGTCGATGTTATCCGGTGCGCGCTGCTGAATCTGGTCAGCTGTTTCGACATCTGATTCGACATCTGATTCGTCATCTGATTCGTCACTCATATCAAGTCCAGTGGGATCAAAACAAGCCAGGGTATCAACGTAAGCACGCCTGAAAGCATTCAATATCATTATTCCACCTGCACCGATCATGATGAACGGCAGTCCATTCGTGAACTCTTCAGAACCAAACAGGGTAGGTAAATCGACCAGACAAATGATGATGAACCCGCCGGCGATACTCAGTAAGCCCAGTCCCAGGTCAAGTTTGTAGTGCCACAGATTACTGAAAAATTTCCGGGTATTGGCGACAAATTTTTCGACGCGATTATCGTTGCCGTTACAGTGAAACAGCTTGCCCAATGTTGCAGCTGGCGTTGAAACTGTGACTGATTGTGGAAGACTCATTGAACACTCCTGAAAAATAAATACAAAATGGAACAACACCGCAGCGGATATTATTTATTCCGAACCGCTTTGCAAACTGCTGACAATACGTATCACACGGATTGCAGATTGAATCTTTGCTGGCTGTTTCTGCTTAAAACAATTGAACATCAACGCTGATTAATCGGTTGTGTCAAATCATCTAGAGACGCTTGATCAGGGCTGGTTGGTCTTCCACAATGCTCAAGGTAAGATCATTACCGCCCAGCGGTTCGACCTGCGCAGGCGGGGATACTGCAGGCGAACTCGGTTGGGGCACGACGGTTGGCAGGCTTGGCGCGACAGCCGATACGGTGCTGGAACTCGAACTTGAAGTGGAGGAGTCGCGACTGTCAACAGGAGCAACATTAGGGGGCGGGGCGGTGGAAGCTTGATTGTTAGCAGAAGAAAACTGATAAGGTGAGTACCCCGTAAATGGGCTGTCGTCATCCTCACAGATTTCACAGCCAGGTTTGCCTGGTCTCACACTTACAACGGGTATGTTCGGCAATGGTGCCTTGCCTGTGACGAGACCGCCCGCAGGAGGAATAAAGTTCCTGGTTTCGGCAGCCGCTTTTGCAAAAGCCGACACGACTTGTGTTATCCCCGCACCTATCATAAAAAATGGCAGCCCTTGTGTCACGATTTCTGAACCAAAGAGGGTAGGTAAATCAATGAGAAAAATGATCAGCAGTCCGCCGGTAATATTCGCCAGACCAGATCCAATGCTAAGCCGGTAGTTCCATAAATTGCTGAAAAATGTCCGTGTATTAGACAGGAATTTTCCGCAGCGAGTGCTGTTTGTATTGCCGGTGGCACAGCCAGACCTCCATGTTGCAGATGAATTTGAAGCCGGACCTGCGGCTGAATGTGGAAGACTCATTGAAAGCTCCTGAACGACGTCATAAATAAATACCACAGCCGATAGTATTTAATATGAAAAATCATGCAAGCCGGTAAAAACCCTAAGTTGGCGTTTTTGATTTTATCTATTCAAATAAATCGCGGCTGCATTATTCAGTGCAGAGATTGCAGAAGTTGGGTCGGGTAGGATGGCACCGCGCGCATAAAAAAATGGCTTGATAACGAGCAGGTCGCCATCAAGCCATTCCGGTACAACAGAGATTAAATTACTTTTCAGTCTGCACTGAAAACAACTTTGACACTGGAATCCACTGCGCTTTTTTCAATATAACCAATCGTGGCCGGATTTGAACTGACCAGTTTTTTTACTTCAGCCGAACTGGAGATCTCTTTTGGCGGCGTTCCTTTGCCAGAGAATACCAGACGCGACCACGCCGCTTTTACCTGCGCTTCACTTTTCCCGGTTACCTTGTCGTAGAACAGGCCGCGAATCGCGCTGCCGGAAGTCTGATCCAGCGGCAGGGCAGTAGCCCCATTCGGAAATTTGTCGGATTTGCCCAGATAAATGGACGATACCTGTTCACTGTTCAGCGTGCCAATATCACTTTTGGCTCCCACAACCACAGCGACCTGTGCGAAAGCGGAGTGGATACTGAACATGGCAGAGCATAACAATACTATTTTGATGAGTTTTTTCATTTTATATGCTCCCCGATTAAAATACGAAATCTAAGACCAGACTGACCACGTTGACTTTGGTGTCAACCTGATAGGTGCCCGTTGAGATATTGCTGAATATTCCGGTAGAACCGGCAGGTACACGAATCTGCTGGAATTCTGCTTTCACGTCGTAATTTTTTCCTGCGTCCCAGCGTATGCCCAAAGCAGACGTGCTTTCATCAGTGCTTTTTAACGCACCATTTACACCGCCCACCAGGACTGGCACGGTACCCTGAACAACAGGAGGATATCCCGCTGGAACGGCAACAGGAGCATAGCTGGTTACGCTGGTCAATTTACGATTGGAAAAACTGACATAAGGGGTGAATGTTTCAATTCGGTACCCCAGTGTGGCGTACCAGCCCTTCGCGTCCGCTACATAAGTTGTGTCGGATGTTCGTTTGACATATTCAGTATTGACCACCCAGTTACCTGTGTCCAGTACTGCTCCGAGCCCTGAGAAAGTGGCGGTTTTGCCGTTGATTGACAGATCGGTACCCATCGTTGTGAGTGATCCCAGTCCTGGCAGTGCCCCGATCGTACTTAGGCCGCCAAGCAGTGCATTGAGGCTGGCAGTTCCAGAGCCGGTGGTGTCAAGCGTGGTTCTCATGGTGCCAAAGCGCACGGTGAGAGGGCCATTTTCTGCGGATAAATTAATGCCTTCAATTTTGTGCAATGAAAGATCAATATCGCCCTGCGCGTTTTGTGAGACCCGCACTCCGGATCTGCCCAGCCATAATTGCCCGTTCAGGGTGGTTTGACCAATATCGGTTCTATACAGAAGGTCGCCACCGTCAAAGCTGCGCACCGGAACCAGTCCGTATACGTCGAACGGAGTACGTACCGTGAGGTTGGTATAGCCGACATTGCGGAAATCGCTGGCCATAAAAAACGGCGCGCCGATTCGGCCCAGTCGCATATCCAAGCCGTTGCCCAATTTCAGTTTTGCGAATGCCCACTCGACATCGGGTGAATAACTTCCCACAGAGTTTTGTTTGGAGAAGATCTGCACGGTGGCAGAAAAAGTGTCATTGAATTTGGCGTCCATTTGCCCGCCAACTTTGGTGTCTGGTCCAAAATCCGCTTTTTTGGTTGCGCCATACACTTCAAAGCCGGTCGTGTAGATACCGTTATCGGTATTGGTCTGTACCGCACCCAAGGTACCAAACGCAGACAAGGTATACGTCGGTCCATTCTGTATCGGTGTCAGACCTGCAGAGTCGGCCAAAACCGAACCGCAGGCCAGAGCTGCACCAATGGCTATTGCGCCATTTATATATTTTTTGTCCATAGTTTTCTCCACTTTTATGGTCAGGGTTGTAAAGCTTAAGGTGACGTGATGCCAGTATTTTTGTTGTCATTTGGGTCAGGCAATGCTGTTGAATTGACATTGCAAACACATAATTGCTAATTCACTCTAGGAAAAATAATTTGCTTCGACAAGTTTTGGCACCGAAAAAAAGTCCAAATTATCCAAATTGAGACACTTCTGCCTCAAATTGGTGCAGCACTAACGAAATTACAGTGCAGTCAGATTTAATGTTTTGTAAATTTTCGAAGCGCGCTGATTTCCTTCTGAAGTGGTTTGTGTCCTCGCAGCATCACGGTATAATCACGGACTTCGTGTAAACCAGCAGATTTTTAGTTATTGGATCTGCGTCACCCCCCTCTCTCATTATGCTGATTCTGCCTGGCTCCAACGCACTGTCTTCCTTCCGTACCCAGGGTCTATTGCTCCGTTTACAGGCGATTGACCCAACAATTACCGCTGTCACCGGCCGCTATACCCACTTTATCGACAGTCATAGCGCACTTTCTGACGACGATACAACCCGTCTGGCGGCGTTGCTGACATATGGTGAAGCCTATGTGGGCGATCCGGAGTGCGATATCAAAGGATCGGCTTTTGTGGTCATCCCGCGTTTCGGCACCATTTCGCCGTGGGCCAGCAAGGCCACCGATATTGCGCACAATTGCGGCATGAGCCAGATCAAACGCATCGAGCGCGGCATCAGTTACCGGGTGCTGGCGAAATCGGGTCTGGTGTCAGACCTGATATCGAGTCTGTCTGGCAAAGACAAAAAAAATCCCGCCGTGCTGAAACAGGAAATTGCCGCATTGTTGCATGATCGCATGACAGAAATGGTGCTGGAATCCGAATCCGAAGCACAGGGCATGTTCAGAGAACTGGATGCCCAGCCGCTGGCTTTCATTGATGTCATGACCGGTGGGGTGGGAGCGCTGCAGCAGGCCAATGCCGAACTCGGCCTGGCTTTGTCCGAAGATGAAATCGAGTATCTGCACAAGGCGTTTACCGACGCAAAGCGCAATCCGACCGATGTGGAACTGATGATGTTTGCCCAGGCCAACAGCGAACATTGCCGTCACAAGATCTTCAATGCCGACTGGATCATCGATGGTGTCAGACAGGATACCTCGCTGTTTGCCATGATCAAAAATACCCACCAGCTCGCCCCGCGCGGCACAGTCGTTGCCTACAGCGACAACTCGTCGATTATTGAGGGTGCGACCGTGAGCCGTTTCTATGCGCGCGGCGCTGAACACGGCAACGTGTATGCCGCCAGCAATGAACTGACCCATATTCTGATGAAGGTCGAAACCCATAACCATCCGACTGCCATATCGCCATTTCCCGGTGCCTCCACCGGTGCCGGTGGTGAACTCCGCGACGAAGGTGCCACCGGCAGGGGCGCCAAGCCCAAGGCTGGCCTGACCGGATTCACGGTGTCGAATTTAACCATTCCGGGTCATGTGGGGGCGTGGGAAAACGCAGCCGACGTGGTCAATGGAAATGCCGCTGATGCCACTCTGTATGGCAAGCCGGACCGGATCGCCAGCCCGTTGCAGATCATGCTGGAAGGCCCGATCGGCGGCGCGTCGTTCAATAATGAATTCGGTCGCCCGATTCTGGGCGGCTATTTCCGTACCTATGAACAGAATGTGGCAGGGCAGGTGTTTGGCTACCACAAGCCGATCATGATCGCCGGCGGCATGGGCAATATTTCAGATCTGCATACTTTTAAAGAGGCGCTGCCGGTGGGCTCGCTGTTGATTCAGCTCGGTGGGCCGGGCATGCGTATCGGCATGGGCGGCAGCGCGGCTTCGTCCATGGCCACCGGTGCCAATACCGCTGACCTGGATTTTGATTCGGTACAGCGCGGCAATCCGGAAATGGAACGGCGTGCCCAGGAAGTCATCAATGCCTGCTGGGCCATGGGCAAGAACAATATCATTCTGTCGATTCATGACGTCGGTGCCGGCGGACTGTCGAACGCTTTCCCGGAAATTACCAACGATGCCAAACGCGGTGCGCTGTTTGATCTGCGCCAGATTCCGCTGGAAGAATCTGGCATGGCACCCAAAGAAATCTGGAGTAATGAATCGCAGGAACGCTATGTACTGGCGATTGCACCATCAGATCTGGCGCAGTTTACCTATCTGTGCGAACGCGAGCGCTGCCTGTTTGCGGTGGTGGGTACGGCAACTGAGGAGCGTCAGCTGAAAGTGATTGATCCGCTGCATGACAATGCACCGGTCGATATGCCCATGGACGTATTGTTGGGCAAGCCGCCCAAAATGCTGCGCGATGTCACGTCGCTGAAAACACAGTTTCCGGCACTGGATTTAACCGGTGTCGAACTGACCGAGGTCGCGCGCAAAGTATTAAGCCTGCCGACGGTCGGCGATAAATCGTTTCTGATTACGATTGGGGATCGCAGCGTTGGCGCCATGTCGGTGCGCGATCAGATGGTGGGCCCGTGGCAGGTTCCGGTGGCAGATTGCGCCGTGACGGCGATGAGTTTTGAAGGCAGTCTGGGCGAAGCCATGGCCATGGGTGAACGCACCCCGGTCGCCGTCGTGGATGCCGCAGCTTCGGGTCGCATGGCGGTGGGGGAAACCATTACCAATCTGGCCGGCGCGTCGATCGCGGCTCTGTCAGATATCAAACTGTCTGCCAACTGGATGGCCGCCTGTGGCCAGCCTGGTCAGGATGCCGCGCTGTTTGCCACCGTCAGGGCGGTTGGTCTGGAACTGTGTCCGGCGCTGGGTCTGTCGATCCCGGTCGGCAAGGATTCGTTGTCGATGCGCACCACCTGGAAGGACGAAGGCGCGGCCAAATCAGTGACTTCTCCGGTTTCGCTGATCGTGTCCGGCTTCGCACCGGTTACCAATATTCGCGCCAACCTGACACCGCAACTCAACAGTGCGGTCGGTGACACGGTACTGATACTGATTGATCTGGGTCGCGGTAAAAACCGCCTGGCCGCATCGGCCTGTGCGCAAGTGCTGCAGCAGCTCGGCAATGATGTGCCGGACCTGGACAGTGCCGACGATCTGAAAGCCCTGTTCAACGCCGTGCGGCAGTTGCATGGCGAGCAGAAAATTCTGGCCTACCATGACCGTTCCGACGGCGGTCTGTTTGCCACATTGTGCGAAATGGCGTTTGCCAGCCGTATGGGTCTGGATATCAATGTCGATATTCTGGCCATGGATCTGGGTCACGGGGCCGACAGCGGTGAGGCCAAAAACTGGGCCGGCCAAATTCCGGAACGGCGCAACGAACAAACTATCCGTGCCTTGTTCAATGAAGAACTCGGCGCAGTAATCCAAGTGCGGGCGGCACAAAAGTCAGAAGTAATGGATGTATTGCGCAGCTTTAATCTGGGTGCCTGCAGTCACATCATCGGCAAACCGAATAGCGGGCTCGATATTGTCATTGCGCGCGACGCCAAGGAGATATTCCGGCAAACGCGTACTTCACTGCATCAGATCTGGAGCAACACCAGTTATCAGATGGCGCGACTGCGCGACAATCCGGCCTGTGCTGATGCCGAATATGCCCGCATCGCCGATGCGACTGATCCCGGCATGCAGCCACAGGTGGGTTTTGATGCGCAGCACGATATCGCTGCGCCGTTCATTGCCACCGGTGTGCGTCCCAGAGTGGCGATTCTGCGCGAGCAGGGCGTGAATTCACATGTGGAAACCGCGTATGTCATGCATCAGTCCGGCTTTACTGCCGTGGACGTGCACATGAGTGATCTGATCGCAGGGCGGGCCAGACTGGCTGATTTCAGCGGCATTATTGCCGTAGGCGGTTTCTCGTATGGTGACGTATTGGGTGCCGGTGAAGGCTGGGCCAAAACCATTCTGTTCCATGCGCAATTGGCGGATCAGTTTGCCGAATTTTTCCAGCGCAAGGATACCTTTGGCCTGGGCATTTGCAATGGCTGTCAGATGCTGTCAAATCTTAAATCCATCATCCCCGGCGCGCACGCCTGGCCCAAATTTACCCGTAATAAATCAGAACAGTTTGAGGGCCGTTTTGTCATGGCGGAAGTCACTGCCAGCCCTTCGATCTTCATGCAGGACATGAACGGTACCCAGGCACCGATTGTTGTTTCACACGGTGAGGGGTATGCCGATTTTTCTACCACAGGAAATATCGACGAAGTGCTGGTGGGATTGCGCTTTGTTGACAATCGTGGACAGGCTACCGAATCGTATCCCTACAATCCTAACGGATCACCGCGCGGCATTACGGCAGTCACGACTGCCGATGGTCGCTTCACTGCGATGATGCCGCATCCGGAACGCGTGTTCCGCAGCGCGATTCATTCCTGGAGCCCGAAAGGGTGGGGCGAATATTCACCGTGGATGCGCATGTTCAGAAATGCCCGCAAGTGGGTGGGGTGAGAAGCTGGATTGAGTTAACGTAAAAACGGCGCTTCGTTTCTGAAGCGCCGTTTTTTTTACCGTAAGTCTATGCCTTGGTTTGTACTACATTCCCTGAGATGCCTGAGCCTTGCAGATTGGTTTCCAGATTCTGTAAAAAACCGGACAGTGATTTCCCTGAACCTGAAATTCCGTCAACACTCAATAAATTGTTAAAGCTGCTTTGCAATGCGGCCAAAGGATTGGTGCCTGTGGTCGAGCTAACCGCAGTTGCCGGGCCGGCGCCGGGTGTTGTGGTGCTGGAACTTAATTGATTAATGAGATCCTGTATGCCACTTTCCACTTTGCCAACCCCGCCTGCGCCATGGTGATGGTGGCCGGACCCGGAAGAACTGCCGGAACCGCTTAGCTGAGACTGAATGGCGGCCAGCAGATTCTGTACAAAGGCCTGCAGCGCCTGTTCCTTCGACTGGCTGGAGCTGGTGGATGTCGTTCCTGTTGTGGCTGAGGTACTGGCGGTTGCGCCGGCGCCGTCCGTATCGTTGCCGGTGGTGGTTGGACCTACTCCGAGCTGCGACAACGCACTGCTGATCGACTGAATAAAATTATTGCCATTTTTACCAACCGGCGCCGTGCTGCCAGTGGATTGAGGCTGTTTGTTTACCTGCTGGCCGGCATAGGCCTGAGTAGAGGCAAGCTGCTGAAAGCTGCCTAGAGCGGTGACTGACATATTAAACCTCCATGATTTCTATCTGGCCATCAGGAGACATGGTAGGGTGCTCAATCCCGATTCAATGGCCCAATCAGAGGTCGAATTACCCTCGAGTTCCGGGTCACAAAAAAAGGCATCCGAAGATGCCCTTTTTGACAACAGAACCAGGTATCTGGTTGTTATTTGATGACTGCCTTTTTACGCAGTTCTTCCTGGAAAGCCTGCAGTTTTTTCTGTTGCAGTCCGTCTACGATCTGACGTTTTACATCTTCCAGTGCGGGGATCTTGGCAGGACGGATGTCTTCCACTTTGATCACATGAAATCCATACTGTGACTGAACCGGAGTTTCAGTCATCTGACCTTTTTGCAGGCCCACCATGGCATCAGAGAATGGCTTTACGAATGCGGCAGGTGTTGCCCAGTCCAGATCACCGCCATTATTGGCAGAGCCGGTATCCTTGGATTGTTTGGCCAGTTCTTCAAAACTTGCGCCGGCTTTCAGTTTGGCGATGACTGCCTTGGCTTCTTCGTCAGTGCCTAACAGAATATGGCGCACATGATATTCCTTGTCGCCAGCCTGTTGTTTGATACGGGCATATTCGGCAGCCACTTCTGCGTCGGAAACCGGATTCTTTTTAACGTAATCGGCGACCAGTGCACGGATCAGGATTGATTGACGGGCCATGGCCAACTGTGATTTGACTTCTTCAGTTTTTGCCAGACCTGCCTTGTCGGCAGCCTGTACCAGAATTTCGCGGGTGATTAATTCTTCTTTTACTTTCAGTCGCAGATCGGGAGAATCCTGAGGTGCATTCTGTTGCGATGTAATCTGTTTTACCATTTCATCAACGCGGGATGATGGGATTGCAGTGCCGTTTACGACTGCCACGTTTTGTGCCATGACAGGGGCAGTTGCCAGCGCTAATAATAAAAGCAACAAATGAGCAGGTTTGAAAGTCATTATGAAATCCTAAATTATGTTTATAAAAGCATTATGTAAAAAAATTAAGGCCGATCTTTAATTTCCAAAGCAGTAATGGCCAATGCATGTATCTCAGTCTGCATTAAATCGCCAACGGCATAATACACCAGTCGGTGCCGTTCGATAAGTTTTAGGCCATTAAATTTTTGTGAGGAAATTGTAACCGAATAATGCCCCGCGCCCGATGCAGCACCGGCATGACCGGCATGTCGGGCCGAGTCATCGGTGACTTCGCAGATCTGTGGATTCAGAATGGCCAGGCGCTGCCGGATTTGGGCCATGCGTTGTTCAGATTGGGTACTCAACTTGATTCTTCCGATGGTTTGCCAAAGCGTGACAAATAGATAAGTTGTACTAGCAGGAACACGAATACAATGCCCATGCTGCCCAGCTTGAAATTGACCCACACCGCGTTGCTAAAATTGAAAGCGACGAGCAGGTTCAAAAAGCCCATGCCGACATAGAACAGGATCCAGACCAGGTTCAGCCGGGTCCAGACCGTTTCAGGTATGTTCATTTCTTCTTCGAGCTGTTTCATGATGGAACGGGTGAGGTTCTTTTTCATGACCAGCTGGCTGAACAGCAGTGCGCCGGCCAGGCACCAGTACAGCATGGTTGGCTTCCATTTGATGAAATTTTCGTTATGAAAATAAATGGTCAGTCCGCCCAGGATGGTAATGATCAGAAATGAAGCCCACAGCATGCCGTCAATTTTTTTGCGACGGATGAGCAAGGTGCCGATCTGGGTTGCCGCGGCCGCCACCGTGACTGTGGTGGCAAGGATGATGGGCGCCTGCTGCAGCGTAATGGCGCCGCCGGAAATCAGGCTGCCAAAGTAAGTCTGCATGAAATTCAGTGCGGCAGCGGCATGTCCTTCTGCCCACTTGAACACTGCGTAAAACATAAAAACCGGGAACAGATCAAAAATAATTTTCATCGGGGATTTAACTGACTGATTTCAAGGAGTTGGATCAAAGCGCAGCGACGCTGAATTGATGCAGTAGCGCAGGCCGGTTGGTGCCGGACCATCTGGAAAAACGTGCCCCAGATGCGCGTCGCAGATATTACACACAATTTCAGTGCGTGTCATGCCATGTGAACGATCGACAATTTCCCGGACATGGTCGGTATTGAGCGCTTTGAAATAACTGGGCCAGCCGCAACCCGAATCAAATTTGGCGTCCGAGGCAAACAGCGCTGTGTTGCAGCACACGCAGGTGTAGATGCCGTTTTGATGGTGATCCCAGAATTTGCCGGTAAAGGCCCGCTCGGTATCGGCTTTGCGGCTGACCTGAAATTCGGTCGGGCTCAATAGCGCGCGCCATTCGTCGTCGGATTTAATGACTTTGTTCATTTGAATATTCCTGGTTAAGAAGAGCAGCTGACTGAAAGTTCCCGTCCCCAGTCCGGAGGCAGGCTGGCATAGGATTCGTGTTCCGGTTGCTCGTCAAACGGACGGGCCAGAATTTGCGTTAATCGGGCAATTTCCGAAAAATCCCCGCGCTGCGCAGCGTCAATGGCAATCTGAGCCAGATATTTGCGCAGGATATATTTGGGATTGGCCGCGCGCATGGCGCGCTGACGTTCGTCATCGGTACTGGTTTCAGTGATCAGGCGCGCGCGGTAACGGCGGATCCAGTCTTCGAATGCAGAACGATCCAGGCACAGGTCGCTGATCAGATAATCCATGCTGTCATCCTGTTTTCGGATATCGGCAAGACGGCGGAAAAACACCGTGAAATCGAGTCGGTTAATCTGCATCATGGTCAGCATGGACGCAATCAGATCGCGATCTTGCGCGCTCTCGGTTTGCAGGCCGAGTTTGGCATGCCACAGTTGTCCCAGTTTTGACTGGTATTCGGTTTTATAACACGACAGGGCGGTCATTGCGTCTTCAACGGTTCCAATCAACGGCAATAAGGCCTGCGCCAGCGCCTGGCAGTTCCACTCACCGATCTGCGGCTGGTTGGCGTAGGAATAGCGCCCCAGATCATCACTGTGATTGCAGATATGGCCCGGATTGTAGGCTTCCATAAAACCGAAAGGGCCGTAGTCCAGCGTCAATCCCAAAATCGACATATTGTCGGTATTCATGACCCCATGCATAAAACCGACCGTTTGCCATTGGGCCATCAGGTGGGCGGTACGTCGGGTAACTTCGGTGAGCATTGACGTGTAAGGATTTGCCTGGTCCGACAAGTAGGGGTAGTAGTTTGCAATGACAAAATCAGCGAGTTGTGTCAGCGACTCCAGGTCATTGCGGTAGTACCAGTGCTCAAATGAACCGAAGCGGATAAAGCTGGGAGCGACTCGCGTTACCACCGCGGTGCTTTCCGGCATTTCGCGCATGATCATCTGGTTTGACCCGGTAATGCATAATGCCCGCGTGCTGGGTATGCCCAGACCGACCATGGCTTCCGAACACAGAAATTCCCGGATTGATGAGCGCAACACGGCCCGGCCATCGCCCATACGGGAAAAAGGAGTGAGACCGGCGCCTTTGAGCTGTATTTCATTGCCGGCCAGTTCACCCAGCAGCAGCGCGCGGCCGTCACCGAGCTGGCCAGCCCACTGGCCGAACTGATGGCCGGAATAGACTGCTGCACGCGGGGTGCAACCTGCTGCCAGTACATTGCCGGTGAAAATCCGGGTGAATACTTCGCTCTGTGTTTGTTCAGCATGGATATTGCACAGCGCCATACTGGTCGGACTGAGGGCAATCAGATAGGGGTCAGGCAAAGGGGTTGGGTTCTGCTGGTGCGAAAACGCGGGTCCAAGTGAACCGAACCGGTCAGAAAAAATCATTGTTTCAAGCAGTGTAGGCATGTTGGGCGAGTTGGGCGTACTGGCATTGACGCCTGAAGTTCAATCAGGGGGCCATTATATGCACAAAACAAAAAGGAAGGTTTCCCAAGCGGAGACCTTCCTTTTCTTAATGGTGCAACCAATATCAGGCCAGCACGGCACCCAGCGAATCACAACCCTGCAACAAAAAGCCCAGTCCGATTACCAGAACCAGCTCACCTTCAGCTGAGCGCGCCGTACCGGTAATGCCGGGGGTGCTGATGCAGGTCAGTGGCTTGATTACCAGATCTGAGGTGCCATCGACTGATTCCAGCGCCAGGATGTAAGGATTTTCTGCTGCGATGACGATCCCGACCCGCTCGGTACAAGGCTCATAGCCGAGAATGCTGGCCAGCGATTTGACCGGCAGCGGTATGCCCTGATCGCGCATGACTGCCGAACCACCGACGGTTTCATAAATTTCGGGCAACTCCACGACGCGCTGCACGACTGCCATGGGCAACGCCAGTGAGGCACTGGAGGTTCTGACCAGCATGGTCGGAACGATAGACAGTTCAATCGGCAGGCGGATCAGGAAGGTAGTTCCGGTTCCCAGCCCGGACGAGATTTTGATGTCGCCCCGATGTTTTTCCACCGCGGTTTTGACCACGTCCATGCCCACGCCGCGCCCCGAAACACTGGAGGCGACTTCCTTGGTAGAGAAGCCCGGCAGGAACACCAGCTGATACGCTTCCTCATGACTGCGTGCATCGGACTCGCTGATCAAACCTTTGGCGATGGCTTTTTCACGCAACTTGTTGGCATCCATGCCGCGACCGTCATCGGTCACTTCAATCATGACACTGCTGGCTTCCTGCCAAGCTTTCAAAGAAATGACCGACTTGGCCGGCTTCTTGGTTTTGGCGCGATCTTCCCGGGTTTCAATACCATGGTCGAGCGAGTTGCGCAGCATGTGTACCAGCGGATCATACAGACTGTCGACCACAACCCGATCCACTTCGGTTTCTGCACCTGAAATCTGCAGATCGACATCTTTTTCCAGATCCTTGGCCAGTTCTCTGACCAGACGCGGGAATTTCTGGAACAATCGACCGACCGGCTGCATCCGGGTGGCCAGCGAGGCACGCTGCAATTCGGTGGAGTAGCGCGACGCGCGTGACAGTGTTTCGGTCAATGCGGTCATCAATGCCGTGGCATTGTCATCAAATTTGAACTGTGAGAGTTTTTCCAGCAGCACGCCAGCCTGATTGGCTGCCTGAACCGATTCACCGGCCACTTCCAGCAGTACATCCAGTTTGATAGCGTCGATGCGGATGCTTTCTTCTTTGGGTGGTGCAACGTGCTGTTTGACTTCGGCCGAGCTGACCTTGACCAACGGAGCGGTACTGGCTGCCTGCACGGGCGCAGAAGCGGCCACAGAAGCAGTGCCTGGTGCTGCAACGGTACCTGGCGGCACCACGGCGTTATACAGTGCATTCCAGTCGACCCGGTCTTCGTCGGGCGAACCGACCGTGGCAGCCGGTGCAGCCGCAGCAGGTGCCGTAACCGCCGGCGCAACCGTATTGGCGGTCGGATTCAGCTGTACGGTTTTTCCTTCGATGGCATTGGTCAGCACGACTTCGAGCGCGTGCGGCATGGTTGACAGCTGGTCCGGAGTGACACCGTTATGCAATGCCTTGAGCTGATCGGCAACGAACCCGCTGGCTTCCAGCGCGGCTTCAATTGCGGTCAGTGTCACCGGTGCCTTGCCGGTTCGTAATGCGTCAAACAGATTTTCAGTCAGGTGGCAGGCCGATACCATGGCCGTCAGGTTCATGAACCCGGCACCACCTTTGATGGTGTGAAATGATCTGAAAACAGCATTCAACGTTTGCATGTCATCAGGATTGCGCTCCAGCGAGAGCAAGTGTTCTTCCACATTCGTTGCGAGGTCCAGGGCCTCGACAACGAATTCTTTGAGCATGTCATCATCCATTAGAAACCCAAACTATCAAGTAGATTATCTACGTCATCCTGTTCCATGGCATGGGCAGGCTGAGACGGGCCCGACATCAGTTCGACCGCTTTCTCTTTGGTAGAAGCCGGCGCATTGTCGATCAGGATCTGCGCCAGTTCACGTTCCACGGCACTGGTGATGGCCACCACTTTTTTGATCAGCTGCCCGGTCAGATCCTGAAAATCCTGCGACATCATGATGCTTAACAGTCGCGCTTTTTCTTCTTCGGTGGATGCGATCGTGTCCCTGGCAAAATTCTGTGAATCTTTGGACAGCACCTTAAAGGCGTCGATGCTCATTTTTCCGGCGAACAGACTGGCCCAGCGGTCGTCGATGTCCTTGGCTTTTTTAGCCAGCTCGTCCTGAGCCGGCATGCCTTCGTCGGTGGCATTCAATACTTTATTGGCAGCCTGTTCGGTCAGCGTGGCAATGTGTTCCAGTCGGCCGTGCGCGTCGGTAATCTGGTGCGTTACATCGGCCAGTGATCTGTCGTAGCCCAGTTCACGCATTGAGTCATGCAATACCCGCACCACACCGCCGAGGCGTTCAAATATGGGTTTGTTGGTGGCCGGATCCACCAGTTCCGGGTCGTCCCTGGCAGCAACAGGCTGCCCATTGGCTGGTTGACTGACAGCTGCTGGCTGTGCGGCCACTGAGTCAAACAGCGCTTCCAGATCTTCTTCTGAGTCGCTCATAGTCCGTTGATCTCCATGATGTGCGAAAGTTGCTAAAAAAAATTTCGTAACTATTAATTTAGTTCCATAAAATTAATAATTAAATGAGATTAATGTTGAGGATAAATCACAGTTATCAGCATATGTCATAGTTTGATAAAAACAACCATAAATTCATCAGAGAAATAAAAAAAGTGAAACTACACCAGCATCAATTTCAAAAATGATTCTGGCGACATGATCTGGAACAGTCCGGACTGTGCCACTTTTTTTGCGCATTTCAACAGTGCTTTATCCTTTGTGATCAGGCACGCTACCTTGCCGTCACGGGCGTGTTCCATAAATTTCTGGTCGTCGGGGTCGGTACAGACTGGCAGCTTCATGTTAGTTGACGATAGCGGATTCGAACAGGTTATCAATTCATCAAAGGCCTCGATAATGCCGGCCCGGTTCTGTTCATTGACGGGCAGATGTGTATATTGCAATACCGCCAGCCATTCATCCCGGCATGCCGTGCTGGTGATGGCACGCAGCGTGCCGTTTTGCAGGCCGGTCATTAACAGCGCCCAGCGTGCGTCGTGAAAGACAAACAAGTCCAGACATACGTTGGTGTCGAGGACCAGAACGAGTGGGCCGGTTTCTGTGTGCATACAAGTGTTTTCGTTAAATTGGTTCAAGGTTTTGAACCACATTATCGCTGAACCATCCCGGTTTTATGGTGAATCGTTTGGTTTATGCGTGGTCGCATGCAGTAAAATGCTGCTTTTGAACAAATTCGCATCCATGAATTCCAACCTCTATCCATGGCAACAGTCCGCCTGGGTGCAAATCCGGCAATTGCATCCACGCTGGCCGCACGCCATTTTGCTGCACGGTCCGCAGGGGATAGGTAAAACAGTGTTTGCCGAATGGCTGGCGCAGTCGTTGCTGTGTGAAGCCCCGCAACAGGATGGTCAGGCCTGCGGCAGTTGTGATTCATGCGGATGGTTCAGCCAGTACAGTCATCCGGATTATCGGCGCCTGCGCCCTGAAATTCTGGAATCGGAATTATCTGAAGCCGAAGGTGAGGAAGTCGCCAGCGGCAAGTCGGCAGCAAAATCCAGCCGGGCGCCGTCCAAAGAAATCGTCATTAATCAGGTGCGCGCCCTGTCGGAATTTCTGAATATTTCCACCCACCGGGCCGGCATGCGCACGGTCGTCATTTATCCTGCTGAAGCGATGAATGTGGCTGCATCGAATGCCTTGCTGAAATCGCTGGAGGAGCCTGGACCGAATACCGTTTTTATCCTGGTCACAAACAGCATGGATGCCTTGCTGCCGACCATGATTTCGCGCTGCCACCAGTTTGCTCTGCCGATGCCGGATACCGAGCAGGCTATGGCATGGCTGGCCCTGCAAAATATCAAAAAACCGGAACAGTTTCTGGCTGAACAGGGCGGCTCACCGCTTGCCGCGGCCGAAGCGTCTGAGTCCGAAAGCGTTGTGCTGCAGGAGGAATTTCTGCAGCAACTACAACGTCCTGATCTTGCCGGGGCGCTGAAATTGGCAGACAAATTACAGAAAACGGCGATTTCTTTGTTACTTTCCTGGATGCAGCGCTGGTTATATGACGTTTTTTCCTTTAAATTAACCGGGAAAATCCGTTATTATCCTCGCTACCAAAAAGAAATTAAACAGGTCGCCGCGGATATGTCGATGCCGGCAATGCTTAAATTGCTGGATACGAATACGCAAAGACGCGCGGTGGCTGATCACCCGCTCGCGCCAAAATTGCTGATTGAAGAGATGTTGCTGGAGTACATAGAGTTGTCCCAGAAGCGTTAATAAACTATAACGAATCAATGACGAATCAATGATCAATTCGGCACTGAAGGTATTTTGAAAGTTAAACATGGCTGATATTCCCGAAGCTCCAACTGCCTCCCTTTCTGCCGTGCGTCCTTCGGTGCTTTCATTGGTAATCAAAGAAAAGGCAGCACTTTATTCGGCCTATATGCCGTTTCTGAAAAATGGCGGCATATTTGTACCAACCAATAAAAATTACAATCTTGGCGATGAAATTTATCTGATCCTGACTTTGCTGGATGATTCCAATAAATACCCGATCGCCGGCAAGGTAGCCTGGGTTACGCCGTCAACTGCCGGCAACAACAAGTCGCAGGGCATAGGCGTGCATTTTCCGTCTGATGACAGCGGCGTGCGCATCCGCGGCCGTATTGAAGAACTGCTGGGCTCGGCATTACGCTCGACCCGTATCACCCACACCCTGTAATCAGTAGAGACTATGCCCATTCACCGTTTTGCAGAACTGTCCGATCTACCGGCCATAGTCAGTATTTATAACTCAACCATCGCATCGCGTCAGGTCACTGCCGACCTGACTGAAATCAGTGTGGAATCGCGGCTGGACTGGTTTCATGAACATACGCCGGGGTTTCGTCCGCTTTGGGTACTTGAAACCCCGCCCGAACAGGGTAAAAAGGTGATCGGCTGGATGTCGTTTTCGGATTTCAAGAAACGCGCCGCCTATGATGGAACTGTTGAAGTTTCTGTGTATCTGCATCCTGAGGCGCGCGGCCATGGCTGGGGCAGCTATTGCCTCGAACTCGCCGAGTCGTACGGCCCACAGATCGGCGTGCATACCCTGCTGGGCTATATCTTTGGACACAACACGCCGAGTCTGCGACTGTTTGAAAAGTTTGATTATCAGCGCTGGGCGGTCATGCCCAGAATTGCCGTTCTGGACGGCATAGAACGTGACCTGATCATCGTTGGCAAGCGCATTGCCGATTAATCTCCCTGAATTTTGCACCAACCTGGCAGCACCCTTTTAGAAAAATCACCCTATGTTAAGTTACCGCCACGCTTTTCACGCCGGCAATCATGCTGATGTACTGAAGCATTTCATTACCATCCAGCTCATCAATTACATGGGGCAAAAAGAAGCGCCGTACATGTATATCGATACCCACGCCGGAGCCGGACTGTATGCGCTCGATACTGGCTACGCCGCCAAAAATGCCGAGTATGAAACCGGCATTGCCAAACTGTGGGAGCGTTCGGATTTGCCCAAGGAAATCAAGGAATATGTCGCCCTGATCAAGACCCTGAATCCGAGCGGCAAGCTGCGCTATTACCCCGGGTCGCCGTTTTGCGCGGAACCGAAGCTGCGTCTGGATGACCGTTTGCGCCTGTTTGAACTGCATCCCAGTGATGTCAAGATCCTGCAGGAAAATGTCAAGAAACGCGAAGCACATCAAGCTGAACAGGGGCAAAAGGCGCGCGGCAAACGCATCATGATTATGGCCGGTGACGGTTTCGAAGGACTCAAGGCGTTGCTGCCTCCCCAGCAGCGCCGCGCACTGGTGTTGATCGATCCGCCGTATGAAGACAAGCGCGATTACAAGCGGGTTAAAGATACCGTGGCAGATGCCTTGCAGCGTTTTCCCAGCGCTATGATTGCGGTTTGGTATCCGGTGCTGCAGCGTCAGGAATCGCGTGAATTCGCCAGAAAATTATCCCAGGTGCCTTCTGAGAGTTGGCTCAATGTGACGTTGTCAGTCAGTCAGGCAATGCCGGATGGTTTCGGATTGCACAGCAGTGGCATGTTTATCTTCAACCCGCCGTGGGTACTGGAAACCATGCTCAAAGAAGTCATGCCGTACCTGGTCAAGGTACTTGGCAGTGACAGCGAAGCCAAATTTACGATAGAAACCGGGCAGGGCGGCATTAAACAGGTCAGAAAACCGGCACGTTAAAAATTGAGGAAGGCATTATGGAAGAATCACAGAACCTGACGGCACCGACCATGGATATGCACCGGGCCATTGTGTCGCTGTCGGAAACGCTGCTTGAACTGGACCGCTGCAATCAGCGGCTTGACGCGTGTACCGATACGTCGCTGCTTTCCATTCTTGGGGCAACCCGGGAAGCTGAGAGGAAAAATATTGCCATGTTTCTGGAATGGATTCGGCGCCATGATCCGAAGCTGGATATGGAATTGCGCAGGGCGTTGTTTAAAGCTGGGCCGATTGTGGAACAGGATTGAGTTTGAGCGTTCTCATGGCTGCGCTTAAATCAAGACGCCGAATTCCCTACCGACGGATCCCTGAACACAATCTCAATCACCAACCCATTGCGGTTGATCAGCCGCATGGAAGCCCGATGCTGCTGCACGATCCGGTGCACGATCGCCAGCCCCAGCCCGGCACCATTGGCCTGTGAGCGTGCCCCATCCACACGGGTAAATGGACGCAGCAGCCGTTCGGTATCTTCTTCCGGAATCCCGGGTCCGCTGTCAGAAAACTGCAGGACTATGCGTCGCACCTTGTTGCGCTCCTGGATTTTGCACACCAGTGTGATTTCAGCGTAACTCTTGTCTTGTGTTTTTCCGTAGCGTCGCGCATTTTCAATCAGGTTATTGATCAGCCGGCTGATTTCAACGAAATTACCGGAAATGATCAGGTTTTCGGCAATGTGATGTTTGATGTGGATATCAGGCAGCCGCTGTGCCGATTGAACCACCGACTCCAGCAGTTCGGATAAATTCAGTGTTGAAATGCGCGTGGCATCCATCGGTTTGGCGAAGTCAAGAAACTGGCCGATGATGGCATCCATCTGCTCAATGTCGGACTGCATGCCGAGCCGGGCGCTGTCGGTCAGGTGCGCCAGTTCGACTTCCAGCTGCAGTCGCGCCAGGGGCGTACGCAGATCATGGGATATGCCGGCCAGAATAATGGTGCGGTCTGAATCCAGACGGGCCAGTTCCTGCGCCATCTGATTGAAACTGCGATTGGTTTCTCGAATTTCCGCTATGCCGGTTTCAGGCAGCGGTCGTAATACCCGACCTTCGGTAATGGCACTGGCGGCTTGTGAAAGGCGTGCCAGAGGCTGGTTGATCAGTCGTGAAATAACCATCGCAGCCAGAATCGACATGAGTAAAATCAGCGCCGACCAACTGATCCAGCGCCAGTTGGATACCGTGGTGAAGCGGTCCGGCTCGAAAACAATCCAGTAGTCGTCGTCTTCGATCTGGAAGCTGACCCAGAAACCGTCAATGCCATTGACGCGTCGTGAAAAAATGGTGCCGGCGCCGAGTCTGGCGCGCACGATGCGCTGCAGTTCCGGCATGTAGACGCTCTCCGGGGGCGGTTCGATTACGTCGGTATCTTCCAGCGCGTAAATGCGCACGCCATCATTGCTGGCCAGATCAAATAGCAGTTCCTGACGTTTTTCAGATGCAGCATGAATCAGCGCGGCCTTGGTAATCGTTATTACCGACAGCAATTGCGATGCCACCAGTTGCGCATGCGGCTTTTCTTCGCTGATTTGAAAGGTAAAAAACCAGGTGGCCAAACTCATGAAAATGGCAAACGTCAGAAAGAAAAATGTGCGCCAGAACAGCCCGCTTTTCATCCAGACGAATTGTCCTGTTAAAGACGGCATTAACGTGGCTGACCTTCAGGAATAAAGACATAGCCCAGACCCCAGACGGTCTGGATATACAGCGGGTTGGCTGGATCAGGTTCGATCAGTTTCCTGAGTCTGGAAATCTGCACGTCCAGACTGCGGTCATACACTTCGTATTCCCGGCCGCGCGCGAGTTCCATGAGTTTTTCGCGTGACAGCGGTTGGCGGGCGTGGCGGGCAAACACTTTCAGGACCGAAAACTCACCGGTAGTGATCGGGATGCTCTCACTGCCTTTTTTCAGAGTGCGGGTGCCAAGATCCAGCGTGAAACCGCCAAATTCAAAGGTTTGCGGCGTTTCTGACGGTGCACCCGGTGCTTCTTCACTGCCTTTGCGCCGCAGTACGGCGTTGATGCGGGCCACCAGTTCGCGCGGATTGAACGGTTTGGGCAGGTAATCATCGGCACCCATTTCAAGTCCGATGATGCGGTCGATATCCTCACCTTTGGCTGTGAGCATGATAATTGGCGTTTTGTCACCGATGCCACGTAACCGCCGGCAGATCGACAGCCCGTCTTCACCGGGTAGCATCAGGTCCAGTACCAGCAGGTCATAACGCTCGCGCTGCCACAGTTTATTCATGGCCGTGGCATTTTCCGCAGTATAAACATTGAAATTTTGCTCACTTAAATAGCGGCGCAACAGTTCACGCAAACGCAGGTCATCGTCCACGACCAGGATTTTTGCTTGGTGGGCAGGCTGGGCTGCTGTCGGGCTGGATGTGATGTCAGTAGGCATGGATGTCTTGGGTGAGATTGGACTGCAATGTGAAATTTACTCGTAGATCCACAAATTGTTACATACTTTACGGCATAATTCAGCATTGTTATAAGGTCTGGCACCTACAATCACACAATATTTAAAACAAGATCCGATTTTTCCTGATTGAAAATGATGCTCCGATTACGTTTGTCTCTGTGCTTTTTTTTACTCTGCCAGTGCTGCATCAGTCTGGCAGATGAAGCGCCGGCGGCTGGCGACAAGTCCGTCAGAACCGCCGCACACCGACAGGGAAAATATGCCGGACGCGCCGGCAATTATGCCAGTTTGAATAACAATCAAAAACAGAACCTCAGTCAGCAAAACCCGACAGTGGTCGGAGATGCGCAGGAAAGGAAAGCACTTACCAAAGAAGAAAGACGTGCACTGCGCCGTCAGGTCAATGAATCGGTAAGCAGTTATCCACTCCGCCGCTGACACTCATAAATCATCTTCAGTTTTCAAGCTGTTCGTTCAACTCCAGCCATGCCAATTCAGCCGTTTCCAGATTTTTCTGCCCAACCGACTGGGTTGTCAAAAGATCCTTTAGTTCTGCCTTGCGTTTATCATCGTAAATTCCCGCGTCTTCCAGTTTGCCGGCAATCGATGTCAATTCACGATTAAGCTTGCTGATTTCATCATCCAATCGTTGAATTTTGGTTTCCAGAGCCTTCTTCTGGGTGGGATTCAGGGTAGATGCCTTGACTTTGGCCGGCACTGGGGTCGGGGCGCTGGTGGTCAATTTTGCTTCGGCAGCCTGTTTTTTTACCGCCTCAATATTGGCCAGTTTATTTTGCAGCAACCAGTCCTTGTAGTCATCCAGATCACCGTCAAACGGTTTGAGCTGGCCATCGGCCACAATAATGAACTGATCCGTTGTGGCGCGCAGCAAATGCCGGTCATGGGAAACCAGCACGACCGTGCCTTCAAACTGCGCCAGTGCATCGGTCAGCGCTTCGCGGGTTTCCAGATCCAGATGGTTGGTCGGTTCATCGAGCAGCAGCAGGTTGGGGCGCTGCCAGACGATCAGAGCCAGTGCCAGCCGGGCTTTTTCACCGCCTGAAAAGGGTTTGATCGGCGAGGTCACCATGGTGCCGGGAAAATTGAAGCTGCCCAGGAAATTGCGTAATTCCTGCTCGCGCACGTTGGGTGCGATTTTGACCAGATGCCACAGTGGAGATTCGTCATGGCGCAGCATTTCAACCTGATGCTGGGCGAAGTAGCCGATGGTCAGTCCCTTGCCCAGATGGGCATCCCCGCGGATTGGATTGAGTTCGCCGGCAATGGTTTTGATCAGGGTTGATTTGCCCGCGCCATTCACGCCCAACAGGCCAATGCGCTGACCGATCTGCAGCGAAAAATTGATATCGTCGACAATGACTTTGGTCTTGCTGGGGTCAAATTCGTCCAGAAAATAGCCGGCGCTGACCTCTTCCATGACCAGCAGCGGATTGGGGGCGTTGAGCGGCTCGCGGAATTCGAACGAAAATTCGGCGGCAGCGCGTAACGGTGCCATCTCATCCATGCGCGCCAGTGCCTTGACGCGACTTTGAGCCTGCTTGGCCTTGCTGGCCTTGGCCTTGAAGCGGTCAATAAACGATTGTAAATGGGCCCGTTGCCGGTTCTGCTTTTCGATCATGCCCGCAGCCAGTTCCAGCTGAGCCAGACGCTGACGTTCGAAGCTGGTGTAATTGCCGCCGTAGCGTTTCAGTTTGCGCTCATCGATATGCACGATCACATTGACCACGCCATCCAGAAAATCGCGGTCATGGGAAATGATGATCAGGGTGCCGGCATAACGATTGAGCCATTCTTCCAGCCAGATAATGGCATCCAGATCCAGATGGTTGGTCGGTTCATCGAGCAGCAGCAGGTCGGACTGGCACATCAGTGCCTGGGCCAGATTCAGGCGCATTCTCCAGCCGCCGGAAAAACTGGCTACTGACTGGGTCATCTGGGCCATGGTAAAACCCAGTCCCAGCAACAGCTGTTCAGCGCGCGAGACCACCGTATACGCATCGGCATCGGCCAGCGCAATATACACTTCGGCTATCTCGTTGCCGTTGGCGTCGGTGGCTTCCTGGGTTTCCAGTTCCGCTAACCGGTTTTCCAGTTTGCGCAGGCGGGTATCGCCATCAATGGCATAGTCAAGCGCCGAGCGTTCCAGCGCCGGTGTTTCCTGCGCCACGTAGGCAACCTGCCACTGGGCCGGAAAATCAAGACTGCCCTGGTCGGAATGGATCTCATTTCTGAGCATGGCAAACAGGCTGGATTTGCCGGCACCGTTGGAGCCGATCAGACCGATTTTTTCACGCGGATTGAGCGTGAGATCTACACCCTCGAACAAAGGTTTGGTGCCGCGCATGAGGTGTAGCTGTTGAAAACGAATCATTATGGTGTCTGGTAAGGGGGTCTAAGTTAATTGGTCGGCTGTGAGCAGAAATACCATGTCGTCACCGGCTGACGTCGTCACCCAGGTGAAGTCAAGCTCAGGAAACGCCGCTTCGGCATAGGCACGTTCATGACCGATTTCAACGATCAGGATGCCATCTGCAGTCAGATATTTTTTTGCCTGCGAAATAATCGTGCGCACCAGATCCATGCCGTCGGGCCCGCCACCGAGCGCAATCTGCGGTTCATGCAGATATTCCTGCGGCAGTGTGCTCATGGACTGGCTGTTGACGTAGGGCGGATTGGACACAATGAGCTGATATTTTTTGTGCGGCACGTTTTTGTACAGATCGGATTCAACCAGAGTAATGCGATCCTGCAGTTCGTAAGTGTCGACATTGATTTTTGCCACTTCGAGGGCCGCCGATGAAATGTCAGCAGTGACCACATGAGACTGCGGAAACGCATCGGCCAGCATGATCGGCAGGCAGCCTGAACCGGTACACAATTCCAGAATGTCGGTAATGGCGTCCGGATCGCTGACCCACGGTGACAGGTAGCCTGGAATCAGTTCGGCGATGAACGAACGCGGCACAATCACGCGTTCATCCACATAAAACTGGTAAGTGCCCAGCCACGCTTCGTTGGTAATGTAGGCCGCCGGTACCCGGTCGGTGGCGCGCCGCTCGATTACTTTCAGAATTTCGGCAATTTCATTCGGGAGCAAATGCGCATCGAGGTACATGTCGAGGTTATCGAGGGGCAGACTGAGGGTATGCAGAATCAGATAGGCGGCTTCATCGAGGGCATTGGCAGAACCCTGGCCGAAGACCAGTTTTGCCGCGTTGAAGCGGCTGACCGCATAGCGCAGTACATCGCGCACGGTAGTGAAGGGGTGGGTGGTTAACATAGGATTTTTCATAAATTTGAACAAATGACGGGAGCGCCGAGTCAGTGAGAACTGGTCCGGTTTTACAACAAAATATTTTCCAGAGTCTTGCGATAAATATTTTTCAGCGGCTCAATTTCACTCACCGCAATGTGTTCATCAATCTTGTGAATACTCGCATTGATGGGGCCAAACTCAATAACCTGCGGACAGATCTGCGCAATAAACCGACCGTCCGACGTGCCGCCCGTCGTTGATAATTCTGTGACCAATCCGGTCTCAGACAGAATCGCCGCAGCCAATGCATCGCTTAACGTGCCCTTGGGGGTCAAAAACGGTTGACCGCCCACAGTCCAGTCCAGATCGTAGTGTAGTTCATGCCGGTCCAGAATGGCGCGCACCCGCTGTTGCAAACCCGGGGCAGTGCTGGCGGTCGAAAAACGGAAATTGAAATCGACCGTGAGGGTTCCCGGTATGACGTTGGAAGCGCCGGTGCCGGCATGGATATTGGAAATCTGAAATGAAGTCGGCAGATAATATTCATTGGCCTGGTCCCAGACTTCGCTGGTCAGTTCGGCAATCGCCGGCGCGGCGAGATGGATCGGATTTTTTGCCAGTTGCGGATAGGCGATATGACCCTGAATGCCGTGGACGACGAGCTTGCCGGTCATCGAACCGCGCCGACCATTTTTGATGGTGTCGCCAAAGTGTTGGGCTGAGGTGGGCTCGCCGACCAAACAGTAATCCAGCTGTTCGCCGCGCTGCTTCAATAAATTGCATACGACCACCGTGCCATCGACGGCCGGACCTTCCTCATCGCTGGTAATCAAAAAACCGATCGAGCCTGGATGGTCAGGATGTTGTTGTACAAATTCCTCGGTGGCCACCAGCATGGCGGCAATCGAGCATTTCATGTCGGCAGCGCCGCGTCCATACAGCATGCCGTGCCGGATGGTAGGCACAAACGGACTGGAATGCCATTTATCAACCGGGCCGGTAGGCACTACATCGGTGTGGCCGGCAAAAACCATCAGCGGTTGCGTGGTGCCGCGTTTTGCCCACAGATTGGTGACATTGCCGGACTGGATTGATTCACACTCGAAGCCAAGCGGCAGCAGGGCGTCTTTGATCAGTTGCTGGCAACCCAGATCGGTTGGGGTAACGGATTCCAGTGCGATTAACTGCTTGGTCAGTTGTAATGTCTTGCTCATAGTGTTTAAAAAATTCGTTTGAATAAATTGGGTAAATGCGCCGTGCCGCTCTAAAATTATTGAGGGAGGCCGGAAATGTTAAACATGCGCCGGTAATTTTCTTCAGAAAATCCTGCGATGATTTCTGTCTGGGTTGGGTTCTGTACCACAAGAACCGGTCTTTTGATGACAGAAGGGGACTTGACCATGCATTGAATGGCACTGTCGTCATCAACAACCAAAGCCTGTTCGAGTACTGGCAGATTGCGCCAGGTAGTACCTTTACGATTGATTAAACTGCTACTTTCCAGATGCGTCAGCCAAGAGCAAATCAACTCAGCCGTCACACCGGCCTTCTTGAAATCATGGAACTGAAATTCGACTGCATGTGCACTTAACCAGCTGCGCGCCTTTTTAACCTGATCACAATTCGGAATTCCGTACAGAGTCACTTTCATTACATGTTCAGCGTGAATTCAGTAAACGATGCTTCTTCCACCTTGGGAGGTTCCGTCTCCTGTTGACCACCCTGGGCCTGTTCATTATTGAGCAGCCACAGCAGGTTATTGGCCGAATCGGCATTGGCCAGACCTTCTTCCTGCGTAATCAGGCCGTCATTGATCAGTTGCAGCAGTGCGCGTTCGAAGGTTTGTGAGCCGGGTGACAGAGACTTGTCGATGGCTTCCTTGATTTCTGACATGTCTCCGGCGGCGATCAGATCGGCCACATAGCGGGTATTGAGCAGCACTTCCACAGCAGGGTAACGCCCGCCATCAATGGCCTTGATCAGACGCTGCGAAACCACGGCACGGATTGAGGAAGCCAGATCCAGCAGCAGTGCAACACGGTGTTCGTTCGGGAAAAAGGAAATAATCCGGTTCAATGCCTGATAACTGTTGTTGGCATGCAGCGTAGCCAGAACCAGATGGCCGGACTGGGCGTACGACATGGCCGAGGCCATGGTGGCTTCATCGCGAATTTCACCGATCAGAATGCAGTCCGGGGCCTGACGCAGTGAGTTGCGCAGCGCCACTTCCAGACTTTCCGAATCGGTGCCGATTTCACGCTGGTTGACGATCGATTTTTTACTGCGGAACAGATATTCAATCGGATCTTCAATGGTCAGAATATGGCCGGTGCGTTGGGTATTGCGATGATCCAGCATGGATGCGATGGTGGTGGATTTGCCTGAACCGGTGGACCCGACCAGCAGAATCAGACCACGTTTTTCCATGATCAGTTCGCCCAGAACAGCCGGCAGGCGCAAGGCGCTCAATGCCGGAATGTGCCCGGGTACAAATCGAAAAACCGCAGAGATCGAACCGCGCTGACGGAATGCGGAGAGCCGGAAACGGCCGATCCCGGAAGCGCCGATACCGAGATTCAATTCATTTTCCCGCTGCAGCTTTGCCATGTCTTCTGCAGAAACTACTTCGGAAAGCAATGCCATGATATTGGCCTGATCCATCTTTTGATTATTAATCGGCAGCAAATTACCGTTAATTTTCAGATGGATTGGTGAATTAATTGCGAAAAACATATCGGATGCCTGTTTTTCCTTCATCAATTCAAACAAACGTTCCATTGCCATGATGTTTCCTTCCAGTGGATATGTTTATTCCGGGATTCCGATTTTATTCGAACTTCGGTTTCCTGACCGCAAATTATACGCCACGCAACAGTTCGTTGATGCTGGTTTTTGACCTGGTCTGTGCATCCACCCGTTTTACGATCACGGCACAATACAGGCTGTAGCTGCCGTCGGCGCTGGGCAAATTGCCCGATACCACGACCGAACCGGAAGGGACGCGACCATAACTGACTTCGCCGGTAGCCCGATCGAAGATTTTGGTCGATTGGCCGATATAGACGCCCATGGAAATGACCGAGTTTTCTTCAACAATGACGCCTTCAACAATTTCAGAGCGCGCGCCGATGAAACAGTTGTCTTCAATAATCGTGGGATTGGCCTGCATGGGTTCGAGCACGCCGCCGATACCGACACCGCCGGACAGATGCACATTTTTGCCGATCTGGGCGCAGGAACCAACCGTTGCCCAGGTGTCAACCATGGCGCCTTCGTCGACATAAGCACCAATGTTGACGTAAGAAGGCATTAAAACCACATTTTTTGCGATGAAACTGCCGCGTCGCGCCACTGCCGGCGGTACTACCCGAAAACCGCCACGGGCAAAGTCGTCTGCCGTGTAGCCGGCAAATTTGGTCGGCACCTTGTCATAAAACTGCATATGATCCCCGGAAGGCATCACCCGGTTTTCTTCCAGCCGGAACGACAGCAGTACCGCTTTCTTGACCCACTGATTGACTTGCCAGTTTCCGGTGCCTATCCGCTCGGCCACGCGCAGTGTGCCATTATCCAGCTGGGCCAGGACTTCGGCAACTGCCTGCTTCAACTCCAGCGGAGCGGCCTGCGGGGAATATTGCGCACGGTTTTCCCATGCGGTATCGATGATGTTTTGAAGTGACATAAAGTGTGGATCTATAAAAATTGAAAGAGGAGTGCTATTGTAGTTTCAGTTGTTTCGCGAAAGTGACCAGCCGTTGCGCAGCTTCCACACATTCATCGACACCGGCAACGAGTGCCATCCGGATGCGATTCTGGCCTGGATTGATGCCATGCGCATGGCGCGCCAGATAACTGCCAGGCAGTACAGTAACATTAAATTCGGCATAAAGTTGTTTTGCAAAGTCCGTATCGGACATCGAACCCAGTTGTTCATCTTGCCGATTAATGCCGGCCCACAGATAAAATCCGGCATCTGGCAGCTGCACATCCAGCACTTGCTGCAGCATTGGGGTGACCAGATCGAATTTTGCCTTGTACAGCGCGCGGTTTTTAATCACGTGCTGTTCATCCTGCCAGGCCACTGCCGAGGCTGCCTGGATGGTCGGACTCATGGCGCAGCCGTGGTAAGTGCGGTACAGCAGAAACTGTTTCAGAATTGCGGCATTGCCAGCCACAAAGCCGGAACGCATGCCGGGTACATTGGAGCGTTTGGACAGGCTGGAAAAACTGACCAGACGCGGGAAATCGGTGCGGCCCAAACGGTGCGCGGCTTCCAGTCCACCCAGCGGAGCCTGATCGCCAAAATAAATTTCGGAGTAGCACTCGTCAGAAGCAATGATGAATCCGTATTTGTCAGACAGGGCAAACAATTGTTTCCAGTCTTCCAGATTCATCACGGCACCGGTCGGATTGCCGGGTGAGCAGACAAACAGCAACTGGACCCGCTGCCAGATCTGTTCAGGTACATCGGCGTAATCCGGCGAAAAATTCCGTTTCGGATCGGCATTCACAAAATATGGTTCTGCACCAGCCAGAAATGCCGCGCCTTCGTAGATTTGATAAAACGGATTTGGGCATATCACCACCGGTACTTCAGCGCCTCTGGTGTCGATGACAGTCTGGGCAAACGCAAACAGGGCTTCCCTGGATCCGTTGACGGGCAATACCTGCGTTGCGGGGTCGAGGGCCGGAATACCGTAACGGTTGGCAGTCCAGGTTGCAATCGCGCTGCGCAGGGCCTCTGAACCGATCGTGGCAGGGTAATTGGCCAAACCGGACAGATTGTCGATGAGTGCCTGTTTGATCAGTTCGGGTGTAGCGTGTTTCGGTTCGCCAATTCCAAGATTGATCGCAGAATAGTCGCCCGATGGCGTGATTCCATTGAAAAGCTGGCGCAGTTTTTCAAATGGATACGGTTGCAGTTGATTGAGATGTTGATTCACGGGATAAATTTTATGAGGTGTGCAGAAAACAAATTGATCGGCGGCGTGGACTTATCCCCGCCGCCAATTTAATCCCGGTCTACAGAAAACATCAGCTTCCGGTAGTGAACTTCCAGGACAGTGTAATCGGGTTGGTGATGGCATACGGAATCAGGAACGTCGTACCGGTGAAACTGACCGTATACGTCGTATTGGGCAGAAATGGCGCATTGCCTACCCAGTAAACTTGATTGGCCGGGATGGTTGGCACCGGTTTCGGCGGAGTAGTCAGATCCTGGCTGGCCTGCGAAAAATTGTTGGTATTCAGGTTGGGATCGTTATTCATGGTCCAGATCTTGCCGGGTAACGGCGTGCTCGAACCCGTCACGGTCACAGTGAATTGGGTCGCCGTGATATCCACCATTTCGGCGGTCGTGACGCTGACCGGGGAACTGGTCTGGGTGGCAAAATTAAAATTGGCCACGTTGGAATAGACGGACGGATTCTCAGGCGTCATTGACAACGGAACATTGATTTGCTGATCGATCGGATAGGATGATATGTAATTGGATGCCACTGACTGGCCGGCATCGAGTCGGGCATGGGTGAACCACCAGTGGGTAGCCGGGGTCGTCTGGCCAGATGTATCACGCGCCAGTCCTATCTGGCGGGTGGACTGGGACATCAGCGCTGCACGATGGTAGATGGTATTGACCATATCCCTGACCACGTTGGCACCGGGACCTGTTGCATACAGCTCACCGGCGATCGCTGTGGGGACGTTGAACGCCGTAACGGTGTTTTGCAGTATGTAATAACCCTGTGCGATGGCTCGCGCACTCGGCGTCTGGCCAGTCCAGCCTGCGGTCTGAACATTATTGAAGGTCTGAACTTCCAGATCATTTTGAAACGGCTTGCTGTCACCGATGCTGTTTGCTACCGAATAAGCCATATGCGCTTTGGCAGCATTATCGAGCAGAACATCCTGATTCCAGTAACCCAGACCGACACTGAATCTGAAATTGTTAATGGCATAAAAAGCATCGTACTCCTCGGTGCCAGCCAGATAAGTGGGAGCAGTGATGTAACCCTGCGAACTGCCGGGCAGGATGATATTGGAAGGAATCATATTTGAATTGCCGCCACAGGAAGCCAAAACAAATCCGCTGACAAGGATGGCGATTAATGCTGTTTTATTCATGAAAACCTTAATTAATTGTTCAGACCTGCATATTTCTTGAGTGCGCTAATATAAACCAAGTCGTCAGTTTCTGCACCAGTTAATCATTGATATGCGCTGATGGCCAGACTGAAAATGGGCTCGGCCCCGGCCATGTGGTGAGGTTAATAATTAAATGACGCCAGAGCTACAAAAATTCGGTATCAGATAGTCGGGATGCTATTATATGCGCTGCATTCAATTCGCAGCGCTGGTCGGGCTGCTCAAAACGGGATTGCCATAATTAGAATAAAGCCTTCGAGTTCCGTATTTAACTTAAACCATTACTTAAACCTTCTTTATTGTGCGCTTAACATCCATTAAATTATCCGGATTCAAATCGTTCGTTGAACTTACCCATTTTCAGGTTCCAGGCCAGCTCGTCGGTGTGGTGGGACCTAACGGTTGCGGAAAATCCAACATCATCGATGCCGTGCGTTGGGTTTTGGGGGAATCCAAAGCCTCGGAATTGCGCGGTGAATCCATGCAGGACGTCATTTTCAACGGTTCGACCAACCGCAAACCGGCCGGTCGTGCGTCAGTCGAACTGGTGTTCGACAACAGCATGGGCAAGGCTTCAGGCCAATGGGGCCAATATGCTGAAATCTCAGTCAAGCGTACCCTGACCCGAGACGGCACTTCGACTTACTACATCAACAATCAGGCCGTCAGACGGCGCGACATTCAGGATATTTTCCTTGGCACCGGTCTCGGTCCGCGCGCCTATGCCATCATCGGCCAGGGCATGATTTCGCGCATCATCGAAGCGCGCCCGGAAGAATTGCGCATTTTTTTGGAAGAAGCGGCCGGCGTTTCACGCTACAAAGAGCGGCGCCGCGAGACTGAAAACCGGATTCACAGCACCAATGAAAACCTGGTGCGGGTTGAAGACATCCTGCGCGAATTGAATCTCAATCTGGAAAAACTGGAATCTCAGGCTGCTGTGGCCAACAAATTCCGCTCCCTGCAGTCAGATCAGGAAGAAAAGCAGAAACTGCTCTGGATGCTGCGAAAAAAAGAAGCGGCCCAGGAACAGGAAAAGCATTTCCGCGACACCGAACAGGCCCAGCTGGCGTTGGAAGAAAACACCGCCAAATTGCGCCATGTCGAACTCGAGCTCGAGCAGATGCGCCAGGCGCACTACAGCGTGGGCGATAAAATGCATCAGGCGCAGGGGCACCTGTATCAGACCAATTCCGAAATCGGCTCGCTGGAAGCCCAGATCCGCTTTGTCATCGAAGCCCGTAACCGGCTGCAGACCCAGCTCAGCGTGCTCAAGGCACAGCGCGAACAGTGGCAGCGTCAGGAACAGGAACAGCGCGCCGAGCTCGATGCTGCCGAACTTGAAATCGAAGAACTGGCTGCGAAGAGCGAAGAAGCCAGACAGGCAGCTGAACAGCATGGCCAACAATTGCCTGAACAGGAACAGGCGTGGCGCTCTGGGCAGCAAAAAACAGCCGACGGGCGTGCGGCCCTTATGCAGATGCAGCAGCAGATCGAACTCGAATCGGCGCATCAGCGCAATGCCAATAACGTCTTGAATGGACTGGTGGTACGCCGTGAACGGTTACAGCAGGAGAAAAGCGGACTGCAATTGCCGGACCAGACCCACCTGACCAATCTGTCAGAACAGCTCGAAGAGAAAAAAATTACTCTGGAACTGGCTCAGCAGCAGCTCGAAGAAGTGCAGATCCTGCATCCGCAACAGGATGAGGCCAGGAAGACAGCGCAACAGCAGGTTCAGTCTGAATCTGCCACCAGTGCGCAGCTCGATGCACGTCTGACCGCTTTGACCCAGCTGCAGGCCAATGTACAGAGCGAGGGCAAAGTACAGCCCTGGCTGGCCAAACACGAACTGACCAATTTGCCGCGCCTGTGGCAAAAACTGCATATCAAAGACGGCTGGGAAACTGCGCTCGAAGCGGTACTGCGTGAGCGTACCCAGGCGCTGGAAGTATCCAATCTTGACTGGTCCAAGGCCTTTTTTGGCGATGCGCCGCCGGCGCGGCTGGCGTTTTATTCGGCTCAGGCCAGCGCCGCTGCCCCCGAGACGGATGGTGCGCTGGCCAATGAATTTCCTCTGTTGCTGTCACTGCTGCAGCTCAATGATGCCAATCTGCGCGCCGTCGTGCAGGAATGGCTGCTTCACGTGTATGTAGCAGAAGATGCCGTCGCGGCCATGGCCAATCGCGCCAGGCTGCCGGCTGGTGGCAGTTTTGTCACCCGACAGGGCCATCTGATTGCCAAGGCCAGCGTGCGTTTTTACGCGTCGGATTCCGAGCAGGATGGCATGCTTGCACGCGCCCAGGAAATTGAACATCTGCAAAAGCAGACCCGGGCCCAGCATCTGTTGGCCGAACAGGCGCGCAACAATGCCGTGCGGGCTGAAGCAGCCTACACCCAGACGACCCAAAAACTGCACGAGTTGCGCGCTCAGGTGCAGAACCAGACCCAGCAGGTACATGGTCTGCAGATCGAAGTCATGAAGCTGGCCGAAGTGCAGTCACGCTTTAACCAGCGCAGTCTGCAGATCGAATCGGATCTGGCCGAAATCGCTGCCCAGGAACAGGAGCAGCAGCAACTGAAAATGGAATCGGAACAGAAGTTTGAAGAGCTCGATATTGCCCTGGCAGAGCAGCAGGAAAAATTCGAGGACTGGCAAACCCAGCATCTGGAGGCCGAGCAGCAGTTGAATCAGTCGCGTGCCAGACTGCGTGATCTGGAACTGGCAGCTCAGCAATCGGTGTTCGCCGAACGCACCCACCATCAGAAAGTGGAAGAATTAAAGCGCACTATCGCCACGGCCGGCGTGCAGGCGGCACAGGTGTTTGAATCAATGCAGCAAGGCGTGCTGGAACTCGAAAGCATGGATGACCTGACGGCCCAGGCCGGCCTGCAGGATCTGCTGGCCAAACGCAGCGAACAGGAACATGCACTGTCAGATGCGCGTCACGAACTCGATCAGCTGACCCAGCAGTTGCGCCAGTGTGAAGAAGCCAAAAATCAGGTGGAACGCAATCTGCAGCCGCAACGCGAAAAAATCATGGAGCTGCAGTTGAAGGAACAGGCCGCCCGTCTGAATCAGGAACAATATACCCAGGCGCTGCTGGACGTGGGCATGACCGAAGAACAGCTCTCGGAACTGGCCGGCAAGCTCACCGATGACCTGAAGCCATCCTATCTGCAAGGTGAAGTGACCCGGCTGGGCAATGCCATCATTGCACTGGGCGCGGTGAATCTGGCCGCGCTCGATGAATTGACGCAGGCTCAGGAACGCAAGCAGTTTCTGGATGCACAGTTTGCCGATCTGACTGAAGCCATCCAGACCCTGCAGGATGCGATCCGGAAAATCGACATCGAAACCCGCGAGCTGCTGCAGGAAACTTTCGACAAGGTCAACCTGCACTTTGCCGAACTGTTCCCGATCCTGTTTGGCGGCGGTAATGCCCGACTGGTGATGACCGGCGACGAAATTCTGGATTCGGGGGTGCAGGTCATGGCGCAACCGCCTGGCAAGAAAAACGCCACCATCCATCTGCTGTCTGGTGGTGAAAAGGCATTGACGGCAACGGCGCTGGTATTTTCGATGTTCCAGCTCAATCCGGCACCGTTCTGTCTGCTCGACGAGGTCGATGCACCACTGGATGATTCGAATACTGAACGATTCTGCAAAATGGTCAAAAAAATGTCCTCGAATACCCAGTTTTTATTCATTTCACACAACAAGATTGCTATGGAGATGGCACAACAACTCATCGGCGTGACCATGCAGGAACTGGGTGTATCCCGGATCGTCGCGGTGGACATGGAGTCGGCAGCAGCGATTGCCAATGAGTTTTCTTCTGAGGCGGCTGCATGAGTGAATTAAATTTGAGTTTATGGGGCGCCGGGTTCGCGCTGATTCTGATTGTGGTTATTTACAATTTCTGGCAGGAGTACAAAGCCAAGAAAAAAGTGCAGCGTGCTTTTGGCGACCATAAGGATGATGTACTGATGAAGGCCGCCAGTACCGATGTTGGGCAAATTGATATTGCCGAACGCCAGGAACCACGCTTTGACGATACGGTACCCATGTCCGAGGATCCGGCCGAGTCAAAACCGCGTGCCCAGAGCAGCCGACCTGCGCCCAGACAGTCGCAGGACGCAAGGCAGGCCGGGGCGGTTGATGACTTTATCGATTGCATCATCAGCATGGATTTTGAAACGCCGCTGCGCGGCGACAAAATTCTGGCTGAAATCCAGTCGATCCGCATTGCCGGCAACAAGCCGATCCATTTTGTCGGGGTGGCAAGTGATGAAAGTGCACAGCGCGAAGCCATCATGCATTCCAACAACTATAGCCAGCTCATTGCCGGTGTTCAGCTGGTCAACCGCAGTGGCCCACTCAATGAACTGGAGTTTTCGGAACTGGTCATGAAGTTGCGCGGCGTGGCAGACAGCCTGAATGCCTTTCTGGATGTGCCGGACATGAAACATGTCATGGACTCCGGACGCGACCTGTCACTGTTTGTTTCCGAACATGACGCGCAACTGAGCGTCAACGTACAGACCAAAGGTGCGCCGTGGGATTTAGGTACTCTTCTGGCCGCAATGGAAAAACTGGGCTTTGACAATCGTCCGGATGGCCGGCTGGTGATGTTGGACGGCGAGGGCGGTGCCCTGTTTACTCTGGCAGTCAATGGCTCTTTGGCCGATCAGTCGACATCGCGTATTACCTTGCTGCTCGATGTGCCCTGCGTGTCGCCGGTGCGCGGCGGATTCAATGCCATGGTGTCCTGTGCCAAATCGCTGGCGCTGCGACTCGGTGGCACGCTGGTGGATGATGGCGGTGCGGCCATTGATGATGCTACGTTGGCGCAGATTCAGGAACAGGTTGAACTGTTTTACAGTGCCATGCAGGCGGCTGAAATACCGGCCGGTTCAACCAGGGCAGTCCGGATTTTCAGCTGACGCTTTTTTTGAGGCTTCCCTTAAGCATGAATAACCAAACCGATTTATTTGACGGTCAGGGTGCCGCTCAGCCGACGTTGCCGGAGCCGCCGACACGGCAGGCTGACCGTTTGCGTCAGACCCTGAATCGTTATAACCACGAATATTACGTGCTGGATGCACCCAGTGTGCCCGATGCCGAGTACGACCGGCTCTTCAAACAACTGCAGCAACTCGAAACCGATCATCCCGAACTGATCACGCCCGATTCCCCCACACTGCGTGTTGGCGGTGCCGCACTGCCGGTGTTTCAGCAGGTTCGCCATACCATACCGATGCTGTCGCTCAATAACGGCTTTGAAGATGAGGATGTGCTGACCTTCGTGCGCAGGGTCGAAGAGGGCCTGCAATCCGAATTGGGTCAGATTCCCGAGGTTGAGTTCGCAGCCGACCTTAAATATGACGGACTGGCCATCAGCCTGATCTATCGCGACGGCCTGCTGGTGCAGGCCGCGACCCGCGGTGACGGCAGCGTTGGTGAGGATGTAACAGAAAACATCCGGACCATACGTGCCATACCGTTACGTCTGCTGGGCGATCAGGTGCCAACACTGCTCGAAGTGCGCGGTGAAGTGCTGATGTACAAGGATGACTTCCAGCGCCTGAACGCGCGCCAGCGCGAGCAGGAACTGAAAGAATTTGCCAACCCCAGAAATGCGGCGGCCGGCAGTCTACGCCAGCTCGATGCCAAAATAACTGCGCAACGCAATCTGCGATTTTTTTCCTACGGCATGGCACAGTTTGAAAGCAGCACTGCGACTGCCCCCCAGACCCACAGTGAGCTGCTGGTCTGGTTAGGCCAGCTGGGCATTCCGGTGTGCCGCGAACAGGCGCTCGTGACCAGTGCGCAGGGATTGCTGCAGTTCTACCGTGCCATCGAAACCAGACGCGATGCGCTGCCGTATGAAATTGACGGTGTGGTCTACAAGGTCAATTCGTTTGCCCGGCAACAGCAGCTCGGTTTTGTGTCGCGTGCACCGCGCTTTGCCATGGCGCATAAATTTCCGGCCCAGGAGCAGTTGACCACCGTGCTGGATATCGAAGTTCAGGTCGGGCGTACCGGTGCCATCACGCCGGTGGCACGACTGGCACCGGTGCAGGTTGGTGGCGTGATCGTCACCAATGCCACGCTGCACAACGAAGATGAAATCCGGCGCAAGGATATCTGGATTGGCGACATCGTCATCGTGCGTCGTGCCGGCGATGTTATTCCCGAAGTGGTGGCAGCTGTGCCGGAAAAACGTCCGGCCAGCGCCCGTCGTTTTGACATGCCTGTGGTTTGTCCGCAATGCGGTTCACCGATAGTAAAACTGGAAGATGAAGCGATTGCGCGTTGCAGTGCCGGCTGGATCAAGTGCGCAGCACAACGCAAGGGCGGTTTGTGGCATTTTGCTTCGCGCAAGGCCATGTGTATCGATGGTCTGGGTGAACAGTTGCTGGATCAGATGGTCGACAAAAACATCATCACCACTGCTGCCGATCTGTATAAGCTTGGTTTTGCCAAGCTGGCGATACTGGATCGCATGGCTGAAAAATCGGCCGGCAATATTCTGAGCGCGATTGAACAGTCCAAAAAAACTACGCTGGCGCGCTTTATCTATGCGCTGGGAATCCGGCACGTGGGAGAAGCGACCGCCAAGGATCTGGCGCGGTTTTTTGGCGACATCCATCCGCTCATGGAAGCCGGCGAAGAGCAGTTGTTGCAGGTCAATGATGTCGGGCCGGTAGTGGCCAGATCCATCCTGTTTTTTTTCGCCGATCCGCTCAACCGGGAAGTCGTGGAGCAGTTGATTGCCTGCGGTGTACATTGGCCGACTTCGGAGAATAACGCTACCCTGTTTGCAGGAAAGACATTTGTCCTGACCGGAACGCTGCCCACCCTGAGTCGGGAACAGGCCGCTGCCCTGATCGAAGCTGCCGGTGGCAAGGTGCAGAGTTCGGTATCCAAAAAAACCAGCATGGTGCTGGCCGGTGCCGAGGCCGGCAGCAAGCTTGCCAAGGCAATAGAACTGGGCGTGACGGTCATCACCGAAGCGCAGCTGCAGCAGATGTTGGCTGGGCATGCACAGGAAGATCATTCATAACGAAGGCAGAACATGACCAAAATAACCAAAGCAGTTTTTCCGGTGGCAGGGTTGGGAAGCCGGTTTTTACCCGCCACCAAGGCGCAGCCCAAAGAGATGCTGACCCTGGTCGACAAACCGTTGATTCAGTATGCCGTGGAAGAAGCGGTAGCCGCCGGTATCACCGAGCTGGTATTCATAACCGGTCGCAACAAGCGCGCCATTGAAGATCACTTTGATACCGCCTACGAACTGGAAGCCGAACTGGAGGCTTCGCAAAAAACCGCGCTGCTGGATCTGGTGCAGAACGTGATTCCGAAATCGGTCAGCTGCATTTATATTCGTCAGCCGGCCGCACTGGGTCTGGGGCATGCCGTGCTGTGCGCCAGGCCCGTGGTCGGGGATAGTCCGTTTGCTGTCATTCTGGCCGACGATTTCATGCTGGCCAATCCCGGGCAGCACAATACCACCGAGCAGATGGTTCAACTGTTTGAGCAGGAACATGCCAGCATCGTGGCGGTGCAGGATGTGCCGCGCGAGCAGACCAAACAGTACGGCATCGTCAGCGGCACGCCGTATAAAGACCGGCTCGAACGCATGACCGGCATCGTGGAAAAGCCGGCACCGGATCAGGCGCCATCGACGCTGGCCGTGGTGGGACGCTATGTACTGGATGGAAAAATATTTTCCTACCTGGAAAAAATCGGCAAGGGGTCTGGCGGGGAAATACAGCTCACTGATGCGATTGCTGCCATGATGAAAGATTATCCGTATATGGCCTATCGGTTTGATGCAACCCGCTACGATTGCGGCAGCAAACTGGGTTATCTGAAAGCGTCAGTGGTGTTGGGCAAGCTGCATCATGAAACCGGGCCGGAGTTTACCGAGTATCTGAAGAGTCTTTAAACTAAATACGACCCTACGAGTGCTGACCGCACCAGGAATCAGTACCGGTACTCGTCAATCAGATGTTTGTTAAAGCTGTACTTGCTGCCACCAGCGAGTTTATCCGCCAGCCGTTTCGGATTGGCCGCAGAAATGAATACATCGGCCACACCGTCCTTGATGCGAAACCGGGTGGCCGGACTCAAAATGGCGTTGGGTTTCAACAGCAGATGGCGGATAATTCGTGCCTTCTCGCTGCATAGTAAAAAATGACATTCCTTTCTGAAGCTGCTTAAAGGAATATTCATCCACCAGCCTTCATCGTTCACATTGCGCACGACATGGGAGAACTGGGTGTTGGCAGAATTTAAGGTAGTTGCCCGCAATGCTTCATTGGCAATCTGGATGGCTTCGTCTTTGGTCATAGGGCATTGTGAATGAGGACAGGCCAGCAGTGTAGCGCTTTTTTGAAGATTAATCCTGAACGTAAAGGGAAGTTCCCCATCCATGAATACCATCCTGCTGTTATTTTTTTCCAATATTTTTATGACCTTTGCCTGGTATGGCCATCTGAAATATGGCCATGACTGGCCAATCTGGCAAGCCGTTCTGGTCTCATGGGGGATTGCCCTGTTTGAATATTGCCTGGCCGTGCCGGCCAACCGGCTCGGTTACGGTCAGTTCACCGGTTTTCAGTTGAAAATAATTCAGGAAGTCATTACGCTGACTATTTTCATCGTTTTCGCAATCCTGTTTTTGAAAGAAAAACTCAGCTGGATTTATCTGGTGTCGTTTTTGTTTTTGGGGATGGCTGCGTATTTTGCATTTGCCTTCAAAGCAGCAGATGGAGCGGCCTGAACCCAGGAGCCTGCGCATGAAATAAATATGGAGAATTCAGCATGAAATTTTGGTTTGGCATGCACGAGGCCGTTACCCGTGATCTGGTGGCGGAAGTGGACCGGTATATCGTCTGTTCAGGGCAGGCCACTTCAACCATCAATCAGTGGATAGCGGCACAGCAGCAATGACCGACACCACAAAAAATCTGCTGCACATTCCAAAAGGCATCTGGGTGTTGGGTCTGGTCAGCATGTTCATGGATATTTCTTCGGAGATGATCCACAGTCTGCTGCCGATGTTCATGGTTGCAACGCTGGGCGCGACGGCCTTTGAAGTTGGCTTGATAGAAGGGTTGGGTGAAGCGATTGCCCTCATCGTCAAAATATTTTCAGGCGCTTTAAGCGACTATCTCGGCAAACGCAAAGGGTTGGCGGTGCTGGGTTACGCACTGAGTGCGCTGACCAAACCCCTGTTTGCAATGGCAAGTGGCGTTGGCCCGGTGCTCACCGCGCGCTTGCTGGACCGGGTTGGCAAAGGGGTACGCGGTGCGCCGCGCGACGCGCTGGTAGCCGACATCGTTCCACCTGGTCTGCGCGGCGCAGCATTTGGTCTGCGTCAGGCGCTCGATACCGCAGGCGCATTTCTCGGCCCGTTACTGGCCGTGGCGTTGATGCTGCTCTGGGCGGATGATTACCGCGCCGTATTCCGCGTGGCGATCATTCCCGGCCTGATGGCAGTGGCGCTGCTGTATTTTGGCTTGCGCGAACCAAAAGCGCAGGGTGAGCCGGCCGAAAAACGCAGCAATCCGATCCGGCGCGCCAATCTGCAGCGTCTAAGTAAAGCCTATTACCGGGTGGTCGGTATTGGCGCAGTTTTTGCACTGGGACGGTTCAGTCTGGCGTTTCTGGTGCTGCGCGCCCAGCAGGCCGGCATACCCGTGGCGTTGGTACCTCTGGTGATGGTGGCGATGAATCTGGTGTATTCGGCCACGGCCTACCCGTTTGGAAAACTCTCGGACCGTATCAGCCACACTACGCTGCTGGCAATCGGTCTGGCGGTTCTGATCGCAGCCGATCTGGTGCTGGCGTTGAGCAGTCATTGGGCCGTGGTGCTGGGTGGGGTTGCCATCTGGGGAATTCATCTGGGCATTACCGAAGGGCTGCTCACGACCATGGTTGCCGATACCGCGCCGCCCGATCTGCGCGGCACCGCCTACGGCATTTTCAATCTGGTCAGCGGCATTGCCATGCTGCTGGCCAGCGTCATCGCCGGTCTGATGTGGGACAGCTTCGGCGCATTTGCCACCTTCTGTGCCGGCGCAGCGTTTTGCGGACTGGCGCTGCTGGGATTGCTTCTGCATCCGGCCACCAAAGTCTGACACCGCACTCTCGGAAATTACGTATTTGTTCGCGTAAAGCCATTCATTAGAGTGAACCATTCTCAACTCTGAAGCAAGGTGTTCCATGACTAAACGCCTCTCTGGTTCCCTGACCAATATCATGGCAATGGTTGCGCTGCCTTTACTTGGATCACTCTCATCACAGGCCTGCGCCGGAAATATTCCGGAAGCGGATGGCCCATGCGGCACGTTAACGAAGTTGGGCGCGAAAGAAGTGTTTTCCTACCTCTACAACAACTCCGTGTACAAATGGAATGTGCAGTTTGTTACCACGCGTTATCGGGACATCATCCGCATCAACGCCGGGGCAGTGAAATATCTGGACAATGGCTGGTGGCAGGATACCGGGAATGGCAATTACCATACGAGCAAAACCTATACGGTTCCGGTAGCTGCCGGACAGACGGTAACGATTGCCTATTGTGCGGACTCGTCCGACACAGATTCCTATCTGCGCGGAATCGTGACCTTTACGCTGGGCGACACCTATTTCGACCACGGCTATCCAGACGGGAATGTGCCTTTCGAAGGAATCAACCGCATCCCCACATTCAAGAACCGTGGCACGACAGCGCATGTCGCCTACAACAAAAAACCGGGCGATATTTGGGAAGATGGCAGCATCACGATCTGTCCGAACGATCCTTATTGCAAAATTCCCTGATTGCGGACGTCGGAAATCACGTATTTTTGCGATCAGCAGCATTGGTTAGAGTGACCACTGGTCAATAACTCTGAATAGAAAGGCAGGTTAATCATGCATACTCGAATTTTTGGTTTCGCTGGCAAACTTCTGGCGATCGGCGCGTTGCCCTTGCTGGCCGGTTTCTCACCGCAGGCATCGGCAGGAAATTTCCCGGAAGCTGACGGCCCATGCAACTCGCTAACCAAGTTGGGCGCCAGCGATACTTACTCCTACATTTACAACAATTCCCTGTATAAATGGGATATGCTTTTTGTGACAACCAGAAACACGGAAGGCGGTTTCATAAACGCAGGAGCGGTTAAATATTTGGATAACGGCTGGTGGCAGGATACCGGTAATGGTGATTACCGCACGTTCAAAATTTATACTGTTCCGGTTTTGGCCGGGCAAACCGTAAAGATCGCGTATTGTGCCGACCGGTCCGGCGCTGACGCGTATATCGAGGGGCGCGTGTCTTTCAACCTGGTTGACACCTATAAAGAGCACGGCTCGCCAGATGGGAACGTTCCTTTCAAAGGATTAAACCGCATCCCCACTTTCCGAAACTCTGGCACGACGCCGTATGTCGCCTACAACAAAAAACCGGGCGATATTTGGGAGGACGGCAGCATCACGATCTGTCCGAACGATCCCTATTGCAAAATGCCCTGAGTCAGCCGGGTCAGTCCGTCATGCGGATGCCTCGATTCGGTGCTGTCATCCGCGCGTCGATAACTCAACCCAGATCTGATAATGCAGTGACTGGCCGCGCAATTCCGCCGGCGGATCCGGATAACGCGCCACTTTGACCGCATCGATTGCAGCCCGGTCAAACAGGCCAATACCGCAACTTTGCACAACACGCACTTCCACCACCTGCGTGTCCCTGAGCATGAATTCCACCCGAACCCGCCCGGAAAAGCGCATCGCTGCGGCGGCCGGCGGATAAAAATAGGCTGCCTGCACCGCGTCATGTACCTTGCCGGCATAGTCCTGCTCAAAGTGAGCGTTGGACGGTGCCGGTATCGGTGGCGGAGGCGGCGTCGGGGCCGGATCGGCAAAGGCAGTCTGCACGTCGGATTCCATGGCAGCCAATGGCGGCGTGGCCGGGCTGATCAGCGCTGCATGGGGTGGCGCTGGCACTTTGGGCATTTCCCTGCTGATCGGTTTGATCTTCGGCGGTTTTGGTTCCGGTTGAGGCTGTTCCGGTTTTGGTGTTTCATCAGCAAGCACAGTCAGTGCTACCGGTTCAGTATGTCCGGCCTGAGTGGTCGCGCTTGCCGCCATGAGTCCAATCACGCCGCCAATAATGGCGGCTTCGATCATCAGCGCCAACCCGAAGGCCTGCGCTGATTTCGTTTCCGGTTCGCTGTGCAGAGGTAATGAAGTTAACATTTAATTCCCTGCATTGATGCGTGTTGATAATCCGATTTCGGTCGCACCACCGAGTTTGATGGCGTCAATGACCGACATCACCTGCTGCAGCGAAGCAGAGTCATTGCCGGCGATGGTTACGGCAGTTTTGCTGCTGTCGCTCTGACGTAACATTGCCGTGAGCTGTACTGGCGACATGACCGCGCCGTCCACCAGCAAGGAACCATCTTGACTGATTTCCACCAGCAGTTTCGGTGGCGGAATTTTCACTGCCGTGGAACTGGTGGGCAGTTTGGTGACGTGACCCGAGGTCGGAATCATTTTTAAGGTCATCATCGCGAAAAACACCAGCAGAAACAGCATGATATCGATCATCGGAATAATTTCGATACGCGCCTTTTTAACTTCCATGTAGCGCATGTCAGCCTCTCGCCGGTGCGCGCAGCAGTTCAACCTGGGGCCGGTTGTTCGACTCGGTTTCAAAATGAACCGCGGTGGCCGATTCATTTTCAGCGTGACGGTTGAGCATCATGATTTTCAGGGTTTCCATCTGATGAATCACCAGCCGTACCCGGTTGTGCAGCGCGTTGAAAAATACCAGACCGATCATGGCAATGAGCAGGCCGCAGGCAGTTGAAATCAGCGCTTCGGCAATGCCACCGGTCACCTGGGCCGAGCCGTTCTGCGCATCACCCAACACGTGAAACGCATTGAACATGCCGATGATGGTGCCAAACAGCCCCAGCAGCGGTGCCAGGGTAATCACGGTATCGAGGACCCACAGACTGCGATCGAGCCTGGGTACTTTATGCATGATGACTTCTTCGAGATGACCGTTCAGTACTGCGGAAGAACAGGTCAGGTTATTTTTCAGCACGGCGAACAGAGCCGCGTGCGGCAGGCTGGCGGTTTTTTTCGGCAATTCAATTTCTTCAACCCGGTTGCGTTCCTTCTTAACCAGGTTGATTAATTTTTCTCCGCCTTTTTCCATGGCGGCCAGATAGCGGGTGCGTTCAACAATTACGGTGAGTGCCACCAGTAACAGCGCCAGCATCACGTACAGGATGCCGCCTGATTCATTGGCCAGATCGGTCAGATTGGTTATCGTCATTTTTATATTCACATTCCAAAGTAGGAAAGGCGAATCTGGGGGCCCAGATTCGCCAAACAGATTTTTTTAATTTCCCAATCAGAAATCAGCAGTCAAAGTCAACGCGACACTGCGCGCCGGCAGGGTTGTAATCAAGTCACTTGGAAGCGGATTGGCATCTGTTCCGTTTCCCGAAACGCCAATGATGCTGTGTTTGTCAAACAGATTGTTGACCGCCAGCTGCACTTTGAGTTTTTTCGAAAACGACGCCGGATTGCTGATCGAGTAATTGATGAACATATTGGTCAGAACCACCGGATCAATGGTGTAGGCCTGATTGCCAGGTTGGCCGACGTTGTTGTCGTTGTACATTTTTCCAACCCGTTTGGTCAGAATCGATGAATTCCAGTTGCCGGCGGTGTAGATCAGACCGAGCGTTTCGGTGTCAGACGGTGCATTCGCTACCCAACCGCCGCTGCTGTATTTGGTGGTGCCGACCGTACCGTTGGCATACACGCTGAAGCCGCCGCCAACCAGCACTGTGCCTTCCAGTTCCATGCCCTGGGTGGTTTCGGTGCCACTGGCAAAGCAAATCTGGGTGGTGACATCAGCCGGATTGGTCTGGCAGGTGTAGCTGTTGTCCAGTGTGACATGGTAGACATTGGCATTGACGTTATAGTCATTGGCCTGATACACCGTGCCGACCTGGTAAGTGGTGGATTTCTGTACTTTCGGCGCCTGAGCCACCTTGGCATACGGCACGTCAAACACCGAAGTCGGCGGAATCAGGTCACCCTGCGCGGCCTGCACATAGGCAGACCAGTTGGGCTGCAGCTTGTAATGCACATCAAACGAAGGCAGCACATCGTCATAACTGATGTTGTTGGTCACATCAGGCATGCCGCCGGTAGTGATTCCGGTTGTCTTGTTCAATGCGCCACCCAGCAGACCAACTTTTTTCAGATCCTGCAAGTGATCGTAACGCTGTTCGTAATAGGCATATTTCAGGCCTGGCGTAATGGTCAGTCTGTCGCCAACGTTGAAGGCATATTCCACATAGGGTTGCGCCGTGGTGGTCTGATAGGTTTCGGAAAAACGCGGAGTCGGTTCATCCTGCCAGCCGTCGAGCTGGTTTGAATTGAGCTGATGGCGGTAGCTGTTGGCATATTCCAGCCACAGACCTGTACGCAGAATTCCCATTGTTGACTCCTCGGAAAAGCGCAGGATATTACCAGTGGTGTGATACGAATTCAGCTTGTCAATGCCGGTGTCGTTGGTGGGATTTTGTGTCGTGGCTGGAATGGTGCCAACCACTTTTGGAACTGCACCACCGATATTTTGCTGATTGTGATAGCCGTAGTTGTAGAACTTGTCATCCATGTTCCAGCCGCCGCCCAGATTCGAAGCGACTCCCAGATAAGAGAATGTGGTTCTGACATCGTACAGATTGTAACCATAGTAATTGGACAGCGCCGGGTTGCTGCTGTTGAGGTAGTTGTCTCCATACAGCGCGATTTGCGCCCGGGTCGGCGCGCCGGAATCGAGCTGATGATTATGCACGTCCATCCACGAAGTAAACAGGGTCACGACGGTATCGGGAGAAACAATATATTGATATTTGCCGGACAGGGCACGACGGTTCTGTGTGTCCTCGGTCTCGTAACCATCCGAAGTCATCTGCTGCGCATTGATCAATAAATTCGATGCGCCGTCCGGTCCGAACTGACCCGATTCGTGTTCCAGTTGGATCAGGCCAGTGTTCCAGGTACCGTAGGAGCCGGTCACGCTGGTGCGCTGATCGGTCTCCAGATTGCGTGACAATAAATTCAGCGAGCCGCCAAAGGTGGCCTGACCGATAGTGGCGGCAGATCCAGGGCTGCGGTCGACCACCGCTCCGCCGATTTCCATAGCGGGGAAGAACACATACGAGTGATGGGAAACGCCGTTGGTGTCATTGAATGGAATGCCGTCATAGGTGACCAGATACTGGCTGTCCGACAGACCGCGCACGGTTGTTGAAGCATTGCCCTGACCTACGCCATTCGGGCTGTAACTGAATGCACCCGGTGTGATCTGAAATACCTGACTGAAATCAGCCACCGGAGAAATGAAGTCGCGCACATAGGTGTCGGAGACTTTCGATTGGGCAGAACGCGCTTCCAGCGGCGCCTGAGAGATGGCGGCTTTGGCGGCTTCGGTCACAGGAGCCTGACCGGTGGAGGAGCCGCTGGCACCAACTACACCCAGATCAGTGGTTTGCTGTGCATGCGATAGCAGCGGGGCGGCCAGACACATTATTGCAAGGGCGCGGGCGACGTTGAATGCGCAGGGCTTCAGATCAAACTGGTACATGTAAGACTCCGTTGAGTGAAAAAACGAAATCTTAGTGATTGAATATGTCACACCGGTTGCACTTGCGTGAACGTTTGATGACTTGGACTGTTGATTCTATTTTTTGTTGCGGGCCTGCAGCATCAGATACATCAAGGCCACGTTAATGGCGTCATTCAATGCATCATGGCGCGGCAGATCGGGCAGCTGAAGTTGATTGAATATTGCGGCCATGCTCAAATCAACGTAACCATCGTGATGCTTTTTGATCTCCTGATCGTAATAAATCCCCGAGACTTCAATGGTCCGGTTCGGCAGACCGATGCCGATCAGCGGTTTTAAAAACTTGTTGACCAGTTTGATGTCATATTCCAGATAGTAGCCCACCAGTGGGCGTCCGCCGATAAAGTCGAGCAGCTGATAGACCGCATCCGCGACCGGCATGCCGTTGGAGACATCTTTGGGGCGCAGACCATGGATCTTGACATTGCTGGCTTCCATGACACCTTCCGGCTTGACCAGCACATAAAAGGATTCACTGGTGAGGATGCTGTTGTTGCGGATTTTGACTGCGCCGATCGACAGAATTTCCGCTTCCCGAACATTCAGACTGGTGGTCTCGCAATCAAAACTGACCAGTTCATTGGGATGTTCGTCGAACAGGCCGGCATAATTGGGGTCGGACAACTTGCCTCGCGCCCAGGCTTTTTTTAAGGCGTACAGCATTAATAGCTACCCAGATGAAAATGCTGATTGATCTTCTGTTTGAAACGCTTCACCACCTGCAGTGCCACCTTGAGCAGATCGCGTTCCAGTGTGGTCAGCGCCTGCATGTCAACCTGATTATGGTTATTTCCGAATGCGCACACAGCCATATTGCTCAGGCCGGCGTCGAGGCGCAGGTCCATCATGAAACTGAGTGACTCAGACAGATCCTTGGCCAGTGAGGCATCGAGTACGCCGATATGCGACAGCCGGTTGATGCGTTCAAACGTATTGGTTTCGCTCAGGCGTGCCTGCAGCGCCAGCGAGCGCACGCCATGTACTACCGGGAAGATACCCATCTTCTTGATGTCGAGGCTGGTGGCGCTGTCGCGGTGGATCAGTTGTGAGAAAAATCCCTGGCTTTGCGTGTCAAACAGATTAATGGATCGGGCAAACTGCCCGAGCTGGCCGGCATCATCGGATAGCAGACGGTACAGGTAATCTTTGACTTCAGCGAAGATGTTTTCATCGCCGGCCACCACTTTGGCGTCTACAAAGATGGCCAGCTGCATCATCGAGTCCAGCGCCGGAGCGTGGCACCACTGAAACACGGTTTGCCGGAATTCGGTCGCGGTCTTGCGCCAGTCCGGATTGTTGACCATGATTTTGCCGTTGCAGGGCGGATAGCCGAGCCGGGTCAGCGTGCGTGAAAATTCTTCGCAGGTCTGCTGTGCCAGTACCGGATCGACGCCATCCTGCATGATCAGTGCGTTGTCCTGGTCGGTTTTCAGGATCTGCTCACCGCGTCCTTCCGAACCCATGACCAGCAGGCAGCTTTTTTCGATGAACTCAACCGGCGCAATGATGCGCCAGGCTTTTTCGATCAGGCTGCTGTTGAGCACCTGGGTGAGCTGCGCGAGTTGCTGGGCGCGCATGCCGTTGCTGCGCAGGATCTGGATTGATTTGGTCATCTGATCGGCAATCACCACCAGTTCATCGACGCTGTCGGCGCGTTCGAGCCGTTGCGCAATCAGATGAGTGTGATTGGAAAAATAAGCCAGCACATCGATCTGTTCAAGTGCGCCGACCGGAATGCCATCCTCGGTGACGATCACGCGCTGAATCTTGTGACTGGTCATGCGCAGCAGCGCGAAAAAGACGTACTCATCAATATCACAGCAAATCAGATTGAACTGGGTCCAGGCATGGATCGTGTCGCTGGATGGCACGCCGGCAATGACGATGTCGCGCAGTACTGACTCTGTGAACAGGCCAACCTGGTCGGCATGGCGCACCAGGATCGACTTGATCTTGTCCCGTTTCATGATTTGCGCTGCATGCAGAATCGTTTCAGTACTCTCCAGCCAGGTGGCCTTGTTGCGATAGGCATCACGCACTCTGGCCGTAATCATGGTTTCAACTTCCCGCACCCGTCCGGTACTGGCCATATTGGCCAGTTTGTCGGCCACGCTGGTATAAAAGAACGCGCCAAAACGTGCATTTGAGCTGATCAGGTCCGTGACCGTCGCTTTGGGAACTGTAAACAGCAGGGCCTGTTCCTGCACCACAAACCGGTTCTGGGAACTGCCTTCGATCAGTGCACGCGCTTCAAAGGTGTCATGCGCTGTGTACAGACCGACGACTTCACCGCTCAGAGTGACTTCGCGCACCAGACCCTTGACGACGACGTACAGCATCTGAATGGGTGCTCCGGATTCGATCACTACCGCTTCATCGTCCAGAAATACCATATCTACCGAGGTTTGCAGCGTAGTTTGTTCTGCGCTGGTCAGCAGATCGAAAGGGGAGAAGCTGAAGTCGAAACGGTCCATAAGCGGCGTTTTAATTGGTTTGTAGGATTTTTTGACTGTAGCAGTGAAACAACTTGTCTGGCTTGATGTTTCCTTGAATGTTTAACTCTGCTCAAACTGTGTAGTTTTTTTAGTGGATATTAGTGATTAGATTGGCAACAACAGGCTTAAAGGTTAATCGATTGCTGGTCGGTGCCAGCCCGACCAGCAATCTCCAAACCAGTAAGGACATTTATAAATAAAATACTCAGCACTATAAATTCCGCAAAGAAACTTTTGTTCAATTAACCCCCAAAACACCCTTCTTTTCCACCCTTCAATAAAAAGCCAAATGCTGATAATTCAACCCTGAGACAGTGCCTTTGCCTGTTCCATCAGTTCACAAAACCAGCAGGAGCGCCTTTATGGATACCGCAAACCCGAAATTCGACGCAGAACAGGACACCAATCACGCTGATCGGGTCATGGATCTGAAAGCCATCCGTGCCGCGATTGCGCGGGTTGAAGCGGAGGCCAGAGCGACGGTGGCAGCGGAAAGTCGCGCCTTTGCCGAGGCCCGGGCCCGTGCGGTGGCGGAAGATCGGGCTGAACTGGATAATCAGGCCATTCTCGAAGCCGAGCAGGCACTGGAACTGGAAGAACAGGCCAAAATCGCCAGCAAATCACGCCTGCAGGCCGAACAGCAGGCGCGGCTGGCGCAACAGATGCGCATTGCCGCATCCCAGAAAGAAATACAGGCAATTGAAGCCCGCGTGCAGATGGATTCGGAAGCCGCTCAGGCTTCCAGACAGCGCCATGAGATGGAACTGGCTGCCAAACAGAAAGCGATTGAGCAGATCAGTCTGGAAAAGTCACTGGGTGAACATGCCAGACAGGCCGGGGAAAAATTCAAAAATCAGGCAGCGATCGCCCGTGAGCAGTTTGTTCTGCTGTCGGAAACCGAAACCGCTGCAAAGATGGAGGCGTCGGCCCGGGCTGAAGCCGAAGCCAAACTCATCGAACTGGCCAAAACCGAACAGAAAATTGAGAGCAGCGCCAAAAACCGCGCTGAAGCACTGGCGCAAAATCAGCACAAAATGCTGGAATTGCGGGCCGAACGAGAACTGTCGCAGGCTGCCGCATTAAAGCTGAGCGTACAGAATACGACTTCTGAAATCTGGGCAATGGAAAAGGCCAGGGCCCATGCTGTGGCACTTAAAGAACAGCAGGAAATCTATCAGGCGCGTTGTGAAGCCGAACAGGCTGCCACTGACGTGCTGGAACAGCGCATTCGCGCCGAGCAGGAATTGCAGGATGCAGCTGAGAAGCGTATGCAGATTGAAAGCGTTGCAGCGACCACCGCTTTGGCACGCAAATCGGCTGAGCAAAAATTGCGCAGCATTGCCGAACAGCGCGTCGCGACGGAAAAAACACTGCTGGAGCAGGCCTGGCAGCAAGTTGAACAGGAACAAAAGACTGAACAGGCCGCCCGTTTGCGCCTGAATCAGGAAGCCGAAGCGGTTGAACTGGCACGCCAGCGCGAGCAGGCTGAACTGGAGGCCATGCAACTGGCGCAACGGCAGGTGGAAAGTGAACAGCATGCCCGGCAATTGGCCGAACAGCGTCTGGAACTGGCGCAGCAGGCCAACCAGGATGCGCTGGCGCAGGAGCTGGCCGAGCAAAGCCGCAAGGCCGCTGAGGCCGAAAAAGCCCGCCTGGCACGTGACAATGCCCAGCTGGAGATACAGCGTGCCGAGCAGACCAAACAGCTCGTCGCCGTTGAGCGCCAGCATGGACAGGCCTTGCAGCAGTCCAAAGAACAGACTGAGCTGGAACGTCAGAATAAACAGAACCTGCTTGAATCACAGCAGCTTCAAAATGCTTCGTTGCAGGCCCACAATCAAACACTGCAGATGCAGGAACAGTCGGTACTGATTGCACATACGGTCAATGTCACGCAATATCAGGCAGAGAAAATCATACTGGAACAGACCCTGGCGCATTCCGACCTGAAGCGTCAGGAAGTCGAGCAGCTGGTGCAGCAGAGCAGGCAGACGGTTGAGTTGACAGCGCTGCAACGTCAACGTCTGGAACAGGAACAGCAGACTTTGCAGCTGTTGCAGCAGAAATCGCGGGCCGAAAAAACACGTGCCGAGTCGGCACAGGCGGTGGCCGAAGCAGCCCGGTTAAAAATCAAACAGGAGCAGGAGTTGCATGCGTTAAATCAGCTGCAACGCGAAGCCGAGCAGGAACAGCACGCTGCCTTGCAACAGCAAACTGAAGAACAACAGAAAATCGTGCTCGCCAAACGGGCCGAAGCGCGCGCCGAGCAGCATCAGCTCGACCAGATTCAGGCGCAGCGCCAGGCCCAGCGTCTGAAAGCAGCAGCAGCACTGGAACAGGCCAAACAAAGTGTCAAACTGTCTCAACTCAAAATGCAGCAGGCCGAAGAGGAACAGCAGGCTGCGCGTGCTTTGGCCGATAAATGTCAGGCCGAGCAGGAACTGTACGAACAGACCCAAAAAAATAAAGCAGCGGAACTGAAACAGGCCGGCGTGTTGCAGCAATTGACCGAACAGGAAAAAGCGGTTCATGCCGCGATCCTGGAAGCGACCCGGTTAAACAATGAACGGCTGTTGGCCGCCACCGACCAGATGGTATTGCGCAAACGGGTACTACATCAGGTTCAGCTGAAACACAAACTTGCCGTCGATCTGCTGGCGCAGGAGGAGGCCAATCTCAAACTGGAACAGCAGGCCCAGAAACTGGTACAGCAGAAGCTGCAGGCCCAGCGCGAGTGTCAGGTTGAGCTTCAGCAGCGTCTGGAGCAGGAACAGGCCGCGCGCGATCTGCATGCGCAGCACCTGCAGCAAGAGCAGGCCGCACGTGAGGCAGTGGAGTTGATGAACCGGCAGAAAATGGATCTTCTCAAACAGAATGAAGAATTGAAGCAGGCGCAACTGGAACAGCAGCAGATCCTGAACAGCAAATCAGAACAGGCCAAAACATTGGCTGTTCAGGTCCAGCAGCGCAACCAGTCGGAACAGCAGCTGGCGGAAAAAATGCAGCAGGCCCGCGCGCTGATCGAACAGCGAATCGCCAAAAACCTGCTGCATGAACAGGCTCAGCAGCAACGTATTCAGGAAGAACAGCACGCCATCAAACTGTTGGAGCAGCGCATTCAGTCTGAACAGGAACTGAGCGCCATGCATTTGCAGCGTACCCAAGTCGAGCTGCAGGCCAAGCAGGCGCTGGATCAGAAATATGCCGAGCAGCAAGCCCGGCTGGCTCATATCGAAAAACTGCACCGGATTAACCAGCGTCTGACGGACCGTTCTGCACAATTGCACCAGCAACAGCTCGATGAGCAGCGCGCCATCAAAGATTTGCAGGCTCAGCAGTTGCGCGACCAGCAGGCCGCGGTACTGGCCCTGCAGCAGTTGCGTCTGGCCGAAGAAGGCAAGACAAAAGCACTGGCTGAACAAAAGGAGCGTCAGCAAAAACAGGCCCAACTCGCCGCCCAGCAATGTCTGTATGAGTCGGAAGTCAAACAGAACCTGACGTCGGATTGTGCTACCCAGGAAGCGATTACCCATCAAAGCCGGGTGCAGGCCGAAGTAGCGCGCATGAGTCAGGAAGAAAAACAGCAGCGCCTGCAGGAAGTACAGCAACTGGTACAGGCTGAACAGGAAAAAATCGCACTCGAACAACAAGCGCGTCGTGAACTGAAAGCCAAGCTGGCCGCCATGCAGCAGCAGATTGAACTGACCAGGGAGCGCGTGCAACTGGAGCAGGAGCAGGGCCGGGCCAGCGTGGAACGTGCTCAGCTGGAACAGCAGAAAGTGCAACTGTTGCAGCGGCAACTGCATCAGGAAGCAGCGTTTGTTCAGGCTGAAAAAGAGCGTCTGGCCCAGTTGGCCACGGCAGTTGACCTGGCCGCGCAACGAACCAAACAACAGCAGCAGGCCGTCCGGCAGGCCGATCAGGAAGTGCAGCAGCAGGTTCAGCTGCAAAACGATCAGGCACAAAAACTGCAGGACGAAACACAGCAGGCCATGCAATTGTCGCAGCAGCTGTTTGAGCGCCTGTCCAATCAGCAGGTCCGCAGCGCCGACTGGGTGGTACGGGCCCGTCAGGTGTTGCAGGAAGCACCGGTGCCAGTACCTTCAGCACCACGTTCGGCTTTTAGACGGGTAAGCACTGTCATGGCCGGGCTTGCGCTGCTGGTGGGTGTGTCCAGTACGTCGACACTGGTGTCTGAAACGCTGCAGCCAGCATCGGCGCAACATGTCAATACCGATATGAAAATGTCGTATGTGCTCGGAAGTATCAAATAGCAGGTGACCCGTCAGGTAATCAAAAAACGGGAACTGATGTTCCCGTTTTTTTTACAGAATGAAGGTTAAACTGTAAAACCGCTGCTGCATTTCAATCTGGCTTCCCAATGCAATTGGTGGCCTGAAAAGCAATGATTGTTGTAATCGTGGCCAGCTTCACCCACAAAAAGCAGGGCAGCGCCGAAAATGTCGTTATGATTAGCTTCAGATTAAGAATGCGGGGCAGCGCAGTGGGTAAATTGTGGCTGGTATCGTGCCAATAAGCTAATCGGGAATGACATGGCGATTGAAGAAGGCATCACAATCAAAAAGCTCGAGGTTTTTCTGAGTTTTATGAATTACGGGAATATGGCGCGTGTGGCTGACGCAATGGGTCAGAGTACCGTGAGCATTCATCGTGCGCTGCACTCACTGGAAGAAGCGGTGCGCTGTCCGTTGTTCAAGCGCCAGGGACGTAACCTGATTCCGCTGCTTGCCGCCTATACGTTCGCCGAATATGGCCGGAAAATCCTGCTGACCTGCGAAGAAGGTCTGACCAAGACCCGCGAAGTCGGCGGTTTCAATGCCGCCACGCTCAAGATAGGTTCACTGTATTCGCTCACCGTTACCGCCATTCCGCAACTGTTGGTAGGAATGAAATTGCGACGGCCCGATCTGGAGATCAATCTTTCGCTGGGTTCCAACCGCGAACTGTTTGAATCGCTCGAGCAGGGCAGGGTCGATGCGATTGTGGTGGCGCTGGCGCAGGACGCCAAAATCGACGGCATGATTTGCCTGCCGCTGTTCTATGACTCCATGCATTTTGCCGCGCCGCTCGACTCACCCTATGCCAAATTGGACCTCATCGACCTGAAACAACTGCAACATGAGCGCTTTATTTCTCTTGGCGAGGGCTTTGCCACCGCCCACGATTTTGCCTTTGCCTTTTTGCAGGCCGGCTTCACTCCCGAAGTGGTGATGCGTGTTGACGACATTTTTTCCCTGATCAATCTGGTCAGTGGCGGCGTTGGCTACAGCCTGCTGCCGAAACGGATTGAAGCGTTCAGTCCGCGTATCCAGCTGATTCCCATGCAACAGCGTTATGTCAGCCGCCAGCTCATTACCGTGTTAATCCCGGAAAACCGTGAGCGCGATCCTAACCTGCTGGCGCTGGCCGCGGAATGCCGCCTGTTCAGTGCCCGTACCAGCCGCGCCGGGTCGTCTGGATCATTACTTTCAGGTTAATGAATGAATATTCAAAGTGATTGACGCTACACTTTGATGTTCTTACTCTGAAGCCTTACCGCATTCCTTTTTAAGGTGGTCAGGATGAGTCAACCCGTTGCAGTCAAAAGACCTCTCGATTTCGCATGGAGCAAACGCCGTACCGAAAAACAGCGCCGGCTCGCGCTGGTTGCCCATCTGGTCGAGGGCACAGGTCCGGTTCTCAAAACGACCGATATTGTCGCGGCATTGTCGGCACTGATCTGCTCGGGTGACCGCGTGGTGCTGGAAGGTAACAATCAAAAGCAGGCCGACTTTTTGTCGCGCGCCCTGGTTCAGCTCAATCCGGACCAAATCAATCATCTGCATCTGATCATGCCCAGTGTCAGCCGTCCTGAGCATCTGGATCTGTTTGAACGCGGCATTGCCAGAAAGCTCGACTTTTCTTTCGCCGGCGCGCAAAGCCTGCGTATCGGCCAGTTTATCCAGGACGGTATTCTGGAAGTGGGCGCGATTCACACTTACGTTGAACTGTATGCACGGCTGTATGTTGACCTGATCCCCAACGTGGTGCTGGTGGCCGGTTTCAAGGCCGACCGGCAGGGCAATCTGTACACCGGCTCGAGCACTGAAGATACGCCGGCGCTGGTTGAAGCGGCGGCCTTCAAGGACGGCATCGTGATTGCGCAGGTCAATGAAATTGTCGATGATCCGGCCGACCTGCCGCGCGTGGATATTCCCGGTTCCTGGATCGACTTTGTGGTGCAGGCCGACCGACCGTTTTTTCTGGAACCGCTGTTTACCCGTGACCCGCGCCTGATCAAGCCGGTGCATGTGCTCATGGCCATGATGGCAATTCGCGGCGTGTATGAAAAGCATCAGGTGCAGTCCTTAAATCATGGCATCGGTTTCAATACTGCCGCCATTGAACTGATTCTGCCGACTTACGCTGACAAGCTGGGCCTGAAAGGCAAGATCTGTAAAAACTGGGTACTCAATCCCCATCCGACCATGATCCCGGCAATTGAAGCCGGCTGGGTCGAAAGTGTGCACTGCTTCGGCGGTGAACTCGGTATGGAAAATTATGTCGCAGCCCGTCCCGATATCTTCTTTACCGGGCGCGACGGTTCGATGCGTTCGAATCGTGCGTTCTGTCAGTTGGCCGGGCAGTATGCGGTGGATCTGTTTATCGGTTCAACCTTGCAGATGGACGCTGTTGCGAACTCCTCAACCGTTACCCATGGTCGTCTGACCGGCTTTGGTGGCGCACCGAACATGGGCCATGATCCGGGTGGGCGCCGTCATCCCACTCCGGCCTGGCTGGATCTGATTCAGACTGATGACCCGCTGGCACGCGGTAAAAAGCTGGTCGTGCAGATGGTGGAAACCTATCAGAACGGTGCGCAGCCCAGCATTGTCGATACGCTCGATGCAGTGCAGGTCGGCAAGGATTCCGGCATGCCGATTGCGCCAGTGATGATTTACGGAGATGATGTCACGCACGTGCTGACTGAAGAAGGCATCGCCTACCTGTATATGGCAGAGTCGCTCGACGAGCGCCGTGCAATGGTCTCGGCAGTAGCCGGCGTGACGCCGGTGGGTATGCGTGCTGATCCAAAAACCACGGCGCGGCTGCGTCAACAGGGCAAAATTGCCTTCCCACACGACATGGGCGTGAATCGCAATGAAGCAACCCGTTCTTTGCTGGCCGCAAAAAGCGTGGCCGAATTGGTGACCTGGTCGGATGGTCTGTATGAGCCTCCGGCCAAATTCAGGAGTTGGTAATGGAAATACTCGACACAGCCCTGCTGCACAATCACCAGGCGCAGTATCTGGCCGATCAGGTCGTGTCGGCACTGATGGCCGAAGCAACCCTGACCCCCAAACCAGGACTGGTGGATTTGTCCGGGCGCGGCGCGCACACCGATCTGAGCTGGTCGCTCATGTGTGATTCAGCCCTGGCGCTGCACGGCACTTTTTTTGCCATGGCCGAGGCGGGCGTGACAGTGCAGGATCAACAGCAGTTGCGCCAGACCATAGGTCGGCTGGGACGCGCTGGCGAAGCGCGCATGATGCAGTGTACCGGCGGGGTTAATACCCACCGTGGTGCGATCTGGGCATTGGGACTGCTGGTCACGGCCGCAGCACAAAATCCGCTTGATATCAGCGCTGGCAGTGTCGCCTTGCGTGCGGCGCGCCTGGCCAATATCCACGATCAGTTTGCACCGGTCGTGACCGGCAACAAGGGCGAACAGGCCTGCAAAACCTATCAGGTAGGCGGTGCACGACTTCAGGCCGCTAACGGTTTTCCGCTGGTACTGAAAGCGGCGCTGCCGCAGCTGCATGGTTCCCGTTTGCGCGGTAGTACCGAAGCCGCCGCGCGCCTGAATGCGCTGCTCGGTGTCATGGCGCAACTAGATGATACCTGTGTGTTGTCGCGCGGCGGGCTGCCTGCTTTGCAGCTGGTACAAAGCGGCGCCCGGCGGGTTCTGGATCTGGGCGGCAGCGACAGCAGGGCAGGCCACGCAGCCTATAAAAACCTGGAACAGACGGTACTGAGCCTGCATGTTTCTCCGGGTGGCGCAGCCGATATGCTCGCTGCAGCCCTGTTTCTGGATCAACTCGAACAGGCAGGAGATTAAGTGGAAAATTTATCTTATGAATTTGCAGCGTCAAAGCAGGCTGCAGTGCTGCAACAACAGTTGCTGGTTGGAGTCGTGGGCTCGGGTGATCTGGAAGTATTGGTGGAGCCACATAACGATCTGATCCGGATTCAGATCTGTACCTCGGTCGATGGCATGGGGGCGATCTGGCAGGCACTAATGCAACGTCTGTTTGCAAGCGGGCAGCTTCCGGCCATGCGTATCGATATCAATGATTTTGGTGCCACGCCGGGGGTAGTGCGACTGCGGCTGGAACAGGCGTTGGAAGTACTTGGACTGTCCGCGTAGTACCAATAACAGGTGAACAGAATATGAAATCCAATCAGGAAACCAGACTCACCAGTCTGCTCAATCAGAACAGTTTTATTGAACTTGGTGCCCGTGAGCGCGCCGGTCAGTTGCTGGATGCCGGAACGCAGCGCGAACTGCTCGGTCCGTTTGATCGTATGGTCTCACCGTGGCTGGCGCAGCAGGGCGTGGTCGGACAGTCGGACGATGGCGTGGTGGTGGTGAAAGGTCGCTTCAACGGGCAACCGTGCGTGGTGCTGGCCATAGAGGGCGCTTTTCAGGGTGGCAGCCTGGGTGAAGTGGGTGGCGCAAAAATAGCCGGCGCGCTGGAACTGGCCGCACAGGATAATCGCAACGGCATTCCCACCCTGGCGCTGATTCTGTTTGAAACAGGCGGCGTGCGTTTGCAGGAAGCCAATCTGGGTCTGGCGGTCATTGCCGAGATCCATTCTGCAATTGTCGATTTGCGTCGTTATCAGCCTGTGATCGGCATTGTGGCCGGCACGGTAGGCTGTTTCGGCGGCATGTCGATTGCTGCTGCGCTGTGCAGTTATCTGATTGTTACCCGCGAAGCCCGCCTCGGTCTGAACGGTCCGGCCGTCATTGAACAGGAAGCCGGCATTGGAGAATACGATTCGCGTGACCGCAGTTTTATCTGGAGTATCACCGGCGGCGAGCAACGTAACGAGGCCGGACTGGTGGATGTGCTGACTGACGATGATGTACAGCAGATTCGGCACCATGTTGTTCAACTGCTCTCGCGCGGCGTTCCTGCCTTGCATCGCAGTGAACAGGTTGAGCGTTTTATCAGTGCGCTGGATGCGGTGGACGCCGCAGCTCAGGCCACACCGGCCATGGCGCGCGCGATTTATGCACAGGGAGCAGGTTGATGAACAAAGCCGACAACAACACGACTTCGCGCGCTGCAGCTTGGTTTGGTGCGCTGGCAGGACAGGCACTGGCCGGGTATCCGGATTCCCTGCTGGTAGCCGACACTCGCTTCAATGATCAGGCAGTGCGTTTTATTGCCGTGGTACCTGATCCGAATAACCGCTTTGTGCGTGCCCGCAACGGCGAGGTCGGTCTGACCGAGGGCTGGCAGCTGGCGCGTGCGGTGCAGGAAGTCATTGCAGCGGATCAAAACAGTGCAGTGAAAACACCGATTATCGCCATCGTTGATGTGCCCAGCCAGGCCTATGGACGGCGCGAAGAAGCCTACGGCATTCATCTGGCACTGGCTGCTGCGGCCGGTGCCTATGCTGCTGCGCGTCTGGGGGGACATCCGGTCGTGGCGCTGATCGTAGGCAAGGCCATGTCGGGTGCATTTTTGGCACATGGCTATCAGGCCAACCGCATCGTTGCGTTCGATGATCCGGAGGTGATGGTGCATGCCATGGGCAAGGCCTCGGCAGCACGGATCACGCTGCGCTCGGTAGAGGCGCTGACGGCACTGGCTGAATCCATTGCGCCGATGGCCTACGATATTAAAAACTTCGCTTCACTCGGTTTGCTGTCGGCGTCGCTGGCAGTGCAGCATCCGGATACGCCGGACCAGATCGGGCTTGATGCAGTCCGACGTTGCCTGCAGCAGATGCTGGTCAGTATTGCAGAAGAAGTGCAGCATGATTTAAGTGGCCGCCTGGACGCGCCGCATCGTCAGGCTTCGAAACGGGCGCGCGAACTGTTGCGCCAACAATGGAACAGGGAGCTTCCCATGGCAAGATAGAATCAGCATCAGAAAACCACAATAATTCAGATTTAAAACAACGTAAAACCATTCAGGAGACAACCATGATTATTTACGGAACTGCACTACTGGCGGCCTGCCATTTGCTGGGTATATTTCTGGGCGATCTGCTCGGCGTGCTGGTCGGGGTCAAGACCAATGTGGGCGGCGTCGGCATAGCGATGATGCTGCTGATCTTTGCGCGTATGTATATGGAACCGCGCGGCCTGTTGCCCAAGCTCTCAGAAGCTGGCGTGACGTTCTGGGCTGCGATGTATATTCCTGTGGTGGTGGCGATGGCCGCGCAGCAGAATGTGGTGGCAGCGTTACGCGGCGGTCATGTGGCGATACTGGCTGCGATCGCTGCAGTAGTGACATGCGCCTGCATCATTGCTGCAATCAATCGCATGGAACCCAAAAGCGATGTCGATCCGTTCGCATCCATCGACGACAGCCTGACCAAACCATTGGTACCCTAAGGAGCATGACCATGTTAGCTATTTTTGAAAAAGCAATTCAGACCAACGGTCTGGTCGGTGCCTTCGCCTTTATCGGTCTGATTGTTTATCTGTCCGGGATTATTTCGCGCAAACTGACCTTTGGCCGTATGCATGGTTCAGCGATTGCAATATTGATTGGTCTGGGGTTGGCTTATTGGGGCGGCATCGTTTCGGGAGGCCAGAAAGGTCTGGCCGATGTGTCGCTGTTTGCCGGTATCGGTCTGATGGGCGGAGCGATGATGCGAGACTTTGCCATCGTCGCCACTGCCTTTGAAGTGCAGCCGCATGAAGCCCGCAAAGCCGGACTGATCGGGGTGGTGGCGCTGTTGCTTGGCACTGTGGTTCCATTCATTATTGGCGCATCGATTGCCTATTGTTTTGGCTATTCGGACGCCGTCAGCATGACAACCATCGGTGCCGGTGCGGTCACCTATATCGTCGGTCCGGTTACGGGTGCTGCGATTGGAGCCAGCTCGGACGTCATGGCATTGAGTATTGCCACCGGACTGATCAAGGCGATTCTGGTCATGATAGGAACTCCGGTTGCAGCCAAATTCATGGGGCTCAGAACCCCGCGCTCGGCGATGGTGTTTGGCGGTCTGGCCGGTACGGTATCTGGTGTGTCGGCCGGTCTGGCCGCAACCGACCGGCGTCTGGTTCCATATGGCGCGCTGGTGGCTACGTTTCATACCGGACTGGGTTGTTTTATGGGGCCATCGGTTCTGTTTTTTGCCACCAAAGCCATCATGAGCTAAGTGCCGATGGCGCCGCACGATTTACTCTGGCCATCCAGTCCGACCGGACTGCGCTCCGTCTACGGGGCGCTGCCGGACTGGGTTAATTTCGCCTGGCCGGCAGTGGTGCGACGCGCTCCTGCCGGGCCAGGCTGGCTGCCGGTGGGGTTGCGTGGCGACAGCCGCAGTTTGCGCCACGCCGCTCACCTGGCGACGGATTCGATCGCGCGCAGCGTCACACCTGAATCACTTACCCATGCCTGGCGGGCGCATCCCGAACTGCTGGTTTTCAACAGCGTAGTGTTACTTAAACTCCTTTGCAGCACCATGCAGGAACTGGGGTTAGTCTGGGGACCGACTGGCAGTACCGGATTTGCTCTGGCTACCGGCTACCCGGTACTGCGCTGCGACAGTGATCTGGATTTGGTGGTGCGCGCTGAACAGCCGCTGACGGTGCAACAGGTTGCGGTATTGTCTGGCCTGTACTGTCAAGGGCCGTGTCGCGTCGATGTGCAGATCGATACCGGTCTTGGCGCCTTTGCCTACAGTGAATGGCAGCGCTCACCGCGCAAAGTGTTGTTTAAAACTGTTTCAGGTCCGCGACTGACTGAGGATCCGTGGGGCAGGGCTTCATGAGCCTGCTGTTCATGTTTCCCGGTCAGGGTGCGCAGCGGCCCGGCATGCTGCACAGTCTGATTGCCCATCCTGCAGTGGCGCAGACGCTGGAGCAAACCAGTCAGGTGCTGGGAAGCGATTGTCTGGATCTGGACAGTGCCGTCAGCCTGGAATCGACCGTCGCCGTGCAGTTGTGTCTTCTGATTGCCGGCGTTGCGATGGCACGCGTGTTTGCTGCGCATCAGATTGTTCCCGATATGGTGGCTGGCCTGTCGATCGGTGCGTTTCCGGCGGCCGTGGCAGCCGGGGTGCTTGAATATCCGGATGCATTGCGGTTGGTACTGCGCCGGGCCGGCCTGATGGAACAGGCCTATCCCAGTGGCTACGGCATGGCCGCAATTTCCGGGCTGCATCGCTCTGAACTGGAACCGCTCATCCAGGTCGTGCATGCGGTGCACAATCCGGTGTTTCTGGCCAATTTAAATGCGCCGACCCAGATGGTGATTTCCGGCAGTGTGCCTGCGCTTGAGCAGGTGATGGCGCTGTCATTGCAGCGCGGCGCAACCAGGGCACAGCGTCTTGCCGTCAATGTCCCATCGCATTGTCCGCTGTTTGATGAGGCCGCAGGTACAATGCAAACCGAGCTTGCTGCTGTCAAGGCACAGCGACCGGCGCTGATTTATTTGAGTGCCAGTGCTGCCCGGGCGCTCTACGATCCTGTCAAAATTAAATACGACCTGGCAAACAATATGTCCATGCAGGTGCACTGGTTTGAAACGTTGCGGCTGGCCTGGGAACGGGGTGCAAGACTGGCTCTTGAAATGCCAGGTGGATCGGTGTTGAGCAATCTGGCCAGCAGCCAGTGGAACGAGGGACTGGCGCTGAGTAGTGATAATTCGCGCTTTGACACTATGCTGACTTTGGCACGGCGGGAGTTGGAAATGTCGGATCGCGGAACATAAAATTGCACGAAAAAATCCACCACGCTGAGCTCCGACAACTGCCAGATCCACAACTACTTCAAAATAATTTGCAAAATTTCATCAGCAACGCTGTTTGATTTATCTTGTCCGGCAAATTTTCTGGGAAACTGAAGGCCAAGTCGGGACACTTCAATTAATAACTCAATCCGGCGCGCCACTTTAAAGATGCGAAACAGTTTGGGAACGTAATCCTTTCGGATCGTGCCTTCTTCGATATTCATTTTATTTGCGATCGATTTATTGGGCAGTCCCTGGCATAGATATCCTAAAACCTCCAATAACCGTCCAGAAACGCCCAATGAGTCAAGGGAGATATCTGCATGGGTACCGGCATTGGGGCCATCAAATTTTCCGTGACCGGATACAGAAGCGGGTATGAAGATGCCGCCATTCAATACGGTGTCGATCGCGTTGCGAAAAATATTATTGTCGTCCAGATCTTTGAAAATAAAGCCGCATGCGCCAGCATTCAGACAGGACAAAACCAGGTCCTGGCCAGTATGCCCGGACAGCATAATTGCCCGGGTATCGAGGTCCTGCTCCCGTATGTATTTAAGTACGTCGATTCCGGTACGGGTACTTTTCAATTCATAGTCTAAAAAAGCAAAATCGAAATAATGCTCCGTCATTTTTTGAATGGCATCTTCAAATGAATTTGATTCCAAAATTTGTGCATCAGGTTCGCAAATATGGATCAATTCCCGCATTCCTGCACGAACCAGACCCTGATCTTCCAAAATTAAAATTTTTATCATTTTTGCACGTTGCGGTTATTCGTTCGCAGGTTAGTTGCACGCATTAAAGCGATCCCTTTCTCATCAATGCGGTCGGTTCTTATTTGGTGAAGCAAAAAATACGCGGTAAGGGTGGAGGTTAATGCATAAATCTGATAGTTGGTTGAAAAATCATAAAAAATATAATTCAGTTTGAAATACTCATGACATTTCAAGGTATCGTATTCAATTATTTTGATAAATCTGGCAAATCGTATTTGATAATAGTCCCGGAATTCTGCGTTACCAACCACTGATCTACGAAAAAAAATTAAAAAAAATGAATAAATCTCGCGCACTGGCGGCATGTCGGAACACAGCCTGGCTTTTGATCATCGGGCCAATTTTTAAAAAATTTGCATTCCTTCCCGGATTGGCTGTTTTGATTTTTTTCGGCTCAGCCATCGAGGCATCAGCTCAACCACCGGCTTATGTTCAACAGCAAATTGACCGTATCGACGAATTGTCCCATTCCAGAATTGACGCAGCGATCGAACAATCAGTGCAATTGTTGCGCAGTTTGCCGGAGGGTATATCGGCTGATGACCGGCGCGATGTCTTGATCGAATTGATCCGTCTGTACATTAACAGCGAGCAAATGGATCAGGTAAAAAAATACAGCGACGAATTAAGTGCACTGGGCAGCAAATACAACGATGTCCAGTCAAAAGTGATGGGATTGAATTATCAAACCTACGTATTGCGCGCCGAAGGAAAAATGCAGGATGCCAATGCCATGATTGAAGGAGCAATTTCGCAGACAAAAAATATCAAAATCACTTCGTTGAACAAGAGACGACTGTTCATGACTGCGTCATTGGTCAATTTGGAGTTGGGTGATTTTAAAATGGCGCTCCAGTATCAGCTCAGTGCCCTGGATTTAATTGAAGCAGGCAATGCGCGTGACTCTGTTGAACTTGTGAATTCATACAACAGTATTGGCAACCTTTATTTGAAACTGAAAGATACGAAAATGGCGCTGATGTATGTGAATCAGGGTATCAATCTGGCAGAAAGGATTAATTCAAGGTTTATGCTGGCAATGCTGCAACTGAATTTGGGTAATATCTATCTGGAACAGGGTAAGTTGAATGATGCAACCAAAGCGTATCTTGAATCCCTGAGAATATCACGCGAGATATCTGCGCACTGGAGTGAGATTAACGCCTTGACCAATCTGGCCAGCGTTGCATTTACCGATCAAAAATATTCGCAATGCCTTGACTATGCCGGTTACGGATTGGCACTGGCTACCAAAATGCAAGACAACGTATTTCGGGCTTCCAATCTCATCAACATCGGAACCTGTCAAATCGCTCTGAATCGGAATAAGCCGGGAGTCGAGAATGTTGGTGAAGGGTTGAAAATATTTCGGCAATTAATGCGCAAAGCGGATCTGGTAAAAAGCTTGGGGCAAATAGCACTGTCCTACGAAAAGGCAGGAATGTATCGCGAGGCCTATCAGACCAAGAGCGAGGAATATAAGGTATCCAGTGAGCTGACCGGCGAAGGTATCGATGTTGCCATTTCACAGATGCAAATCAAATATGATATCAGCGACCGGGAAAAACAGATCAATATTCTTAAGGCCAATACGCGCTTGCAGGACGTTGAAATCAAAAACACCAAGTTGCAGATTCTCGCGGTAGTTTTGTTCGTTTTGTTCGCAGTAAGCATTGGTGTTGTTTTGCTCCGGTCCAAAGAGAAACTGCGTCAACAGGCGTTCCAGGAAAATCGCAACAAGTCGAAATTCATTGCTGATGCTGCACATGATTTAAGGCAGCCCATGCATGCAATCGGCAACCTGATTGAAGCGACCAAGCAGGCGATTGCGCGTCGCGATATCGAAAAATGCCAGAAACTGGTTACACTCACCGAATCAGCCGCGCGCGCAATGCATTCATCGTTTAACTCGATATTGGAACTGTCGCGACTGGAGTCCGGTCTCGTCAAAGCAGACTATCTGAATTTTGATCTCAACAGCCTGATCGAAGAAGTGATCAATTCAATGAAACCGGTGGCCAGTGATCGCGGTGTAACGATCCGGGTCAGGATGAACCGCAACCGGGCCTCGATTGTGTACAGCGACCGTGTGTTTCTCAGCCGGGTTATCAGCAACCTGGTTTCAAATGCAATCAAATATCATGATTTTGCAAAAATGATCCCAACGGTGATTGTAGGTGTAACGTCTTTGCCGCGCCGTTATCGCGTGGATATTGTTGATAACGGCATTGGCATCGCTGCGTCTGATCTTGACAATGTATTCAAGCCCTTTTTTCAAATTGAAAATTCCGAAATGGATAATGAAAAAGGCCTTGGTCTGGGACTGTCTATTGTTGACTCGACGATCAAGTTGCTGAAAGATCACCATTACAGATTCCGATCAGTACAAGGAAGAGGAACCAAAATTTCTATTGAGATTCCAAAAGGCGATCATAGCGCGGCAATTGATCAGCACATCTCATCCGATTCGTTGATGTTTGACTTGACCGGGTTATATATTTTATACGTGGAAGATGACGAGTTGGCGAGGGCTTCCATGGAAGCGCTGATGGAAGAATACGGCGTTTTGTTTGAATCGGCCAGTAGCGTAGAACAGCTGCTGGAAAAGCTGCCTTTGCTGGAACGTATGCCAGATATTGTTGTGACAGATTACTCGCTGCCCAGAAATCACACTGCCAAAGATGTGATCTCAGCAGTAGCAAACGAATTCGGCATGCAGCTCCCAACCATTGTTGTGACGGGTGACGACAGAATCGATCCAATGCCGGGTGAATCGAAACGGTTCCTGGTACTGCGCAAACCGTTGTCTCCTCAGGTGTTTTTGGAAAAAATCCATGAATTGAGTTTGCAGAAAACAGAGAGTTGAAGCGGAATTTTTTCTCCGTTCAGCCTTCATTAAAAGAATCGATCAAGTTTGTTTCGGTTAATTGAATGGCAGGCACCCGTCACTTGTCATGAAAACCGACAAAATACAGCCAGCCAGACGAATTATCTGACTTGGTAAAGGAATCATTTTGTAATTTGGATAAATTCTGCTAAAAATATAAACTAAACATTAATTTAGTTTAATCCAGATCAATGCGTTGCCAAAAAACAATCGAATTGGAGCGGTGGAAATGAAAAATCTCAAAATTGGGCAGCGTTTGGGTGCTGCATTTGCCACGATACTATTGATAATGACCTGCATCTCATTCCTTGGTTTAAATGGTATTGGCAAGACGTTTGAATCCGTTAGAGCCATGTACGAAAAATCTGTTGTGCCTCTATCAGAGTTAAGCAATGCTGAATGGTTTGCCATGCGTAATCGAATACTCGCAATGGATATCATTTTGAACCCCAGTCCTGAAAATGTATCCAAACGAAGTGAAGAAATAATAAAAAATACCGATGCAATCACAAAAGCGTGGGAAGCATACAAGGTGACTAATTTAACTGAACCGGAAAAAGAATTGGTGAAGGAATTTGAGTCTGCACTGGTTGTTTACACATCAAAAGGGATCACTCCTATTCGTGAAGCGATCAAAGACGGTAAAAACGATGAGGCGTTGGAAATATATAAAACGCAGTTAAGTCCACTTGCGCCGAAAGTATTCGATACTCTTTCCCGGCTAAAGGAAATTCAGGTAAAACTGGCCAAGGAACAATTCACGACATCAGCTGATGTCAATAAATCAGTCAGGAACTGGACTCTTGCTGTAGGAGTCATAGCAATCCTGTCAGGTGTTTTTTTGGCTTGGTTGATTACTCAATCGATCACAGGCCCAATTAGCGAAGCTGTCGACATTGCACAAAATGTAGCGGGTGGAGATTTAACCCAGGAAATTACCGTTCACTCCAAAGATGAAACCGGTGTTTTGATGCAGGCATTGAAAGAAATGAGTACCAGCCTTAACGGTATTTGTTGTCAGGTCCGCAGCGGTACCAATGCGATTGCCAATGCATCTTCCGAAATTGCACAGGGCAATCAAGACCTGTCATCACGCACAGAGTCTCAGGCCGGTGCGCTGGAAGAAACAGCATCTTCAATGGAGGAGCTGACAAGCACGGTGAAACAAAACGCTGATAATGCAAAGCAGGCCAACAAGCTGGCACAACAAGCTGCTGAAGTGGCAATCAAGGGTGGCAGTGTTGTTTCGCAAGTCGTGGGCACCATGGGCTTGATCAACGATTCATCCAAAAAAATCGTCGACATCATTAGCGTAATTGATGGCATCGCGTTTCAGACCAATATTCTTGCATTAAATGCTGCTGTTGAAGCGGCCAGGGCAGGAGAGCAAGGGCGTGGTTTTGCAGTGGTAGCGTCTGAAGTGCGAAATCTTGCTCAACGCTCTGCAGCCGCAGCAAAAGAAATTAAAGTTCTTATTGGTGATTCTGTCGATAAAGTTGAAATTGGTAGCAAGCAGGTTGCTCAAGCAGGAGCAACAATGAGCGAGGTAGTAAGCAGCATACAGCGGGTAACAGACATAATGGTGGAAATTACTGCCGCCAGCCAGGAGCAATCACAGGGTATCGATCAAATCAATACTGCAATTGTTGAAATGGATAATGTGACACAGCAAAATGCAGCACTCGTTGAAGAAGCTGCAGCAGCAGCAAGTTCAATGCTTGATCAATCAAGAGATTTAATTAAAGCTGTGGATGCATTCAAGACCAACGACACACAATACGCATCGCTGAGTAGATCGAATATTGTCAAAAGCATTTCTGCACCCACAAAACCATTTGTAAAGACCTCCACGCCTAAGGTCAAGGTAAAGCAATCGAAACCTGCGCAGATTAAACACACGGAAAGCATGGCATCCGGCGATCAAGATTGGGAAGAATTTTAGGGCTCGGAGTGGAGATTGTATTGTTTCGCCTGTACATAGGCGATGAATGCCGGCATGGCAACCTCGCGCTCGGCTGCAATTTTCTGCACGTGCAGATTTTCGCCGAGCTGTTTCAGCAAGGCGCGCGCCTGCGGCTGGTCTTCCAGCGGATCGAACTGGAACAGCGTTTTCGCAACCTGGGTGGCAATACCGGCGCTGTATAAGAAATAGATATCGGCCAACGAAAAACTGTCACCGGCAACATAGGGAGCGAACCTGGCATGCCGTTTGAGGGTGGCAAAACCAGCGCGCAATTCGAGTTCCGCCTTGGTCTTGACAGCCTGCGGCACAGTGCCGCCGAAAAACGCTTCGGCGAAACACAGTCGCGCGGGCAACTCAATATACAGTTCGATTTCCTTCATCAAGGTGCGCACCTGTGCGCGAGCAAATGGCTCGGATGGCAGAAGCGGTCGTCCGCCCTGACTGTCTTCGAGATAATCGAGAATGGCGCTGGTTTCGTTGATGTAACCGAACTCGGTCTGTAGAAACGGTACCTTGCCGCGCGGACTATGGGCGAGAAACTCCTCGCTGTTGTTGGGATAGGCCGTGACCGTCTCGAATTCAATGCCCTTTTCGAGCAGCGCCAAATGTACCATGTTGAAATAATTGCTGACGGCAAATCCGTGCAGTTTAAGCATGACAGACTCCTTGTTGTTGGATGGATTGAGATATTTAGTTCAATTTCGGTGTGCCAGAAAAGTACCGCCAACCGATTTTACGCGGTGCTGCTGCCAACTACTTCAGTAATTCTGGAAAATCCATTTTCAGCAAATTCAGTGATTCCAGTCATTGCGGATTTTAAAATGAAAATTTTGCCCGAATGCCTGAAGGGCAGGGCAGTGCCGTGTGCCGCTTGAATTACATTAATTTCTTGGTCATTATGGTTTCTGAATACAATAACCCATCCAGCATAAACTTCGCTGGAATTTCCCCAACTTTACTGAATCCCATGGCCGCATATAGCTTTACAGCAGGCAAATTCACAGACAAGACATCCAGATCAATCCATTTAAGTTTCTTTTCTACGGCCCATTTTTCTGAATGCTCGATTAATTTAGTCCCTATCCCTGATTTTCGATAGTCCCTGTTGACGCCGATCCCAAGTAGACACCTGTGTTCAGCATGCCGTTCCGGATGAGACCGCAAATCAACATGTCCAATGATGTCGTTTCCCTCTGAGCGTGCCAGCCATAGTTGACGCCATCCCGGCTCCATCAATGGAGTCGATAATGCTTTGCGAAATGCTTCAATTCTATCTGGACCAACGTTCGAATCAATACGCTCAAATGGCATAAAGTAAGAACTTTCGCCCGCACCGTTTTCTGCCAGTTGTTCATTCAGGTAACTGATAAAAAGATCAAAGTCTGCCAGGTCAAAGGGTTGGATTTTCATTGGTAATTTTTGCCGAATGTTGTTTTTAAATTTGCATTCATTACGTCTGGTCCTGTAAATAATAATTCTCAGAGTTGTAGGAATCCGCCACCGTTTTTGCCCTTTCAATTCTGCATTAAACATACAGCAACCGGACCATGGCGAGCAATGCGAGTTCCAAACAGCGGTCATTAAAATGTGGATTATTTGCGTGGCCAAATCACCTCGGTCATATTGGTTCCGGATATCAGATTGCGCCGTTTGCCTCGAATAGCTCGATCGTGCGTTTGCGGGCCAGAGCCGCGTCGACCGGGTCAGAATCCGGGCGGCCGTCGTTGTTGAAGCCGTGGCCGGACTTTTCGTACAGGTAGACGGCGACTTGGGGTTGGGCGGTTTGCAGTGCCGTCTTCACACCGTCCGCGGGAATGTGGGAGTCCTTGCGACCGAAGTGGCAAATGGTCGGACACATGGGCGTCAGGCTTGCCGCGGCCGCCACGCCACCACCGTAGTAGCTGGAGGTCGCTGCGATCCCCGCGATGCGTCCCGCCGCCTGCCATGCCATCGATCCGCCGAAGCAGTAGCCGACCACAAACACCGGACCTTTGGCCTTGAGGTAGTTCACGCAAGCGGCGAGGTCGGCAATCGCGGTGTTGACGTCGGAGCTCTGTCTGGCGGTCATGCCGATGTCCCTCCCGACGTCGTCGTGGTCCACGTCCAGACCCGGATGGGTGCGGTCGAACATGGCCGGCGCGATGGCCTCGTAACCAGCTTTGGCCCAGCGCTCGACGTCGGCACGAACGTACTGGTCGATACCGAAGATCTCCTGAATGACCACGACGCCGCCTTTACGCTTATTTGGGGCATCGGCGTGGTAGGCACCGAACTCGAAGCCATCGGTGGCGGTAGACTTTATCTTGATCATCTCGGGCATAACTGGTTTCCAATTGTTTTATGCAATGTGATTGGGTGGGTATCCGGTCAACAAACCAGAACCCTTCGCTGGAGGGGAACTCTGCCATGTAAATGCGATGCACGCAATATCAATTCAGTGTCATAGCCGACCCGCTGCAATATTGCTAAACCAGTCTCACAGCCAAACAATGCGTTACAGGTCGCGACGGACCTGCACCGGTCATGCTAATGAAGTGGGGCATTCATGGAATCTGCCCGCTCAGACAGGTGCCGCTGCCACTTTCCAATCAACACAAAAAACACCGGTACGAATGCCACGGCCAGCACGGTAGATGCCAGCATCCCTGAGAACACCGTTACGCCGATTGATTTGCGCGCCGACGCGCCGGCACCGTTGGACAGTATCAGCGGTACCACACCCAGAATAAACGCAAACGAGGTCATCAGTATCGGACGGAAACGCCGCTTTGACCCTTCGATGGCCGCATCGGTCAGACTCATGCCGTGCAGGTGCAGTTCATGCGCAACTTCCACAATCAGAATCGCGTTTTTGGCCGACAGCGCGATCAACAGCACCAACCCGATTTGCACGTAGATATTGTTGGCCAGTCCCACGATCAGCAGCACGCTGACGGTACCGACCAGCGACAGCGGCACCGCAACCAGAACCGGCAATGGTGTCAGCCATGATTCGTACTAACCGGCCAGTACCAGATACACCAGCAGCAGCGCCAGCCCGAATACCAGTCCGACCGAACTGCCGACCAGTTTTTCCTGATATGACATGGCAGTCCATTCGTAACTGACGCCCTGCGGCAGGATCTTGGCGGCCAGCTGTTCCAGCAACTGCAGGGCCTCGCCCGAACTGTGTCCGGCCGCGGCGGCACCATTGACGGTGGCAGACGGCATCAGGTTGTATTGGGATGCCACTGCCGGACCGCTGGTGGCGCTGATGGTCATGAAAGAGGAAATCGGTACCATCTGTCCGGAATGGTTGGCCACTGTCAGGCGAGCGATGGCTTCGGTGTCGGCCCGGAATGGCTGGTCGGCCTGCACAAACACGGCAAAGTTTTGCCCAAAACGGGAGAACTGGTTAACGTACGACGAGCCCAGATAACTCTGGATCGCGCTGTAGGCATCGTTGACCGACACCCCCAGACTTTCGGCGCGGGCCCGGTTAAAGCGCATGGCCAGTTGTGGTACATCCACGCGCAGCGACGTGAAGGCCAGCTGGATACGCGGGTCGGCGCTGGCCTGTCTGAGCAGCGCATCGGTAGCCTGGGCCAATTTATGAAAATCATTGCTGCCATCGGTGAGCTGGATCTGCATCTGGAAGCCGCCGGACAGGCCGAGTCCGTTGATGGGGGGCGGCACCAGCACCTTGGTACTGGCTGCCTCAGGCAACAGATTGACTTCCCTGGTCAGTTTTTTATAAATGGACAGCAGATCTTCGCCAGTGCCGCGCTCTTTCCAGTCTTTCAGAACGATATACACCAGACCGGCATTGGACAGAGTGGCATTGCCATCCAGTGGCGAGATACCGGAGATCGCGATGGTGTGGGTAACCACCGGCATCTTCGCAGTCAGGTCCACTATTTTTTGCAGGAAGCGCTCGGTGCGCTGCAGTGAGGCGGCGTCCGGCAACTGCACAATCACCATCATGTAACCCTGATCTTCAGTCGGTATGAAGGCAGTGGGAACTTTCAGAAATCCGTAGCCCGCTGCGGCGATCAGCAGCAGGGCAATGGCGGCACTTAATTTCAGATTGTCGAGCATCCTGCCAATAAGGCGCAGATAGACGGTTTCAAAACGCGCAAACCCGGCATTGAAGCTGCGCGAAAAGAGATTCGGCTGACGATTTTTATCCAGCGGCTTTAAATACTGGGCCGACTGGGTCGGTTTCAGGGTGATGGCATTGATACCCGATATGACTGCCGTGGCGGCAATTACCAGAGCAAACTGCCGGTACATCTGCCCGGTAATGCCGGGAATGAAAGCGGCTGGCAGAAACACCGAGGTCAGCACCAGAGTGATGCCGATAATGGGACCCATCAGTTCGCCCATGGCATCAATGGCCGCCTGTTTGGGGGTTTTACCGGTCTCGATATGCTGAGCCACGCCTTCCACCACCACAATCGCATCATCGACCACAATGCCGATGCACAGTACCAGCGCAAACAGAGTCAGCAGGTTGATTGAAAAACCCAGCGCAGCCATCGCGGCAAACGCGCCGATCACGGTAATAGGCACGGTGGTGGCCGGAACCAGCGTGGCGCGCCAGTTCTGCAGGAACACCAGGATGACGATCAGTACCAGTGCGCCGGCTTCATACAGGGTGTCATACACTTCGCCGATGGATGCTTTGACAAACGTGGTGGTATCGAACGGGATGTCGTAACTCAGACCTTTGGGAAATTCTTTGGCGAGTTTTTCCATTTCAGTGCGCACGGCCTGCGCGGTATCGAGCGCATTGGCGTCCGGTTGCTGATAAATGGCGATGCCACCGGCAGGTTTACCGTCAAAGCGGAACCCCTGATTGTAATTGGAGGAACCCAGTTCCAGCCGGGCCACATCACGCAGCCGGGTCACGGAACCGTCCGCGGCGGTGTTGACGATCAGACTGCCAAAGTCATCTACCGAGGTGAGCGGATCATCCACATTGATGGTCAGCTGCAATTCCTGTCCCGGGGGCGCGGGTGGCATGCCGGTCTGTCCGGCGCTGATACGCTGGTTTTGCTGGTTGATCACATTCATGACCTGATTCGGGTTCATGTTGCGCTGTTTCATGTTCGACGCATTCAGCCAGATGCGCATGCTGTAGGAACCGACGCCGAACACATTGACATCGGCCACGCCGTGCAGTCGGGCCAGCCGGTCGCGCAGTTTCAGCCCGGCATAGTTGCTTAGAAAGAGTGCGTCATGGGCCACATCGGTGGAAGTAAGGGTGACGATCTGCAGGATCGCAGTCGACTTTTTCTTGGTGATGACACCTTGCTGCTGCACCGAAGCGGGCAGGGTGGGCAGGGCAATATTGACGCGGTTCTGAACTGCGACCTGGGCCTGATCGGCATCGGTGCCCACGGCAAAACTGACAATCAGGTTATAGCGTCCGTCGTTCGAGGCATTCGACTGCATGTACAGCATGCCATCGACACCGTTGACCTGCTGTTCGATGGCGCGCGCCACCTGCTGCTGGACGGCCACGGCACTGGCGCCCGGAAAGCTGGTGCTGACCTGGATGGTGGGTGGGGTCAGTTGTGGATACTGCGCCACCGGCAGCGCAAACATCGCCACGAAGCCCAGTACCAGAATCAGGATGGCGATGACATTGGCCAGTACCGGCCGCTCGATGAAAAATTTGGCTATCAAGGCCGCGCTCCTGCTGCAACTGCCGATGGCGCTGCCTGAGCGAGAATCTGGATTGCATGGCCGTCGCTGAGTCTGGCATACCCTTCCGTGACCACTTTGTCGCCAGGTTTCATTCCTTCGGTCACTTCCACTTCTTCGTGCGGGAGCAGTGCAGTACGGATGCCGGTACGGTGCGCGCTGCCGTCGTTGCCGACGGTGTAGACATAGTCGCCCTGCTGATCGGTCTGAACCGCGGATTTCGGCAGCACCAGCGCGTTGCGGCCGGCACTGGCTTCGATGCTCAGTCGGGCGTAAAAACCCGGAATCAGATGGCGCGACTGATTGGCAAACAGGCCGCGCACCGCCACGGTACCGCTGGTCTGATTGAGCTGGTGGTCAATAAAATCCAGCACCCCGGTTTCGCTCGGTTCGGATTCTCCCTGCAACTGGGCATGCACCACGGTCTTGGGCAGACCTTTGACAATGTCTTTTTTCAGCGCAGCCTGCTTGGCCCGGATCCGGATTGCTTCATTTTCACCCACAGCCGCATTGACAAAAACCGGCTCAATCTGGATAAGGGTGCCCAGCACCGTACCACCGGCGGTGGCACCCACATAGTTGCCCGGATCAACCTGATGTTTGCCCATCACGCCGTCAAACGGAGCGCGCACTTCGGTGTACGACAGGTTGGTTTTGGCAATGTCAAAATTTGCCTCGGCCTGCCGCAGGTTGGACAGGGAAATTTCGACATTGGTTTCTGAATTGGCGTTTTCTTTTAACAATTCCTTTTGCCGTTCATAGTCACTTCTGGTCTGGTCCAGTCGGGCCTGATTCAACTTTAGCTGGTCCAGGTAGGGAAGTCGTTCAATGGTAAATAACAGATCGCCTTTTTTTACCCACTGCCCATCTTTGAAATGCACCGCATCGAGATTGCCGGCCACCCGCGCGATCAGGTTGACCTGCTGGGACGGAGCAATAGTGCCATCGAGGATCACCATGTCGCGGATGTGTTGCGTGCTCAATACCTTGACCGTGACGGGAATGGCTGCCGGTGGCGGCACGACAGTCGATGCCGGTTTGCAGCCGCCCAGCAGCAGGAGGGTAAATACCAGCCAGGCGCGCACGGCATTGCCGGATGGAGAAGGGGGCTGATATGGAATCAAAACGTCCATGGTTGTCGGTCCTGTGAGGTTTATTCAGTTCAATTGATTGCCTTTGTCCGGATCCCATCCGCCACCCAGCGCACGAAACGCACTGATATAGGCCTGAATGACATTTCCTTCAGCCTGAACGGCCGAGTCAGAGGTTTGCAGGTGTGCCTGTACCGCACTGCTGAGCGTGGTGTAATCGACCTGACCGGCGCGGTAGCGCAGTTGCGCCAGCAGCGAGGTGCGCGCTGCGGCCTTGTCGGCCTGCTGCAGATTGGTGAGCTGGCGTGAATTGCCGGCAATGGCAGAAAGTGCATCTTCGACTTCCTGCTGGGCTTTGAGCACCTGATTCTGGTAGCTCAGAACCGCCTGAATGAACTGACTGTCCTGTACCCGTACCTGCTCGGCAATGCGGTTGCGATCGAACAGCGGCAGATTGAATCCGATACCGTAAGCAACGGCACGGTTATCCCATTTGAACAGATTGCTGACGCCATCCATGCTGGCGTATCCGATGGCACCATTGAGCGTGAAACTGGGGTAGAGCGCGGCTTTGGCTACGCCAATTCTGGCCGACTGAGCCGCAGCGGCATATTCTGCCTGCAGTACATCGGGTCGGCGTCTGAGCAAATCGCTGGGGGCGCCGAGCGGCAACATGGTTGGAAACGCCGGCATGCCGGTTCCGGTCGGGAAATTTTTAACGAAATAATCAGGGGGCTGACCAAGCAGAATGCTGATCGCATGCTGACTTTGTTCCAGACCAATCTGCAGGCCGGGCAATTGGGCATTGGTCTGCTCGAATTGGGTTTGCGATTGCCGGTAATCCAGTTCGGAAGTGGCGCCCAGGCGGTAGCGCGCCTTGGCAATGCGCAGATTTTCAGCCTGTTCAGTCAGGTTCTGGCGGGCGACCTCGATACGCTTTTCCAGCATGCGCATGGTGCTGTAAGTGCTGGCCACGCTGGCTTCGAGGGATGTCTTTGCTGCCACTGATGCGCTCTGGGCCTGGGCAATATTGGCCCGGTCTGCCTCTAACGCACGGCGATACTTGCCCCAGAAATCCAGTTCCCAACTCAGCTGTCCAAGCAGTTGCTGGGTTGTTGCGCCAGTGTTTTTGCCGCGAATTTCAGAAATGACGGTGGGTTGCTGATATTGGCTGGAGCCGTTCAGGTTGACAGAAGGAAGAGTGTCGCCCTGGTCGATGCGCAGTACCGCCTCGGCTTGTTCGATGGCTTGTGCGGCGCTGGCTATGCCCGGATTGTTTTTATTGGCCAGTTCAATCAGTTGCAGCAACGTAGAATCGTGAAAGCTGGCCCAGAAAGATTCGGCACTGGCCGCCGGCAGCAGCGCCGGACCGTCTTGCCAGTCGGACTGGAGTTTGGATTGTGGGATGGTGAAATCAGGACCGACCGACAGACAACCGGACAGACTCAGCAGAATTGCAGCGAGCGCGGCATATTGAGTGTGATTGGCAGGTTTCATTTTCGTTGTCGTGAAAAGAAATCAAGGTAATGCCAGTGGGTTGCCGCCTGAACCGAACAGGATGGCGCAAGAATTTGGCCATCCTATCACATCAAAATTGAATGTCAATTATTCAATTAACCCCGACCGCGATTGCCGCTGCTGCTGCGGCGCGCGGCAGCCTGCGGCGTGGCACCGGTACGGCTGGCGCGACCGGCTGGCGCGGCCGGACGTGCTCCGGATTGAGCCGGTTTGGCGGTCGGGCGTCGATTGGCACCGGAACCGGCGCGCTGTGGTGGCTGGCTGCGTAACTGAATCGGCTGTGGTTTGGCATTCAGATCCGGTTCAAAACCGGCCACAACCACGCTTTCGATTTTGCGTTTGATGAATTTCTCTATGTCAGCCAGCAGTTTGAGCTCATCGACACAGACCAGCGAAATTGCTTCACCGCCGGCGCCGGCGCGACCGGTACGGCCGATCCGGTGTACATAATCTTCCGGCACGTTCGGCAGGTCATAGTTGACTACGTGCGGCAACTGGTCGATATCAATACCGCGCGCAGCAATGTCGGTGGCTACCAGAACGGTCAGACTGCCGTCCTTGAATTCGGCCAGTGCCTTGGTGCGGGCTGACTGGCTCTTGTTGCCGTGAATCGCCATGCAGCTGATTTCTTCTTTGCCAAGTTGTTCCACCAGTTTGTTGGCGCCGTGCTTGGTGCGCGTGAATACCAGCACCTGTTTCCAGTGCAGCGTTTTGATCAGGTGGGTCAGCAACGTGTGCTTGCCATTACGGTCTACCGGATGAATTTTCTGGGAAATGACTTCCACCGTGGAATTGCGGCGCGCCACTTCAATCATGGCCGGCGAGTTCAGCAATTTGTCAGCCAGCTCTTTGATTTCATTGGAAAAGGTAGCTGAGAACAGCAGATTCTGGCGCTTCGGTGGCAGCAGTGCAAGGATTTTGCGTATGTCTTTGATGAAGCCCATATCCAGCATGCGGTCGGCTTCATCGAGTACCAGAATTTTAATCTGAGACAAATCAATGGTGCCCTGACCGATATGGTCGAGCAACCGACCCGGCGTGGCAACTAGCGTATCGACGCCGGTTTTGAGCAACTTGATTTGCGGATTGATACCCACGCCGCCAAAGATGACGCCCGAAGTCAGCGGCAGGAACTTGCCGTAGATGCGCACGCTTTCTTCCACCTGCGCGGCCAGCTCACGGGTTGGGGTGAGTATCAGCGCGCGGATCGGACGGCGGCCCGGTGTGGCCGGTGACTGTTTGGAAAAAGCCATCAGCCGGTGCAGCAACGGCAAAGTAAAACCGGCAGTTTTTCCGGTGCCGGTTTGTGCGCCAGCCAGTAAATCCTGGCCAGTCAGTACAGCCGGTATAGCCTGCAGCTGGATCGGAGTAGGGATGGTGTAGCCGTGCTCAGTTACTGCACGGAGAATGTCTTTGTCTAAACCGAGTTCGGAAAATGTGGTCATTGGATTGGCTTGGTATTGTATTGCAGTGTGGGGTGAAAACTTCTGAAAACGGCACGCGGCCGTTTTTGGGAGCAACCAGGAAATAATGCGACAGCAGTTAAGCGTAGGGCTTTAATACATTGAGCATTTGGGAAAAAATCTTCGGCGAGCCTGAAATGATATCGCCTTTGTGCAGATAATCGGATTCGCCTGCAAAGGTGCCGGTAATACCACCGGCCTCAGTCACGATCAGCGCGCCGGCGGCGATATCCCAGGGTTTGAGGCCTTTTTCAAAAAAACCGTCCAGTCGACCTGCGGCTACATAGGCCAGATCGAGTGCGGCTGAACCTGGGCGACGCAGTCCCTGGCATTTGCCGGACATGGCTTTGAACATCGGAATGTAACTGTCAATTTCAAGTTCGCTGCGGAACGGGAAGCCGGTACCGATCAGGGCATCGGCGAGTTTGTCGCGCTTGGTCACGCGGATGCGCTTGTCGTTCAAAAATGCACCGGCACCTTTGGTGGCGGCAAACAGTTCATTGCGGGTTGGGTCAAATATCACGGCCTGGGTCAGCACGCCGTTGTGTTGCAGAGCGATGGAAACGCAGTACTGGGGAAATCCGTGCAGGAAATTGGTGGTGCCATCTAACGGATCAATAATCCAGACAAATTCGCTTTGCTCGGTCAGGTTTTTGGAAGAACCGGATTCTTCGGCCAGCACGGCATGAGACGGATAGGCGGAAATCAATGTTTCAATAATCGCAGCTTCAGCGGCCTTGTCTACTTCGGAGACAAAATCATTGTGCTGTTTTTCGGTAGGAACGATACGGTCCAGATCGAAAGAGGCGCGGTTGATGATGGTTGCGCCACGGCGCGCGGCTTTAATAGCCGTATTGAGCATTGGATGCATAGTATTTCCGTTAGAATGTCGTTTTACCGTCTGTTTGCAGTTAACCAGTTGGTTTGATGCCAAGTGCTGGTTTGGTATAACCACCTAAGCATAGCCAACAGACAGATAAATTTAAAGTTAAAGAACGATGTGCCGGTTGAGTGATCAACCTTTCTAAAACACAATATTGCGGCTATTCTACCCGATAAATACCCTGTTAGAACAATTTACCCTCCCATTAACGCCCATTAAATGGGCATGGCCCTGACTGATTTGTTAGCCTGAAACTATGCCTCACCTTCCTACGCCGTTTGATCTGTTGCGCTTTGTTCTGGTCGAAACCAGTCATCCCGGCAATGTCGGGTCAGTTGCCCGCGCCATGAAAACCATGGGATTTTCAAAGCTGTACCTGGTTAATCCGCGCCTGCCTGATGTGCTGGTTCACCCCGAGGCGATTGCATTGGCCAGTGGCGCACAGGATATTCTGGAACAGGCTGTAGTGGTCGGAACGCTTGGGGAAGCTTTGGCCGGGTGTGAACTGGCCGGAGCGCTCAGTGCCAGACTGCGTGAATTTTCTCCACCCGTTCTGGATCCACAGGAATTTGCGCAGCGCGTAAGTCTGCTGGCTGCGCAATCCGCCCCGGGCAGCGGCTCTGGTCATGCGGCGCTGGTGCTGGGAAATGAACGTACCGGTTTGCTTAATCATATGGTGGAACAGTGCAATGTTCTGGTAAATATTCCGGCCAATCCAGAATATTCTTCACTGAATCTGGCCCAGGCGGTTCAAGTTTTGGCATACACTTGCCGATACGTTACCTTAGGGAAAACTTTTCCACCAAATCAGATCGGATTTCAAGGCAGTTATGCCGGTCTGGAGCAGATTGACGCAATGTTTGAACATTTGGAGCGCGGCTTGATCGCGATCGATTTTATTGATCCGGACAGCCCCAAAAAATTGATGTCCAGATTAAAACGTTTATTTGCAAGGACGCAACTGGAAGTTGAGGAAGTAAATATATTAAGAGGCATAGCTAAGAAAATGTTGGACAAATACTGAGCGTAAGTAAATAATATTAACCATTAGCAAATAATTACTTTGAATTAATAATTATTTGATTCGTCAGTCTATTGGCCTTGCGGTATTTTCAGCATTGTTGGCAATTTACGTTGCAAAAGTCATTAAATGGGCGTGCAGCAGGAGAAGAATATTATTCAGATTAAACGCCAATTTACCTTAAAAGTAGTCAGTTTGGCATGCCTGGCTTTGTGCAATTCATCTGTATTCGCTCTCGGTTTTGGCGAAGTTTCGTTGCGCTCCAACCTTGGTGACGTGCTGCGCGTGCAGATTCCGCTGACCGGTGCGGCAGAAGACATTCTGGTGCCCAGCTGTATCAAATCAAAAATCGAATCACTGGATGGTGAACTCATCGATGTGCCGCACATTGACATAGTGACGCCCAACCACGGCAACGGCCTGGTGAATATTAATCTGGTGTCACGCAAACTCATGTCCGAACCGGTAGTCAGATTATCGTTGACGATGATCTGTGGTTCGACAGTGCACCGTGAATATTCCCTGCTGCTGGATTATGTGGAATTTCGCGCAGCAGTACCGGTGCCGGCACCGACCACTGTCAGTCAGGACAGCCCGTCGATTCAGGTTGCCGAGCCCAAAAAACCTGACCGGGTCGCTGGGCCGGTTAAAAAGCCCCCGGTCATGTCTGCTCCTGCAGTATCCACGCCGAATCCTGGTCCAGTGCCGGAAAAGCCATTAAAAAAGGAATCCGCCCGGCATAAAGAAGTGAGCGGAAAAGATGTGTTGCACGTTGCAAGTGAAGACAGCGCGGCCAATACCGATCTGAAAATGTCGCTCTCTTTGTCAAGTCCTGTTGCGCAAAACGCCGATCAGCTGCGCCAGGAGGAAAACCGTCAGGCGCAGGCGCAGTTTGCAGCGATCCTGCGCGGCGAAGATCCGGGCACCAGTTCACAGACTGAAATTCAGAAAGAGCAGCAAAAAAATAAAAAGCTGCAGGCTGAACTGGATCGATTGAAGCAGCAGAATGCGCAAAAGGACGAAGCTGACAAAAAATCATCGCCATTGCTGATTGGACTGATCATCGCGGTTGCGGCCTTGCTCGCCGCGCTGGCGGGACTGGTTGCTGTGGCTGTGCGCAGAGCTAGAAACGGTGACGACAGTTCCTGGTGGGATGCCGCGAGCGAACAGAAGAAAAATGTGGTGGATATTGTGGATTATCTGCAGAACAGTGCCGAGCAGGGTGATCTGGATCCCAATCCGATTACTGTCGTGCACGATACGACCCCGAATGAAAATGCAGTCAATCCGGAACAGGTGCGGCCAGCGCTCGACAGTGACGAGCCAGCGCCCAAGTTTAAAAGGATGGGTCTGCCGGCACTTGAAGACACCAACAGCAGCACCTTCAACTTTTTTGGCAATCGTTCACAGTCGATACAGATAGAGGAAATTTCTGACATCACCCAGGAAGCCGAATTCTGGATGTCAGTTAACGATCCGCACCGGGCCATCGAAATTCTGGAGCCGCAAAGCCGGGATGAAAATCCTGCCACGCCGGTAACCTGGCTGTATCTGCTGGACTTGTACCGCATGGTCGGGGATGAAGATAATTACCGGGATCTCAGACAGCGCTTCAAACATAAATTCAATGCCAGAATCCCCAATTTCCATGAGGAAGTGGTGCCGACCAGCGTGCGCAACTTCGATGATTTTCCTCATCTGGTTTCAAACTGTTGCGCGCTTTGGAAGACCGATGACATCGGTCCTTATCTGGAATCACTGTTGGTTGATGACCGCGAGGGTGAGCGTCTGGGATTTGATTTACCGGTTTATCGCGACATTCTGTTTTTGCTGTCGATCATTCACGAATTGAATCGGGTCAAATATCAGTCACTGGCGAACAAAGAAGAGGTCAAGCTGACCAAAAAAGCGGCGGCCGTACTGACGCCGCTGGAAGATCATTTGATCGTCAAGCCGCAAGACCAGGATGCCGGTGAATACAGCAACTCACTCAACTTTGATTTGCTGGATTTTAAAGCGGGCAAAGACAAAAAGCCGGAATGACCAACGCGCCGTTTTGAATCAGACGGCCCGGCGCATTTTTTCGATCTTGTAGGTTTTTTCAACTTTAGGTGGTTTGCCCATCTTGACGATCGCCAGGGTGCAATTGTCACCGCGCCCGTGAGCGCGTTCTCTGGCCTTGTTGATCAACATTTCCGCAGCGGTTCTGGGGGTGTTGCTCGCTACAACAGCACCTAACTCCCGGTCGGTGAAGTAATGCCACAACCCGTCCGAGCATAATAAAAACGAGTCATTTGGTTTTAAATCGTCGCATTCAGTGATGGTGATAAATGGTTCAGCTGCACTTGATCCAAGCACATTAACCAGAATGTTGGACAGGCTATGGTTTTTGGCTTCTTCGGCAGTGATTTTGTTTTCGGAAATCAGTTTTTCGACGTATGAATGGTCAATGGTACGGGTAATCAGATTGGCACCGCTGAACCGATACAGTCGGGAGTCGCCAACATGGCCCCAGACAGCGCGGCCGGTCGGGGTAATGATCAGGATAACAACTGTGCTGTGTGGTTCTTTTTCTGCGGATATCCCCGAGAGTTGAATGACGGTATGCGATTCGCGGACGATTTTTTCAATGATTGTTGCCACATCGTCATCTGACCCAAATTCCTCAAACAACTGCTGGGCGCTGCGTACTACCTGCTCGGCGGCCAGCGCGCCACCACTTTTTCCGCCCATGCCGTCCGCCAGTACGGCCATCATGTAGCCAGGCGCTTTGGGAGCGGCAAGCAACATGGCGCGATCCTGCTGCTCTTTTCTGTCGCCAAGATGCTGGCCAGTTCCCGCTTCAATTTTATATAGTTGGCTCATAACTCTGCTTCGATTAAACTTACGTACCGTACTAAAATTACTAGCTCAGATTTACGGCAAATTATTACATGTAAACGTCTGCAAAACATTAACTTTCTCTAAAGAAACCTATGAGTGACCACACTGAGATACAAAAACGCATCACCATGCTATCTGTGGAACACCGTGATCTGGACGTGGTAATTGAAGCACTGATATCAGCCGGCCATGCCGACGAATTACAGTTGCAGCGACTAAAAAAACGAAAACTTCAGTTAAAAGATCACATCAAGCTGTTGCAAATGCAGTTAATTCCCGATGTGCCGGCCTGAATCCGGCAAAAGTTAACTCCGACCCTTCAAACCTCACTTTAAAGTTGATTTTGGCTGAAACTACGCAAATTCCGTCTGAGCCACAACCAGACATTCACCAGCACGATGCAGATATCGAACGACTGTTTGGCCAGGCCGGCCTGTTAGGATCGGCCGTTTCCGGTTATCGCCCGCGTCAGGCACAGATCGACATGGCCAAGGCCGTGGCACAGGCGATCACATCGCAAACCACATTGATCGCAGAGGCGGGTACCGGCACCGGTAAAACCTTTGCTTATCTGGCCCCGGCATTGTTGTGGGGTGGAAAAGTAATTATTTCTACCGGCACCAAAAATCTGCAGGATCAGCTGTTTTTACGCGATATTCCTGCTGTCCGGCTGGCACTTGGTGCACCGGTTTCTGTGGCTCTGCTAAAAGGTCGTGCCAATTATGTGTGTCATTTTCATCTGGAACGCACTTTGCAGAATGGTCGCCTGACCACTCGTGAAGATGTCGGGTATCTGCGTGACATATCGCGCTTCATCAAAATGACCAATACCGGCGACAAATCCGAGCTGTCCAATATCCCGGAATCAGCGCTGATCTGGAATCTGGTGACCTCCACCAAAGAAAATTGCCTGGGCTCGGAATGTCAGTACTATCAGGACTGTTTTGTGATGAAGGCGCGCAAGGAGGCGCAGAAGGCGGACGTCGTGGTGGTCAATCATCACCTGTTTTTTGCCGACGTTGCGCTGAAAGATACCGGCATTGCGGAATTGCTGCCGTCGGCCAACACGGTTATTTTTGATGAGGCACACCAGCTTCCCGATACCGCCACCCTGTTTTTCGGCGAAACCATTTCGACATCGCACATTCTTGAACTGTGTCGTGACGTACTGGCCGAAGGCCTGTCGCATGCGCGCGATGGTGCCGAATGGGCCAAGCTGGTGGTTCCCCTTGAAAAGGCCGCACGCGATTTGCGTCTGTGCTTCCCTCCGGAACAGGTCAAAATGTCATTGCCGCAGATTCCCTCGTCCAGTGAATTTTTCCCTGCCTTCGAAACCGTAAAAGAACATCTGCAAACGTTGCTGGAAACGCTGGAGAAGCAGGCCGAGCGCGCCGAAACCATCGAGCAGTGCCGACTCAGAGCCCTGGCTTTGAAAGAGCAGCTGCATGCCTGGGGCAAGGCCGCGCCAGCTGGTTCGGAACTGACCGGGCAGGAGTGCGTTCTTTGGGTGGAAGCGTATTCCAGTTCCTTGCAGCTGCATCGCACGCCGCTGTCGATCGCACCGATTTTTAACCGGCAGCGTGAAGGTGCCTCCCGCTCATGGATATTTACTTCAGCGACCCTGGCGGTCAAAACCGATTTTTCTCACTACACTTCACAGATGGGATTGAGTGACGAAAAGGCATTGAGCTGGCCGAGTCCGTTTGACTATGCCCGCCAGGGATTGATGTACATTCCAACTGGCATGCCCGAACCGCGCTTTTCCGAGTACACCGATGCCGTCATCAATGCCGCGCTGCCAGTTCTGATAGCTTCCGGCGGGCGCGCGTTCCTGCTGTGTACCACGCTGCGGGCGGTCCGTCAGAGCGCGGAACGACTGCGCTCTGAATTTGAACAGCGCGGGTTGACCTTTTCACTGTTCGTTCAGGGTGAATCGGGTCGTACTGAATTGCTCGAGCAGTTCCGGCGTTCCGGCAATGGCATCCTGATTGGCTCGCAGAGTTTCTGGGAAGGTATCGATGTACGTGGTGAAGCCCTGTCACTGGTGGTCATTGACAAACTGCCGTTTGCGCCACCCGATGACCCGGTCCTGTCCGCGCGCATCAATGCCATGGAAAAACTGGGTAAGAATGGCTTCGTCCATCATCAACTGCCCGAAGCCATCATCAATTTAAAACAGGGAGCGGGGCGTCTGATCCGGGATGAAACCGATAAAGGCGTGCTGATGCTGTGCGATCCGCGCATTCTGTCCAAGCCGTATGGCGCGCGGGTCTGGCAAAGCATGCCGCCTTTTACCCGAACCCGGGAATTGAAAGTGGTGGAAGATTTTTTTCAGTCGATCAGGCAGCAGGACAATAACAACAAGGAGATACCATGACAGCACAGTACAGCACACAGGGCACCATCGCGCTCATTACCCTGAACAATCCACCAGTTAACGGCCTGAATTTTGCGTCGCGCAAAGCGGCAGCCGATGGCATAGTACGGGCACTGGCTGATGAGGCCATCAAAGCCATCGTCATTACCGGAGCCGGCAAGGCCTTTTCAGGCGGAGCCGATATCAAGGAATTCAATTCGGCACAGATGAGCGCTGAACCGTCACTGCATAGCTTGATCGCGCTGGTTGAGAGCGCATCCAAACCGGTCGTGGCCGCGCTGCACGATGTCTGTATGGGCGGCGGTCTGGAACTGGCGCTGGGCTGTCATTACCGTGTTGTCAGCAAGGCTACCCAGATTGCCTTGCCCGAAGTTAAACTCGGATTGCTGCCCGGTGCCGGCGGAACCCAGCGTCTGCCGCGTGTGACCGGTCTTGAAATTGCGCTGAAAATGATCACTGCCGGCACCCCCGAACTGGCTGAAAACCTGGCGCATACTGCATTGTTCAATCTGGTTGTAGATGACGATGTGCTTGGCGCATCGATCCGGTTTGCAGAAAAAATTGCCGACCTGCGTCCACTGCCAAAAATAGGGGATCTGCAGCTGACCCATCCCCAACTGGAGCCGATTCTGGATGCAGCGCGCGCCCAGTACCAACGTGGTTTTCTGAAGGCGCCGCTGGCATGCGTGGAAGCCATTGCAGCTGCAGCGCACCTGTCGTTTGAAGCCGGACTTGAGTTTGAACGTCAGACGTTTTTCAGTCTGGTCGTCGGTAGCGAGTCGAAGGCGTTGCGTCACGCATTTTTTGCTGAACGGGCCGCCGCCAAAATTCCCGATGTACCTGCGGATACGCCGCTGCGCGCCATTAAAGCCGCTGCGGTAGTGGGTGCCGGCACGATGGGTGGCGGGATCGCGATGAATTTTGCCAATGCCGGCATCCCGGTCGTGATCCTGGAAACCAAACCGGAGGCGCTCGAACGGGGGCTGGCCATCATCAGAAAGAATTACCAGAACACCCGTGACAAAGGCAAACTGACCGCACAGCAATGCGAAGCACGCATCGCCCTGATTACCGGTACGCTGGACTATGCTGACATCGCCGGTGCGGATATTGTCATTGAAGCCGTGTTTGAAGAATTGCAGGTCAAGCAGGCGGTGTTCACAAAACTTGATGAAGTCATGAAGCAGGGCGCAATTCTGGCGTCGAATACCTCCACACTCGATCTGGACAAGATTGCCGGCTTCACCCGTCGCCCGCAGGATGTCATCGGCCTGCATTTTTTCAGCCCGGCCAACGTCATGAAACTGCTGGAAATCGTGCGTGGCAAACTGACTGCGCCCGATGTACTGGCCAGCGCGATGGCGTTGTCGAAGAAGATGAAAAAAATTGGTGTGGTCTCCGGCGTATGTGATGGCTTTATCGGTAACCGGATGCTGGAGCAATATGCACGTCAGGCCGGATTTTTACTGGATGAAGGTTGTCTGCCAGCCCAGGTCGACAGTGCGGTGGAAAAGTTGGGCTTTGCCATGGGACCATTTCGCATGAGCGATCTGGCCGGCAACGATATCAGTTATGCGATCAGAAAACGGCGCACGGTTGAGAGTCCCGACAAAATTTATTCCAAAGTCTCCGACACCCTGTGCGAGCTGGGACGGTTCGGCCAAAAAACCGGTGCAGGCTGGTATGACTATCAGGCAGGTGACCGCAAGGCGCATCCTTCTGAATTGGTCAACAAACTGGTGACGGACCATTCTGCGCAGCTTGGCATCACCCGGCGTGACATTTCTGACCACGAGATTACTGAACGACTGATCTTCTCACTGGTCAACGAAGGTGCGGCGATACTGGCTGAGGGTATTGCTCAGCGCGCGTCCGACATCGATATGGTGTACCTGAGCGGTTACGGATTTCCGCTGCATCTGGGTGGCCCGATGTTTTACGCCGACAGTGTCGGTCTGGACAAAGTGGTTCAGGCGATACAGCGTTTCGCAGCCGGCCAGTATGGATCGGTTTGGAAAATTTCACCCGTGCTGCAGGAATTGGCGGGTAAAGGACAGACTTTTAACGGTTAGCTGAATATTTAGTCAATAAAATCGGATAAATAGTGCGTTAATGCACTAGCTTTAACGGGGATATCTGGCTATAATTGCGGGCTTGGAAGCTTGGCCGAGCGGTTGAAGGCACTAGTCTTGAAAACTAGCGAGGGGTTAAAGCCTCCGTGAGTTCGAATCTCACAGCTTCCGCCAAGACGTTTTGTAAGTCATTGATTTGCAAGTATTAAAGCCACCGTTAGGTGGCTTTTTTATATTGGGCTATAAAAAGGCTACAAAATAAATCCTCTCTGAAACTAATTGTGGTTGCGGTTTTCATCCAGGCTTCAGTACGATCGATACAATCTCCAAACCAGGCAAGTCAATAAAGTCATTGCTGCTCAACGTCAAAAGTGAATGTCCGTTTTCAATTGCCTGAGCTGCAATCCACAGATCGTTGTAACGCGGCCGAGGGGATCGACCCGAATGTTTGGTTGCGGCGGCAAGTAGTCCGAAGGCTGAAGCCGTATGCTGCGAAATGTCTAAAACAGGGCGACTCTCCAGCTGTCGGAGGTAAGCCGCCCGTACCGCCCGTTCAGCTGGATTTTTGCAGGAATGCACACTAAAACTCAGTTCACCAAGGGTGATTACTGAAACGAAAATCTCTGAATCAGCGGCGGCATCGATAACTTCCTCTTGACTCAACGTACCCGCGGCAAGTGCAATCCAGATGCAACTGTCAAAAATTATGCCCATGGGTCACGTACCGATTGATCAAAATCTTCCTTGCTGTCCGTGAGCCAGTCTTCACCTTGTTTGACGGTCAGAAAGGGCAGTTTGAGCCCCTCAAGTGCCTGAGTCGCAGTCATGGATTTCTTTGCAGGTATTATTTGGGCAACGATAGATTGGTTGCGTTCTACGGTTACGGTTTTGCCACGACTGATAACTGCATCAAGTATTTCTCGCGTATTTCTGGCTAGATCCGTGGCGCTGATTGTTAACATGGCACACCTCTGTAAATTACGTATTGTTACGTATTATGTGTATTCAGCAGCTTGCAACTAATGCATTGATTACGCAAGAAATAAAAAAACCGTAGGCTTTTTATTAAAATTCGGCATTTTTCCTTGCGCTATCAAGCCAGACCACGCAGAAACAGCTTTGGTCTGTATCAATTCAGAAGACAAGGTTAAATCGGTAGCCACACATAACTGGGTATTGGGCTGACATGCCTGACACAGTGCCTCAAGTAACGCACCGTTCCGGTATGGTGTTTCTATAAACAGCTGAGTCTGGCGATCCTTGCGTGAGCGCATCTCCAGTTCCTGAATCCGCTTGCCGCGCAGGGCTGCATCAGTTGACAGATAACCGTTAAAAGCAAAACTCTGGCCGTTCAGTCCACTGGCCATCACGGCCAGCAGCAGTGAGGAAGGTCCAACCATGGGACGGACCTGAATCTGGTGCTGATGCGCCAGTCGCACCAGATTCGCTCCCGGGTCGGCCACCGCCGGCACGCCGGCTTCAGAAATCAGACCGACGTCCAGCCCCTTCAACAGTGGCGCGAGCAGCGCCGGCAATTCAGATTCTTTGGTGTTGATATTGAGTTCACTGATCTGGATTTCCTGCAAAGGCAATCGCAGCGGGTAATTGACATTGACCAGTTTCAGAAACGCGCGTGTGGTCTTGGCGTTTTCTGCTACAAAGTTGCCCAGACTTGCCGTTAACCTTTGTACTTCGGTCGGAATTACATCAAAAAGCGGGTGGGTAGGGTGGGCTGTGCCCAGCGTATTTGGAAGGAGATAAAGCGTGCCGGTTGTCATTGTGGTGTTGGCCTGATTGGGAAGTCGTTGATTATAGTGCTTTATGAAGGACTTTAAGCGGCGGCTTGGTATATCAAAAGATTGCCATAAAATTATTGCATATAGAAATTTTGTGACCTAAAGTTGAAACTGTAACCAGTTCCACAGCGACAGGGAATGACCATGCTCCAAGATATAAGTACCATCAGTCCGATAGACGGCCACGTTATCGTGCAGCGCCGCTGCGCTTCCATGTCTGAAATTCAGGCCGTTCTGTCAAAAGCCACGTTCGCGCAAAAAAAATGGAGCCGCCTTAGTATTGCAGAGCGCTGCGAGCATGTGACCAGGGCTGTGAAAACGCTGGTGGAATCGCGCGCCGGAATAGCCGAGGATATTACCCGTCAGATGGGGCGTCCGATCCGCTACACACCGAATGAAGTCACCATGTTTGAAGAGTGTGCCTTGCATCTGGTGTCCATCGCCGAAGCGGCACTGGCAGATGTTGTTCCCCCACCGGTAAAAGGCCTGCAGCGCCTGATGCGGCGCGAACCGCATGGTGTGGCACTCATCATCGCTCCCTGGAATTTTCCGCTGCTGACCTGTGTCAACAGTCTGATCACAGCGCTGCTGGCCGGTAACACGGTTGTATTGCGCCACTCATCGCAAATTCCACTGGTTTCAGAACGGCTGGTGGAAGCGTTCCATGATGCCGGCGTGCCTGAAGGCGTGCTGCAATACGTGCACACAACCCACGCTGATACGCGGGAAATGATGAAAGCGCCTGAAATCAATTATCTGTGTTTTATCGGCAGCAGCCGTAGCGGCCTGATGGTTGAGCAGATTGAACTGGGGCGTTGTATTGGATTGGGTCTGGAATTAAGCGGTGTTGATCCTGCCTATATCCGCTCCGACGCCAATATGGAAAAAGCCGTCGAAACGGTAGTGGAAGGTGCGCTGTTCAATTCCGGCCAGTCCTGCAGCGGCGTGCAGCGGGTTTATGTGCATCACACGCGTTATAAGGAATTTCTGGACCGGGCCGTGCATGCCACGCAAAAATATGTCCTGGGAAATCCGCTCGACAAAGCCACTGTCATGGGACCGCTGGTGCGGTTGACATCGGCAACCATCGTGCGGGAAATCATCGGGCAGTCGATCAGCATGGGGGCCAAAAGCCTGATCGATCGCAGCAAGTACCCTCTGGATAACATCAACTCTGCCTATGTATGCCCGACTATTCTGGCCGATGCCAGCCACCAGATGAAAATCATGCAGGAAGACTGCTTCGGTCCGGTCTTTGGGGTGATGCCGGTCTCCGGTGATGAACAGGCCATTGAATTGATGAATGACTGCGATTATGGCCTGTCTGCGTCGGTATTCACTCAGGATCTGGATGTGGCCATGAAGATCGGCGCGCAGGTGCAAACCGGCACATGGCTGATGAATCGCTGTGACTATCACGATCCGGCGCTGGCCTGGAGCGGTGTCAAACGCAGTGGCAAAGGTATCTCCTCCAGCTATCTGGGTTTTGAGCAACTGACCCGCGTGAAGTCTTACCATATGCGGATCTGGTAGTCTTGCGCGGCTGTTTTTGCGATGCTGTCACAGTGCTGTAATTAAAACCGCGCAATTCCGAAAAATATCCAGCTATTTGTCTGGTTTTTCTGCATGCCGGATTGAAAAAAGTGGATAATTGCGCATTCTCAAATCAGTTGCTCCCTTCCTGATTTGACTTCCCTGAACGATCTCTATCAGGCACCACCCATGGAACACTCTCAATTCAACGGCCAGGCCTGGCAGCGTACTAATGCTGCCTATCACCAACCCAACCGCTGGGACTGGATGGCGTTGCCCATTATTCTGGGCGTGATATTTTTCATGGCGTTTGGCGCCTCGCAGATGGCCACTCCCTATGAAGTCGGCATGCCGCTGCAGATTACGCTCGATCCGCTGTATCTGCCTTATTATCTGCTGCGCACCACCTTGCGCATGATGTCGGCATTGTTTTTGTCCCTGCTGTTCAGTTTTGGCTTTGCCGCGCTGGCTGCCCGTTATCGTCTTGCGGAAAAGATCATGGTGCCGGCCCTCGATATTCTGCAGTCGATACCGGTACTGGGTTTTTTGACCATTACCGTAACCGGATTCATAGCGATGTTCCCCGGCAGTCTGTTGGGTGTCGAATGTGCCGCCATCTTCGCCATCTTTACGTCGCAGGCGTGGAACATGGCGTTCAGCATGTACCAGTCCATGCGCACTGTGCCGTCTGATTTGCGTGAAGCGGCGCGCATTTTTCACCTCTCCTCGTGGCAGCGCTTCTGGCGATTGGAATTGCCGTTCGCGATGCCGGCATTGTTATGGAACATGATGATGTCGATGTCGGGCGGCTGGTTTTTTGTGGTGGCCTGCGAAACCATTACGGTCAACAACCACAATATTCAGCTGCCCGGCATCGGTTCTTATATTGCCTACGCGATCAATCAGGAAAATTACACGGCCATGGGCTGGGCGATTCTCGCCATGCTGATCGGTATCCTGATGTATGACCAGTTATTTTTCCGGCCTTTAATAGCGTGGGCCAATAAATTCAAATACGAACAGACCGGCGATCAGGGCGGGCAGGAATCCTGGTTTTTGACTTTACTGCGCCGGACCAATTCGGTAGCGGGGGTAACTGAAAAACTGATCAATTATTTTGAACGTGGTCTGCTGTTCTTTAAAAAGAATTACGATGGCACGTCGATCATGGCGCGTCCGCAACGCATCAATCCGACCGTCGAGCGCGTGGCGGATGCGATCATTGCCGGACTGGTGATGCTGGCCTGCTGGAAAATCGGCCTGTACATCCACAGCTCGGTGGGCTGGGGCGAAGTGCTGCGGGTGTTCTGGTATGGTACCTTGACGCTGATCCGGGTTCTGGTCATGATCACGCTGGCTTCACTGGTCTGGGTGCCGGTCGGCGTGTGGATCGGATTGAATCCCAAATATGCGGAACGACTGCAACCGGTGGCACAATTTATGGCGGCGTTTCCGGCCAATTTCATGTTTCCCCTGGTCGTTATCGTGCTGGTCAAATATCATCTGAATCCGGATATCTGGCTCACGCCACTGATGGTGTTTGGAACCCAGTGGTATATCCTGTTCAACGTGATTGCCGGCGCCAGCATTATTCCGACCGAACTGATTTATGCCGCCGATAATTTTGGGTTGTCTGGCTGGATGCGCTGGAAACGATTCCTGCTGCCGGCCGTGTTCCCGAGCTTCGTTACGGGTGCCATTACCGCGTCAGGCGGCTCCTGGAATGCCAGCATTGTTTCTGAATATGTGAGCTGGGGGCCGAATACGCTCACGGCAACCGGCTTGGGCAGTTATATTGCCCAGGTGACTGCAACGGGTGACTTTCCCAGAGTGGCACTCGGCATTTCTGTGATGTGTTTTTTTGTGATTGCCTGCAACCGTTATATATGGCGCAGGCTCTACACCATCGCAGAAGAAAAAATGACGTTTTGAATAGCCTAAACCAGAAGGTGTTGCAATGATTTCAGATTCCCAATACTTCGCAGCCGACGCTTCGGCTGCACCCCGGAATAACACCCTGATCCACCTGAGTGGTGTCAGCAAAAACTTCAGAACTGCCGACGGCTCGGAACGCGTGGTGCTGGAAGGCGTCGATTTCACCCTGAACGAAGGGGAGATCGTGGCACTGCTGGGCAAATCCGGCTCGGGAAAGTCCACACTGTTGCGGATCATGGCGGGTCTCTTGCCTGCCGATAAGGGCATTGTCAAATATCGTGACCAGCAACTGTTTGGCCCGGCACGCGGCATTGCCATGGTGTTTCAGTCGTTTGCGCTGTTTCCGTGGCTGACCGTGCAGCAGAATGTGGAGCTTGGTCTGGAAGCGCAGGGCATACCCAAGGCAGAGCGTGCCGAGCAGGCTGAAGCGGCCATTGAAATGATTGGGTTGGGCGGTTTTGAAGGTGCGCTGCCTCGCGAATTGTCCGGTGGTATGAAGCAGCGCGTCGGAATTGCGCGGGCACTGGTCATGAAGCCCGAGGTTCTGCTTATGGATGAAGCGTTTTCGGCTCTGGATGTGTTGACCGGTGAAAATCTCAGAAACGACATGCTGGAACTGTGGGAAAGCAAAAAGACCCCGATGAAAGGCATTCTGCTCGTTTCGCACAATATTGAAGAAGCCGTCATGATGGCTGACCGCATTCTGATTTTTTCCAGCGATCCGGGCCGGGTGCGTTCTGAAATCAAGGTGTCGCTGCCGCGTGAACGCTCCGAAGAAATGCCGGAAGTGCGCGCGTTGATTGATGAAGTGTATACACAGATGACCGCCACGCCGGTGGTATCCGATACGGCCGACCGGACCAGCGCGCAAAATCAGGCCTACCGCCTGCCCGAAGCAGAAATCAGTCAGATGGAAGGCTTGCTCGAACTGCTGGCCGACGAACCGTTCAATGGACGTGCCGACCTGCCTAAACTGGCTGAAGAATCCGAACTCTCCGATGATGAACTGTTCCCGGTTTACGAGGCCCTGCGTCTGATCGGGTTGGTTCATATCGAGCACGGCGATATTCATCTCACCAGTCTCGGTCAGCGTTACTGTCAGGCCGATCAGGCGTTCCGCAAACATTTGTTTGGGCAGCAGTTGCTGCAGAATGTGCCGCTGGCAGCGCGTATCCACCACAGTCTGAAAATGGAAAAATCGGGCGAGATTCGCAAGGAACCGTTCCTCAATCTGCTTGAAGAATTCCTGTCGGCTGAGGAAGCCAAACAAATGCTGGAAGTGGCGGTGGAATGGGGCCGGTATGGTGAAATGTATGAATATAACTATCACACCGGTATGCTGAAGTTGCCTGACGCAGAATAACAGGTAATCCGATGCTGATCGACACGCACTGCCATCTGGACGCTGCCGAGTTTCTCGGCCAGGCCGCACAACTGGCAGAGCAGGCGCGCGGTGCGAATGTTCAGCGACTGGTCATACCGGCAGTATGTACTGGCAATTTTGCCCAGGTGGCGCAACTGGGCCGGTTTGGCGGTTATGCGCTGGGCATTCATCCTCTGTATGTTCCGGCTGCCGGTGCAAAAGATTTGAGTGTGCTCAGCGATCTGGTCGAACAGTCCATGTCAGACCGGCATTTTGTCGCAATTGGTGAAATTGGCCTGGATTTTTTTGTGCCGCAATTGTGCACGCCTGAAATGCGCGTTAAGCAGATGTACTTTTACCTTAAGCAACTGCGTCTTGCAAAAAAATTCGGTCTGCCGGTACTGCTGCATGTGCGCCGCTCAGTCGACCAGATTTTAAAAGGTCTGCGCCAGATTGCGGTCCCCGGCGGCATAGCGCATGCCTTCAATGGCAGTGAGCAGCAGGCCAAGATGCTGATCAAACTGGGCTTCAAACTGGGATTTGGCGGCGCCATGACCTACACCCGCGCGCTGCAAATCCGTCGACTGGCCAGCAGTTTGCCTCTGTCTGCCATCGTTCTGGAAACTGATGCACCGGATATAGCGCCGAGTTGGATCAGCCAAGGGCCCAACACCCCGGCGCAGCTGGCACGCATTGCCGAGTCTCTGGCTGAACTGCGCAGCCTGTCTCCGGGTGAAGTCGCCACGGCGACAACCGCGAACGCCCTTGCCGTATTGCCGCGCCTGACCGCCCAATTCGGCGCGGGCATCAATCAGTAAATATATGCGCAGTGCCATTGCCAGCTTCACTCTGGGTATTTTACTGTTGCAGCAACAGGCCGCACTGATGTCCTGGCAGGCTCTTGCGGCACTGATGGTTCTGGCCATTTTGCTGTTGACGTCAATGCGGGGCAATGTACGACTGAACCGTGGGTTGTTCACTGCGATGGGCTCTTTCCTGATTGGTTGGTGCTGGGCCAGCCTGTTGGCCATGGCCGGTCTTGCGCAGCAGCTGGCAGTGGAACTGGAAGAACGCGATATGACGTTAAGTGGGGTGGTGACCAGCCTTCCGGCTGCTGACGAATATGGTCAACGCTTTCAGTTTCAAATTGAGCAGGTTTTGACGCCAGGGGTAGATATAAAGTCATTACCGAAAAAAATACTGCTGAACTGGTATGGCGCCAGTTCCGATGACTTCAGCCGCAAGGCCGCGAACGTCACCATCCAGCCCGCAGAGCGCTGGCAACTCAACGTGCGCCTGCGCCGGCCGCACGGCTTGGCCAATCCGCATGGTTTTGATTCTGAAGTCTGGATGCTGGAACAAGGTTTGGGCGCCACCGGCACCGTGCGTCCAGACCGGCCAAACGACCGTGGTGGGTATGCGAATCGGCGCATCAGCGAATTTGTGTTTGGCATCAGAAACTGCATCGAGTTGGCCCGCGGAAAACTGCGCGACCACATCCTGCGTGCACTGCCCGATAGGACCTATGCGCCCATCATCGTTGCTCTGGTTATCGGGGACCAAAACGGCCTGAGTAAGGATGAATGGCAGGTATTTTCCCGCACCGGCGTGAGCCATCTGATTGCCATTTCCGGTCTGCACATTTCGATGCTGGCCGGTCTGGCATACACCATCACGCTGTTTGCATGGAGCCGTTCACTGTGGACCCGGTATTCGCTGCCGCTTTGGATACCGGCCCAGAAAGTGGCCGCGCTGAGTGGCGTGCTGGTTGCGATGTTGTATGTGGCACTGGCCGGTTTTGGCATCCCGGCACAACGTTCCCTGATCATGATTGCCGTACTCGCTGCGGTGAAATGGTTTGATCGCAGCACCAGCGTCGTCAATGCGCTGTTTCTCGCATTGGGGCTGGTGTTGCTGGTCGACCCGTGGGCAGTGTTATGGCCCGGATTCTGGCTGTCGTTCAGTGCGGTTGGCCTTATTTTCTATGCCAGTCTGGGACGCAGTAGCGACATCCGGCAGCGTCCGACAGATCGTACTGAGCGCAAACCATCGCTGCAATTCTGGCGCAGTGCGTGCACTACCCAGTATGCCATTACGCTCGGATTGGTTCCGTTGAGTGTACTGTTGTTTAATCAGGTTTCTCTGGTGAGCCCGCTTGCCAATGCATTGGCCATACCGGTGATCAGTTTGCTGGTAACACCAATGTCTCTGCTCGGCAGTATCACACCTGATCCGGCTGGAACGTGGATTTTATTGTTGACGCATTTTATTTTGGGTTTGCTGCATGAATTTCTGTCCTGGTTGGGCCAGATGCCGGTCTGGCAGGCAGCGCGCCCGGAAATGTGGATGCTGCTTTGTGCCATGTTTGGTATCGGTTGGTGTCTGGCACCCAGAGGATGGCCGTTGCGCTGGGCCGGCCTGTTACTGTGGCTGCCGCTGTGCCTGAATAAAGCCAGTTCTCCAGGTCCGGGCGAATTTAAAGTAACGGCACTGGATGTGGGGCAGGGCATGGCACTGCTGATTGAAACCGCCGGCCATCGTCTGCTGTATGACACCGGACCGGCTTACAGTCTAGACTCGGATGCGGGCAGCAGGGTGATTTATCCGTATCTGAAAATGCGCGGCATAAGCCGTCTGGACGGAATGATGATCAGCCATAATGACAGCGATCATTCAGGTGGCGCAGTTTCACTGATGCAGCAACTGCAGTTTGACTGGGTGAGCAGTTCGCTGGCTTTCGACAGCCCGGTCGTGAACCTGGCCCAACTTAAATCAAGGCACAGTGCCTGCCTTGCCGGACAAACCTGGGACTGGGATGAGGTTCACTTTGAGGTGTTGCATCCGCCACAGTCGGTGTATGCCAGTTCCAAATGGAAACCGAATGCGAAATCCTGCACGCTTAAAATCACCAATGCAAAGCAGTCGATGTTGCTGGCCGGTGATATTGAGGCGGTCCAGGAAGATGAACTGGTGAACGGCAATGCCGACAAACTTCCTTCTACCGTGCTGCTGGCGCCGCATCATGGCAGCGGTACTTCTTCGACGCTGTCATTCCTGCAGGCTGTCGCACCACGGTTTGCGCTGTTTCAGCTTGGATACCATAACCGCTACCATCATCCCAGACCCGATATCTGGCAACGCTATGCTGAACTGGGCATTACCCGACTGCGCAGTGACCAAACAGGTGCGATTACGTTTACCTTTTCAGATCGGGTCGATGTGGATGAATATCGACAGACTCATGCCAGATATTGGTACCCATCAACGGTTTCGGATTATATTGCCGGAAACTAAAGGGAAAAAATGACTGCAACTTTTACCGACTATGCGTTATGTACCTTGGTTGAGTTGAACTCGGCGGTGATTCTTGATCCACTCAACGTTGCGCTGCATCGCATGTTATTTACCAGACAGCATGAGCAGGGCGATGAGCTCGCTGCACTGGCGCACATGATTGCTGCAAAGGCGATTGAAGCGCACCAGACGGAGCACAATCGCCAGTCAGCCTTGGATTTATATTTGGTTGCGACCGGTTATTTCATGAAGGGCGACTATGCGATTGCCGAAAACTGGTACCGATTGGTGCTGATGCTCGACGACAGTATCGCCGCCGTGTACCAAAACATGGTAGTGATCCATGCGTATTTTGGTCGTCATGAAGAGGCGGAAATTTGTCGCTCCCGGGCCTATCAGCTGCAACGGGTATTTGTCGATCCTATATTGAATCCAGAGCGTCAATTGCTGATACTTTGTGTCGGACGTACAAGTGGCAATATTCCTTACGATGTATTGCTGTCGGCTGAAAAGTCACAGCGCATCAAATACATTATTGATTACGCCACTGATATTGAAGACACTCAGTTGCCGCATTATGATCTGGTGTTCAACGCTATCGGAGAGCCCGATGTCGCCGCACCCCTGATGCCAAGACTGGAGCGTTTTTTAAACAACTGCAATCGGCCTGTCATGAATCATCCGGCTGCAGTGGCGCGAACCCAGCGCCATCTGTTACCTGAATTAATGACTGGAATACCCAATGTGCGGGTTGCAGCCTGTTGCCGGGTTGAATCTGGCGCGATCGAACGAACAGCGTTAAGTCAGATTCTTGCAGATAAACAGATAAATTTTCCGGTTTTGGTGCGACCGATTGAATCGCATGGCGGAACTGGTCTGGTCAAGTGTGATGACCTGGACTCACTGCTGGAGCAGATGCGGCATATTTTGTCAGCCTGCTATATCAGCAGTTTTACTGAATTCGTCAGCGCCGACGGGTATTACCGCAAATACCGCGTTATTTATGTAGACCGTCAGCCGTATCCCTATCATCTGGCCATTTCAACGGAATGGATGGTGCATTATTACACTGCCAAAATGCTGGAACACCCGTGGAAGATTGTCGAAGAACTGCTGTTCTTGCAAGATACTTCCGTAGTTTTGGGACAGGCAGCAATGACGGCGTTATGTAGGATTGGCGAGCGACTGGATCTGGACTATGCCGGTATTGATTTCACCCTCATGCCGGATGGGCAGATATTTATCTTCGAAGCCAATGCCACGATGCTGGTACATAGGGTCAATCAGGAAGGGGTACTGGCGCACAAAAATATTTTTGTTGAGAATATTGCGAATGCCTTCGAACGCATGCAAATCGATTTGAGTCTTACATCTAAAATCTGACATTTATTTCCAGATTGGGTTTAATTGGGCAATACTGTCTCTTTTTTAAAATCAGGTTCAAAACCATGCAAGGTGAAGAAAAGTTGGACAAGGACTTTTGGCTGCAAACCGAAGGCAGGTCAGATTTACATTTGCCGCCATTGCACTTTGCTCACGGTAACAGCTTTCCAACTGGATCCTATCGTGTCTTTTTGAATCATCTCAGATCAAATTATCAGATCCATGCATTAGAAATGCTTGGTCATAATCCAGCCCACCCGGTAACCGACTGCTGGCCGGAACTGTGCCGGGAAATGATTGCCCGAATTGAAACCATCCCGGATAAACCGGTGATTTTAGTGGGACATTCGCTGGGTGGCATTCTGAGTTTGATGCTGGCAAGAGCGCGCCCCGATCTGGTGCGCTGTGTGCTGCTGCTGGATTCGCCCGTCGTAACCGGATGGCGTGCAAAACTGCTGCGTGTTGCCAAACTGACTGGTCTGGACCTGTTTATATCGCCGGCGCGCTCGTCCAGAAAAAGGCGCAAAAGCTGGCCTGATACGGAATCGGCTTTTCAGCATTTTGCTTCCAAGGCGATGTTTGCGAGCTGGCCTGAGGCGGTGCTGCGTGACTACATAAACTACGGCACGCAACCTTATACAAACGGCGTGACGTTGCGTTTTAACCGGGAAATTGAAACGGCAATATACCGTGCTCTGCCGCATAACGAAGCACAGTTCACAGCACAACCATTTTCGATGCCGATCGGCTTTTTATGTGGCACTACTTCAGTTGAATGCCGGCAGGCCGGAATTAAAAATACCCAGGTTTTGGTGGGTGAGAATTTTGAATGGATTCCCGGTGGTCATCTGTATCCGATGGAATCCCCCGAAGCTACCGCGGTCCATACCCATGCGATGCTGCAGAAGATGTTGGCATCGGTGTCAAAAAAATAACGCAAAACATAGCCGGTGCTGCCTGCCAGGAAGTTCAAAAACTTCATAAGTTGCTGGCTGGCCGGCCTGTTTTCGGCTACAATTGCAAGGTTTATCTAACTACAATCCCGCCGACTAGCGTAATCTATCCATCCACACCCATTTCAGACAGTGCACATAACTTTTTGGCATGACCGTGCGCAACTGGTGTGTAAAGATCTGGTGGACAGATCGCAGGCGGTAACAATTCAGGAGTTACCCTTGCTGCCATTTCCGCAGTCTCTACCAGAATCTCTCAAAAACGGCCTGGAATCTCCGGCCATTCTTGCACTTTCCGATGGTTCACTGTTTTACGGCTACGCCATCGGTTCCACTGGACACACCGTTGGTGAAGTAGTTTTCAATACTGCGATGACGGGCTATCAGGAAATTCTGACCGACCCGAGCTATTGCCAGCAAATCGTCACACTGACTTATCCCCACATTGGCAACACCGGTATTAATTCCGAAGATAACGAATCCGACAAATGCCAGGTGGCCGGTCTGATCATCAAGGATTTGCCGCTGCTGGTTTCCAATTTTCGCTCGGACCAGAATTTGTCCGATTATTTGCAAGCACAAAACATTGTCGCCATTGCCGGTATCGATACCCGCAAACTGACCCGTATTCTGCGTGAAAAGGGTGCGCAGTGCGGGGCCATTCTGACCGGCCGGGATGAACACAAGGCCCTTCAGCTGGCACAGTCGTTCAAAGGTCTGGCAGGCATGGATCTGGCCAAGGTAGTGTCGACCAAACAGGCTTACGAATGGAATGAAACTGAATGGGCGCTGGGTGCCGGTTACGGATTGCAGGAAGCGCCGAAGTATCACGTTGTGGCATTTGATTTTGGTGTCAAGCGCAACATTTTGCGCATGCTCGCGCAACGCGGTTGTCGCGTTACGGTGCTGCCGGCCCAATCCAGCGCAGCAGATGTGCTCTCGCTCAATCCGGATGGCGTATTTTTATCTAACGGACCTGGTGATCCGGAACCCTGTACCTATGCTATCGATGCGACCCGAGAACTCATCGAGCGCGGCATTCCGACCTTTGGTATCTGTCTGGGACATCAGATTATGGCACTGGCTTCCGGTGCCAAGACCCTGAAAATGAAATTCGGCCATCATGGTGCCAATCATCCGGTGCAGGATGTCGACAGCAAGAAGGTCTACATCACTTCGCAAAACCATGGCTTTGCCGTCGATGAAACCACGCTGCCAGCCAACTGCCGGGTTACGCACATTTCATTGTTTGACGGTTCGTTGCAGGGATTTGAACGTACTGACAAACCGGCATTCTGTTTCCAGGGACATCCGGAAGCATCACCTGGTCCCCATGAAATTGCACCCCTGTTTGATCGCTTCATTGCGCTGATGAATTCGGAGAAAAATAACAATGCCTAAACGTAGTGATATAAAAAGTATTCTGATTATTGGCGCGGGTCCGATCATTATCGGGCAGGCCTGCGAGTTTGATTATTCCGGTGCTCAGGCCTGCAAGGCCTTGCGCGAGGAAGGTTATAAAGTCATTCTGGTCAACAGCAATCCTGCCACGATCATGACGGATCCCGAAATGGCCGACGTGACCTATATCGAACCAATTACCTGGCAGGTGGTGGAACGTATTATCGCCAAGGAACGTCCGGACGCCATTCTTCCTACCATGGGTGGTCAGACCGCGCTGAACTGTGCGCTGGATCTGCATCGCAATGGCGTACTGGATAAATACAAATGCGAACTGATCGGCGCCTCACCTGAGGCCATTGATAAAGCCGAAGATCGTTCCAAGTTCAAGGCCGCCATGACCAAAATCGGTCTCGGTTCAGCCCGTTCCGACGTGGCGCACAACATGGATGAATCGTGGGCCGTGCAAAAAACGCTGGGCTTTCCGGTCATCATTCGTCCCTCGTTCACCATGGGTGGAACCGGTGGCGGTATTGCCTACAACGAAGAAGAATTTGAAACCATCTGCAAACGTGGTCTGGAAGCCTCGCCAACCTCAGAGCTGTTGATTGAAGAATCGCTCATAGGCTGGAAAGAATTTGAAATGGAAGTGGTGCGTGATTCTGCCGACAACTGCATTATCGTGTGTTCCATCGAAAATCTGGATCCGATGGGTGTGCATACGGGCGACTCAATTACAGTTGCGCCGGCTCAGACCCTGACCGACAAGGAATATCAGATCATGCGTAATGCATCGATCGCGGTGTTGCGTGAAATCGGCGTCGATACCGGTGGCTCCAACGTGCAGTATGCAATCAACCCGGCAGACGGCCGCATGATCGTCATTGAAATGAATCCGCGCGTGTCACGTTCATCCGCGCTGGCATCGAAGGCCACCGGTTTTCCGATAGCGAAAATTGCTGCCAAACTGGCCGTGGGTTACACGCTCAATGAATTGCGCAACGATATTACCGGCGGCGCCACACCGGCATCTTTCGAGCCGACCATCGATTACGTCGTCACCAAAATCCCACGCTTCACCTTTGAAAAATTCCCGCAGGCCGATCACCATCTCACTACCCAGATGAAGTCGGTCGGTGAAGTAATGGCTATTGGCCGCACTTTCCAGGAATCGTTCCAGAAAGCCCTGCGTGGTCTGGAAGTAGGCGTGGACGGTATGAATGAAAAAACCCGTGACCGTGAAATCATCGAAGAAGAACTCGGTGAACCAGGGCCGGAACGGATCTGGTATGTGGGTGACGCCTTTGCACAGGGTTTCAGCCTGGAAGAAGTGCATTCCCTGACCCGTATCGATCCGTGGTTCCTGGCCCAGATCAAGGATATTGTGGATATCGAACTGTGGCTCGAAACAATATCGATCACTGATCTCGACAAAAACGTCCTGTATCGTTTAAAACAAAAAGGTTTTGGCGACAGACGTCTGGCAAAACTGTTGCGCACCACCGATAAAATCGTGCGCGAAACCCGCCATGCATTCAACATTCACCCGGTCTACAAACGGGTTGATACCTGTGCGGCAGAGTTTGCCACCAATACTGTCTACATGTATTCCACTTACGATGAAGAGTGTGAATCGAACCCCACCAACAATAAAAAAATCATGGTACTGGGCGGCGGACCGAACCGGATCGGGCAGGGTATTGAATTTGATTACTGCTGCGTGCATGCGGCTCTGGCGATGCGCGAAGACGGTTACGAAACGATTATGGTTAACTGTAATCCCGAAACGGTCTCGACTGATTACGACACGTCGGACCGCCTGTATTTCGAACCGGTTACTCTCGAAGATGTACTGGAAATCGTCGCCAAGGAAAAACCCTTTGGCGTCATCGTGCAGTACGGTGGGCAGACTCCGCTGAAACTGGCACTGGATCTGGAAGCCAATGGCGTTCCTATCATCGGCACATCACCAGACATGATCGATGCGGCTGAAGATCGCGAGCGATTCCAGAAAATGCTGCAGGACCTGAATTTGCGTCAACCGCCCAACCGCACGGCACGTACCGAAGAAGACGCCTTGCGACTGGCTGCGGAAATCGGTTATCCGCTGGTGGTGCGTCCTTCCTATGTTCTGGGTGGTCGCGCCATGGAAATCGTGCACGAACAACGCGATCTGGAGCGTTACATGCGCGAAGCCGTGAAAGTGTCACATGATTCTCCGGTATTGCTGGACCGTTTCCTCAATGACGCCATCGAAGTGGATGTGGACTGTTTATCCGACGGTAACCGTACCTTTATTGGTGGTGTGATGGAACATATTGAACAGGCCGGTGTGCATTCGGGCGATTCGGCCTGTTCATTACCACCTTATTCGCTCTCACCAGATACGATCGAAGAACTCAAGCGCCAGACCGCGTTAATGGCAAAGGGTCTCAATGTGGTCGGATTGATGAACGTACAGTTCGCCATTCAGCGCATTTTCGAAGGTGATGTGGTGTTTGTGCTGGAAGTCAATCCGCGCGCCTCACGTACCGTACCATTTGTGTCCAAGGTGACCGGTTTGCAGTTGGCAAAAATCGCTGCACGCTGCATGGCCGGACAGTCACTGGAATCGCAGGGCATTACCAAAGAAGTCATTCCACCTTATTTCAGCGTCAAGGAAGCGGTATTCCCGTTTGTTAAATTCCCGGGCGTCGATACCATTCTCGGGCCTGAAATGAAATCGACCGGCGAAGTCATGGGTGTGGGTAAAACTTTTGGCGAAGCATTTGTCAAATCCCAGATCGGTGCCGGGGTTCAACTGCCAAGATCAGGCAAAGTCTTTATCAGCGTGAAAACCAATGACAAGCCACGTGCTGTCAAAGTGGCTGGCGATCTGGTCAAACTCGGTTTCACCATACTGGCCACTAAAGGTACGGCGGCTGAAATCAGCGCTGCCGGGGTTCCGGTAACACCTGTCAATAAAAAGCATGAAGGTCGTCCGCACATAGTTGACATGATCAAAAACCGGGAAATAGCACTGGTCATCAACACTGTCGAAGAAAAGCGCAATGCCATCATAGACAGTGGCGTAATCCGGGTTTCATCTCTGGCTTCGCGTGTTACAACGTATACGACGATTGCAGGAGCAGAAGCGGCCGTAGAGGGAATGCGGCATCTGGACGAGTTGCATGTCTATGATTTACAAGAGCTGCATAAGTCTTTACACTGAGCGGCGTATTGCAGAAAAATTAGTTTTTTACCATAACCACAGAGCTTATTTATTCGGCACTCCGGTGCTTTGTAAATAGGCTCTGTGGTTTTCACTTGAAGATAAAAGATGAGCACAGTACCACTGACCAAATTCGGTGCAGAAAAATTAAAGCAGGAATTGCACCGTCTGAAAACGCGTGAAAGACACGATGTCATTGCCGCTATTGCAGAAGCACGCTCGCATGGTGATCTGTCTGAAAATGCCGAATACGATGCGGCCAAGGAAAAGCAGAGCTTTATTGAAGGTCGTATTGCTGATCTGGAAGGCAAATTAAGCTCTGCGCAAATCATTGATCCGACCACGCTGGATGCAGAAGGTCGTGTTGTATTCGCATCAACTGTCGATCTGGAAGAAATTGAATCAGGCGAAAAAGTGACCTACCAGATCGTTGGTGAAGACGAAGCCGATCTGAAAGAAAACAAAGTATCGATTACCTCACCGATCGCACGTGCCCTGATCGGTAAATATTCCGGTGATATCGTAGCTGTTCAGGCTCCTGCCGGTATTCGTGAATATGAAGTGATTGAAGTACGTTACGTTTAATTGGCAATCTGATGGACACACCACTGAACCGGGCCCGAATATTGATTACCACCGCCTGGGTTGGCAGTGGCTGGACCGTAGGTTATCTGGTTGCCCCGACCCTGTTCAGGACCTTGCCTGATTCAGCACAGGCTGGAACAATCGCCGGTAGTCTGTTTCAGGTGCAGGCGTGGTTCTCGGTTATGTGTGCAGTACTGTTGATGGGGTTGGCAAGGTATGGGCATGCCAGAGTCTCCAGATTAATACCTGGCATGCTGATCTGTACATTATTGGGCTATTTTGCGCTGCACCCGTTCATGGCGCACCTGCGCGAGCTGGGGCTGCATGATCCGGATGTGAAATGGCAATTCGGCGTGTTGCACGGCATTTCCAGCGGAATATATCTGATGCAGAGCATTTTGGGTGCTATGCTGGTTCTGGGGGCCGAGCAAGTAAAGGAATAAGGCTGCATCAGAAATGCAGCCTGTCGATGTTACGATTTCTTTAAAGCTGATTTTTTTACACTGGCCTGACGCGGTTTGGCGCGTTTGATATTGCCACCGGCGGTCACTCTTTCATTCCCTTTCAACATGACTTTGGAAACGGTAGGGCGTTTCGTGCCACTGGGGCTGGGTTTAACGATGGTAACTTCACGCAGGCCACCACCGGTTTTACGCAATACTTTTTCGGTTATTTCGTCTGATTTGGGGCGATAAACCACCAGGAGTTTGCCGATATGCTGAATCGGTGCTGCTTTGAGCGTCGTGCAAATTGTGTCGTAGATGGCAATTCGCGCTTCCCGCTCATCACCGAAGACCCGCACCTTGATCAAACCGTGTGAATTTAAAGCTGAATCAATTTCTTTCATTACAGATTCAGACAGGCCGGCTTCTCCAATCAGTACTACTGGTTTCAAGCCATGTGCTTCAGAGCGAAGTTCGCTACGTTCGATTGCAGTAAGTTTTAACATAATTTTTTATTTTTCCTCTAAAGACACTATTTTACGCGAATGGCCAAGAATAAATTCAACCAAAACTGGTTACATGATCATATAAATGATCCCTTTGTGAAATTGGCACAGCGAGAAGGCTATCGCGCCAGGGCTGTCTACAAACTCAAAGAAATCGATGAAACAGAAAAATTGATCAAGCCGGGTCAGATTATTGTTGATTTGGGTGCAACACCAGGCAGTTGGTCGCAATATGTACGTAATAAACTGGCCGGCAAAGCCGGAGGTGGCATTCTCGGCGAAATTTTTGCGTTGGATATGTTGCCCATGGAACCAATCGCTGACGTGCAATTCATGTTAGGCGATTTTCGTGAACAAATCATTCTGGATCAGCTTGAGGCACAACTTCTGGGACGAAAAGTCGATTTGGTTTTGTCCGACATGGCACCCAATTTATCCGGTATACCCAGCGCAGATGCCGCGAGAATGGAAGATATTATCGAACTGGCCATTGAATTTGCACGTAATCATCTAAAGCCTGGCGGTAGTTTGTTGGTAAAATGCTTTCACGGTCCGGCCTACAATTCGGTTTGGGCCAGGTTCAAGGAAGAATTTAAAGTGGTTTCGTCAAAAAAACCCAAAGCCAGCAGGGATAAATCTTCGGAAATATTTATTCTGGGAAGAGGGTTAAAATAGGTTGGCTCTGCAACAAATCGCAGAATTCTTATTGTTTGGAGCCAACATCACCTTGATAAATATTAACCCGCCACAATATCCCGCTAGTATACTGGCGCAATACATGTGATTTGAAGTCCTGATCCTAGAGACAAACTAGGCGCATTAATAATTGAAGTCGTAAAAGACGCCATCCGTGTCTAAGGAGTTTTTGTGAATAATATGTTTTCTAAAGTTGCCATCTGGGTAGTGATTGCCATGGTTTTGTTCATGGTATTTCAAAAATTTGATGGTAAAAATATTAATTCGGGCGGCGCGACTGTTGCCTACTCAGACTTTCTGGATCAAATCAAGGCCAAGCAACTCAAGGAAGTGACTATTGAAGACCGCAATATTACGGCAGTCACTCAGGAAGGCGCCAAGATCAAGACTACCGGAACTTACCTGGATCGCGGTTTGATCGGTGATCTGGTTACTAATGGCATCAAATTCGATGTCAAACAGGCTGAAGAACCTTCGTTGCTGGTGCAATTGCTGATGTCTTGGGGACCGATGCTGGTGTTTATCGGAATCTGGATCTTTTTCATGCGTCAAATGCAGGGCGGCGGCAAGGGTGGTGCGTTTTCCTTCGGAAAATCAAAAGCGCGCATGCTCGACGAAACCAATAACAACGTTAACTTTGCTGATGTGGCCGGTTGCGATGAGGCCAAAGAAGAAGTGCAGGAAATCGTTGAGTTCCTGCGTGATCCGACCAAATTCCAGAAACTGGGCGGCCGTATTCCACGCGGCGTGCTCATGGTAGGTCCTCCAGGTACTGGTAAAACCTTGCTGGCACGTGCCATTGCAGGTGAAGCCAAAGTCCCATTCTTTACCATTTCAGGTTCTGATTTCGTGGAAATGTTTGTCGGTGTCGGTGCTTCACGCGTGCGCGACATGTTCGAAAATGCCAAAAAACATGCTCCCTGCATCATATTCATTGATGAAATCGATGCAGTAGGCCGTCATCGCGGCGCCGGTATGGGTGGCGGTAACGATGAGCGCGAACAGACACTGAATCAGATGCTGGTCGAGATGGATGGATTCGAACCCAATTCCGGCGTCATCGTGATTGCCGCCACGAACCGGGCTGATGTCCTGGATAAAGCCCTGTTGCGTCCCGGTCGTTTCGACCGTCAGGTAACAGTTGGTCTGCCAGACATCCGCGGCCGTGAGCAGATATTGAATGTGCATATGCGCAAAGTTCCAATTGCACCGGACGTCAGAGCCGATGTCATAGCGCGTGGCACGCCTGGTTTTTCCGGGGCCGATCTGGCCAATCTGGTCAACGAATCTGCCCTGTTTGCAGCCCGGCGCAACAAACGACTGGTCGAAATGCAGGATTTTGAAGATGCCAAAGACAAAATTTACATGGGACCCGAACGCAAATCGATGGTGATGCGCGAAGAAGAACGGCGCAATACTGCCTATCACGAGTCCGGTCATGCTGTAGTCGCCAGCCTGTTACCCAAAGCCGATCCGGTACACAAGGTCACTATTATGCCGCGCGGACAGGCGCTGGGTCTGACCTGGCAATTACCGGAGCATGACAATATCAGTGGCTACAAAGAAAAAATGCTGGGAGAGATCACCATTCTGTTTGCCGGCCGGATTGCCGAAGAGATTTTTGTCGGTGAAATGTCCACCGGTGCTTCCAACGATTTTGCCCGTGCCACCAAGCTGGCGCGTGCGATGGTAACTCGGTTTGGCATGTCTGAAAAATTGGGTGTGATGGTATATGAGGACAGTCAGGCTGACGGCTACTTTGGTGGTCCATCCAAAACGATTTCCGAAGCAACCCAGCAGACTGTGGATACCGAAATTCGCAGCATTCTTGATACTCAGTACGCCATTTCACGCAAACTGCTGGAAGAAAATCGTGACAAGGTGGAATCAATGACCAAAGCACTGCTTGACTGGGAAACGATCGATGCTGACCAGATCGGCGATATTATGAAGGGGCTGGAACCACGACCACCGAAAGTCAGTGGCTCGGTCAGAAAGCCGAGCTCCGGTGATGGTATAGCTCCCAATGTGACAGCTACTGCCTGACAGAAAAGCGCATGACGAAAATTAAAGGGTGAGGGAGTATTCCTCACCCTTTTTACATATACAAATCGAATGGATAAATATTTACAATGCGGGCGTTACAGGTTGCCCTTGTCCGGCAGTAGTGCCCGCCCTTTGGTAATGGGAATTCTCAACGTGACGCCGGACTCCTTTTCCGATGGCACCGAGTTCAACGATTTGCATTTTCTGCTAGATCGCGCCGAGGCTATGATCAATGCCGGCGTTGATCTGATTGATATTGGCGGAGAATCAACGCGTCCTGGCGCAACTCCTGTGCCGCTGGATCTGGAGTTGCAGCGCATTATGCCGTTGATTTACGCCTTGCAGGACTGCGGCGTTCCGCTGTCGATTGACACCTACAAACCTGAAGTCATGCGCGAGGTGCAGATTGCCGGGGTTGATATGATCAATGACGTGCACGGATTCCGGGCACAGGGTGCGTTGGATGCGGTCTCGCAGGGCGACTGCGCGTTATGCGTCATGCACATGCAAAATACCCCGCAGACCATGCAGAATCAGCCGCTGTATGACGACGTGTTACTGGAAGTCAGCGATTTTTTCGCTGAACGCATTCGTGTGATGCAGCACCATCAAATTGCCAAAAACAGGATGGTGCTGGATGCAGGTTTTGGATTTGGTAAATCACTGGCGCATAATGTGACGCTGTTAAAACATCAGAAACTGTTTTCAGAGCGATTCAGCTTGCCGGTATTGGCGGGCCTGTCGCGCAAATCCATGCTGGGGCTGATTACCGGACGTCCCGTGGAATTGCGTCTGGCTGCCAGCATCGGGGCCGCACTGACTGCGGTCGCTCATGGTGCGCACATAGTGCGGGTCCATGATGTGCCTGAAACGATCGATGCGCTGAGGGTCTGGATTGAGGTATCAAAGGCGGACTGAAATAACCACAATGAATAAAAACAGGGATAAATAATGGCACGAAAATATTTTGGCACCGATGGTGTACGCGGCAAAGTTGGTGTCACACCGATTACGCCTGATTTTGTCATGCGCCTCGGATACGCCGCCGGCAAGGTGCTGGCACGGTTCAATCAGCATGAGTCAAGTCGGGCCACCATCCTGATTGGTAAAGATACCCGGATATCCGGGTATATGCTGGAGGCTGCACTGCAGGCTGGGTTCGCAGCCGCCGGAGTCGATGTAGTTCTGGCCGGACCGATGCCCACGCCCGCCATCGCGTATCTGACACGCGCTTTGCGGCTCTCGGCTGGAGTGGTGATCTCGGCGTCGCACAATCCGTATCCGGACAACGGCATCAAGTTTTTTTCTGCGCAGGGGACCAAATTGCCAGATGAAGTTGAACTGGAAATTGAAGCCGGTCTGGAACAGACCATACAGTGCGTTCCATCTGAAAAGCTGGGCAAGGCGCGCCGGCTGGATGACGCGCAGGGACGTTACATCGAATTCTGCAAAAGCAGTTTTCCCAATGAACTGGATTTGCGCGGTTTGAAAATTGTCGTCGACTGCGCGCACGGGGCCGCCTATCATATTGCGCCGCATGTATTCCACGAACTGGGCGCCGAAGTGATTGCCATCGGCAATCAGCCGAATGGCATCAACATCAATGACAAGGTTGGGGCGACCGATACAGATGCCTTGTCTGAAGCGGTTCGGCTTAACAAGGCAGACCTTGGCATTGCATTGGATGGAGATGCCGATCGACTGATGATGACCGACTCAACCGGTCGTGTCTACAATGGCGATGAACTTCTGTACCTTCTGGCACTGGACCGTATCAGTCATGGCGGTCTGTCAGGTGTGGTCGGTACGTTGATGACCAATATGGCGCTGGAAGTGGCTCTGGAAGAGCTGGGCGTGCCATTTGCGCGCGCCAAAGTGGGTGATCGATACGTACTTGAGCAAATGCGCGAGCGCGGCTGGATTCTTGGCGGTGAAGGGTCCGGGCACCTGCTGTGCCTGGACAAGCACAGTACGGGCGATGGCATCATTTCTGCTCTGCAGGTTTTATCAGCATTGCGACGTCATAATAAAACCCTGCCAGATTTCTTTGGCAATATCGCTATGTTCCCACAGACCTTGATTAATGTCCGGGTTCCTGTCGGAACGGACTGGACTAAAAATGCCGGCATGGTTGCAGATGTGGCCAAGGTGGAAGCCGAACTCGGAAAAAATGGTCGTGTTCTGATTCGTGCGTCAGGAACAGAACCGTTGATTCGTGTCATGGTTGAAGCGCGTCAGGAAGACGTGGCGCAGCGCATGGCTCAACGGCTCGCCGCAAATCTGAACTAGATAAATCATTGTTTTGGAGATGGGCTGCAACGCAGGTTGACAGCCTATTTTATTTGTTATTTTTATATCGCCTGCAGTCATAAACTCATTTAAGATAAGCGCTTCGGCAGACATACTTTCTGATTAATTATGGTGAAGGAATTAATAATGAATAACACGGATCTGATTTGCCAGAATATTGAACCCAGTACCCAGCGCCGTCTCATTATGAAATCACTGCTGGCCACAGGCTTGTTGAATTGTGTAACACCTCAAATTGTCTACGCAGCGGCACTGACCAAAGAGCAGCGCGACATGATGACCCCGGAGCAAATTATCGAGGACCTTAAAAAAGGCAACCAGCGATTCAGGGACAACAAGCGGTTGCAACATGATTATCTGGCGCAAAAAAAATCCACCGTCGCGGGGCAGTTTCCGGCCGCAATTATTTTGAGTTGCATCGATTCGCGCGCCCCGGCCGAAATTCTGTTTGATACCGGCATAGGCGAAACCTATAACACGCGTATTGCCGGCAATATCTGCAATGTCGATATTCTGGGCGGACTGGAATATGCCTGCGCAGTGACCGGTGCCAAGGTCATTGTGGTGATGGGACATACCTCATGCGGTGCCGTTAAAGGCGCCATAGACGATGTCAAGCTGGGTAATCTGACGGAGCTGCTGAAAAAAATAAAACCTGCTGTCGATCAAACCACCTATCTGGGTGAGCGTAATTCCGGCAATTATGCGTTTGTCGATGCAGTTGCCAAAACCAATGTCAGCATGACCGTACAGCAAATACGTCAGGGCAGCCCGATATTAAGTGATCTGGAAAAAGACGGAAAATTAAAAATTGTCGGATCGATGTATAGCCTGAAGGGTGGGGAAGTAACATTTTTGAACTGATTGCCAGTCAGGCAAAACAGACTTGGGTCGGTACAGCGGCTCGTCTGCCTGAATTTTATGTGGGGTTTCTTGGGTGCCGACCCAGGAATTCAATTTTAAATTTGGAAATTCACCAATTTTTCAAAGAATAATTTGTATTTAACCGTCAGTTTTTCTATGCAAGCCGGTTTGCACTGCACAAATATGGCATAATCGGGGGCTCGACCTCTCTGGTCATTCTATTACCACGTTCGGGTTTTACGATCATGTTGAAAACGCTATACGACAAATTGTGGGAATCCCACGCTATTCACACTGAGCCTGACGGCACAACCATCTTATACATAGACCGGCACTTGCTGCATGAAGTGACCAGTCCTCAGGCTTTTGATGGTTTGCGACTTGCTGGTCGCAAACCCTGGCGAAATTCTGCCAATTTGGTGGTGGCCGATCACAACGTGCCTACCACCAACCGTATCAACGGTATCGATGACCCCATTTCCCGCCTGCAGGTCGAAACTCTCGACGCCAATACTAAACAATATGGTCTGACCTACTTTGGCATGAATGACAAACGCCAGGGTATCGTGCACGTAATAGGCCCGGAACAGGGTGCCACACTGCCCGGTATGACGGTCGTGTGCGGCGATTCCCATACCTCGACCCATGGCGCTTTTGGCTGTCTGGCGCACGGTATCGGTACCTCAGAGGTTGAACATGTACTGGCAACGCAGACGCTGGTAACTCAAAAATCCAAAGCCATGCTGGTTCAGGTTGATGGCGCACTGCCACTCGGTGTAACTGCCAAAGATATTGTGCTGGCGATTATCGGTAAAATCGGCACTGCCGGTGGTACTGGTTATGCTATCGAATTTGCCGGTTCAGCCATCCGGCAGCTGTCCATGGAAGGCCGGATGACTGTGTGCAATATGGCCATTGAAGCCGGCGCGCGTGCCGGGATGATTGCCGTTGATGACACGACAATTAATTACGTGAAAGGCCGCCCTTATTCTCCGGTTGGTCCGCAGTGGGATATGGCAGTCAGTTACTGGCGCACGTTGGATACTGATCAGGGCGCGCAGTTCGATCTGGTGATCCATTTGAATGCGGCAGAAATCAAACCGCAAGTCACCTGGGGAACTTCACCTGAAATGGTGCTGGCTATTGATGGCCGGATTCCCGATCCGGATCAGGAGAAAGATGCGGTCAAACGCGATGCCATCGAAAAAGCGCTGGTCTACATGGCGCTCAAGCCGAATACCGCCATGACTGACATTCGGATCGACAAGGTATTCATTGGTTCATGTACCAATTCCCGAATCGAAGATTTGCGCAGTGCCGCTGCCGTCGTGCGTGGCAAATACCGCGCCTCCAATGTCAAACTGGCCATGGTGGTGCCGGGCTCCGGTCTGGTCAAGGAGCAGGCAGAACGTGAAGGCCTGGACCGGGTTTTCCGGGATGCCGGCTTTGAATGGCGCGAACCAGGCTGTTCCATGTGTCTGGCCATGAATGCGGACCGGCTTGAGCCGGGCGAGCGCTGCGCGTCGACTTCCAATCGGAATTTCGAAGGCCGTCAGGGGCAGGGTGGACGTACCCATCTGGTTTCACCTGCCATGGCCGCGGCTGCGGGGATCGCCGGTCATTTTGTCGATGTACGGAAAATATAATCGTTTCGCGTTAATTTATATTTAAAGGAGTGTAGGAATGAATCTGAAAAAAATAGCCCTGTGCTTTCTCGCTGTTGGCGCACTGACTTTTGTTTCAGCCTGCAATACCATGGAAGGTTTGGGCAAGGACGTCAAACATGTGGGCCAGTCGGTAGAAAATGCCGCAGCCAAAAAAACCGGTAACTGAGAAAGCAGCAGCGTGGATAAATTTATTGTACATAAAGGAATCGCGGTCCCATTGGATCGTGCCAATGTGGATACCGATGCCATCATTCCGAAACAGTTTCTGAAATCGATACACCGTACCGGTTTTGGTCCGAATCTGTTCGATGAGTGGCGCTATCTGGATCATGGTGAGCCCGGCATCGATAACAGCAAACGTCCGCTCAATCCGGATTTTGTATTGAACCAGCCGCGTTATCAGGGTGCCTCGATTCTGTTGGCACGTAAAAATTTTGGTTGCGGTTCTTCGCGTGAACATGCGCCGTGGGCCCTGCAGCAGTTCGGATTTCGCGCCGTGATTGCTCCGAGTTTTGCAGACATTTTTTATAACAACTGTTTCAAGAACGGTTTGCTGCCCATCGTTTTGCCAGAAGCAGCTATTGACGTCCTGTTCAATGAGGTCAGTGCATTTGTCGGTTATCAATTGCAGATCGATCTCGAACAGCAGGTGGTGTCCACGAGTAACGGTGATCGCCATTATGAATTCAGTCTGGACGCATTTCGCAAGCACTGCCTGATTAACGGTCTGGATGATATTGCACTGACTTTGCGCAGTGCCGACAAGATCAGGGAATTTGAAGCGCGCCATCTGGCCAGTCAACCGTGGCTGTCCAACACGATCAACACAATCAATTAACTGAATAATCATGAAAATTGCAATCTTGCCAGGTGATGGCATTGGTACTGAAATTGTTGCCGAGGCGGTGAAAATTTTAAAAGCGCTCGACCTGCCTCTGGAAATGGAAACCGCACCGGTTGGTGGTGCCGGATACGCTGCGCACGGCCATCCATTGCCGGACGCCACTCTAAAGCTGGCCAAAGAAGCCGATGCGATTTTGTTTGGCGCAGTCGGTGACTGGAAATACGACACGCTTGAACGTTCCCTGCGTCCCGAGCAGGCCATTCTGGGTCTGCGTAAAAATCTGAAACTGTTTGCCAATCTGCGCCCGGCTGTTTTGTACCCCGAACTGGCAGGCGCTTCCACGTTGAAGCCTGAGATAGTTTCTGGTCTGGATATCCTGATTATCCGCGAATTGACCGGCGATATTTATTTTGGCAAACCCCGTGGCGTACGTATTGCCACGGACGGCGACTTCATCGGTGAACGTGAAGGTTTCGACACCATGCGCTATGCCGAGACGGAAATCCGTCGCATTGCGCATGTTGCATTTCAGTCTGCGCAAAAAAGAGATAAGCGCTTAACCAGCGTGGACAAAGCTAACGTGCTGGAAACCTTCCAGTTCTGGAAAGATATCGTCACGGATGTACACAAAGAATATCCTGATGTGGCACTCGATCACATGTACGTGGATAACGCAGCCATGCAGTTGATCCGCGCCCCCAAAAAATTTGATGTTATTGTGACCGGCAACATGTTTGGTGACATTCTGTCCGATGCGGCCGCCATGCTGACCGGTTCTATCGGCATGTTGCCATCAGCGTCGCTCGACGCAAATAACAAAGGACTGTACGAACCGTCGCACGGTTCCGCTCCGGATATCGCAGGTAAAGGTATCGCCAATCCGCTGGCCACGATTCTGTCGGCTGCCATGATGCTGCGTTTCACTCTGGGCCAACCTGAACAGGCTGCCCGTATTGAAGCCGCTGTTAAAAAGGTATTGGAACAGGGCATGCGTACACCGGATATTTATGAGGCAGGTACGACCAAAGTTGGAACGGAAGAAATGGGCAATGCAGTTTTGAAAGCATTAGTGTAATCATCATTTATAAGTGGGAAATAAAATGAAATTAGTTGGGATAGTCGGTTGGCGTGGCATGGTTGGTTCAGTGTTGTTGCAGCGTATGCAGGAAGAAAATGATTTCGCGCATATTGAACCGGTGTTTTTTTCGACGTCCAATGCGGGTGGACAGGCTCCGGCCATGGCGAAAAATGAAACCACTTTGAAGGATGCCAATGATATTGCAGCGTTAAAAAAATGCGACATTATCATTACCTGCCAGGGTGGTGACTACACGACCGAAATTTTCCCCAAATTGCGCGCGGCCGGCTGGGATGGATTCTGGATCGATGCGGCATCCACGTTGAGAATGAATGGTGACGCCATCATCATTCTGGATCCGGTCAATTCGAATGTCATTAAATCAGGGCTGTCCAAAGGCATTAAAAATTACATCGGCGGAAATTGCACCGTATCCTGCATGCTCATGGGATTGGGTGGTCTGTTCCAGCATGACATGGTTGAGTGGATCAGCAGCATGACCTATCAGGCAGCATCCGGCGGCGGTGCCCAGCACATGCGCGAACTGTTGACTCAGTTTGGCACGATCAACGCCAAGGTTAAAAGTTTGCTCGACAATCCAAGTTCTGCCATTCTTGAAATCGACCGCCAGGTGCTGGCGCAACAGCATGCGTTTACACCTGAAGAAACCAAACAGTTTATCGTGCCGCTGGCAGGGAACCTGATTCCCTGGATCGACAAGGATTTGGGTGATGGTTCTTCAAAAGAAGAGTGGAAGGCCGGCGCTGAAACCAACAAAATTCTTGGACGCGGCACCGGCTTTGAGCTCAGCCCGATTCCGGTAGACGGATTATGTGTTCGGGTCGGGGCAATGCGCTGTCATTCTCAGGCTCTTACTATCAAGCTTAAACAGGATGTGCCGTTAATAGAAATAGAACAGATTATTGCTCAAAATAATCAGTGGGTAAAAGTCGTAGAAAACACTCGTGAAGCCTCTATACGCGAACTGACTCCGGCGGCAGTGACTGGTGGGTTGACAATTCCGGTTGGTCGGATGCGCAAGTTGCAAATGGGTGGCGAGTATCTCTCGGCGTTTACAGTCGGAGATCAATTACTGTGGGGTGCTGCCGAACCTTTACGGCGCATGTTACGGATTTTGGTGGACTAAAATCCAACCATTAATTAAAAAAGGGATGTTTCATCCCTTTTTTATTGCACTTTTACTTTGCCAATCAAAAAAGCCGTCATATAATCGATTTCCCTTGAATTAATTGTCGTGCGGCAACTTTAATTTTAAATCTGTTGCTTCTGCGTCATTGATATTGCTATTAAACAAGATAAACTTGCAAGCCTAAGTTCCTGATGTTAAGGTGAAATCGAGAATAGTTATTTCGAGACAAGCAAATAGGGTAAAGTTAGCGGCGTTACATTGCTAAAAATTAACAATACAAAGCTTATGTTTGGTAAGCGAGTAAGTCAGTTACCTGGTGAAACCCATAATCAATTTACTGCCACAAAATATGCAACCGAAAAAATACGCAAGATTTGCTTCAACAGGTGTGAAAACGTTAGGTTTAGCGTTAGCTTCTACTTGTCTGTTCTATTCGGGAGCTGATGCTGCCGGACTAGGCAAATTAACTGTATTGTCTGCGCTGGGGCAACCTTTGCGTGCGGAAATTGAATTGACTTCAGTGACCAGCGACGATGCAGGCAATTTGGTGACCAAACTGGCCAGTCAGGAAGCATATCGTCAGGCCAACGTAGAATTTAACAAAAACTTAAATAACATTAAATTCTCTGTTGAAGAACGTGGCTCCAGAAGATTTGTACTGGTGACATCAACCCAGTCAGTCAACGAACCGTTTCTGGAAATTTTGCTTGAATTGAATTCAGGCAGCGGAAAGCTGATTCGCGAATATACCGTGTTACTGGATCCGGTAGAAATGCAGGCCAACAACGGCGTCATGAGCACCTCGAACGGCACTACCGTCAGTTCTCAACCTAATATTCCAGCGCCAGTAGCTCCTGTAACCAGTTCAGCACCGGCACCTGCTGCAACGGTGGCGGTTCCGCCCCCAACTCCTGCACCCGCAGCCAAAAACTTTGCGCCCAATCCGGCCAGTGGTGCAACCTATCAGATCAAAACTGGTGACACGCTGAGCAAGATTGCCAATCAGTACAAGCCCGATGGCGTTTCTCTGGAGCAAATGCTGGTTGCTTTGCAGCACAGTAATTCCGGTGCTTTCATCGATAACAATATGAATTTATTGCGTTCCGGTAAAATTTTGACCATACCGGACGCCGCAACGATTGATCAAACCAATCAGTCTGAAGCTAAAAAGATCGTGTTGGCTCAATCCGTTGATTTCAGCGCCTATCGCAACCGCATGGCAAATCAGGTTGAACAGGCCAGACCTGAAAAAGCAATTGAACCCAAGAAAACTGATAGCGGCAAAATTACTGCCAAGGTCACCGAAGTACCGACTGTTGTGAATGAGTCCAAAGACAAGCTGAAACTGTCCAAGGCGCAGCAGGCGCAGGAACTGGCCGACAAGAAAGCTCAGGAAGAAGAAAAAATCGCCAAACAGCGAGCTCTGGAAGCAGCCAATGCGCGGGTCAAGGAACTTGAAGCCAACACGGCGAAATTGCAAAACATTCTGGATCTGAAAAATAAGGAAGCGGCAGATTCCAAATTAAGGGCCGCCAAAGAGGTGCCCGCGGTTGCGCCGGCAGTTGCTGCTTCGGCACCCGCGACACTGCCAACAGTGGAAGCGAGTATTGCAGCATCCAAGCCAGTTATCAAACCGAGACCGAAAGTTGCACCGGCTCCCGAACCTGAAGTCCAGCCCGGATTTTTTGAACAGTACATCAAATACCTCCCATACGGCGCCGGCATTCTGGCCATATTGGGACTGCTGGGCCTGATGGCCAGCAAGCGTAAAAAGAAAACCGAACATTTCGACGACGAAAGCATACTGACTGGTTCCAGCATTAAAACCAATTCATTGTTTGGTTCGACCGGTGGACAGAGTGTTGACACCAACAACAGTGTGTTTAATTCGAACTTCGCACCATCGACAAGTCAGCTGGATGCCAACGAAGTGGATCCGGTTGCCGAAGCGGACGTATATATTGCTTATGGCCGGGATGAGCAGGCTGAAGAAATCCTGAAGGAAGCATTGCGCACTCAACCTGACCGCCAGGCGGTACGGGTTAAATTGCTGGAAATTTACGCTCACCGCAAGGATATCCGCACATTTGAAACTGTTGCCAGCGAACTGTATGGCATGACCAGTGGTGAAGGGCCGGATTGGGCCCAGGCAGCCTCTCTGGGAATCATGATAGATCCTCAAAATCCTCTGTATGCAGGCGGACAGAATGTCGACCATTCGACAGCAGCGCTGGGCGCGTCTACCTTGCCGGTTGAAAGTCTGGATCCGGAAGCCTTGCTGGGTAATTCTTTGTCCCAGCATATGCTGGATTCGATTTCAGCCAAAGGTGATTCAGCTTCGTCCATGATGATGGGCGGTACTGATGTAAACGACAGTACTCACAGAACCGAAGAAATTACTGACGGGCTCGATTTTGATCTGGGCCTGGCTACCCATCCCAATGCCGATGACGATTTTGGCGTAAGCCCGGTCAATAAGCCTTCTGCAAGTTTCGCCGCTGCCGACGTTGCCGAACCTTTCGACCTCAAGCCGGTCGTGAACGAAATTGAGCTGCCGGATGACAACGTTCTGGATTTCAGCGCGCAGCCATCAACTGGCAGCGCCACCCTTGCCAGTGCTCCGGTCAGTCTGCCTGAGGATGCCAGCGCTGGTGGAATGGATTTTGCAGCACTGGATTTTGATTTTGATATTCCCAAATCGCATCCTGAAGAGTTGCCACAGGTTGAAGCCAGTGCGCAACAAAGCGACGATATTCCGATGCACGAAACGAATTACGAAAACACCCAGAGTGGATATCAGCCTGCGTCGGCCAGCCCAACTTTGGACTATGATTTGTCCAGCATTAATCTTGACCTGCCCAAAGTTGAACAGCCTCTGGATGCGTTATCTGACGCGGCCCATGCTGATATCTCTGCTGATCGTACTGTAGATTTCAAACTGGCTGAAGATAAAACTTTAGAGTTGCAACAGGCACCGGTTGAAGAATCGGTAGAATTCAGTTCTGAAATGGCAACCAAGCTTGACCTGGCGGTTGCGTATCAGGAAATCGGCGATAAAGATGGCGCAAGGGAATTACTGGAAGAAGTACTTAAAGGCGGCAATGAAGAACAGATTGCGCGTGCCAAAACATTGATGCAGGAACTGGCATAAGAGAAATTGCTCAACTTACAGGCTCCTGGCGCCCGGTTTAATTTCGGCATCAGGATTAGATAACTGGAATGGCTTCAAAACGAATTGTGCTGGGTATTCAGTATGACGGTCTGCCGTGGTCGGGCTGGCAGTCCCAGCCGCATGGTCAGACCGTGCAGGATATGCTGGAGACGGCGCTGCAGAGTATTGCAGCTCATCCGGTGCGGGTGTCGTGCGCCGGACGCACTGATGCCGGCGTGCACGCCTTAGAGCAGGTGGTGCATTTTGATACCGACAGCAATCGTTCTCTCAATTCCTGGGTACGCGGCGTTAACGCCCATTTGCCTAAATCAATTGTAGTCAGATGGTCCAGTGAAATCGCCCAACCGGTGGAATCAGAGCCTGAATTCCATTCCCGCTTCAGCGCCAGGTCGCGCACCTATCACTATGTTTTATACAATCATGCGGTACGTTCTCCGATTCTCGATGGTCGGGCAGGGTGGGTTTTTCGTCCACTCGATGAAGTGAAAATGAGCGAGGCCGCGCGTTATCTATTGGGCGAACATGATTTTTCATCGTTTCGCGCCACCTACTGCCAGGCCAAGTCGCCAGTCAAACTGATGCATGATATTTCAATCCGCCGCAATGGTGATCTGCTGCTGTTCACGTTCAGGGCCAGTGCATTTTTGCATCATATGGTCAGAAATATCATGGGCAGTCTGATCGTGGTAGGAACCGGTAATCAACCGCCAGAGTGGATACGCGATGTATTGCAGTCGTGCGACCGCAGTATTGCCGCGCCCACCTTTATGCCGGACGGACTGTATCTGGCCAAAGTCGAGTACGATCCGAAATGGCGACTTCCACAACAGAATGTGACCTTCCAATGGTTTTGACATGACTACACCGATAAAAATCTGCGGACTGACCAGAAAAGAAGACATACATTCAGCGTTGCTACTGAAAGTGCAGGCGCTTGGGCTGGTATTTTATGAACCCAGTGCACGCTATGTCTCGCCCGCGCAGGCGCGCGAATTACTGCTGGAAATTCCGGCAACTGTCACGACGGTTGGCTTGTTTGTCAACGCCACGCCACAGCAGGTACAGGCAGTTGTCAGCGTAGCCGATGTCAATCTATTACAGTTTCACGGTGATGAAACGCCTGAGCAGTGCCATGCCATTGCTGAACTGGTTCAAAAACCTTTTATGCGCGCAGTGCGCGTCAAAGCGGGCATGACCGGTGTTGATTTGGTACAATGCGAAACCCTGTATCGTGCCGCCAGTACATGGTTCAGCGCATTGTTGCTCGATACTTATGTAGACAGTTTTGGTGGAAGTGGAAAGGTATTTGATTGGTCAATTATCCCAAAAGAACTCGCGCCTCGGGTCGTTTTAAGTGGTGGATTGACTGCGCACAACGTCAGTGGCGCAGTAACGCAGTTGCGCCCGGGAGCTGTTGACGTCAGTAGTGGCGTTGAGCAGGCCAGGGGTATCAAAGATCCCGCCAAAATGCAGGCGTTTGTCCGGGCCGTGCAGTTGGCCGACACTTATTTACCAGAGCACTATGATGAATTCCAATTTAAAAAATAGCAGCAACACTGAATCTTCCGCTTCTTCTTCCACTTCTTCTTCCACTTCTTCTCCTGCAGCGCACAAATACGATTTGCCGGATCAGCATGGTCATTTCGGCATTTATGGTGGCAGCTTTGTCTCCGAAACGCTGACCCATGCGCTCAACGAGCTCGATGAGGCTTATCAACATTACTCCAAAGATCCGGCCTTTTTGGCCGAATACCATAACGAACTCAAACATTTTGTCGGACGACCTTCGCCGATCTATCACGCCAAACGCTGGTCCGAAGAACTCGGTGGCGCGCAGATCTTTTTCAAGCGTGAGGATCTGAACCACACCGGCGCACATAAAATCAATAACGTGATCGGTCAGGCCCTGCTGGCCAAACGCATGGGCAAGCCACGCGTCATCGCCGAAACCGGGGCAGGGCAGCATGGTGTGGCTACGGCCACCATCTGCGCGCGTTTCGGTCTGGAATGTGTGGTCTACATGGGCGCTGAAGATGTGGCGCGGCAGGCCCAGAATGTGTATCGCATGAAATTGCTCGGTGCGACCGTGGTGCCGGTGACTTCCGGTTCCAAAACGCTCAAAGATGCATTGAATGAAGCCATGCGCGACTGGGTTGCGAATGTCGACAATACCTTTTACATCATCGGTACGGTAGCCGGCCCACATCCTTATCCAAAAATGGTCAGGGATTTTCAGGTAGTCATCGGCAATGAATGTCTTGAACAGATGCCTGAAATCGCCGGACGACAACCCGATGCGGTCATTGCCTGCGTGGGCGGCGGATCTAACGCGATCGGAATTTTTTATCCTTACATTAATTACCCGGAAGTTCAGTTGATCGGCGTCGAAGCCGCCGGTGAAGGCATGGATACCGGTCGTCATGCCGCCTCACTGACCGCCGGCACACCGGGAGTATTGCATGGCAACCGTACCTATCTGCTGCACGATAAAAATGGTCAGGTTATCGAAACCCATTCGGTTTCAGCCGGTCTGGATTATCCCGGTGTCGGTCCGGAACACGCGTGGCTGAAAGATTGCGGCCGGGCCCAGTATGTGACGATTACCGACCAGGAAGCCCTGCAGGCGTTTCATCAATGCTGCCGTATCGAAGGGATCATTCCGGCGCTGGAGTCCAGCCACGCCATTGCCTATGCAACCAAGCTGGCCAAAACGTTATCGCCTGATAAATTATTGCTGGTTAATTTATCGGGACGTGGTGATAAAGACATGCATACCGTGGCCCAACAGGCCGGTATTCAATTTTAAGGAGTCGCCATGTCCAGAATTAAAAACAGATTTGCAGAATTGTCCCAACAGGCGCGCAAGGGTCTGATTCCATTTATTACGGCCGGTGACCCGGATACTGCTACCACAGTGCAGTTAATGCATGCTTTGGTCGCAGGTGGTGCCGATATCATTGAATTGGGTGTGCCTTTTTCTGACCCGATGGCTGATGGACCTGTTATACAAAGAGCATCAGAACGCGCTTTAAAACATGGTGTTGGCCTGACCGATGTATTACAATGCGTCCGTGAATTCCGTTTGAGCAATAATCTGACTCCGGTTGTGCTGATGGGATATGCCAATCCGATCGAACGCATGGGCATGGAAGCGTTTGTTGCAGCGACTGCGGCAGCAGGAGTCGATGGCGTACTGGTGGTGGATTATCCACCCGAAGAATGTGTTGAGTACGCTGCGTGCATGAATCGGCACGGGCTTGACGTGATCTTCCTACTGGCGCCCACTTCAACCGATTTGCGTATCAGACAGGTTGCTGAAATTGCCAATGGCTATGTGTATTACGTATCGCTCAAGGGTGTGACAGGTAACGGCAGTACCATTGATCTGACAGACGTGAACCGTATGCTGGCCAAAATCAAGCAACAGGTTAAGGTACCAGTAGCGGTTGGTTTTGGGATCCGTGACGGGGCAATGGCCAGACAGATTGCACAGGTTTGTGATGCGGTGGTCATTGGCAGTCGGATCATTCAGGAAATTGAAGCACATGATAATGCGCAGGATAAGTCAGCAATGGTGACTTCCGTACAAAAACTGCTTGGCGACATACGGAACACCATGGATCAAAAATCATAATAACAGCCGCACAAAATCAGGCCACAGTAACAAGCTGTGGCACGAGGTTACAAGCATTACCAGGAGAGAATGATGAGTTGGTTAGAAAAATTATTGCCACCCCGTATACAACGCAGCGATGCTTCCACACGCAAATCGGTACCGGAAGGTCTCTGGGTCAAGTGCCCGTCCTGCGAAGCCGTGCTGTATCGCTCCGATCTGGAAGCCAATCTGCATGTCTGTCCCAAATGCAGTCACCACATGCGCATTTCTGCGCGCGAACGACTCGACAGTCTGCTCGACGCTGGCGGACATTATGAAATCGGTCAGGAAACCCTGCCGGTTGACACCCTGAAATTCAAAGACAGCAAGAAGTATACCGACCGCCTGAAAAGTGCGATGGAAGCGACCGGCGAAACGGATGCCCTGGTGGTCATTGGCGGTTCGATCATGAGCATTCCGGTAGTGGTAGCCTGTTTCGAGTTTGACTTTATGGCCGGTTCCATGGGGTCGGTGGTCGGTGAACGGTTTGTGCGCGGTGTACAGGCGGCATTGGAGCAGAAAGTACCGTTCATCTGTTTCACGGCAACCGGTGGTGCGCGTATGCAGGAGGGCTTGCTGTCACTGATGCAGATGGCCAAAACCACCGCCATGCTGACCAAGCTGTCGGCAAAAAAGCTGCCGTTTATTTCTGTGCTGACTGATCCGACCACCGGCGGTGTGTCGGCCTCATTCGCTTTTATGGGCGATGTCGTGATCGCAGAACCCAAGGCGCTGATCGGTTTTGCCGGTGCCCGGGTGATTGAAAATACCGTGCGCGAAAAATTGCCGGAAGGCTTTCAGCGCGCCGAATTTCTGATCCAGAAGGGTGCCGTTGACATGATCGTGGACCGTCGCAAAATGCGTGAAGAAATAGCCAGATTGCTCGCGCTGTTGCAGGGCCAGCCAGCTGAAGCGGTGGCTTAAATTCCGACTTGTTAGTTTCAACAAAACCACGGTGCGCCGTGGTTTTTTCATGCACGATCAATACCATGCCCATAGCTGACACATCCCGTTTTACTACACTCACAGAATGGCTGGACCATCTCGAAAAAGCCCACCCGACCGTGATCGAACTTGGACTGCAGCGGGTAGGCAAGGTGCGGCACGTTTTGGGCATCCGGTTTGACTGCCCCGTGATCATCGTCGGTGGAACCAATGGCAAAGGTTCAACCTGTGCCATGCTGGAATCGATACTGATGCAGGGCGGGTACCGGGTTGGGTTATATACCTCGCCGCACCTGATCGATTTTAACGAACGGGCCAGAATCAACGGCGCATCCCTGACCGATCAGGACTTCGTTTCTGCTTTTGAGAAGGTCGAACAGGCCAGGGGAGACATTTCCCTGAGCTATTTTGAATTTACCATGTTGGGCTGCACTAAGCTGTTTGCCGATGCAAAACTGGATGCCGTGATTCTGGAAGTCGGGTTGGGCGGGCGTCTGGATGCGGTGAATATTTTCGACGCGGATGTGTCCATCGTCACCAGCGTTGATATCGACCATGTTGAATATCTTGGCAATACGCGCGAGGCGATCGGGTTTGAAAAGGCCGGTATTTTCCGTACCGGCAAAGCGGCGATCTGTTCAGATCCGGCCCCGCCTCAGTCACTGATCGATCATGCGCGCGAAATCGATGCCGATCTGTGGCTGTTTGGGCGTGACTTCAATTATGCCGGCGATGCGCTGCAATGGAATTACGCCGGTCGCGCACAGCGGCGCAATTCGCTGGCTTATCCGAGTCTGCGCGGTGCAAACCAGTTGCTCAATGCTTCGGCCGCTCTGGCCGCGCTCGAAGCGCTCAAAGACCGATTGCCGCTCGGCGCGCAGGAAGTGCGCAATGGGCTGGTCATGATAGATTTGCCGGGACGGTTTCAGGTCCTGCCGGGCAAGCCGACCGTGATACTGGATGTGGCCCATAATCCGCACGCCGCTGCAACCCTGCAGCAGAATCTGGGCAACATGGGATTTCATCCTTACACTTGGGCGGTATTTGGTGCCATGCAGGACAAGGATATTGCCGGTGTCATCAGCAAGCTCAAGGATCAGGTGGATCACTGGTGTGTCACGGATCTGCCGCTGCCCAGAGCAGCCAGTGCACAGCATCTCAAAGATCTGCTGATAGCACAAAACGTATTGACCGATCCGGAACGCAGTATTCACTGTTTCAGCAATCCGGGCGACGCTTATACATTTGCGTTAAGTAAAGCAGGGGAAACTGATAGAATAGCGGTCTTCGGATCATTCCTGACCGTTGCCGGTGTCATCGAGCAGCGCAAATCCTGATGAATTTTACAAAATTGAGCTGAAACCTATCGAATGAGCCTGTTTTCAATTTTTAGCAACAAACCTCCTGAAGCGACCTCGGTTGCGGAAGCGCTGGCCGGCGCACCGGCACCAGCCAAGGCAAAAAGCCGACGTTCAGAAAATCGTCGCGAATCTGCAGAAGAACAACAACTGATACCGGAAAAAAAGCGTGCCAGACGGCGCCTGATTGGTGCTGTTGCCATCGTTCTGGCCGTTGTGATCGGCTTGCCCATGGTGCTCGACTCTGAACCAAAACCACTGAACAAGAATATCGTCATCCAGATTCCATCCAAAGATGCTGTCAGTCCTGTCAGTGAGGCCAAAGTAGAAACCGGTCCTGGCGATACACCACATCCGGCAGTCGTACTGCCGCTGCCAGGTCCGGCAGAAACCCCAGCAACGGTGAACACTCCGGTTGAAACGGACACGCCGTCCAAGACAGCCAATCTAGACATCGCGAAACACACAACCGATGCAGCCGTAAAAAAAGAGCCGGCAAAATCCAAACCTGAGCCAAAGTCTGACAGCAAAACTACCGGCAAGTCCGAAAACAAGACAGAAACCAAGACCGAGGCCAAGACCAAGACCAAAACCGACAATAAGCCCGCTGACACACACACAGCCACCAACAATGAATCCGCTCGCGCCATGGCAATTCTGGGGGGTGCCGATACTGTTGTGAAGGTTGTGAATTCGACGCAAAAGCCGGCGCAAAAGCCGACCATGAAAATCGTGATTCAGGTAGGCGCGTTCGCCACTCAGGAAAAAGTCACCGAATTGCAAAGTAAATTGAGTGCGGCAGGTATCAAATCGTTTACACAAAAAGTGGCAACCAGCACCGGGGACAAGATCAGGGTGCGTGTCGGCCCGTTTGCAGATCATGAATCAGCCGCAAAAATCAAGGCGCAGCTGGATAAACTGGGTATCAACGGTACTCTGCTCTCACTTTGACAATATGACTTTTTTTGATTATCTGGTTTTATTTATCTTAATTGCATCAATCGTAATCAGTACCATGCGCGGTATCGTCAGAGAAATACTGTCGCTGGCCAGTTGGGTCATCGCGTTTTTGGTGGCCAATGCCTACGGCGCAACACTGGCCGGGTTCATACCTCTGGCCAGTCAGTCTTTCCGGCTCATTACTGCCTTTATCGCCTTGTTCATTGGCGTACATTTGCTAATGTGGATACTGGCAATGGCGATCGACAGCGTGATCAAGGCCAGCGGTTTGAAGCTGGTCGATCGGGGTCTGGGCACGCTGTTCGGACTGGCGCGCGGCTGCGTTATCGTATTGGCACTGATGCTGGTGTGCGGACTGACCAGCCTGCCTGCGCAACCATTCTGGAGAAATGCCATGTTCAGACCGGTGATCGAGTCCGTGGCTTTGTCGATCAAACCACATTTGCCCGGCACGTTTGCCAGGTATGTCAGATTTTAATTTTTTGTTTTAGGAGTCCACCATGTGTGGGATAGTCGGTGTAGTTTCAAACAATATGGTCAATCAGGTCATTTACGATGCATTGCTGTTATTGCAGCATCGGGGCCAGGATGCCGCAGGGATTGCTACCAGTCATGGTTCCTCGTTTGCCATGCATAAGGCCAACGGGCTGGTGCGTGACGTGTTCCGGACCCGCAACATGCGTTCATTGCCAGGCAATGTCGGTATCGGACAGGTACGTTATCCAACGGCAGGTTCGACCAGCGAAGAAGAGGCGCAACCGTTTTACGTCAATGCCCCATTCGGCATCGTGCTCGCACACAACGGTAATTTGACCAATGCCGAACAACTCAAAGTTGAGCTGTTTAAAAATGACCGGCGCCACATCAATACCGAATCCGATTCCGAAGTGCTGCTCAATGTGCTGGCTCACGAAATTCAGCAATCGACCAGTGCCTATTCGCTCGAACCTGCAACCGTGTTTGGCGCAGTGGCTCAGTTGCATAAACGGGTGCGCGGGTCCTATGCCGTGGTGGCGCAGATAGCCGGCTATGGACTTCTGGCATTTCGAGATCCGTTCGGTATCCGTCCGCTGTGTCTGGGGATTGCCGAAACCGACAAGGGTGATGAATACATGATCGCCAGTGAATCGGTTGCCCTGGAAGGCATGGGTTTCCGGTTTGTGCGCGACATCGATCCGGGTGAAGCCATTTTCATCGACGAAGATCACAAGCTGTACAGTCAGCAGTGTGCTGAAAATCCAACCTTGAATCCCTGCGCCTTTGAATATGTCTATCTGGCCCGTCCGGATTCGATACTCGATGGGGCATCGGTCTATCAGACCCGTCTCAAAATGGGTGAATACCTGGCCGAGCAGGTACGTGAGCACATGGCCAGCGGTGCCATCGATGTGGTTATGCCAATTCCGGATTCCTCACGTCCGTCTGCCATGCAACTGGCGTTGAAACTCAATCTGGAATATCGCGAGGGTTTCATCAAAAACCGTTACATCGGCCGTACTTTCATCATGCCCGGCAATGTATCGCGCCGCAAATCGGTCCGTCAGAAACTCAATGCGATCGGTTCTGAATTCAAGGGTAAATCAGTGCTGCTGGTCGATGATTCGATCGTACGCGGCACTACCAGTCGCGAAATTGTGCAGATGGCCCGCGAGTCGGGTGCGACCCGTGTGATATTTGCCTCAGCCGCTCCGCCGGTCAAATTTCCGAATGTGTACGGTATTGACATGCCGACCCGTCAGGAATTGATCGCGTATGGACGCAGCGATGAAGAAATTCGTCGGGAAATTACCTGTGACGCCCTGATTTATCAGAAAGTTGAGGACATGAAGCGCGCCATTTCTGACGTCAATCCACTCCTGTCGAGTCTGGAAGCGTCATGTTTCGACGGTCAATACATTACCGGCGACATTACGCGCGAATATCTGGACAAGCTCGAGGCGGCACGCAATAACCCGAAAACCAGAATTGAAGATGGCGTAACTTCCCAACTGAATCTGAATCTGGCGAAAAGTGACTGATCATGGCTAAAGGATTTACCACCAACATTCTGCACAGCGACCGTCAGAGCCCAATAGAACACGGCTCTGTCCATAAGCCCATCCATACCTCGGTTACCTTCGGATATGACGATGCGCGTGATCTGGCTGCGGTTTTTCAGAGCAGGCAGTCCGGCTATCGTTACGGACGTCAGGGCAATCCGACTGTGGCTGCGCTGGAGCTAAAGATCACCCAGATGGAGCAGGGCATAGCCAGCCTGTGTTTTGCCAGCGGCATGGCAGCAATCGCTGCGCTGCCACAAGCACTGCTCAAAGCCGGTGACCATGTCATTTCCTCCAGGTTCCTGTTCGGAAACACCAGCAATCTGTGGCAGACCACGACTGGTCTGGGAATCGAAATCAGTTATGCCGATGCCACCCGGGTTGAAAACATCCGGGCGGAAATAACCCCGGCCACCCGCATGGTGTTTGTCGAGACGATTGCCAATCCGCGCACCCAGGTCGCCGACCTGAAACAGATCGGCGCGCTGTGCCACGAACGCGGCATTTTGTTTGTGGTCGACAATACGATGACTTCACCGTATCTGTTCTGTCCCAAAGAGGTCAGTGCCGGACTTTCCATCAATTCGCTGACCAAAGCCATTTCCGGTCATGGTGATGTGCTGGGCGGCTGTATCACCGATACCGGTGCCTATGACTGGTCCAGATTCCCCAATATTGCGGCAAATATCAAAAAGCAGCCGCAAGCCATGTGGGGCATCACCCAACTGCGCGCCAAAGCGCTGCGTGATTTCGGCGCCTGTCTGTCACCGGACGCCGCGCATCAGGTTGCCATCGGTGCAGAAACCATGGCGCTGCGCATCGAACGTCAGTGCAGCAACGCCGCACAACTGGCCGAACTTCTCAGTGCCCATTCGAACGTGAGTCAGGTTTATTATCCCGGACTGAAATCGCATCCGCAACATGCACTGTCGACCAGGCTTTTCAAGGCGCATGGTTCCATATTCAGCTTTGAACTGAAGCCGGAAATTGATCTGTATGATTTTCTGAACGCGCTGACCTTGCCCATTTCAGCCACGCATCTGGGCGACAACCGCACGCTGATCCTGCCGGTTGCGCAAACCATTTTTTATGAAATGGGGCCTGAACGGCGCGCCGAGATGGACATCGCCGAGTCGCTCATCCGCGTTTCAGTCGGCATCGAAGACACTGCTGATCTGCTGGCTGACTTTACCCAGGCTCTGAACCGGTTTTCATAGGGTGCAATACTTTTGCCCCAATCTCAGCACAGTCCGAAACACACATAGGAACCCAGGATGATATTGCAATCCCTGCGCATTACCTGGCGTGACTGGCGTGCCGGAGAACTACGTTTTCTGCTGATTGCACTGGTGGTCGCCGTCGGTGCGCTGTGCTCAGTCGGCTTTTTTGTCGACCGGGTCAGCAACGGACTGCAGCGTGATGCAAACCGTCTGCTGGGCGCCGATCTGGTGATCAATTCGGATGAAATTCTGCCCGTGTCGGTGCAACTCAATCCGGCTCAGTTGCAACAGGCCCATACCACCAGTTTTGTCAGCATGGCGCTCAGTACCGATGAAACGCAAAGCAAGCTGGTGTCAGTAAAGGCGGTATCGCCGAACTATCCCCTGCGTGGCGAGCTGACTCTGGATAACGGCATTGCGCAACACGTGATTCCCGAGACCGGCACAGTCTGGGTGGACCGCTCGATTCTTGCCGCTCTGCAGGTGCAGCTCGGTGGGCAAATCAAACTGGGTGAAAAGACCTTCACCATCACCCATCTGATTCTGGATGAACCGGACCGCGGCGCCAGCTTCCTGAATATGGCGCCACGCGTCATGCTGGCCGAAACCGACCTGGCAGCAACCAGTCTGATCATTCCCGGTTCGCGCATCAGTTACCGGCTGTTGCTGGCAGGGGAGTTGGCGCAGATCCGCAGCACCCAGAACAGTCTGCAAAAGCAGATCGACAGTCATCAGGTACGCGGCGTCAGCATCGAATCGTTCGAATCCGGTCGGCCGGAAATGAGTACCACCCTGAACCGTGCCAAACAGTTCCTGTCTCTGGTCAGTCTGCTCTCAGCCATGCTGGCAGCGCTGGCCATAGCCCTGTCGGCGCGCCGCTTCATGACCCGCCATATCGATGCCTGTGCCATGCTGCGCTGTCTTGGTCTGACGCAGAATCAGGTCACGGTATTGTTTCTGTGCGAATTTCTGGTGCTCGGATGCTGCGGCAGTCTGCTCGGTGCCTTGCTCGGCTACCTGGGACATCTGGGTCTGTTGATCTGGCTTGGCAGTTTCATTACCACAACCTTGCCGGCACCGACGCTGTTGCCCGCGCTGCAGGGTGTTGCGATCGGCATGCTGCTGTTGCTGGGCTTTGCTATTCCACCGGTCATGCAGCTGCGCAACGTGCCGCACAATCTGATGGTCCGACGTGAAACCGGTGCTCCGGCCCCTCATACCATCCTGATTTATCTGGCCGGCATGCTCATGTTTGGCATTCTGCTGATTTGGCAAACTGGCAATCTGAAACTGGCCGGTTACACTTTTGCCGGTTTCATTGCCGGTTTCCTGCTGTTTGCCGTGTGTGCATGGCTGTTCCTGCGGTCCATGAAATTCATGCTCAACTGGTTTTCTGCACCTGGCTGGCGGTTTGCACTCAATGCGCTGCAGCGCCGTCCGGCTGCCGGTGTCTTACAGGTGGTGGCCTTGTCGAGCGGACTGATGGCCATCCTGCTGCTCAGTGTCATTCGTGCCGATCTGCTCGCCGCCTGGCGCTCGGCAACCCCGGCCAACGCACCGAATCAGTTTATCGTCAATATCCTGCCCGAACAGAAAACCGGTATCGCCAGTTTGTTTGCGCAGCACCGGATCGCTGAACCGACCCTGTATCCGATGATCCGGGGTCGCCTGATCAAACTCAATGCGGCCGACATCAGTGCGGCCAGTTATGAAGCCGACAATGCCAAACGGATGATCGAGCGCGAATTCAATCTGTCCAGCATGGCGCAGATGCAGCAGCATAACCGGATCATTGCCGGTCACTGGTTTGCCGGCACTGCTCCCGAAGCCTCGGTGGAGGAGGGCATCGCCAAGACACTGGGCCTGAAACTGGGTGATCAACTGTGTTTTGATGTGGCCGGCCAGATTATCAATGTTCCCATTACCAGCATCCGCAAACTGGACTGGAGTTCGATGCAGGTGAATTTTTTTGTCATCATCAATCCGGAAACGGCCTTTGGACTGCCGCAAACCTGGATAACGGCGTTTCATCTCGATCCGATTCAGGAGGGTCTGATACCTGAACTGACGCGTAACTTCCCCAATCTGACCGTGATCGATACCGGTGCCATCCTGCGCCAGGTCCAGAGCGTGCTTGATCAGGTAGTTGCCGCAGTACAGTTCCTGTTTTTGTTTACCATCGTGTGCGGCATGCTGGTTTTGTATGCCGCATTGCAAAGTTCCCAGCAGCAGCGTTTGCAGGAATCCAGCCTGTTGCGTGCTTTGGGTGCCTCGAAAAAACAGCTGTCGCAGGCCCAGTGGATCGAATACGGATTGCTCGGCGGCTTAGCCGGTTTGCTGGCAGCCAGCGCCGCCGCCCTGACTGGCTGGGTGCTGGCTCATCAGGTTTTTGAATTTCCATTTCAACCCAGCCCATGGTTGTGGCCGCTGGGCATGGTGGCCGGTGCGCTGTGCGCGCTGGGAGGGAGCTGGCTGGGATTGCGTCATATCCTGCAGCAGAGTCCCTTGCTGAGTTTGCGTGAAGGATGAAAAGACCATGACAGAACAGAATGATGAGCCAACGGATGCTCAGGAAGAACAGGTAACTTTGTACGAACTGATCGGCGGAGCAGAAAAACTGCGCGAACTGGTCGATCGGTTTTATGACCTGATGGCGCTCGAACCGGCTTTCCAGACCGTGCTGCTGATGCATCCCAAACCGCTGGATAGTTCGCGTGACAAACTGTTCATGTTTTTAAGCGGCTGGATGGGCGGGCCCGGTTTGTACATAGAAAAATATGGCCATCCTCGTTTGCGCGCCCGTCATCTGCCGTTTCAGATCGGACTGGCCGAGCGCAATCAATGGCTGCTATGCATGCGCGAAGCCACGAAAGACATGCAATTGGACGACAAACTGCAAGACCGGCTTTTGTATGCTTTTTATGAAACCGCCGACTTTATGCGTAACAAAGAGGGTTAATTCAGCTCTCTAACCTATTGAAATTAATAATGAAAATCAGCCACGAAATTCTGCCTTGGCAGGAAACCAGTCAGACTCAGCACGCATTGTGGCGCGCCGAAAATGGCACGCCTGCACCCAAAAAGCTGATCCTGGCAGACGATACCCTGACTGCCGATCAGGCTTACCGGCTGGCCGCCGAAGGCTGTGGACTGTTATGGCAGGGTGATTTTCAGAATGCCCGCCAATTACTGCAGGCCATGGCCAGACGCTGCGACCGGCCCGCAAAGAAACCGCGCAAACCGGCTCCGGTCGTGACCGACCCGGCTCAAATATTTAATCTGCACCGACAAGCCCAGTCGCAGCGCGCCCGCATTCTGGCCATGCTGCTGATACCGTTAAGTGGCAGCTATGTCATTCTGCTCAAACGCGCTCCGGATGTAGTGCAGGCCTGTACTGAAGTGTATGGTCCGGCATCCGGGACGGATTCCATAGTCTCGCTGCGGGAATTGCAAAGTCTGATCGGCGCTCATGAATGGCGCAAAAAAGGTGTGATGATCGCGGCGCTGGCCGACCATATCCATCCTTACTACGGCGTTTTTTCACCACTGCGCGGGGAATATATCGAGCTGGTGGCACAGTCTGTGTTGCCCTCGACAAGTCTGGCCTTTGACATCGGCACCGGTACCGGGGTGCTGGCCGCGGTGCTGGCGTTGCGCGGTGTGCCGAAAGTGATTGCCACCGATATGGATCAGCGCGCCCTGAGCTGCGCGCGCGAAAATATTCAACGGCTGGGTTTCGCCAGTCAGGTCAGTATTGTGGCGGCGGATTTATTCCCGGAGGGTAAGGCAGGATTAATCGTGTGCAACCCGCCCTGGGTACCGGCTCGCCCAAGCTCACCGATAGAGCAGGCGATCTTTGATCCGGACAGCCGCATGCTGCGCGGTTTTCTGGCCGGGCTGGCCGCCCATCTGGAAAAGAACGGGGAAGGGTGGCTGCTGCTGTCCGATCTGGCCGAACACCTGGGTCTGCGCAGCCGCGCCACCTTGCTGGAATGGATCAGTCAGGCTGGTTTGCAGGTACTGGGCACGACCAACATCAAGCCGCAACACGCCAAAATAGCCGATGAAACTGATCCGCTGCACCACGCCAGAGCACTGGAAACCACGTCGCTGTGGCGTCTGGCGCTACTTTAACAGGAGAATTTTATGCAGAAACCAGCCCGGATTCTGACTTTCAAATGCAAACAATGCGGTAAATCAGTGCAGGTATTTTTACAGAAAGTCTCAGCCTGTTCCCACATTCAGCCGTATCAGGGGCTGTGCGGTTGCGGAGCGCTGTATCGCCATGCCACCGGCAATCCGGAAGCGGTTCAATCGTTTCTGAGCTCAACCGACGGCGCTTGGATTCACAGTCATTAATTTAATCTAAAACATTAATTATATTCTATAACATATTGATTTAAATAAATAAAATGAATTACATATTTTTACGTAAAGGCATAACTGCGGTTTTTGGAACCTGCCTGCTTGGCGGGTGCGCTGGCGCTGCATTGGCTGACGACGCGCAGGACGACTCCTGGGCCGTGCACGGCCAGATCTCCAATATCACCCAAAAGCACGATGATTTCACAGCGCCTTACAGCGGGGCCAACAGTCTGAGTCCGCACGGCCCGACGGTAGAAACCACCGATATCACACTGTTTGTCGGTAAACGACTGTGGCAGGGTGCCGAAGTCTGGATCAACCCTGAAATTGACCAGGGCTTCGGGTTTAACAATACCCTCGGTCTGGCCGGATTTGCCAATGGAGCGGCCTACAAGATTGGCGCCAACACGCCTTATTTGCGTGTTCAACGACTGTTCGTGCGTCAGGTAGTGTCACTCGATGGCGAACTCAGTGCCAGTCAGGCCGGTCCGAATCAGTTCAGCATGCTGCAGTCGGCCAACAACGTCACCGCCACGCTCGGTAAATTTTCAGTCACAGACGTATTCGATACCAATAGCTACGCCCATGACCCGCGCGCTGATTTCTTGAACTGGTCGGTCATTGATGCCGGTGCCTATGACTATGCAGCCGATTCCTGGGGCTATTCGTTTGGCGCGGCGCTGGAATGGAATCAGGACTGGTGGACCGTGCGCGGCGGATTTTTCCAATTGTCGCCGGTTCCGAACGGTAAAATCGTCCGAATGAATTTTGGCGAAAACTCCAGCAATCTCGAACTGGAAATGCGCCACGTCTGGCTGACTCACCCCGGAAAAATCAAATTGCTGGCCTGGGTCAATCAGGGCAATATGGCCAGTTATCAGGATGCGCTGGCCGAACAGAAACCGGTTCCTGAAGTGGCCCCGGTACGGAAATACGGTTCGCGCTCCGGTCTGGCGCTGAATATGGAGCAGGAACTGAGCGCCGATGTGGGCGCATTTGCTCGCCTGTCCAAAAATCAGGGCGACAAGGAAACCTATGAATTCACCGACATCAATGCGTCGCTGTCGGCCGGTTTGCTGGTTAAGGGTGGCACTTGGGGTCGGCCGGATGACAGCGTTGGTGTCGCCGCCGTAGAGAACCGGATTTCAACCGATGCGCAGGCTTATTTCGCAGCCGGGGGAATGGGGTTGCTGATCGGTGACGGGCACCTGAACTATGCCCCTGAACGAATTCTGGAAATGTTTTACTCGCTGCAGGTAGCGGACAATGTGACGCTGGCACTGGACTATCAGCATATTTCCAATCCGGCGTATAACCAGGATCGTGGTCCGGTATCCATCATCGGCATGCGTGTGCACGGCAGTTTTTAACCAGAACGGAACCGGCCTGGCGCAGGTTCCGGTGTCATGACGGAACGTCAGTTGGTGTTGCGGCGATTGAACTCCAGACCACATGCGTGAGCAGCGCAGCAAGATGGCACCGGCTCGCCTCCGAGTCATTATTTTTCAGCATCTGATTGCAGCAGCGCTCAGCTGCCCAGGTCAGCAGTTCGGCCAGCTCCGGACCGGCAGCGGGATGGGCCTGACCGGCGGATTGGAGTCGGACGATAAAATGCCGGGTATCGGCAATCATCTGTTCCATGAACGATTGATAGATCTGAGCTACGGTCGGATCATAAAACGATGTTTCGATGACAGCGCGGATCGCGGCCCGATGCCGGTACTGCACTTCAATGGCATGTTCCATGAACTTCAGAAAATCGGCCCGGCCGAACTGTTCCAGACCATCCATCGAATCGCGCGCAGCGATACGCATTTCCTTTCCCACCCGCTTCATGAGCAGACCGACCAGTTCGCCCTTGTTACGAAAATGTAAGTAAAACGTGGCGCGCGCGATGCCGGCTTTTTTTGCCAGATGGTCTATGCTCAAGGAAGTGAAGCTTTCACCCTCGATGAGCAGTTGTTCCAGCGTGTTGATCACATGCTCTGCCGTGGTGAGCGCGCCCTCGGCGTCACTGGCGCGAATTTTTCTGGTTACCGATCTCATTGTTTTTTTGTTCCGTGGTTAACAACGTTGAATTTTGGACATAACAAATCTTTCTGTCCATTTTTTTACTGATTTGCGACAAAATAGACACAGTGTCTAGACCGAGTGAATTATTCCACATATAATCGTTTCGCACCAGAAGAACTCTGTCCTCAACCTGTCCAAAAAGATTTCCATGAAAACAGCCATTGTCACCTGCAGCCTGACCGGCGTACTCACCGATCCCAAACAGCACCCGGTTCCGGTTACGGCCGCCGAAATGGCCGCTTCAGCCAGGGATGCCTTCAACGCCGGCGCTTCGATCATGCACGTGCATTTTCGCAATCAGGAACCCGGCAAGGGCCATTTGCCGACCTGGGAAACCGATGCAGTGGCAGAAATTGCCGAAGCAATCCGCGCGGCCTGTCCCGGCGTAATTCTGAATTTTTCAACCGGAGTGGTCGACAAGAACATTGCCGGTCCGCTGGCTTGTCTGGAACGCTGCAAGCCGGAAATGGCGGCCATGAATGCCGGCAGCCTGAATTACCTCAAAACCACCTCCAAAAATGAATGGGCCTGGCCGCCCATGCTGTTTGATAATCCGGTCGAAAAAATCAGCGCGTTTCTGGAAGTGATGAATCAACATCAGATCATCCCCGAATGTGAATGCTTTGATGTCGGCATCTTGCGCTCCATTGCCATGTACCGCGCAGTCGGCCTGCTGCGCGATCCGCTGCACGTGTCGCTGGTCATGGGGGTGGCGTCCGGCATGCCGGCCGATCCGGAGTTGCTCAATGTATTGATGAAATACATACCGTCAGGTGCGCACTGGCAGGGGATTGTGATCGGGCGTGAAGAAGTCTGGCCGGTACACCGCCGGGTGGCAGAACTGGGCGGCAATCTGCGCACCGGTGTGGAAGATACCTTTTATCTGCCCAACGGCAACAAGACTTCCGGCAACGGTCAGTTAATTGAAGCACTGGTCAGTCTGGCCCGGGAAGTGGGCCGCGATATTGCCACGCCACAGCAGGCGCGCAGCATGCTGCAATCAACTCTTTAAAGGGATTCAAACGCTATGAGTCTGAAAAATAAAACCCTGTTCATCTCTGGCGGATCGCGCGGCATCGGTCTGGCAATTGCCCTGCGTGCTGCACGCGATGGTGCCAACGTTGCCATCGCCGCCAAAACGGCCGAGCCGCATCCAACCCTGCCAGGTACCATTTACACGGCTGCAGAAGAAATCGAGCGGGCCGGCGGCAAGGCGCTGCCTGTCCTGTGCGATATCCGTGATGACGCACAGATCGAGGCAGCCGTGCAGGCCACCCTGGATCGGTTTGGCGGCATCGATATCTGCGTCAACAATGCCTCGGCCATCAATCTGACCGGCACGCTTGCGACCAGTCCAAAACGCTACGATCTGATGCACGACATAAACAGCCGCGGCACCTTCATGGTGTCGCGCGCCTGTATTCCGCATTTGCGCAATGCAGTCAATCCGCATGTGCTGAATCTGTCGCCGCCGCTGAACTTTATCCCGGCCTGGTTTGCGCCGTATCCGGCCTACACCATGGCCAAATACGCAATGAGCATCTACGCCATGGCCATGGCAGAAGAATTCAAGGAGGACGGCATTGCGTTCAATACCTTGTGGCCCAAAACCATGATTGATACCGCCGCCGTGCGCAACCTGATCGGCTCGATTGGTCAGGAAATCTGCCGAACCCCCGACATCATGGCGGACGCAGCCTGGCATATCCTGACGCAGAGCAGCCGGGCCTGCACCGGTAAAAATTTCATCGATGAACAGGTGCTGATCGAAGCCGGCATGACCGACCTGCGCCACTATCGGGTGGTACCGGGCGATACGGCGTTGGGCCCGGATCTGTTTGTCCCGCTTGACTGCATTACACCGGATGGTGTGCAGGTTTAACTCATTGATGTTGTAGGGTGCAATAGCATTGCACCATTGTCAGCAGCATCCGAGAAGGTGCACTGTTATTGCACCCTACGCATGAGCCGTTAGTCCGGACTGATTGCAAAACATCGGACGGTGTGAATGTTTTAATTGACTACATTGGAGCAGCGCTATGTTAACAGGCAGCGAATACGCCGATTTACGCAATACCACAGCCAAACTGGTCGACATTGAAATCAACCCGTTTGTAGACCAGTGGGAAGCCGAAAAAATCTTCCCGGCGCACGAGGTTTTTAAAAAACTCGGCAACCTTGGTTTGCTGGGGATCAGCAAGCCAGTCGAATTTGGCGGTATGGGCTTGAGTTACAGCTACGCGATTGCGTTCGCCGAAGAACTCGGACGCATCAACTGTGGCGGCATTCCGATGGCCATCGGTGTGCAGACCGATATGGCCACACCGGCGCTGGCGCGCTTTGGTTCCGACGAATTGCGCCGTGAATTTCTGGCACCCAGCATCGCCGGTGATCTGGTTGCTTCTATCGGTGTCTCCGAACCCGGCGCCGGATCCGATGTGGCCGGTCTGAAAACCACGGCGCGCAAAGACGGCGACGATTACATCATCAATGGCAGCAAGATGTGGATTACCAACGGCATGCAGTCGGACTGGATCTGCCTGCTGACCAACACCTCAAACGATCAGGCGCACAAGAACAAATCGATGATCGTGGTGCCGATGAACACCAAAGGCGTGCAGCGCGCCCGCAAAATCGACAAGCTCGGCATGTGGTCGTCCGACACCGCGCAAATGTTTTTTGATGAAGTGCGGGTACCGCAGCGCTACCTGATCGGTCATGAAGGCGCCGGCTTTGCCATGCAGATGCAGCAGTTTCAGGAAGAACGCATGTTCGGCACGGCCATGGGCCTCAAGGGTCTGGAAGTGGTGGTGCAGGCCACTATCGACTATACCCGTGATCGAAAGGCGTTCGGCGCATCGCTGCTCGACAACCAGGTAATCCATTTCCGTCTGGCCGAGCTGCAGACCGAAATTGAAGCCTTGCGCGCACTGCTGTACCGTACCGTGCGCCTGTATGACCTGAATCAGAATGACAAGGAAGTGGTCAAACTGGCTTCCATGTGCAAACTCAAAGCCGGACGTCTGGCGCGTGAAGTGACTGACTCCTGCCTGCAGTACTGGGGCGGCATGGGCTATGCATGGGAATCAATTGTGTCGCGCTTTTACCGCGACTTCCGTCTGGCCTCCATTGGCGGCGGTGCAGATGAAATCATGCTTGGCATTATCTGCAAGTTGATGAATACGTTGCCATCCCAAAAAAGAGGTTGACCATGCCGGTGCTTGAATCGCAGATTGAAACGGCTGGTGCAGAGTTTGCCCAGAACCGCGAAGCCATGCTGGGCGCGCTGCAGGAATTTCGCGCCGTAGAAGAAAAAGTGCGCGCCACCGAAGCTGAAAAAAGTGCCGACTTCCAGCGCCGTGGCCAGCTCACGCCGCGCCAACGGGTCAATCTGCTGCTGGATCGGGGTTCGCCGTTTCTGGAACTGTCCACGCTGGCCGGCTATCTGCACCATGACGATAAAGACGGTTCACTGGCCGGTGGCAACTGCATCTGCGGCATTGGTTATGTCAGCGGTGTGCGCGTTATGATCAACGCCTCCAACAGCGCCATCAAGGGCGGCACAATTACGCCGTGGGGCATGCGCAAGAATCTGCGCATTCAGGAAATCGCGCTGAAGCAAAAGTTGCCGGTGATTCAGCTGATTGAATCGGGTGGCGCAAATTTGCTGTATCAGGCAGAAATTTTTATTGAAGGCGGCAATATTTTCTGCAACCAGGCCCAGCTCTCGGCTGCCGGCATACCGCAGATCACCGTGGTGCATGGGTCCAGCACCGCCGGTGGTGCGTATATACCTGGACTGTCAGATTACGTGGTGATGGTCAGGAAACGTGCCAAAGTGTTTTTGGCAGGACCGCCCCTGCTCAAGGCTGCCACTGGTGAAGTTGCCGGTGAAGAGGAACTGGGCGGCGCTGAAATGCATACTCAGGTCGCCGGTACCGCTGAATTTATTGCAGAAAGTGATGCCGATGGCATTCGCATCGCGCGCGAGATTGTTCAACGTCTGGACTGGAACAAGCATCGGCCAGCCTTGCCGGACCATGAGGTGGTTGCACCGCTGTTTTCCGAACAGGAATTGTGCGGTGTGGTTCCGGTCGATTATCGCAAGCCCTATGACAGTCGCGAGGTCATTGCAAGACTGGTGGACGGCAGCCAGTATCTGGAATTCAAGGCCGATTATGATGCCCAAACCCTGTGCGGTCGCGCCACCATTCACGGCATGAGCGTGGGTATCATTTCTAACAACGGTCCCATTACCACCAGGGGCGCTGCCAAGGCCGCGCAATTCATGCAGCAGTGCGATCAGACCGATATACCGCTGATTTTTCTGATGAATACCACCGGTTTCATGGTCGGCACGGAAAGCGAGCAGGGCGGCATCGTCAAACACGGCAGCAAGATGATTCAGGCTGTGGCCAACCTCACGGTGAGCCGCATTACCATCGTGCTGGGCGCGTCGTTTGGCGCGGGCAATTACGGCATGTCCGGACGCGGCCTGCGGCCCGACTTTATTTTCGCCTGGCCGAATGCGCGTACTGCGGTCATGGGCGGAGAACAGGCTGCCAGCGTCATGGCGATCGTGGCGCGCGAAAAAATGCAGAAAATGGGCATACCGGCGACGCCCGAAGCCGAGGCGCAGATGGCCGGCATGCAGACCGGTATCATCAAACAGTTTGATCGTGATTCGCATCCGCTGGCTGGCACTGCGCGGCTGTATGACGACGGACTGATTGATCCGCGCGACACGCGCCGGGTGCTGGCTTACACCCTGTCGATCTGCAGTGAGGCACGGTGGCGTACCCTCAAACCAAGCAGTTATGGCATTGCCCGGTTTTAAAACCCATCAATTAATAAGTGAGTCTGACAATGTTATTTGACAAGGTACTGATAGCCAACCGGGGTGAAATTGCGGTCAGATTGATCCGCGCCTGCCGCAAGATGGGCTATCGCACGGTGGCGGTATATTCAGAAGCCGATGCTGGAGCGCTGCACGTCAGCATGGCCGATCAGGCCGTCTGCATTGGGGCAGCGCCGGCCAGCGAATCGTACCTGTCGACAGAAAAACTGATCCGAGCCGCTCAGTCCAGCGCTGCCGGTGCGATCCACCCGGGTTATGGATTTCTATCCGAGCGCAGCGATTTTGCGCAGGCGGTGCAAGATGCCGGACTGATTTTTATTGGCCCCGATCCGGAATCGATTGCCGCCATGGGCAACAAAAGCGCCTCCAAGATTCGCATGACCAGTGCCGGCGTGCCCTGCATCCCTGGTTACCAGGGAGACGACCAGACCGACGCTGCTTTGAGCGCTGCGGCACTGGATATCGGCTTTCCGCTGATGATCAAGGCCGCAGCAGGTGGTGGCGGGCGCGGCATGCGACTCGTTCTTTTGGAAGCGGATCTGATTGCGCAACTACATTCAGCGCGCAGCGAAGCCCTGCATGCCTTCGGCGATGGACAGCTGCTGCTGGAAAAAGCCTTGCTCAATGCCCGTCATGTTGAAATTCAGATTTTTGGCGACCGGCACGGCAATGTGGTGCATTTTGGTGAACGCGACTGCTCGGTGCAGCGTCGCAACCAGAAAGTGGTTGAAGAAGCGCCAAGCCCGGCCGTCAGTGAAGACCTGCGCAACCGGATGGGGCAGGCTGCGGTGGCAGCTGCACTGGCGGTGAAGTATGTCGGGGCCGGCACGGTTGAATTCATGCTCGACGAGCAAGGTGGGTTTTATTTTCTGGAAATGAATACCCGTTTGCAGGTCGAGCATCCGGTCACTGAACTGGTGTATGACGTCGATCTGGTGGAATGGCAGTTGCGCGTTGCGCAGGGCGAGACGCTGCCGTGGTCGCAGGAGTTCATCATGCAGCGCAAGCAGGGCTGGGCCATGGAAGTGCGCCTGTGTACGGAAAATCCGGCGCACGGATTTGTTCCACAGACCGGCACCGTACTGGCCTGGCGCGCACCTGCTGGCCGGGTCGATTCGGCGCTGCAGGTGGGCGGCGTCATTGCGCCGCATTACGATTCCATGCAGGCCAAACTGATCGCCGGTGGCGCAACCCGTGAACAGGCGCGCCTGAACCTGCTGCAGATGCTGGAGCAAACCGTGCTGCTGGGCGTGCCCAGCAACCGCGATTTTTTGTGCCGGTTAATAGCCCATCCGCAGTTTGCCGATGGCCACTTCTCTACCGGGTTTATTGCGCAATATTTTCCCGCCGAACTGATCAAAACCCTGCACCAGCCAGATCTGTGTCACATGGCTTTGGCTGGTGCCGTGCTGTATCGCGAATCTGCTCTGAAGCTGGGCAGAACTTCAGGCGTGGAACCGGAACTGCTGCAATGGCAAAGTTCCGCACCGGCTGCGGTGACCATGTTGCTGAAGGTGGCCGATGTAAAATTGGCCGTTACGGTCACTCCCGGCGCCGGCAACCGCTATCTGGTCAGTACCCCAAACGGCAGTGCAGAAATTGAACTGATCCATTATTCCGACTGCACCATCCGATTTGGATTTGACGGCGTAGCGAGGCAGGCCAGCAAAGTATTCAGTGGGTCAACGCTGTGGCTGGAGTGCAGCGGGCTGACTTTAAACTACGAAGATCAGACCTGTCTGGCCGCTGACAAACAACAGCAGGGCGCAGATGGAAAACTGACGGCACCCATGGATGGAAAAATCATGGCGGTGCTGGTGCAACCGGGTGACCGGGTCAGCAAAGGTCAAAAGCTGGCCGTACTGGAAGCCATGAAGATGGAGTTTTCCATAATCGGCAGCATGGATGGTGTGGTCGAATCGATCGCCTGTCAGCCGGGATTGCAGGTAAAAGTGCGGCAGTTGCTGATCGTACTGAAACCGGCTGACTCTGAAAAATCGTTGTAAGTTAAACCAGTAATGTTGAGTCTGACTGGTGCAGCTTATAAAAAATCTATCCTTGTACGCGCTTACGCTGGTATTCTGCGCAGGTATTGGACTTGATTGATAATTTCTGTTTTCAATCTCAATTTATAAAACAATCAAGCTCGCAAGGAGCTTTGGTATCAGGTTCGATAATTCTCCCCATTTATGAATAAACCTGTCATCGCCATCATGGCGCGCTTACGCTTCAACTATGTGTGGATCATAGTGGGCATTGTTTTTATGGTGCTGCTGGGGGCAGCCGGAATCCGTGCGACTCCCTCGGTCATGATTTTGCCTCTGGAGCATGAGTTCGGCTGGAGCCGCACCACGATTTCCTTTGTGATCTCGGTCAATATTGCGCTGTATGGATTAATCGGACCGTTTTCTGCGGCGGCAATGCAGCGCTACGGTATCCGTCCCATGGTACTTGGCGCGCTGACGCTGCTCACACTGGGCACGTTGGCCAGCACCTTCATGAGCATGCCCTGGCACATGCTGCTGGCCTGGGGTGTGATCGTCGGTGCCGGCAGCGGGGTGGTTGCCAATACGCTGGCAGCAACCATTGTCGGGCGCTGGTTTGAAACCCGGCGCGGTCTGGCCATGGGGTTGTTGACCGCCAGTGCTGCCACCGGTCAAATGGTATTTTTACCGCTCATGGCCTACATGGTGGATCACACCGGCTGGCGCTCGGTGGCCGTACTGGTGGCCAGCGTTGCCGCCATTGCCATACCGATCGTGGCACTGTTGCTGCCGGAACGTCCGGAAGATATTGGCCTGACGCGTTACGGTCAGACTGATCACAACTTTACCGAATCCACCAGTATCCGACATCCGGTTGCAATTGCCTTCGATGCGTTGAAGCGGGCGGTGCAGGTACGGGACTTCTGGCTGTTATTTTTCAGTTTTTTTATCTGCGGCATGAGTACCAATGGTTATATTGGTTCGCATTTTATTGCCATGTGCAGCGACTATGGCATTGCCGCCGTTGGTGGAGCCAGGATACTGGCCATGATGGGGATTCTTGATTTGATCGGCACGACACTGTCGGGCTGGTTATCTGATCGATACAATCCGCGCACCTTGCTGTTCTGGTATTACGGTTTGCGTGGTGTGGCGCTGATTTTTCTGCCGCACGCGTTTGGACTGAGTTATTTTGGCTTGCCGCTGTTTGCGCTTTTCTACGGTCTGGACTGGATCGCCACCGTGCCACCGACAGTACGACTGGCCAATGATGTATTTGGCCGACTGGCTGCGCCCATCGTGTTTGGCTGGGTGGTGGTAGGACACCAGTTGGGTGCGGCCAGCGCGACGCTGATTGCCGGCGTCATGCGCAACAGTCTGGGCAGTTACACCACCTCATCCATGGTCATGGGCACTGCCTGCCTGATTGCTGCGGTGATGGTGTTGCGGATTAACGGTTCGGGTCATGTCAATTACGGTCAATATCAGCACTGATGGTGGCAATAACGATTTTCAGTGCATTAAAAAATTTTCTTTGGTGACGGATATCACGTATGGGTGAAATGGAACCTTCGCCATACCATGGCATCTTAAATTTATTTTTTGGGTTGGCAACGGTTTGTGCGCAGGGCTGCTATAGGTTAAGGGTCTTTCTGGCATGAAGCTGCCTGATACCATAAGCAGCGCAACCACAGAATGTTCCAAAGACTGTAACTGCAGTCCACCCCCAGCGTGACAATAACAGCGCGCCCAGTGCCGAACCAGCCGACATACCCATGAACATGCCAGACAGCAGCACGGCGTTCAGACGCGAGCGCGCACCGGCGTCCAGGCCATAGACAATAGTCTGGTGGCCGATCAGTGAAATCTGCACGCCAAGGTCAAAACCCACCGTGCCAATCGCAAGCACAATCAGCGCCAGTCTGACATCAAGCTGACTGCCAAGTGTCAGGAACAGAAAAAAACCGGCAGTGGTCATGGCTCCCACACGCACCACATGATGCGCACCGAGCCGGTCGGCAAATTTACCGGCGAACGGTGCCGCCATTGCACCAGCTGCGCCCGCAATTCCGAACGCGCCGGCGGCGGAACTGCTCAGATGAAACGGCGCTGCGTGCAGCATGACCGCCAGCGTTGACCAAAAAGCGGAAAATCCTGCTGCCAACAGTCCTTGCGCCAGTGTCGCAGTCCTGAGTGCCGGATATGTTCCCAATAAAGAAAATGCCGACTTGATCAGCGCACCATAAGGCAATCTGGTGCTGGGTGTGAATGACGGCAAACCTCTGGCCATCGCGATCAGGCAGCCAACAATCGTGCCTGCCGCAATCAGGAACACATAGCGCCAGCCAAACAGGTCGGCAACCACACCGCTGACGACGCGCGACAGCAAAACCCCCAGCAGCAGGCCCGCCATAACAGTGCCAATAATTTTTCCACGCTGATTTTCCGGTGCCAGCGCGGCGGCCGCAGGAACGATATCTTGCGCCACGGTGGCACAAACGCCGATCAGCAGGCTGGTGATTAGCATTGGCAACAGGCCAGTACCGGCAGCAAAGCCGAGCAGGCAAACAGCCAGGATGCATCCTTTAATCAGGATGATGGTTTTCCTGTTGAAGCGATCACCAAGCGGCGCCAGAAAGAACAGTCCCAGACCATAACCGAGTTGAGTCAGGGTGGATATTCAGCCGATTTCCTGCGCACTGCCCAGACCGTTGGCGACGAACAGTCCCAACATGGGCTGGCTGTAGTAGATGCACGCAACCGACAGGCCAACACAAATCGCCATGAGCAAAATCAGTTGTTTGGAAGGGCCATGAACAGAGGCTGAAACTGCGGACTCGATTTTGGATGAGGACATTGTTGACGACTTGGCTGTAATAAATGAATGGATTTTTGTACCGATTGTGCCACGGACCGAATTATATAGACAGATCAAATTGTTTTTTTACCTTCGATTGGAAGGCCGTTATCGTACCTCATCCATATCCGTATTTTTCGAGTGCAGACCAAAAATTATCTGTTTGACGACACCTTCGGTTTTTCCTCATTGAGAAGAGTGGGGTGATATTTGAAAATGAAAGGTCGGACTTCATTGTTGGAATGACTATGTTGCTACTGCCTTCCTCCAGCTTCTCGTATTTGTGTATCGCTTTCGTATCCCGTCAAACGAACAAACAGCCTGATTCAAAAGAGCTCACTGTCCAGACTTCGGAAACCGGGGAAGTGCCGCACGTCAGTGCAGCTCTGAAAGCACAACAACCGACCAGCCTGGTACCTGATATTTCACCGGTCAGATAACCATAACCTAAAGGATCATATTATGTCCCTACCTTTTCCAAACAAAACGATTCATCAGATTTTTGAAGAACAAGTTGAACGCGCACCGGCAAAAATTGCGCTGATATTTGAAGAGCAAAAGCTGACCTACCGCGAGCTCAATAACAGGGCCAACCGGCTTGCGCGCTACTTAACGACCCATTACGTTATACGCCCCGACACGTTAATCGCAATGAGTCTGAACCGCGGCATAGACTGTATCGTCAGCATGCTGGCCATTTTGAAAGCAGGTGCTGCTTATGTACCGCTCGACCCCGGCTATCCCCAGGAACGCCTGCGCTTTATGCTGCAGGATACCAACGCAGCTATTATTCTTACACAGGAAGATCTGGTTCAGAATTTGCCGACAGAAAATAAAAGTGTCGTGCTGGTGGACCGTGGCCTGCACAAAGATTTTCCTGTTTCCAATCTCTACACCATGGTCCATCCGGAGCACCTTGCGTATGTTCTTTATACCTCAGGCACCACAGGGCGACCCAAGGGCGTGATGGTTGAACATCGCAACGTTGTTCAGCTTGTGAAGAATCAAAATTATTTTGGAGTAAATTCACACGATGTGATGGCGCAGAGCTCCAATATAAATTTTGATGCGGCAACGTTTGAGATTTGGGGCGCATTGCTAAACGGGATAGCGATATCCGTTATGCCATGCAAAACGATGTTGTCGAGTTCGCTGTTAAAAGCGGCTATACAAAAGGCCAATATCACAATCGTCACCGTCACTTCAGCACTTTTTGATCAGCTTGTGCGGCAGGATACTACCTTGTTTTCGAATCTGAAATATCTGCTTGTAGTCGGAGATGTCCTGAACGTTTCAAATGTAAATCAAGTTCTTGGGGAAAAGGAGCATCGGCCCAATGCAATCCTGAATGGATATGGTCCAACTGAAACCACAACCTTCGCCACAACCTATCGCATTACAGAAGAGTTAGAGACAGAGGAATACGCCGTACCCATCGGCCTCCCCTTGTGCTACACGCAGATCCATATTCTTGATGATTGCCTTCAACCGGTGTCATGCGGAACTGTAGGAGAGTTGTATATCGGGGGTGCAGGAGTGGCACGGGGGTATTTAAATCTTCCGGCCGTTACCGATCAAAACTTTATTACCAATCCATTTGCCACGACAGACGATAATAAGCTGGGCATAAATCTCAGGCTATACCGCTCTGGCGATCTCGCACGCTACCGCACTGATGGCAACATAGAATTTATGGGAAGGCGAGATCTGCAAGTGAAGATCAGGGGATTTCGCATAGATTGCGGCGAAGTGGAACAGACTTTGTTAAGCCATGATCAAATCGCTCATGCAGCTGTAAGAGCCGTCGACTATTGCAACGAAAAGCAACTCGTTGCCTACTATGTGCCACTAAGGAGGGCGCAATCACGCTGTATCTGGACGCCACCGCCGAGCAGGTGCGTCTGGTGATTGAAGACAACGGTAAAGGTATGCGACCCGAGTTGGCAAAAACGATTCTGAACCATATTGGCGTGACTGACGGCAAGGAAAATGGCCACGGTATCGGTTTAACCCAAGTTTTGGATACCTTGCAGAATAACGAAGGCAAATTGGAAATTGAATCGCAGGAGGGCGTCGGCACAAAAATGATACTGACTTTCCCGCGCATTCCGTCCCAAAACTGGATCGCCGATTCAATTAAGCTGGTTGATGACGATATCGTCATCATTCTGGACGATGACAGCTCAATTCATATGGCGTGGAATACCCGCTTTGATGAACTGGTGAGGAAATTTCCCAATTTGGCGGTACTGCATTTCGAGATTGGTCAGGAATGCATTGATTTCATCAACCGTATTGCACCAGACAAAATCCACAAAGTATTTCTACTCACAGACTATGAATTATTAAAACAGGATGTGAACGGCCTGGATGTCATCCATCAAACGCCAGTTGAACGTTCCATCCTGGTCACAAGTCATTACGCAGATAAAGCGATTTGCAGTTGCGCGATCAAGGCTGGCACCACCATTTTGCCTAAACAGCTGGCGTACGATATTCCCATTGCAGTTGAAGCATCGGTGTAGATGAGGGAAGGGCGCGCACGGAATGTTTTCGACTCCGCTCTGGCGGTGCGTTCTGCTGGATTTTCGGAAGCCCACCTGGGCGCGGTACGCGGTACGCGGTACATAAGGAGAACTGAAATCAACATATAAATACAAACCAGACACAAACAATTCCCGATCCCGCAGAACGGCTGTTCCGACGATTTTGGGAAGGCTGCAACACACGTAATTTAGAGCCATACAGAACCTGTGCCTAAACGGCGAAATAATGCGCAGTGTGTAACATCAATGCTGAATTTTCTAAAAGATAATTTTTCCGTAAATGCTTGACATTCGATAGCTAGCTATCTAAAATCGCGTTCATTATATTTACGCAAACGCGACTATGGCAACCTCCAGAAAAGACAGCGAACGGCAATTAACCAGCGATATTGTTCGACTGTCCAGGGTGTATCGCAAGAACCTAAGTCGTGCTTTGACTGCTTTTGGCATCTCTGACTCTCAGGCATTTCCGGTACTGCATATTGCAAGAAGTGGCGACGGAATGCGTCAGAATATGCTCGCAGAAGAGTTGGGAATGGCAGGGCCTTCACTGGTGCGATTGCTGCATGGACTCAATTCGAGTGGTCTGGTCGAACGGCGCGACGACATCCATGACGGGCGGGCTAAAAACCTGCATCTGACCGAGGCCGGAAAGACGCTTGCAAGGCAGGTCGAACATAGCGTTGCACAGATCCGCATGCGTTTGCTGAAATCGGTCAGTGATGAGGACCTAGCTGCCGCGCTGCGCGTATTGACGGTTCTTGACAAGGAAATTGAATTGATGGAATTGTCAGGCAGGGTCAAGGGAGAATGACGCGGTGATGGCGCTGAAGTGGGATGAATGCAAGTTTTCGGTTGTCACGTTTGTGGCAGCCATGCTTGCACTTTTCATCAGCATGAGTATCGATCTCCAGCGTCCGTATTGGGCCATGATGACGGTATATATTGTCAGCCAGCCAATGGCAGCGGCGGTGCGCTCCAAAGCGGTTTACAGACTGTTGGGGACCTTGCTGGGTGCGGCAATGGCACTTTTCCTGGTTCCCCTGCTGATCAATGCACCCGCGCTGCTTTGCCTGGCGCTGGCGGGTTGGGTCGGAATCTGTCTTGCTATCTCAATGCTGGACCGCTCGCCGCGTAGTTATGTGATGATGCTGGCCGGTTTTACTGCGGCTATCATTGGTTTTGGCAGCGTTAACCAACCGGCGGAAATATTTGATCTGGCTATTGCGCGCAGCGAAGAGATTGCCATCGGTATTGTGTGTGCGACGGTGTTACACAGTCTGTGGTTTCCCAAGCCTTTCGGCATTGTGTTGTGCGCGCGATTTAATGACTGGCTGGGACTGGCCGATCAATGGGCGTTGGACATACTGAACAGTAATGACTCGGCAGCGCTGGGAAATGATCGGTTGCGTCTGGCTGGTGCGGCCAGTGAAATTCATATCATGGCTACCCACCTGCCTTTCGATATTTCACATTTTCGGGAAACAACGTCGACTGTACGTGCGCTGCATGACCGCATCTTGATTTTGATACCCACTCTGTCGAGCGTGTCGGAGCGCGTTGCCACAATGAAGACACTCCAGCCTGGTCTGGATCTGCGTACCAATGAAATCATCGATGCAACCGCCAGATGGATCGGCTCGGGGAAATCCGGCTCGGATGCGACAGTGCTTCTCGATAAAATAGTTGCACAAACGGCGCGGATCAGGGGGGCAAACTGGTATGGGATGAATCAGATTGGCCTGCTGAACAAGCTGACTGAAATGATTCAATTACTGGATGAGTGTCGCGATTTGTTCAACCATTTAAAGCAGCCGGAAATGCCTGCTGCACAGCACCTGCTGGTTGCCCAGCCCGGCGCGCGCGCGTTGCACAGTGATCCCCGGATGGCCCTGTTGGGTGGGGCGAGTGCTATGGTGGCGATTCTTGTTACCTGCGTTTGCTGGATAAATCTTGGCTGGGTGGAAGGTGGTGTGAGCGCAACGCTGGCCGCGATTCTCAGTTGTCTGTTTGCTGCGATGGATGATCCAACACCGGCCATGAAGAAATTTGGTTATTCGCAGCTCATCGCAGTGCCGCTGGCCGCAATTTATATCTTCGCCATTTTTCCGACAATAGCCAGCTTTCCCATGCTGGTCGTTTCACTGGCACCGACCATGCTGATTATTGGCATTTTTATTGCCCGTCCTGCCAGCACCTTGCTGGCGCTGATTACCCTGTTGAACATGTGTAATGCCATGGCGCTCCAGGAAAACAGCAACGCCGACTTTGCCAAATTTGCCAACCTCAATCTGTCGATGTTTTTTGGTATTTTTACCGCCATCTTTATTACCCGCAGTTTTCGTTCTGCCAGCAGTGAATCCAACGCGAAGAGACTGCTCAGACAAATCTGGAAAAGCCTGTCTCGTCTGGTGCGCGGATCAGCTGTCGACGACCCTGCCAGCTTTGCGTCGCACATGGTTGACCGGGTTGGGATTCTGACCCCGTTGCTCAGTGCCAGCGATGACGCCAGTCTGAAAGCGATGGACACGCTGAATGAACTCAGAACCGGTATGGATCTGGTCGTGCTGCAAAGGAGCGGCGCAGCATTGCCGGCTAGCGAAAAAATGTTGATGGATAAAATCTTCCAGCTGGTCGGTACACATTACGAAGGAAAAATATCCGGTTTTCCTGCCAATGATGATGATCTGCTCAAAGCCATCGACAGTTCATTGGATCGCGCAGCTGCCGCATCGGCGACCTGGCGTGCCGCAACATTGACGGCATTGGTGGGCCTGCGTACCAATCTTTTCCCGGGGATCGGGTTCCAGTCACGTCAGGAAGGCAGCGTGCCGTGATTGCAGACACTGAATTATGGGGCGTGTTGGTCAATGCCGAGTTGATAACCAGTGCCATCGCTCTGGTGCTGACATTTTTTCTGCACCGGGTATTGGTATCGTTAGGTTTTCACCGCCTGATTTGGCACCCTGCGCTGTTTGAAGCATCGCTGTTCGTGATCTTGTGCGGCGTTATAAACTATTTTTTGATTATCTAGGTCCGGCTGCCATGTTCAAACACCTGTTAAAGCAATTGCCCCGCGTAGCACTGACACTCATCATTGTTGTGCTGGCATTGTTCACGATCCGCAAACTCTGGAACCACTATCAGATCGAACCGTGGACACCCGATGGCCGGGTACGCGCTGACATTGTGCAGATTGCACCAGATGTTGCCGGTACGGTGACTGTGTTGGCGGTCAGCCATAATCAACGTGTCAAACGCGGTCAATTGCTGTTTCAGATTGACCAGAGTCGCTATGTGCTTGCGCTGCGCGAAGCCCAGTCTGAACTGAGTGCCAAACGTGCTGCGCTGGCCGAATTGCGCCGTGAGCATAAACGTAATCAGGCGCTGGGCAATCTGATTGCAGCAGAAGTGCAGGAGCAAATCGCTGCAAAAATCGAGGAAGCACAAGCCAGTCTGGCGCTGTCTGAAGCCAGGGCAGATCTTGCCAAATTGAATTTGGAGCGAACCAGCATAGTTGCTCCGGTCGACGGTACCTTATCTGACCTGAAGCTGCGAGAAGGTAATTACGTCGCAATTGGTACACCGGTAATGGCGCTGATCGATTCCGGTTCTTATACTGTGGAAGGCTATTTTGAAGAGACCAAGCTTCAACAAATCAAAGTTGGTCAGACCGCGCAGATCAAGTTGATGGGCAGTGCGGCTATATTGCAGGGACATGTGCAAAGTATTGCGTCTGGCATTGAGGACCGCGACCGGGTTTCAGGTGCCAATCTTCTTCCCAACGTAAATCCGACTTTTAGCTGGGTGCGGCTGGCGCAACGAATTCCGGTGCGCATCGCACTGGATAATCCGCACGATCCATCTTTGATTGCAGGTCGTACTGCGTCGGTCAGCCTGATCGAATCGCCCCAACTGTCTGGCAGGTCCCAATGAAGCTCAGGTCCTGTGATTTCCTTTGTATGCTTGCGATCCTGGCAGGTTGCACCACTGTGGGACCCGATTACAAACGTCCGCTACACGCCGTGATCAATTCGCCGGCCGCCCAACAGGCATTTGCCGGCAGTGATTCCAGTCTGGAGGTGGCTGAGGCCGTACCGGATCAATGGTGGCATTTATATAAAGATGATCATCTGAATCGCCTGGTTGAAGAGGCGCTGCATGCAAACAATGATATCAAGGTGGCCGCTGCCAATATTATTCAATATGAAGCAATTCTGTCTGCAGTGCGAAGTGAGCAGGAGATAAAGGCGGGTGCGGAAGGCTCGGCTGCACGCGCCAGATTGTCTGGCGAATCCTATTTGCTTCCCGTGGCGATTCCGGTAACCAATCTCGGCGACGCAGGTATCCATGTTTCCTATCAGGTCGATCTGGTGGGCGAGATGAAGCGTGCGGCACAGGCGGCCGATGCCGATCTCGCAGTCAGTCGTGCCGAACTCGATCTGGCTCGCATTTCTATTGTGGCTGATGTCATGCTGAGCTACACCGACAATTGCTCTGCCGGGTACGAACTTGATATCGCGCAGCGGGCACTGAATTTGCAGACAGATAACCAACATTCGGTAACGCAGCTGGTATCGGAGGGAAAGAAAACCAGGCTGGACCTGCCGCATGCAAACAGCCAGGTGGAACAGGTTAGGGCGCTCATACCAGCTTATCAATCGCAGCAGCGTACTGCGCTGTATCGCCTTGCAGTGCTCGCTGGCCATGCTCCAGCGGATTTTGCCAGCATGGCAGTTAACTGCACGCAGCTTCCGGAACTGTCTCGCCCGATACCGATTGGCGATGGGGCAAGCCTGTTGCGTCGTCGCCCTGATGTGAGGCGCGCCGAACAGCTGCTGGTTGCGGCAACGGCGCGGGTCGGGATGTCGGTCGCCGCACTTTACCCAAAAATTACCCTGGGATTTTCTGGCGGTGTGACCGGCATACTCGACCATCTTGGGCAGGCACAGACCCAGCGATTTGGCATCGGACCATTGATTTCATGGACGTTTCCCGGTGAGTTTGAGCATGCGCGCCTGCGCATGGCAAACAGCAATGTTGACGCGTCGCTGGCTCGCTTTGATGCCGTTGTTCTAAAGGCATTATTGGAAGTTGAGAGTGCGCTGACTGTTTATGCGGCGGATCAGGAACGGCAAAAGCAGTTGCGTCATGCGCAAGACGATGCGGCAGAGTCGGCCGAACAGGTAATGTTGTTATTCCGGGCCGGCCGCTTAAACTATCTGGACAATCTGGATGCCCGGCGCAGGTTAACAGCAAGCCAGGCCGCGCTGGCAACTGCCGACATTGCGGTTGTCAAAGATCAGGTCAGACTGTTTTTGGCGCTTGGAGGTGGCTGGGGTAATGAAGACTAAGAAGTGGATGCAATTGTTCGCGCTCTAACGAAAATCTATCGGCGCTAAAAAAATGCAATTCTCTCAATGGTTACTTCACACCGTACGGTTTGGTAACAACGCTGCGAGACGCTGATTTTCTCGGCTTACTAACAAATCGGTAAAGGCTCGAACCTTGACGGGGCGAAAGCGTGCGGGGGGAAAGACTGCATGTATACCACCTGCAGGCAGGTCCCATTGTGGCAACACGTGGATTAGACGCCCCGTTGCAAGGTCATCTGCAACCGCATAATCTGGCAGCACTGAAAGTCCAACACCTTCTCGCACGGCCTCGCGCACCGCGAGCGTAGCATCCAGAAAAATCGATGCCTGCACATTGACGTTTCGTTGCTCGTTGTTATTCGACGAAAAATTCCAGCGCAGAGGGTCACGCAAAGCGGAATTTGCGATGAACGGAAGTAAGGCAATATCGTCTGGACTGTTCAGCCGCTCCACCTGAGATCGCATACTCGCTGATGCAACGAGCAATTGCCGGAAAGTTCCGATTTTTCGGGCTTGCAAATTGCTATCGACTAACCACCCGACGCGGATGGCCAGTTCGATGCCATCGGACATCATGTCAAGAGACTGGTCACTCAGAACAGCATCGACCTTGCAAGCAGGGTATAGCTGGGTGAATGCAGCTATCGTTGGCACGATAACCGCGATACCGAAATCAAAGGGTGCTGTCAGTCGCAGCATTCCCGTCGGCACCGTCGCAACTTCGGCCAGCTCATTAAAGGCATCTTCCGCCTCGCTCAGAATCAAGGCGCAGCGCTGGTAAAAGGCTTGCCCCACTTCGGTCACCTGGACTTTGCGCGTGGTGCGAACCAGCAGCGAGGTACGAAATTCCTGTTCCAACCGGGCGACCTGCTGACTGACCACCGCCTTGGTAATGCCAAGGCGGTCCGCTGCTGCGGTGAAAGATCCAGTTTCCACCACGGCAGCATAGTAGACGAGGCGTTTAAGGCTGGCTAAGTCCCCGATACTGGCTTCACCATGATTGTTTGTTTTTAGCATACGGTAAGTATATCTAACTGCTATTTATTAATCAATCACTCCTGTCTATGATTCAGTGCATCAACTGAGGAATCAGCCAAATACAAGCGCGATTGATGCAACGATGCTTAACCCAAGCGCGTCAGGGCCGTCAGACTGGACAAGCGTTTTAACAAACGGAATTTCAGCAGCGGCGATGAATGGTATTAACGGAGCAATCAACAATACCATTCAGGCCGGTGCAATCCAGAACGAAATAACAGCCAGAAACGGCGGTGTAGTCACAACACCGAGCGGCACATTAATGGTAGGGGGCAGCATGATGCCTTTGATCATATGTGCAGCGGTAATTTTTTTAGTCTTGAA
>JAYVMW010000050.1:0-35116 GCA_043758755.1 Oxalobacteraceae bacterium
TGAAATCGGTCACGATAAACCAGAATGGCCGGTCACGTTCAATCGGAATGGCCGGTCACGATACCAGAATGACCGGTCACGATGGACCAGAATACCCACAATTCTTCAACCGCCTTCAATTTGGCACGGATGCTGTCCATCAATCCAACCAACGTCTCTTCATTTATACCCAGCAGTTCCTGTGCCCCGTGCATGGTTTTATAGACGGACACAACATCGGTTGGCTCGAGCAGCATGTCAGCAATGTATCCTGCAACAACGATAGATGCGTCAAATACTGACAGCAGGTCATTACCTGAATCCAAACCTTGCGCTCGGCGCCTGGCCATACAAGCCTGCGAGAGAAAATCGGGAAGTTCCCAGTGTCTGAGCGGCCAGTGGCCGACTTCATCATGACCTGATCCAAACGTCGCCTCCTCGGCTCGCTATATATCATCTTGTGAAATCGCACCAGCAACCACCCGGGCATATTCATCGGGCATCAGGTTGTCGAACGCCAAAATATCTATATTGTGTATCAGACCGGCCAGAAACAACTCGTCGAGCCTTTTCAGCTCCTTCACCGTGCCAAGCTCGCGACTGGCCAGAGCCATCAGAAATGAGCGCCGCTAGAACTGGTTCGAATCCAGTGTTGTACTTTTGTGATTTCTGAATGAATTAGTCAACGAGAATGATAGGGCTATCATGTTGGCGCCATTGGTGCCAAGCAGATTAACCGCCTGGCCGACATTGGTTGGTGTCTGGCGTCTATTGAACACTGGCGATCCGGCCACCTTCAACTTCTTCGCGGCCAATGCCGGATCCATTTCAACATGTTTGCTGATTTCGTTGAGACCTGCGTCGGGTTCGTTGGCCAGTTCAATAACCGTGATTGCTATCGCAGGAAGCGAAGGCAGCGTTGCATAGTTAAGCAGTTGATGCTGAAGGTCTTCATTCATCATTGATCGGCCTGGTTTCTTTCGATAATTAAATCGCAATTTTACAGGATGAAATCACAATATTTGGGATTGGCGCACCTCCTCTCCAATGAAAAACAGCTGATGATTCAAAGTGGTCTCATAGAGCGAGGCAAAAAGCGGCGTCGATTTCATTAATATTTTTTAACTTATTGCCCTGTCTGCAAAAGAAAAACAACGCAAAATGCCCTTAAATTTCCTAGAATTAATAATTAGGTCGAGAATCATAATTAAATATCACCCTCGTCTACCTTCGGCATAAAGTTGGCCAAAGCTCCTCTAAAAAGTAGCTCAATGCGAGGGATTTGGGACCAATTGATTGAGTTTCTTCCAACGATAACCAGTTTGTATTGCAACATCAATCATTTTATTTTATCAAGTTAGTAAAAATGACAAATTAGATCAATATTGAACAAGTATGTTCAAAAACGAACACAAATGTTATTTATGGTGTAAAATTCGGTTTTTTGAATAAATGGATTTGAGGCGCTACAGTTTCAGTCGCGCCAGCAAATCTCCCGAATTTTTATGAACTCTACTTCGATACTTAAAAAAATTGTTTTCAGTTTTATGAATGTCATTCTCTTATTAAGCATGCGTTTGGGCCATGCCGAAGGCGGTGTATCTATTGAGCGCGGAGAGTGGAATCATGCTTACGTCGACAAGATTGCAATAGAGGAGCCTTGGGCCGAGGACAGTGAATTCCTGGCAAAGCATGATATGACCATGTATTGGGAACTCAATGTAGCGGACTTGCATGGATCAAGAAATGACAACATCCCGGGCAGGAACCGGGACGTAACCGAAATAGGATTTACTCCAGTTATCCGATGGATTGGGACGAAAACTGAATCAATTTTCTTTCAAAGGCAAGAAGGATTCTTTACCGAAATCGGTATTGGCGTCAATAACATGGCATCGCGGTTCAATAATAATGGCCGGGTGATGGGATCATGTTTTCAGTTTGGCGATCATTTTGGTGTGGGATACAAATTTGAAAATGGTTCGGAGATCACTCTGAAATTCCAACACTTTTCAAACGCTGGTTTTCGGGAGCCCAACCCTGCAATCAATTTTGCGACAATCAAATTTGGGTACTTTTTTTGATGATTGCCATTATGAATTCTCCTCAACAAATTTTTTAATTCTGTCTTGAATTTCGATCCAAAAATTCCATGCGTGCACTGCATTTCTCAGATGTTCGAAAAGACGGTCCGTATCCGGTTCGTCTGATTCTGCAATCTTGATGATTGGTTCAATGGTGTTGATATCCGCCGATAATGGCGTGCACGGGCCGAATTGCTTTCCGCTAAAGTCATTCATGAATCAGTGGTCCCGCTTCAAGAACCCGAATGCGTTTGGGCCACCCAGAGCATTCGGTAAACTGGTTGTTTTTTCCACAACACCAGCTTAACGCTATCTATCTCACATTTTCTTCAAGACTTCCCTTGTCAATTCTTCAGCAAGGATGCTTTTATGCGATTCCAATTCAAAAAGCGTTCCATGCAATCGCTTGGATATTTCATTGAATGTATCCCTTGAAGTTGTCAGTTCCCGCACTAAATCTTGCAATGCCATTTTCTCCAACTCAGAATTTTCCTGACCATCCATGTCAAAACCACTTTCCATATTAAAAATGTCGGCTAAAAATTTAACGTTGCGATCACATCATCCGTCATGCGCCATCCATGTTTCTGACAAAGTCCAAATTCACCTGTAAACATCCTAAACTCAAGCTTTTTTAGAACGAGAAACTTTGCTCTTTTCAGGCACTTTGCCTTTCACGACAGTTTTGGCTGCACTTTTGACTGTGCTTTTCGATCCCTTGCTTTTATTCCCCTTTTTCAACACGTCCAGCTCAGGTAAAATGGGCAGTTCAGTCTTGGATATCATGATGGCGTCGTCGCTCGAAACGCCAATTGATCGCAATACAAATTCAGCAGTGTCAGACCCCGCTTCCCGCCAGGTTTTGTGTCCTTCAATCACCATTGCCATTGATGCCAGCACGCTTCCCCCGATCAAACCGGCAAGGGATGGAATCTGGTCTTCCCGAAATTTGTAACGTTTCTGGTCCAGTCCATGCAATAGATCTTGCACAGGGGGACCGTTCCAGATATTTTGAAGCGTATCGTTAGTCAACGAGAAGCAAATTAGAAACCTTCCCCAATCCGGTTCATCGTGTGCCCTGCGAATAAAAAGCCTGATGCCAAGTGCCAGTCGATGGGCGGGATCATCAATAGCTTCAAAGCTGATTGCGGTCCTTTCGAGCATTTCAGACGCCAGCTGACTGGCAACCTGTTCAAACAGCGCTTCCGGTGAAGCGAGATTGTTATAAATAGTTCCCCGTGCCACGCCTGCTGATTCCGCCAGATCACTGACATTGACCTGACTGGCCCCACGTTCGGAAAACAGGCTCAGCGCGGCCTGATGTATTCGTTTCAGAGCTGGGTTCATTGGCTTCAAGGGATTCTCCATCACAGTTTGTTTTCGACTGTCACATTGAACACTTTTGTATAAATTTTGTCAATCACAGCGTCATGCACCCTTTTTTATTTCTTCAACCAGGTGCACTGCAGCGGGATAGGCAAACTGTCCCAGAATTTGCGTGGCAAGCACCCTTTCGTCTTCAGTGTCCACCGTTACCGCTATACGGATTCCAGAATCCGAATTATCGATGTCAAGTGTGTGCGAACCCAATGAAACCGATTCCAGCGCAGCAGCCAGTGCCGACCGTATTTCCCTGAGTTTCAATTCCGGCTTGAAGATTTTTCCGATACCGGTCAACGGCATCTGCTCGACAACATGAATGGCCCTGGGAATTGCCGCACGTTCCAGTATTTGTTTCTGCGCGAAATCCATCAGCTCAGCCTCTGTCACAACGCTGCCAGGTTTTAATTGAACATAGACCACCGGCAGCTCACCGGCATGGATATCAGGCCGCCCGACTGCTGCAACCAGTTGTACGGCCGGATGCTGGTGCAACGGTTCTTCGATGCTCTGCGGATCAATGTTATGTCCACCCCGAATAATGAGTTCCTTCTTGCGTCCGGTCAGATAAAAATAGCCGTCCTTGTCCACTATGGCAAGGTCACCCGTATTCATCCACTGGATGCCATCGCCAAGATCGCACCACAGACCCGCATTGTGCTGCTCAATCTTGTAACCGGCAAATACATTGGAGCCTGAGATGATAAGCACACCTGACTCACCGATTTCTGCTTCACGCAGATACCCGCCCTGCTGATCGAGTTTTACTATTTTCATTTTCTGCATGGGGATGCGCAGTCCAATCGAGCCAGTTCGACGCTGCCCAAAAGGCGGATTGATCGAACTGATGCACGTGCCTTCGGTTAAACCATAACCCTCCAGAATTTTCAGCCCTGTCGTCGACTGGAAGTTACGCATGGTCTCAATCGGCAAAGGTGCCGCACCGCACAATCCAAAATCCAGGGAACTGATGTCGTGACTACCAATGGGAATCTGCAGCAATGTTGCATAGAGCGTCGGAACTCCGCTGAAAAAATTAATCCGATGGAATTCAACCAGTTCCCAGAAGCGCGGGATCAAACCTTCCCCGCGATATCCCAGCGGCGTGCCGAGAATCACATGGGCACCTCTGGAAAATGGCAACAAGCCTGTCACCATCACGCCATTGACATGAAACAATGGCAAACCACAAAACAGGTTTTTACCTGGACCAATTGCGTCGCCCAAAAAGCTCGCCGCACTCCAGGCATTCGCAACTTCATTACGGTGCCGGCGCATGGCAATTTTGGGTGTGCCGGTCGTGCCGCCGGTGCAGAAATAGGAAGACAGATCGTCGGAGGAAATTACCCGCCGGCTAAGCAATCTGTCTTTCTGTTGAGACTTGACCGATTTTGAAAAGTCATGCATTTCCATATGCGCAGAAATTGCACCGCGCAACCCTTTGCTGCCATGCAGGCGAGTGATTTCACGACTTTCGAGCAATTTGGCGAAGACCGACTTGGCACCCTGCACCTTGGATGCGACTGAAACCAGTACCACATGACGAAGCGTGTCAACTTTGTTCAAAATCGACTGCACTTTTTCCCACAGATCGGTGCCAGGGAATGGCGCCAAAGTGACCAATACCTTGGTCTGTGACGCAATCAATAACTCCGCAATGGCTGCAGGTTCCAGCAACGGATTGATGGCGCACACGATTCCGGCAGCCTGAGCGCCCCAGATTGTCAGATGCGTTTCTGGAAGATTGGGCAGTACAAAAGCGACGACGTCATTCTTTTCGATTCCGAGTTGGTAAAACATGTTTGCTGTCTGTGTAATTGATTCAAACAGTTTTTGGTAGCTCCACACTTCAGGATGTTTGTGATCATCAACCTCCAAGAAGAATGAGAGCGCTTTGGCACTCGGGTCTATCGCCGCGCCGCGCCGCAGCATTTCATAGGTATTGCCCGGAAGGTCAGCAGGCATGCCGTCTACTTCGATTTCTTCCAGATCCCTGAAATCCCGCACGCCGTTCATACCGCCTCCACAACCAGATTCATCTGGTTGCCAAGATCGATGACGCCATCATCACTGCGGATGCGCGACTCAACGATGTCCGCAGGTTTCAAATACTGGGTCCTTTTTTCCTGCACGCGCATAAAGAATTCCCATTTTTTCTTCTCGGGCAACAGCGCTGCGATGCGCTGCTTTGCCGGTGACGGTACCGACAAGGCACAACCTGAAGGTGTGCCGGTGGCAATCAGGTCACCTGCCATCAGATTCTGCATACCTGACAATTCGGTCAGTGTTTCGGCCGGGCCGAACACCAGATTCGCAGTACTGTCGTCCTGCCGAACCTGGCCATTGACGCGCAGAGTCAGCTTCAACTTTTTAAGGTAGTGCATATCCTGTGCGTCCAGCAGGCACAGCCGGGGACCTACCGGTCCGAAAGTTCGGTAGCTTTTTCCCTTGTAAAACTGAGTTTGGGGTATTTGAATATCGCGCGCCGATACGTCATTGACGATAACTATTCCTGCAATAAAGTCGTGCAGATTAGCATCCGTAACTTCGACCGGTCGGTCTATGTCGCGTTTCAGAATCAGTCCAAGCTCAATTTCGTAATCCAAAAAACGTACATGCAATGGCTTCACGATATTGCTGTCAGCCGCAACAATGCAACTTGAGGCTTTGGTGAAGATCATATTGTATTTTTTGGCATCAGGATCCATCCCTGATTCAATCATGTGCTGCCGATAATTTGCACCCTGACAGATGAACTGTTGATTGACCGTGACCGGCGCAAGAATGCGAACCAATTTGGACGCGATGGTTTTGCCTTCCATTGCAGCCAGATTCAGACTCGCCACTTTGGTAATAAATTCACCGGTTGTAGTGGCGTCGGTATCGATCGGCAAAATGTCACTGCCGCGCAAAATTCCCCACTGTATTGTTTGTTGATATTCAAAACGAACGATATGAATTGCCATGATTTTATATCCCAATTTCATAATTTTGTTAAAGCACAAAGCGCTCAATGGTGTGCATTGCGCAGGTGTCTCTGGCGGGATTCAGTCTGCTATCCAAACAAACGTGCCAGTGTCACCAGTTTTTTGAAAGTCAGATCGGGGCTGCTTCTGAGATTCTTCGCGATCAGAAAGATGTTTTTAAGAGTCAGTTTAGGCTTGGTGAAACTTGACGGCATGACCGGTCCCCATTGCGCCATTGCTTCCCGGCTGACTTTGTGTACACCGGTCTGCATCGTCTCAGTGCAGACATCGCCGTCACAATAATGTTCATGCTTGTCACCCCAGGGATCCTCCCAATAATCAAAAATCTGACTTCCCAGAATATGGCGCCCGATGCCCCAGGAATGCGTCCAGCCCTGTTCCCGCAACACGCGCTGCCCCATACCGACCGCATCGGTGTCAAGCAGCTCGAAAGCGCTGTGGCTGTAGGTCGGTGCAAATCCCTGAGCAATGGCCAGGGTGTGGTGATCGGTCGGTCGATCACCCAGATTCAAACGCATAAAGGTGACGGCTGGTTCTCCATCGTCCAATACCTGCACGTCGCTGGGAATGAAACCAAAATTCTTTGTGTACCAGGCACAGGTTGACTGGTAGTCGGCCACCTCAAGTACAACGTGTCCCAGCTTCAATACTTCTGGCGGCGCTACCGGAGAACGTTGCCCCTGATTGATGCGTACCACCTCCCCGGCCAGGTTCCATTGCAGCAATGGACGCCGGGGCAACGGTGTGCCACTTATCTGACCATGAATGGCGTCGATTTTGAAGCCGGAAGGATCAGTCAACGTGACGAGATTGCCACCACCGGGCATGCCGCTTGGTCTGGTGGCCGTGGCGCCGGAAACCTTGCTTAATTTAACAAGATCATCCGCCTTTTCAACGGTCAATCCGAATCCGATAAACCTGGATTGTTCCGCCCGACGCACGAGGTAACAAAACGGTGCAGCAGCGGCCCCACGCAGGTAAAGCGTGTCGTTCGTTCGTGAAACAACGGACAGGCCAAAGGCGGTCAAAAATGACTCAACGTCCAGAAGGTTCGGTCGTTCGAATATCAGATAGGCCAGACTTTGCGCCTTGACGGTGGGGTCGGCGTGGCGCGCCGGTTGTGGCGTTTTGAGCTCAATCATCGTGTCTCCTTTTACGTGCTTTTTTTTGGTGAATACAGTCCCGGCACAAGTTGCTTTACGTCGACGATTTCAGCCGGTTGGTGGTTCGTGCAAAGGCATTTAACAAAAAGACTACTCTTTGTTCAATTCGCCTAATTTTAACACAATTTTACAACACATATATACTTTATTGAACATTTGTGTTCAAATAAATGAGCATTAGTCAAAAAAATACAATTGAGGAGACAAGATGGAAAACTCGATAAGACAGTGCGATGTGGTGATTGTTGGACTCGGTCCGACAGGCGCCATGCTCGCCAATCTTCTCGGCCAGGATGGATGGTCGGTCGTTGTTCTGGAACGGGACGACGACATTTATTACGCACCCAAGGCGGTACATTTCGACGATGAGGTCATGCGTATCTTTCAGGCTGCCGGTCTGTCGGAACCTATCGGACAAACCAGCGAATCATTCCGGGATATGGAATTCACTCTGAAGCCAACAGGTGAGCCTGCATTACGAATGGTTATTGGCGAACAGGATGGTCGGTATGGGCATCCCGGTGCATGGTGGTTTCACCAACCCACGTTGGAAAAACAGCTGCGCGACGGCTTAAATCGCTTTGACAAAGTCACGAGCATAACTGGCGCAAGTGTTACACGCATAGAGCAACAAACTGATCACGTCGTGGCAACTGCCCAAAGTCGTGACGGACAAACCTTTCAGGTACGCGGTCAATATCTGATTGGATGTGACGGTGGTCGCAGCTTTGTCCGAAAAGAAGTTGGCATCAAGCTGGAGAGTGCCGATTTTGACGAGGCATGGGTCGTTGTTGATACGAAAACCCGTTCCGGCAAAAAAGACCCCAACCTGCCATCCAGGCACCGGCAAACATGCGACCCAAAGCAGCCGGTCACTTATGTTCCGATGGCTGGCCCCTATTACGAGTGGCAATTCATGGTCACAGACGGAAAGTCTGACAGTGAAGCGACCGACCCGCATTTTGTGCGCCAACAACTGCGCAAATTTGTCGACCTCAATACCATCGAAATCAACCGGATTGCCTTGTATCGCTTCCATGGTCTGTGGGCCAAAGAATGGCGCAAAGGTCGTGTGTTGCTTGCCGGTGACGCAGCTCATCAAATGCCCCCCTTTCTGGGCCAGGGCATGTGTTCTGGTATCCGCGATGCGCACTGCCTTGGCTGGCGACTTGACCTGGTATTGGCGGGCAAAGCAAAACCGGCCTGTCTTGACGACTACATTACGGAGCGAAACGCGCACGTCAAACACATTATCAATGGCGCCATGTTCCTGGGTCGGGTAATTCAGACCCGGCATCCCGTCATCGCTTATCTGCGCAACAATTTTCTCTTCAGGCCGGCCAATTTTTTTCCGGCATTCAATCGCTTTTTTGAAGCGACGGCCAACCGGAAACGACCGATGGATGAAGGTTTTTTCGGCCTTAACAACAAAAAACTTGCCGGTCATCTTTCCATTCAACCGGCAGTAACAACGCCAAACAAATCAACGGTAGCGCTGGATGATTTATTCGGCAATGGTTTTGCTTTGCTTGGGCGCGCCGGCGTTTTAAACAAAAACAATCCCGTTCTGAAACGGTTGCTCGGCATTCTGCCAATTCAGATTATCGAATTCGACAGAAATGTGACTGCGACTTCAGTGGCAGACAGCACTGGCAAACTCGGTAAATGGTTTGAAAAGCACAATGCCGACTTCATGCTGATTCGACCGGATCGTTATGTTTATGACGCAGGAAAAATTGCCGATCTCGATCATGTTCTTGCCAATTTTTCCAAACTCTTTGCCCAGTAAGTAAATAATAACCCACTCAGAACAAACATCATGATACGAATACCTGTCCTTATTGCAGGCGGCGGACCTGTCGGCCTGACCCTTGCTCTATGCCTTAGTAAGCAGGGCATAAAATCGATCGTCGTCAATGAGCGCACCGCAACCGGAACCCATCCCAAGCTGGACGTCGTCAACACAAGATCCATGGAAATATATCGCCAGATCGGGCTGGCCCACCGAATCCGGTCAGCCGGCAACCCGGTATCGGCCAACCAGTACACGGCCATCGCCGCATCGGCGAGTGGCCCATTTTACCGGATCATGTCGGATCGGCATTTTATCTATCAGCCGGCAGCTCAGGCAGCAAAACAGTCTGCAGCATGCAGGGATGGTAGCTGGCCATTGGAGTCGATGCAGCGCATCGCGCAAATGTATCTGGAACCGGAATTGCTGCAGGCCGCCAGAGAAGATGACAATATCGACGTACGATTCGGCGTGCGCCTGTTTGGTTTTGAGCAGGATGCACATGGCGTGACTGCCATGATCCAGAACAGTGCCAACGGATCGCACGAGAATGTGCGCGCGCAATACCTGATTGGATGCGATGGGCCTGGCAGTCTGGTCCGGAACTTTCTTAACATCGATTATGACGGCACACGTGATCTGGTCGGTGAATTGTTCATCGTCCATTTTCAGTCGGATCAACTGGCCAGTCTCTATCCAAATCGTGAGCCCTTTTGGCATACCTGGATTGCCCAGCCCGGATTTCAAGGACTGCTGGTATCACCCGACGCCAGCCGCAACGACTATGTATTGCACCGCCCTTTTGCTCCCAGAAATGGACAAACCATTGAGCAGGTCGTCGAAAGGGCCATTGGCAGAAAACTTGACTACAGGATCGTACAGAGTGGTGCATGGCGACCGCAATTTCTGGTCGCAGAATCATTCGGACGCAATCGTACTTTCATTGCCGGCGATGCTGCGCATCAATACATGCCAACCGGTGGTCTGGGTATGAACACCGGTGTTACCGAGGCGCACAACCTCGCGTGGAAGCTGGCGGCCTGTCTCAAAGGCTGGGGCGGTTCCAAATTGATGGGCAGTTATGAAGCGGAACGGTTGCCGGTGGCACGCCGCAATCGTGATCAGGCCAAGAAAAACGCAGCTCTGGTCTTCGAGACCAACTTTGCCGTGACAGATGAACTATTGGATCAGACAACCCAGGGGGATGCGTGCCGACAGAATCTGGGTGATGTATTTGAACGCAAGATCAGCAGTCTTTATGAATCAATGGGCATAGAGATCGGTTACCGCTACAGAAATTCACCCGTCATCTGCACCGATTCAGAACCAGAACCGGTCAGTGATGAAACGGTGTATAGCGCCACAACATGGAGCGGAGCACGTTTGCCAAGCGCTGCTTTGAAGGACGGTACTGCTGTATTCGATCTGCTTGACCCATGCGGATTCACTTTACTGGTCAACGGCGAGGTCAATTCTTTGGCGATTGAACCCCTGAGCGCCGCAGCAGCGAGCGCCGGATGCCCGTTGCGAATTGTGCATTTGGATGAACCTTACCATCGCGCAATCTTCCAGAGAACTTACGTGCTGGTGCGACCGGACCAGCACGTCTGCTGGCGCGCTGATAGCATGCCGCCAGATTGCACATCACTCATCAACACGTTATGCGGAGTCTAACAAACCATGTCCAACATTATCGCCAATTTGAAGCTCAGTCTTTTGCTGCGCATTACTCTCCATCTGATACGCAAGGCAAAAAAATATTCGCCGCGTGTCCAACAACTGCTGGAACAGGAATCCTTTATTTTTCAAATCAGCACGAAAAGCGGTGCAGGCGGCTATTTTGACGTGCACAACGGAACGATTGACCTGCATTTTGGCACACATCAAAAGCCTGACTTCTGTACGGTCTGGAATAGCGCAAACGATGCATTCAGCACGATGACCAGCAAAGATGAAACAGATCTGCTGCGCGCACTTGAAGATAGAAAGTGCCGGATGTCCGGCCACTTCAAATATGCGCTCTGGTTCAATGAAGTGATGAAAATCGCCCGAACCAGACAAGATGTTCTGACTGTGCCAGCCAGTAATTAAAACGAGCAGCAGGTGCCTCAATCTGTCTGTTTATTCCTTCATGTCGTCGATTTATATTTTTAAAATTCAGGAGCCCGAATGCGCCATAACACGCTGTCCGACCCGCTGCAATTAGCCAACGGAGCCATCATCAAGAACCGCATTGCCAAGGCAGCCATGGAGGAAAACATGGCAGAAGCCGAACATGCGCCGGGCCCCAAATTGTGTCGCCTGTATCAACGCTGGGCACAGGGCGGAGCGGGATTGATTATCACCGGCAATGTCATGGTCGATAGCCGCGCTCTGACTGGACCAGGTGCGGTCGTGCTGGAAAATGATCGTTGCCTGGCACAGTTTTCCGCCTGGGCCAGTGCAATCAGATCCGGGGGCGCGCAGGCGTGGATCCAGCTGAATCATCCTGGGCGCCAGCTGTATGCCTCACTGGGACAGCAGGCGCTCGGCCCTTCCGCCGTTCCAGTCGATATACCTGGTTTTTCCAGCATGTTCAGTCAACCCAAAGCCATGAATGAGAAGGATATCAGTGAAGTAATTGACCGCTTTGTTAATGCTGCAATTCTTGCCGAGCGGGCTGGATTTACCGGCGTCGAAATTCACGCTGCACATGGCTATCTTCTGAGCCAGTTCCTGTCTCCCCTGACCAACCATCGCGCTGATCACTGGGGTGGCTCACTGCAGAACCGGGCTCGATTATTACTGATTATTGTTCAAAAAGTCCGTGAGGTAGTCAAACCTGAATTTTGTGTTGCCGTCAAATTGAACTCTGCCGATTTTCAGCGTGGCGGGTTCGAAGACAGTGATGCCGTCGCGGTGGTGGGCATGCTCAATTCCCTGCAAGTCGATCTGGTAGAAATTACCGGAGGAAGTTATGAATCTCCCGCAATGCAGGGTCAAACACGCGATGGGAGCACGCTGGCCAGGGAAGCCTATTTTCTGACATTCGCCAAAGACATATTGGCCACAGCCCGCATGCCTTTGATGCTCACAGGTGGAATCCGGCGCAGGACGACTGCTCAGGAAGTGATCAATTCGGGCGCTTCCATCGTTGGCATTGCCACGTCACTGGCTTTAAATCCGAATCTTCCGCACAGCTGGGCGAGGGGCGAAATTTCTTCTGCCGATCTTCCTGAAGTCAATTGGAGAAATAAAACTCTGGCGGCTCTGGCAAAAACAAGCATGATCAAGTCACAGATGGACCGGATGAGCAACGGGAAAAATCCCGTTTTGAAGCCTTCGCCAATATGGGAATTGCTGACTGTGCAGGTCAAGACCGCGCTGATGGCCCGCAAATACAGAAAATGGATGAGTGAAAAAACTCCGGCTTGATGCGGATGATTTCTGCGCCAGGATACTTCAGTTAGACAAGGAGAACTTCAGTACAAATGGGAGGCATATGCAACTACTTTAGATTCAGACACTATAACAAACAGAAAAAATTACATACAACTACCTTAGGAGTAAACCAAATGAAATTCATTCAACTAGTATCTGCATCAATGATTGCATTAACTGCAGGACTGAGCGCCGGATCGGCAATGGCACAAAAGGCCGGAGACAATGTTGTTACCGTTGGCGCTGCCTACATATCGTTTGATTCATCGGTAGGTAAGCTCACCAGTACCGGGAGCAGTCCTGCAGAGGCCACCGCTTTCAATGCCGTCAACAATGAACTGGGAACGACTACTGCAAAAGCAAACAACACTGAACTTTTAACAGCGTCATTTTTACATATGTTTACTGACCATTGGGCCGGTGAGTTTATCGCAGGAGTTCCGCCAGATGTGAAGTTGAACTTGTCTATCCCCGGTGCCGGAATTGCCTACGGCGGAACCCTGCCAACGACCTACCCCAACGGTGCCAGTGCAAAATCCTGGACGCCTACCGTATTTGCCAAATACTTGTTCAACGAGCCTGCCGACACGTTCCGTCCCTATCTCGGCCTGGGTATCAGTTATGCCTGGTTTACCGATGTCAAATTTGAAGATGCTGTATTGCTGAACACCCTTTCCGGGGGCGGCGCGAAATTGTCTTCGTCATGAAATCCGCTTGGTACCCTTGGTGCAGTTTTCAATTTCAATGAAAAATGGTCACTGACTGCAGCAGCTTCATATATGCGGTTGAAATCAACGACCACTTTTGTCAGCGGCAGTGGTTTGACTACTACAACAGGGGTTCTGAAGCTTGATCCAACTATTTATAACGTGAGTATTGGATATACATTCTAACAAATATTTACTGTGATCCGTATTCGAATGCCCTCGAACTGAGGGCAGTTTCCCATCGGAGACGTAGTTCTTTAAACATATTATCTGGCATATTTAAAATTGCACTCATCAGGCTGCTGCACGTAGATTCTGGCATTCGATTTCATGGGGTGTTACGTGCAGGCTCGCACTGTCGGCAAGCGGGCCGAAGTAGTTCATCGCGGGTTGAACATCAAGTAAAAAATCCACTATTGCTCTGGTTTGCGTCAAATTATTCAGTGCCGGTGCATGACCTGTGTTTTCAAATTCCACAAACCTGGCCTTTGGACCACGCCGGGTCATGTCCCACGCAGTATGCCTTGTCAGCAAACCGGAATTCGCACCACGCAACAGCAATGTTGGGCATGAAAGACTGTCGTACTCATCCCACAGGATTGCCTGCGCTGCTCTCTGAAGTTCCGGGCTTTCTGCCAGCAGGGGAATCACCAGCTTGCTATCGAAGTGACGCACCCACATCCCGTCAACGTCCAGTTTTAGAACATTAACGCCCGACTTTTGCAACTGAGGCGCGCTGAATTTGCCTGCCCCGCCTGAAATGCGGCGAATAAACTGCAATCCTTCATCGAAGGTATTAAATCTCCGCGGTTGATTCATGTATTGATAAATCCCGCTCTGCGATGCAGTATCAAGCGAAGGACTGCTGTCGTTCAGAATTAATTTTTCCACCCGGTTCTCAAACATCGATGCAAATCTGATTCCGATAAGGCCACCCATCGCCGTTCCCAACAACGTTACCTTGGGCACCTGAATAGCATCCAACAGGCTGACGATGTCACTTACGTATTGAAAGAGCTGATAGTTGTGCGCATTTCGCAGTTTGTCTGATCGCCCATGCCCTGCCAGATCGGGACAGATGACACGAAACCGATTGCGAATCTGGGTGATAAGAAAATCGAAATCACCAGAAACACCTGTGATGCCATGCAAACAGAGCAACACGTCGGGATTATCGGGCGCACCGCTGTCCTGATAGGCAATAGAGTGAAATCCATCATGGGATCGGCATTTCACGATGGAATTTCTTGTTCCTGCAACCTGACGCATAAAAGTAACTCACCTGTTTAACAAAACATAAATTGCCCGGGAACCGAATTCAAAAATGAAGCAGTGGATACGCTGCAGGACAATAATCTGGCAACCTGACGTTATGCAGCATACATAACGAAGGGCAAAGCGTTGTGAAGCAATTGGCTGAACTGTTCCACCGGCAACGGCCTGCTGAACAGATACCAAACGAAGACGATTGATAAAATGCACGCAATTTTTCATCGCGTTCACTGATTCCAGCTTTTGATCGAAACATTTTTTTTAAATAAATTCTCTGTTTGTCACTGAATTTCAAAAAAAATCAGCAATTAAAAAATAAGCCGAGATAGACGAGACGTCATCATCCCATTTGCATTGATTTTTCATTCAGTACGTCATTTGATTTGAGCAAATCAATCAGCCAACATCTTGCTGAGTTTTCCTCGTCAAAAAATTTGATTGCGATTCCCAGATCACGATATAAGGTCTCAATTTTTGGAATCATAAATATCCGTCCTTCGACATCTTTGGCAATAGACCATGCCTGAGCAACCGGCCTGAACTGGGCGACACTATTTCGCACACCTTCAGCAAAACTGAGAAATGCCGCAGGGCTCAACATAATGCTTTCGCTAATGTTAATTAACATGCCATAAAACCCGCTTTGGCTCCAATCCTGCAAAATTTTCATTCGAAACTGATACAGCGCACTGATAAATTCCTGATTAAACGGTCCAACCAAATCAAAAATCAGCAAGTTGGCTTCGGTTCGGGCAAACACTTTCCCGTGCAATGGGAATTTTGAATGATTGAACTCTTCCACATTGTAAGTTTTGGATTCGTTTGCCATGATTTACTCCTTGAATACTTCGTATTTCTTTCAATTTGATGCAAGTTGTTGTCGGTGACACATTCACATCAATTTTGCTGATAGCTATTTCGATTATTGGTTACATCACTGACGCCCCACAAGTCAGGCAATTCCATATTAGAGAGCTCCTGCGCCTCGGTAGCAGAAATGCCCAGCGCCCGCAAAATAAGTTCAGCCACTTCAGTTCCCGCCTCACGCCAACCGCGATAACCCTCCAGGACCAACATGCAGGCACCCAGAACACTGCCTATAACCATGGCCATCGCTGTTGTCAGTTGTTCCTTGCTGATACAGTAGCGGCCGCTTTCCACACCGGCAATCAAGTCCTTTTGGGTTTGACCGAACCAGATTTCCTTTAGTAGCGTTGGGGTTTGACCAAAACGACAAATGAAGCGCCCCCAATCCGGTTCATCATGGGTCCTTCTGAGCAACAGCCGCGTGCAGATCGCCATGCGCTGAACCGGATCTCCCGTTGTATCAAATGTCTGCCTGAGACGTTCGTGCATTTCTCCAACCAGTTGATCAGCAATTTCTTCAAACAAGGTATCGATTGAGCGAACGTGGTTATAGATAGTTCCGCGCGCGACACCCGCCTCCAGAGCCAGATCACGCACCGTAATTCGATCACCACCACTTTTGGCAAACAGGCGCAGGGCCGCATCGTGAATGTGCCTCTGAGCGGGGTCAAGAATCGGCATATCGCTCCTTTTTATTAAATTACGCTGTACATATTTGAACACATATGTTCAAATATGTCAAAATAAGTTCAATATAATTTTCCCGGCTGCGAAGCTTGCGAATTACATAAGGAGACGATTCATGGAAATACCGAATGAAGTTGAAGTGCTCATAGTCGGCGCAGGGCCGGTTGGGGCCACGATGGCGAATTTATGCGGACGACTCAATGTCACAACTCTGATGATCGACGCCCTGCCAGAGATACAAAACCAGCCGCGCGCCATAGCGCTGGACAATGAAGCATTGCGGATTCTGCAACTTGCCGGTTTGGACGAATCCTCGTTCAGCCGGGTTATTATTCCCGAGGTGCGATTGCACAGTCCAATTTTCGGCCAGTTCGCGCGCATGAATACCAAGAGCATTATTGACGGTCACCCAATGCTGATAACGTTCTATCAGCCGGAACTGGAGGAAGCGCTGCATCAGGCGTTAATCAACCACCCATCCGTTCAGGTGGCCCGTCCCGTTACCTGGATTAAGACGGAAGAAGTTGATAATGGATGCGTGTGCAGCCTTCGTATGCCGGATGGCAGCGTTCGCGAGGTACGGGCCAAGTACGTAGTTGGCGCTGATGGTGCCAGTTCACCGATTCGAAATTCTCTTGGCATTGGCTTCGGTGGCAGCACCTATCAGGAGGACTGGTTGATTGTTGATGTACTGAATGCAGAAAAAAACATTAAACATATTGAATTCTTTTGCGATCCACGACGCCCCGTGCCCCACATGCCTGCTCCGGCCGCAAGGCAACGCTGGGAGTTCATGATGCATCCGGGCGAAACCAGAGATGAAATGCTGCAGGATGAGAAAATCAAACAATTGCTCAAGCCATGGGCGAACCTGGATCAGCTTGAAGTCGAACGCAAGGCTGTATATCGATTTCACGCGCGCACGGCGAGCCAGTTCAGGTCTGGAAGGACTTTGCTCATCGGCGATGCGGCGCATGTCACTCCTCCCTTTATTGGTCAGGGTCTCGTCGCTGGTTTGCGTGATACCGCCAATCTGGCGTGGAAACTGGCATCGGTGGTTCAGCAACGTTCCAACGCTCGCATTCTGGAAAGTTACCATACCGAACGCCAGCCACACGCTCGCGCCATGATACGTTTGGCCAAGTGGATGGGCAAGTTGGTCATGCCGCGCAACGGACTGGCTGCCTTCGTAGCCCATGGTATAGCGCGCCTGATGACGCTGACACCAGGTCTGAAGAAGCTGATCGTCGACATTAAGATCAAACCAAAAAATCGCTTCCCCCGCGGCCTGTTTGCGCCGAGAACCAGAATCGACCGGTTTGAGCACGGCAATCATTTGGTGCAGGCTCGATTGCGCAACAGCAAAGGCGTCATTTTGCAAAGCGATGATGTATTGGGGCCCGAGCTCCAACTTATCGGAATAGGAATTGACCCGATGACGCAACTTTCAAAAAAACAAATTGAAACGTGGACCTCCCTGGGTGGCAAGTCGGTCATGATACTTGCAGCCAGTGCTGTCAAAGCCAGCAAAAACTCGTGGATCGATCTTGATAATGCCTTTGGAACTCGTGAATTGAATCAGGGATGGATTATTGCGACCCGTCCGGACAAGGTGGTCATGGCAGATGGTGAGCCTGCAATGGCCGGGCATATCGTCGATGCGGTTGAAAAACTGTTGCGCTAAGAAACCAATGAAACCCGCAAACTCTATTTTGACTTCCCGTGCATTGGCCAGCAACAAGGGCCATCTTGCGAATGAAATTATCGCCGGTGTCGCGGTAATTGGCCTGCTGTATTGGGCGCGGGAAGTCATTGTTCCGATCGCACTGGCCATGATCATCAGCATGATGATGCTGCCGGTGGTTCACTTATTGAGACGGGTCGGCATCGGTACGACTTCTTCGGTATTTGTCGCGGTATCGGCAATTGCCGCACTGATGATTGCCGGAACAGCGCTACTCAGTTTGCAACTGGCCCATGTTGCCGCAAGTCTGCCCCAGTATGAAGAAACCATCCGTTCGAAAGGTACAGACTTAAAGGAAGTGACGCTGGATCGGATGTCAGCAATACAGGGAGAAGCAGGCCGTGTGATCCGGCACCTGACCGAGCAGGCGCCGGTTCCCGTTACGAGAAAAACCGCCAAACAGATTTTGACTGCGTCAACGGAACCGGTTCGGGTTGAGATCCAGTCTCCACCGGACAGTCCACAAAAACTCATTGCGCAAATCATTTCATCAACCTGGGAACCACTTCAAACCACAGGTATCGTTTTGATTGTGCTGATCTTCGTTCTGCTCGATCATGAAGCATTGCGGGATAGATTCATACGACTGATTGGGACACAAGACTTGCGCTCGACAACAGCTGCGATCAACGATGTCAGGGACCGACTTTCACGTTATTTCGCATGTCAGCTTGGCCTTAATTTCGGCGTGGGACTGATCATCTGGATTGGCATGATCATCATTGGCTTTCCACATGCCGCATTGTGGGCCGCATTAACCATCCTGTTTCGGTTTATTCCTTATCTTGGCATTCTCACAGCGGCGGCATCCGCAACACTGCTTGCTGCTGCCGTTGCGCCGGGTTGGTCACTGGCGCTATTGACTGTCGGACTCTATATTGTCACCGAGACTATCGTGGCACAATTCATAGAACCCAAAATATATGGCCACAGTACGGGCGTTTCTCCGTTATCGGTAGTCATAGGCGCAATATTCTGGAGCTGGTTGTGGGGTCCCGTCGGTTTGATTGTATCGACGCCATTGACCTTGTGTCTTGCCGTTGCGGGTCACCACGTGAAGTCATTGCGCTTTCTCGATATCCTGCTGGGCGACGCACCAGCATTGACGATGGCACAAAATTTCTATCAGCGCTCACTGTCAGGTGATGCAGATGAAATTATCTCGGCCGCACGCATTTTTCTCAAACGCAGTACTTTTGCAGCATACAGTGATGCCGTTATAACTCGGGCTCTTCACCTGGCGTCACTTGATTTCAAAGAAGGCAATATCAATGATGAGTTGCAGAAAAAAGTGAGTAATACATTAGTCAGCGTCCTGGAGGCTTTGGATTTTGGATCAGGAAAACGGATTCATAAAAAAATGCCGGGCGATGTTATTGATCACACCAATCTGACCCATCATTTACGACATCAGCGCGAAGAAGCAACTGGTCGGCGAAGAATTCCAACTTCGACATCCCTAAATCCGATTGTGATGGGTATCGGCGCAGGACCTGTTGGCAATAGTCTGGCGACGGAACTGTTGATTCGAATCTTGCGCGACATCGGCGTAGACGCGGAGCACGTTTCTTTCGAAGAGCTTAGATCAATCAGCAATCGTATCGTTGATCCCTCCCCTGCTCTGATTATCTACTTCGTCAGTCTTGCGGGCGATGAAGAACACAGGATCAGCAGCGAACTTGTGGCGCAGGTCAGGGGATGGTATCCCAAAGCTGCGATAAGAGCCGTGTTGCTTCCCGGTGTGTTAACCAGTCAAATATCGAATCAGAGTGATGACAATTTTGACCTGGTAACCCATTCGTTCGAACAAGTCGTACAGCATACAAAAAATAGCAATTCAAATAAGGTTTTGTCTGAAAACGTCTAAACGCTCAGATCAACTATAAAAAACGGTCCTTCAGTTGCCATTAATACTGCAACTAAATTCAACTCATACGCCACATCTCCGGGAACCGGGTTACAGATTGTCAGTAAATATTGAATCAACCGGCTAACGGCTTGAATGAACTGACATTGGCAATACCAAATTACTGGACTAATCAGCTGAATTAACTAACATATGGATGATATACACCCCTATCCATCAACAGGTTTTGGAGGGTAAATGACGATATTTCAATATTTTCAGAAGCGCGATTCAATTCAGAACCACCAACCGTCGGGTTTTATCGGCACCAATGCGCACGAAAGAGTGGCCGCAACCGGGGACCTGTTTCTCAGACAGTTCTCAAATATCTGGCTTGTATTTGCGGTTTCGCTGTGGATATTGGAGATATCTACCACTCCGCATGTTCAATACCCTGGTGCCATGGCCTTGTTTGTGGGCATAGCAGCCGAAGCGGCGATTTCATACAACCGCATGTGGCTGGCGCGTTATTTTATCGTCGGTTTTATGTCTGCTTTTGTGCTGATATTTCCTTTCTTCACCAACGGCGTCAGAACGCCGGCCTTGTTTGGATTTGCTCCTTTGATTCTGCTTTGCGGATGGCTGATCGGTCGTCGTGCAGCAAATATCTTAACTGCACTGTTTTGTTCGTTCATTCTGATTTTCTGGCAGATTGAGGCGCACCATTGGCTGACTTTTGACGCAGACCAGAGACCTCCAACAGAATGGATGCTGGCGTTGATCTCTGTTTGCGTAATAACCGCATTGGCTGTTTCGTACATGATCAAGAATATTGAATCCAACTTTGATCAGCAAGAAATTTTGAAAGAACAATTGTCAGCGTCCTTAAAGCAAACGCAGCAGTTGAGTGACGCGTTGGAGACCGTACCTTCGTATATCTATATGAAAGATGATTCGGGTCGATATACCTACGTCAATAAACCGTTATGCGAGCTGTTTGGCTGCAGCGTTCAGGATATTTTAGGTGCAACGAATGAAAAATTTCTCGACCTGTCGATTTCAGACGATTCAAGAAAAAACGATCGTCGCGTTCTTGAATTAGGTGAACATATTGAATCAGAAGAAATTAATGTCATCGCCGGAACAAACGAAACAAAATATTACTGGGTTGTGAACGCGCCGATCCGGGACGCCAGCGGCACCATTACAGGTATGTATGGCATCGCCAACGATATCACGGAGAGAAAGCGCATCCAAATCGAACTTAAACAGGCCCAACAGGCGGCTGAATCTGCCAACCTGGAATTGTCCGCTGTCGCCAAATTCAATGAAACGATCATGCTCAATTCTCCATTACCGATGGGGGTGTATATGGATGATGGTCAATGTGTTTCGGTGAATGATGCCTTTGTCAATTTGGTCGGTACAACACGGGAAGCCATGATGGCGCAGAATTTTAACGATATTAAAGAATGGCAGACATCCGGCGTTCTGGAATGCTGTATTAAAGCGTTCACCCTGAAGACCCCGCAACAACTTGAAGCCCGTTTTGTCACGCTGACCGGAAATGAAGTATTTGCAGAATGCCGGATGCTTCCCATTCAGCTCAACAAGGGCGATCATATTTTAATTCAGCTCATTGATCTGACTGATCGAAAACTCCAGGAAATGGAACTAAGCAAATTTGCGTTCACGGATGCACTGACACATTTACCGAACCGTCGCATGTTCCTCGAACGATTGAAGCATGCTGTCATCAACAGCAAACGGAGTAACGATTATGGTGCAATGTTATTTCTCGATCTGAATAAATTTAAGCAACTGAATGATACGCATGGCCACGAAGCTGGCGACCAACTTCTTATCGAAGTTGCCAAACGTCTGAAGCTGACAACCCGTGAATCTGACTCGATTGCGAGGTTCGGCGGTGATGAGTTTGCCGTGCTACTGGAAAGCGTGGGTGCTGACCCCAAGTCAGCTTTCGAGAACGCAAGCACTGCTGCAAATAAAATAAAAGCGGCATTATCAGAGGAATATGTTTTGGATGAAATTAGCCATCACGGATCTGCCAGTGTTGGCATCGCAATATTTCTTGGTGATAAAGTCAAACCGGAACAAATTATCAAAGAGGCAGATGCTGCAATGTATGAGGTCAAAAAATCACGGTAGATTTAATTATTCACTGCAGGTTCCACAATCAGACAGTGCCTCAATGCTCAATAAAAAACCGTAGCATGATCGAACTGTCTGTTGCGCCGGAATCGTGATTGCAATTTGTAATGCGCAAACTCATCCATGTAGCCATTAGGCACCACAACAACTTTGGGTTCGTCCTGTTGCCTAAATTGACGACGTTCTATCATGACTTCATTGTCCGGCCGCAACCGGTCACCCCAATACAAGTCATTGCTGTTACTGTCGATGATTTTTAGTGGTTCTTTCAGGTAGAACGCCAGCGATGAATTCTGTTCAAAATTTCGGTACAAATACACGGTTCTTGCTGGCTCCATAGACTCGATAAATGAAACCATAGCCCGATCCGATACCGAGCTCTCCATCGCTTTAACAATGGACAGCATGGCAACCATAAAGCATAGAGGCAACACGGCATAGGCAATCAGACCCAACCTGGGAAGCAGCCACGCCAATGCAGCGGACAGTAAAGCCAGCGCTGCCACTACCAAGAGTAACCGAACTGAAAATTGCTGCCACGGCATGCCGGCGACCGTCAGCTGGGCGTCATTCAACGCGCCAAACAGTTGCTGCGGATACCAATGGGCTGCACCTGCCAAAATCACAGCAATGAGGGCAATCATCAAGCCCAATATGGTATTCCGCCAGCCAGCCAGATAATTGCGTTGTTCAAGCATGAACGCCAGATTCAGGGTCAGAAATGGCATACCGACAATCAGGTAATAGTTGGCCTTTGCGCTGGAAATCGAAAAAAACAGCAACGGCACCAACCAGCCCAGCATCAGATTTTTCTTCAGAGCCACATACTCCTGACGCTCGACACGTGAGACTCCTGGCGATTTACTGAACATAACAATCGGCAAGAGCAACGACCATGGGAACAGGTAGAGAACGATGCGCGGAAGATAGTACCACCATGGTCCCGAATAGTAGTCATGCGGCAATCGCGATCCCAAAAAGCGCAGTAGATGCTCATTGATAAAAAAGAACCAGGGGAAAATCGGCTCGACCAGGCTCGCTGCAATAAACCACGGAACGGTGATCGCTAAAAACAGCAGTATCGAGGTCCTGTCTATCCAGGCAGCCAATTGCTTCCACGCACCGTTTCTGTGTGCCATGAAAATCCATGAAGCAGTGACCATGCCAAACAGAAGCAATGCGACCAGTCCTTTGGTTAATACTGCCAGCGCCAGGCAGATATGCGCGATGCGCAAGTCTCTGATACGGTGTTCGATTTTATACAGGTATGCATGCATCAATGCTGCGGTGAGAAACGCGGTCAGCAGCATGTCGAATAACAAGGTGCGGCCGATTACCTGCACACCGAGCCCGGATATAAATATGAGCGCTGCCACCCTGCCCACCTGAGGACGATAGATACGGCGGCAAAAATTCAGGATCAGCCATACACAACCGAGAGCTGCAAGAGTTGGTACCAGTCTGACCACCCAATCCCTGTTACCGAATATCCAAAAGCCAAGTGCCGTCAACCAATACAGCAGCGGTGGCTTTTCCATATATGGCAGCCCATTCAGGTGGGGAATGATCCAGTGGGTAAGATCGGTGCTGTTGAGCATATCGAGGGGAATTCGGGCGTACAGCCCCTCATTGTTATTGAGCACGCCATAGGTACCCAATCCGGTCCATACGCAAATTATTGCAACCAGCCAGATAAGCCAGTCCGGGGTTTTAAGCCCGGCAGAACCTGTGACTCTGGGCTGATGAATTGATCGTTCAAAAAACATTGCTTTAATCAGATAAAAAGACCAGTCGTCCCTGCGATCTGTGAAATGGGACGACTGGTGAAGTGCATGTTCAACGCCGAAATTAATGACCTATCGACGCTGCATCAACCGACCGTGTTGCTTTGGGAGCCAACGCAATCGCGAATGCCGAGATGAAAAATATGACTGCGATCGATATCATCAATCCGTTGGTAGCCAGTAACAGACTTTGACCGGTCACCATCATGTTGAATCCTTCACGCACAGCCTGACCTGCCATTGTTGGAACCGCCGCAATTTTTGATGCCAGATGCCAGCCAGGATCGACAACACTGGCCAACTGATCGTGAGCGATAAAGCCGCGATCCTGCCAGAACGTCGTGACTAATGATGTTGCGAACGCGCCTGAAATTGTTCGCACAAAATTCATCAAACCGGATGCAGAAGCGGTTTCCTTCTCATCGACCGATCCCATGGCCAATCCGGTAATCGGCACGTAGTACAGCGGCATGCCAACCCCCATGAAAAATAATGGGACGCAAATACTCCAGAAGTCCATATCCGCTGTTGCGAATGCACGCCAAAGGGTATCGCCACCAAGCCAGGCACAACCGAAAAAGATCAGCCAGCGGGCGTCAACACGGTTGGAGAGATTTGCAGCAATTGGCGCAAATACCACCTGCAACAATCCTCCCACCGCCACCACCAATCCTGCAATAGTCGTGGTGTAGCCCATGTTGTACTGGAGCCAGAGCGGTGTCAGTACGTTGAGTCCGAAAAACGCACCGAACGCCAACGCCAGAACAATCATACTGGCCGAGAATCCACGATGCCGGAACACGCGCAAATCCACGATGGGATGTTCTTCAGTCAATTCCCATATAAGGAAAGAGATGAACCCGACCACTGCAATCACGGCCAGAACACGAATTTCCATCGACGAGAACCAATCCGCGTCCTTACCTTCATCAAGCATGATTTGCAACGACGACACCCATGTGACCAGCAGCAGAAAGCCAACTTTGTCGATTGGATTCTTGACCACGGGGTCCTCATAGCGCTTGAGCAATTTCCAGGCGACGACACCGAACAAAACTGCCATCGGGACGTTGATGAAATAAACCCATGGCCAGTTGTAGTTGTCGCAGATCCAGCCACCCAGAACCGGACCAACCACCGGTGCCAACAGCGTAGTCATCGCCCATAGCCCCATCGCCTGCATTGCCTTTTCTTTAGGAAAAATGCGCAATAACAAAGTCTGTGACGCTGCCAGTAACGGTCCGCCGGAGAATCCCTGGAATACACGCATGACCAGCAGCATGCCGAGCGATGTCGACATACCGCACAGCAGAGAAAACAATCCAAACAGCATGACCGAGACACAAAATACTTTAACTCCCCCGAACCTTGCGGAGAGCCAGCCTGTCAATGGAACAGTAATCGCCTCCGCCACGGCATAGGCCGTGATGATCCAGGTTCCCTGGCTGGTGCCCGCCCCCAACGCCCCGGCCATATTCGGCACCGTGACGTTGGCAATTGTCATGTTAAGTACGGCCAGGAAGTTGGCCATCGCAAGGACAATGGCTCCCATCCATAACATCCCGCCTTCAAGTGCAGGTGCTTCGTTACGTAATGCCGGAGCATTCGACATGATTTTCTCCCGTTTAAGACTTGCTGTTCAAGTCGATTTCCGCTGTCATCGAAAGCCCGACCCGCAGCGGGTGAGCCTGGAGTTCAGCGGGGTCAAGACGGATACGAACGGGCAGACGCTGCACAACCTTGATCCAGTTACCGGTCGCATTTTGCGCAGGAATCAATGAGAATGCTGCGCCGGTGCCGCCGGAAAAACCTTCGACCACACCGTGATAGGTAATCGATTCACCGTACAGATCGGCCGTCAGCGTAGCGGGCTGGCCGGGCTTGACCTTTTTGAGCTGCACTTCTTTAAAGTTGGCATCCACGTGCATTTCCTGAATCGGCACGACCGTCAGCATAGGCATACCCGGTTGTACCTTCTGACCAAGCTCGACCTGACGCTTTGCGACGATCCCGTCGACCGGCGAACGTATTACGGTTCTCTCAAGATCAAGGGTCGCCTGATCACGCCGGGCGCGTGCAAAAACCAATTCCGGATTGGTATCCAGGCTGGCGTCTGATATCAACTCAATGTTCGACTGTCTGGCAGCTGTAGCGGCATCGATGCTGGCGTGTGCCTGTGCAACGGCTGCTTTCATTGCTTTCAGATTTGCCTCTGCCGACGCATGGGCGTTTTCAACCCTGGTCAGTTCGTCGCCAGATACAGAGCCGGACAGTACCAGTGCCTGACGACGTTTAAGATCGATCTCAGCACGATCAAAATCAGCTTGAGCGGCTGCCAATTGGGCTGTCAAACGCTTTTCCTCATTCTCGTGGGCTACCACTTGGGCGGCAAGCAAGGTGTCATTTGCTTCGAGACTTTTGATCCTGCGGATTGAACGGCCAAGATCCGCCTCGGCCTGAGCAAGTGCCAGCTTTGCGTCGGCAGGATCAATCACAACCAACACATCACCCTTCTTGACGAATTGTGTGTCGACGGCTTTAATTTCAGCGATGGTTCCTGGGACGGATGGCTGTACCTCTGCCGAGTCGGCACTGGCATAGGCATTGTCCGTAGATATGTGGTGGGATCCGACCAGATTCCAGTAGGCGAATCCGCCTGCTCCAGCCAACCCCACTGCCAATGCCAATATTCCAAACAGTTTTTTGCGTTGACCGGGGCCAGAATTGTTTGCGCTATTTGTTCCGTTTGCGTGCAATGCACTCGTGTTTTCTTTCATTTCACTCTCCTGTTACATTAATTAGTTGATCAACCGTTGATGGCCGGCGCAGTGCGGGCCTGTTTGTCTGTACTCTGATATCCACCGCCTAGCGCGCGGACCATGGAAACGTCAAGCTCGACCGCACGGGTCTCCAGGTCAGCAAGGGCACGGCGCGTTGAAATGAGCGCGTCTTCGGCACTCAGTACATCAAGATAAGTTGCAAGTGACCCCTTGTAGCGCTGATCAACCATGCGGTACGCATCATCTGCTGCCGTTACGGCGGCGCGTAATGCGGCCAGTTCCCCATCGAGATGGCGTCGGCTGGTTGTTGCATCCGCCACTTCCCGCAACGCATTGGACAGTGTCGCGTTATAGGTCGCGACGGAAGCGTCATATTCAGCTCGGGCACCACGCAATTGCCCCTGCAGACGCTGGGTATTGAAAATTGGCAGAGATATTGCCGGCCCTACACCGCCAAAATTGGAACCAGCCTTGGACATTTTGTCGATGTCGAGCGCCTGAAAACCCGCGAAAGCCATCAGATTCACACTTGGATAGAACCCAGCTTTTTGTTGGTCAATGCGTTTGGCAGCTGCTTCCGTTCTGAGACGCGCAGCGACGATATCCGGTCTGCGTCCCAGCAAATTCAGCGACAGATTTGCTGGCAGGCTGATCGTGTTGATAGTCCGGGCTACCGGTCGTTGAATCGAAAGACCTCGATCCGGTCCTGCTCCGACAAGGGAAGCCAATGCGTTTTTGGTTAAAGCGATTCTTTCGTCAACGCCAAATAATTCAGCCTGTGTGGCAGCGCGACGTGCTTCCATTTGACGCACGCTGGCCAGGGTTTCCAGGCCATTTTGATTGCGCTGGTAAAACAATTCGACCGTTTTATTGCGCAGTTCCAGTGAGGCTTCTACTGCATCGCGAACTGCGTACAGATGCAGTAATTCTGCATACACCGATGCCACTGACGTTGACAATACAAGTCGAGTCTGCGCGACTTCAGCCTGGGCTGCCCCTTGTTCAGAAATCGCCGCTGCCAGAGCCGCGTGATTTTTTCCCCAGAAATCAAGTTCCCACGAGAGGTTCATTGTGGCCTGACCATAGTCAGTCCAACCTTGCGGCAGTGCTGCCTTGGGAATCAGATAGTTGTAACTTTGCTTTGCTTCGGTGACCGACGCGTTGGCGCTGACTTCCGGCGAGATTGCAGCATTGGCTCCCGTCACCATGGCCTCAGCCATGTGCATTCTCGCGTTCGCCAGTTGCATATTCGGCGAATCACGCAATGCTTCTGCGATCAGAATACTTAACTGATAGTCATCATAGGATTCCCACCAATGTTCATCTGGCCAGTCAGCGACAAACGGTGTGGCAAGAGAATATTCACTTTGTAGCTTCTCTACCGGTTTGATGGTTGGGGCTTGCCCAAGATTGGGAAGTTGCGCACAACCTCCTAATGTCAGCAGGCTAATGGCAACACATGCACTTGCGACGGCCCGCCCGGTTTGGCAACGTCGTTTCAATTTCAACATCATTTTTTACCTCCTTATGAACTGTACGGTACGGTACACTTGACACTTGACTTTCAAGCGTGTCAAGAACAAAATGTACCGTACAGTACAGTTTTTTTAATTAAAGGTGAAATATGAGTAATAGCGAAAACAAGCGGCAGATCATTCTTGATGCAGCAAATCAACTTTTTCAGTTGCAGGGATTTGATAAGACAACCATTTTGGATATTGCAAGAGAGGCTGGCAGTTCCAAAGCCACCATTTATGAACTCTTTGAGTCCAAGGAACGATTATTTGTGGAGTGCATCTCAACGGCCGCCGAACTCTATATTAAGAACTCGCTGGCTGCATTCAGTGCACCCTCTTCCGCAGCAGGTATGACCCTGCGCGATTTCAGTCAGGGATTTTTAAATATTGCGTGCTCCGCCCAATCGGTTGCGATGCAGCGCCTGATCATTTCTGAGGCCAGTCGATCCGAAGTTGGCACGCTGTTCTTTGCCAAAGTAAACCGATTGCTGGGATACGTGGCAGATTTTCTGGCCGCGCTCATGGCCACCGGATTTTTGCGGCCCGATGATCCAAACCTTGCAGCCAAACACCTGCGCGCATTACTCGAGGCCGAGTTAATCGAACCGTTGTTGCTGCATGTGAAGGAAGGCGCGCCCGACGAAAAGGACGTTATTCGCGCAGTCGGTCGCGCCGTAGCCGTATTTATCAGAGCGTATGCACCGGCAAATCGATCATCTGAACAGCGTAGCCCGGCCAAATGATGAATCAGTCAAATTGCAAATTCATCAGGACTGACTTGACTAAATCTAACCAATAGGAAAAACTGTACCGATCAGTTCAAAAATCAAATGAAACCAACAATGACCAAAAAAGAAACCAAACGACAGGCAATTCTCGACACGGCCTACAAATTGTTTCAGGCACAGGGATTTGAAAAGACGTCGATGTCTGAAATTAATACACTGGTCGGCGGATCCAAAGCCACTATCTACTCCCACTTCCATTCAAAAGAGGAGCTGTTCGTGGAGTGCATGATGGCCGCGACTGAGGAGTACATCGTCAACATCATCACCCTGGTAGATAAGTCCGGTAACGATCCCCAAATTGTGCTGACTGAATTCGGAGAACGGTTTTTGGGCTTTATCTGCTCCTCCGGAATGGTAGCCATGCGTCGACTATTGATTGCAGAAGGCAACCGATTTGGAATTGGCAAGCTGTTCTTCGCAAAAATCATGGCTCTGCGAGCACACGTATCAGCACTGATGTCGCGCTTTATGTCGATGGGAACCTTGCGTGACGACGATCCTCAACTGGCTGCGGATCAACTTCGTGCACTGCTTGAAGCCGAGTTACTTGAATCGCTGCTGCTCGAAGCGCGGAACGACACACCGGATCAGCAGGAAATTACTTTGGCCGTTCAGCGCGCAATTACAACATTCCTGCGAGCCTATGCGCCGGTAACAAATTCAAACTGATCATGCATATTGACGATTTATTTAAATTCTGGAGCGGGCCAGTACTGGTTGCCAACGCATATATCAGCGTGAACATTCTTGGTGGACTGATTTTGGGTTTGTTGATCGGCTATGAGCGAACCTACCATGGTCGGGCCGCAGGAATGCGAACCTACGGACTGGTCTGTATGGCCTCTACCGCACTGGTAGTTTTCGTAGGCTGGACTCCGCAGTGGTACGGCACGTTGTCGATGAATGGAAGCGCGGACGCTACCAATAAGGCGATTGTCTCGTTATGGACATCCACTCTAATATATTTGCTAAACTCTTCCTTGACCTACCCCCCTCAATTTTGGCTCTGAGCCTCTGATTCTTCGGACCTCTAGCTTAATCCACGTCACTTGAGGCCCGGTATCTCCATAGCTTATCGGTTAGGAGTGATCGAAGGTATATAGAATTACGTTAGCGCGCTTTCGTTTCAGTGCTCGGAACTAAATTAGATACATTTTGGGAAGTAAATTAGATACATCGGCGTTTTGCATACTTGTATCTAATTTACTTCCCATATTCTGTGAGTCTTACAATAGGATTGCAGGTCGCGGCACATTTCTCCTCGCTATATGTGAGCAAAAGCTGGTATAAAAATCTTCTAATCTGCAAAAATAACGTCATAACTCAAGGGAAATAAGTCATGTTAGTTTATCCAGTTACGTTAACACCCGACACGAATGGGTCTCTTCTAGTTGGTTTTCCAGATTTTCCAGAAGCAAATTCGGTAGGCGATGATAAAGAAGAAGCACTGTTAAATGCGCTTGATGCCCTTGAAACCGCCTTGGAAATCTATTTCGATGAGCGTCGCGCAATCCCCATGCCATCAAAAACCAAACGTGGACAATTCGAAGTCGAGTTGCTTGCCCTTGAAACGTCGAAAGTTCTGCTTTGGAATGAGATGCTCTCGCAATGCATACGGAAAGCGGATTTGGCGCGTCGACTGCATGTTCACATGCCGCAGGTTGATCGCCTGTTCGACATTCGTCATTCTTCAAAGTTGGAATTTGTCGAGCAGGCTGCGCATGCACTTGGCAAGAAGATCATTATCTCTCTTGGCTAATTATAAAGTTCAAACAAAATATTGTTATTCTCAGACGCAGATTCACCATTTGGTGTAATATAAACCGTCAATTGGAGGTCTGAAATGTTGAGCACAAAATCTCTTAACCCAGAATTGCCAGATCCCGATAAACAGGTACGGCAAACCAAAGCACGACGCGGCAACCCGAACATGTTCAGAAAAACGGTAGTTGGAGCACCTGTTACGGGCCTGGCCGCAATCAAAATAATCAGGGATGGTTATTCAGCCAGCATCCTGAAATCAGCGAGCAGTTTTTTCAACGTGCCAGACGCCCGGATCCAAAATATTGCCCGCGTCTCTGCAACCACAGCCAGTCGATTGCAGCACAACAAGGCAAAAATCGATTCCGCAGCAACCGAGCGCATCTACCGGATGAGTGTTGTTGCACGCATGGCGATTGATGTCTTTGAGGATCAGGACGCGGCAATTGCTTGGATGGGTGAGCCAAATCGGGTATTTGAAGGAGCGGCTCCGCTCGATCTGATGGATACCGAACTTGGGGCTGTTGCAGTCAAACAGGTGCTCAACGCCATAGCTACTGGTGGTGTTGCTTGATTTTTTGGCGCATAACAACGGAGAAATGGGCGCTCGATAAGCTCTGTGAAGGCGCGCGCAGTAATGGCGGGCGCTGGAATCCGATTGGCGTTCCAGCTATGTATGCTGGTACCAATGTTGAAATCTGCGCACTTGAAAAGTTTGTCCACCTTGCCGCTACTGCCTGCCCTCCCCTTAAACTGGTATCGATCGAAGTTCCGGATGACGGCAACACCATTACTCGGGCGCCTTTGACATCGCTACCAAAGGATTGGGCAGAATTGCCCAGCTCTGCAAACGCCCAGGAATTCGGGCGAAAGTGGCTGATCTCCGCTGCGCAATTGGTATTGATCGTACCGTCAGCAATTGTTCCGGAAGCGACTAATGCAGTTATTAACCCACTGCATCCTGCCTATAAAGACGTCAAGTTAAGAATAGTCAGAGATTTTTAGTTTGATGGCCGTATGTTTAAATTTTGAGCTGTACCCGAATTGGAAACCAGACTCGTTTGAATTAATTCAAAGTCAAAATGATCACCTGAACGTTGTACTGCGCAAAATTTCCAGTAATGCGTCAGGAGATTGATCGACAGATAATGTGATGCCCCGTTCATCGGCCTGCAAGGTTTCCAGATCGGTAAACTGACTGTCCAGCAGTGCGGCTGGCATAAAGTGATTGCTGCGTGCTTTCAGGCGCCGGGCAATCAAATTCTTCTCACCGTGCAAATGCACAAAGACGATGTCAGGATTACCACTGCACAAAATGTCCCGATAGCGCCTTTTTAATGCCGAACACGACAGCACCAGACCTCTCCCCTGCTCTCTTGCTGCCCCAATTGAGGCAGCCAAACTCATCAACCAGTCCTGCCGGTCAGCATCATTGAGCGGCTGACCCGCTGCCATTTTTGCGACGTTGGCTTCCGAATGTGCGTCATCACCTTCGATAAACTCAAGATTCAATGTCTGCGCCAGTTGTCGGCCTGCGGTACTTTTTCCGCAGCCGCTGACACCCATGATGACCCAGCAACCGGCGTGAACGGGCTGGCGAATTGTTGATGGCGTAATGGTCACGGTTTCACTTTCAGAGTTGACATCGAAATGAAGCCCCACATCTTATCAGTCAAATTACCAATAAAAAACGCCTGCACCGATTTTTAACCAGTGCAGGCGCAGTTGCCTTATTGCTGAGTTACCCCGACACCGCTGTCCCAACCACCGCCCAAAGAACGAATCAGCGCCACCGTCGTCACGGCCCGTCCGCCACGCAACTGCACCGCATTGCGCTCCACTGTGGCCAGATTGCGTTGCGCGTCCAGTAAATCCAGATAACTGGAGCGACCGGCTGCATACAACTGCTGCGCCAACCCTACCGAACGGCGCGCCGACACCAGCGCAGCCTCGATTTGCTCCGATTGCCCGGCCAGAATCCGCAAGCCAGCCAGATTGTCTTCCACCTCGGCAAAAGCAACCAGCACGTTTTGACGATAATTTGCAACCGATTCTTCCAGCACCGCTACACTTTGGGCAACCACTGCCTTGTTGCGGCCACCGTCGATTACAGGCATAGACAGCAATGCACCGAGCAGCCAGGAACTGTTGGTCCATTTGAATACGTCCGGCACGGTTGTGGCCATGCCACCCACGCCTGCACTCAGATTCAGAGCCGGAAACATCGCCGCTCGGGCTATGCCGGTACGCGCATTGGCCGCCTGCATGGTGCGTTCTGCTGCAGCGATATCAGGACGCCGTTCCAATAACGCGCTTGGCAGGCCAGCCGGAATCTGCGGCAATGGCGCGCCCTCCTCCAGCGGCTTGACACTGTCTGCAAACACGGAGGCTGGTTTGCCGAGCAACACCGCCAGCGCGTGCTCATTGGTGACACGCTGGCGCTGCAGGCCGACGGCTTCGGCACGCGCGGTGAACATCTCGGTTTTGGCACGAATCAGATCGAACTCTCCGAGGTCACCCAGATCGTAACGGCGTTGATTGACATGCACACTTTCTTCACGCAACTTGACGGTATCGTTCACCGTGGCCAGTTCCGCATCGGTTTCACGCAGCCGGAAATAGGTTTGCGCAACGTCCGCCTGCAACGACAGCAATACCGAGCGATAGGTGGCCTGACTTGCCGCAAAATCGGCCTGTGCCGCATTGACACTGGAGGCGACCCGACCAAACAGATCCACTTCATAACTGGCGCTCAGGTTGGCCTGATACAGATTGCCTGGTGCAAGCGCTGTGCCTTGCGGCAGACCCATCGCCAGCGGCGATAACCTGCCCCGTTGGGCGCCGGCATTGACACCGATTTGTGGAATTCGGTCAGCGTCGGCCACGCCGGTAATGGCACGTGACTGTTTGACGCGCGCTGCGGCGACTGCCAGATTCGCATTCGCCGCTGTGGCTTCGTCAATCAATTGATTCAGCGCCGGATCAGTAAAGACCAGCCACCACGCGCCACGCAACTGCGATTCAGCCGGTTGGGCCGTTTGCCAGGCGCTGCCGTCGCTGGCCATCATTGGCTGGGACTGCGCGGATTCCTTGAAGGTATCCGGCACCCCGATGGTCGGCGCCCTGAGTTCAGGCGCGCCGCATGCTGTCAGCAATAGCGCCACAAGAATTGACGCGAGCGTTAAGGGCCTGTGTGTTTTCGAGTTCATCAATGTAGTCCTTCCAATTCCAGGGTTGGCACCATCGCTTTGGCGGTTTTGGAACCAAGCCGAATCGCTAGCGTGCGCAATAAAACATAAAACACCGGTGTTAAAAACAGCCCGAAAAATGTGACGCCCAGCATGCCGGCAAACACCGCCACACCCATGGCATGGCGCATTTCCGAGCCGGCCCCATGCGAGAACACCAGTGGCACCACCCCCATGATGAAGGCAATCGAGGTCATCAGGATCGGGCGCAAACGCAACCGACAGGCTTCCAGTGCCGCCTGCAATACGGTACGGCCATGTTCCTCAAGTTCACGGGCGAATTCGACAATCAGAATCGCATTCTTGGACGCCAGTCCGACCAGCACAAACAACGCTATCTGGGTGAACACATTGTTGTCACCATGGGTGAGTTTGACCCCGATCAGGGCGCACAGGATTGACATTGGCACGATCAGAATCACTGCCAGCGGCAAAGTCCAGCTTTCATATTGCGCAGCCAGTACCAGGAACACCAGCAACACGCACAGCGGAAACACATAGATCATAGTGTTGCCCGACAAAATATCCTGATAGGTCAACTCGGTCCATTCATAGCTGATCCCTTTCGGCAAAACTTCGCGGGCAATTTTTTCCAGAGCAGCCTGAGCCTGACCACTGGAGACACCCGGTGCCGGACCACCATTCAGATCGGCAGTGACATAGCCGTTATAGTGCTGTACCCGATCCGGACCGTAACTGTCTCTGACGCGCATCAGGGACGACAATGGAATCATCTCGCCTTTGTCGTTGCGCACTTTGAGCTGGGCAATATCTTCAGCGTGGGAACGGAACGGTGCATCGGCCTGGACCCGCACCTGGTAGGTGCGGCCAAACTGGTTGAAGTCATTCACGTACAGTGAGCCCAGATTGATCTGCAAGGTTTGATAGATCGTCGACAGCGGCACACCAAGCTGTTTGGCCTTGGTGCGATCCACGTCGGCAAACAATTGCGGCACGTTGATCTGGAAGCTGGAAAATACGCCTGCCAGTTCCGGGGTCTGCCAGGCTTTCATCTGCATTGCCTGGGTGGCCTTGTACAGCTCGTCGTAACCGAGGTTGGCGCGGTCTTCGATCATCATCTTGAAGCCACCGATGGTGCCCAGCCCATTTACGGGCGGTGGCGGAAAAACCATGATGA
>JAYVMW010000051.1:0-77868 GCA_043758755.1 Oxalobacteraceae bacterium
GTTGATTGGCCGAAGAAACAAGAACGTAGCCACAGTAGCACTGGCCAACAAAAATGCCAGAATTGTCTGGGCACTGTTGGCGCATGATCGAGAATTCCGGTCCGATTACACTGTCGCGTAATCGAACCGGTTTACGCAGCAAGAAGCAAACAGCAATAATTGGAAATAGAGGCAATCAATTCCACCGATTGCTTAAGCAATCAAGAAGTGATGGCAAACAGGTCAGACCGTGGTTGGCAAAGCCCGTGCGAGGTGCGGCACGTAAAGTGCGCGTAACCGATTGAGGTGCCAACCAGCACATTCCATCAGGGACAGCGATTAAAAATCGCATATAAAGTCCGAATGTACGAATGCAATCTTTACCTATCTGCTGTCATGAAATGAAAGCTTGGCAAACCGGGGGCGTCCATGTACGCCTCGTCTGAACCGTCTGGACGCCCGCGCTATAAAGCTTCAAAGTAGTTCCCGTTAAATATTAGCGGGAGCTATCTTGGAATTACTATCTACACCGATCCACAGGAAGAAACGCACCAACTTTAAACAGGAATTCAAGAAGCAGCTTGCGCAGCGCGCATCGGAACCGGGAGTTTCGGTCTCGCTGCCGGCGCAGGAAAGCAACATCAACGTCAACATGCTGTTCAAGTAGCGTCGGCAATTACGGGAAGGCCAGTTCGACGGCGTGGTACACCGGCAGGCCATGCTACCTGTGACGGTCATCGACGAGAATCCAGATCATTTACCATCGGTAAAATCGACTGCCATGCCCAGTGTTGTTGACGGCAATGCTGATACTGCCCAACCAGGCGTGATTGAAGTCAAGATAGCCGGCGCTGTCGTACGAATTGATGGCAATGCTGACCTGCCTACGCTGCGTGCTCTACTTGGGATGTTACGCCCATGATGGGTCTCCCGGCAGGAACGCGCATCTGGTTGGCCGCTGGGATAACCGATATGCGTGCCGGCATGAACGGTCTGGCAGCTAAAGTTAAGTTGACCCTTGAAGAAGATCCATTGGCCGGACACGTCTTTGTATTCCGTGGCAGGCGCGGTAACGTGGTCAAAGTGTTGTGGGCCACCAGCGATGGGGTGTGTTTGTTGATCAAGCGCCTGGAACGTGGCCGCTTTGTCTGGCCCCAAGGCGTCGTTCACCTGTTTCAGATAGGCCGTTGCGCCGTAGTTGAACTCATCCGACTCGACGCGGTAGCCGCCTTCCAATGACTGACTTTTTTCCGGTAACAGATTGACGTTGCCGCCCTCCAGATTTTTAGGGTTCCGGTAATCAATGTAGGGATTGAGATCATCCGGGACGGGACGTGACAACCGCTGGCTGTGCACCACCGATAGGGTGACATGGCTGGGAAGAGACCTTTCCAGATGCACACTGGGGTACCAACCACAGTCACTGCGCTAACTAATTTGATTCGACGTAAGCTGGTTGCCGCCGCTGCTGTGCTCGGCGCGCAGTCCGGTCAAAATTTGCCATCCATCGAGTTCTCGTTGATACGATCCGTACACCGCGTCAAAAGTTTGCCGATAGCGGAACTGGTTGTTCAGTGACGGGTCCGAAGCTAGCGTGCCAGCGACAGGATCGGCACTGCTCCCGGCATTGTCAAAATTGTCGTCGTCACGACTCAGCCTGTAGCCTAGTTTGATGGTTTCATCTGCAGAGACGAAATTTTTGTAGTCTATGCCCAATTCATTGGTGGTGAAATAATGATTTTGGGATAGTTGATTGCCGCCCGAGCCACCGGGCGGAACTGTCGAATAACTCGTCAGCGTATACCGTTCGCGTTCCTTCTCTGTGGTCCGATGCACGGACAAGTTCAACGTTTCTTTCGGACTGGACAGAATCTGCTGGAACACCACGCCGTCTTTACCGCTTAAGCTCCATTCGTGGCCAACGTCGTGTCCGAATGAAGCACTGGAAACGGTGCCATCATCCATCGTGGTTGCATTTTGAACCTGATATCCGTCCCGAGCCTTCTGTCGTGAGGTAATTCTTGACGAAAGTTTTTTCAGCCATTCTTCGATGCGATTCGGCTCCCAGTTTTATCGATTCTTCATCTCCAAATCCAAGATCAGCAAATACGCTGTCCCCAGATGCTGCTTGCCACCTTAGAGCAATTGAGCAAACTGTATAGGACCGGGTCTCGCTAGACATGCCGCGAATTGGCAGGTAGTTGGCAGCCCTAATCTGAGCGGGCCAGTGCAATTGATAACCGAACTATCAAGTAAATCGCGATCCAATTACCCAGCAGTGGGCGTTAATTCAGGCCGTTTTTTTGGAGGACGGCAAATACCCGCCCCAGTAAAACAACCGATTTTTTATAGGTTCTGCTCCAATAAATTTACTTAACGTTTTGATTTTAAACAAGAATGGCTGAGGATTGTGATTCCTGTTGTCGTGGGTTCGAACCCCATCGATCACCCCAAAATATTCAAGCGCTTAGCCGACTTAATCGTCGGCTTTTTGCTTTTTCAGGAATATAAAATTCCGAATTTTGGAATATAACTTTCTGGGAAAACTCTATTCGGTCGCATATGAGATAGATTTAACCGCTCAAAAGTCAACATAGTCCTAAGAGTAAATCCCGAATGAAACAAGTGAAAAGCTTTCTGGCCAAACAGGAAGAGGACCCAATAACTGATGGCGTGATTTGATTAGAATTACACCACTATTTTATGATGTGCCATACAGTCAGGTTCTGGAATAAAATCCGGCGTTCCATGGAACACGGTATTGAAATCCACATTTAAATTGATTGCATAGAAAGCACTGGTGAGACGTGAATTTACCTGTTAAAGAATTACTTTTCTGTTTGGCTCTAACTTTGATGGGTACAGTTCAGGCCGTCGAAATATCAGGCACCGAAATTGATGAAACGTCACTGGTCGCAAATACCCCGTTAAAACTAAACGGAGCCGGAATCCGCAAAGTATTTTTTAAAGTCTACGTAGCTGCACTGTATTTGACTGAAAACAAAAATACCACCGAAAGCATTCTGGCCCTGAGCGGTCCCAAAAAAATCACCCTGACAATGTTGCGGGAAGTCAGCAGTGACAGCCTGGCTCAGGCATTTATGGATGGGGTCAATAAAAATACAGAAATAGCCGAGAGAACCAGACTGACCGACCAGTTCGCCAGGTTTGGCCTACTGTTTTCAACGGTCGCCGAAATCAACAAAGGTGATGTAATTTCGATTGAATCGGCACCCGATGTAGGCTGCTATGTTCTGATCAATGGCAAGAAAATAGGAGACACTTTCACCGATCCCGGATTTTTCAATGCACTCCTGAAAATCTGGATTGGTGATAATCCTGTGGACAATTCATTAAAAGCCAAATTGTTTGGCAGTGTTACACAATCAATGTAGAGTCGCGCCAAGAAAAGAAACAGCCCTTGAAAAGTCAGATTTTCAAGGGCTTTTGTTTGGTAAGAATGGTTTCCGAACTACCCATATTGTATCGACCGAAAACTTAATGTCGAAACTGTTCGATGAATCCAGACAGATGGGCACTGCCTGGGACGTTACTCTGACGGCATTGCATCCGGAGCAGGCACCAGCGACACCCCCTGCTCAAGTGCGGCGCGCTCCTGCGATGCCAGACTGCGCCTGTAGCCATCGCGTTGCTGCAAACGCTGCCCGTAGGCGGCCACAGCCGGAGTAAACTTTTCAGCCAATCCCAGATGCGATGCCAGCAGCAACGCATAACCCACCGAAACGTCAGCAGCAGTAAACCGGTCGGCACAGATAAATTCGTGGCTGCTAAGCTGTGGCTCGAGGGTTCGCAACCGGGCCAGAAACCATCTGGTGTAATCCTCGACCACCTGCGGGGACTGACGTGACGGCGGCTCAAATCGCCCATAACGCAACACGATCGTTTGTGGAAAGGTCAACGTCGCTTCCCCAAAATGCAGGTAATTCAGATAGGCGCCGAAATCGATTTCATGCACTTCCACCTGCAACGACGTCGGTGCTGAACGTGCTGCCAGATACTGGCACATGGCGGCAGATTCAGTCATTCTGGTCTGGCCATCGATGAGTGCCGGGACCGTACCCAGCGGGTTGACGGCCAGATAAGATTTGTCGTGAACCCGTGGCGGGAACGGCAACATGTGTAAAACATACGGTAACCCGAGCTCTTCCATCATCCAAAGCGGACGAAACGAACGGGCGCTCATGCAATGGTAAAGTGCAATCATATTCACTTTCTGAAGCGATACAGGCTGCCTGATTATATCCTCTGTTGATCTAGCGCAATCAATGAACCTCAATGTTGCCGAGTTTCGCCTTTTGTTTACTGCAGCGAACAACTAACATGGATGAGTGAAGCGCGACGTTGGGCTCGCACACCGAACATTAAAAGATGTTAACTTTTTACTGATAACTGACGTTAATGATCTTTGTAACAATCAAAACCAAAAAACATACTGCGCCACAAACTCAATTTAAAAAAACTTGATTTGCAGCGTCTGTACGGGGACAAACATGAAATTCAACAATCTGCGCATTGCCACCAAACTTTGGCTTGCAATTGGCGTAATGGTATTGATTCTGTTGGGATTGATTATAATCAACACAATTCTGGGTGCCAATTTGCAAAAGCGCATGGACTCCCGGCTGACCGACCTGAACTTTCGCATTGAAATCATCGCGCGCTGGGCCGAGCTGACTGAGGTCAACGCGGCGCGCGCACTCGCCGTGGCTGCCAGCACCGAGCCGCATATCATGGCGATGTTCAAAACACCAATGACAGAAACCTCTGGCAAAATCAGCGAAACGCAAAAAGAACTGGAGGCCATGAAGCTTGATGACCAGGAAGTTGCCCAATTGGCCAAAGTTGGCGAGCTGCGTAAAACCGTATTTGAGCTAAGAGCTAAAGCCAAGAACCTCAAGGATAGCGGCAAACTGGATGACGCACTGAAAATACTGGATACCGAATACGTTCCTGCTTCAGAGGCGTATCTCAAGGCGATTCGAGAAATGGTCACTCTGGAAGAGTCGTTACGCACTACTTTTCTGGCTGAAATTAGTCAATCCAGAGATCGACTCAAATATGGCGCAATTGCGACTATCTTGGTGTTACTGGCCGCTGTCCTGGTTGGCACAATGCTTCTGATTCGCACTATCCGTCAACCGCTGGCCCAGGCCATCGGTGCAGCCAACAGAATCGCTGATGGCCGCCTCGATGTGAATGCCGGCATCGAGCGACATGACGAATTTGGTGAGCTGACCGCTGCGCTGAACCGGATGATTACCAGAGTCTCCGGCATCGTTGCAACCGTTGGCGGTAATGCGGCGTTGGTTTCCCACGCCGGCAAAATTCAATACGCACGCAGTCAGGATTTGTCAGACCGCACCGAACAACAGGCCGCCAATGTTGAGCAAACTTCGGCCAGCATCAGTGAAATTGCTGATGCGGTGAAGACAAATGCAGACATAGCGCGGCAGGTCGATGGCAAAACCACGGAAGTCTGCAGTCTGGCCGAACATGGTGCGGCATCGATGAAAACCTGCGTCGAACTCGTTGAGGTGATTCAAAAAAGTGCCGGCAAAATGAATGAGATCATTGGCGTAATCGACTCGCTGGCCTTTCAGACCAACATCCTGTCGCTCAATGCAGCAGTTGAAGCAGCGCGCGCAGGCGAATCTGGTCGGGGCTTTGCGGTTGTGGCCACGGAAGTCAGAACCCTGGCGCAGCGTTCAGCCGCCAGCGCACAGGAGATTCGCCATCTGATTCACGAGTCAGGCAAACAGGTTACTGCCAGCGTGGCCACCATGCGCAAAACCGAACTGGCCATGGTTGGCATCATGGCCGGCATTCATGGGGTATCGGCCAGCGTTTCTCAGATCTCCGCTGCAAGCGCCCATCAAAGCGCGGGCATCAGTGAAATTTCAGCAGCAATGCGTCAGCTCGATGAAATTACCCAGAATAATGCCGGCATGGCGACAGCAGCAGTAGAAGAGTCAAAACAACTTGAATCACGTGCCGAGCAACTTTCCGATGCCATCGGCCTGTTCAAATTGCAGCAGGGTTCCGCACCAGAGGCGGTAGCACTGGTCAATCGCGCCGCTGAGTTTCGCAACAGCTGTAGTTCACGCCATACCTTTTTACGCGCACTGACTGAAAAATCCAACAACTTTTTCGATCGCGACATGTACGTCTTTGCGCTGGATGACAATGGCACTTATCTGGCGTTTGGTGGCAATGAGAAGAAGGTTGGCACGCTGGTGCGCGACATACCTGGTATAGACGGTGATGAGCTGGTGCGCTCGATCATCAAACAGTGCGGCAAGGGGCCGGGATGGGTGGAATACAAGATTACCAATCCGGCAACAAACAAAGTTCAACTCAAGATGTCTTATGTTGAACTGGTGGACGGTCTCTATCTGGGCTGTGGTGTGTACTCGTCGCTGATCTAACAACTAAAACCGGACTAAATCCTGGCAGCCTGTATTAACACCTATTCTCCCTGGTGCGGTTCTCAGGTGCTTTCAATGCAGTTTCAAGATTTGGTTCAGTGTTCCGGCAACTCACGCCACGGGCCGGCATGCATCATCCTCTGGAAGTATCCATGCTACCAATTGTGCCATCCTTCAAAATGCCTATGGTGCGAAAATCGATAAAAAATGAGTTTGGCAAAGTGAAGGGTCGTTTTTCTGAGGTGATATTATCCGGTCATCTGTCGTGGCAACTTTCTGCGTTCACTGACCTGGCCATGATGCCGGCTTTGGAGTTGTTGGGCCCGCAGCGCATGCCGAAAAAATAAGGTGACTGTACATAGAAAAAGTTGCGACGTTTTCATTTCTCACTCTGCTTTTTTTGCCTTGCCTGATAAACGTTTCCATATAATCTTCAAACTCAATCAGGGTTTGCAGGCGCCCATATTCAACCACTTTTATTGGCAAACGACCTTTGGAAAGTTCCTGGCTTACATGCGCAGACAAATGCTCCGTGCAGGTCTTGAGTTGCGCTAACGGACTTCGCTCGGGCGGGCCGGATAATTGCGGATCGGCTCCAGCCAACAGCATTGCTCTGGCTTCATTCAACAAAAATCGCTGCACACAATAAAACAGAGCGGTTGATCCTGAGTCGTCCAGGGCATCCAACACGCCATTCAGATTGGGAATCTGCGATTGAGTCATAATTTGCAGCAATGGCATAACGTTGCTGATCCGGCGCCCACTGATGGGTGTTATGCAAATTTGGCGTGCCGCCCAATGCAGTACCGTCAAACCACCCTCACCTTTGGCACTGAAGTCAAACCCAAGTTCGGCAGCCTTGCGTATGTAATTGGGAAATACATAGGCCGCCGTTACCGCCTGGGTGGCATTGCGCGCTGCAAGGTGAAGCGGTGTATTGCCGCTCGAATCCCTGATATTGAAATCAATGCCCGGCGCATTGAACAGGAGTTGCATTATTACGGCGGTTCCATTCTGGTTCAACTGCAATCCGGTTGACGCAGCATGATGCAGCAGGGTCATGCCCTGCTCATCCCGATCATTCACCAGTTCAGGATGGGTTCTTAAATGTGTATATAAATCCTTGCGGTTTGACGTCAGGTGACTGAAGAAACCGGCCTTGCCGGTAAACGATGTTGCCGGCCTTCTTGCCACCGGCAACCTATAGTGCCCCAGTCTGATCAGGTGATCGGCACGCACAAACCCCTGATAATCCAAACACCAGCGACTGAGTTTCAACGTGGGGCGCAAACTCAAACCTGAAAAATAATCTTTATTGACCACAGCCAGTTTTCTGGAATCTTCCTTTGACAGGAAGGAGTCGATTGTCGCCTTTAACTGGGTCGATTGATGAGTCAAGCTGTTGATGCCGCAATAAATTGCTCTGGCCTGATTGTTCATTGCAGTCAGATTGCCGGCGTGGTATTTGACGGTGCCACCGGTGAGCCGGCAGTCAATCAGTTTGATATTGGCAGGGACGATGATTTGCTCAAGCGGCTGCAGATGAAATTCAAAATCCCTTAAAGTCAGCGCGCCTTTTTCTGCCACGTTGGTGCAATGCCTGAACATGCCAACCAGATTATCATGCGCGCTCAGACTGTCATCCCAGGTTGGGCCAATAAACGCACGGATACGCAATTCCTGGGGCGAAGCTTGTTGCGGGGTGGGAGGTAATGAAATGGCTGGTGTGGGTGAGGTGCTGACCGGGAAATTTAGCATGACAATGAAATGGGTGGCAATGGTAACGCGGGTAAGCCGCTGTTCAGGTTGCCGATTCTAAGTTCTCCGGCTGACCCAACACACCCCGGATTCCCCTGATTTCAAAATCTTGCCTGGGTTGTGACCACGCCAACTCACCTGATATGCCATGGAAAGGTCGCAACTGTCCGTTCCTGTCGACAGTAATTTCACGTATTTTCCCAGATCCTATGATCAGGTACTTTCGCCCCAAGGCAAAGGCCAAACCGCACCATCATCCGATTCCAGACCTCCATGTTACCCATTCCACCATCGTCGGCTCAAAGCCGCACTTTTACAACTGCCGATGTTGCGCAATCCGCATCCGAACCAACCAAAGACCGGTTGTCGCAGTCACCAGACTGCGTTTTTAGTCACACCTCGCAATGGCTGACCGAACAGGAAATGCTGAGCATGATGCAATCCAACAAACGGCATCAACAACTCGTCACGCAGTATTACCAGAAAAGATTAATCCCAGATGTGCGCAGCAAGCCTGAGCTGGTTCGTCTGTACCGCGATCCGGCGCTGCGCATCGACCGGTACCTGTGCTCGGATCGCACCGGTCGGGATTGGCTCGCCGGGATGGGAATCTATTTTCCGCTGACTGCAAAAATTCAAAGCGGCGAAATGAGAATCGGGGGCGTGCGCGAATTGATGATACGCCAGGACGATGCGATAAGTGCCCTGTGCACCAGCGGTGGCCTGGCCCGGCGCCAAATTGCCGTGTTTCGCAACCGCCTGTTCCGAGAGCATATTGAATATGATCGTATCGACATCGCAACCGCGCTCAGAATGTCCGGCAATGGCAAAAATTTATTCTACAGTCTGACGCTCAAAAGCCTGTTCAGAGCAGGCTGCCTGCATCCGGCAGATCTGGAAAAAATCTCGGGTCCGGGTCTGCAATTGCTGCATGACCCGCTGCTGGTCGGATTGTTGCAGGATGCGCTGATCCGGCCGAAGCAAGTACTGAGTCTGACCAGGGTACAGCTCGAATCGATATTGATCTGCAGGGATTTGCTGATGAATAAACAGATGTCGGTCACCCAGGTACTGGCATTGACCGACAGTCAAAAGGTGGGGTTGCGCAAAACTGTTCAACAGGGCATGGCCAGCTCTGTGGGAGTCCCTTATGAATTGCGCTCACTGCTGGCCAAACCGGCCTGTGTCGCTATGCGGGAAGCACTTCTATGTGCAGATGGCAGGGTTAAACACCATGTGAAATGGATCAGGGCGTTTGGCAAAATTGTTCATCGTTTGCCGCCTGACACCATCATCCGCTACATGGATACCTCATCCCAGGGACAACGCTGCGCCTTTACCGGGCTCACCAACGGGTTAATGACCATGGGAGCCGACCGGTGCGTGAGCGCCTATCTGCAGATCTATATCAATCTGACCCAACATTTAAACAGCGCAGACTACCTCAAAGTAGTGCAGCCATTTCTGTCCGATGTTTTTGGTGAACTGGTGGTTGACGCGATCATTGCCGACCTACCCGAATGCATAGACCAATGCTGCAGGATCTGGGCATTGGTGCGCGCCCAATGCGCAATCAGTGGCGCGAGCATCGAGCCGTTGCACGCACTGGTCATGCCACTGCTGATCAAACAGTTTCGCGTGTTTGAGTTCGTCAACATTCGAATACTGGACAAAGGTGTGCATCGCTCCTTTGGCCGGTTGCTGGTTGTGATGGATTTGCTGGAACACGAGGTTTTCTTCAATGCGTGGGGGGCCTGCCTGGAACAGCCATGCCTGTCAACTTCTGACAGCGACAAGAAATTGCGCGACTGTTACCACGCACTGTTTCTCCCGTTCGGACATTTTGAGGTGGGCGCCAGAATTCTTGATGCGATTCGGGCCTGACTCCTTCCCATTTAACAATTGCCGCCGCAATCAAATCCTGCTGACAAAGTTAATCATCGAGGTTTTTATGCTACCCACTTCACTGACTTCATTTTCATTCACCATACCTGCACAGCCACAATCGCTTGCGTCTGGCGGAACTGACTCTGTTCAAACCCAAACCGGTACCAAAGAAGACAGACTGTTGCGCCTGCCGGATTCCATTCTCCATCTGAAGTCGGAATGGCTGAAAGAACAAGAAATGCTGAATCTGATGCAAACCAGCAGGAGGCATCACTGGCTGGGCAATAAATATTACGAGGACAGATTAAAAAAAAATCGGCTGCGCACCGCTCACCCGGCGCTGGACTACCGCGACCCCGGCAAGCGCATTGAACACAACCTTCTGACGAACCAGACTGGCCGAAATTATCTGGCCAAACTGGGAATCCAGTTTCCGCTGACCTCAGACATCCAAAGCGGCAAAATGACGGTGGCACAGGCGCAGCAATTTCTGCAGGCGCAGCAGAAAATAATGCAGGCCACGCTGGACAATGGGGTGCTTTTGGGACGACAGAAAGAATATTTCAGCAATCCGCTTTTAGCAGAACATTTTTTGTGTGGTCGCTGTGACCGCGCAACGTTGATCAGACTGGCCGACAAAGGCCGGCATCTGTTTTACAGCATGACACTGCAAAGTCTGTTCCGGTCCGGTGCACTGATTCCGACCGATCTGGAAGGCATGTCTGCAGCGGGCGTTCAGTTGTTGCATGACCCGCTGCTGGTCGGTCTGTTTCAAAATGGTGCGATCAAAAAACGCGATGTGCTGCACCTGACGCAAACCCAGTTCGAAGCGCTGCTGATTTGCCGGCCTTTAGTGGCGAACCGCACATTGTCTGTGCAGTGTCTGCAACACGAGCAGCTGACAGCGATACGCAAAGCTGGCCTGCTCGATGATCTGCATGACAAACGCATCACGCTTTCTGACGCTCTGGCCGGCCGCGCTGCCGAACCGACAGTGCCGGCAGAAGAAGTGTTCAGAACAGGTTCCGGCAGCAGCCTGAACCAGTCCGACCTTCGGCGTCTGCTGACAAAAACGCCGCTTAATGCGATCAGCGTTGCGATCGATAATGATGATGTGGATTGGATCAAGTCATTTGGGAAAGCCCTGCATCTTTTGCCGGTAGACACAATTATTCAGTATCTGGATGCCGGTGACAGATCTGCCCTTGGCGTGATGGAGGAAGGCGTACTGAGTATGGGGGCCGATGCGCCCTGCGCTTATCTTCAGTTATATATCGATCTGGCGCAACATTTGAACAGTGACGACTACCTGAGGGTAGTGCAGCCATTGTTAGAAGGGGGAATATTTGGCTTTTTGATTGCGGATGCATACACTTACGGGTCCGCTTTCCTCGAAATTTTTGACCAGTGCTGCACGGTCTGGGCGCTGATACGGACTAAATGTCTCATCAGTGGCAGGCGCATCCAACCATTGCGGGAGTTGGTCTGGCCGGCGCTTGAATTTGGACAATTGGGAACGGTGCTTCGAAATCAATCTGGTGCTTTTTGCGCAGCGTATGCCCGCCTGCTGGTGGTGATGGACTTGCTGGACAGTCAGAAGTTGTTCGATTTAATGACCGACGGGTGGGACTGGGAATTAAGTGACAAAGACCTTGCCGACCCACTGGTTCTTGATTGCAATCAGGCACTGTTCAGCCTGATTGAACATGAGGGAACGGGAGCGAAGGTACTTGACTCAATTGCCGAGGGGTTCAACAGGCGTAAACAGTTCAGGCAGGACGAATAAACGATTGCAAAAAGCCCTCGAATTCAACCAACAATTTAAAACGTTGATCCAGATGGGCAATCTGTTGTTGATTATCATCAGAAACCAGTTCTGCCCTGTAAGCAATCATTTCCTCTTTATAGGTATCGATTTGTGCTGTCGGGCTGCGCTCTGGCGATCCGCATAATTGCGGATCGGCTCCGGCCTGCAACAATTCTCTGGCTTCATCAAACATGAAGCGGTTGATGCAATAGAATAAAACAGTAGCGCCCGAGTCCGACATGGTATCCAGAACAGATTTCAGATTGGGGATGTGCTAGTCATTCAATATCTGCAATACCGTCGATAGGTTCGTTATGCGGCCACGGTATCCGCACAGGTAGTATTTCAGCGCCGATAAATGCAGAATCGTGTAACCCTTGTGCCCTCTGGTGCAAAAATCAAATCCAAGCTCGGCGGCCTTGCGCACGTAATCCGGAAAAACATAGAAGCAGGTTGTTTTGTCTGTGCAATAGTTCCCGGCACGGTGAACGGGGGTATCGCCGCTGGCGTCTTTAACATTAAAATCCAGACCCTGCGCATTAAAAAGCAAATAATGAATCAGGCTTGAACGATTCCCGCCCACAGTCACACCACTCGACGCGGCGTGATGCAATAGCGTCATGCCATCTTCGTCCTGATCATTGATCGATTCTGGTTTTGTTCTCAAATAAAGATATAAATCTTTGCAACTATGGGAAAGATGTCTGAACAGTTCACTCTTTGAATCAAATGATTGCTCCGTCTTGCGAAAATCAGGTAATTTACATACGCCTAACCGGATCAACCGGTCTGCAGTGTCAAATCCGGCACAATCCGATGTCAGCACAAATCTGAAACGTTCGAGGTTCAACGTACTGGGAGAAATTACCGTGTTCAATATATTTTTATTTACCTGGCCAAAGCTTCTGGAATCCTGGGCTGATAAATAGCTGTTCACTTTCAACAGCGAGTCGGCCGGTTGATCATTCAATGTCGGGACACTGACCAGAATTGCCCTGGCCTGGTCACCGCTCGCAATCAATTTGCCGGTATGGTATTTGATTGTGCCACTAATGAGCCGACAATTAACCAATACTATATTTTTTGGAATTTCCAGTTGCTCACCCGGTTCCAGATGGAATTCAAGGTCTTTTAAAACCAGAGTTCCCTTTTCTGCGACGTTGGTACTGTGCTTTAAGGTGCGGACCAGATTGTCATGCGGCGTCAGGCTGTCATCCCAGGCTTCACCAATGAAGGCGCGTATGCTCTGTTCCTGAGGTGTAAATTGTTGCGAAATTGTGGTGGATAAAATCTTGGGTGCGGGCACAGTGCCAATTGGGATACTGATCATGGGAGCTCCAATTAATTGAATGGTTATCGGACAGGCGCGCCGACACCTGTCCGAGCCGAGATTCTAGACCCCAAAAATACATGAGCCACCCTTGAAAACCCCAATTCCCAATCATCTCCGTTTTGGTTCGACTTTGTTAAACGGTTGCTTTATACACCCCTAATTTCAACCCGGCCGCATCAAGTACCGCCAATAAGGTTTTGAAGGTGGGGTTGCCATTTGGTGAAAGTGCTCTGTAAAGACTCTCGCGGGGAATGCCGGCACGCTCGGCAACTGCGGCCATACCTTGGGCTTCAGCAACATGCCTCAATGCTGCCAGCAAGGCTTCACGTCCGCCTTCCAGGTTAACTTCATCGATAGCTGCAGCAAGATATTCATCGGCGAACGAAGGATCGTCACGCAACAAGTCCACCACGGTCTCGTCATGCGGCCTGGATTTTTTACTCATGGTGCAGTTCTCCTTTTCCAGTCTTTCAGATAGTCCAAGGCTGTATCAATATCGGCCTGCTGTCTGCGTTTATCACCACCCATCAACAACAGCACAATTCTTCCGCCGGCGCGGTTGTAATAGACCCGGTAACCCGCGCCGCAGTCGATGCGCAATTCCCACATACCATCGCTGATTGGCTTGCAGTCACCAAAATTTCCAGCTGCCAGACGCTGCAGCCTCGTCAATATTCTTGCCTTTGCCTGCCGGTCAGTCAACTTTGCCAGCCAATCCTTGAATGGGTCGCGCCCATCTTCAGTTAAATAATCGATGAGATGAATCATTTTTTGTGAATTATACGTTACAAGTTAAAAGAATCAAAGTCATTTTTACCGCCCCTCATACAAAATTTCCGAAACAAACCGCTCCCCGGTGTGCCGGTCAAACCGGAACTGCACCACCACCTGTATGAGCGACTTGGCGTAATCAATGATCTGAGACTGGGACAGTGGAATGCCGGCGCGCATGACCATGAGCGACAGGCGTTCATACATCATGGCCGGGCTGTTGGCGTGGATGGTGGAGATGGAGCCGCCGGCGCCGGTATTGAGCAGTTCCAGATACGAATAGGCTTCCGCACCACGCAGCTCGCCCATGATGATCCGGTCGCCGGTCAGGCGCAGTGATGCTTCCAGCAAATCAATCGCGGTTACGGCGGCTTCACCCTGCGCACCCCGCGAATACAGCAAATGCAAACGGTTCGGCTGCCTGGGCATGAGCTCTCTGGCATCTTCGATCGTGATAAGGCGCTCTTCCATGGGAATGAGTTTGAGCAGGGCATTGGCAAACGTGGTTTTTCCGGTATTGGTGCCGGCTGAAATCATGATGTTCTTATGCATGCAAATGGCCAGTTGCAAAAAGCCCGGCCAGTCTTTGTCTCTGGCCAATCTCAGCAGATTCTGTTCTGTTGCTGCGCCCTGCACGGCGCAATTGATTTTGCCAAACGCACCGCTTTGCTGATAGTCAGGAATCGACAGATCCAACATCGAGGGCTTTCTTATACACAGCGCCATGGTCTGCTCGGCAACCGCCGGCGCGCGCACCGCTTGCACCCGGTAACCGCCGCGCAGACTGTCATCCTTGCCTTTACTTAAATCGATGGGAATCGTGGCCGACAGTAACGGGTTGCGCCGGTCGGTGGTCTGGCTGGTAAACGCCGCTGTTACGTCCGTGAGTGATTTGAGCAGGGACAAGGACAGCTCCGGCATGGCAACGGCTTCCATGTAACCTTTGCCACGCCGGGCAATAAACATTTCTCCGGGACGGTTGACCGCAATTTCTGTGACTTCTGGGTCGTCCAGATAAGCACGCATGCAGGCCAGTTTGGCGCGAAAGGAAGCAATCTGGGACATGGCTATTACTCAAAAAAGTCGGCCTGACCGCTGGCTTCGGCAGCCGGTTTTTTTGGTTGGAGCAGCGCAGAAAAGTCGAGATCACGATTCACAAAAATACGTATCCGTGTTCCTGCCGGTACGGTCACGGTGGGTGGCATATTGACGTACGGCGCCAGTACCGATTGCGCCGTCTGTGCAGCGGCCTGCTGTACCGACAGACGATACTGCGCAGCCGAATAATTTTGATAGTCGGCAGGCACGGCCATATTGGCAGATCCGGCACCGATAATCGACAGCAGTGCCGACGTGCCGAAAATTTCCGCGAAATGACTGTCAACAAAGCCGCCGGTGCCAGCGGTGCCGAGCTGGTCTGCACCGTCGCTGTCCAGCGCAACTTCCGACAGCGTGCCATCCACGTTGGCCACGCGCAGCGTATTCCAGACCGTGAACAGGCGGTTTTGCCCCTTGCGCAGATCGGCATTGTAGACACCGCACAATCTCGAACCCCAGGGAATCAACACCCTGCGCCCCCGTTCGGCATACACATCGCGTTGCGTCAGCGCGCACACCGTGCCGGGCAGGTCCGACACAATGCGCGGAATGCTGATGGCCTCAATAATTTTTCCCTGCAAAATTTTATGGTCAGGGTCGCTGACGGCAGCGGCCTGGCTGGAGGGCACGCCCTTCCCGGAAGCGGCCTGCGCAAATGCGGCATTCTTGTCCGGTGCAACCGGGCCGGCCGGCGTTTCTGGCAAACCGGACTTGAACTGGGGAAGTCGCAGCTCCGGCAAGACCGACGCGCCTGCAGCAGAATTGTTGTCCGAGGGATCGAGGGCTGATTTCAGCCGTGCCTCACGCAACTGGCGCGACTTCTCAGTGTGCTGCAGGTCCAGTTGCCGCTGCAGTATTTTTAAGGGGTCGGTCGGACTTGCGTTCTGCAGGATCGGATTTTCAAGCGGCACCCGCATTTCAGGATAGACCGGCTTCGGTTCGGTTTCAAACTCGGGTTTCAATTCAGGTACCGGCTTTCTTGGCGCGGCCGTCAAATGCGGCTCGGGCCCCTGCATGACCGGCTTTTGCGCCGAGGAAGCAAAATAGGCAGCAGCACCGCTCACAAGCGCAAGCAGCGCAGCGACCAGAAAACCATTCACTTTTGTGCGGCGCTGCGCGGCTACGATCGACGTTTCCTGTTCATGGCTGGCACTGACAGTGTTGGTGCGTGGCGGAGTTGCAGCATCCGTCATCAGCCCTCTCCTCCAGCCAGGGCGGCATTCTCAACACACAGATGAGTCTGACCATTGCGCAGCACAAACCTGCGTCCGATCCGCTCTGCCACCATATACGCACCGTCACGATGCACATTAACAATGGATTCGGTGCCATCGCTTTCCACAAAATAGATGACCGGCAAATCCGATTGCCTGGCGAACTGAAAATAGGTAAATTCGCCGTCATCAAATACGCGCTGCAACGGTATGGCTGATTTATGCCCGGCCGAGGCGTAATCCATGTTGAGGGCAGCCGGATTGAAATTCTTCCGCATACTCTGCTGCGCTTTGTCGGCCGCAGCAATCGTGGCAGACTGGTTCAGCAACTCCGGATATTTGAAACGCACCATGAAAGTCATGTCGGTGGTACTGCTATCGAGCTTGAACAGATAGGTATGCCGGTTGGTCACCACGGTCATATTGCCGGACGCCTCCGGCTCCACCGGCTTCAGATACAGGTGATTTTCTTTGATCACGGTTTGCCAGGCGATCGAATCGCCAAAGGTGCGGCCGGTAATGATTTCACCGGGAGCAAATTCGATGGTGGTGACATAGCCGTAGGTGCCGACCAGTTCAATCACCTGATTCGGGTCATACACAATCTGTTTGATGCGCTGGTCAGAACTGAGTCCACGCGGCTCTTTTGCCGCCAGAGGCGACAACGGCAACAGCAGCAATGCAATACCGGCCATCCGTCTGATTGTGCGCATTGTTGTCATGCATTCTCTTTTCGATTATTAAATTACCGGCTCAGTTTAAGATTTTTACTGTAGGAAGTTGCCGCAAATCCCAGCGGATTTTCCCAGCGATCGCCCAACGCCAGCGGCTAATACGAAAACGTGTGCCGCACCAGCGCCGTGAAATAGTCGACTTTGGTCGCAGCTCCCGGTTTTTCCGTAATGCTTTCAAATTCGACCTGATAGGCATTGACTTCAAGCGGATTGATCGCGGTAATCCTGGGATAACGGCGTGCGCCCGGTCCAATCAGGTAGTACGGGTTGTTCGGGTTGTCCTTGGCCGTTTCCAGATCATATTGCCGGGCCACGGCGTCCGTAGAATGCAGCCGGCACAGATCGGCATAGTATTGGCGCCAGGCCGGGTCGAACGTATTGCACGCGGTAATAAACTCATGAATCTGATTTTCTACAAAACTGCTCATGGCGCTGATCGTTTCCCGGCTGACCACCTGCTGTTTGACGACATGGCCATTGGCATCAATGCTGCTGACTACCGGAATGACCGTGTGGATTTTTGCCAGAACAAAATTGGCAGCAATCGACAAGGCCAGCAGTATCATCAGCAACACAATCCCCAGATAGGCACGGTCACGCTCCTGCCTGACTTTATTGGCGCCGCCCAGCAGCGCATTGCGCATGGCCGGATCATTTTGGAAAGTGTGATCCCCTGACATATTCGATCTGGATTCAACCGCGCACATGGCTGGCGAACTTCATGGCGATGGTTTCACCATACGATGCCGCGCCGCTGGACAGATAGCCGGCCCATTCCCTGACCTGCAGCATGAACAGAACCAGGACCGCTTCAACGATGAACACATTGGTGACAATATGCGACTCCGGTTTCAGGTCAGGACGGGTATTAATCAAACTGGCAGTCTGGTTGATATCCGCAATAAATTGTTCGAACGCCACAAAGCCAAGTTTTACGATGGTTACAACCAGGATGTAGATCAGGGCAAAATCCAGCATTTTGCTCAACCAGTTAATACACCACTGGCGCGATCCTTCAAACAGGGCAAAGCCGATAAACAGCGGCAGCAGCAGCATCGTGATGGCCAGACCGATTTTGGCCAGAGTCATGTAAAACAGCGCCACCGTAAACAGCAGGGAATTGATAATCAGCAGCACTGTTCCCTCAATGATGGCGTTAATCTGAAAGATACTGCTGCTACGCAGGGTGCGTGAAATATGGTCGGCATTTTTAAACAGGGCGTTGAGCAGATTGGTTGCCGGTTCGCCGGCCAGTATCGTTGCCGCACCCGAATCCATAAATGAAACGAACAGGCCATAGATCTGACTGGCCAGTCCGCCCCAGTTCAGCACACCAAACACAGCCACCGTCATGACGATTTTTGCCAGCATCTCGCGCCATTCCAGTGCGGCATAACCGGCGAAGATGCGGTAGCCAAACAGGGCCCAGTAGAGTATTGCGGCCAGATATACGGGCTCTGCAACTGCGTTGGCAAGACCCGGATAGACCCGGTCCAAAAAAACGCGGGTGACGCTGTCGGTCGCACCAAGAAATCCATCGATGGTCAGTAATTCCATGGAGTCGTTATCCTTCGGTCTGAACCGAATTTACCGGCTGAAAATCGCACCCGGCGCAGGGAGACTGGTCGAATTTTCCGGAGTTGCCCACGCAGCCGGTAACTGCCAGCAGCACTGTCAGGTTCAGGCAGTTTTTTGACAACCGTCGTTCAGAACGGCAACGCGCCAACAGACACGTAAATAGACGGGCAGCCGAATTCATGGCTCACTCTGACCATCGGGCTGCTGGCCATAACGCTGCTGATTTTGCGCTGCAGCCTGATTCTGGGCATTGAGCATGTTGGCCTGTAAATTCAGATTCATCACACTCAGTTTGGCCATGGCCGACTGCAGCATGCCGTTTTCAGCAGCAATCCGGCTTTGCAGATCTGCGGCATCCTTGGTGTTGCTGGTCTGTTCAATCTGTCCGGCCATGGCAGTCAGATTGTTTAAATTAGTCTGCACCTGTGCATACAGCGCCTGCCCACCGGCCATGGCGGCGCGCACTGCGTCGGTGCTTAACTGATAGCCGGTCGCATCCAGACTGTCCGGATTTTGAAACAGTTCACGCGGCAGGGTTCTGATCTGGGCTTCGACATTTTTCTGTATCGTGTCGAACGCCCCGCTCTTTTGCCGCGCCACCACATCCTGCCATGAACCCGGCACTACCGAAGCAGCGGTGGCGGCATCGGTCAAGCCGATCTCACCCCGGCCATAGTGCCCGGTTACCGCTTCGTATTGCTGACTGAGTTTATTGAACTGGTCGCGCATGTTCTTTAACTGTTCAGCCCACCTTGCCATGGTTTCAACTTGATTCTGCAATGCCTGAAAATCAGAGGTCACTGTAACCGGGATCTGCGCATAGGCCGGCATGAGCGCCATGCTGCATAGAACAAAAAAATTCAATCCAGACTTTTTTTGCATCATTGAACTCCTCAGGCGTTTTGAGCCAGGTTGTGGGTGCGTTCCTGTAATGAACGTTGCATGAACACCGGCACCCACTGCTCCGGATCCTGGGTGCCGAGTTCATCGGTGATACGTTCCATCAGGGCCACACCTTTGTCATTGGAAGACAAAACCGGAATGAATTCAGGCATGTCACTTAAATCAAGCTGCGCCTTCACAGATTCACTGCCGCGCTTGATGATAAATTTGCGTGACTTCACGTTGTCGATTAAAAACTGAAACTCGGTCTCCGTGTTACGCAATCGGTCGACAAACTCTTCACGCTGATATTTGTCATTGGGCAGATAAATTTTGGTGACCGTTTGTTTCAGTATTGAATCGGTTTCGCAGTACAGGTATTTGGCATCCGGGGTTACAAATACCAGAATGCCGTTCTTGCGCCTGATCTGCATGATGTAGGCATCGATTTTTTCACGCCAGTAGCCGTGTTTCACCAGATTCTGTCCTTCTTCGAGCACCAGAATAAACGGTTGCCCGTTCATGGCCTGCTCGATGCGATGGAACGGATAACTCAGCACCACGGGCAATTCCGGCCTGGCATTGCCATCCTTGATAAGCTGCTGCATTTCAAAACAGTAATGCCGGCAGCCGGTCAGATCAAACTGATCATCCTCGTTATCAAACACGCTCCAGTTCGCACCCAATACACCGTTGGCACCATGCCAGATCGCCATATCCCGTTCGAGTTCGGTGCCGGTGCCAAAACACCAGGACAGATTGCGCAGGCGCCGGTCGACCATATCGGTGAACAGATAGTTTTCATCAACCGCTTTTTTGAAGAGGCGGATATCGTCGGCGCTGACCTTGGCACCGTAGCAGGTACGCATCAGGGTCAGCAGTTCAACCAGATACATGCGGTTTTCCGGCGTATCGGGCAGGCGGAACGGATTCCAGCCGCTTTGCCCCAGCACCGACAGCGTGGTGTGCACACCACCCATGGCCGCCATAAATACTTTGGCGCCATGCCGGTTATCAAACCAGAACACGCGCGGCGCGGCCTTGTCGGCCATGGCAATCAGGGCCGACAACAGGGTAGTTTTGCCGGAACCGGTGTCAGCCGTGATGGCGGTATGCCCGGCTACCATGCCATCCATCTCGCGATGAAAATTGAAATGATAGGCAGTCCTGCTTTCGGTCTCGAATGCCATGATGGCCGGGCCCCACAGATTGCCGGCTATTTTTCCTCTAGCAAAATTATGCAGCGAAGCGAAGCCGGCAAAGTTGGCGGATTTGATCTTGCCTCTGCGCGCGATGAAATGCTGTGCCTGACCGGGCAGTTGCGACCAGAAAAAGGACTCAACGGCAAACTGCTCGCGCACCGCTTTCACACCCAGTCCGACAAAGGCCTTTTTGAGGTAACCGACTGCCGTATCGAGTTCTGCAATGGTTTTGCTGCACGCCTGGCTCGCACCGTGTGGCGTATGCGAGGCAACATGCACCAGCATGCTCAGATGGTGCAGGCCATTGACGGAACGTCCACGAGTCAGATCCTGCAGGCCCTGCTTTAATTCCTCATTGTCTTCATCGGCGATGCCTTCCTGATCATTGACGGCAATGCGACGCTTTTCCAGCTTCATGTCGGCTTCCGCATGGATACGGTCGGTGTAAAAAAACGATTGAGTAATAATGAACTCAACCGGCAACTTCATAAATTCTTCCAACATGCCCGATGCGGTTCTGGACGGCCACTCTGCCATGCTGACCACGGCGCCGACCCGGCTGCCGGCCAGTCCCTGCACTTCCATCAGATTACTTACGCCATTGAAATTCAGTCGCGACAGCGCCAGGGTTTTATCTAACGGCACATCCGTCACGGGTACGCGCTCCTGCTCCAGATTGACCAGGTAGTGAAACAATTCTGCAGGTTCGGAATAATCTGGGCTTGCACTATCCGACGCGCGCTGAATGGACAGCCGCTTCGCACCATAGTCTGCCAGCGTATCAAGCAGTACCTGCGCGGCTTCGTTGATACCTTTGGCCTGTTCCTGAAAAGTATCCAGATCGGACTGACTGATTTTCTGACCGGAAAGCGCGCTGGCTATCCGGTCTACCAGACCGGGCGCACCCTGTCTGAATTTATTGCAGACGATGGATATATAAATTTCATTGATATAAAAGCTCTTGCTTTCATAACGTCTGCGCCACGCTTCATTGAAGTAGCGGGCAAACCAGGTCTGGCACTGCCCTTCCGGATAGCTGTGCATTTTTCTGCGGATCAAATGCACATAAATACCGCGATCGCTGCCGGCAATCGAGCGCAGTGCGGTATTGCGCCGGTGCTCAAACTGTTTGATCTGCTGTGCGGTCAGCGACTCAAAGTTCAGGCCGTCGATTTTGATGACCTGCACCAGCCCGTCATCTTTGGTCATGACGGTATTGTCATCATAATGCGCGGTATAGGGAATCATGTCGCTCAATGACATTTCTTTCGCGTCTTCCGTGATGCCTTTGGGCACGGGAACCGACAGCGCCACATCAAACTTTTTTTTCAGATAATCAGCGAGGCGCATAGCTGCGACACCTCCAGTGACGTTTGTTCATACATATCCTGAGATGGGTATACGATTCAAAAATGCCAAACAGATACACATCCTTCAAACAGACCAGATAGGAAAGAAACAGGAACAGCGGAATCAGCGCAAAAAGCCAGATTGATCGGGTGACCATGGCAGCCATGCCCGGTACCAGAAAACTGACGCCGATGCTGCCGAAGGTCAGGCCGCTGAGCATGGATGGTCTGGTCATCGACAGCACCAGCACTTCATGCGCATCGGTTGTTTGAGGTTCGGGCATCAGGCTATCGTCCCGGCGTGAGTTTTCAGATCCGCAACAATATTCGGTGCGAAAAATACCAGACCTATTCCGAGACCCCAGCCGCCCAGCTCCATGAGATCGATACGTCCGGTCTTCCAGCGATAACCCTGAATTGCCAGGGTGATGATGCCGATGTAGTAGCCCCATTCCAATATCAGCAAATTGGCAATGCTGCGCAGGAAATCGGTCACGCCACTGAACGGACTGGTATCCGCTGCCCAGGCATATTCGGGTGCCAGAATCGTCAACAGGCAGGCCACCACCGCCAGCGTATCGGTGATTCTGATCAGGCAAGCCGCCTTTGCATTTGTTCCCGCTGTTTGAGCTGACTTTAATTTTTGCATGAATTCCACCTTTTCAAATTCAATCTGGAGTTCCGCCAGTTTTATCGAAATCGCTCAGAAAACCAATAGGGTAAATTTCTTTGAAATTATTTGAATTTGAGATAGATTCCAAAAGTTTGAAGGTACTTATGGAGAGCCATGGGCAATGAAGACTGAGTTTATCGCTTTGGTGTTGTGCAGCATCTGCCTGCATGCCGATGCCGACTGTTTTGACGACGCCGCGGCCTGGCATGGTGTACACGCCGGCGTGCTGCGCGCCATCGCACTGCAGGAAAACCGTCGCTGCGACGCCACAGTGCGGGTCAACAAAAACGGCACGAGTGATATCGGCTGCATGCAGATCAATTCCGTGCATCTGCCGGAATTGGCCCTGTTCAGAATTACGAAGGAAAGTCTGCTCGATCCGTGCATTAATATTTTCGTCGGCGCGCGCCATTACAAAAAAATGGTGCTCAAGTATGGCAATACCTGGACCGCGGTCGGGGCCTATCACAGTGAAAATCCAACCTTCCGCGATCCTTATGCGCGCAGTGTTGCGATGATTTTTAGAAGAATGCGTTAGCGGTGTCCAAATCCGGACCGAAGCCGCCAACAATGGACACGTTAAAACTTACTCCATCCACGAAAAATCATTTTTGTAAATCAAAGGCCTGTTGTTTGCATCCCTCTTGATAATCCAGGTCATGCCCTTTTCAGCATCGGACCGACGCCCACAGAGCGTAATATTGTCCTTCCGGTATTCAACTCTCAATTCAACACCTGGCTTTTCATACACATAGCGGACTGACTGCCGGCTTTCATTGGCACAATTCTCGGCACAGGTCGTGGTGATCCAGTGCTGCATGCCTTGCTTATCCTGCTCCGATGCATCACCAAAAAGAGCATTCGAAATATAGTCGATAATTTCGCGCAGGATGTTCTGAATGGAATTATCACTTTTCACTGGCTCAGCAATCGGACGTGCTTTGGTCATGGCAGGTTGTACCAGACAGGCTATATTGCCTGACTGGATTGGTTTGAGGGGGATATTAATTGGGTACATGGAGTCGCTCCTTTGGTGAAAGCCTGTGAAATCGAATACCTCGGAAATGGCCGCAGACCATCTGAATTGCCGCCGGTGTTCAATGTATTTGACTGATTTCACCAACACAATCTGGGTTATTACGGAGCGCGAAATGAAATTTCACCCTCCGATTGAACAACTCAACTTCGCGTCAAAACTCACACCAGATTATTGTCTTGCGCGAGTTGATCCGATTGATCGCTTGCAAAAGCATAACCTGAACTTATTTTGCAACAGTAATAATAAGATCTTCATCATCGAAGTGATTACTCTGGGATAAACTCTCCAGTCGGAAGCCGGCAACTTCATATATTGATAATTAATATTGTTGACAAGTGGTTCAATCAGAACAGCCCGAAACCCTGCTAATTCCGGCAGGTAAAAAACCCGTTCAATGTCAGCCGTCCCTGCTGCGGATTTGAACCAAGCAGCTCAGGCTTGGTGATATGTGCGGAGTGAAAAATGGTGCCATCATAAAAAATGACCCGGTTCCACAGCGGAGGAATGGTACAGAACAATTCAAACTGGTGGTTCGATTCGGTAATGTAACCCTGTTGTGAGACGCTGCTCGCCTCAGAAGATTCTGCCGGCGCGACTCTGGGTCGGTAGAAGCTGGTGCCGCCCAGGACCGGATTGTTAAACAGATACAGCACCGAGGCAACTACGCAGTGTTGCGGATTGTCGGACAACTGATCCTGATGACAGATGCGCTGGTTGGCGGCCAACTCGTGGGGTGGCAGAGTTATCATGGACAGGCGACTGTACATGCTCACGGTGCGCCGCGCCTGCAGATGGGTTCTGATATTGAGAATAAAAAAATCATTCAGTCGCGCCGAAAAATCGGCCGGCATTTCATATTCAATACCGGGGTAGGCATTTCGGGACGGGGTGGAAAATTTGCTGCGTTCAGTGCCGGCCAGCTCAACGAGCGCGTGCGGATTGTGCAGGAAATTATCGATCACCACGCAGGGCTTGTAGCCGGGCAGATCGACCAGCATGATTTTTGGATTGGGGTTAAATAAAGTCACGGCAGGTTTTGCTGGTTTATTTTGATCGGAAGATGAGTTCTTTCATGCGCTGCAGCTTTGGATGCACCACCGGCACAGTCAGCATGGTACTGGCAATGGCCATGAGCAGCAGCGCGGTAAACGTTGCGCTGGTGATTATGCCCTTGTCGAGCAGAATATTGACGAAGATGATCATGATCAACGCCTTGGTTTGCAACAGCCAGCCGATGATGGAGGCCTCGCCCTTTTCCCATTTCAGTATCCGGCCGGCGATGTGCACACCGATCAGTTTGCCGGCCACTGAAGCCACCAGAAATGCCGCTGCAGCCATGAATACCATGGAACCACCCACGGCCCAGTTGGTTTTCAGTCCGGTGCTGAGGAAAAATACCGGCATGATGGTCAGCAGTACATGGTGGCGCATCAAATCCATTTTTTTCTGATCAAACCAGGACGTGTCCATGACTGCGCCAGACAGGAACGCCCCGACCATAAAATGCAGCCCGGCCCAGTCGGCGGCAAAGCCGCAGGCGCCCAGCCAGATCAGCCCCACATACCAGCGGTCGCGCTCTTCCAGGCGCACCATGATTTTCCGGTAAGCGTACGAAGCCAGCGCAAACACCACAAGAAAGCCGATCTGCCGTCCGACCCGGGTCCAGTCCAGCAGGATCAACGCCAGCACACCCCAGATTGCCACGTCATCCAGACTGGCATAACGCAGGATGCGTTGACCGATGGGCTGGCGCAGAATATCGAGCTTTTCCATCAGCAGAATGAGGATGGGCAGTGCCGTCACGGCGCAGGCCATGCCCACGCCCAAAACAAATTGCCAGCCCATGCCGCTCGGCCCGACCCAGCCATCGTATGCCAGCATGGCGCCAGCGGCAACGCAACCGAAGGCCAGCGGGGTACCGAGTGCCAGCGCAGCGGTAATCGTGCTTTCACGACGGTGCTGCCAGGCCTTGACCAGATCGAGTTCGATACCGGCGATCATGACGAAAATCATGACCGCCCACCAGGCGATGCCGTTCAGGGACTGAATGACCTGGGCATTGAAGACAAATTTGAAGTAGTCAGGGTAGATCGCCCCGAGTACGCCGGGACCGAGCAGTATGCCGGTAATGATCTGCACCACCACCAGTGGCGCATAGTAATCGGTCTTGCCCACGCGCCAGATCAGGTAGGGAATGGAGAAGATGATCAACATTGCCAGCAGAAAAATCTCCGTCGTACTCATTACAGTATGCAAATTTATCTCCCTGATTCAAAGACTATTTCATCGCTGCCGCACTACCGTGCATGTCCAAGACACTGTCAGGCAGCTTGACCTTCACGCTGTTTGCATGACTGTCATCCGCACTGTGCGCGAGCATGATATTGTAACTGCCCTCATGCACGTGCCAGGATTTGTTTTTTGTCTCATACATGGCCAGCAAACGCGGGTCTATCGTGAGTGTGACTGTTTTGCTTTGTCCGGCTTCCAGTTCCACTTTATCCCAGCCGGCCAGCCGTTTCGGCGCTTCCCAGCCTGCTTGTTCCGGCCCCACATAAATTTGCGGCACAGTTTTGCCAGCCAGTTTGCCGGTATTGGTTACTTTAAAACTGATCTGGCATTGCACGCGCTGACATTGCGCTGATAAATCGGAATAGCTGAAATCGGTATATGACAGACCATAACCAAACGCAAACAGCGCATGTTCATGATGCAGATCCAGCCATTTATAACCCACTGCCGCACCTTCAGAGTAATTGACTTCGAACGGCACTTCTTCATGGGCACGGTCGCCATCCAGCACTTTTCTAACCAGTTGCGCATCCGACTTCAGAATACTGGCCGGTAAATGACCGGAAGGATTGACCTGTCCAAACAGAATCCGTGCAATCGCCGCTCCACCACTGGTACCTGGATACCAGGCTTCCAGCACCGCAGCAGGTTTCTTAATCCATGGCATGGTCACCGGCCCGCCGGTTTCCAGCACCACGACCGTGTTGCGGTTGGCGCTGGCAACTGTGTCTATCAGCGCGTCCTGGTTGCCGGGCAAGCCGGTAGCGCGGGCATCCTGGGCTTCGCCGACCCACTGCTCGGCAAACACGATCACCACGTCTGCCTTGGCAGCCAATTTTGCTGCGGCCTTCGGATCAGTGCCATCGTTGTAGCTGACTTCGGCCTCGGGTGAGAGCGCCTGAATCTGTTTCATGGGTGAAGAAGGGAAAAACATTTTCGGACCTGGCCAACTCGAAGGCTCCAGACCCTGCACCGCCATGCCGCCTACCGGATATACCTGAGAAGAACCACCGCCGGACAGCACGCCGGCATCGGCATGTGCACCGACCAGCAGAATTTTCTGACGACCGGTCTTCAGCGGCAGCACATGATGGTCGTTCTTCAGCAGTACCATGGCTTCTTCGGCGTCACTGCGCGTGACCAGCGCATGGGCTGCAAAATCAATCGGCTGATTTTCGTGGACCGGATTATCAATGACGCCTTTGGCAAACATGCTGCGTAATATGCGCCGTACCATATCATCGAGCCGGGCCTGTTTCACAGCGCCTTTTTCCAGATCGGCAATCAAAGCCAGTTTGAAATACGGCTTGTCGTCGAGCTCAAAGCCGGATTCCTGGTCCAGCCCATTGTTGGCCGCCTTGGCGGTACTGTGCACTGCGCCCCAGTCGGACATGACATAGCCGCCATAACCCCAGTCGGTTTTCAGCACTTCATTGAGCAAGAAACTGTTTTCGCAGGCGTAATGACCGTTGACCCGGTTATACGCGCACATGACCGAGCCGGGATTGGCCTGTTCAATCACCAGCTGCATGGCCAACAGATCCGACATCCGGAACGCAGCTTCATCAATGTTGGCATTCAAAACAAAGCGCCCGGTTTCCTGATCATTGAGTGCGTAATGCTTCATGGTGGAGATAATATGATTCGATTCTATCCCGCGGATTTCCTGCGCCACGATCGTTGCGGCCAACAGCGGATCTTCGCCGCCGTATTCAAAATTGCGGCCATTGCGCGGATCGCGCAGCAGATTGACGCCGCCGGCCAGCATCACATTGAAGCCGGAAGCGCGTGCTTCCGCACCGATCATCGCGCCGCCCTGATAGGCCAGCTGTTTATTCCAGGTGGCCGTGGTTGCCAGTCCGGAAGGCAGTGAAGTCCGCTCGCGCGGCGTAAGTTTGCCGGTACCCTGGGTGGCCACGCCAACACCGGCATCGGTTTCATACTGCGCCGGAATGCCAAGCCGCGGTACGCCCTCTACAAAACCGGCCGAAAAATCCAGCGATTGCGGGTGTCTTTTCAAGCCCTTGCCGAGCATGTCTGAACCAAAATAGCCGAACACCATTTTCAGTTTTTCTTCCTGGGTCATCTGCGCCAGAACCAGATCAGTGCGCTGATCGGCAGTCAATGCGGTGTTGGACCAGGCGAACGCGGCCGGGGCTGCCTGTGTTTGTGCGGTCGATGTGCCAGCCATGCAAAATGTGCCGGCGATAATGATTGCAAGAGTTTTCAGGTGACAGGTGCGCATATCAAATTTATCCTTAATCAGTAAGTAGGGTGCAATAGCATTGCACCATTGTTAGCGTAGTCCGGGAAGGTGCAAGTTTATAAGGAGTGCGCGCCTTCATGCGCACACCGCTTCGCAGGCGAGGAGCATTGCTCCTCGAAACCCCTGCTCCGCCCCTACGCACCAGCTTTGTTAGTTGCAATGAAACTGCGATACCACAATGCGCTGTTCTTCAACGTGCGCTGCTGCGTTGCATAGTCCACATAAATCAGTCCAAACCGTTTGGCGTAGCCAGAATTCCATTCATAATTGTCCATCAGACTCCAGTAGAAATATCCCCTGACATCCACGCCCTGCGCCATCGCTTCGGCCAGTGCATTCAGATGCAACTTTACATAGGTAATGCGTTCCTGATCATTGATCACGCCATCCGACACTTTGTCAGCAACGGCAATGCCATTTTCAGTAATGTAAATCGGCGGCAGATCATATTCCTTATGCAGGCCAACCAGCAGATCGGTCAGACCCTGCGGATAGTTTTCCCACCCCATGTCGCTGAAGCCCAGTTTGCCTTCCGGAGCCACCTTGGGTGTGGCGGCACTGCAGAATGCCCGGGTGTAATAGTTGACCCCTAAAAAGTCGATCGGCTGTCGGATATCGTTAAAATCATTTTCATGAATCACGAGGTCCTCCCGGTCACTTTGCTGCATGGCCAGTTCGGGATATTTTCCTTTGAAAATCGGATCCATATACCATTGCACTGATCTGGCATATTCCAGTTTGGCCATGTCGATATCGGACTGGGTATCGGTCGCCGGCATGGCGGTCCACTGATTCAGTACGATCCCGAGTTTTGCTGAACTGTTGACCGCGCGCATGGACTGTATCGCCAGACCGTGCGAGAGCAGCAGATGATGCGACACCTGCACCGCCGCTTTCGGGTCGGCCATGCCAGGTGCGAACTGTCCGATGCCATGGCCCAGATTGGCCGTACACCACGGTTCATTATGGGTTGCGATGGTAGCGACCCGGTTACCGAAACGGCGCGCCACTTCGGCGGCGTATTCGGCAAAATGTACCGTAGTATCGCGGTTGAGCCAGCCCCCCTGATCCTGCAGCGCCTGCGGCAGATCCCAGTGATACAGGGTGACATGGATGCTGATGTTTTTTGCCGCCAGACAGTCGATGAGACGCGCATAAAAATCAAAGCCGGCTTCATTCCAGGCACCCGATCCCAGCGGCTGCACACGCGGCCAGGAAATGGAAAACCGGTAGGCATCGGCATTGAGCCCGGCAATGATGTCAACATCTTCGCGATAGCGATGGTAATGGTCACACGCGACGTCACCGGTAGTGCCGTCAATGATTTTGCCGGGCGTGTGAGAAAAGGTATCCCAGATCGATGGTCCGCGTCCATCGGTTTGCGCTGCGCCTTCGATCTGGTAAGCGCTGGTGGCCACGCCCCAGGAAAAAGCCTTCGGAAAGGCGCGACTGACTATGCTGTTTGGTTCAGAATTTGACATAAATTTGCTGGTAGTGTTGCAGTGATTAACCCGGCTGGGAACTCAGTATTGGCGCCGGCAGATTTTTTTCGGTGATATGAAACGGCGCAAACCAGGTAACCAGAAACGAGGGAATGGTTGCCACCATGACGAACGTAAAATAATTGACATACCCAAGCAGTTGCTGCAAGTGTCCGCTGACAATACCGGTCAGCATCATGCACAAACCCATCAGGCCGGTGCCGAAAGCATAGTGGGTTGTGGTGTATTTGCCGGGTGCGAGTTGCTGCATCAGATAAATCATGAAACCGACTGAACCGAAACCGAAAAAGAATTTTTCCACCGCCACGCCGGCACTGATGACCAGCAAATCGGTTGGCTGATAAATACTGAGCAGCAGAAAAGTCACGTTCGGAATATTCACCGCACAACACAGAATAAAAAGGGAGGGCTGCAAACCTCTGCGTGCAACATAAATACCCCCCAACAAGGAGCCTACCAATACGGCGATCAGACCGTAGGTGCCGTAAATAATACCCAGCAATTCATTGGACAGACCCAAACCGCCCTGGCGGACCGGATCGACCATAAAGAACGGACCGATTTTTTCCAGAAAGCCGATACTGAGCCGGAACAGGAAAGCAAAGGCAATCATGATCCAGACATCACGTTTCTGAAAAAACGTCACGAAAGAATCTTTTAATATCAGCCAGGCGCCCGGCATCGAGGTTGGCGCATTCTGCGCACGCTCGCCGTCTGGCATGACCCGGCTGTGCCAGGCAGCCAGCACCAGAGTGGCAACACCGACGATGAAAAATATCACGCGCCAGGATTGGGCCCAGTCCGGCCCGAACAGTTTTGGATCATGATGGAAATAATTGGTATGCAGCCAGCCGCTCAGATACACCAGACCGCCGGACGCCACGATCGGACCAATATTCCAGGACAGACTCTGAATGCCGCAATACAGCGACTGGGTTTTGTTGTCGAGTGAAGTCACGTACACGCCGTCCGAAGCAATATCCTGAGTCGCCCCGACAAATGACAGAATCCAGAAGGCAATCAGCAGCAGTGCAATCCCGTTGGGCAGTGTCATCATCAGTGAGGCTGCAATGAATCCCAGCCCCAGCACGACCTGGGTGCAGAGAACAAAAAACTTTTTGGTGCGCACCATTTCCACGATCGACGCATACAGCGGCTTGATGGTGTAGGCCAGAATCAGGTAGCTGGCGTATTCAGCGGCCCGCCCGTTATCCATGCCCAGATTTTTGAACATGATGGCTGACACGGAGGTCAGGGTGACGTAGGTTAGCGCCATCGTGAAATAGCCGGACGGCACCCAGAACAGCGGTGATTTATTCGTTGAAGCAGCACGCATGTGGTTTGTCTCTAGTTTTAATTTTTGCTTCAATCAATCCATCGTGGGATTGGCTGGATGACTATATTGTCAGGTTTATTCCCGCACGTATTTCACAAAAAAGTTCATGAAAACGCTTTCAGGAAATTTGATAATAACCGTGCGTTCAAGATCAAGTCAATCTAAAATGCCAAATTAATTTTTATTTCGAACTAATTGTGAAATAATCCTCACAGCCGGTTGAAAAGATAATTAACAGTCAATTGAATCGACGCCGAATTTTCGAAATAAGACGGTTATTTACAACAGTCAGCGCCATGCTCATTTCTAAATTTCCTGTTTTAATGAACGAATTAGTTTTTTGCTTGCACTAAATTGAAAGTAACCCTATATTCAGCAAACTGATCAGCCGAACACCAGACTGACATAAATAAAAAATATCCGGAGACATCACATGAGCTTTAAACGCAGACAGTTTCTGTCTTCCATGGGCAGCTTCGCCGCTGCTGCCGCATTGCCGACCTCCGTGTGGGCAGCGGCCGAAGCACTGCCGCTGTATAAAAATTCGCATGCCGGCACCGACGAGCGGGTGAACGACCTGATCGCGCGCATGACACTGGAAGAAAAAGTGATGCAGCTGCAGTGCGTGTGGCAACACAAAGATGCCATCCAGGATGCTGCAGGCGCGTTCTCTGCCGAGCGGGCCATGACACGTTACCCGCATGGACTGGGCATGATGGCGCGTCCGTCAGATCGTCAACTCGGTGCTGGCGGCGCGGCAGGCGACAACGGCGCACTGGTGAACCGTAACGCACTTGAAACGGCCACCTATACCAATGCCGTGCAAAAATGGGCAATGCAGCAAACCCGTCTTGGCATTCCCGTGTTCATGCACGAAGAAGCCCTGCACGGTTACGTTGCGGTTGATGCCACCTGCTTCCCCCAGGCCATTGGTCTGGCTTCTTCGTTTGACCCGGATATGGTGAGCGAAATCTTCAGTGTTGCAGCGCGCGAAATGCGTGCGCGCGGCACCCATCTGGCGCTCGCGCCAGTGGTTGATGTGGCGCGTGAACCGCGCTGGGGCCGCATTGAAGAAACCTATGGTGAAGATCCGGTTTTGTGCGGCGCAATAGGAAAAGCGGCGGTGCGTGGGTTTATGGGTGACACGTTGCCACTGGCACCGAACAAAGTGCTGGCCACGCTCAAGCATCTGACCGGCCATGGTCAACCCGAGGGTGGCACCAATATCGGTCCGGCCAATGTCGGGGAACGCACCCTGCGCGAAGATTTTTTTCCGCCCTTCGAAAAAATCATTCGCGAAACCAATATCAGCGCGGTGATGCCGTCCTATAACGAAATCGACGGCATCCCTTCCCACGCCAACCGCTGGATGCTCACCAAGGTCATGCGTGAAGAATGGGGCTTCAAAGGTATGGTGGTTTCTGACTACTTTGCCATTAATGAATTAATCACCCGTCACAAACTGGTCAGCAATCCGACCGAAGCCGCCTTCAAAGCGTTCAAGGCCGGTGTGGATGTGGAAACACCGGACGGCCTGGCATACGAAAAGCTCACTGAGCTGGTTAAAACCAAACGTCTGACCGAACACGAGATTGACACGGCAGTGCGACGGGTTCTGAAACTGAAATTTGAAGCCGGACTGTTTGAACAGCCTTACGTCGATGCAGCAAAGGCCGACAGTCGGACCGCCATACCCGACGCGATTGCACTGGCCCGACGCGCCGCAACCCGCAGTGCGGTGCTGCTCAAAAACGCCGGCAACATTCTGCCTTTGCAACCGGGCAAAGTGGGCCGCATGCTGCTGCTTGGCACCCATGCCAAAGATTGCCCGATCGGCGGCTACTCCAGTACCCCGCGCCATGTGGTGTCGGTTTATGAAGGCTTGCAGGAAGAAGCGCAGCGCGCCGGTTTCACGCTCGACTATGCCGAAGGCGTGCGTCTGACCGAAGGACATGTCTGGGGTGAAGATGAAATCAGGTTCACTTTGCCGGAAGTCAATGCCAGTTTGATAGCCACTGCCGTTGAGGCTGCCAGAACAGCGGATACGATCGTGATGGTACTGGGCGACAATGAACAGACTAGCCGCGAAGCGTGGGCCGACAATCATCTCGGTGACCGCAACAGCCTGGATCTGATCGGGCAGCAGAATGATCTGGCCAAAGCGATTTTTGATCTGGGCAAGCCGACCATCGTGTTGCTGCTCAATGGCCGGCCGCTGTCGGTCAACATGGTTGCCGAACGTGCCGATGCCTTGATAGAAGGCTGGTATATGGGCCAGGAAACCGGTCATGCGGTGGCCGACCTGCTGTTCGGCCGCGCCAACCCGGGCGGCAAACTGCCGGTCTCAATCGCCAAAAACGTCGGGCAGCTGCCGATTTTCTACAATTACAAACCCAGTGCGCGGCGCGGTTATCTGGATGGCTCAACCAAACCGCTGTTTCCCTTTGGTTTCGGTCTGAGTTACACGACGTTTTCGGTCTCGGCGCCGCGACTGGCGCGCAACAAAATGGGCGTGGCCGACAGCACTCAGGTGATGGTTGATGTGACTAATACCGGCAGCGTTGCAGGCGATGAAGTGGTGCAGATCTACATCCGTGACGACATCAGTTCGGTCACGCGGCCCCTGCTTGAATTGAAGGCGTTCCGGCGTGTGGGACTCAAACCGGGCGAATCGAAGACACTCACTTTTGATATCAGGCCATCCGATCTGTGGTTCTACAACGCAGAAATGAAACGGGTGGTGGAACCCGGCAGTTTCACAATTTATGCCGGCACCAGCAGCGTCGATCTGCAACCGGCAACACTGACAGTGACCGGCTAGTGAGCGTGGACAACCTGTACACCTTGCGCAATGCGCAGGCTATGCAACTGACCATCAGCGAGCGCGGTGCGGCGCTGGTTTCCTGGCTGGCGCCGGATCGCGACGGTCGGCTGGGAGAGGTATTGCTGGGTTATCCTGACGCACGCGACTATATTGAAAACCGCGATTTCTTCGGCGCCATAGTGGGGCGCTGGGCCAACCGCATCAAAAACGGCAGCTTCATGCTGGATGGACAACTGCAGCAGGTCGTCATCAATGACAGGGGCAATCATCTGCACGGCGGCCCTCGGGGTTTTTACCAGGCGCACTGGCAGGCCACCGAGACCGAAACCGGCCTCACGTTCAGACTGCGGTCCGCGCATTGTGATGCCGGTTTTTCCGGCAATCTGGAGGTAGTGGTGCATTATCAGTTACTGGACGACGGCAGCCTGACGATCGATTACGAAGCGGTGACAGATGCACCCACGGCGATCAATCTGACTGCGCATCCGTATTTCAATCTGAATGGTGGCAGTGCCGGAATAGGCGAACAGCGGCTGCAGATAAACGCCGACTACTATATGAAACTGGATGACAGCGGCATTGCGGTAGATATGACCAATGTGAAAGGTTCTGTCTTTGATTTTCGCGCACCGGCGACGATCGGTTCGCGACTGGCAGCGACCGACCCGCAACTTCGCATGGCAGGTGGATTCGACCACTTTTACTGCGCCAGATTGCCAGGCACTGGGCCAGGTGCCACGCTGCGCGAACTGGCACGGGTGCTTGACCCCGTTTCAGGACGGCAGCTGCAGGTGTCAAGTACTGAGGCAGGGGTGCAGTTTTACAGCGGCAATGGGTTGGGTGGCGTGCCGGGCAGAAGCGGGCAGCCATACAAGGCTTATGACGGCTTCTGTCTGGAAGCGCATGCCTGCCCGGATCAGATCAACGGGCCGTATGCCTCAGAGGTGATATTGCGGCCCGGGCAGACTTACCGGCAGACTACGGTGTATCGGTTGGGAGTAGCCTGATTCAGAATACGCATGGCGTCATGGATCAGATGTAGAATTCAAAACAGTTTAAAAATAAATCAGGGAGACAGACATGAAAAAAATAGTAGGTGCTGCTGCAATGGCAGTTCTGATGTTACTGACCGGCGCGCCCGCCAGTGCCGACCCAAAAACACCCAAAATCGGCTTCTCGATCGATGACCTGCGGGTGGAACGCTGGGGACGCGATCGCGACTTTTTCGTGGCAGCCGCAGAACAGCTCGGCGCCAAAGTGTACGTCCAGTCTGCTGACGCAAGTGAACAAAGGCAGATTGCCCAGATTGAGAACCTGATTTCGCGCGGTGTCGATGTGCTGGTGATCGTTCCTTACAATGCCACCGTTCTCAACAATGCCATCCACGAAGCCAAGAAATCCAAAATCAAGGTGGTCTCATATGACCGGCTGATTATGGGCGCAGATATCGATGCCTACATTTCTTTTGACAACCGCATGGTCGGCGAAATGCAGGCACAGGGTGTGGTACAGGTCAAACCCAAGGGTAACTATTATCTGCTGGGCGGCGCACCCACCGACAACAATGCCAAAATGCTGCGCGAAGGCCAGATGAAGGTGTTGCAGCCACTGGTCGACAAGGGCGATATCAAGATCGTCGGCAAGCAGTGGGTCAAGGACTGGAGTGCCTCCGAAGCCATGGCCATCATCGAAAATGCCCTGACTGCCAACAATAACAAGATCGACGGCATTGTTGCTTCGAATGACGGCACCGCAGGTGGCGCCATTCAGGCGCTCGCAGCACAGAAACTCAGTGGCGTGGTTGCGGTCTCAGGTCAGGATGCCGACCTAGCTGCGGTACGTCGGGTCATTGCCGGCACCCAGACCATGACGGTCTACAAACCCCTGAAACTGATTGCCTCCGAAGCTGCGAAGCTGGCGGTGCAGCTGGTGCGCAATGAAAAGCCCGGCTTCAATGCACAGTATGACAATGGCGCCAGGAAAGTCGATACGCTGCTGTTAAAGCCAACATTGCTGACCAAAGCGAATGTGAATCTGCTGGTGACTGACGGGTTTTACACCGCAGCCCAACTCTCGGGCAAATAAGGAAAGTTCGCGCATGTCAGACTATTTGCTTGAAATGCACGGCATCGTTAAAAAGTTTAACGGTGTGCGTGCTCTGGACGGTATTGATCTCAAGATAAAACCCGGTGAGTGCGTCGGTCTGTGCGGCGAAAACGGCGCAGGCAAATCGACGCTCATGAAAATTCTTTCTGCGGTCTATCCGCACGACAGCTGGGACGGTGAAATTCTCTGGCAGGGCCAGAGCCTGCGCGCGTCATCGATACGCGAAACCGAAGCGGCCGGCATCGTCATCATTCATCAGGAATTGATGCTGGTGCCGGAACTGTCGGTGACAGAAAATCTGTTTCTGGGCAATGAACTCACGCTTGCCGGTGGCCGAATGAATTACCCGGCCATGAACAGCCGCGCCGAGCAGCTCATGGCCGAACTCAAACTCACCGATGTCAACGTGGTTGCGCCGGTCATGAATTACGGCGGCGGCCATCAGCAGTTGATCGAGATCGCCAAGGCGCTCAACAAACAGGCCAAACTGCTGATTCTTGACGAACCCTCTTCGTCCCTGACCGAAGCGGAAATCGCAGTCCTGCTCGATATCATTCGGGGACTCAAGGCCAAAGGTGTGGCGTGCGTCTACATCTCGCACAAGCTCGATGAAGTCGCCGCCATCTGTGACACCATCGTGGTGATCCGCGATGGCAAACACATTGCGTCCACACCAATGCAGCAGCTCGATGTTAGCCGCATTATTGCGCAGATGGTCGGCCGGGAAATGAACCAGTTATACCCGAAACAGGAGCATGCGCTCGGCGAGGTGATTCTGGAGGCAAAAAAATTCACCTGTCTGGACGTTGCCAACCCGCAGCGCAAGCGGGTTGATGATGTGTCGTTTTCGCTGCGCAAAGGCGAAATTCTAGGCATTGCCGGTCTGGTCGGCGCCGGCCGCACTGAACTGGTCAGCGCCATTTTCGGCTCCTGCCTTGGCAACTCGGGCAGCTTTGACGGAGAAGTCTGGTTGCACGGAAAAAAAGTGGATACGTCCAGTCCACTCAAGGCAATCCGGGCCGGACTGGCGCTGGTGCCTGAAGATCGCAAACAGCATGGCATAGTTGCCGATCTGAATGTCGCCCAGAACATCACCTTATCCATACTCGAACACTTTGCCCACCAAAGCCGCATCAACAGTGAAGAAGAAATGCTCACTGTGTCGCAACAGCTCGGCGCGCTGCAGATAAAGACGGCTACGCCGTTTTTGCCGATTACCTCCCTGTCGGGCGGCAACCAGCAAAAGGTGGTGCTGTCCAAAATGCTGTTGACCAAACCGCAGGTGCTGATACTGGATGAACCAACCCGCGGCGTCGATGTGGGTGCCAAGTATGAAATTTACAAACTGATGTTTGAGCTGGCCAGTCAGGGCATGGCAATTATCATGGTTTCAAGCGAACTGCCTGAAGTGCTCGGCATTTCGGACCGGGTACTGGTCATGGGCGAAGGCAGGCTGCGCGGTGATTTCGTCAATCATGAGCTGACTCAGGAAATGCTGCTGGCCGCAGCACTGGATCAAAATTCTGCAACGGCAATTTAAATTATCTTTTACCCAAAAATCTCATGAAACAATTCAATCTCAAATTGCTGTTCACCCAATACAAGGTTCTGGCCCTGATTATCGCCATCGCGCTGATCTGGACCTTTTTCAGCTGGCAGACTGATGGTGGCTTTGTGTCGCCGCGCAACCTGTCGAACCTGATGCGCCAGATGGCCATTACCGGCATCGTCGCCTCCGGCATGACCTTTGTGATCATCGCCGGGGAAATTGACCTGTCGGTCGGTTCCCTGCTGGGACTGCTGGGCGGCATCGCCGCGCTGCTGGATGTCAATCATCATCTGTCGCTGCCGCTGGTGATTGCACTGGCACTGGTGTGCGGTTTGCTGCTGGGCTTTTTAAATGGCTACCTGACAGCCTATATCGGTATTCCTTCCTTCATCGTCGGACTGGGTGGCATGCTGATTTATCGCGGCATGGTCCTGGGGTTGACCGGCGGCGCGACGATTGCGCCGGTGTCACCGGAACTGGTGTTTCTTGGACAGGGCTATATCTCAACCCAGTTTGGCGTGATACTTGGTATCGGGTTATTTTTGCTGGCTGCTTTTTTGACCTGGCAGCAGCGCAACAGTCTGCACAAACACGGCCTGCCGGTTCCATCCAAAGTGCGCGACGCAATCCGGCTGCTGGTCATCGGCATCATTCTGTTTGTGTTTGTGCGCATGTTCAATGACTACGAAGGTATCCCGCTGCCGGTGTTGCTGCTGCTGGTCTTACTGGGCCTGTTTAGCTATATCGCCACCCAGACCGTGTTCGGGCGACGCATCTATGCAGTGGGCAGCAATATGGAAGCGACCCGCCTGTCCGGCATTGATGTGCGCGCTGTCAAATTATGGATCTTTGGCATCATGGGCATGATGTGCGCGCTGGCCGGTCTGATCAATACCGCACGACTGGCGGCAGGCTCACCATCCGCAGGCACCTCCGGGGAGCTCGACGCCATTGCGGCCTGTTTCATCGGCGGCACTTCCATGCGCGGCGGTTCGGGCACGGTGTATGGCGCGCTGATCGGCGCGCTTGTGATGGCGTCGCTCGATAACGGCATGTCGATGCTGGATGTGGATACCTACTGGCAGATGATTATCAAAGGCGGCATCCTGACTCTGGCGGTCTGGGTTGATGTGGCGACCCGTGCAAAACGCAGGTAAGCGACATTAACGGCATGGTCAGATTTTTAATCAGGTCAGCGTTGCTGGCGCTGGCGGCCTTATCGGTTACGGTACGTGCCGACGTCAGTCTGCCGCGCCTGTTAAGTGACGGCATGGTGCTGCAGCGCGACCGGCCTGTCACCATCTGGGGTTGGGCCGACGAAGGCGAACCGGTTACCGTGCGGCTTGGGCATCAAACCCGCACGGCCCGCACCAGAGACCGACACTGGGCGGTCACGTTTGATGCATTGAAAGCAGGCCAGACCTGTCAGATCAGCATACAGGGAAAAAACCGGATTACCCTTCATGATGTGCTGGTTGGTGAAGTCTGGATCGCTGCCGGGCAGTCCAATATGGAACTCACGCTGGGCAGTGTTGTGACGCGCTATCCGGACCTCATTCAACATACTTCACTGCCAGCCGTGCGTGAATTTTCCGTACCCACCCTGTATTCCTTCAAAGGCCCGCAAGAAGACTTCCCGCAAGGACAATGGAAAACCGCCACACCTGACAATCTGGCCGGCTTTTCAGCAGTGGGATTTTTTTATGCGCGCGAGCTGGCTGAAAGCCTGCACATACCGGTCGGCATCATCTCACTGGCAGTGGGCGGCTCACCCGCGCAGGCCTGGATGAGTGAACCGACCCTATCAGCGTATCCCCATTATCTTGCCGAGTATAAAAAATTCACCAGTGACAGCTATCTGCAGGCAACGATTGCCGATGACCATGCCAGACTGGCGGCATGGTATGCAAAAACCAACAGCGAAGATCAGGGGCTGCAGGAACTGCCGCACTGGAGCAGTTCCGCTTTTTCGACGCAGCAGTGGCAGACCCTGACCATTCCCGGTCCGTTCCATGAGCAGCACATTGACTTTAGCGATGGCGTTATCTGGCTGCGCAAAACAGTCACGCTTACCCAGGCACAGGCGCAGCTGCCGGCCGTGCTGCTGCTGGGTGCGGTCGTGGATGCGGATGAGGTTTTTATCAATGATGAGCCGGTTGGCCAGACCACCTACCGCTATTTGCCGCGCGCCTATCCGGTGGGCCGTGGTGTGCTGCACGCCGGTGACAATACGGTGGCAATTCGCCTGACCAGCTATTCGTCCGACCCCGGCTTTGTCAAAGACAAACCGTATGGTTTGCAACTGGGCGATCACATCGTCCGTCTTGAGGGCGCATGGCGCTATCACGTTGGCATGCGTACCACACCGCTGCCAAAAACCACGACCTTGCAATATCAAAGCCATACCCTGTTCAATGCCGAACTCGCGCCCACGTTACGCACCGGCATACGCGGCGTGATCTGGTATCAGGGCGAATCGAATACGGGAGCGGCAAAGGAATACGCAGCACTTTTTCCTGCCTTGATACAGGATTGGCGCGCGCACTTTAAACAGGGCAATTTTCCGTTTCTGTATGTGCAGCTGGCGAATTTTATGGAAGCCCGGCCCGAACCTTCCGAGAGCGACTGGGCACAACTGCGTCAGGCACAACGTGACACTTTAAGCGTCGACAATACCGGCATGGCAGTGGCCATCGATCTGGGTGAATGGAATGACATCCATCCTCTGAATAAAAAAGATGTAGGAGAGCGACTGGCCCTGCTGGCAAAAAAAATGGCGTATGGCCAGCATGATCTGATTGCCTCCGGTCCGCTGGCAACCGGCGTCACCCTTCACGCAGTGCCCGACTCCACCCCAACAGCAAGAGGATTACTGGTGCACTTTTTCGCCAGCAGTAGTCCTTTGGTGATCAAAGGCGCAGCGCTGTCGGAGATTGCCATCGCCGGTGCCGATCATCATTTCCACTGGGCCAAAGCGCGGATTTTGCATGATGCACTTTTGGTGTGGAGTGAACAGGTGCCAGAACCGCGCACAATGCGCTATGCCTGGGCTGACAATCCGGCGTTGGCCAATCTGACTAACGGTGCCGGCTTGCCCGCGTCACCCTTTGAGCTGTCGCTCGACCCCGTCAACAAAAAATAAATATCGCAGCGCAGCATGAATTTTTCTCATGAATTTCATGTTGCATTGCATTGCCGCAAAACATTCTTTTGCAGCGCACAAAAAATGCCTGTCTCAGAGATGCAACAGTCACTTGATTTAATTAGTTCGATGAATTGACTAAATAGGGAATTCTACCTATCCTTCATCATCACTTTGAAATTCGACAGTGATGAATTAATTTTTTGCCGCTCCATCTGAAATTCCGCCGAAAAAATAAGATTGCCCAGCAATCACAATTCTAATGAGAAAAGAGGAAGACAATGCCCTATCCAATGACTAAACAAAAATTAATGAGTCTGGCCGTTGCCAGTGCCTGCGCGGCGCTGGTGAGCCAGGCTTATGCGCAGGAAGTCGCTCAGGCAACTGCAACACCGACTACTGCTTCTGCAGCACCTGACGCAGAAGGCGTACAGGCCGTTGTCGTCACGGGTATTCGTGCCAGTATGCAGTCAACACTGAATCTGAAACGCGATTCAGACGGTATCGTCGACGGCATTGTTGCTGAAGACATGGGCAAGTTCCCTGATACCAATCTGGCTGAATCGCTGCAGCGTATCAGTGGCGTATCGATCGATCGTACCGATGGTGAAGGACAGCTGGTTACGGTGCGTGGCCTGGGTCCGGATTTCAACCTGGTGCTGTTAAATGGCCGTCAGATGCCGACGACCAATCTGGGCGACCGTGGCGGCCGTTCATTCGACTTTTCAAATTTGTCGCCAGATGCCGTTTCCCAGTTGCAGGTTTATAAAACCGGCCGGGTAGAAGATGCTGCGGGTGGCATTGGTGCCACAATCAACGTCATGACAGCGCGTCCGTTCGACAATCCTGGCTTTCATTCCAGCATCAGCATCACCGGTGTCGATGACAAATCGGCCAACAACCTGCCGTCGCAAATGCAGTTCAGCAAAATTACGCCGGAAGCTTCCGGCATGTACAGCAATACCAGTGAAGACGGCAGGTTTGGCGTTGCGATCAATGCCAGCTATCAAAAACGTGATTCCGGCTACAACCAGGCCGGCTCACCAAACGGCTTTCAGGGACCGTTCCCGGCCTCCAACGCGACCAGCCTGACTGACGGTCACGCGTTGGGCACGACTACCAATGGTCCTACCGGCAATTCTATTTATGTCATGCCGCAAAACTTTGGTTACGACGTGTTCAGCGTCCAGGAAACACGTACCAATGATCAGGTGGTTTTTCAGTTCAAGCCTAACAATGAATTGCTGACCACACTGGACTTCACTTATGCCGAACACAAAATCCATACCCTGCACAATGAATTAAGTGCCTGGTTCAGCGCTTCGCCAACCTCGACGTCGAGCTGGCCAAGCGGCAGTGCAGTTTCACCTTTGTCCTATACAGAAAACTACACCACACCACAGGACGTTTCATCAGTTGATGCTGACTATGCGACCAAGACCAAAAACGAATCAATCGGCTTCAATGCGGTCTGGAAGTACTCTGCAAAACTGAAATTTGTTTTTGATGCGCATCATTCCAGTGCCGAGTCGGGTGCAGACAGTCCTTGGGGCAGTGCCAATGACATGTCCAACGCCAGTTTCAGCCGCACTTCCACTACGATTGATTACACCCATACGCTGCCTGTGATGAGCATGCCTGTGGATCTGGCAGCAGCACCAATTCAGGCTACCGGTTCATGGTTCCAGAACGGCTGGCAAAAAGCAACGGTGGATCAGGTTCAGGCATCCGGCAACTGGAAAGTTTCGGACGCGTCAAATCTGAATTTCGGTATCGGTCAGGCCGACAACACCAACCACAATACCTTCTCTCAGGTTCAGAACAATGGCTGGGGTAACACGGCATTCCCGGCCGGCTCGTTCCCGGCCAGCCTGTATACGTCCTACCATTTGCCCAATTATTTCAGCAACATTCCCGGCTATAACACGCCAGGCATGTTCAGTCAGCTGTTCGTAGCGAATTTCGCAACCCTGCGTGCACAGACCGCGTCCGTGATGGCGGCAAACGGCCTTATCGGTTCCGGTGGTGGCTACCTGCCAAGCAATACCCCGACTTCAGACAGTAAGATCCAGGAAAATACCACCTCGGCCTACGCTTCTTACAACACAGACTGGGATACCACGATTCCATTCCATTCCAGTATTGGATTGCGTTTTGAGCATACTGCCGTTACCGCCACGGCGCTGGCGCAGCCGGCAACCGGCGTGACATGGGTTTCGCAGAATGAACTGCCGCTGACGCTGGGCGGTGCAGATTATGCAAACACCACATCGTCGTACAGCAACGTGCTTCCTGATATCAATCTTGACTGGGATCTGCGTCAGGACGTTAAATTGCGCGCCAGTGTCGGGGAAACGATTGGTCGCGCCCGTTACGACCAGATGCAGGGCAGCCTGGCACTTGGTGGTACCGCCAGCACTTACAACGGTACTGCCAGTGTAGGTAATCCGGCATTGAAACCGGTCAAATCAAAAAATCTGGATTTGTCAGCTGAATGGTATTTCGACAAGCAGAGCGTGTTATCGGCCGGTTTCTTCCGCAAAGTGCTGGACAACTATGCAGGACAGGCCGTCATCAGCCAGCCTCTGTATAACCTGCATACCCCGGTCGGTGGCGCTTACTACAACTCGGCCCTGTCGCATGGCTGCGGCGTGGCAGATACCAACTGTATCCGCAACTATATTCTGACCAACTATAACGGTCAGCCTGGCGTTACGGCAACGGGTCCGGCCAATACGGCCGGCATCATACCGGGCAATATTGCAGGTCTGTCTTCGGATCCGCTGTTAATGTTCAATACCGACACCTACGTCAATGAAAAAACAGCGAATCTGAACGGTCTGGAATTCAACTTCCAGCATATGTTTGGTACCAGCGGCTTTGGCGTCCAGTCGAATTACACCTATGTCCATTCGCCTCTGAAATACGACAATAACAGTCTGGATGCCGTGACTCAGTTTGCGATTGTGGGTCTGTCCAACTCGGCCAATCTGGTTGGTATTTATGAAGACAAGCAGTGGTCGGTGCGTTTGGCCTATAACTGGCGCGACAAGTTCCTGGCCGCTACAACCCAGCCTGGCGGCAATAATGGTCCTACTTACACGGATGCCTACGGTCAGGTTGACATGACGGTCGGGTACACCGTCAACCCAAGCTTGAGCTTCCAGTTTGACGCCGTCAATCTGAACAATGCGATTCTCAAACAGGTGGGCCGTACGGATCAGGAAGTTGAAATGGTTACCCAAACCGGTCCGCGTTTCATGCTCGGTGCACGCTATAAATTCTGATCATCAAGGCAACGAAAATCAGAACCGGTCAGCCTGATGTGAATCAGGTTTGACCAATAAAACAGGTCATTGGGATACAATGACCTGTTTCTTTATGGCATGTAATTCGGCACAGGGATTATTTTATGAACAGCGGCACGGTCAAGCACATCGTGATTGCAGGAGGTGGCAGCGCCGGATGGCTGAGCGCCGCGCTGATCGCAGCCCAGCATCAGGCGGTTGAAGGCAGCCCCGCTCTGCAGGTAACACTGATCGAGTCACCCGACGTCGCGCCCATAGGCGTGGGTGAAGGTACCTGGCCGAGCATGCGCATGACGCTGAAGAAAATCGGAGTCAGCGAAGCCGACTTCATGCGGGAGTGTGATGCCTCGTTCAAGCAGGGTTCACGTTTCAATGGCTGGACCAGCGGCAAAGAAAATGACTTTTATTTCCATCCATTCACCATGCCGCACGGCGAAGGCGACGCCGATCTGGTCGCAGCCTGGCAGCACGGATATGCAGACCGACCGTTTGCCGAAGTGGTCTGCCCCCAGCCCGAGCTGTGTTTGCAGGGCAAGGCACCCAAACAAATTACCACCCCCGAATATGCAGCGGTAGCCAACTATGGCTACCATCTGGACGCCGTGAACTTTGGCCTGTTTCTGCGCCGGCACTGCGTTGAACGGCTTGGTGTACGACACTTATCCGACCATATACTTTCAGTCAGCTCGCATGCAAACGGCGACATCGCAGCACTGCAGACCCGCAACAACGGCGCGGTCGAAGGCGACCTGTTTATCGACTGCACCGGCATGCAGTCCATGCTGCTCGGCGGGCATTATGGCATTGCATTTTTGCCGCAAAAGCACGTCCTGTTCAACGATACCGCACTGGCGGTTCAGGTCCCCTGTCCGGATGTAAACAGTCCGATTGCCTCGCAGACCCTGTCAACGGCACAGCAGCACGGCTGGATCTGGGATATCGGTCTGCCGACCCGGCGCGGCATTGGCTACGTCTATTCCAGCGCGCACGGCAGCGACGAACAGGCTGAACTGGCGCTGCGTGCGTATGTGGCGAACCACGGTGGTCCAACAGATATTGCCACCCCACGCAAACTGTCCTTTAATCCAGGCTACCGGCAACAGTTCTGGCACCGCAACTGCGTGGCTATCGGTCAGTCGGCCGGGTTTATCGAGCCGCTCGAAGCGTCCGCGCTGGTCATGGTCGAACTGTCCGCAGCCCTGCTCAGTGAACAGATGCCGGTTACGCGCGAAACCATGGATATTCTGGCCCGTCGCTTCAACGATACCTTCACCTACCGGTGGGAACGCGTCATCGATTTTCTGAAACTGCACTATGTGCTGACCAAACGCACCGACACCGATTACTGGCGCGACAACTGCCGTGCCGAGACGATACCGGTTCATCTGGCCGAACTGCTGAAACTGTGGTGTTACCACAATCCGTCGCGCCATGACTTTTTCCGGATTGCAGAACTGTTTCCGGCGGAAAGCTACCAGTACATACTGTACGGCATGGGCTTCAAAACTGAAGCCGCAGTGCTGACTCCGGCTAACCCGCAACGCGCCAACGGCTATATCCGTGATGCGGCAGTTTTAAAAGATAAAATGCTTTCGGGCTTGCCGGGCAACCGGGAACTGATACAACATATCGTGCAGCACGGTATGCACAAGATATGAAAAAATTGAACAACAACACGGATAAAACTATGGCCAAGGCTGAATTACTCAATAACGTCGATCACAAAGACCTGCGCGTCATCACCAGACGGGCGGCCGAATACGGTGACGACACGATTATCGTCAGTACCTTCCCGTCCGAATTTGTGCATATTCAGGCGCACTACCCGATCGTGTTTCGCAAGACGCAGGAAGGGTTGAGCTTTGAAGCGTTTGCCCTGCTCGGTTTTGTACCCGGCGAAAATCTGTTTCTGGGACCGGATGGCTGGACTGTCAACTACGTGCCCCTTACCATCCAGCGCCAGCCATTTCTGATCGGCGTCTCCGGTGAAGATCTGACCGTCCATGTACAGCTCGATTCTCCACGCATTGCCACCAACCCGGGTGAAGGTGAAGCCGTGTTCCTCACCCATGGCAGTCCAACAGAATTTCTGGAACGGATCAATTCCACACTGCTGGCAATTCATCAGGGCGTACAGGCCATGCCGGCTTTCATTTCGGCCCTGATTCAGCATGAGCTGCTCGAAGCGTTTGCAGTCGATGTCGAACTCGAAGATGGCTCCAAACACCGGCTCGACGGTTTTTATACCGTCAATCAAGACCGTCTGAACAAGCTGAGCGGCGCCGCACTGGAACAACTGCAGCGTGCCGGCTACCTGCAACCCATCTACATGGTGATTGCCTCCATGGTCAATTTCCGCGACCTGATCGAAAGAAAGAACCGTTTACATGCACGGCGCGCCGCTTAAACCCCTGCAACCGGTACGCGAAATCGCCGGCCTGACACCGGCGCAGCTCACCGATGAAATCCTGACTTGCGCAGAACCTCTGATCCTCAGAGGACTGGTTGCATCCTGGCCGATGGTGCAGGCAGCACTGACATCGCAGCAGGACGCCGATGCGTATCTGCGTCGTTTCTACCGCGATGCCACCATGACCGTCATGCACGCTTCGCCCGAGGTGGGTGAGCGGTTCTTTTACAATGACGATCTCAGTGGTTTCAATTACGCCTCGTCGCGCGTCCGACTGGACCAGATACTCGATGCGCTGCGTGACCATCTGCATGATGAAAAACCCCCTGCGATTTATATAGGTTCCTCGGCCATCGACAATTATCTGCCGGGGTTTCGCAGCGAAAATGACCTCGAAGCACTCAAGGCACACGACCCGCTGGTCAACATCTGGATCGGTAACCGTACCCGCATTCCGGCGCACTTTGACCTGCCCGACAATATTGCCTGCATCGCAGCCGGACGACGCCGCTTCACCGTGTTTCCACCAGACCAGCTCAGCAATCTGTATATCGGCCCGTTCGATCTGACCCCGGCCGGGCAGGCCATCAGTCTGGTCGATTTTGCCAAACCCGACCATGAAAAATTTCCCCGCTTCGCTACTGCGCTGGAGCATGCCCAGGTTGCCGAGCTCGACACCGGCGACGCACTGTTCCTGCCCAGTATGTGGTGGCACCATGTTGAAGCCCTCGACAGCTTCAACATACTGATCAATTACTGGTGGCGCCAGTCACCCGGCTACATGGATACGCCACTGATCACGCTCATGCATGCCATGCTGACCATGCGCGATCTGCCGCCGGCACAGCGTTCGGCCTGGAAGGAGCTGTTCCGGCACTACGTGTTTGACAGTGATGGCACCGAGGTGAAACACATACCGGAAGCTGCACGCGGAATGCTGGCGCCATTTACCGATGATTCGGCCCGCGCGTTGCGTGCCAATCTGCTCAACAAGATGAAGAGATGACCTTGGCCGGTGGCAAATTCCGAAACGGTGCAATGTCATTGCACCCTACAAAATAGATAAAAATCTGGAGACAATAACAATGGATCAAAGCAAACCCAAAAAACCAATACAGCGCGTCATCATTGCCGGCGGCGGCACCGCCGGATGGAATGCGGCAGCGGCCATCTCCAAGATCTTGGGGAAAATTCTCGACATTACCCTGATCGAGTCGGACGAAATTGCAACAATAGGCGTGGGCGAAGCAACCATTCCGTCAATGATTGCGTTCCACAATCTGCTCGAAATCAACGAACCGGAATTCATGGCCACCACCCAGGCCACGTTCAAGCTCGGCATCAGTTTTGAAAACTGGCGCAACGTCAACGAACACTATTTTCATTCCTTCGGCCATACCGGCACCGATCACTGGACCGCCGGATTTCAGCATTTCTGGCACAAGGGGCTGGAGCGCGAACTGGCTGCCGATTTTGGCGAATACTGTCTCGAAGTCAAGGCAGCCGAGGCCGGACGCTTTGCCAAACTGCCCAACAACAAACTGAATTATGCGTTCCACCTGGACGCCAGCCTGTATGCCAAATACCTGCGCAGGATGAGCGAGGCGTTCGGTGTAAAACGGGTCGAAGGCAAGATCAGCAAGGTCGAAACCGATGCTGCAACCGGTCACATCACTTCACTGCGACTCGACTCGGGTGCCAACCTGGAAGCGGATCTGTTTATCGACTGCACCGGCTTTCGCGCTCTGCTGATCGGCCAGACTATGAAGGTGGGTTACGAAGACTGGTCGCACTGGCTGTTTTGCGACAGTGCGATTGCGGTCCAGACTGAATCGGTCGGCCCGCCCCATCCTTACACGCGCTCGATCGCACACGAGGCCGGCTGGCAATGGCGCATACCGCTGCAGCACCGGGTCGGCAATGGCATCACCTTTTCCAGTCGCTACACTGATGAAGCGACGGCGCGCGCGACGCTGCTGGGCAATATCGAAGGCCGGATACTGACTGAACCGCGTCTGATCCGCTTCAAACCCGGTCAGCGTGAAAAAACCTGGCAGGGCAACTGCATTGCGCTGGGTCTGTCGAGCGGCTTTCTGGAACCGATTGAATCAACCAGCATCTATCTGATTCAGCGCAATCTGATCCGGCTCTTGCAGATGTTCCCGACCAACGGCATCTGCGACGCCGATGTTAATGAATTCAACATGCAGTGCGCGCAGGAACTTGAACATATCCGCGACTTCATCATTCTTCACTACCACGTCACCAACCGGCGCGACACGCCGTTCTGGCGCGACTGCAGCAGCATGGCCATTCCGGCATCGCTGCAACACAGAATCGATCTGTTCCGCGAAACCGGCCGGGTATTTCGTGCGCCCAACGAATTGTTTGCCGAAAATTCCTGGATTCAGGTCATGCTCGGGCAAGGCATCATGCCGCAACAGCATCATCAATCCGCCGACCTGATGGGTGACCCGGAATTGACGCGGTTTCTTGAAGGCATACGCAATAACGTTGCGCAAACGGTTCAGAAATTGCCGCCGCATAAGGAGTTTGTGCAACGTTATTGCGCTGCAAAAATGTGAAGTACCTGTGCGATTTTTTTCGCAGGACTGGCACCGCAAACAACACACTGAAATACCAAGAAAACGATTTCATAATAATTTCGGCGCGAACCGGAAGACCAGTTGTGAAATCTCAATGGGAAAAGCATTTTCTCGTGATACCATCTTGCATTAGTTTGATTGTCATACAAATTACCCGCCACAGGTAAATTAAGCAGTTGATTGATAGTTCGATTCATCATCGCAACTAAATTCACCATTGAGCACGTGGCTAAAAAAAGCATCATTTAAAAACGCAGGGGATAAGGTCATGCTGATTGCAGGAGATCAACAACTCTTAAAGCAAATGAACCGGATGGTTCTGGTACGTAAGCTTTTCAATTCACCCGACTTATCGCGTGCCGATCTGGCCGCCGCAGTCGGACTGACCAAATCAACCGTGAGTCTGCTGGTCAAAGAACTGGTCGATGAAGGCTGGTTTGAAGAACGCGAATTAATCAACACCGGCAATCTGGGCCGACGCCCTACACCACTGCATATCGACAAAATCCGCATCGCCATTCTGGGTGCCGAGTTTGGTGTCGACAAGGCGCGCGTCGTTGCCACCAATCTGCTGGGTGAAATAATCGTGCGTGCCGATGTGGAATATCTCGATGCGTCCGACCCGGCTTCCTGTTTTGAGCTGGTAGCGCGTGAACTGGTGCGCCTGGCCAAACGCATTGATGCCGCCGGACGGACTGTGCTGGGTCTGGGTGTGGGCGTGTATGGCGGTGTCGATGAAGATCTGGGCATACTGCATTACGCACCCAATCTGGGCTGGCGCAATATTGAAGTGTCAAAACTGCTCAAGAGCCACTTCACCAAAACCATGCTGGCAAAAACCCCGCTGTTTATTCAAAACGACGCCAATGTGGCGGCACTGGCCCAATTTGAATTCGGCAATCAGGCCAGCGTTGATCCGCTGGTATATGTCAGCGTCGGTTATGGTGTTGGCGCCGGCGTGATTGTCCACGACCGATTGCTCACCGGTCATTGCGGCTGGGCCGGCGAGATCGGTCACACCATTCTGGTAGCCGGCGGCCCGCGCTGCTCGTGCGGCCGGCGTGGCTGTGCTGAAGCCATGATGGGGCTCGGTGCGCTGCTGAAAAAAACCAGTCCGAAGAAAAAAACCGCAGGACTTGAGACATTGCTGGCCAAGGTCAAGGCCGGCGATCCAACCGCCTGTGACGCCGTTGAGGAAGCCGGGCAGTATCTTGGAATTTTATTAAACAATGTCTGGTCATCGTTTGATCCGATGAACATTGTGCTGGGTGGTCCTGCCATGCAGATCGGCGAAAAATTTCTGAACCCGGCGCTCAAGATACTCAATGAATATGCCCAGGCTGCGCAGTTGCCGGCACCGATCATTACCCAGTCCAGTTATGGCCTGGATGTGGTTGCGATTGGCGCAGCCGCGCTGGTCAGGTACCGGCTGACGCGACCGTACAGTCTGCAAAAAGGTGCCTGATTTGCAAGCCGGTATTCCATCCCGGCTGCAGGTCAGCGATGCCTAAATTTCCCCTCTAACAGGTTAGCGTAAATCCATTGTCTGCCTGTCAGTTTATTTAATTAGTTTGATGGATTGACTAAATCAGATTTTATATCTATTCTATCGACACATTAAAAACCGGTTTGCAAGGAAAGTTGAGCGATGGCTGATTCAAACAGTACCTGTCTGGGCATAGACCTCGGCACCTCCGAAGTGAAAGTCCTGCTCATGGGCGCGAGTGGCCAGACTGTGGGCGTGGCGCGCGCCGCACTGACCTGGGAACAGCCACAACCGGGATGGGCTGAACAGGATCCGGCCAACTGGTGGAGGGCCACAGTCACGGCGTGCCAGCAGTTGAAACAGAATTTCCCGGATCAATATGCCATGGTCAATGCGATTGGACTGTCGGGACAGATGCATGGCGCAACCCTGCTCGACGAACAGAACAACGTACTGCGGCCGTGCATTTTATGGAACGACACGCGCAGCGCCAGACAATGCGAACAACTCACAGCGTCGCTGCCGGAATTGCATCACATCGCCGGCAATCTGGCCATGCCCGGTTTTACCGCGCCCAAAATTGCCTGGCTGCGTGAACATGAAACACAGGCCTTCAACAAAATCGCCAAAGTACTGCTGCCCAAGGATTACATCCGCTTTCTGCTGTCTGGTCAGATGGTATCGGACATGTCCGATGCGGCAGGAACCTTGTGGCTGGATGTGGAAAAGCGTGACTGGTCACCGGCCCTGCTGGGGGCTACCGGACTGAATCTGCACCACATGCCGTCTTTGGTTGAAGGCTCTCAGGTGTCGACCACACTCTGCGCGTCCGGCGCCAAAATGCTGGATCTGCAAGCCGGCATCCCGATTGCCGGTGGCGCCGGCGACAATGCGGCCAGCGCCATCGGTATCGGTGCCGTCAATAGCGCAGACAGTTTCATTTCACTCGGAACCAGCGGCGTGCTGTTTTCCGTGACGGACCGGCATCGCCCCAATGTCAGTGAGGCGGTGCACGCCTTTTGTCACGCCCTGCCCGCCACCTGGCACCAGATGACCGTCATGCTCAGTGCTGCCAGCGCACTGCAGTGGATTACACACATCACCGGCTACACCAGCGAAGAAGAGATTTTAAAAACAGTGGCCAGTCTGGATTTGACAGAAAGAAAGCAGGCACCGCTGTTTTTACCGTATATGTCCGGAGAGCGCACGCCCCACAATGACGCCAGTGCCAGTGGCAATTTTGTCGGGCTGCGTCATAAACATACGAGCGCGCATCTTGCGTATGCCGTCATCGAAGGGGTCAGTTTCGGCATGCGTGACGGTCTGGATGCACTGGGACGCTCCGGAACAAAAATTGATGCCATGCAGCTGGTGGGCGGCGGGTCCAAAAGCCTGCTGTGGGCGCAACTGCTGGCCAATGCGCTGGAGTCAACCATTCAGATTGGTCAGGAAAGCAGCGTCGGTGCGGCACTGGGCGCGGCCCGGCTGGCGCAACTGTGTGTTAGCGGTACGGCTACCGATCAGATCCAGGCGGTCTGCAAGAAGCCAGTCATCCTGCATGAATTCAAACCCCAGATTGACGATGTACGCGTACTTGAAAAACGTCAACAGCTTTACCGATCCACCTACCAGCAATTAAAACCGGTATTTCGTGCTGCGGCCGAGTAGCGCTGCTCACAATCAGACTCAACACCTTAAATTAATCGAGAAAATCATGAACGACTATTTCAGCAATATCGGCCCAATACGCTATGAAGGCCCGCAATCTGTCAATCCGCTGGCGTACCGCTGGTATGATGAAAATCGTATCGTCATGGGTAAAACCATGAAGGAGCACCTGCGCTTTGCCGTGTGTTACTGGCACAACTTCTGCTGGAACGGTTTCGATCCGTTTGGCTATGACGGCACTTACCAGCGTCCGTGGCAAGGTCACAGCGATGCCATGCTTGGCGCAAAAATGAAAGCCGATGCGGCATTTTCTTTCATGAGCAAACTTGGATTGCCCTACTACTGTTTCCATGACCGTGACGTTGCGCCTGAAGGTGCAACACCGCGCGAGAGTGTCGAAAATCTGAAAAAGATGGTGGAAATTCTGGGTGTCAAGCAGGCTGACACCGGCATCAAATTATTGTGGGGCACAGCCAATGTGTTCAGTAACCGCCGGTATATGTCGGGCGCTTCCACCAACCCCAATCCGGAAATCTTTGCGCTGGCCGGCCTGCAGGTACGCGAAGCCATGAATGCCACCAAAGCACTGGATGGCACCAATTATGTTTTGTGGGGCGGTCGTGAAGGCTATGAAACCCTGATCAATACCGACCTGAAACACGAAGCGCAGCAATACGGACGTTTTCTGCAAATGGTGGTCGAGCACAAATATAAAATCGGTCTGCCGGGCTACATCATGATCGAACCCAAACCCAGAGAGCCGTCCAAACATCAGTACGATTTTGACGTGGCCACCGTGTATGGCTTTTTGCAGCAATGGGGACTGGAAAAAGAAGTCAAGGTCAACATTGAAGCCAATCATGCCACGCTGGCCGGCCACAGTTTCGAACATGAAATTGCCACGGCCAATGCGCTGGGCCTGTTTGGTTCACTGGATATGAATCGCGGCGACATGCAGTGTGGCTGGGATACCGATCAATTCCCGAACAATGTACCCGAAACCGCGCTGGCCATGTATTACGTTCTGCAGGGTGGCGGCATGCAGCACGGCGGACTGAATTTCGACGCCAAGGCGCGCCGCCAGTCGCTCGACCCGGTCGATATGTTTTATGCCCATATCGGTGGCGTGGATGTGTGCGCACGCGGACTGCTGATTGCCGAACAGATGATACTGGACGGCGGCATGAAGAAATTTGTTGATGAGCGCTACAGCGGCTGGCAGGCACCATGGGCGCAGGAGGTGTTCAATAAAAAATGGTCACTTGATGAAGTGGCCGAACATGCGATGCAACGCAATATTGATGAATTGCCGGTGTCGGGTCGACAGGAGTTTTTGGAGAATTTTGTTAACCGGTTTTGTTGATACAACTACTTTCCGTCGCTCCCACTATCGCGCAGGGTGCAATAACATTGCACCCTGCGAAGCTGTGTAGATCATTGCACCGAACGCATTTGCCAAGGACCTGACTCATGCAAACAACAGTCGCAACTGCCATTCTGTGTTTAACCCTCGCCGCCTGCGGACCCGCCCTGGCTGACGCCGTAGAAAAAACCGCAACCGGGATCGTCGTCCACCCGGCACAGGGTCAGATCAGGGAAGTCCGCCTCGAGGTCATGAGTGACAACATCATTCACGTCATCAAACTGGATGATGCCGGTAAAACGCTCACCCCTTCGCTCATGACCACGGCAGTGCCGTGCCTGTGCAAATTCAGCCTCACCCAGTCAGCTGACATGGTCACTTTAAACGCCGGCAAAATTTCAGCCCGCGTTTCCCTGCAAACCGGCCAGACCGATTTTTATAACGCTGCAGGCAAAGTGATTCTGAAGCAGTTCGCTGAAAGCATGACACCGGTCAGCATTGATGGCCAACCGTTTTCTGCCATTAAGGAAAGCTTCAATCCCGGCAGCGGCCACGCCTGGTACGGACTCGGTCAGCATCAAAATGCGCAAATGAATCTGAACGGTGAAGATGTGCTGCTGGCCCAGCACAACATGGAAGTCGCGGTACCGTTTGTAATTTCCGACCAAAATTATGGCGTTTTGTGGGACAACAATGCCATCTCGCGTTTCGGCGACAGCACACCGTATGGGCCGCTGGGTCGCGACCTGAAACTGGTGGATGCCGAGGGCAAACCGGGTGGGCTCACAGCGCGCTACTACGTGGACGGCAAACTGGAACTGACCCGGCATGAAACCAACATCGCCTATCAATATCTGAAAGATCTGGCTGAAAACTGGCCGGCCGGCATTGAGGCACCCAAAAACCTGAAAGACGCCAAAGTGGTGTGGGACGCAACGCTGGTGTCCGATAAATCCGGCACACACAAAATGCAGCTGTATGCGTCCGACTATGCAACCTTGTCGATTAATGGCAAGCAGGTGCTGGATGTCTGGCGTCAGGGCTGGAATCCCTGGTATCACAATGTTGAAGTCAAATTCACTGCCGGAAAACCGGTAGCGTTTCATCTGGAATGGAAACCGTCCGGCGGCATGATTACCGTCACGCACAATGATCCGCTGCCGTATGCCGAACGTCATGCTCTGACGTTTTCCTCCGAAATCGCGCAGAGCATCAATTACTATGTGATCGATGCCGAGAGCATGGACGATGTCATCGCCGGGTATCGGCAGCTGACCGGCCAGGCCCCGATGATGCCGAAATGGGCTTACGGCTTTTGGCAGTCACGCCAGCGCTATGAAACCCAGGAGCAGATTCTGGGCGCAGTGCAGGAATACCGCAGGCGTGGCTGGCCGCTCGACAATATCGTGCAGGACTGGTTTTACTGGCCCGAAGACGGCTGGGGGTCGCATGATTTTGACAAAACCCGCTTCCCCGATCCGAAAGGCATGGTCGAGGCGATTCATCGCAATCATGCACACGTCATGCTGTCGATCTGGGGCAAGTTCTATCCCAATACCGACAATTACAAAGAACTCGATGCGGCCGGTCATATGTGGACCCAAAATGTCGTCAACGGCGATGTAGACTGGGTTGGACCGGGCTATAAAAACTCGCACTACGATCCGTATACCCAGGACGCGCGCGATATCTACTACCGTCAGATCAAAACCAAACTGGGCAGTCTGGGTTTCGACGCCTGGTGGATGGATAACAGCGAACCGGATGTCTTGTCCAATACCCGGCCGGCCGATTTCAAAAAGCTGATTGGCCCGACCGTGTACGGCGCCGGGGAAATCACCTTCAACCCCTACAGTCTTCTGCATACTCAGGCGCTGTTTGACGGCTTGAAGCGCGATCAGCCCGATACCCGGCAGTTCATTCTGTCGCGTTCCGGTTTTGCCGGTATCCAGCGCAATGCGGTGGCGGTCTGGAGTGGCGATACGGTGGCGCGCTGGAACAATCTGTATGACCAGATTTCAGCGGGAGTGAGTTTTTCGATGTCGGGCATCCCGAACTGGACCCACGACATCGGCGGTTATGCGCAGGAAACCCGTTACCAATTTGGCGATGTCGGCTCCGCCCAGGAAAACCGCACGGTTGCCAGTACTGCGGCCAATCCGGCCGATATCAAGGAATGGCAGGAACTCAATCTGCGCTGGTTCCAGTTTGGCGCGTTGACGCCGCTGTTCCGCTCGCATGGCGAAGTGGTCAAACGGGAAATCTACAATATCGCCCCCGAAGGCTCGGCGATGCGCGAATCCATGGTCTGGTATGACCGGTTGCGCTATCGTCTCATGCCGTATATCTACGCCACGGCGTCGGACATTTTCTATCATTCCGGCACCATGATGCGCGGCCTGGTGATGGACTTCCCCCAGGATGGGCAGGTCAAAAACATCAAGGATCAGTATCTGTTCGGTCATGCGCTCATGGTCGCACCGGTTTATGTATATGGTGCGCGAGAACGCAGTGTATACATGCCGCGCGGCGCGAACTGGTTCGACTTCAATACCGGTGAGCTGTACCGGGGTGGCAGCAGGGTCCAGGTGGCAGCACCACTGACGCGCATGCCGCTGTTTGTGAAAGCTGGCTCGATTCTGCCCATGGGTCCGGTCACCCAGTATGTGGATGAGCATCCCGACGCAGCGCTGACTCTGGTGGTGTATACCGGCGCAGATGGCCAGTTCAGTCTGTATGAAGACGATGGCGTAAGCAATGGCTATACGCGCGGCGAATCCAGCCGGATTCCATTGAGTTACAACGACCGGACCGGTATTGTGACTATTGGACAACGGATTGGACAATACTCTGGCATGGTAGCGCGCCGTCAGTTTAATATCCATTTTATCCGGCCAGGCATGTCCAGTTCAGCAAGTCTGGATGAGGCAGACAAGATTGTCAGTTATGAGGGTCAGGCTGTCACAGTAGGAAAATAAGGGAAGCAGACCAGTTAAGTGTTGACTAACCGAATACAAGGATTAGGAACATGGTAATGACAAAACAGCCTGCCGCACGCAGGTATGGCAAGGCTGCGCCGCATTTCCCAACCGGCCTGCAGGAATATCAGTCCTATCTGAATCCGGCGGCAAAACTGCCTGCCCCTCCCGAAGTCTTGCACCGCTACCAACAGGTGATTCGCTGGCCACTGGACGGCAATGACATCTATGGCGACTGCTCGATGGCGGCCGCTGCGCACGCGATCCATGCCTGGAATATTGCCACCCGCCAGTCCCACCCCGTCCCCAATACCGATGAAGTGCTGACTGAATACTTCAAGCTGACCAAAGGCGCAGATATTCCGCTGGTCGAAGCCGAGGTTCTGAAACTCTGGCACCGTAGCGGTTTATGGGGCCACAGAATCCTCGGTTATACACCGGTGAATTTACAGAATATCCATCTGATCAAGCAGGCTGTGTATCTGTACGGTCTGGTTTTTGTGGGCGTGCGGCTCACGCACAGCGCCGAACACCAGTGGAAACAGCAAAAAGACTGGGCACTGAAACGCGGCTGGGAGTCTGAAGCCATTATCGGTGGTCATGCCATTCCGATCATCGGCTATGACCGGGACAGCTTCTACGTGGTCACCTGGGGACGTGTGCAGAGAATGACCTTAGCCTGGTGGCATGCCTATGGCGATGAAGCCTGGGCGATCTTCCCGATCCAGCTCAAGGAGGCAGGTGGCTGCGACCATTTGCATCTGGACCGCCTGCATGCTGATCTGAAAAATATCTGAAAAATATCAGAAACAACGGGAGCAGACATGGCGGAAGACCTGACCGGCGGGATAATGGGGGAAGAAGAAGAGCGGCTTGAGCTGGAAGATGCCGAACTCTCGCTGATCACCGACTCTGCCAGTGCCGACCCGTTCGCTGCCGCCATTGCCCATCAGGCCGCGCTGTACAGTCCCGAAGTGGCGCGCGACGCCTCGCGTTTTCTGCAAGTGCAGGCCAATCATGTGGAAGCGCAGACCGGCCATGTGCACATCCAGACCAAACTGCTCCGGGATGAACATGACCTGCGTCTGGCGCACTTGAAGAATCAGTTGCGCGAAGAAACCGTGCGCCGGCTCGGTCTGCGGCTGCGCGTGGCCTTTCAGGTGTTTCTGGCCTGCGTGGCCACCGCAATCGGTGTGGCCAGCATCTTCATGGTACATGACGCATTCCTGTCGCGCAGTGTGGTCATTGACGCGTTCGATATTTCTCCCAGCCTCGCCACTCAGGTACCGAACGGAAAAATCGTCGCCACCGGACTGCTCGATGTGCTCTCACGCATTCAGGCCGCCACGCGCACCAGCGCCGAGCGGCGCGCACTGTCAAGCGCCTGGACCAACGATATCGCCATCGACGTGCCGGAAACCGGCGTCTCGGTCGGTCAGATCGAACGCACGCTCAAGGAGCGCTTCGGTCACGACCAGCACATTTATGGCGATGTGGTGCAAACCGCCGACGGTGGACTGGCACTCACGGTGCGCGGCACCGGAATTTTGGCCAAAACATTTACCGATCAGGAGCGCAATCTGGATAAACTGCTTACCGATGCCGGCGAATATATCTACGGTCAGTCGCAACCCGGCCTGTGGGTCAATTACCTGACCAATGCCAACCGCAACGACGATGCGATCCGCTTTGCCAAGGCTGCCTATCCGGTGGTACCGGCCAGTGAAAAGCCCTATGTCCTGAATTACTGGGGCAACGCCATCGTCGGCCAGGGCAACCCGGGCGCCATGCAGGAAGCCCTGTCACTGTACCGGGAAACGGTCCGACTCAAACCCGATTACTGGAGCGGCTACAACAACATCATTTATGCGTTATGGAACCTTGGCAATGAGGAAGCTTCGATACGCGAAGCCGACCAGCTCATGAAACTGGCCGGAGGACGCCCGGGCCGTGCGCCGGAAACTACCTACCAGAATTACGATCAGCAGGTCTGGGATCTGACCACGGTGCGCGCCGAAAATATCGCGGACATGGAGTCGCACGATGGCGTCGGCATTTTTGCCAGTCTGGCCGGCTCGGCCAACCTGCAGGCCGCCCAGTCCGACGTCATGATGCATGACGTCGAATCAGCGGCACTGCGCGTGAAGACTGCCAATATCGACGCCAAAAACGCCGCCGACGTCTCGGTAGCAGCGCTGACCAGAGCGCTGCTGGCCGAAGAACTGGGCGATCTGAAACAGGCTTCCACCGAATGGGATACCTTTACCGAAGCCTATGCGAACCGGGCGGTCTCCACCAACAACACGTTTTACATGTGCTATGCCGCACCCACTTATGAAAAAACCCACCAGCATGCCAAGGCCGATGCAGCGCTGGATGGCCCGCTGAACGCCATTGGCATTGGCACTTTTGTGGACTGCTACCGCTTCAGAGCCGACGTGCTCGATCTGCGCGATGACTGGGCCGGCGCACAGACCTGGTATGCCAAAGCCATTGCGCTGGCGCCCAGCATTCCATCCGGCTACCTTTCATACGGCATGGCACTGGCCAGACACGGCGATCTGAAACGGGCTGCCGAACAATTTAAACTGGCCAACAGCAAAGGACCGCGCTGGGCCGATCCGCTCAAGGCCTGGGGTGATGTACTGATGAAACAGGGGCACGCTTCTGAGGCGCTGGACAAGTTTGACGAGGCAGTGAAATTTGCGCCGAAGTGGCAGCAGTTGCAGCAGGCGCGCGAGCTTGCGCTTAAGGTGAAGAATTGACATGCAACTTCACCCCCGGCTTTGCATGTTCTATGACGCACCCCAAAGACGCCGAAATACTGATCTGAAAAATTGACCAATGTTCATGGAGATGCAGGTTATCCAGCTCCAAAACGAAGGTGGTGGTGCTGGCAGTTGCCGCTGCGCCACGGGCAAAATAATTGACCGGACCGGATTGAAAGTAACCGCCCTCGCCTGATTGGATCGTGCCGATCTAGACTGGACTGGCAGATACGGATCTTCAAAAACATTCAGACCGTTGTGGTTGCGGGTCTTCACAGAAGCATTGCGCCAGGAGCTAACCATAAATGCATCGTTATTTCTTTCGGCGACTACAAACAAATTTGAATCCACGCCACATCTGGTACTGAAAATTACCAATGGAACGTTTGCACCACGCAGATCAGCACCATATAAAGCAGAACTGCCGAAATTGGCGCAATTCAAATTTGCCAACCTTAAATTGGCTCTGTTGAAATTTGCTTTGCCAAATATCATGTTTTCCAAATTAGTGCCGCTAAGATCTGCATAACTCAAATCTGCGTCTTCCAAAATTACGCCTGATAAATTCATCCCCTTAAAATTTGCGTGACATAAATTTGTGTGAGAGAAATTTGCCCCGTGCAATGCCAGTCCGTTAAAGTTTATACTCCGTAAGTCCGCACCGCTTAAGTTTGCACCATCAAAGTTCGTTCCAGTAAAAACCGCGCCAATCAAAGTGGTTCTGCTCAAATTAACGCGTCGCAAATTCACGCCACTAAAATCAGCCTTCTTCAAATTCGCCCCGGCAAACGATGTATCGTTTAAATTCGCTCCTTTAAAAATGGTATTTTCCATATTTGCCTTGGTAAATATGGCCCCTTGTAAGTTCGAACCCGTCAAATTGATATTTCTTAAATCTGCTTTGCAAAATTTAGCCCCGTCAACAGACAATACATTCAATTTGGCACCAAATAAATTTGCCCTTTCAAAGTGACTCCACGCCAAATTTGCGCCATTGAATACGGCATTGTTTAAATTGGCGTCATTAAAATTTGCGCCCCTTAAATCAATTCCAGAAAAATTTGCTTCACTTAAATTCGAGTTTGAGAAATTCGCTCCCCGCAAGTTTATTCCCTCAAAATTCATCCCACTTAAATCAAGCCAGGGAACACAAATTAAGCCATTGCCAGCATTAAATATCCTGAATCTAAAGTCGGCGGATTGAGTTTTGGCATAATCGATGATGAGCTGTTTGGCATTGCGCACCACATCGCTGTTTTCACGCGAGGTTAACAAGCACCTTATATCGTCAAAGAATGTTTCAACCATTTCATCGTTACCTGCCAATGCCCATGTCATTTTTTCGCCGGTCATACCATGAAAAACATTCAATGCATTTTTTAAAGGATCTATGTATCTGGTCTCTACAGCGTAGTCACAGTCACTGTCACTTTCAGCATCATTTTCCGTCTCATCTATCTCTGACGAAACTGGAGAATCCATCTCCGCGGAATTTGAATGCCATTGATTCGGAGCGGTCATGACTGAACTGCGTCGTTTTTTAAATTGACCTGCCTGCGAATCTTGAATTACTTTAGCAGGCAAGCCAATCGTTGGAGAATCATTGTCACTTGTTGGGTCACTTGAAAGCGAGGCGGCATTAACCGGAAGCGGCTCAACAATATATGTGTGCGCATAAGTGCGTGAGGTTGTAAACGGGATCATGATTGATCCTTTCTTTCACTTACTTTTTTCAAAGACGGTTGGTAATTCAAGTTCTTAATTTTGTGTCCATCCTGGGGGATATCGTGGAATGTCTGTTTGATATTAACCGATTGAAAATCAGCGCCAGTCGTATCAGCGGATCGGATATCCGTTCTTTTAAATTTGGCTCCTGAAAAATTCGTATTATTGCAAATGGCGCTAATGAATTTGGCGCCGGTCAAATTCGTACTTGATACCGGTTCGGTTCCAAGGAGCGGCACTGCGCCATACGAATTAAGTGAGGAAGAAGCAAACGAAGAGGATGCAAATGAGGATTGGGTTCTTGAAAGTGGTAAATTCATGAGTCTACTTAAGGCACGGCTTTCCGGAACAATGACTGAACATGGCCCCTGATCAAATCAACGGTTTGATCCGACACACAGTTTTGTATTCCATTAAAACGATGCTCATCCTTTCCTTAAAAATAAATTTTTCAAAAACAGCATTACTGGGCTGCCACATCGTGACCGCTTGATGCAGGCAACTAACAGTAGATTAATTTTTTGCAAATTAGTTTCAGGTTGTCCCCAAGTATTTTCACGTAGGCGAATAACAGGTTATTCCGCACAACGCTGGAGAAATTTGGCCAGGCAGTGAAATTTTCGTCGAAGTGGCAGCAGGCGCGAACTTGTACTCAAGGGGAAGGACAAGTAGCGCAAATCGAAAAATTTCAACCTGATCGACACCAAATATGACGATGTCATCAGAATCAAAAACCGACCCCGTCTATGAGTCGCCGAGACGCGGCAGACTTCTACGTATTAGCATCAGTTTGATACCAATAATAATTAAACTACCATAGCGGACCAGGCTCGGGGCACGATGAAATTCTACCAATGCCAACATTTCTTCCCCACAAAAATCCGCACAGTTTTAACTATTGGACTTGTTATGACTTGTACCTTCCTGCGATCTCAAATTTCGGATTACTGCGATTTTTTCAGATGCCGTTCATATCCAAACCCTCCGCCTAGTGCCGGTGAACTGAATCACCTCTCAGTCAAAACTGTGGTCGCCAGCCCCATAGTGAAAAATATTGCAGGTGCAACCATCGCGGCAGGAACAGGTGTAATTCTGGGGTGCCCTTTGCTGGCCGGCGCACTGATAACGTTAGGAGTGAGCACTTCATGGCTGGGCGGAGCCGGCATCATCATTGCTGCGGTCGGGGTCGGTTTGTGGCTGCTAAGTACTTATTTGTCGACAAAAAATTTAGCGTATGGCGAGAGCATTTATTTTCATATTCTTGCATCCGTCGTCGACGCAGCGATTGGAATCCTTCCAGTTATTATCAGTGCCGCTTACAACAGAATTAAAGTCTGCTGTGCTGATGATCGTTATGATATGGATGTCTACTCGACCTATGTTCCTGAAGACGCCTCCGAATGCAACAGTGAATACTCGCCATCGATAGCGGATTTGAGAGTTGACTCTGCATCACCAGAGGGATCGTTATCCGATCCTGATCCTGAAGTTTTATCGCCATCCGTCTATTGCCACCGGCCTCCGGCAGCGTGGTTCAGAGCGGAGCCCGTATCACCGGACGGACAGAGACCCGCTTATCAATCCGGAATTCCAGCCTGGCTAAGCGATGACATCCCAACTTCTGCCCGGCGCGCCAGAGTGAGCTCTGCATCACAGGAAAGTCAGGCATCCAGTTCCTCTTCTTCAAGACGAAGTTCTGTAGACAGTGGTCCTGATTCACGACCGACCAGTCCGGTATTGCAACCGACCATCCAGGCAGCACCAACTTTGCAAACAGCACCAACCATGCAAACAGAACCCACTGTGCAACTGCCACCGACCATGTAAAAACAACGTCAACCAATTTTTGGTGTTACCGGCTATCAGTGTTGCGTGCCTTCGTTTGCAATTCGCTTATCTGGCTCCTGTTGAGTTAAAGGGGAAGTAGTACCGGTATCCCTGCTGCCTCAGGCCATCTACGACGTGCCCCAAAGATGCCGAAATACTGATCTGAAAAATTGACCAATGCTGATGGGGACGGATTTTATCCAACTCCAAAGCGAACGCGGTGGCGCCGGAGGATGCTGCTGCGCCACGGGTGCGACGGTTTGCGTTTTTTTTGTCATATCGACGGCCAACGATTTCTGTGTCGATAAGACCTGTGACGCAACAGTTGGCTGGATTGATCTGGGTTGAATGGCACTCGCCCGGGTTGGCAGCTTCGGTACAGACTTCCCTGGCACGAAAGGATCTACAAAATCCTTCAGGCCCTCGTGATCTTGCGCCTGTATCGAAGTATCACGCAACGATCTGACTCTGTATGAATAATTTTCTCTGTCAATTACGACAAACAGATTGGAATCCACACCGCACCGAATGCTGAATTTTGTCCACGCACAATATGCGCCACGCAGGTCAGCACCAAATAAAATGGAACCGATAAAGTTTGTACCACTCAAATTGGCCAGTCTTAAATTTGCCCCACTCAAATTTGTTTTGCCAAATGCCGTACATGTCAAATCGGCGCCGCTCAGATTGGCGTCATTCAAATCGGCATCGTCAAATTCAACCTGGAACAGATTCATGCCCCTGAAATTTGCGTGACTTAACTTGGCTCCCACAAAACTTGCACCATTTAGTTCATGACCTCGAAAATCCATATTGCGCAGATCCGCGCCATTAAAGTTGGCGCGCACAAATTTCGCACCAGTAAATTTCGCGCAAATCAAAATGGCTTTAGTCCACCTGATTCTGGCCAAATCGATACCACTGAAATCGGCCCTCTTCAGGTTGGTTCCAACAAACGACGCCTGCTCTAAATTCGCTCCTTTAAAACTGGTATTTTCCATATTTGCGCCATCAAATATGGCACCCTGCAAGTTCAAACCGTCGAAATTAACATTTCTAAAGTTCACTCCGCAAAATTTGGTCCACATGACAGACTCAGCATTCAATTTGGCGAAATTCAATTTAGCCTCACTCAGATTTGCATAACGCAAATCTGCGCCACTAAAATCAGCACCGGTTAAATTCGCTCTTTCGAATTCCGCCCGTACCACGTTTGCCCCCTTAAATTTGGCATTATTCAACTTGGCATCATTAAATATAGTAAACCTTAATGTCGCTCCAGAAAAATTGGCACCGCTTAAATTTGAATTCGAAAAATCTGCTTCGCCAAAGTTTAATCCCTCGAAATTCATCCCACTCAAATCAAGGCCAGAAAGATCAAATCTTCTTGCCCGGTACTCAAATATGACAGCCCTGATTGTATCGGACTGGAGTTTAATGAAATCCACAACGGCCTGTTTTGCTCTGCGCACATCATCGCGCTTATCATCTGAGGTAAGAACGTTGTCGATATCATTGAAAAATTGATCACTTGTTGTATCGTTGCTTGACAGTGCCAGCTCCATTTCGTCTCTGGTCATGCCAAGAACATTTTGTACCGATATTTTCCGAAAATCGACCTGCTCATAAATGACAGGATAGTCATCGTCGCCGTCATCATCAACCTGATTTAAATATTCAGAGTCACCGTCTGTTTCCGGTTCCAGTTCCAGATTATCGTGATCCGAATCAGCTACCAAATTTTCCAAAACAGGTGGAACAGCGATTGCAGGTGAATAGGAGGTTGGGATCATTTTTTGCCTTTCCTTTCTTTCAAAGAATCCTTGTGTTGCAGACTCTCAATTTCATGGGTGTTTTTGTCAATGTCATGGAATGCCTGTCCAATATCAACGTTTTCAAACCGAGCGTTGGTAGTAGTAGCGCCTATTAAAATGGTTTGATGAAAGATTGCGCCGGCAAATGCTGCGCCAGTCATATCAACCGATGACATATTCGCGTAGGAGCAATTCGCCTTTATTAATTCAGCACCACGCATGCGGGCTCGAGTTAAGTTCGCATTAGTCAAGTCAGCATGGTGTAACTTTGCGCCATTTAAATTTATTGCAACCAGAGATTTGGGTGCATTCAACATTCCAGATAAAATAGTTTGGCTCAAATTGGCTTCAGTAAAATTCAGACCATCAAGTTCAACTGTCCTCAAATCAAAACCAATCAAGATCACTTTAACTAATGTGCAGCCAACTAAACTGGCGCTCATCATTTTTGCTGCCGTCAGGGTTGTACCTGTAAAATTTGTCCCAATAAATTTTATTCCTATCAAATTGGCACCAGTCAAATCTGCACGAGAAAAATCTGAATAGCTGAACTCATTCGAACGCAAGTCGGCATCAACCAGTTTTACACGGGCTAACTTCGCATGATTAAAGATAGCCGTAAATATAGGAACATTGGACAGAATGCCATCACTCAAATCGATTCTCTTTCTCATCAGCAGGATCCATGAGAAAAAAGGGTTGTGCAGAGACTGAAATTCCCATTTTCTCAGGGGCACTGGGCGACGATGAGTCGGTCGTCTCGCTGGTCCCACCAAGTTCAGGGACAGACGTCAGAAGCGGCACTGTGCCGTACGATGTAAATGAGGAAGAAGCAAACGAAGAGGATGCAAATGAGGATTGCGATTTTGAAAGTGGTAATGTCATGAGTCAAATTAAGGCACGGCTATCAGGAACAATTACTGAACGTCGCCACTGATCAATTCAACGGTTTGAACAAGCACACAGTTCTGTATTCCCTTAAAACGATGCTCATCCCTTCCTTAAAAGTAAATTGTTCCAAAAACAGCATTACTGAGCTGCTGCATCGTTACCGCATGATGCAGGCAACTAACAGTAGATTAATTTTTTGCAAATTAGTTTCCTGTTTTGCCCAAGTATTTTCACGTAGCTGAATCACCACGAATTGCGCCAAATGGTAGGAATTAGTAGGTAACCTCTGACATTAAGGCCAGATTTGAGTAGCAACAGGCCGGACTTGCTTGTTATTATGTGCAGTCCGCACCAAGCTCATGCGGTGATGAATTGAAGAAAAAAATAATCACCACACATAATTTGCCGCGCCTTTTCGAAGAAATGAAAAACCATGAATAATCTGCGCAGACTGTTTTTGTCGGGCCCCATACTGGGCGCATTAATCCTTCTGGCCGCATGTACCACCCCGGCCATTGAAGCAACCCATCACTACACCGAAAATGTCTCCTCGATACTGATATCGCAGGACAGGCAGAAAATTGTCTTCATCGGAAAAACCTACCACTATATTTTCGATGCGCCGACCGGCATTGTGAAGACGATGGAACTGCCATTTCACAGCAGAGTCAGCGGCAGTCTGTCGGAATTTCATGTCGACAGTCAGGGCGGCGTGACTGGACTGTACAGTTTGATGATTGAGGGCAGTCTGGATGGGCAGGACCGCATTGATGTCACATCCGCAGGATACAAGACTGACGAGAGCGGCAAGCTGGTCCTGATCGGAAAGATCAGTGGCATGCGCTACCGCGAAGACACTTCACTGGTTGGCCAGATCCATGCCATGCGCAATCCCGGGCAAAACCGGGATGACAAGACCGCGGTGTCAGCGAACCTGAACAAAAACTACGCCATCAATGTCACCTACGACCCGGCAACCGGCGAAAAAGAGTTCGATAAGCTGATCTCACCAATCCGCGTCACCAGCGATGGTCTGTATCTGCTGTTTAATGTTTACCTGGCCCCGGTACTGATTCCCATGGCCATTTCAAATGTGTCGGCAGAATGCTTCCCTTACTGCATGATGCCCGCCAAATAAACACCGGGCCGGCTCAGACCGGCTGAATTTTTCCCGACTCTGCAATCCACATGGTCTGAATATCGATCAGGGTTTTGTCGTCATAGCTGTCAGGATCATCACTGAAATGGTACAACTCCTTCACCCATGTCGGTAATTGAGTATGTCTGATCAGCTTTGGATCTATATCAGGCAGCTTCAGGGTCAACGCTTTTGCAATTTCACCGGTATCAGACCATTTCATCATGTTTCCCTCATGTTTTGATTCAGTTAATATCATTTTTCCCTGTTCAACCACTTTACTGCCTCAATCCCAAAGTTCAACCCAAAGCGTCATTGACCTGATCATTGAATTCAGCCATGCTCACCGCAGTGCCGATTTCACGCGGCAAGGCGTCGCGCACTGAAAACACGCCGAGGATTTTTCCGGCGGCATTCACGACCGGCAAATGCCGAAAGCCGCGCTCGATCATGATCAGCACGGCGTCGGCAATTTTGGTATCCGGTCCGACACAGTGCGGATCACTCGTCATGATTTCAGACACTTTGGTAGTCTGCGGATTGAGCGCCTTGGCCAGCACACGCGTCATCAGATCACGCTCGGTCAGGATGCCTTTCATCTTGCCGGCACCATCAATCACCAGCACACTTCCGATATTGGCCTTGGTCATCACACAGGCGGCTTCCCATACGTTGGCGTCCGGGGTCAGACTGACTACATGGCGTTGCGCCATGGATTGAAATACTGTGCGTTCGGTTGTCATAGGAGCTCCTGGTTTTACCGTAATGCCGCATTAATTTTGTCGAGTGCTTTTGATCCCGGACACAGATCTTTTACCCCAAGGCTGTTCAACGGCTGGTCACTGGTATTGAGCGAAATATGCAGATCCGGTGCGATCGGGTCCAGATACAGCAAACCGGTGACGACCTCGCCGCGCGCATGATGTTCATTCATGTAGCTCAGCGCGGCATAGCGGTCGGTCGGGTCATATTCCGGATGCAGTTTTTTCAGACGCAATATCGAACCATCGTGCTGCTCGACCTCAATGACTTCACCGGCCGGATAGTCAACGCTGATTTCACTGTGCATATCCATGAAATCAATTCTGCTGACCGCTTCATTATGGGCGCGCACATAGTCGTAGCTTTTGGTACTGCCACCATGATTATTAAATGTCACGCACGGGCTGATGATGTCGATGAATGCCGCACCGCCATGGTCAAGCGCGCCTTTGATGAGTGGCACCAGCTGCGCCTTGTCACCAGAAAAGCTGCGCGCCACATAGGTAGCACCCAGTTGCAGCGCCAGGCCGACCAGATCCACCGGGTTGTCGCGGTTGACCACGCCCTTTTTACTTTTTGAACCACGATCCGCCGTGGCGGAAAACTGCCCTTTGGTCAAGCCGTAGACGCCATTGTTTTCAACGATATAGGCCATGTTCACGCCGCGCCGCATGGCGTTGGCAAACTGTCCGAGTCCGATCGAGGCTGAATCACCGTCGCCGGAAACGCCCAGATACAGCAACTCGCGGTTGGCCATATTGGCACCGGTCAGCACTGACGGCATGCGGCCGTGCACGGTGTTGAAGCCGTGCGAGGCGCCCAGAAAATAGTCCGGCGTTTTTGAGCTGCAGCCGATCCCGGACAGTTTGGCCACCCGGTGCGGCTCGATATTGAGTTCCCAGCAGGCCTGGATAATCGCCGCGGAAATGGAATCATGGCCGCAGCCGGCACACAGAGTGGAAACCCGCCCTTCGTAATCGCGTCGGGTATAGCCGACCTTGTTGGGCGTGAGCGATGGATGATGCAGTTTTGGTTTGACAAGATAGGTCATGCGGCCTCCCTTTGCGCTGAACCGGCATCCTGCAGCTTGTTCAGGTTTTTATTGATGGCAGCCACAATGAAGCGCGCCGTAATCGGTGTGCCGTCGTAATGCAGCACCTTCACCAGACGGGCCGGATCGATAGCCAGTTCATTGACCAGCATCGAATGCATCTGCGCATCGCGATTCTGTTCCACCACAAATACCTTGTCGTGCCCGGCAATAAACTGTGCCACCGAATCCGGAAATGGAAAGGCTCTGAGCCGGATTGCATCCAGATCGGTTTCCTGTTCATGCAGCACGTCGAGCGCCTCGCGCATGGCCGGACTGGTTGATCCGAAATACAGCACGCCGATACTGGTGGGACGCTCTGCCTTGCGGATAATGGGTTGCGGGACCAGGTCGGCAGCGGTTTTGAATTTTTTCAGCAGGCGTTCCATGTTGTAGATATAGTCCGGCCCGCGTTCGGAATAACGCGCATACGCATCTCTGGTGGTACCACGGGTAAAGAAACTGCCCAGGGTCGGATGCGTGCCCGGCAGGGTGCGCCAGGGTATGCCGTCACCATCGACATCCTTGTAGCGGCCGAAATCGCGGCCGGCTTCGAGTTCTTCGGCCGTCATCACCTTGCCGCGGTCATAGGCGCGCGTGTCGTCCCATTCAAACGGTTTGCACAGACGCTGATTCATGCCGATATCCAGATCGGTCATCAGAAATATCGGCGTTTGCAGACGGTCGGCCAGATCCAGCGCTGCGGCGCCGTGTTCAAAACATTCGTGCGGATCTTCCGGAAACAGCAGCACATGTTTGGTGTCGCCGTGCGAGGCATAGGCGCACGACAGCAGATCCGACTGCTGGGTACGGGTCGGCATGCCGGTCGAAGGGCCGCCGCGCTGCACGTTGACGATGGTGGCGGGAATTTCAGCAAAATACGCCAGACCGATAAATTCCGTCATGAGCGATATACCTGGACCTGAGGTGGCGGTAAAGGCGCGCGCGCCGTTCCAGGCCGCACCCAGCACCATACCGATGGAAGCCAGTTCGTCTTCAGCCTGAATGATCGCCACCTTGTTCTTGCCGGTTTCCGACTCGACCCGGAATTTGTCGCAGTATTTCTGAAACGCTTCCGGTACCGAAGATGACGGTGTGATCGGATACCAGGCCGCCACCGTGGCACCGCCGTACACCAGTCCCAGCGCAATGGCGCTGTTACCGTCGGTAAAAATCTGGTCGCCTACCGCATCGATACGCTGCACGCGAATCCCCAGCGGTGCGCTCAGATTTGCTTTGACATAGTCGCGCCCCAGATGCAGGGCACGCACGTTCGAGTCGAGCAGAATTTCTTTGCCCTTGTACTGTTCGGCGAACAGTTTTTCAAACACGTCCGCATCCACATCGAGCAACACCGACAGGGCGCCGACATAAATAATATTTTTGAACAGCTGACGCTGGCGCGGATCGGTATACGCCGCGTTGCTGATTTCGGTCAGCGGAATGCCGATGACATGGATGTCCTTGCGGAACAGCGATTCCGGGATCGGTCTGGTGCTGTCATAAAACAGGTAACCGCCGCTTTCAATTTCTGCCACGTCGGCGTCCCAGGTTTGCGGATTCATGGCCACCATCATGTCCACCCCGCCGCGCCGGCCCAGATAGCCTTTGGCACAGACCCGGGCTTCGTACCAGGTGGGCATGCCCTGAATATTGCTCGGGAAGATATTGCGCGGACTGACCGGCACCCCCATGCGCATGATGGCCTTGGCAAACAGTTCGTTGGCCGAGGCGGAACCGGAGCCGTTGACGTTGGCAAATTTGATGACAAAATCGTTAATTGACTCAATGCGCGCAGTTAATTTATTCATGCTTCCTCCATCTTGCTGATGCTGGATTTTTTATCGCGGCAAAGCGGACCGGCCGGGGTGGTTGTGAGCAAAAACTTCTGCATATCCCAGGCACCTACCGGACAACGTTCAGCACACAACCCGCAGTGCAGACAGACGTCTTCATCTTTGACCATCACGCGTCCGGTTTTGAGGGCCGCAGACACATACAGATCCTGGGTCAGGTTGTTGGCCGGCGCGCTCAGACGGGTACGCAGTTCGGCCTCTTCGCCGTTTTCGGTAAAGGTGATGCAATCCATCGGGCACACATCGGTACAGGCATCGCATTCAATACAGGTTTGCCGGTTAAAGACCGTCTGCACGTCGCAGTTCAGGCAGCGGCTGGCTTCCTTGAAGGCGGTGGCCGCGTCAAAACCCAGCTCAACTTCCACCCGGATGCTGGCCAGTGCCAGTTCGGCCTTGGCCCATGGCACTTTAAAGCGCAGACTGGGCGAAACTTCGTTGTGGTAGCTCCATTCATGGATACCCATCTTGGTTGACATCAGATTGGTCAGCGGGTCCGGTCTGACACTGACATCTTCGCCGTTCAGAAAGCGGTCGATCGACACAGCCGCGTCGTGCCCCTGCGCGACCGCAGTAATGATGTTTTTCGGGCCGTACGAAGCGTCGCCGCCAAAAAAAACCTGCTTGACGGTGGACTGGAAGGTATTTTGAGACAAGACCGGCAGACCCCATTTATCAAACTGTATGCCGATATCCGATTCAATCCACGGGAACGCATTTTCCTGACCAACCGCAATCAGCACTTCATCGCATTCGATCAGCACTGAGGGCTGCCCAGTCGGTTCAAGGCGACGGTTTCCTTTGACGTCATAGACCGCTTTGACAATTTCAAAACGCATACCGGTCAGGCGGCCATTATCATGTTCAAACGACAGTGGCACGTGGAAATTCAGAATCGGGATGCCTTCATGCTGGGTATCCTCTTTTTCCCAGGGCGAAGCTTTCATTTCTTCAAAACCGCTGCGCACCACCACTTTCACGTCCGAGCTGCCCAGCCGCCTTGCAGAACGGCAGCAATCCATGGCGGTATTGCCGCCCCCAAGCACCAGTACCCGTTTTTCCACCTTGGTGATATGCCCAAACGAGACCGAAGCCAGCCAGTCGATACCGACATGAATATGCTCGCTGATTTCTTTGCGGCCAGGAATAACCAGATCACGACCGCGCGGTGCGCCGCAACCGACAAACACCGCGTCATAGCCCTGCTCCATGAGTGCGCGCATGGAATCGATGCGTTGTCCGCTCTTGAAACGCACCCCCATGTCGAGGATGTAGCCGGTTTCTTCATCAATGACCGATTCCGGCAGGCGAAAACGCGGAATCTGCGTGCGGATAAACCCACCCGCTTTGGCTTCGCCATCAAACACCGTCACGTCATACCCGAGAGGGGCCAGATCACGCGCTACCGTCAGGGATGCCGGACCGGCGCCCACGCAGGCAATCCGTTTGCCGTTTTTGGGGGCAATGGTCGGCATGCGACCCTTCACATCATCCTTGAAATCGGCCGCGACACGCTTTAAACGGCAGATGGCTACCGGTTCCGGATGATCACGATTGCCATCTTCGACCCGGCCACGCCGGCACGCCGGCTCACAGGGCCGGTCACAGGTGCGGCCCAGAACGCCGGGAAACACATTCGAGACCCAGTTCACCATATAGGCGTCACTGTAACGTCCCTGACCGATGAGGCGAATGTACTCGGGAACGGGCGTATGAGCCGGACAGGCCCACTGGCAATCTACAACTTTATGGAAATAGGACGGATTTGCGCTGTCTGTAGCTTTCAACTTTGTCTCCTGTGACATGTGCTGTCTTTATCACAAAGCGTCGCCATGGGGATGTATATGAACTGGAGGCGCCCTCACCCGAAGAGCGAAGGATATTCGCCCCTGTTTTCGTTGAACCTTACACACATCTGGCTGAACTTTGTTGTGGAATGTCAAAACAAGCTTCGATATGTAGGGGTCATTATGAACTGAACTGCCCCCATTTAGTTGGACCGTGTAATACCTATGCCATACAGGACAGCAATCTCGAACCTGGTTGACTCTGCTTCAATTTTTGGTAATCATGCCTGCTTCATAAACGGCCACCCAACGATCAATTCGAATTGATCTTAGCTATGAGTCAACATCAGCATCGCGGCTTCATCACCCTTTCCATCATGCTGGCCACAATCATGCAGGCGCTGGACGGCACCATTGCCAATGTCGCACTGCCTCACATGCAGGGCAGCCTGTCCGCGGCGCAGGATCAGATTACCTGGGTGTTGACTTCCTACATCGTGGCCGCTGCCATTGCAACGCCACTGACCGGCTGGCTATGCGACCGCTACAGCCAGAAATCGGTATTTCTGGTCTCGGTGGCCGGCTTTACCCTGACCTCGATTCTGTGCGGGATATCTTCTTCGCTGACCCAGATCGTATTGGCGCGTCTGCTGCAGGGGCTGTTCGGTGCCGCGCTGGTGCCATTGTCGCAGGCCGTGCTGCTGGACATCAACCCGCCCAAACAACATGGTTCAGCCATGGCGGTATGGGGTATGGGGGTGATGGTCGGACCGATACTGGGGCCGACGCTGGGTGGCTGGCTGACCGATTCCTACGACTGGCGCTGGGTATTTTTTATTAACGTACCAGTCGGCGCGCTGGCCTTTTACGGTATCTGGCGCTATATCAAACACGAACCGGCGGGGCGAAAATTGGAATTTGATCTGTTCGGCTTTGCCATGCTGAGCCTGGCAATTGCCGCGCTGCAGATGCTGCTGGATCGCGGCGAGCAAAACGACTGGTATAGCGCCATGGAAACCTGGGTCGAAACCATCATCATGGTGGTGAGCTTCGCTTTTTTTGTGGCGCATACCATGTTCACCCCGGTCAACAAGTCGTTCGTGAATTACCACCTGCTGCAAAACCGCAATTACCTGACCGGTCTGGTGTTCATCTTTATTATCGGCATGGTGCTGTTTTCAGTACGCGCCCTGCTGCCTACCATGCTGCAGGGCCTCATGGGGTACAGCGCCAGAAACGCCGGCTTCGTCACCGCCCCGAGTGGTCTGGGCACGATGCTGGCCATGCTGCTGGTGAGCCGTCTGGTCGGAAAAATCGATATGCGCCTGTTACTCATTACCGGCTTCGTACTGACCGCCTTCTCGCTGTGGCAGATGTGCAATTACACGCTGGTGCTGGCACAGGGCGACATCATCTGGCCGGGGGTCATACAGGGCTTTGGTCTGGGCCTGGTTTTTGTGCCACTCTCCGCTTCGACCTTTGCAACACTGGCACCCGACATGCGCGCCCAGGGCACGGCCATGTACAGCCTGATCAGAAATATCGGCAGCAGTGTGGGCATTGCGCTGGTGCAGACTTTATTGGTACGCAATACCCAGATCGCGCATGAATCTCTGGTTAGCCAGGTCAATCCTGGTGCGATGAATGACGGATGGCTGCGCCTGTTCAGGGTCGATCCGACAGGGGCTCTGGCTGCATTGAATGAAGAGGTGACGCGCCAGGCGGCGATGATTGCCTATCTGGATGATTACAAGCTGATGCTGATTTTGACGTTGCTGGTGATTCCGCTGATTCTGTTAATCAAACCGCCTGGACAGGGCAAGCCGGTTGAGGTGGATCATGCGGCTTTGGAGTAGGTTAGAAATTCAAAGAAAAACAAGTTACTGCGCCTAACCGGCGCACCCGTGCGACGCTGGCCCGAAAACCTGAAAAACTTTGACAGTCTTTGATCACGATTGCAGTGTTACCCAATTCGGGAATGACCAGCTCGCAGCCATTGTTGATAAACGCCTCATCCTGATCGTAACGGAATGCTCTGATATTCAGACTGAACCCCATTCCTGAGGCTTTCATGGTTGCTTCACGCCGGGCCCAGTATTGAAAAAAAACACCGGCGCGTTCGTCTGGGGGCAGACGCACCAGATGTTCATATTCTGCTGAAGAAAACTGCGACATGGCAATCGGCAAACAGGTTTTATCTTCATCCACTTTTTCACAATCCACGCCAACCGGTTCATGGCCTGACACTGCTACCAATGCCTTGTCGGCGCTGTGGCTGATATTGAATTGCAGTTGCGATTGATCAGGCAGCGCTGGCTTGCCGTACTCATTCTGGGTAAACACGATAGCGCCGGGCTGCGGCGCATCCGGGCAATAGCGCGCCAACACTGTTTTCAGGGCAGCGCGGTTAATGACAAAGGCATGACGATGCCGGTCAAATACAAAGCGTTGGGCACGGGATTTCTCTTCAGTGCTTAGTAGTGCGTACAAAACCGGAAAAGGCGTCGTCACAGTGCTGTGATCGATTTTCCAGAGGTGGACCTCATCGCCGTCTGGCAAGTTCATGGTTTGCAATGAACGACCGGCTCGGTTATTTTTTTGCAGAGCCAAGCCAGTTCCGGAACCAGTCGTCGATCATCTGTTTTTCATAACGCAGATAGTCGTTGGACGGGTATTTATTTTGTCGGTTCAAATACATTTTATTGTCCAGATCATCCTCTCCGCTTCGTAGCACCTGACCTTTTGCTTCAAGCCGATACTTCAGGTGCATCGTTGGCCAATCAGCGCCGCCCTTAACTACATTAATCTGATTGGTTCTGTATCTATTTTTAACCTGTCCTGACAAATCAATCGCGGTTACATCAATGTTGAGGACTTGATCCGGGGCCAAAGACTTGTCAAGAGTTTGAAAATGCCTGGTCAGATCGTTCAGTATTTCATCGCGCTGCGGCTGATTCAAATCGAAAAACTGTTCAGGTTTGACATACGTTACATGGACTTCTGCCCAGCATGGCCCGGCAAGACTCAGCGCCAGGGCAGCCCCACAAATAATCTTTTGGATTCGCGACATGATTGCTCCCTTATAGTCTGGTGAATTCACAAGTAACAACAAAGTTCCCATCATAGGGCAATTACGGATGCCGAAACTAAAAAAATTCAAATTCTGGACCATCAGTCAATTTTACGAAACCGAATTCCATGACGTCCACGCACATAGTTATTCCACGTTGCAATCCAGTCGGACGCCATGGCCCGCTGCGCATCAATCAGGCTGATCTGCCTGGCACATACCATTTTATACATCACAAATTCCAGCTGATCTTTTTTATCCGCGCCCCATTCCGAGTGGCGCGGTTCCGGCCACAAATTATGCGGGTCCCAGGGCGCACCTCCGATGCTCAGAGCAATCAGGTGGTCCTCTTCATAATCATGCAAATTGGTGTCTGCATAGCGGTACTGCAGAATCTGTTTCTTTTTTAGCGAGTTGGTGTAATTTGCCGGCGGACGGATCGTTTTTGTGTAACCTTTGGCGCACACGGTTTGGTCTATATTCTCCTGCGTCACCGCCGGGTTGATGGTGCCCGGGGTCAAGTATGGGTCGGGCAAATCACCAGCATGCACGAATGAGCTCAGCAGCACGGCGCAGGCAACGAAAGGCCATTGTCTCAGACTGGGCGCGCAACGCAGCGGGCGCGAACCAACCCTGTGGGCCGACACGGCCCCTTCCCTGATACTCATTTGTTATAGGTTCCCGGTGGGATTTTTATTTATCGAATCTTTGCGTAAGGCAACGCCTTGCTTGCAATATAGTCCGGCTTTTGTGCTTGCTCAATATATTTTCGGACAAAAGTGACGCCACAACTCCCGGCTTTTAATGCAAGGCACCGCAAATGTAAAAACCCAGTCACATGGACTGGGCCTGATGCTTGAATGGATTGGTGCCTGCTTTTTTGGCGAGAATCAAATACTAAGAAACTATACTGTTCAACGTGACAACAAAAACGATATTGGCATTTGCCGGAATTCCGCTGCCTGCTGGTGGCGAGGCGCCGTACGCCAACGCTGCCGGGATAATCAAAGTCCGAGTGCCACCGACTTGCATGCCCAGCAAACCCTGATCAAATCCTGATATGAAATTACCCACACCGATCTTAAGAGTAGACAGGGAAGCGGTCGGTTGAAATACAGTTCCTTCATAACTGGTGCCGGACTTTGTGGGATCAAACAGGTAACCGGTGAAGGTTAAATCAGGTGTATGACCCGCCGTCAAAACCGCACCTGTTCCGGCTGGTGAATCGACACAACTCAGACTGGTTGGCGTAGTCGATCCACTCACGAAAGCGGCGGATAAACCAGTGCAGGTAAAGGCGGGTAAATTACTTGTGCCGCCCGAAGTACTGCTGCCTCCAGAGCCGCCGCAGGCGGTCAAAGCCACTGCAAGGGAGGTCACGCCAATTAATGTAAGTATTTTTTTCATGGGATCTCTTTATCGGTTTTTTTGCAAAAGGCAACGGATTATAGAAGAGGTTCGCCAACGAGGCAATGCCATGCAGCAATCAACTTGTAACAGGAACACAACTTGAGCAAAAATCCTTCAGACCGACAGTTTGCCGGTGTTGTGCTGTTGATTTGACATCAGGAACGCGGTTGCGACAATGGCGATCAGAACTGGAAATAGATAAACGGATTGAAGCCATGCTCGACTACCGATATGCCAGCCAGTACGTAAAGACAATGATCAGATTCCGATAGGTCGCGAGCAGGCTGCCACGGTTACCGCCCAACGGAATGTACAGGTATCCAATAAGCGCCTGTACCGCTCGTATTTCACCCCCTTAGCGTGTTTAGGGTACTGATATGCAATATATTCCAAGTCATGGCAGAAGAGATCGAGCCGCTGTTCTGGGGTGTATTTTCTGCTGGTCTGTGGGCTTACCCAGAACGCTGGTGGGATACCGGAATGAATTAGCCCAAGGCTCAAGGCGTAGGCACTTGCACGCTCGCCTTTAAAAAAGGCAAAGGCGAACCTATTCAGCAGTTCCTCTCTAGGGCGGCAACTAATAGCGGTAGCCATGCCGCGCAATTGCAACATCGAAGTTTCTGGGTTCAGGCAGTCGCTGATCGTTGCAATCCGTGCGCCTGCTTCCTCTTCTGTAAGGTCTGTTTTTGGTGGCTTGGAGAATAGCTTCCCCCCCTTGAAATCGGGCGGTATAAAGTCATCGTCATCGTCTTCTACCAGAATGTAATTCTCAACTTTCAAACTAAACCCCTCTCAAATGAATTGGGTTTGCCCACCATCCAGCAGCAAGCAAGCCCAGACTGATTTATACCGCCGTAGAGGCGGTTAAATCGCCCATGTTGATAGTGAAATTATTCATTTTAAAAATCCTAATTAGAAATGTTTTGAAGAAAGATCAGGTGAGCGCCGGCGTCGGTGTAACCCCCTTGATCTTTGACTACCAGAAAGTCGGCACCGTCTGACGTAAATCCGAATATGGTTTTGAAACCTATAAACTGGCTTGCGTCTGATTCGCCGGTTATATCCGACTTGGAAAGGAACGCCTTCAGCTCGGCGTCGTTCAATATCCCGCTTGAGCGCGTGAACGTGTTGCCGTCCATTGCCGCAA
>JAYVMW010000052.1:0-2192 GCA_043758755.1 Oxalobacteraceae bacterium
GCTGTAAGCGCTCCATGAACCACAGCCTTGTAGTCATTCAATAATTTTGTCATCCTCGTTCCACTTTAATTTACCCGGAGCGAAAATGAAAAAACACTCGAATGCAACCTTCTGGAAAGATCACGTAGCTGCAGCACTGCAGGACCCGGTCTCAATCAGCGCGTATGCCAAACGTCACGTCATTCCGGTCAAGTCTCTGTATTACTGGCACAAGAAAATAAACAAAATCAATTCTGCATCTAAGCCTGTCGCTGAAATTGCTACCCCATTTATCGCAGTACGCATTCCTGAAAAAAATCATGAACAACGCAGCGCCAACTTTGCGCTGGTTCTGGCACAAAATATTCGGCTTGAAATGGCTGCACCACCAGCTCCGGAATGGCTGGCCAATTTCATTCGCGCCATGCAGGGGGCGCGCTGATGCATCCGGGCTACCAGATTGGTCAGGTTTATTTGTGTCGGGCTGCGGTGGATTTCAGAAAGTCGATCAATGGCTTGAGTGTAATGGTCGAACAGGCGTTAGGTCTGAATCCATTTGACACCACACTCTATGTTTTTATCAATCGGCAGCGCACAAAAATTAAAATTTTATACTGGCACCGCAATGGATTCTGTTTGTGGCTCAAGCGTCTGGAATCAGAAAAATTTGCCTGGCCACCTGACGATGAATCACTCACACAAGAGATGACATTGCAGGAATTGGAATGGCTCTTGGAAGGTTTCGATTTATGGAAAAATAAACCACACAAGACGCTCAATTTTGCTTCAGTTTCATAAGAGGATTTAGTAAAATGGCGCATGCCTTTGAACTCGCCGATTTCCGCTGCCGCCACTTCAAAATCCCGCCATCCGGTGTTCGCTTTGCCGCCCGTGCTGCCAACCAATGTCACAGAATTAACCGCACTGCTTTACGCACAACAAGCTGCGCACGAAGCTGAACTGAATCGGACCATCGCGGCCATCGAACGCGATGCGCAGGAAAAAATTCAGCGCCTGATCGAACAGATGATTCAGGCCAGACATCGCCTGTTTGGCACCAGTTCAGAGCAGATCACCGCGCAAGGGCGTTTATTTGACGAAGCCGAAACGTTGGTCGCTGACACGACCGAAGCCGATGATGTCGCTGTCATACCCGCAGATGAAGAATCACCCGCCGACACCAACAACAAAAAGACCAGCAAAGCTAACCGTGGCAAGCGCAGCCCGCTTCCTGCCGAATTAAAGCGTATTGATATCGTGCATGATGTTCCAGAACAGGAACGCACCTGCCCGTGCGGCACACCCATGATCGTCATCGGTGAAGAAATCAGTGAACAGCTCGACATCATCCCGATGCAAATTCAGGTTCTGCGCCACATTCGTAAGCGTTATGGCTGTCCTGGCAGCCTGCATGCGCCGGTCACCGCGACACTGCCGCCGCAACCTCTACCCAAAAGCAATGCCAGTGCCGATTTGCTGGCAATGTTATTGGCTGTTAAATTTATCGATGGGATGCCACTGGCGCGCTTTGAAATTGTGCTGGCACGGCATGGCATTCGCGTACCGCGCCAGACGCTGGCACGTTGGGTCATTGGCGCTGGCAAGTTATTGCTGCCACTTCTTAACTTGATCCGCGACAGCCTACTTGAAGGCCCCTTCATTCACATGGACGAAACGGTATTGCAGGTGCTGAAAGAACCGGATAAGCCGCCCACCTCCAACAGTTATATGTGGGTGCAAACCGGCGGTTTACCGGATAAGCCGGTGGTCTTGTTTGATTACGACCCGAGTCGCAGCGGTGATGTGCCAGTGAACCTGTTGCAGGATTATCGTGGTTATCTGATGACCGATGGTTACGAGGGCTATGCCAAAGTGGCCAGAACCGATGGTATTGAACACTTAATTTGCTGGGCGCATGTGCGCCGCCGCTTTGTTGAGGCAGTGCGGGTCCAGCCAAAAGGAAAACGAGGCCGGGCGGATGAGGCCGTCAAACTGATTGGCAAGTTATACAAAATTGAACGTGACTGCAAAGATGCCACGGATGCACAACGTCTGTTGGTGCGTCAGCAGCACAGCATTGCTGCACTTAACGCGCTGCATGAATGGATGATGCAGACACTACCTGGCGTGGCACCGTCCAGCGCACTCGGTACCGCGCTGGCTTACATGAAAAAATACTGGAGTAGGCTGACTCGTTACACTGAACGTGGTGA
>JAYVMW010000053.1:0-44984 GCA_043758755.1 Oxalobacteraceae bacterium
TATCTTGGCGCAACTCTGCACAGCGACAGAACCAGCAGAACCAGCAGAACCGGCATTTACACCTCAGGGGATTCAGATGGAAGCTTATATATATGACGCAGTGCGGACACCGCGCGGCAAGGGCAAAAAAGATGGCAGTCTGCACGGCATTACGCCCCTGGAGCTGTCAGCAACCACATTACGTGCCATAAAACAACGCAATGCACTCGACACCGCACTGGTCGATGACGTCATACTGGGCTGCGTGTCTCCGGTCGGCGAACAGGGAGCCTGCATCGCCCGCACCGCAGTACTGGCAGCCGACTATGACCAGAGTGTCTCCGGCGTGCAGGTCAACCGCTTTTGTGCTTCCGGTCTGGAAGCCTGCAATATGGCCGCCGCCCAGGTAATGTCGGGACAGTCGGCCCTGTCAATCGGCGGTGGTATCGAATCCATGTCACGCGTGGCGATGGGCTCGGACGGCGGGGCCTGGCCGGTTGATCCACGCAGCGCCATTAAAAATTACTTTGCTCCGCAAGGCGTGTCGGCCGACACCATTGCCACCCAGTCCGGTTTTTCACGCGAGGACGTCGATGCGTATGCGGTAGAAAGCCACCGTCGTGCCTGGCATGCCGCCGAGTCTGGCTGGTTTGGCAAATCGATCGTGCCGGTCACCGATATCAATGGTCTGCTGGTGCTGGGTCGCGATGAAACGATCCGTCCGCAAACCACGCTCGAGTCGCTCTCTGCACTCAAGCCCTCGTTCCTGGAAATGGGTGAAAAATACGGCTTTGATTCGGTCATCCGTCAGCGTTACCCGGAACTGGAACGCATCAGTCACGTGCATCATGCCGGCAACAGCTCCGGCATTGTCGATGGCGCTGCCGCCGTGTTGTTCGGCAATCAGGCCATCGGTGCGCAGCTCGGCATGAAACCGCGCGCCAGAATCAGATCGTTTGCCACGGTCGGCTCCGAACCCTCCATCATGCTCACCGGCCCATCCTATGCGGCTGAAAAGGCCTTGAAGCGCGCCGGCATGAACGCGTCCGATATTGATCTGTATGAACTCAACGAAGCGTTCGCAGCGGTAGTCATGCGCTTCATGGAAGTCATGAAAGTCCCGCACGACAAAATGAATGTCAACGGCGGTGCGATTGCCATGGGCCATCCGCTCGGCGCGACCGGCGCCATGATTTTGGGCATCCTGCTCGACGAACTGGAACGGCGCGATCTGGCCACCGGCATGGCCACACTGTGTGTCGGCGCCGGCATGGGCATTGCCACCATTATTGAACGCATTTAAGGAACACCAACATGATCAACTATGAACTTGATGCCGACGGCATCGCCGCGCTCACCTGGGATATGCCCGGCCGCTCGCAGAACGTTATCAATGGCGCAAGCTGTGCCGCCCTGTTTGCTGCCATCGACAAGGCTGTCACCACTCCGGAAGCCAAAGCCATCCTGATGACGTCAGGCAAGGCCGATTTTATCGCCGGCGGCGACCTTGAATGGCTGCTCACCGCAACCGAAGCTGCAGAACTGTTCGAGCGCACCATGTCTTTGCATCGCGCACTGCGCAAGCTGGAAACCTGCGGCAAGCCAGTAGCCATGGCGCTGCCCGGCATGACCTTGGGTGGCGGACTGGAAATCGCACTGGCCGGTCATTATCGGGTTGCTTCCGATAATCCCAAAGCACGCTTCGGATTGCCTGAAGTCACGCTGGGCCTGTTGCCAGGCGGTGGTGGCACACAACGTCTGCCGCGCCTGATCGGCATCCAGAATGCCTTGCCGCTGCTGGCCGAAGGTAAAAAGCTCAAGGCCGCTGACGCCCTGAAACTGGGCATACTGAATGCCATCGTTCCGGCCGGCACCGAAGTCCAGACTGCACGGCAATGGTTGTTATCCCAAACCGCACCAGTGCAGCAACCGTGGGACACCAAGGGCTATAAAATTCCCGGCGGCGCAGTTCTGAGCCCTTCGATACAGCAGTTGTTCATGGCCGGCAATGCCATGTTGCGCGCCAAGACCTGGGGCAATTACCCGGCACCGGCCAATATCCTGTCGTGCGTCTACGAAGGACTGATTACCGATATCGATACCGGCCTGAAAACCGAAGCGCGCTATTTCACCAGCACGGTATTGAGCCCCGAAGCCAAGAACATGATCCGCACCCTGTTCTTTTCCATGGGCGAAGCCAACAAGCTGGCCGCCCGGCCCAAAGATATTCCAGTCCAGAAGTACAGCAAAATCGGCGTGCTGGGCGCCGGCATGATGGGCGCAGGGATTGCCTACATGATTGCCAAAGCCAACATCACGGCGGTGCTGATTGACACCAGTATTGAGGCAGCCGAACGCGGCAAGGATTATTCGAAAAAGCTGCTCGACAAACAGGTGCAGCGCGGCCAGATCAGTCAGGAAAAAGCTGACGCCTTTCTGAGTCGTATTATTGCGGCCACCGAATACAGCACGCTGGATGGCGCTGAAATGGTGATCGAAGCGGTATTCGAAGACCGCGCCATCAAGGCTGACGTAACCAGGAAAAGTGAAGCGGTTCTGAACGCGGATGCCATCTTTGCCTCGAACACCTCAACCCTGCCCATTACCGGTCTGGCCCAAGCCAGTGCACGCCCGGCCAATTTCATCGGACTGCATTTCTTTTCACCGGTCGACAAGATGCCGCTGGTGGAAGTCATTATCGGCCGTGCCACCAGCGCCGAAACTCTGGCACGCTCGCTGGATTTCATCAAGACCGTCGGTATGACCCCGATCGTGGTCAACGATGCGCGCGGTTTCTATACCAGCCGGGTATTTTCGACCTCGGTACTGGAAGGCGTCAAAATGCTCTCCGAAGGTGTGGCACCAGCATTGATTGAAAATGCCGGGCTGAAAGCCGGCATGCCGGTCGGTGCACTGACCATGACCGATGAAGTCAGTGCGGAACTGGTTTATAAAATCGATAAACAGGCCAGGGCCGATCTGGGCGCAGCCTATGTCGAGCCGGCCGGTATGCAGGCGATACGCAAACTGGTGGAACTGGGACGGATCGGCAAAAAAGCCGGCAAAGGTTTTTACGAGTATCCGGACGGCGGCAAGAAGTTTCTCTGGCCAGGTCTGTCCGAACTGTTTCCGGTCGCCGCACAGCAGCCCGACATTGCTGAACTGGTCGAACGCATTATCGTGATTCAGTCACTGGAAACAGCGCGCTGCATGGAAGAAGGTGTCCTGACTACCGCGCGCGACGCGGACGTGGGTTCAATTCTGGGCTGGGGTTTCCCACCGTTCCGCGGCGGCACCATCAGTCAGATCCACAGCACCGGGATCGCTGCGTTTGTGGCCCAGTGCAATGCACTGGCGGCCCAACATGGTGAACGTTTCCGGCCGACTGCTACGTTGCAGAAAATGGCAACCGACGGGACGCAATTTTATACACGATGAATGCGTGACCTATCGGGAGCTAACTTGAACACAACCAGTACCGCTGCAAAGCCGCTCACAGCAATCATCATCGGGTCCGGCTTTGGCGGCCTGGGTATGGCGATAGCCCTGAAAAAGCAGGGCATCACCGACTTTGTCCTGCTGGAAAAGGCGCAGGATGTCGGCGGGGTATGGCGCGACAATGCCTACCCGGGTGCGGCCTGCGATGTGCCCTCGCATCTGTACTCGTTTTCCTTCGAACCGAACCCGAACTGGTCGCGGATATTTTCTCCGCAGGCCGAGATTTTTGCCTATCTGCAGCACTGCGCAGTGAAATATCAGCTATTGCCGCATATTCGCTATGGTACCGAAGTCAGTTCTGCCGACTATGACGAAGTAAATGCCGTCTGGACCGTCACCACCAAGGATCAGCACAAGCTCACGGCCCGGTTGCTCATCAGCGCAACCGGGCAGCTCAGCCGCCCGGCCATACCGGCGCTGCCCGGCATGGATACATTCACAGGACCAACCTTCCATTCCGCCAAATGGCGTCACGATCTGGATCTGAGCGCAAAGCGCGTGGCCGTCATCGGCACCGGCGCCTCAGCGATTCAGTTCGTGCCGGCCATTGCCGACCGGGTCGCGCAGCTGAGTGTATTCCAGCGCTCGGCGCCCTACATTCTGCCGCGCGTCAATCACGCCTACCCGAGCCTGCTGAAAAACACCTTCAAGACATTGCCCTGGCTGCTCAAACTGTACCGCTTTGGAATTTATCTGGTGTATGAATCGCGCTTCCTGGCTTTCAGCCGATTCAAAGGATTAATGAAATTCGCTGCAGTCCGGCCATTTGAGAAAATGTTACAGCGCGACATTGCCGACCCGTCGCTGCGCGCCAAAATGATTCCGGATTATCCGGTAGGCTGCAAACGGCTGCTGCTGTCCAGCGAATACATTGCCACGTTTGCCAAACCACAGGTCAGTCTGATTAGCGAGGCAATCGAATCCATTACACCGAACGGCATCCGGACCAGCGATGGTATGCAGCACAATGCCGATATCATCATCTACGGCACCGGTTTTGCAGCGACCGAGTTTTTGGCACCGATGCAGATCACGGGCCGCGCCGGCAAACAACTCAGCGCCGCATGGAGCGAAGGCGCCCGAGCCTATCTGGGCATGACTGTGCCGGACTTTCCAAACTTTTTCATGCTGTATGGTCCCAATACCAACCTGGGACACAATTCCATTGTCTTCATGATTGAAAGTCAGATTGGACATGTGATGCGCTGTCTTAAAACGATGCGCAGTACCAATACCAAAGCGATCGAAATTAAACGCGCACCGTATCAGCTGTTCAATACCCAGGTCGAACAGCGCCTGAAGAGCACGGTATGGCACGGCTGCAAAAGCTGGTATGTGGATGCCAAAGGCCACAGCAGCACCAACTGGCCGGGATTTACTGCGGCGTACCGCTGGATAACCAACCGAGGAAATCTGAATGACTATGAGTTCACCAGCCGCGACTGACGCACAACGCGTGACAGAAATTGCTGCACCATCCGGCTTGGCAGAACGCACTGCAGCGGCGTTTTTGCGTGGCTTTCTGCGGGTCGCTTTTAAGCCACTGATCGGGCCGCCCTTCGGTTTGGCAATACAGCGCGCATGGGTCAATGCCACAGCGTTTTCCATGCCGGGTCGCAGCGGAGTGGACCGTGAGTGGAATCATGCAAGTGGCGTAGCGGTGGAAATAACGACACCAAAAGCAGACAAAAGCAAAGGCGTGATTTTATATGTGCATGGCGGCGCGTTCTGTCTGGCCAGCCCAAAAACCCATCGCAGCGTTACTTCGCATCTGGCCTTCGAGAGCGGCATGGCGGTATGGACACCTGACTATCGGCTCGCACCTGAATTCCCGTATCCGGCCGCACTGGAAGACGTTGCCACGGTCTACCATCATCTGATCAGTACCGGGATTACGCCGGCGCAGATTGTGCTGGCCGGTGATTCGGCCGGTGCCACACTGGCACTGGCGCTGGCAATCCAGCTGCGTGAGGCGCAACAGAACATGCCAGCCTGTCTAGTGCTGATTTCACCCGTTACTGACCCGGATCTGTCCGGCCCGACCATGCATAGCCGCAGCAGTGCTGATCCGATGATCCAACCCGGCTGGCTGCAGCAGGGCTTACGCTGGTATGCCTGTCCTGCCGGAACCGCAACCCATGTGCCACTGGCAACCCCACTGCAGGGATTGCCTGCAATGCTGATACAGGTTGGCGACCAGGAACTGCTGCTGTCCGATTCCACGCGTCTGGCGCAGCATGCCGTGCAATGCGGGGTGGACTGCAGCATTGAAATTTATTTAAAGAGATGGCACGTTTTTCATCTTCAATCTTTTTATTTGCGCTCCTCGGTTCTGGCCATCAGATCCATGGCCGCATTTGCAAAAAAGTGGCAAACCAATGACTGAAAATTTTGATTTTGATTTTGTCGTAATCGGTTCCGGTTTTGGCGGCAGCGTTTCTGCGCTGCGTCTGGCCGAAAAAGGATATCGGGTCGCAGTCATCGAACAGGGCCGGCGCTGGACGCCGGAAAACCTGCCCAAAAGCACCTGGAATTTATCGAAATGGCTGTGGCGTCCCTCGGTGGGGCTGAACGGTTTTTTCAGCATGCAGTTCTTTAAACACGTCATTGTCGTGCACGGCAATGCCGTCGGCGGTGGCTCAATCACTTACGCCAACACCTTGCTGGTGCCCAAGTACCATATATGGAAAATGGGCAGCTGGGCTGGACTGGAGGACTGGGAAGGTGTCATGCCGGCGCACTACGCCACGGCCTCACGCATGCTGGGAGTCACCACCAACCGGCGCATGAGTGCGGCTGATTACCGGCTGAAAGAAATGGCCAAAGTTATCAAAGTCGAAGCAAGTTTCTATCCAACCGAAGTCGGCGTTTTCTTCGGAAATGATAACGACGCACCCGGCAGCCGTTATCCTGATCCCTACTTTGGCGGCGCAGGTCCGGAACGCGCTTCCTGCAATGGCTGCGGCGGCTGCATGGTTGGTTGCCGCAACAACGCAAAAAATACACTGGACAAAAACTATCTCTATCTGGCCGAGCAGTTGGGTGTCAAACTGTTTGAGCAGACCAAGGTGGTTGACGTGCGCCCTTTGGATGGAAAAGCGGATGGCTGTGCCGGCTATGAAATCAAAATGAAGGCTGGCCAGAATGAGCGCATTACCTGCCGGGGCGTGGTGTTTGCGGCCTCGTCGCTGGGCACGCAGGATCTGTTGTTCCGTCTCAAAGAAAAGCAATCACTGCCAGGCATTTCGGACGCACTCGGCACCTATGTGCGCACCAATGCCGAGTCGCTGATCGGCGTGCGCTTTCCCGGCTCGGTAGAAGACCTGTCCACCGGACTGGCGATCGGCTCGGGCATTTATATCGACGAACATACCCACATCGAAGCCACCCGTTATCCGGCCGGTTCCGACACGATGGGCCTGCTGACCACGGTCATGACAATGGGGCGACCCGGCTGGAGCAGACCGTTCACGTGGTTCGCCACACTGGCAAAAATGCTGCTGACCAAACCATTGACCACGCTGCGCGTGCTCAACCCGCATAACTGGGCGCGCGAAACCATGATCTTTCTGTGCATGCAGAATCTGGAAGGGCATCTCACCATGCGTTTGAAACGACGCTGGTTCTGGCCGTTTTCCAAACAGCTGGCCACCTATGGCAAACACATTCCCACCTTTATCCCGGAAGGCAACAGCTTTGCCATCAAGGCAGCCCAGGCCACCGGCGGCGTGGCCATGAATGCGTTGACCGAAATATTTCTGAATGTTCCGATGACAGCGCACTGCATGGGCGGAGCGCCGATGGGTCATAACAGAAGCGACGGCGTGTGCGACAGCAAGAGCCGGGTGTTCGGATACCGCAACATGTATATCTGCGACGGTTCGGTGCTGGGCGCCAATCTTGGCGTCAATCCAAGTTTGACCATCACGGCACTGACCGAGCATGCCATGAGCCATGTACCGGCAGCTTCAGAACAGACCTGGGCTGCTGCCGGCCAGGAAATTCCACATTAAGAATGGCGCAAAAATATGCTGAATAACTTACCAGAGGTAAAGCACGCTCCGGCCCCCTGGATTTTGCAAGGACGCGGCCTGATTATCCTTGCGCGCTTTCCTGCCCAGATGCTCACCGAACAGTCCTTCCTGCCCGATTCACTTAAAGTGTCGCGGCGTGGCCGGCTGGGTGCAATGATGTTTGTTGATTACGTGCGCTCACCAGTCGGGCCGTATCGGGAGTTGCTGTTCGTGCCGGGCACGGTCCTGTTTGGTTCGCGCCGTTGCAGAACCATCAGCCGCATCTTTGTCTCGACCATGGAAAGTGTGGTCAATGGGCGTCGCAACTGGGGCATACCTAAAGATCACTGCCAGTTTAAGGTAGAGGAAAATGCACAAAGCGGGTTAATTTCGGTCTCGGCAAGTATCGGCAACAAAAACTTTGCCGAATTTTCCTACACGGCGGGAAAACTCTGTATGCCGGTTAACGCCGCCCTTTGTCCCAAATCACTGTTGACACTGGGGCAGCGCTGGGAACAGAACGACTATTTCTACACGCCCGGCGCCAAAGGAAAAATCAGTACTGCAAAGGTAAAAAATATGCGCTTTGACAGCACTTATTTTCCGGACATGACGCAGGGCTCAATGCAGTTGGCCATTGCCGTGCCCAAATTTGAAATGGTTTTTCCGGAGTGCGAGTAACTGAGTGTGAGTAATTCATGACCGCACAAACAGCCAGACCGTTAAACATACACCAACCAGCACAATAAACCCGCGCAGAATTTTCGGAGAGAGGCGGTGCATCAACCAGCCACCGAGGACTCCGCCGGCGATGCCACCCAAACCAAGCGCTACCACCGCAGGCCAATTCACCAGCGGCGAAAAGGCAAAAATCGCCACGGCCGAGGCATTCATGGTCATGGCCAGCGCATTTTTGGTGGCATTGGCATTCTTTACCTGCTGACCTGCTACGGTCAGCGCAGCCAGCATCAGAAAGCCGATACCGCCGCCAAAATAGCCGCCATAAATGGCAATCAAACCCTGTATGCATAAAATGGCCACGTTGGACAACGCATGTTTTTCCGGATCAGGATGCGGTTTGAAAACAAAACTGCCCCAGCCGAATGCGATGGTGGCAAACATCACCAGCCATGGCACCAGTCCGGAGAAAATACTGACCGGCGTAGACAGCAGCAGCACCGCGCCCAGCACACCGCCAATAATACTGACGACAAACAGCTGGCGAAACGATACGCCACCGACACCGGCGACCAGTTTGCGACCTGCAATGGATGAAGCGATCTGACTGGGAAACAACGCAATGGTTGAACTCATATTGGCGGCCAGCGGGTTGAGGCCGGCCAGCAGCAGCGCGGGAAAGGTGATGAAGGAACCGCCGCCGGCCAGCGCATTCTGGGTGCCGGCATACAGCCCGGCCAAAGTGATCAGTAACAGAACGTGCAGAGGTTGGCCGGCGATGATCATGAAAACCTTTTGAGTCAGTGGGGAGGAAAAGCCGGTATTCTACCCAATAATTCGCCATTTGATTTATTGGCAGACATACCGGCAGTGCTGCCGCAGTGCATATTCAATAATGACCCAACATGTTTCCGAAGAGATTACAGCCATCCAGATTTGCACCGCTCACTACCACGTCTTGCGCTGACGGCTCATCCAGGTCCAGATTTTTCAGATTGGCGCCGGTCAGGTTAGTCTTGCTGAAGTTGGGTCTGTAGAAATGTGCGCCCACTGCCGAAAATCGTTCTGTCATATCCAGTTCACTGAAATCGGGATAACCAGGATCGGTATCATCCAGATTAATTGAATCGCCTTTCGCAAGCTTGTCGCGCATGATCTGATTCAGTTCGTTGCGGTGCAAAATAAAATTGGCAAAAATCTTATTGATCACTTCGCGGGGACATTCCGGGTCCGACAGTGCTGCATCAATTCCGTCCAAAATTACCTGATTGTTTTCACCGGTCAGACGATTACCTTCCGCATCGCGTTCCAATGGCCGCATGGCCACTGAAAAATCCGTGCACTTCGCGACAATATCGATCAGGTCCGACAACAGATTGGTGCTTTCCTTCACATGAACTTTCATTTGATTCAAATTTGACTGCATGGAGATAACTGATTGCATGTTTGGTACTTTCATGTTGATTTAAAAAAATTGGGAAGCGCGATTTTCATTCAGGACAGCTGTTAAAAAAATAGGCCATTTCCCAAATCGGGTTTATACTCAACCGACTCAACTGGCCTGAGTCCCGCACGGGCCGTCGCACTGCTTCTTGCGCATCACCATGAACATGAATATTGAATAATCAGGATTTAACATGATCAGACTGGCCGCCAATCTCACCATGCTGTTTACCGAAGTGCCGTTCATGCAGCGCTTTGAGGCCGCTGCCGCTGCCGGATTTCGGGGCGTGGAATTTTTATTTCCCTACGGGTTCGATGCGCAGGAAATCGCTGAACAGTTACGGCACAATCAGCTCACGCTGGTGCTGCATAATCTGCCGCCCGGAAACTGGGACGCCGGCGAACGCGGCATCGCCTGTCACCCGGACCGCATTGCAGAATTTGAAGCCGGGGTTGCCAGCGCGGTGCGTTATGCAAAAATTCTGGGGGCACCACAACTGAATTGCCTGGCCGGCATTGCGCCGGTTGGTGTGGATCATGCTGCAGCCGAGCAGACCTTGGTCCGCAATCTGAGTTATGCCGCAGCAGAACTGAAAAAACATCAGATCAGATTGCTGATCGAGCCGATCAACACGTTTGACATCCCGGGCTTTTTTCTGTCCGGCACCACCCAGGCGTTAAACCTGATCAGGAAAACCGGCTCTGACAATCTGTTCGTGCAGTACGACATTTACCACATGCAGCGCATGGAAGGCGAGCTGATCAATACCATCCGCGCCAACCTGCCCATGATCAAACACATGCAGCTGGCCGACACTCCGGGGCGCTTTGAACCCGGCACCGGAGAGATCAATTACCGCAGGCTGTTTTCAGAAATCGACGCAATGGGCTACGACGGCTGGATCGGCTGTGAATATAAACCGCAGGATGGCACACTGGCCGGTCTGACCTGGCGCCTGGCACACGGAGTTTAACGTGATATGAATACCCAATCCGCCCAACAGTTCTTACTGAATCTGTACACCAGTGCAATCGACTCGGTCAGCGCTGAAAAATGTTTGCCGGCCTTTCTGCCACCACCTCCTGAAAAGGGACGCACTCTGGTCATCGGTGCCGGTAAAGGCGCTGCTGCCATGGCCAGGGTGGTGGAAGAGCACTGGAAAGGTGCGCTGTCCGGCATGGTGGTAACCCGCTACGGCCACGGCGTTGCGTGTGCCCACATCGAAGTGATCGAAGCTGCGCATCCGGTGCCGGATGCCGCCGGGGCCGGTGCTGCTGCACGCATGCTGGAAATGGTGCAGGGCCTGACCTCAGATGATCTGGTGCTGTGTCTGATTTCAGGTGGCGGCTCAGCGCTGCTGGCACTGCCTGCCGCTGGCATTACCCTGCAACAGAAACAGGGTATCAACAAGGCGCTGCTCAAATGCGGCGCGACCATTGCAGAAATCAATTGTGTGCGCAAACATCTGTCGGCCATCAAGGGTGGCCGCCTGGCTCTGGCCTGCGCACCGGCCCGTCTGGTGACCCTGATGATTTCTGATGTGCCCGGTGACGACCCCAGCGTCATCGCCAGCGGTCCGACCCTGCCCGACCCGAGCACCTCGGCTCAGGCGCTGGCAATCTGCCGCAAATACGCTATCGACCTGCCTGATTCAATCCAGCATTTTCTGGAAGCAGGCACGCATGAAACGCCCAAACCGGATGATGCGCGTCTGGCCCGCAGTGAACACCACATCATCGCCACACCACAACAGGCACTTGAAGCTGCCGCCGCCTGTGCACGCGCAGCCGGCATCACACCTTACATACTGTCGGACTGTATTGAGGGTGAAGCCAGAGACATAGGCAACATGCACGCCGCAATGGCCTTGCAGGTGGCCAAACGCAATGAACCGTTTGCCCGACAGTGCGTACTGCTGTCGGGCGGGGAAACCACGGTCACGGTGCGCGGCAATGGGCGCGGTGGTCGCAATGCCGAATTTCTGCTCAGCCTGACGCTGGCACTCAATGGTCATCCCGGCGTTCACGCGCTGGCCTGCGATACGGATGGCATTGACGGCTCTGAAGACAATGCCGGCGCGCTGACGTTCCCGGATACCTTATCGCGCGCTGCTGCGGCCGGACTCAGTGCGCGTGTCATGCTGGATAATAATGACGGCTACGGATTTTTTCATGCGCTCGGCAATCTGGTGGTGAGTGGTCCAACGCGCACCAATGTGAATGATTTCAGGGCGATACTGGTGTTATGAATAAGTAGTGAATCACAAATTGTGGCAAAATGGCGTCGCTCAGAAAATGTCTGAGCAGACCCGATTCGAACATATGAAAATTACCACAATATTCAAGCAGTTTGCCCTCTTTGGTTTCACCCTGTTTCACTGCATCTCCCATGCTTCAACAGCACCCGGCCACATGGGGCCAACCATCCGCGTGATCGTGCAACGCGGCGCAGAAAAACTGCCCATCTATTGGGTCAACCATCTGCAAAAAAATGACAGGGTTCTGGTTTCCACCGATCAGGCAAAAAAATCCCGTCACCACTGGCTGCTGTCACTGACCACCCTGACTCCGACCGGCAATCTGGCCCAGACCCGTTCCGTCGACCTGTCCGACGACGCCAGCGAAGTCAGTATCGACATTACTGCCGACGACCAAATTCCGGTAATAGTGCTGGCACCCGAAGTGCGCACCATGTTTGGACTGCATACCAGTTTTTCCGAATCTGCCTCACTGATTGAAGATGCCATCAAAACTGATCCGCAGCGCTTTATCGAACTGCAAAAAATTGATCAGATCAATCATGTCATCAATTACCTGTTGCGGGTGCTGGACACTCTGTTACAGAGTAAAAAACCCGAGCAGGCCATTGACGCGGCCAAAGATCTGGCCGGCAAATTTGGCGTGAAATACATTGACCCGGACTGCTTCAAAGGCAGCGCCGTCAACACCAAATGCGTTGCCGCCAGCATCGTTTCCAGTGCCGACCTGGCCATACCCACGGACGACGTCTGGTCGGCCGCCGGGCCCAATGCCGCATCGGTCAAAATGCCTACCGATATTTTTGCCGGCATGAAGCTCATCACCGAAACCAGCACCTACCTGATCAACAAATACGGTGACAACTATGACTTCGCACCGGCTCTCGGTCAGCGACTGGGCACATCGGACGCGATACAGCTGTTTACCAGTGCCCGCTTCAAAAGCGGCGACATCAAAACCGCCTATATCTACGTGCCCAGCTGGTTCGACAATAAAACACCAGAAATCAGCATCAACAGCAAAACCCCTTCGTGCCTGACCAAAAATGAAATCAGTGCCAACGTCTTGGGCAATCTGCCGCTGCTCAATTACTGGCATGACTGGAAACTGGTACTGAAGGAACATGGCAGCGACAAGGTGTTGGCCGATTACGCGCACGTTGATTTCAAACCCGATGCCGGCCTGTTTGTTCTGTCAGAACTCAGCGACAAATTTGACCTCGCTTTTAATGACCAGATTCTGGACGCAAACCTGTCCGGCAAATTCGGTTTTTCCGACGTGAACATCAACGCGTTTGCCGTGATTCTGCCGACTGGCGATTCGTTGCTCGCGCAAGTCAGTGGTCTGGCGCATCTGATTTCCGGCGAGCAGGTCAAATTAAGCATTAAAAATCAAAGCAGCAATGCCTGTGTGCAGCAGCTGAATCTGCAGGTCAATGGAACCACCTTAGCCAACAGCACCGGCACTGCACTGGAGTTAAGCGCTGATTTAAGCAAAACCGAACCGGGCCCGGCAATTTTGGAAGTTCTGCAGTACGGTGCACCGAACCAGGCATTGCCGGTGACGATCCTCAAGCGACGCGCGCATCTGCAAAAACTCACTCACCACGATCTGGAAAATATCATTTCCGTCAGCGGTGACAATCTGGACCGCATTGACAGCCTGCTGTTAAACGCCAGGCAGACCTGTCATGAAGAAGACCAGACCAGCGCCAATCCGCTCAGCAGAAATTTTATCTGCCCGGCCGAACTGGCCCAGAATGCTGCACTGCCTGACAAAGCGACGATTAAATACAAGGAGGGGGAACCGGCTGCATTCGATTTCCCCATTACCAAAATCGCAGCCCGTCCGCACATGGTTGCCAGTGGCAATGGTGCAGTGGTCATCAATCTTTCCGGCACCGCACTGCAATGGAATCTGAGTCCGCTCGACCAGTTTATTTCCGAAGATTCGGGCGTGAGCATGTTGCTGCACGCGTTCGGCGGCTACAAATTATCACGCGGCACGTATTTGTTGCAGCTGAAATTTTCTGACGACCCACTTGCCGATGCCACGCCTTTTTCGGTACCGCTGATGTCGGACCTGGCCCACAATGAATTGCGCACCCAAAAACCGCTGACCTTTGACGCGGTGTCATTTCCCAGTGTGATCAATCCAATTTGGTATCGGGTGGTACACCAGCAAAGCGGCCTGACCGGTGACTGGCAGCCGTTGAATCGCTCTGCCATCTACCTGCCACAGCTGACTGTCCTGTCCCGCACTGACAGCACCACGCTGATCCACGGTTCGCAACTGGAACTCATCGACAGTGCCGGCGCGGAACTTCCGGTGCCGCCGGCCAGTGCCGAGAATTATCCGAAAATAAAACTGGCGCAGTGCGGAGGCGAACTGTGTCTGGAGTTAAATGAGGTGGTCAGCGCCAACCGGTTGCAGGTTAAGCTGCACTGGATTGATAACCGGATTTTTGAGGTCAGCTTTCCGCAGAATCGGGAATTGCCGGCCGAGGCAGTCGGATCAGCCCGATAATTTCCGTGGTCATAATTTTGCACGTAATCCAGTTATGGCAGGCAGAGCTGAAAGAATCGGCACCGTCCGGTAAGGAAAATTTTCGGAAAAATACTTTTCAAAATCAATGTTCTTTCCCTGGATAAAAGGTTTAAAAAGCCGAGCTCGTTCCAGCCCGAGTTCATCAAGCTGAGCGGCAGTGAAATCCTTCCCGGGATTCAATAAATCATCGCGTATTTGCACCAACTCATCGATGCAGGTATCGTATTCAGACGGCAAATAGCCTTTTCTGAACAACAAGTCTTCACTGCCTGGCACAGGCATGGCCAGGTCGATGTTCAGCCATGAATCTTCCACTGATTCGTATCGCCTGTATGTGGTCGACTTCGATCTCATTGACCGATTTGAACGAAGGAATCTCCGCCGGTTTTTCACTCGGCGCATACAAGGCAATACCGAGAGGATTGATCTTATCCGTGGAGCGCAGTATCAAATAGCTTTCCTTACCAATGACCGGAAGCCCCCGCTCAGTTCCAACTTCCAGTAATCGACCAGGATGCAGTTCACTCAGCTTTCGCTGACTGTCATAAATTGCATTCACGTGGACCTTGATTAACAACTGATTTCGCTTCTCAATCGGCTTTTCGAATTCCAGGCTTAATGCTGCGGCATGCCTAGAAAAACCGTGTATCTGGCTTAACGTTGTCTGTTTGCGTCCGCCAAAAAACATCGAATCATTCATTTGCTCACGGACCCCGATATCCAGCGAATGATCCTCCGTATCCAGGAGCACACTCTCGAGTGCTCCCTTTGCCACTTTCGACACATCTTTTTGGGTAATGATTTGTCTCGATCCAAAAGTATTAGTTACAGATAACATTGCTCACCTCATCAATAAAAAGTAATGGGAATCCCGAGCGGTTGCTGTATTGATTCTTTACCGGATGAGAATTAATTTTTGCCACTCAAGATGACAAAATAGTATCAGAATAAAATGACTTTTACACAATTAATTATGCGTTTGACTAGTTACACTGTTAAATTTATTCCGGATGAATTTATTGAAAACCCTCTATGAAAAAGGAGGAATTCTTCAGATTTGCGCTGCGCAGTGCACGGCAAATTGTTTGATTTAACTACGTAGAATTGGCAGTCGAATCGACGGCTTAAATACAACATGTCTTCGGAAAATACGTAGTACTGAACAGCAAATCCGAACCGACTTTATTCTGCTGCGCAGGGTCCGATCGAATCCTCCAAAGCGATCTGCATGGCACCGGCCAGAACTTCCTGGTGGCTTCTGACAAAAGGCGGTGCCTCGCACAGCAGTTCCTGAAAATTCTGTCGCTGCTCAAGCAACCTGCCGCGCTCGGTTTGCGCAAAAGACTGCGGCTGCATTTTCATCCGATGCGACATTTGAATCTGGGCGCCCTGCGGCAGCAAGCGCTGCGTGGCTTCATTGCGACGATTGGTCTGTACAGCTATGATCCGACAAATCAGACCGCTGCAACTGGCAAGAATTGCCGTTCCGCCTGCAGTGCATAAGACTATTCTGAGTTTCGGATCAAGCTCGGTGCATGCCGCTGCGACAATGCTGCTCACACCGGCAATCAACGCAATACCGCCAGTGAGCACGCAGCGATTCGACAAATAATTCAGAGCAGGACGCGTTGGACTGCCGGACTCGGGCAACGCAATGATTGGATCCCTGAGTTCCTCAATTTCAATGTGCTCAGCAACGCGGACCGCACCGGATGCGGATGTGAAGTTCAGCATTTCTTCTCCTGAAAAAAAAGCAAGAATTATGATATCGCGTCAGGAAGCATTCCAATCCGTGGTTTCCACTTTGCGCACCATCAGTCCCCACCCAAGAATTCCAATCAGCGCAACAGTGGCCGCAAGAAAAAACGCCAGCGCATAATTGCCGGTCCGGTCCGCTATCGTGCCGGTTACCAGCGGCGCAACAATGCCGGCGCAATTGGCCAATGAATTCTGTATGCCCATCCATTTACCGGCAGCGCGCGGCCCGGCCAGCGTTTGCCCGATTGCGTAGACGTTGGGCATGCCCAGTCCCATCGCAACGCCGGCCACCAGCAGACTGATCAATGCCACCGTTAAACTGCCCAGGCCGGTCAGTACCAGACACACGGCGATCAGGGCGTGCGCGCTGACCAAAAAGGTTTTGCGCACACGGTTAATCGACAGGCCGCCCTGAATCAAGCGGTCGGTGATCATTCCGGTAAAAAATCCGCTGGCGGCAAACACCAGAAACACGGTGCCACCGGCTTGGGCCATCGCTTCAATTGACAGACCGCGCTCCTTGACCAGATACAGCGGCAACCACGACAGAACGAAATAGAACGCGTAATTCATGCAGAAGTGCCCCAGCACTGCCCCCCATAAATCGCGGCAACGCGCCACCCGTGACCATGCAGGCGCAATCAGTTTCGGCCTGGTCAGCGCCTGAGTTGCAACCAGTCGGCTGGCCTGACGCCACGGCAACAGCCACAGCAGTGAGGCCGCGCCAAACAGCACATACACGGTGCGCCAGCAGCAAACCGCCGGCCATGGTGCCAAACGCCGGGCCGATACCCATACCGACCGAAATCAATCCGTTAGCCTTGCCGAGCTGCTGCGGCGCGACATGTGAAGCCAGCAGTTTGGAACTGCACGGAAAGGCCGCACTCTCGCCTATGCCGAGCAGAATCCGGAACAGCAAAAATCCGGCAAATTGGTTGACAACGCCCAGTCCGATCGTGGCAAACGACCACAGCGCAAGTCCCAGCGCCAGAATCCGGCACGGACTGATCCGCTCGCTGAGCCAGCCGGCCAGTATCTGTGCCGGTACGTAAGTCCAGAAAAATGAGGACAGCAGGATTCCGATCTGGGTGCTGGAGAAATGCAGCTGGTCCCTGATCAGCGGCGCCGTGATCGCCAGACTGCCGCGGTCTACATAATTGATGAAGATGACCAGTGCCAGAAGTGGCACCAAGATGGTTCCGAGAGAATCGGATTGAACAGGTCTGACTGCCATGGTGTTGTCCATGAAACCTCCCGCATGATGTTGATTAAGGCGTCATTCAGGGCGATAGATAGTAATTGAGTCCGTCGGCAAAACTGCTCATCAGCGTCCTGAGCCAGTCAGGGCTGGTTTTGTAACGAGCCTGCATCTCGAGCGGATCGACGAACAGCTTCTCACGATACAGCGCTGCTTCGCCCTCCACTTTGGCCAGCCGGCCCATGGCGTTGATGTAGTTCAGTTCAATCCGGTTGAAGCACGTATTCATCATGATTTTTATCCGGGCCGAATTGGTGATTACTTGCTTAAATAAGTCATTCTCATAATCGATTCAAACCAGAGCGCCGGAATCAGTTTCTTGAGCAGCATGCCAAAACGCTGGTCCAGCCGTCCCACGGTATACCGCAGCCCGACCCGGTCCGCTTCAATCAGACGCTGCGCCAGTTGCGCTACCAGCAGCGGATCGGCACCATGATTTTCATCGCGCTCGTAAATCGCCACGGTTTTAGTCAGCTGGATGGCCTGCACACCTGATCTGGCTTGTCGGGCAAACACACGCGCCTGTGTAAAGCCGGTTTTGAAATCGCCCGGATTGATAGTGGTGGCATCAATGCCGGTGCCGGCCAGTTCCAGGCGCAGTGCTTCATTCATGCCTTCGATGGCAAATTTGCTGGCGCTGTAAAAAGCCTGATACGGCAGGGCCGCCATACCGGCCAGCGAACTCACGGTAATGATGCGCCCCTGCTTCTGGCTGCGCATGCAGGGCAGCACCGCTTTGATCATGCGAAACGGGCCAAAAAAATTGGTATCCATCTGCCAGCGCGCTTCGTCGATGTCGGTATCTTCAACAGCGCCACACAGGCCGGACCCGGCATTGTTGATCAACACATCGATACGCCCGGTCCGGGCCAGCACCTCGGCAACCGCAGTGCGGATGGATTCCTCATCGGTGACATCAAGTTGCAGCATGCTGATCGGTCCAATATCGTCCTGCGCCTTGCGACTGGTACCAAACACGAGGTAGCCGGTCCGGGCAAGGTGGGTGGCAATGGATTTTCCCAGACCGGAAGACGCGCCTGTGATCAGAATGACTTTTTTATGCATTGCTTTTATCCTGCGAAATGGAATTCCGTATTGAAGGTACGTAGTGTGCAATATCATTGCACACTACGTGCTCAGGCGTACCGGCCTAAACATGCAAAGCATGCCCCAATGCCCGCAACGCCGCTTCCTGCACCGCTTCACCCAAAGTCGGATGCGCATGAATGGTGGCGGCCACATCTTCGAGCGTGGCGCCCATGGCAATTGAATGACCAAACGCCGTACTCAGTTCTGAAACACTGCAGCCCACTGCCTGCCAACCGAGTATCAGATGATTGTCGCGCCGCGCCACGACCCGCACAAAGCCATCGGTCGATTCGAGCGTCATCGAGCGACCGTTGGCGGCAAATGGAAAACTGGCGTGCAGGCAGTCCAGACCGGCCTGCTGTGCCTGGGTCGGCGTCAATCCAACCACCACCACTTCGGGATCGGTAAAACAGACTGCCGGCATGGCCGCGGGCTGGAAATAGCGCCGCTTTCCGGAAATAATTTCTGCCACCATTTCACCCTGCGCCATGGCACGGTGCGCCAGCATCGGTTCGCCCGTGAGGTCACCGATGGCCCAGACCTCACGCATTGAAGTACGGCACTGATCGTCGATTTTGACACTCTTGCCCTGCATATCCAGGCGCAGACTTTCCAGTCCAAAGCCTTGCGTGCGCGGACGGCGTCCTACGGCGACCAGCACCTGATCGGCCGGCAGTTCGGTTTCTGTTGCGTCGCTGTTTTTAACACGTATGCCATTACCGGCGCCATTCAAACCCAGCACGGTGCAACCCAGATGCAGACTGATTCCGAGCCGCTCCAGCGTAGCTGCCACCGGCCTGGTCAACTCGGCATCATAGGCCGGCAGAACGCAATCAAGCGCTTCAACCACACTGACCTGCACGCCCAGTTTGCGATACGCAATGCCCAGTTCCAGCCCGATATAACCGGCACCCACCACCACCAGTTGTTTGGGCAGCACCTTCGGTGACAGGGCTTCGGTGGAACTGATGACGATGCCGCCAAACGGCATAAAGGGCAGCTCGACTGGCAGCGAACCGGTGGCCAGCAGTAAATGCGTGCAACTGATGCGCAGCATTTCGGCAGCTGCTTTTACGTCCACGGTTTTGCCATCCACGATGGTAGCCCACCCTTTGATGACGGTGACCTTGTGCTTTTTGAGCAGCGCACCCACCCCGCCGGTCAGCTTGCCGACGATGCCATCTTTCCATTGCACGGTTCTGGCAATGTCGATCGTCGCAGACGGCACCTGTATGCCCAGCGCCGACTTGCCGGCGTACGAGCTGGCTTTGGCAAATTCATCCGCTGCGTGGATCAGTGCCTTGGAAGGAATGCAGCCGATATTAAGACAGGTACCGCCCAGATTTTCCGTTTCAACCAGCGTGGTTGCAATACCCAGTTGCGCTGCGCGGATGGCAGCCACGTAACCGCCGGGACCGCCGCCGATGATTAACAGTGTTGTTGACTGTGTGTTCATGTGTTGCTCACTCCGTAAACAAGGTCGCAGGGCATTCCAGATAGCCGCGCATGGTCTGGATAAATTCGGCTGCGTGCATGCCGTCCACCACGCGGTGATCAAATGACGACGACAGATTCATCATCTGGCGCACCACCACTGCAGCGCCACGCACCATCGGACGCTGCACCATGCGGTTCACACCGACAATGGCGACTTCGGGATGATTGATCACCGGAGTTGAGACAATGCCGCCGAGCGTACCCAGACTGGTCAGGGTAATGGTGGAGCCGGACAGATCTTCGCGCGCGGCCTTGCCGCTGCGCGCGCCGTCGGCAGCACGCAGCACTTCAGACGCACAGCCCCACAGATCGAGCGCTTCGGCATGCCGTACCACCGGCACGATCAGACCGTGTTCGGTCTGGGTGGCCACCCCGATATGCACAGCACCGTACTGCGTGACAATGCCGGCTTCGTCGTCGTAGCGTGCATTAATCTGCGGGAACTCGCGCAGCGCCAATACCATGGCGCGCATCAGAAACGGCAGGATGGTCAGCTTGCCGCGTTGCTTGCCCCACCTGGTGTTGAGCACAGTACGCAGCGTCTCCAGTTCGGTCATGTCGATTTCTTCAACATAAGTGAAGTGCGGAATGCGCCGTTTCGATTCCTGCATTTTCTGCGCGATCTTGCGCCGCAGGCCGATCACCGGCACCGCCAGTTGTTCGTCACGCGCCTGATAGCGGTTGCCAGCCACACTGGTGCTCTGCGGCGCACGGGCGGCATACGCATCCAGGTCTTCCTGCACAATGCGCCCGGCGCTGCCGCTGCCCGGTACGAACTGCAGCTCTATGCCCAGATCCCAGGCGCGGCGCCGCACTGCCGGAGAGGCAATCGGCTTTTCTCCGGCCGCGCGCGCATGCGACTTTGCAGCAGGTGCTGCTGCAGGTTTGACTTCAACCGACGCAACAGGGATTTCTGTCGGAGCAGGTTTGGCGCCAGAAGAAATGGGCGCGGGTGCAGATGCAACTGCAGGCACGATGGCAGCCGGAACCCGGTCGCTGGCATTGCCTTTGCCTTCCACTTCGATGCGTATCAGCTCAGCACCCACGGCCATGAATTCACCGGCCTTGCCACCCAGTTCCAGCACCTTACCATGCACTGCCGAAGGAATTTCAATAGTGGCCTTGTCAGTCATGACGTCAGCCAGAATCTGGTCTTCGATGACCGTATCGCCAGGCTGCACGCGCCACGCCACCACTTCCACTTCTGCGATGCCTTCGCCGATGTCCGGCATTCTGATTACATGTATGCCCATCTTATTTCTCCATGGCTCGTTTGAATGCCGCAGCGACCCGGCCCGGGCCGGGAAAATAGGCCCACTCCTGGGCATGCGGATAAGGTGTGTCCCAACCGGTAACTCGCTCGATCGGTGCTTCCAGATGATAAAAACAGTGTTCCTGCACCAGTGATGTCAGCTCGGCACCAAAGCCGCTGGTGTGGGTGGCTTCGTGCACGATCACGCAGCGTCCGGTCTTTTTGACCGAGGCCACGATGGCCGCCAGATCGAGCGGCCAGATGCTGCGCAGATCGATGATCTCGGCATCCACACCGCTCTCCTGTGCTGCAGCTTCGGACACAAACACCATGGTGCCGTAAGTGAGCACGGTCAGCTCGGTGCCGGAGCGAAACACGGAGGCACTTTCCAGCGGAACGGTGTAATACCCTTCCGGGACAATACCCAGCGGATGTTTCGACCACGGCACCACCGGCTTGTCATGATGACCGTCGAACGGTCCGTTATACAGACGCTTGGGTTCCAGAAAAATCACCGGATCATCGTTCTCAATGCACGAGATCAGCAGACCCTTGGCGTCATACGGATTGGACGGCATGACGGTGCGCAGGCCGCACACATGGGTAAACATCGCTTCGGGTGACTGGCTGTGGGTCTGCCCGCCGTAGATGCCGCCACCGCAGGGCATGCGGATGGTGAGTGGCGCGATGAACTGACCGGCCGAACGATACCGCAGCCGCGCTGCCTCGGACACGATCTGGTCGCAGGCCGGATAAAAATAATCGGCGAACTGAATTTCCACCACCGGACGCAGGCCATAGGCGCCCATGCCGATGGCCACCCCGACAATGCCGCCTTCCGAGATCGGCGTATCGAACACCCTGGAGGTGCTGTATTTTTTTTGCAGCCCTTCGGTGCAGCGGAACACGCCGCCGAAATAGCCGACATCCTGTCCGAACACCACCACGTTATTGTCGCGCTCCATCATCACATCCATGGCCGAACGCAAGGCCTGAATCATGGTCATGGGCGAACTCTTCATCTTATTTTCCATCTTCAAATCCCCAAGAGTTGACGTTGCAGCCGCAAATGTTCCGGCATGTCTTTATAGACTTCATCAAAGATCGACGCGGCGCTCGGCGCATAACCGCCATTCAGAGTGCCAAATTTTTCGGCTTCCTTCTGCGCGGCGATCACCTCTGCTTCCAGTTCTTTCTGTGTGGCTTCGTGCTCCGCATCGGACCACGCACCCAGGCTGATCAGATGCTTTTTCATGCGCAGCACCGGATCGCCGAGCGGGAAACAGGCCCAGTCATCGGCGGGTCGATATTTGGTCGGATCGTCAGAAGTGGAATGCGGACCGGCCCGGTACGTTACCCATTCGATCAGGGTCGGTCCGATATTGCTGCGGGCCCGGTCAGCGGCCCATTTCGAGGCGGCATACACCGCCAGGAAATCATTGCCGTCGACCCGCAGCGAAGCGATGCCGCAGCCGACCCCGCGTGCTGCGAAGGTGGTGTCTTCACCGCCGGCGATGGCCTGAAACGTTGAAATGGCCCACTGGTTGTTGACCACGTTGAGGATGACCGGCGCACGGTACACGTGGGCAAAGGTCAACCCGGTATCGAAATCGGCTTCGGCAGTGGCACCGTCGCCGATCCAGGCCGAGGCGATTTTGGTATCTCCCTTGATGGCCGAGGCCATGCCCCAGCCCACTGCCTGAATGAACTGGGTAGCCAGATTGCCGGAGATGGAAAAAAATCCAAAGTCACGAGCCGAATACATTACCGGTAACTGGCGGCCCTTGAGCGGATCACGTTCATTGGAAAACAGCTGGCAGATCATATCCACCAGCGGATAGTTGCGCACGATCAGCAGGCTTTGCTGGCGGTAGGTCGGAAAGCACATATCACCGTCATTCAACGCCAGCGCATGCGCGGTGCCGATGGCTTCTTCACCCAGACTCTGCATGTAGAACGACATTTTTTTCTGGCGCTGGGCGATCAGCATGCGCGCATCGAAAATGCGCGTCTTCATCATGGCGCGCAGTCCGGTACGTTTCGTCTCGATGCTGATATCCGGCGCCCATGGTCCGACCGCATTGCCCTGCTCATCGAGCACGCGGATCAACGCAAAGGTCAGGTCGCTGGTTTCGATAGGCAAGACATCGATGGGGGGACGGCGGACTGCGCCGGCGGGAGAAATACGAAGATAAGAAAAATCGGTGACATTGCCTGGACGACCGGTAGGTTCCGGCACGTGCAGGTGCAAAGGGCTGCTGTTCATTGAACTACTCCTGGCTTGATTGTGTCGCGCGTTATCAGTAATTTTTTTGTGCGGCACACGGTGGGTAACTGTTGCCTTAATGACTAATTATTTTTGCGGGATTACCGCAGCAGCGATTCTATGCCAATACTGTTATGAACGGAACCAGAAATTTCAATCGAGCGGCCAGGGCATGGTCACCGGCAGGGCCTCAGTCACGTCAGCTTCCGGCGTCACCGGGCCAGGACTGGTTTCCACCTCGCGCCACCACGGCTTGAACGCATCAACCAAAGTGGGCTCAATGGCTTCACCCAGTTTTGGCATCACCAGCTGCAGATTCTGTTTTTGCGCGAGGTCAAACAGGGTCTCTACCGGATAGTCCCAGGCATGCATGGCCAGATTGAAGGTGCCCCAGTGCACCGGCAGGAATGCGCCGCCGCCCAGCAGTGCATGGGCTTTGACGGCATTCTCGGGACCCAGGTGAATGTCACCCCAGGCCGGATGAAACGCACCGACTTCAAGCATGATCAGATCAAATGGTCCGAGCCGCTGGCGGATTTCTTCGTACTGCGTGGTCAGGCCGGTGTCGCCACTGAAAAATACCGAGTGGCGCGCTGATTTGATGACCATTGAAGACCACAAAGTCTGATTGCGATCAGTGATGCCACGTCCGGAAAAATGCTGGGACGGCGCTGCCGTGACGCTCAGTTCAGCATTGGGCAACGTGAAAGTTTCCCACCAGTCGAGTTCGGTAATACGTTCGGCCGGTACGCCAAACGCTTCAAGATGTGCACCGACACCCAGCGACGTGACAAAAGGAATATTCAGATGCGCCATCTGGCGAATGGTCGGGTAATCGAGGTGATCGTAATGGTCATGCGATATCACCACCAGATCAATCGGCGGCATGGCTTTGAGCGCGACCGGCGCAGGCTGAAACCGTTTCGGTCCGGCCAGCCGTGAAGGTGAGGCACGCGGTCCCCAGACCGGGTCGGTCAGGATCCGGTAACCGTCAATTTCTATCAGTACCGTGGAATGTCCCAGCCAGGTGGCGCGCAGTCCGGTACTGGATTTGCGCTGCCAGATATCGAGCGGATTCAATACCGGAAATGGCGCGCCCGGCACCCGGCGCTCGCCGCCACAGATAAAGTCGCGGATCGACGGCATGCCGGTTTCAGAGTTTCTCAGACCGGATTGTATCGAATGCAGATTACTGAATTTTTCGCCGTTCCAGAGCGGCGAATCCTGCATGCGTTCGAGTCGTGCTCCTGTTGGTTTTTTACCAAATGTGCGCATCAACATACCTGACCTCCAGAAAATCAACAGTACCATATTAGGGCACCCATTCCCAACAGCAAGGCCTCAATTTTTCTATTTTTTTGACTCTTGAAAGCGTTTTTGAACACCGCATATTCAGGGGGCAGGAAACAAATTATTTGAATCCAACCATTTTTTTAAGAGGCTATCATGCAAAATTTAATACGGCACCACCGCAACGACGATCCATTTGACAATCTGTTTCGCGGTATTTTAATGCGCCCGGTCAGAACCGAATCCGGCACCGATTTGCAAATCAGACTGGACGTGAGTGAAAACGAAACGGCTTACACCGTGCAGGCTGAAATTCCCGGCGTGAAGAAAGAGGATATACACATCACCATCGATGGCAATCAGGTCGCCATCAGCGCTGAAGTGAAAAATGAAAAGGACGTCAAGGAAGGCGAAAAACTGTTGCGCAGTGAACGCTATTACGGCAACGTCGCGCGTCTATTTACACTGGCACAGGAAGTCGATGAAACATCCTCGCAGGCGACTTACACCGACGGCATTCTGAAGCTGGTATTACAGAAAAAAGTCGCAGCCAAAGCCAAGCGCATCACTGTCAATTAAACGGCAGCAGGCAACAAAATGGACAGCAAACGCTGTCCATTTTTTTACTTCAATTCATTACCAGTCGCCGCCGCTGTCACCACCACCGCCACCGCCGCCACTGTCCCAGGAAGAGCTGTCCGATATACCAAAATCATTGCCGCCCATATCGTTTTGTGGCGGGACATAATCATCGCCGTCGTCACGTACCCGACGGCCATTCGAGTCGGTGAAATGATGCATCAATTCCTCGCCCGCCACCATCCCGGCACCGAGTGCCGCACCGGTCACCAGACCGCCCACAATGCCTGAACCGATACCGCCGCCACCACCCATCATTGGGCCAGGCATGCCGCCGTATGGCTGTCCTGGCATACCGTAACCCGGTGTTCCAGGTGAGGCACCATTTTGCATATAAACTGGCTGCGGATTGCGGTTGGCCATGAATTTGACGGCAAAGACGATGAAGCCGATCAGCAGAACACCGATGATGATCAGGCTGAACGGCGAACCGGAACTGGCCGGCTGTGGTGCATAGCCCGAGGAAGACTGTTTCATGGGATGCTGTTTGGCGCCCGAAATAATTCTGCGCAGATTTTCAACCGCTTCCGGTTTGGCGAACGGCAAACCCGGAGCGAGTCGGTCGGCATTGGCAAGTTCGGCTTCAGCACTGGCATAACGCCCCTGTTTGGCCAGCAGTTCAGCCTCTACAAAATGCGCCTTGCCACTTTCGGGGTGATCCGCCAGCACTTTTTGCATCATCGCCTGAGCCTGATCCAGATTGCCGGCCTTGGCCGTATCGTAGACCTGCTGCATGGTTGGATCTTCGGCAGCATGACCTGGGGCTGCCATTGAAAAAAGTAACACTATTGCAAAAACCGTTGAGAACAACATTGCCAACAACCTGGACTGATTTACGGATTTCGTGACCATTCCGCTACTCCTTATAAATAAAACAAAAATGCTCGTTTGCAACATCTGAGCGAGGTGATTCTACGCGCAAATGAGGGCAGAGGTTTTTTATTCAAGCGGGGAGGTGTTACTCGATGTAAATATCGATCGGATAAAGTTGTCATTGTGCATTTTATATGACAGGATGGGCGACTTTTTCGACGCCGCCCCGAAAGGACTTAGATGCACTTCTTCAATTCCATACTTCTGTCCCTCTTGGTCCCAATAACAAAGGCGAGTGCCGCCAGTTCGGCACCACCCCGGAAGGCCGGTCCAAAGGCACGGCTGGCATTTTTTGCGCGCCGCCATGCTTCATGGGATGAACGGTTCAATCTGTATCCGGTGCTGCGAACGGCGCCTGTACCTGCGCCTTAAACCGACATTACACAATGCTCGGCGCACTCATCATCACAATTCTCTGGCTGGTCGTGCTTACACTGGCACGCCGCCAGTTTTTCCATATCGCCCTGCTCGGTTTTCCGGGTGTGGTAATGCATGAGCTGATGCATCTTTGCGTAGGCATACTATTGCTGGCCAAACCGGCTTCCTTCAATCTGCTGCCGCGCCGTCGCGGCGATCAATGGCAGTTCGGTTCGGTGTCGTTTACCGGCCTGAATCTGTTCAATGCCGCACCGGTGGCCTACGCGCCGCTGCTGCTCATGGGTGCAGCCTGGTTTTCCTTTCAGCACTGGATGGTGCCTTACATGCAGGCACAGCAATACCTCGCAGCCGTGCTGTGCGGATACCTGATCGCTTGCGGGATGTTTTACAGCCTGCCATCGGTAACCGATATTAAGGTTGGCGGATTATCCACATTATTCTGGGCTGTGATCGCGCTGGCCGGCAGGTGGTTTTGGGCAGCACCGCATCCGCCACTGTTCTGACCCACCTGTCTCCCAAAGCTGTTGATTTACATCAAGGCCCTTGATTTGGTTAAGGCTATTGTAGAAACATGAGCCATACAAACAGGTGAAAAATCATGGAAAACGGAATCAATGGCTATCTGACTTTAATGGCAGAGCGCAACGCATCCGATTTATTTCTCAGTGCCGGCACGCCTGCCTACCTTAAAATCGACGGCGCGACCAAAATGATGGATGGTGACGCTTTGAGCGCACCTGAAATCAAGGCACTGGTTGAAGAGATGATGACGTCCGAACAGCGCACTACCTTCAAAGTGAATAAAGAAGCCAATTTTGCTCTGGAGATCAAAGACGTGGCGCGGTTTCGGGTCAATGTTTACTATCAGCGCGGCGAAGTGGCCATCGCGGTTCGTCTGATTCCATCCACCATACCGGCGCTGGATGCACTGGGCCTGCCACCGGAAATCGCGCAACTGGCCATGATCAAGCGCGGACTGATCATCATCAGCGGCGCAGGCGGGTCAGGTAAAAGCACGACCATGGCCAGCATGGTGAATTACCGCGCCCATCATGCCGACGACCACATACTGACCATTGAAGATCCGATCGAATTCATTTTCCCGCGCGAACGCTCTCTGGTAGACCAGCGCGAGGTCGGGATCGACACACTCAGCTTTGGCGATGCGCTGCGCAACGCCATGCGTGAATCGCCCGATGTGATCATGATCGGGGAAATCAGAGACATGGAAACCGCGCAGCATGCCATCGCCTATGCCGAATCGGGTCACCTGTGCATCACTACCATGCATGCCAACAATGCCAACCAGGTCATTGAACGCATCCTGAACTATTTCCCGGCCGAAGCCCATAAACAGCTGCTGCTCGACCTGTCGCTGCATCTGGAAGCAGTGGTCTCGCAGCGTCTGGTAGCGAGCCTGTGCCCAGATGGCAGGCGCGTGGTGGCGCTCGAACTGCTGCTGAACTCCAGCTACATTTCGGAAATGATACGCCAGGGCCGCCTCAATGAAATCAAGCATGAAATGGAAATGGGCAATCAGGACGGCGCGGTCACGCTCGACGATTCGCTGTTCAAACTTTACCATGCCGGCCAAATTTCCCGCGATGAAGCGCTGCACAATGCCGATTCGCACACCGACCTGGCATTGAAGATCCGCCTGTCCGAACACCATTCAGTCAGCGAAGCACCCGACTATACTTTTTCCAATCCCAACCTGGACGGCTCCTACAATTGAACGCCAATTTCAGTAACGAAATTCAAACTGAGTCCGCTTCAGTCGCAGAGGCAGTCGCAACCACTGCTGCAGAACTCGGCATGCAACTGCTGAAGGATCTGAATCACCATGACCACCTCGGTCAGACACTGCTCAAAAAAAATCTGATCCAGCCCGAAGCGCTGCGCCAGGCCTTGCGCGTGCAGCTGGCGAATCATAATAAAAGACTGGGCGATATTCTGGTCGAGCTGGGGGGCATCACGCAGGAGGAAATTCAGCGCGCCCTGATGGAAAATGCCAATCTGATGCAGGTGCGTCTGGAGGAATTTGACATCGACATCCAGGTTCTGGGTCTGGTGCCGGTCAGCATTGCCAATGACCTGCATCTGATTCCACTGATGTTTTTCAAGGATGCGCTGGTGGTGGCCGTTACCGAAATTCCGGATGAACAGAGCCGCGCCCTGCTACGCTTTACGGTCGATCACCGCTTGATCTTTGTTCTGACCGACCGGGAAGAAATCGATCAGGCAATCCGCCATTGGTATCCGAATTTTTCCCATGATTTGGAGCTGGAGAACCTCGAGCAGAGCACTACCGAACTCAACGACGAACAACGTATCTGGAGCAATGCCGACCAGCTGGCCAAAAAGGCGCCACTGGTCAGACTGGTTGATTCGATTATCCGGGATGCAATTCGCCAGCATGCTTCCGACATCCACCTGCGCCCCAGCGAAAAATTTGTTGACCTGCTGTTTCGCATCGACGGCACGCTGATCAATATCCGCCAGTTCAAAATCGGCCTGCTGCCGGCCATGGTCAGCCGAATCAAAATTCTGTCCAGGCTGAACATCGCCGAGCACCGGCTTCCGCAGGATGGTCGCATCAAGATCAAGGAAGCAGACAACAACATCGACCTACGCATTTCCATTATTCCAATGCAGTTTGGCGAAAGCATTGTGATCCGGGTGCTGAACAAAAATGACGGTTTGCGCTCGATCAATCAGATCGGCTTTGATCCCGTCGACCAGGAGCTGTTCCATGACCTGATCAAACGCAGCTACGGCATCATCCTGGTGACCGGACCGACCGGCTCCGGCAAATCCACCACGCTGTATGCCGCGCTACAGGAAGTGTCGCGCGAGAATCTGAATATCATTACGGTTGAAGATCCGATTGAATACGAACTGGCCAATACCAGGCAGATCCAGCTCGAGCAGCATATCAATTTCGGCTTTCCGCAGGCGCTGCGCCATATCCTGCGCCACGATCCCGACATCATCATGATCGGTGAAATGCGCGATATCGAGACCTGCAAGATTGCCATTGAAAGCGCACTGACCGGCCATCTGGTGCTGTCCACCCTGCACACCAATGACGCGCCCAGCGCACTGATCAGGCTCATGGAAATCGGCATTGCGCCCTACATGATTCAATCGGCAGTCATCGGGGTACTGGCGCAGCGTCTGGTGCGCTGCAACTGTGCGGAATGCCTGTGCGAAGAACCGGTGAGCGAACTGGTGCGCAAGAACCTGCAACTGCTGCCGGAAGAAAAATTCTATCGCGGCGCCGGCTGCAAACATTGCCATTTCACCGGCTTTGCCGGCCGCAAGGCGGTCTATGAATTAATGGTGGTCAACGACGCTTTGCGCGACCTGATTCAGATCGGCACCCCGGCTGAAACCCTGCGCGCCAAGGCGGTGCAAAACGGCATGGTCAGCATGCCGACTCACGCCATACAACAGGCGCGGCTTAAAAAAATTTCGATTGCGGAACTCTATCGATCCTGTTTATAACCCCGACGGGCTTAAACCACCTCAATACAATACAACCCCCACGGGCAATCGGCAAAGCGCTGCGGCAGCGGTTTTTGCGCCAGTTCGGCAATGCGGTCGGCATCGATGATTGCAAACAGCGGACCAAAGCCGCCCACTGCCAGCACCGCACCATCGAGATGGGTGGCAACAATGAAATTGTGCGCCTTGTCAAAACTGATTTCAGGTGAATAGCCGTCGATGCCGTGCAGCCGCAGGCTGGATGGCCGGGCCTTGCTGATGCCGGCCACATTGAGCACATCCAACAGCCGCGGCCCCTTGAGCCGGTGCACTCTGGCATCGTATTCCATGGTTGGGTTGATCGACTGAGGCGGCAGCTTTTCCAGATCAGCCAAAGTCAGGCTCCACGCGCGCTCAAACTGGAGGCCGTGTTTATGCATGAGCTGATCCGTTACGCCATCCATTTTGGGACGATTGGTCCTGTCGATGGCACCGGTCAGGGTCAGAATGGTCTGCAGGTCCGATTTGGCCGGCGCGGCAAAGGACGGCTGCGCTGCCATGCCGGCAGCACCCATCAGCAGTGACATGGTATTGGTTAAAAATTGACGTCGCATCTTCATCCCCTTCAACAGGTTGAACGATCAGTTGGGTATATCTTCCGCAGTCAGTATGAATGGGCGCGGTTTGAATCCGAAATCGCGCTGGGCGGCTGAATTATCAAAAATCATATCGGTGTTCATACGTTCAGCCATGGCGCTGGACCATTTGCTGTACCGCGGAACGCAGCGCAACAAGGCTACGGCTGCAGAAAACATCCACAGGGGAATCGGGATCAGTCTCGGTTTTTTACCCAGCAGCTTAAAAACCCGGCTCACCAAGTCGCGGTAGGTCAGCACCTCAGAACCGGAAATATTGCAGGCACAGTTGACTGCGCTGGCGGAATGCAGCGCAGCCATGCAGGCCAACACCACATCCTGCACATGAACCGGCTGACGCAAACCGCAAGCCTTGCCAAACACCGGGAAAAAGCCAAAGCGTCGGATAAAACGGGTTATCTCGACAATATTGCGATCCTGTCCTGAACCATAAATTAAGGTCGGACGCAGAATAATCCATTCAACCCCCCTGCTTTCGGCCCATTGCTGTACGCGCATTTCGGCTTCTGCCAGATTGCGCACCAGTGCCTGCTCATCGGGATCGGACGAAGTCTGTTTGGTGAAGCGGCTGGTGGAAGACAGTGCCACCACCCGTTTCACGCCATGCGCTTCCAGTAATGTGAAATATCCGGGTAAAACGGCCAGCGGTGCCAGGCAGATCCAGTTGGGAATGGCAGGGGCGCTGTTGATTTCCTGGTTTGGCGGCAGTTCGGATTCCAGAGTCCGCCACGCGACATTTTTGGTAGAAGACCGGATCTCGCGCCGGGTATAAGCAACCGCAGATATGGAAGCGGCGGACAGTTTCTGCAAAAGGCATGCGCCCACAAAGCTCGACGCACCCAACACGCCAATCTGGCCCGGTCCGTCGTCCCTGCGCCTGCCGCTGTTCATTTCACTGCTCATGTTATTTTCGATGCCAGTTCTGCGACGAGTGGTTGATATTTTCAGGTAATCTGGCGCTTGGCCAGGTCGCAACAGCCCAGATATTAGCACTGATGCAGGCCGGGCGAAACGGCCTGTGAGTATGAACCTGCTTCAACAGTAAATACCGGCCTTGCATCGCCCAAACGGACCTCGCCCATTGAACCAGGGCAGTATCATTTTGCCCTGGGGTTAAAATAATTGTCATGCGGCTGTGGTTTGAATTGCAACAGTTTTCGATGCATATACCGGAATTTCAATGTGCAAAGACTCGTTCCAATATTGTCGGTTTTTATGCTAACCTGCGCGGGCGCGACGATCAGGGAACCCGGCCGAATCGATGCAAAACCGTACAAGACCATTCACAGTGAAAAAAATACACATTCAAGAACTGATGCAAATCAGCGGCGTTGCCTTCGGCACCAGCGGCACGCGCGGGTTGGTCGAACACATGACTGACGAAGTGTGCGCTGCCTATGTCAGCGCTTTTATATTGGTTACGGCGCGTGCATTTCAATTCGAGCGGATTGCCCTCGGCATGGATTTGCGTCCCAGCAGCCCGGCGATTGCCGCAGCCTGTGCCGAGGCGATTCGTGCCGCAGGTTTTCAGGTGGATTTCTGCGGTGCCTTACCAACGCCGGCGCTGGCATTGCATGCGCAAAGTGAACGCATTCCGGCCATTATGGTGACCGGAAGCCATATTCCGTTTGACCGGAACGGTATCAAATTTTATCGCCCCGACGGAGAAATCAGCAAAGCTGATGAATTAGCGATTGCGGCGATGGAAATTGATCCTCCCGACACTGGCACGCCCGAACCATTGCCGGCTGTGAATGCACAGGCAGTCACGGCATATGAACAACGCTACCTTCAGTTTTTTCCTGCTGGCATGTTGGTCGGCAAACGTCTGGGACTGTACGAACATTCCAGTGTGGCCAGAGATTCATTCAAACGAATTCTAAAAGCGTTGGGTGCGCAGGTCGTGAGCCTGGATCGCACCGATGTGTTTGTGCCGATCGATACCGAGGCCGTTTCTGCACAAGACATCGCCCGTGGCCGCGCGTGGTCTGTTGAATACGGATTTGATGCCATCATTTCTACCGATGGTGATGGTGACCGCCCCCTACTCGGCGATGAACTGGGTAACTGGCTGCGCGGCGATATCGTCGGGCTGGTTTGCGCGCGATATCTGGGGGTACGCGCGCTGGCTGTGCCGGTCAGCTGCAACTCGGCCATAGAACAATGTGGCTGTTTCGATACCGTGGTTCGAACCAGAATTGGATCACCGTATGTCATCGAGGGCATGCAGCACCTGATGCAACAATTCAACTCCGTTGCGGGCTTTGAGGCAAATGGCGGTTTTCTGCTGGGTTCCAACATCGTGCGCCACAGCCGCACACTGGAAGGCCTGCCGACCCGGGATGCTGTTTTGCCGGCATTGGCCGTACTGGCTGCGGCCCAAGATGCGGGCGTGCCAATTTCTGCGCTGATCAATTCGTTACCGGCACGTTACACGGCAAGTGACCGCTTGCAGAACTTCCCTTCCGCAGCCAGTCAGCGTTTGATCAATAGCTGGGCCAACGATGCAACGTTGCTGAGTGCGTTTCTTGGCGATGAATTTGGAACACCGGACCATCTTGACCGAACCGACGGCCTGCGCATTACTTTAAACAATCAACAGGTCATTCATTTGCGCCCATCAGGAAATGCACCCGAGTTGCGCTGCTATTGCGAGGCATCCACACAGGAACAAGCTTCGGGCATGACGCGCTCTGTGCTGGCCCGGATTGCTGTGCTGAACCGGGAAGATCTTTAAGTGACTTCGAAGCAGCTCATAGTTATAATCCCGTTCCATCACTCCAACGCACCAGCTAAACTTATCGATGAAATTGAATTCATATTGGCCTGAACTAAAAAATGGTGCAGTCCTCGCAATTCTATGCGCGCTGTTTGGCGCAGGCCTTTCATTGCATGTACTCAATCTGAGTTTCTTTCTGCTGTTGATCGTCGCATTATTCAGACTGTTCGGTGCCGACGTCTCATTCCACGAAGTCTATCGTTCCTTCAAACTGCTGCACTGGGCGATGGCATCGATGCTGATTGCGCTGCTTGTGTCCCAGCTCGGTCATGGTTACACCGACCTGGCACCTTACAATCCGATTGTGAGACTGGCCACATTTGCCTTGTTGCTGTGGTTACTGTTGAATACACCTCTGAGCCAGTTGCGATCCATGCGTTGGGCATGGACCGTCGGGATTATTTTATGTGCAATCCAGATCCACTTTACTCCGCTGGCCATGAATCAACCTGCCAGACCCATCATTGAAAACTGGTATGTGGCACTGGCCAGCCTGCTCGGGGTATTTTCAGTACTGTCGCTGGCATGGCACGAACGCCCCGGCAAATTAACCGTCATTGCCCACCTGATTGGCGGGTCAGGCTGTCTGTATATTATCATCCTGTGCCAGACCCGCGGTGTCTGGATCGCAGTGCCGCTGTTCATGGTGATGACCTACCTGACATTTGTAGACAATGCGCTGAATAAAAAAAATATTGTGCTGCTCCTGACCGGCATAGCGCTGTTCGGAGCACTGTTTTTCAATACCGATCTGGTACGGCATCGTGTTCAACAGGCCGAGCAGGATATTCAGATCTTTGAGGCAAACAAGAATGTAGAAACTTCAGTCGGTACCCGCCTGCAGTTATGGGAAGCGGCGTGGATCATGATCCAGGAACATCCACTGATTGGCGTGGGGCCCGGCGAGCACTACAAGGCCGCAATGCGTGACATGGTCGATCGGAAGGTATTGCCTGACTATTACAACGGTGCTCACTCCCATAACGAAATCCTGTACAGTACCGCCACCATGGGGATACCGGGATTGATTGCCATTCTGTTGACTTATCTGGTGCCTGGCTATTATTTCGGAAAAAGTCTGCTGGACCCGGACCGTCAAACCAGAGCAGCAGCAGCAATGGGTTTCAGTGTCTGCGCCGGATTCATGATATTCGGTCTGGTGGATGTCCTGTTTAAATACAAGGAGACTGAAGTGTTCTATTGTGTTTCATGTGCGCTGCTGTTTGCCTTTATCATCGCCAGAAAAAAGCAGCTGCTCACTGCGTAAGTCAGCAAGTGCGCCGGTCACTCAAAACATTCCGATTCATTCAGCGACCTGGCCTTCTCATCTTTGGCAGACAAAGTGGGCACGCCCTGCAACGGCCATGCGATGGCGAGATCTTTATCATTCCACATCAGACTGCGTTCAAATTGCGGATTCCAGTAATCGGTGGTTTTATATAAAAATTCCGCATCATCAGATAAAACCAGAAAGCCATGTGCAAAGCCTTCCGGCACCCAAAACATGCGTTTGTTTTCAGCCGACAGTTCAACGCCAACGTGCTGACCAAAGCTAGGGGAGCTGCGCCGTATATCCACCGCCACGTCAAACACCACGCCTTTTACCACCCGCACCAGTTTGCCCTGCGGTTGCTGAATCTGATAATGCAGTCCGCGCAACACATTTTTTCCCGAACGGCTGTGGTTATCCTGAACAAACTCGACGTTACGACCGAGTGCTTCATTGAACTTGCGCTGGTTGAAGCTCTCGAAAAAAAATCCCCGTTCATCGCCAAATACCGCTGGCTCGATAATCTTCAAATCAGGAATGGCGGTAGCTACGATTTTCATTTACGCAAATCTTCCATAAGCAAACGCAGCAAATATTGCCCATAGCCGCTTTTGGCCAGCGGCACGGCCAATCTTTCCAACTGTTGTGCGCTGATGAAACCCATGTGAAATGCAATTTCTTCCGGGCAGGCTACTTTCAGACCCTGCCGATGTTCTATGGTCTGAATAAAATTACTGGCTTCCATCAGGCTCTCGTGGGTACCGGTATCGAGCCAGGCAAAACCGCGCCCCATGATTTCCACATTCAGTTTTCCCTGTTCCAGATAAATACGGTTCAGGTCGGTAATTTCCAGTTCACCCCGTGCCGAAGGTTTCAGACTGGCGGCAATTTCTGCCACCTGCTTATCGTAAAAGTACAGGCCAGTGACCGCATAATTGCTTTGCGGCTGAAGCGGTTTTTCTTCAAGGCTGGTCGCATTCCCCTGCCGGTCGAAAGTGACAACGCCATAGCGCTGCGGGTCCTGCACGTGATAGGCAAACACCGTCGCACCAGTTTCCCGATCCGTGGCACGTTTTAACTGTCCTTCAAGGTCATGACCATAAAAAATATTGTCGCCCAACACCAGAGCACTGGGATGGTCGCCAATAAAATCCTTGCCGATGATGAACGCCTGTGCCAAACCATCCGGACTGCGCTGCACGGCATATTCCAGATTGAGGCCCCAGCCATGGCCGTCGCCGAGCAGCTGTGCAAACCGGGGCGTATCCTGTGGCGTTGAGATGATCAGAATATCTCTGATCCCGGCCTGCATGAGCGTACTGAGCGGGTAGTAAATCATCGGCTTGTCGTACACCGGCAGCAGTTGCTTGGAGACTGCCTGAGTCACCGGATACAGCCGGGTACCCGAACCACCGGCCAAAATAATTCCCTTGCGCGATTTCATTATTTTTTCTCACTTATTTCGGTCAGCATGCGCTGCACGCCAATGCGCCAGTCTGGCAGAGTCAATTTAAAAACGTTTTGCAACTTGCCGGTAGCGAGCCGCGAATTATGCGGACGCGCTGCCGGCAGCGGATAGGCACTGGCCGGTATCGGTTTGATTGCGTCCGGCGCCGTCCTGATTTCCTGTCCGGCACTGCGCGCAGACTCAACCACAAAACACGCATAGTCAAACCAGCTGGTAACGCCTGCTGCGACCAGGTGATACAGGCCGCTGACTTCCGGATGTCGCTGCCCATGCAAAATACAGTGGGCAGTGACATCAGCCAGTAATTCGGCACCGGTGGGGGCACCAAACTGATCGTCAATCACATTGAGCTGATCACGTTCCTGCGCCAGGCGCAGCATGGTTTTTGCGAAGTTGCCACCACGTGCCGAATACACCCAACTGGTACGAAATATCAGATGCCGGCAGCCAGCTTCGCGAACCGCGGCTTCACCTGCGAGCTTGGTGGTTCCATACACGCTTAACGGGTTGGTCTGGTCAGTTTCAGTCCAGGGCGCACTGCCGCTGCCGTCAAAGACATAATCGGTGGAATAATGAACCAGCCAGGCACCACAGCGCTGTGCTTGCCGAGCCAGCACGGCCGGGGCCAGGGCATTCACGGTGCGGGCTGCGTCTGTTTCGGTCTGCGCTTTATCAACGGCGGTATAGGCTGCCGCATTCACAATCACGTCAGGTGCAATGTCCAGCACTGTCTGCACCAGCCCTTCCAGATTGGTCAGATCGCCGCAATAGTCAGTGCTTGCCGAACTCAGGGCAATCAGCTCGCCCAGCGGCGCCAGGCTGCGTTGCAGTTCCCAGCCCACCTGGCCATTTTTACCGAGTAAAAGTATTTTCACGCCCGCCGCTCACTGTAATTTTTTTCAACCCAGTCCCGGTACGCGCCTGACTGCACGTTGGTCACCCAGGTCTGATTGTCCAGATACCAGTTCACTGTTTTACGGATACCGGTGTCAAACGTTTCCGCCGGTTTCCAGCCCAGTTCGCGCTCAATCTTGCTGGCATCGATGGCATAGCGCCGGTCATGTCCCGGGCGATCGGTAACGGTAATGATCTGTTCACGATAGCTTTTGCCATCCGCGCGCGCACGGGCTTCGTCGAGCAGCGCGCAAATGGTATGCACGATGTCGATGTTTGGTTTTTCGTTCCAGCCGCCGACGTTATACACTTCACCGACCCGACCGGCTTCCAGTACCCGGCGGATGGCGCTGCAGTGGTCTTTGACATACAGCCAGTCACGGATTTGCTGGCCATCGCCATACACGGGCAGATGCTTGCCGGTCAGTGCGTTGACGATCATTAAAGGAATCAGCTTTTCCGGGAAATGGTATGGGCCGTAGTTGTTGGAGCAATTGGTGGTCAGTACCGGCAGGCCGTAAGTGTGGTGGCAGGCTCGCACCAGATGATCACTGGCGGCCTTGCTGGCCGAGTACGGGCTGTTGGGTTCGTAGCGATGCAGCTCGGTAAAGGCCGGGGCGTCTTTGGCGAGCGAACCGTACACTTCATCGGTTGATACGTGTAAAAAGCGGAAATCCTGTCTGGCCGGATCACTCAGACTGGCCCAGTATTTGCGCACGGATTCCAGCAGGTGGAATGTGCCGACGATGTTGGTTTGAATGAAATCTTCCGGGCCGTGTATGGAGCGATCAACGTGGCTTTCTGCGGCAAAGTTGATGATGGCGCGCGGCTGGTGCTCCCTGAGCAATTGCTCTGTGAGCCGGGCATTGCCGATGTCACCGTGAACGAAAATATGCCTTGGGTCATTGTCGAGCGAATTCAGGTTTTCCCGGTTGCCGGCGTAGGTGAGAGCATCCAGATTGATCACCGCTTCATTGGATTGTGCAAGCCAGTCCAATACGAAATTTGAGCCGATAAATCCGGCACCGCCTGTTACTAATATCATTGTCAGCGACCTGTTTAAACAAAAATCATCAAGACGGATTGGGGGGAATGATGAACTGAAACCAGCGCAAGCATGCAGTTTTTTGAATAATTTTCAACGCATCAAAAATATTCTACTACGTATTCTTTCATGGCCATAATGGCTTTTATTGCAATTACTTATTTCCGGCTTACCGTGCAAAACTGATACGGCCAGCGGCTCGTGCCGACGAAGGCAGCGTGGATCGTACAACTGTCGGCCTGGAGCGCCAATCCATACCGTCCCAATACTTCCTGTGCCTTGTCGAGCACGTCGCGATTGCGTTGGGCGCCCTGGCGCCGTTCGGCCTCGGACCCCGGATCATTGCGGTCAGACTGCAGCATCACATAAAACGGCCCACTGCGACTTGCCATCATTGCTTCGACGCGGTCCCGATAGCCTTGTGACTCGGGAAAGCCGGAACCGAGAGAAACAAATGCCAAAGTCCGCGGAAACGACGGTACCAGCCAACCCATGGGTGGGTCACCATGCACGGTAAACACGATATTTTGGTCGGGCCGATCCAATGTCGGCAGCTCGACTGCAAAGCCGTTGCGACTCCAGTTGGCATGGCCCCAGGTAGAAAGCGGAAAGATAGTCAGGCTCGCCAGCAGCAAACTGTAACCGGCGACCGGACGCGCAAAATCGGCCGGCATCAGGTTCTCAACCACAAGCCAGAACGTCAGGGGTGCGAGCAACTCCAGTGGAATCAGGTAGCGGTACAGGCCGAACAGGTTCAACCAGATCAGGTAGGAGATCGCAACGAAAATAAGTAAAAAACACACGCGCGGCGGTATGGCCGGCACCATCGGTCGCACCAGCACTCTGGCGCGTAATCGTCGCAACGCCAGCACAGCGAATCCGACATAAAGCATCGGCCAGATCAGTTGGGTCAGAGGAATCTCGATAGTGCGGTTCGAGTGCAGCGTGAAAATGAATGGCCAAAGCAGTTTCTCAACCCAGCCCTTTGGCAGCCAGCCAGTTTCACCAATACCGATTGCCTGAGCCAGCGGGCCATGAAAGCGGTCGTTAAACTGCGGGAACAGCGGGTTGCCGAAGGTTTGCCACATCTTCAAGTACCAGAAACCTGCGCTCGTGCCGATCCCGGCCAGCACGCCAACACCAAATATGAACGAGAGTCGCACGCGTTGCCACACGGTGCCGTGCAACGACAACAGGGTCAGGCACAGCGCCAGCGCATAGGTTGCATTGGTCAGCTTCAGACCGGCACCCAGTCCCATCAGGAGACCGGCCATGACGGCGATCGCAACCCCGCCGGCGTTGCCATGTGCGAGCCGCTCGAAGCGCGACAGTAACAACAACAGCGCGCCGAGTACACACAGCGAAGTCATGTTGTCACCCATCGTATTGCCCAGCTCGGACAAAAAGGCCGGCCCCAGGCAGCCAGCCAGCGCCAGCAGCAGTATCAGGCGCGAGCGCGGTGCGGCCTCACCAGTTACCAGCAGCGCGCGCGCCAACGCCAGCACCAGAACGAAGTTCAGTCCGTGCAACCAGCCCATGATGAAACCGACCAGCGGCGCCGGCAGGGCCTGCATCAAGCCATAGTAGAGCAAATCGAGCGTCGGATTGAAGTAACTCTGCCACTGGGCCGGTGCCAGATCCAGGCCGATTTTCCCGTTCAACAGTGCGTACGGATTGTAGCGATGATAGTTATGCAGATCCCAATTGTCGTCCTGCCCCAGCAACAGCGACACCAGGCCAAATGCCAGCGGCACCAACAGCGCAGCAACTGGCAGAACCTGCCTACGCTCCAGACGTAACCAGGCCTTGTCAGATATTGTTTCGAGCCAGACTATGGTTTTTTGCAAATAATTCATGGGTGGTTTAACGTTTAAAGACCAGGAACTTGGCACTGATAAAGTTGATCGTCATGCCGGCCAGCGAGCCGATACACACCGACAGCAGCGGTAACAGCGGCACACCGTGCGCAAAGACGACCACGGCGCTGTAGGCTGCATAATTGACGACGCCGCCGCCCAGCATCGCAATCAGATAGCGCCACCATTCCATCCAGGACGAACCCACAGGCGCAGCGCCGGCGGCAACAAAGGTATAGCGCCGGTTGATCTGCCACGTCACCCAGACCGCGGCCAGAAAGGAGGCTACGCGCCCGGCGTAATAACCCAGACCGCAGCCCAGCGCCAGATACAGGACCAGCACATCGACGGCAAGACCGGCAATACCGGCCAGCGCGAAACGCCCGATTTCGCCGCGCGTCCTAGTCATTTCGTGTGCGAAGTCCCGGTACGGCCAGATAGGCAAAGCGCTTTTGTTCAATGCGGCCCTTCGTGACGGTATCAAGAATAATTCCGCAACTGAGCAGGATGACGCCGAACAGGCACAACCCGGCACACAAAATGGCGGTCGGCACACGCGGCACCAATCCGGTCTGGAAGTAGGTTTCAAACAGCGGCACGGCCAGACCGATCGATAACAACGTGCAGGCAAAAAAACCGATAGAAAAAAACAGCAGCGGCTTTTCGGCCTTGAACAGTTTCAGGATCATCCACAGGATCCGTATCCCGTCGCGGTAGGTATTCAATTTGCTGGTGGAACCCTCGGGCCGGGACTTATACTCGGTGGCCACTTCGGCCACCGGCATACGCAGATCGAGCGCATGCACGGTCAGTTCGGTCTCCGTTTCAAAACCGGCCGAATGGGCCGCAAACGATTTGACGTAGCGACGCGAAAAAACCCGATAGCCAGACAGCATGTCGGTAAAGGTGCGCCCAAACAGCAGTGCGACGCAACGGGTCAGCAGCAAATTGCCGAACCGATGGCCGAAACGGTACGCTTCCTGCTCAGTCGACACGCGCGCACCAACCACCATGTCGAGTCCGTTGGCGATCAGTTTCTCCACCAATTGCGGTGCCACGCTGCTGTCATAGGTATCGTCGCCATCAACCATGATGTAGATGTCGGCCTCTATATCGGCAAACATGCGGCGTATCACATTGCCTTTGCCCTGATGCGGCACTTCACGCACGTGCGCACCGGCCTGGCGCGCGATCTGCAGGGTATTGTCCGATGAATTATTGTCGAACACGTAAATGTCTGCGCCGGGCAAACAGGTTCCGAAATCGCGCACGATGGCAGCGATGGTCAACGCTTCGTTATAACAGGGGATCAGTACCGCAATACGGTAGTTGGATAGGTTTATCATTTGGCTGAAAATTATAAGGGGTAAAAGTGTGTTTTTAAACTATCGGTGTAAAAGTTGCACAGGCTGGTTACCGCAAACTGACCAACTCTTCATACAGATCCACATACGACCTGGCCATTTGATCTGCCGTAAATTGCTGCCAATAGCGCTCTTTGGCACGTTTACCCATTTCAGATGCTTCCTTTGGATTTTCCCATAAATACTGCATCGCCTGGCGCAGTGCGGTTGGGTCGCTGGGTGGCACAACCAACCCGGTCAAATCCGCAATATTGATAAAAGTGGTTCCGGTACCGATTTCGCTGGAAATCATCGGTTTGCCATACATCGAACCCTCCAGCAGAGAAATGCCGAACGCTTCCGAACGCAAATGCGAAGGAAAAACCACGGCATAACAAAGCGTAAATAAAGCCGCCTTGTCGTCGTCGGACAAAAATCCCAGGAAATGAATATTGGTCAGACCGAACCGTGCCGCTTGTTCCTTTAATTCATTTTCAATCGGGCCTGCTCCAACAATGACAATGGGGTAGTCAAGGCCTCGTGAGGCTTCCAGCAATATATGCAAGCCCTTGTAGTAACGGATCACACCAACAAACAGGAAAAATTTGACGCCCAGTTTTTCGCGCCAGTAGGTCAGCTTTTCTGGCGACGGCGGCGGATAGGTAGCCGGATCCAGGCCAATGGGAATGACATTGACTTTGTCAGAGTATTTATCCAGCACATTGCTGGTTTTCAAATAGTTGGGAGAGGTGGCGACAATACGATCGACGCTGGCAAGAAATTTGCGCTTCAGAGGCCGGTACAGTTTGAGCAGATTCTTTTGCCGAATAATATCCGAATGGTAGGTCACCAGAGTCGGCTTTTTTACCCGTGTGGCAAAGTGCACCACATCCATAAATGGCCATGGAAAATGATAGTGAATAACGTCGGCTTTTTGGGCCAGTTGAGCAAAGCGCGAAAACACCGACGCAGAAAATCCGGTGGATGCAATCTGCAAATCCATTTTGGCACGATGAACCCGATATCCATTGATATCAATGGTGCGTGGTGCACGGTCGGAAGTTAAAGAAAGCACTTCGGTTTGAACACCCAGCTTGCTGGTTCCAATGGCAATCTGATTGATCACCTGTTCGACGCCGCCCATAGAATCAGGAAAAGATGTCTTGTAAAAGTGCAGAACTCTCATGAATTTCAATTAAAAATTTGTGTGGTGAACGGAGTGATCTTCATTTCGCAGCCAGTTCAGGCTTTACTTACAGTATCGGAGAGTGGTACATCCACTCCAGAGTTTCAAGCAAAGGTGGAGATGTCCACTCACCAATAATACTGCGCAGACGCTCGGCCGACCCCAGCAAAGAACGCACTTCGTTGGCACGAACAAAAGCAGGATTGACTTTTACAGTAATGGCAGCGCCGGCGATTTTTTCTGCCATCCCGATAATTTCGCGTAAAGAATAATTTGTTCCGGAGCAGACATTGATGGTCTGGCCAACCGGCCGCGCCTCTATCAGGCGCCGATAGGCGTTGGCAAGGGCTCTGACATCACTGAAGTCACGATACACATCGCAGTTACCCAGTTCAATTTCCTTTGCACCGCGCTTGAAATGATTGATTATTTTGGGAATTAAAAATGATTCCGATTGCCCTGCGCCGGTGTAATTAAATGGCCGGGTTATCACAATCGGCAACCTGTCAAACCATAAGCGCGCCATATATTCCATGGCCAGCTTGCTCACCGCATAATCGTTGGCGGGATCAGGCAAACTGGATTCGTCCAGCACGCTTTGCGTAGAGTTGCCGTAGACATTGGCACTGCTGGCCAACAGAACACATTCCACATTGCGCGCTTCACCAGCCAACGCTTCAAGCAGATTGCGCGTACCAACTGTATTTACCGTATAAAAAGCCTCGGCACTGTCAATTCCAACAAACGCGATCCCGGCCAGATGCACTACAGCGTGTGGCTGAATTTCAGCTACCACAGCACGAAGCGCATCGCGGTCTGCCAGATTTACCTGGGTATAGCGTGGGAACGGAGATGGCACATCCCCGATGCCATACACGTCGTACCCGGCCGAGGCCAACTCAGGCGCAACAAATTGACCGGTAAATCCGTTCAATCCGGTAACCAAAGCGCGCTTTTTTTCAGAAACAGGGGCCGACATATCAGAACGAAAAACCAGTGATATTGCGACGCAAATCAGCTTCCACCATCATCTGGCACAGCTGTTCCAAAGTGGTTTCAGGTTCCCACCCGAGTTTGGCCTTCGCTTTGGCCGGATTCCCGATTAACATTTCCACTTCCGACGGGCGATAAAATTTAGAATTGATGCGCATCACGGTTTGGCCGATTTTTAGCGGCGTGTCGTCACTGGTTGCAGTGACCACGGCAACTTCACCTTCTTCCGCACCATTGAAATCAACAATAATACCGGCCCCTTTAAACGCCATGCGAACGAAATCACGCACTGTTTCTGTACGATTTGTGGCCAGCACAAAAGTATCTGGCTCCTGGGCTTGCAGCATGCGCCACATGCCTTCCACATATTCTTTGGCAAAACCCCAATCACGTTTTGCATCGATATTGCCGAGCTCCATACAATCCAGTTTCCCCAGCTTTATCTTGGCCACCGAATCAGTAATTTTACGGGTCACAAATTCACGGCCACGTAGCGGACTTTCATGATTGAACAGAATGCCGCTGGCGCCGAAAATACCGTAACTTTCGCGATAGTTAACTGTCATCCAGTGCGCATACAGCTTGGCAACGCCGTAGGGGCTGCGCGGGTAGAAAGGCGTATCTTCCATTTGCGGAACAGCCTGCACTTTGCCAAACATTTCCGACGTAGACGCCTGATAAAAGCGAATTTTCTGGTTGATCAGACGAACGGCTTCCAGTAAATGTAACGCACCGATGCCGGTGATTTGTGCTGTGGTACTGGGCTGATCAAAACTGACACCAACAAAACTTTGCGCTGCCAGGTTATAAATTTCATCGGGCTGCACCTTCTGCACCAGAGCGATGGTCGAACCAAGGTCGGTCAGATCATATTCCACCAGGTGTAAATTCGGGTGATTCTGAACGAGCTGCTCTTCAAGACGCCAAAAGTTGACCGAACTCGTACGGCGGTAAGTGCCGTAGACCGTGTAACCTTTATTGAGCAGCAATTCAGCGAGGTATGCGCCATCTTGGCCAGTAATTCCGGTAATGATTGCTGTTTTCATTAAAAATTGACCATTTTATAAGATAAAACTATTAAAGTGCACATTCAATAAAAAATATGTGGTGGATGCGCTGCCAGCAAAGAATTACCGTGCTTAAAATAAAGTTCACCCTAAGTACTGTCTAAAATAAACAACGCGACCGGTTTGATCGCGCTGTTCAATATCTGTCAGTGGAAATACGTTGCAAGGTCGTGGACATCGTCGGAACTCAGGACTCCCGCCCCCGCGCGCAACCTGAGCGTGCC
>JAYVMW010000054.1:0-43190 GCA_043758755.1 Oxalobacteraceae bacterium
GGGGGGGGATTCGAAGCGATTCGCCTACCAGCGAATCGGCGGCCTGCAGCATGTAGGCGAATCCCTCCCTCTCCGCCAATAAACAAACCCCGCAAGGGGAGATTTGTAGTGCGATGCATGCATTGCGCAGCAAATCTGTACGCCGCAGCAAGCGGCGCGTCGTTTGATGCGGAGAAGCGAGCACTGCTCGCGGGGGGGATTCGAAGCGATTCAGGTTGTTTGTATTAAAGACTAGGAGTGGGCGCAGCAGAACGATAGCGGTCCTTTAATGACCGACTCGGCGTCCCCGTCATTGCCGCGGCTTTTGGCGGGAATCCAGTGGCGTATGCTGTGGTCTGCAAATAAACGACCCAAGGAGCCGGCGCAGCAGAAACTAGAACCGTCCGCCGTTGTCATAACAGTTGATATTGACGCAAGGGGAAAATCCGGTGACAACGACTTACTTCCCCTACGAACCGCAACAGCAAATGCTGCTGCCTCACGCGCTGCAAGACGGTAAAGGCAAAGCGCCAGCCACTGGCACAATTGAATTCAAATATTTAAGTGCTGCTTTTGACTCGAAGGTAATCCACAATTGAGTCAATTTAAATTGAAGTAATTTCGATTGCATGTCGGGGTTATCATCAATGATGATTGGTTCGGTCAGCGCGCGGAACCGGACCTGAACTGTTTTCCTGCACAAATTGGCCACTGTCTTTTATTCTCCGCAAGTGCCTGATCGCGCTAGATTAAATAACTGCCTCTGCCGACGACGGCTCGCATGCCGACACATCCAAATTCGATTGATCTGCGCGGCATAAACACAGTTAAACTTTCTTGGTTGTCCTGGATTTCATCAACATGGCTTTTCATTTTTTGCTGATTTCGTTGACCGGGCAATTTTTCCAATTCCATCTGTAATGACGCAGTATGGTGCGAATGGTCATGGACCCGATCAAATAGCCCGGCTCACGCACCTCTCTACAGCCGGGCCCATGATATGTCGTGTTTTTTTCGGAGCTTTGCCCAAATTTTGATCTGTCAGTCGCAAAAAGCGAATTGGTTCAATTCCTTGATCCACATCAAAAAGAAGAGATTTATAAATGCGCTAGAGGTCAATGCTGCCGAAACTTGGCTTTAAGATATAAGCGGGATTTGGATTGAACAGTCATGTCACCCGCTCACGCCAACAATCTTTTTATGCCGATTTAAAGCGTGCGGACATGTACCAACGTCGGCAGTGTCGACCTGACATCGATTCGACCGGAATTGTTTCGCATATTTTTATTTTTTTAAAATTTTTCAGCATCCTTTTTCAGGTTCATTCGTCTCCGCTACAAGAAAGAAGTACTCTTGCGGCGGTGGCTGCAGGGTACTTCAGGACATTAATTTATCGGGAAATATACATGACGAACCGTTCAATGACCTGGATGCGTAACCATGCGCGCCTGTTTCTGCTTCTGGCCGTGCCGCTCTGGCTGGCTGTCTATCTGGCGCTGACGCCGTTTTCTGAAGCACTGGTTGGCGCAGCCCCTGTGGATCGCGACAGCCATCTGGGTGGTGCACTGCAGTTTTTTCTCTATGACACACCCAAGGTGTTGATGCTGCTGTCTGGCGTGGTGTTTGTCATGGGCATGATAAACAGCTATTTCACGCCCGAGCGGACCCGCGCCTTACTGGCCGGACGCAGCGAAGGCGCTGCCAATGTCATGGCGGCGTCGCTTGGCATAGTCACACCATTCTGTTCATGTTCCGCTGTGCCGCTGTTTATCGGTTTTGTTCAGGCCGGTGTACCTCTGGGAGTCACTTTTTCTTTCCTGATTTCCGCACCGATGGTCAACGAAGTCGCGCTCACGCTGCTGTTCGGCATGTTCGGCTGGAAGGTGGCCGGATTGTATCTGAGTCTGGGCCTGGCGGTCGCGATTGTGTCCGGCTGGGTAATCGGTCGCCTGAAGATGGAATCGTATCTGGAAGACTGGGTGCGCGACATTCCCAAAATGTCGGCCGAGTTTGAAGATGCCGGGATGACGCTGGAGGATCGTGTTCAGGGTGGTCTGGACGCAGTGCGGGAAATCGTCGGCAGAGTCTGGCCCTACATCCTTGGCGGTATTGCAGTCGGGGCTCTGATCCATGGCTATGTGCCGCAAGATTTTATGGCGTCGTTCATGGGTAAGGAAGCCTGGTGGTCGGTGCCGCTGGCCGTGCTCATCGGTGTGCCTGTTTATACCAACGCGGCAGGGGTCATTCCGATCGTGCAGGCGCTGCTGGCCAAAGGCGCGGCACTGGGCACGGTGCTGGCTTTCATGATGAGTGTGATTGCCCTGTCGCTGCCGGAAATGATTATTTTGCGCAAAGTGCTCAAAGTACGGCTGATCGTCACTTTTGTTTCTATCGTGGCGACCGGCATTCTGCTAGTGGGTTATGTTTTTAATGCCGTGTTGTGACACTGTTTTTATATTGAAATGTAGAGGGGAATCGTATGGACATCAAAGTATTGGGATCAGGTTGTGCCAACTGCAGAAACACCATCGCACTGATCGATCAGGTCGCCAAAGACAAAGGTGTGGAAGTGACCTTGGAAAAGGTGGAAGAACTGCGCGACATCATCGGTTATGGCGTGATGAGCACACCCGGGGTAGTCATTAATGGCAAAGTGGTGCATGCGGGTGGCGTCCCGAGCCGCGACAAGATTGAACAGTGGTTCTCGGAAAACGGTTAATGGATATGTGATGAAACGACTTGTTCCGATATCTGGCCGCACGCTCGCTCTGATTGGCGCGTCGGTCACACTGCTGGTGTTGTTTATCTATACTATCCTGCGGCTCGGGCCGATGGCGCCGGTACCGGTGACGGTGATCAAGGTCGACAGGCAATACATTTCGCCAGCGTTGTTCGGCATTGGCACGGTTGCGGCGCGCTATACCTATATGATTGGACCTACGTCCGCCGGACGGGTCCAGCAGCTCGATGTGGATGTGGGAGATCCGGTTCGCGCCGGCCAGGTGCTGGGCAAGATGGATCCGGTAGATCTTAACGACAGAATCACTGCGCAGCGCGCCGCAGTCGACGGCGCAAAAGCAGTCGTGCAGGCCAGCGAAGCACTGCTGCACGATTCGGCATCACGCAAGGCATTTGCCCAGGCCCAGGGGCGTCGTTATGAGCAACTGTTGCAGGCGCATGCCACCAGCGAGGAGATTCTTGCAACGCAACAGCAAAATCTCGATGCAGCAGTCGCTGCCTGGGACGCGGCAAGTGCCAATCTTGAAACCGCCAGACACGCTCTTGGCAACAGTCGTTCGAACCTTGACGCGCTGGTCGCGCAACGGGCCAATCTGAATCTGGTTGCACCGGCTGCAGGTCTGGTGACTGCGCGCGATACCAACCCCGGCACCACGGTCGTAGCAGGATCTCCTGTAATCGAAATGGTTGATCCGAAAAGTTTGTGGGTCAATGTACGTTTTGATCAATTGAGTTCTGCCGGCCTGCGCGCCGGGCTGCCGGTGCGAATTGTGTTGCGCTCGCGCATCGCACAGAGCCTGGCGGGGCATATCCTGTGGGTTGATCCGCTGGCTGACCCGGTTACCGAAGAAACTCTGGCCAAGGTCGTCTTCGATCAGATGCCGCAGCCGTTGCCACCACTGGGTGAACTGGCCGAGGCCACTGTCATATTGCCAGCGCAGCCAGCAGCACCGGTGGTGCCCAACGCCAGCATCCGGCGCGTTGATGGTCGCGCGGGTGTATGGCTGATCGAAAGCGGACATCTGCACTTCGTCCCGGTCAAACTTGGGGGCAGCGACCTGGATGGTCATGTGCAACTCCTTGATGGAATCAAAGTCGATCAGCAGATCGTGCTGTACAGCCAGCGCACGCTGACCGAGCACAGCCATATCGAAATTGTTCAGAACATGCCAGGAGTGATGCCGTGATCAGTCTGGCTGGCCGCGACATCCTCCACTCTCTAGGCAAATTCGTATTTACGGGTGTCGGGTTAGGACTGTTGATCGGGGTGACCCTGACGATGGCCGGCGTGTTGCGCGGTGTGGTCGACGACGGCAAGGTACTGCTTGATAACAGTGGTGCCGATCTCTGGGTGGTTCAGAAGGATACCCTCGGACCGTACGCCGAACCTTCCAGTCTGAACGACGATACCTGGCGCGCCATTCGTGACATGCCCGGCGTAGCCGACGCCGCCAGTGTCACCTACCTGATTATGCAGGTGCAGGGAATTGAGGCCAGCGGCATGCGCGAGTTGCGCGCCATGGTGGTGGGGATTGCACCGGGTGCGTCTGGCACCCCGGGCTGGCCCCCCTATCTGGTGGCCGGACGCCAGATTACCCGCAACCATTACGAGGCGGTGGCTGATATTTCTTCTGGTTTCAGCCTTGGGGAGCAGATTCAGATTCGTCGCGAGCGCTATACCGTGGTGGGCCTGACCAGACGTCTGGTATCCTCGTCTGCCGATCCGATGATATTCATCCCGCTGCACGACGCGCAGCAGGCGCAGTTTCTCAAAGATAACGACGCAATCGTGCGCAATCGCGCGCGCACTGCCGGCAATCCTGCCCTGAACCGACCTGGCATACCGGGTTTTCTCGATGCGGTAATTCTGTCGCAAAGCAGCAGCCCCTATGTCAACGCGGTGCTGGTGCAAATCAAACCGGGATTCCTGCCCGAAGGCGTGGCCGAGCCGATCCGGCGCTGGAAGCGGCTGACTGTTTATACCCGCGCGCAAATGGAAGACATCCTGGTCAAAAAGTTGATCGCCACGTTTTCCAAACAGATCAGCATGTTCCTGGTGATTCTGACTATCGTCACCACCGCAATCGTTGCATTCATCATTTACACGCTAACCCTGGGCAAGATCCGCGAGATCGCCGTGCTCAAACTGATCGGCACCACCAATCGCACCATCGCGTCTATGATCATGCAGCAGGCCGTGGGACTGGGACTGATCGGCTTTGTCGTCGGTAAAATCGCGGCCACCTTTTGGGGCCCGTTCTTTCCCCGCTACGTTTTGCTCGAGCCGTCAGACGCAGTGCGCGGCCTCGTGGTGATTGTCATTATTTGCATCGTGGCCAGCCTGCTCGCGATCCGTGCCGCACTCAAGGTTGACCCGGCGGAGGCGATCGGTGGATAGCTCAGACATGGACACACGGAACAAGGGCATTCGTATCGAAGGGCTCAAGAAACGCTATGGTAAGGGCGACGCCGCGGTCGACGCGCTCAAAGACGTGGATATGGAGGTGTTGCCGGGTGAAGTAGTCGGCCTGGTCGGACCTTCCGGTTCCGGCAAGACGACGTTGCTCAAATGTCTGGGCGCCGTAATCGAACCGACTGCCGGGCGCATGACGTTAGGCTCCCAGATCATTTATGACGGGCACTGGAAAATATCCGACCTGCGCGCACTACGGCGCGACAAGATCGGTTTCGTGTTTCAGGCCCCGTATTTGATCCCGTTTCTGGATGTGACCGACAATGTGGCAATCCTGCCGATGCTGGCCGGTTGCCCCAACGGTGAGGCACGCAGACGGGCACGGGAACTGCTGGAGGCACTCGATGTAGGACATCGTGCGCATGCGATGCCGTCGCAACTTTCCGGCGGCGAGCAACAGCGCGTGTCGATCGCGCGCGCACTCGTGAACCGGCCACCCGTGATTCTTGCCGACGAACCGACTGCGCCGCTGGACAGCGACCGGGCCTTCGCGGTGATTCGGATACTCAATCAAATGGCGCTTCAATATGAGACGGCGATCATCGTGGTAACCCACGACGAAAAAATCATTCCGACATTCAGGCGTATTTACCATATTCGCGATGGACGAACTGAAGAAGAAGCCGGTGAAGGCAGGGCCATCCAATGAAAAAATCACTTTTATTTGTCGATAAAATTTTCGGTTCGCTGGTGTTGAGTCGGCTTGCTTTTATCACGCTGCTCACAGGTTGCGCTGCAGGTCCGGACTTCGTTACACCCCAGCCTCCGCCTGTGCAAACCTATACCGCTTCCAATCTGCCGGCACAGACTGCTTCTGCGCCTGACCAGCTCGGCCATGCGCAGCGTTTCGTGGAGCAGACCGAGATTGACGCCAGATGGTGGGAACAATTCGGATCGCCTAGGCTCAACAGCCTGATAGTGCAGGGGCTGCGCTCCAGTCCGACATTGGCCGCCGCCCAGGCAACCTTGCGTCAATCCGAGGAACTGTTCAATGCACAGGCTGGCTCCACGCAATATCCCCAGGCCGCAGTCACCCTGGGTGCGGCACGCGAGCGGTTCAATGGCTCGGGTTTCGGGCAGCGCACCTCAAACACATTTGATCTGTATAACGCCTCGGTCGGAGTGACCTACAATTTTGATCTGGCCGGAGGAAACCGCCGAATACTGGAAGCCCTGGCTGCACAGGTCGACTATCAACGGTTCCAGCTCGAAGCTGCCCGGCTGACACTGGCAGCCAACCTGGTCACCGGCGCGATCACGCAGGCCCAGCTTGCGACGCAAATTCAGGCGCTTGAAGACATACTCTCGGCCCAGACCGAACAGTTTGAGTTGTCCCGTCAACGCGAGGCGTTAGGCAATGCATCCGCCGTGGAAGTGCTGAGCCTGCAGACTCAGATGGAACAAACCCGCGCCGGCATTATTCCTGTGCGTAACCGACTGGAACAGACCGGTCACCTGATTTCGGTTCTGGTCGGGCGGCCCCCCGGTGCTGCTGGCATGCCGCAATTTGTCCTGACCGAATTTACTTTGCCGGGTGAATTGCCAATGCGCGTACCGTCGGAACTGGTGCGGCAACGCCCGGATATCCAGGCTTCGGAGGCATTGCTGCATGCGGCCAATGCACAGTATGGCGAGTCCATATCCCATTTTTATCCTCAGCTTACCCTCAGCGCCAATCTGGGCTCGCTGACTAACACCAGCCTGTTTGGGCCCGGTTCGGCAGTCTGGGGGCTGGCCGGACAGGTTGTGCAGCCGCTATTTAACGCTGGTTTGAAGCCTGCTTCCCGTGCTGCAAAAGCCAATATGAATGCTGCGGCGGCCAACTATCAGCAGACCGTGCTGCAGGCCTTGCGCAATGTCGCCGATGTGCTGCGCGCTATTGACAACGACGCTGTGGGCCTGCAGGCGCAAGCCGTCGCAGACAGCGCGGCGCAACAATCGCTCAAGCTTGCGCAGCAGCAGTACCGTCTGGGGACGATCAGCTATATTCAGTTACTTGTCGCCCAGCAGCAGGCGCGCCAGATCCGATACAGTCTGCTGGCCGCACAGGCCCAGCGGCTGACGGATTGCGCTGCGCTGTACCTGTCGATGGGAGTTGGAGAGCGTGAGAAAAAATAGATAGTCGAGTTTGATTTGACTCCCGAACGCCATGGCAGGTCGGGATGATTCAGTTTGTCGGTATTGGCCCGGCGACAGTCCTGCCGCTGCAGTGCGCTGATCCGTTGAGAAAGGAAAGCATGAAAATTTTGGAAAATGCCGTTCCACTGCAGGTTAACAGTCCAGCCGAGGTTCTGAACCGGGGCTGCTATTGTCGTACCCTGAACGTGAATAAATTACGTGATTATCTGGAAAGCGATCCTCGTCTGAAGGGGCTGATGCTGGATATTGAGCAAACCCGACCGCACCTGTTTTCTTCCACGGTCGTGTTCCTGTCCCAAGAAATGAAACAGAAAATCGAGGCAATGGTGGCGGCCATCGAGCGCGTTGTTGCGCTTCCTGGCTATCAGGCTCAGGCTTTGTTGCGCGCGCCGGCCATCGCACGAAGGGCATACGGTCCTTTGGGTGTCTGCATGGGCTTTGACTTTCATCTCGGGGCTAAGGGACCGCAACTGATCGAAATCAACACCAATGCCGGTGGTGTCTTGCTCAATGCCGCGCTGGCACGCGCGCAACAGTCATGTTGTGAGGCGATGGACTGGGCTTTCACGCCGCATCCACAGCCTGACACACTGGAACCGACGTTGTACGACATGTTCGTTGCCGAGTGGCGCCGTCAGCGCGGTGATGCGCAGTTGGGTTCGGTGCTCATTGTGGACGACGATCCTGCCGAGCAATATCTGGCGCCAGAGTTTGAGCTGTTCCGGCAAATGTTGCAGCGCCATGGCGTGGCAGCTAACGTTGCCGATCCGTCAGAACTTGCGTGGCGTGACAACAAACTGTGGCATTTGGGCAGACCGGTCGAGATGGTCTATAACCGCTTGACCGATTTTTATCTTGCCCAGCCTGGTCATGAGGCATTGCGCCACGCGTATGAAGCTGGTGCCATCGTCCTGACTCCCCATCCGCATGCACATGCGTTGTATGCCGACAAACGCAATCTGGTCGCACTCAGTCAGGATGAGCTACTGGCGGTATGGGGTGCTTTACCCAATGATCGCAGTTTGCTCAGGGCCGGCGTACCACCGACCCAACTGGTGACGGTCGAGCGCGCCGATGCCCTGTGGGGGCAGCGCCGTCAGCTTTTTTTCAAGCCGGCCGGGGGATTTGGCTCCAGGGCAGCCTGGCGCGGCGACAAGCTGACCCGCCGGGTCTGGAGTGAAATTCTGGCGGGTGATTTCGTTGCGCAGGCGCTGGCAGCTGCTGGCGAACGTTTGATCGAAGTCGACGGTGTCCTGACTGACCTCAAATTTGATATTCGTGCCTATTCTTACGATGGCAAGGTTCAGTTGCTGGCGGCACGCATGTACGCCGGGCAGACCACCAATTTCCGCACGCCAGGTGGCGGCTTTGCGCCGGTGATTGTCATGCCCCCGATTTCGGGCGAAACCACCTCGCGGGACGGTCTGGCTGCCGTTATCGAGCATGTGTGAACTGCTGGCTCTGTCGACTTCCGGGCCGACCCGGCTGACGTTTTCTTTGCACGCGCTGGCTTCGCATGGCGGTGATGCCGGCAGCTCGCGCGATGGCTGGGGTGTCGCGTTCTATCAGGGCAAAGATGTCGCGCTCTTTCGCGAGCCGGTGGCTGCCGGCAACAGCGCCCTGGTTCAATACCTTGAATCACACGGGCCGAGCACCAATCTGGCAATTTCGCACATCCGCCGTGCCACGCGCGGCACAGTGCAGCTGTCGAATACCCAACCTTTCGTACGCGAGCTGGGCGGCCGAACCCATGTGTTCGCCCACAACGGCGACCTGCCGGGAATCGAGACGAGTGCAGTGCTGACAATCGGCCAGCGCTGGCCAGTGGGGCAGACTGATTCGGAGTATGCCTTCTGCGCATTGCTGACGCGGCTTTTCCCGCTGTGGGAAAATGAGGGGCTGCCATCCTTGCCGGCGCGCATGGAAATATTGGGCGGGTTCGCCGCTGACCTGCGCGCGCTGGGGCCGGCCAATTTTTTTTATGCGGACGGCGATGTTCTTTTCGCACACAGTCACCGGCGCATCCAGCGCAGCACTGGCCGGATTGAGCCGCCCGGCCTGTGGATGCTGCAACGGCATTGTGCGCCGACCGATCCGTCACCGGATCGTGAAGCAGGAGTATCAATCGCTGTTGGCGAACGTTCGGCCCTGCTTATCGCCAGCGTACCGCTCACCGACGAGGCGTGGCACCCGCTGGCCGAAGGCGAACTGCTGGCAGTGCGCGATGGGGAACTGCTCATCAGCGGGCCTGCTGTGCCTGGTTGAAGCTGAATATATTAATGTGAAGGAGCGATTATGAAAGTCATCGTTTTAGGATCCGGATGTGCCAAATGCAGGATAACCACCGCAACGATTGAGAATGTCGCCAAGGAGCTGAACACCGAAATTGAACTTTCCAAAATTACTGATCACGAAGAAATTCAGCGACTGGGCGTTACGGCAACGCCTGCGGTCATCGTTGATGGCGTGATCGTCCACAGCGGCAGAATTCCGTCTCCACAAAAAGTCTAGACCTGGCTCAGCCCAAAGCCGCTGGATCTGCTGGTGCACCCGACCAGGCATCTGTTTTTTACCGGCAAGGGCGGTGTCGGCAAAACCTCACTGTCGAGTGCCGTTGCACTGTATCTGGCGGACACCGGCAAACGGGTTTTGCTGGTCAGTACCGATGCTGCGTCCAATCTGGATGAAATGCTGGACGTTAAACTCAGCAATGCCGCCACACCAGTGTCTAATGCGCAGGGGTTGTCGGTACTGAATATCGACCCGGACAACGCCGCCCAGGCGTACCGGCAGCGCGTGGTCGACCAAATGGGCGGCAACGCCAGCGCGACGGAACAGGCCACGGTGCGTGAGCAGCTGTCGGGGGCCTGCACCACTGAAATCGCGTCGTTCGATGAGTTCGCGTCGTTGCTTTCGGATGAAGATCAACGCTATGACCATATCGTGTTTGATACGGCACCCACCGGCCACACACTTCGATTGCTCAGCCTGCCCAAAGCGTGGAGCGGATTTTTGTCTGGCAATGACCGTGGGGCGTCCTGCCTGGGACCTCATTCGGGACTCAAGATGGCCGCAGGGACCAACGATCCGTTGCTGGCGTCGCGCCTGCGTGGGGAGCAAACCCAAATGGAGCGCATTGTTGACGGATTGTCCAAACGAACCTTTGTGATTCCCTGGAAGGTTCGCTCACCGGTTGGCGTTGCTGAACTTTCCAGTCTGGTGACAAAGGAGTAGCCTGTCGACCATGCTGACCGACCGACGCAGGTTGACCACGTACCTGTTACCGGGCTTTGTTCCAATTACTTTGCAGTTATTTCGAATGCCGATCAGATAAATAAGTGCTCTTTCTTTCTATCTGGCCTGTCAATGAACCTGGTGCAATGAGTCATCGTGCCGTGGCACTTAAGCGGTTTGTCTCCAGTATGTACCAACCGGTTGATTTTCAATTAATCTTTCCCGAAAAGCCTTGACCCTGTAGTTGCTACAGGGTATTTAATGGCCGCTTATATTTTTTGAGGTGACTGGTAATGGATCATAACGAAAAAACCAAGCTGATACTTCCGCAGCACGATCACGATCACGACCATGACCACGACCACGACCACGACCACGACCACGACCATGACCACGACCACGACCACGACCATGACCACGACCATGACCACGGCCATGAGCACGGTCACGGATTTGGACACGGCCATTCACATGCACCGAAAGATTTTGGGCGGGCGTTTTTATTCGGCATTGTATTAAATTCCGGATTCGTCATCGCCGAAGTTGTTTATGGGATTCTCGGCAATTCGATTGCCTTGCTGGCCGATGCCGGACACAACCTCAGCGACGTGCTTGGCCTGCTGCTTGCATGGGGCGCCAGTGTTTTGGTTAAACGCATTCCCTCAACGCGCTTTACCTACGGTTTGCGCAGCACCTCAATACTGGCTGCGCTGATTAATGCCTCGTTGCTGCTGTTTGTGACCGGTGGCATTGTCTGGGAAGCGTTATTGCGTTTAAGTCATCCGGATCAGGTCGATGGGACCACCGTTATCATCGTCGCGACGCTGGGAATAGCAATCAATCTGGGTACCGGTTTGCTTTTCATGTCTGGCCGCAAAGGCGATCTGAACATTCGGGCCGCATTCACGCACATGATGGGTGATGCAGCGATCTCAGCCGGCGTGGTTGTGGCTGGCGTCATTATCTTTTATACCGGACGGCATTGGATTGACCCGGCAGTCAGTTTGTTTATTTCTGCATTGGTTATTCTGGGAACCTGGGGCCTGCTGCGTGATGCAGTCAATCTGGCATTGCATGGCGTTCCCGAAGGCATCAATGCCAGCGCGGTGCAGAATTATCTGGCTTCAATTGATGGTGTTACGGAAGTCCATGACCTGCATATTTGGGGCATGAGTACCACGGAAACGGCGCTGACTGTGCATTTGGTGATGCCTGCCGGCTATCCGGGCGATACAGTCCGCAACGAAATTTCCAGCGCACTGCGCAACCAGTTCAAGATTGGCCATTCAACGATTCAAATTGAATTGGCTGATTCCGCGCATACCTGCGAGCTGGCGTCATCCGAGGTCGTTTAAGTAGTCAAACCGGTAATTTAATAAACAGTGATGGCAGGGAGAAAAATAATGCTTTGGATGATAACCAAATATTTGGTCACGGCCGGGGTCGTTGTTTTAGTTTCAGAAGTTGCGAAACGAAGCGACCGGCTCGGCGGGCTAATCGCTGCACTGCCATTAATTACCATTCTGGCGTTGATTTGGTTGCATCTGGAAAATCAGCCGCCAGAGAAAATCGCCAATCATGCGTGGTACACATTTTGGTATGTCATTCCGACGCTTCCCATGTTCCTGGTGTTTCCGTGGCTGTTGCCAAGAATTGGATTTTGGACCACCCTGGTTGCCTGTTCAGCATTTTCGATAATTTGTTTTTTAATTTTTGCTGCCGTGGTTCGTCGTTTTGGGGTTGCGCTTTTGTAGTAACCGATTTATCGGGCTACACACATTATTGTGTGCAGCCCGATAAAGCAAAACAGCGCTGCCTGATATTCATCCGGTCGGTGTTCTATATTGCCTGACCAAATTCGACTGGGACCTTCACATAAAACAAATGAAGTTTTTCCGTTCGCAACATGTCGAAAATGCGTTCGCATTCTTCGGCATTGACTATCAGGGTGACCTGTTCAGGGTGATCAACATTTCCATAAAGTGGAATCGAGGAATAATTGTGATGGTCATGGCTAAAGCCGCAGGTGGCTTTAAAAATGGTGGCGCCACGAATATTGTGGGAGCGGGCTTCCTCGAGTAACCAATCCGACATTTTTTTTCCTTTATGGTACGAATCTTCCAGAGTAAAAAACTCTAACTTAAAGCCTTCCATGATTTTCTCCCGAAAAGTTTATTTAATTAAGAAGCCCGTTCATCTTTCTGACTGTTCCAGCCTCCTCCAAGTGCCCGTATCAGTCCAACGCTCGCTAAGAGCCTGCTCTTCTTGACATTCAATGCATCAAGTTCTGCCTGTTGTGCCGCAGTCTGGGCGCTGATGACGTCGAGATAACTCACTGCGCCTTCCAGATAAAGATTCATGGCCAGATTCAAGCTGCGAGCCGATTCCCGAACCGCATCACTCAATGCCGCAGATTCTCTGGAAAGTTCATTGAGCAACGATAAATTGTCTTCCACTTCCTGAAATGCCCGTAATACCCGCAACCGGTATTGGCCGCCCGCAGCGTCGAACGCCGCCTGCGCCTGGGCTTCCACAGCGGCGCGTCGGCCGGCATCAAACAGGGTCAGCAATGCAGATGGTCCGATTGACCAGAACAGATTGGGAGCACTCAGTAATCCTGGCTGATAAGTACTTTCGTAGCCGCCTGCCGCGGCAAGGTTGAAGGTTGGATAGAACGCTGCTTTGGCGATACCGATTTCAGCATTGGCTTGTGCCAGGCGGCGTTCAGCGGCGGCTATATCTGGCCGGCGCTGCAGCAGGGTGGCAGGAAGCTCTGGTGGAATATCAGGAAGATGCAGGTCAAGCACGACTGGTGCAATGGAATAGCTGGACGCCGATTCGCCAATGAGCGTGGCGATGGCGTGTTCATACAGCGCGCGTTCGGCGCGATTTTGCGACACTCGCGCGACAGTTGTTGCCAACTGTGCCTTGGCACGCGAAACATTCAGCTCCGAGTCTATGCCACCCGAAAAGCGATTTTGTGTCAGAGTCACCGCTTTCGTATACGTATCAACTTCGTCGCTCAGCAGCTTTTCCCTGGCATCCAGAATGCGTAACGCCAGATAGTCGTCAGCCAGCTCAGCGCGCAGCGCCAGCCTGATTGATTCTATATCTGCCGCAGCAGCCTGCGCGCCTGCCTGTCCGGCCTTGACCAGACTGCTTACCCGTCCCCAAAGATCCAGTTCATATTCCAGAGACAGACCAACTGCATTGTCACCATATTCGGCCGGTTGTGTTGACGACCTCAATGCTCTGGTATCAGATTGGCGATTGCGGGTTGTGTAGGCTCCGGTATTCACGTTTGGGAACAGTCCGGCACGGGCCTGTTGGGCATAGGCATTGGCCTGCTCGAAGTGCGCTACTGCGATGGAAATGTCAATGTTGGAGGCATCTAACCGGGAGATCAGGTTATTTAAAGTCGGATCGTCAAAGCCCAGCCACCAGTCGCCACGCGGCAAAGTATCAGACGGTTTGGCCAGTTGCCAGAATTCTGCCGCTCCTTTATATGACCCAGACGCTGGTATCACAGGAGTCTGGTAGACCGGTTCGAGTGAACAGGCGCTGCAGGCCAGCAGGCAAAAAAATGCGGCATAACGGCATGGTTTCATGGCGCAGCTCCGGCAGTAACACGCACAGAGGTACTCTTTGCGTCCTTGATGCGCACTACGCTGCCCTGCACGATCGAATCCGAAGGACTGTTGATGACACGATCGTTCGCATCAATGCCTGCGATAATTTCCACATTGCTTCCCAGATCACGTCCCATTTTGACGGATTTGAGTTCGACATGATTGTCCGATGCAACTGTGGCGACCTGCAACCCTTCCTTGCGAAACAGCAGAGTGCTGGCCGGCAGGCGAAATACGCTGGAGGCGGACGGCAAAGAAAAGTGCACTTCGGCATACGCGCCGGGCAGAATTTTTTCATCTTTGTTCTGCATCTGCAATTCGGCTACCAGAGTCCGTGAGGCTTCATGGATCGCCTCTGAAGTGCTGACCAGTGTGGCCGAAAAAACCTGCGACGGATATTCCGGAAAATGCAGTTCCGTGGTCATTCCGGGTTGGATGGCGGAAGCATAATTTTGTGGCACATCCACATAAATGCGCAGCAGCCGGCTGTCGGCAATCTGGAACAGTGCCTGCCCGTTGCTGCTGCCCGGATTGATCAACTTGCCGATATCGGTATTGCGCTCGGTAACAACACCATCAAACGGGGCAGTAATGCGATTGAACGACTGTTGCGCCAGCAGGTTGTTCAGGTCGGCACGCACGGCGTTCAAAGAATCGCTTTTTGCCTTGGCGTCGGCGCTTTTTTCATCGGCTTCCTGACGCGACACTGAATTTGTCGCAACCAGGTTCTGCCATCGCTTTGCCGTAATGTTGGCAAGATCCAGGTTGGATTGTGCAACTTGCAGACTGGCGCGTGCCCGCTCTATCTGCTGGTCCAGTTCGGGTGTTTCAATTTCTGCCAGCAACTGACCTTTTTTGACATGGGCGCCAATGTCGGTACGCCACGATTTCAGGTAACCGGCCACTCGCGCATAAATGGGTGCCTCAATATCCGCCCTGACATTTCCGGGCAAAACCAGCGGTTGGGTACTTGGGCCAAACTCGGGGGCCACCACTTGCACGGTAACGTGTTTTGACTTGACCTGCGCCACCAGCTGGTTCTCATGCCTGTTGCGCACGATAATACCAACCAGTGCAATGGTCAGTGCAGTCACCAGAACTATGGTTCCTGCCACATAATGGCGCCGCGTTGGACGACGATAGAGAAGTTGGTCCGGCATTATGTTGACTCCGCAGTGGGTTTGGCGGGTTTAACTGCAGAATTGTGCACCAGGCTGAATACGACTGGCACAAAAAACAGGGTGGCGCAGGTTGCAAAAATCAGACCGCCGATGACGGCACGGCCCAGCGGTGCATTTTGTTCGCCGCCTTCTCCCAGCCCCAATGCCATCGGCGCCATCCCGATAATCATTGCCAGTGCCGTCATCAGAACCGGTCTGAAACGGATAAAGCCCGATTCCATTGCCGCGACGACGCCGCTCGCGCCGTTTTCAAGCTGTTCGCGCGCAAAGCTGACCACCAGAATGCTGTTTGCCGTAGCTACGCCCATACACATGATTGAGCCAATCAGTGCCGGAACCGACAAACTGGTATGCGTGATGAAAAGCATCCAGACGATGCCGGCAAGGGCAGCGGGCAGGGCGGTAATAATGACAAACGGGTCCAGCCAGGACTGAAAATTAACCACGATTAGCAAATAGATCAATACAATCGCGCCGACCAGGCCGAACATCAATCCGCCGTACGCGCCGTCCATGGCCTGAACCTGTCCGCGCAAAACCACCTCCGACCCTTTGGGCACGTCGGATGCCGTTTCTTTCAGAACCTGTCTGATGTCAGTCGCGACGGCACCCAGGTCACGATCCTGTGGCGAACCAAAGATATCCAGAGTGGGCTGTACGTCATAGTGAGAAACCACCGCCGTACCCTGACCACGCGTGATCGTCGCCAGTCCGCCCAGCATCTGGATACCGGACCTGGAGCTGACCGGAATATTCTGCAACTCATTGAGCGTATCAAGTTGATGCTGCGGCACCTGAACCACCAGCGGGTACGACACACTGTTGTGCGGATCTACCCAAAAGTTTGGCGCGGTTTGCAAACTGCCCGACAGCGACACCAGCAGACTGGTAGCAACATCACGCTGAGTCAGTCCCAGATCCTGTGCGCGTGAGCGATCAACATCGACGTGAAATTCGGGTTGATTGAACGCCTGCTGCAGGCGCATATCAACCAGCCCCGGAATCTTGTTGAGACGGCTCATCAAACTGGTCGCAAAGTCTTGATTGGCAAGTCGATTAAACCCGATCACCTGAATATCGATCGGTGCGGGCAAGCCGAAATTGAGGATCTGACTGACGATATCGGCCGGCAGAAACGCAAATGCGACGCCAGGGAATTCATTGCGCAGCCGTTCACGCAACTTCCTGACATAATCGGCAGTCGCAGCATGGCCCTTGCCGAGCGAAATCAGTATATCGGCGTCACCCGGTCCGATCGGGGAAGAGTTGCTGTAAGACAGATTGATGCCGCTGATCGGCAAGCCGATATTGTCAACAATATTGGTAATTTCTCCGGCGGGAATCTGAGTCCGGATTTCCTGTTCAATGAGGTCGCATAACCGGGTGGTTTCTTCAAGCCGGGTTCCGGTCTGCGCGCGGATATGCAGCTTGATCTGACCGGCATCGACCGTCGGGAAAAAGTTTTGCCCCAGCCATGGCAGCAGCAGGAACGACAAAAATACAAAGCCGAGGAACCCTGCTACGAACGTCAGTCGATAAGACAACGCAATCAGTAACAGTTCTTTATAGCCGTTGCGCACTTTTAAAAACACACGGTCAAAGGCAGCGTGGAAGCGCGCAAACAGATTACCCGAGGAACCTGACTCATCGTGTTCGTTTTTTTGATGCGAGTGCAGCAGATAATTGGCTAACGTCGGCACCAGGGTGCGCGACAGAATGAACGAGGCGATCATCGAAAAAATCACCGCTTCAGCGAGTGGTACAAACAAAAATTGCGCCACGCCGTGCATGAAGAACATCGGGATAAAAACGATGCAAATACTCATCAAGGAAACAAAGGCCGGCCCGACAATCTGACTGGCGCCATCCATGATCGCTGCTTCTACCTCTTTACCCTGTTCCAGATGCCAGTTCATGTTCTCAATGGTGACAGTGGCGTCGTCGACCAGAATACCCACGGCCAGTGCCAGTCCGCCCAGGGTCATGATATTGATGGTCTGCCCGGCAACCGACAGTCCGATGATGGCAGAGAGAATGGCCAGAGGAATCGATATCGTGATGATCAGCGTCGAACGCCAGCTGCCCAGAAACAGCAAGATCATCAAGCCGGTCAGGGCAGCGGCAATCACGCCTTCACGGATCACTTCGGAAACCGCGGAGCGCACAAAGATGGACTGGTCACCGACCAGGCCAACGATCAGGCCGGGTGGCGCCCCTGCTTCAATTTTCGGCAGCAACTGCTTGACGCGATCAATAATTGTGAGTGTGGAAGCCGCGCCATTTTTTTGTATTGTGGTCAGTACTGAATGGCGGCCGTCGACGCGCACCATATTGTATTGCGGCGAAAAGCCGTCCCTGACATGCGCCACATCGCGCAGGAATATCGTTGATTTACCGGTCGACTTGATCGGCAAGTCATTCAGCTCATCCAGCACATTCGGGCTGGCATTGAGCAAAATATTGTATTCAAACAGGCCGACTTTTTCAGTGCCGGCCGGAAGAATCAGATTTTGAGCAGCAATCGCGTTGGTCACGTCTTCCGGTGCCAATCCCTTGGATCGCAGCGCGGTCAGGTTTAAATCTACCTGTATCTGGCGGTTTTTTCCGCCATAGGGTGACGGCACGGCTGCACCTTCGACTTCAGCCAGTTGGGGCCGGATAAAATTATTGGAAATGTCGAACAGCTGGTTGTCTAACAGCGTGTCACTGGACAGGGCCAGTTGAAGAATAGGTACGCTTGATGCGTTATAACTCAGTATCAGCGGTGGTGTAATTCCCGGTGGCATGCGCTTGAGGACAGTCTGGGACAAAGCCGTTACCTGACTGACTGCGGCATTGATGTTGACGTCCGGCTGGAAAAACACCTTGACGATGCCAACGCCGGGTAGTGACTGCGATTCAATATGCTCGATATCGTTGACGGTGGTGGTCATCTGCCGTTCATAAAACGTGATGATCCGGTCAGAGATATCACTCGGTGGCAAGCCGTTGTAAGTCCAGACGACACTGACAACCGGTATTTTAATGTCCGGAAATATATCGGTCCGCATCGACAGATAGACCAGTGGGCCCAGAATAAGAATGAGTAACGCCAGCACGATAAAAGTGAGCGGACGCCGCAACGCGACTCGAACAATCCAAAGCATATAACTTTCCTTTTTTTAAGGAAGTAGTCCAGTAGCCAGTCAAGCTGAAATCTTTCGATTGAAAATCGCAAACTTTAATCCGCAGGGTGCAATGTTATTGCACCCTGCGCAAACGTTAATAGACACGATTTATACCGAAAGATTTTAACTTGACTGACTACCAGTGCCGGAAAAAATACGTCTGTTTTTCAATAATGTGGCTGACATTCACATTATTGGGGAATTCGAGATGCGCGTCGCCTGCAAATCAGAATCTGGCAACGAGATCATTGTTATCTCTGATTCTGAGCACCTCGTTCCAGATCACTCCCCATTTCTAATACTGGTTGCACGATTTCCAATCGGTTGAACGCCGTTGCGTTTCGCTGTGCAGCACGCGCGTAATAATCTGGTTTGGCACACCTTCGTTCATCATGACTCTGACCCCTTCAGAATCGCCGTGCAGCAGCGCTGCAGCGATGCCACGAATCACAGCCGATTCCACTTCGATATTTGAGCGCATATCCGGTTCACGCTCAAGGCTGTCATTTGTCCTGGTATCCATTTTATTTCCTTCCCATTGTCAAATTTCAAAGACCTTTTTGCCGGTTGTTGAAAAACATTATGCATCGATACCGATTGACTTGATATGCATTTAAGATTAAAACTTTTTCATATTCAAACCGGCCAAAACGGCGTCACAGCGCACACTGATCAGTCATTTTCAGATTATTTTCAGTTGTGCAAATACCGGTACTTTCACCAGATCAATCAAGAACGTAAAGATCGCCGCACCGAGCAGTATGCCACCCACCACCAAGGCCGGCAGAGGCGTCATGGCAAAACCGCCGACCGCCAACACTGAGGCAATCAAAATATCCGCGACGGACGATGCAACCAGCCAGGCACTGGGGCGCGAATGCCAAAGATGATGCCGTTGGCGAAGAATATAAATTGCAGTCTGACTGGCAAACACCAGTGTTACAAAAGCGAAGGTTCGAAGTTGCCCCATTCCCAGCTTCAGTTCAAATTTTCCGAACAGCAGGGCAGCGGCGCAAAACACCAGCAGGCCAATACCAAGAATCACCCCTGCGGCGGTCATGGCGCCAATATTCCAGGTATTGGGCCTGGGAGACGCTGCTACGTTATCGGTTGTTAACGCCATAGCCAGGAAATCACCGGCGATCATGATGATAACCATCAACAGCGGCGTCAACACAGCGTGCCCGGTCACAATCAAGCCAAAGATCAGGAACAGCACGGTGACAATTTTTTTGACGATAGAATTGAGGGTATAGGTCATGATGCGTTCAAACGTAATGCGACCCTCCTTGACCGCAGCAACAATGCCGGCCAGTCCAGGATCAGTCAGTACCACTCCGGCAGCCGATTTGGCCACATCCGTGGCGCTCGACACCGCAATGCCAATTTGTGCCTGACGCAGCGCCGGCGCATCATTGGCACCGTCGCCGCACATGCCAACCGTGTGACCACTTTTTTGGAACGCCTTTACCAGTTGGAATTTTCCCTCTGGCAGTACCCCGGCAAACACGCCGTAGGTACCAGTGAGCACGTCCGCCGGAATGGAACCGGCGGAACAGATCGCCCCCGTGATGCCCACTGCATGCGCCACAATGGCAGCGGTGGCCGGCGCGTCGCCGGTTACCATGACTGTGCGCACCCCTAAATTTCGCAATTCCGTGATCAGTGCGGCTGAATCTGCGCGTGGCGGATCGCTCAAAGCAATCAATCCCAGCATTTGCAGCGAGGCTGGCGCACCCGCTGCGACTGCCAGTACTCTGAACCCCTGTCCCTCAAGTTCGCTCACCGCGGCCTGTGCCGCTGGAGACGGTTGCGCAAGAGCAACTACCGCAGTAAAAGCACCTTTTACAATTCGTTGTTCGATTCCGCTCTGATCAGAGGCCGTCGCTTCGGACATTTTTGTGGCCGGATCAAATGGCACGAACCGGACCAGACGTGGCCCGTCAGTAATCGGCCTGGTCAGCGACGTTGCGCGAATGGCAGCATCGACCGGGTCGCCACCGCCTTCCGAGCTGGCCATGGCCGCCAGCGCCAATACGTGCGCCTCATCAAAACCTGGCATGGGTCGCACGGTGGTGACTTTCAATTCATTGCGCGTCAACGTGCCGGTCTTGTCAGCGCATAACACATCCATGGTTGCCGCTTCATCGACTGCCGACAGACGGGTTGGCAGAACGCCGGTTTTTGCCAGCGCTCTGGCACCAAGCGCTGAGGCCAGCGTGAAGGTGGCAGGTAACGCAACCGGTATCGATGCCAGCACCGCAGTTAAAATCAGCGGGACTATTTCAGTCAATGGCATACTCAGAGAATGGGCGTAGCCGACCAGCAGGACGATTACCACGCCGTTGAACAGCGCAAGATTTCTTACCACCTGCAGCACCGCCTTTTGCTGTGAGCTCACCACATGGGCGGTACGAACCAGTTCCGCCGTACGGCCAAATTTGGTGCGCGGCCCGGTTTGCATGACGATACCGATTGCCTCGCCACGCCTGACCAAGGCGCCCGCGAATGCGTCCACGCCAGCACCGGCTTCAACCGGCACCGATTCTCCGGTCAGCATGGATTGGTCAAGCAATACTTCGCCCGCAATCAGATGCACATCGGCCGCAACAACACCGCCAAGTGACAACTTTATGATGTCTTTCGGCACCAAATCCGCGGCAGGCACCGTCAACCAGGCGCCGTCACGTCGCACCGCTGCATTCAGTGCCAGGCGCGTTTTCAGCGCAGCAAGCGTTGCCTGTGCGCGACCCTCCTGAACAAGACCGAGAGCGGCGTTAAATACCAGAAGTGCGCCGATTATTGCGGCTTCGGTTATGTCACCAAGGATGACCTGCAGAATGATTGTTGCTTCAAGCATCCACGGCACCGGTGCCCAGAATTTGGCCAGTGCCCGGGCTAACGGATGTTCAGTGGTATCGGGCATCGAGTTCGGGCCAATTTTCTCCAGCTGACGACGCGCTTCATCCTTGCTCAGGCCCTTGTCGGAGGCATCAGTTGGCGGGGCGCTTGAAATGGCAGGTTTGGAATTTACGGTATTTTCCGGCATACTTTCTCCACGAATTATTTCCGTTCACGGTAATCAATCAGTTAATTTCTGACTGTTCGTCAAACAACATAGCTAGAATGGTGTTTTCATAACATATTCTTCAAATTGAAATGCAGGCAGACTATTTAACAAAAATCCAATGGTGCGGCAACGAACGGAGCTGCCCATTCTGAAAGGATAGAATGGAACCGTACAAAGGGGTAAATCATGTGTAAGAAAATAATTGCTCTGATGCTGGCCATGCTGTGTGGTCAGGCATTCGCCGGATGGACTATCACACCCTACGCTTCGGAAGGGGACGGAACGTTTTACTGGGACGTGCAAAAAATCAGCTACCAGGGTGATGGCTTGACGATATGGACAGCCGTAGACTTTGGAAAAGTCCAAATCAGTAAATTCAAGCCGACCCATACCTACCTCTCTGTTCAGGAACAACTGGAACTGGATTGTGTCAAATCTCAATCCAGAGTGCTCAACTACATTGAATACTCGGATCATCTTGGTATCGGGAGCGTGGTCGGACAGCGTCAGAATGACGCCCAATGGACTGCTATCGAACCGGATACCCTGTCATATCATGTCATGGAAACATTTTGCAGGAAGCCGAAAAGCAATTCCTGAATATTAGCGCCAACTTGTTTTGCCATGCGCAATATGAAAAATATTTCATTAAGAGTGGATGTGAAACTTCATATACTGATTCACAGGTAATCTGCCCAATGAAATTCCTGCCGACCGGTTGGACGGTCGGACTAGCATTTTTTTCTGGAAGCCTGTTCAATTCGCATTTCAATTTGCACTGATATCAGATTTTTCTTGCTGAAAGTACCTGCACCAACAGATTGATTTTTAACGGCAGGGGAGTTGACCGGTTGGTCCATCACAACGTGGAGTTTTAATGCATGATTTTGACATAATTAAAAACACCTGCGCACAGGCTTTGAACGGAAACAGCGACAATGAAATCAACCAGACATTATTTTATAAGGTAGTCAATCCAGATGTGGTGCTGGAATTGGTCGGATTGGTGGAAGAAAGCATCACGACACATGAACTGGAAACACTGACGATACTGATTCGCAATCTGATCAACTGCCTGGAAGCGACTGCGGATGACAGAGAAAACAATACCCTTCCTGACCGGGACGATTTAATCAGGCAGGCCAAACGTGTTCTCTCGATCTATGCCCGCTAGCAAATAATAGTGAGGCACTTAAGTGAACTATGGCGATCATTCTATTTTTGATGCTGCTGATTTTTTCCAGCAATACACCGGCGGTTACTCCTGATCAACCCATAACGCTGCTTGTTCCAACACCCGACGAAGCGCCACTGGCAAAATTCATTGAACAAATGCTGGTGCGCTATGATTTTCAGTCCATCAGCATGAACCAGGCCATGTCGGAACGGATAGTCGATCACTATCTGCTGGCACTGGATCCGCAAAAGCTCTATTTTACAGAGCAAGACATCGAACTGTTTTCCAAAGACCGGGACACGCTCGGACCTGAAATAGACCACAACGATTTGCACCTGCCGTTTGCCATCTTCAGTTTGTATCAACTGCGTGTCATTCAGCGTTACGCATTATCGAGAACGCTGCTGAACAAGGGTTTCAATTTCACCGTCAATGAAAATCTAAACACAAATCGTGAAGCAAGTCCGCGTGAAAAGTCGCTGGATGATTTGCATGATTTGTGGCGCCGTCTGGTTAAAAATGACTGGCTGGTGCACCGGTTGCGAGGTGAAAAAAGTGCCGACATAAAAGCGACACTGGACCGGCGCTATCTTGAATTGATGAACAGCGCATTCAAGTATAAGAGTGAAGACGTATTCCAGATATTCATGGATGCGTTCGCCAATGCCGTTGAACCACACACGGATTATCTGGGTAAAAAGGCCGCTGAGGAATTTGATATTGAGATGAGATTGTCTTTGGTCGGCATTGGCGCCGTGTTTCAGCAATTTGGCGATTATCTGGTTATCAGTGACATAACGCCTGGCGGTCCTGCAGCGCTGTCGGGTCAGCTTCAGATCGGCGACCGGTTGATTGGTGTCGCTCAGGGAGAAAGCGGCACCCTGATCAATGTCATCGGAGCGCGACTTGATGATGCGGCGACGCTGGTGCGAGGTCGCAAGGGTACTGTGGTCAAGCTGGCCCTGATCGCTGGCAATGCTGATATCAAAGCCAAACCCAGATACGTCACCCTGGTTCGCAACAAGATTGTTTTCGAAGAAGCTGCTGCGAAGAAATCCGTCATGCCGGTTCAAGACGGTGCAGTGACGCGCCGGATCGGTGTCATTACTCTGCCATCGTTTTATCAGGATTTTGAAGCGCGCAATCGCGGCGAGCAAAAATTCAAAAGCGCTACCCGGGATGTGGCACGACTGCTCGCAGAGTTAAAGGATGAACAGGTTGACGGCATACTGGTCGACCTGCGCAACAATGGTGGCGGTGCTCTTGACGAGGCGGTTGGATTGGCCGGCCTGTTTATCGGCAAGGGACCAGTTGTTCAGCAGATCGACACCCAAGGGCACATCAGCGTTTCAAATGCCGCTGATGTAACTGCATTGTGGAGCGGCCCTGTTGCCGTGCTGATTAATCGTCGGACTGCCTCTGCGTCGGAAATCTTTGCAGCCGCACTGCAGGACTATGGCCGCGGCATCATCATTGGAGAAACCAGCTTTGGCAAAGGGACAGTCCAAACCATGATCAATCTTGACAGGTTGTTGAAAAATAACGCGTCGGAATTTGGTCAGCTGAAAATGACCATCGCACAGTTTTTCCGGGTCAATGGCGATTCGACCCAGCTTCGTGGGGTTGTGCCTGATATCCAATTGCCTTCGTTGCCGAACGCTGAAACCTTTTCAGAATCAAAATTTGACAATGCGGTGCCGTGGTCGAACGTCCAGCCGGTACCCTATCAGCGCGCCACGGACTTGATCGACCTGTTACCCAGGCTGCTGCGCAACCATGAACAGCGCATTGCACAGGATCCGGATTTCACAGCCATGCTGAAGACTGCGGCAAAACTGAAATTGCAACAGGACCGGCATGTTGTTTCTCTGAGCGAAGCCATCCGCAGAACAGCCCGCTCTGCTGAAACTGACATTGCAGCCACTGACTCTGATAACCTGGCAGCCAGTCCACCGAAACCGCAGGCCAGGGACCTGTGGTTACAGGAATCTGCCCACATACTTTCTGACGAATCCGGCCTGCTTCAGAGTCAGCCTTTGGAACCGGTCCCCCACTGAGGCGAACCGCATCCGGTCAACTATGTGGTCAAGTTATTAGGCCGGAGCGGAAAACTCTTCAAATGCGGCCATCGCATTGGCTGAATACATCAGGGAGGGTCCACCACCCATGTAGATCGCCATGCCCAATGTCTCTTCAAGCTCTGCTTTGGTGACATTGAGTTTGACCAGCGCCTGCACATGAAACCCGATGCAGGCATCACAATGAGCAGCCACCCCAAGGGCAAGAGCCAGCAATTCCTTGGTCTTTTTATCGAGCGCGCCATCAGCTGTTGCTGCTCTTGCCATGTCACTGAAGCCTTTCATTACGTCGGGGATATCCTTGCGTAACGTGGCAAGATTTTTCGATACGTCATGGGTAAGTGCGCGATAATTTGGGATAGCTGTGTTCATGAAGGCACCAATTTGAATATTATTTTTCAGTTGAACAACTGCTCAAACCGAAGGGCAGGTAAGCAGGGCAGAAACGAAAGATGCCAGTTGCCAGTGGGACAACTCCCAGCCAGCCCCAGACGCCAATCAGTCCGGCCAACGTCGCCCCGATAAGGCCCAGTCCCAATAAAATCCGTATTGCTCTGTCTATAGTTCCAACATTTGGTTTCATGCTTTTCTCCTGGTTAAATTGAATTGACTGCTCTTTTCTTTGCCAATTTTGCGGTTTTGGCGAATTCTTTCTGTGAGACAGCTTTTTCTTCCAGCTGCCGAAGGATGTTGCCACACACCAGATCACAAAGGGTATATACCGACTCATCGGCAATTCTGTAATACACACTGGTTCCACGACTGTCTTTGGTAACCAGGCCGTTTTTGCTCAGGATTGCCAGATGCCGTGAAATATTGGCGGACGTGTAACCGCATTGCAGTGCCAAATCGCCAACATTCTGTTCGCCATTACGCAACAAGGTCAAAATCTGCAGTCGCGTCGGTTCCGACAGCGCCGTGAAATAAGCACCAATCTGTTCCATTGCATCGCTGGTCAGACCTTCCATACACTCTCTCTTTAAAAGTAAATCAAATCCCGGGCTGGGACAGAATTTCCCTCATTAACTAACTATTTAATTAAATTTGTTCTTGCATATTTAATTGATTAGTTACATAATACACCCAATTAAACGGCTGTGTGGGAATTTTTGAAAATATTTAGGGGAACAAGAATGTTAAGAGCTTCTCGATTAAGCATGGCACTGGTAGTTGCTGCATTGCACACTTCAGTTGCATCGGCTGCTCCGGCGCAGCTGGCGAGCGCACTGGTTCAGGTCAGTGGCTCGGCCGAGAGTGTCAGGTACGACGCCGTGGTTGAGGCTGTAAGGCAAACTGTTATTGCTGCCCAGGTTTCCGGTGCGGTGATCGAGTTGCCGGTCAAAGCGGGCGATGTCGTCAAGGCAGGTCAGGTACTGGTGCGCATTGACGCGCGCTCCGCAGTGCAGGGCAGTCTGGCCAGTCAGGCGCAGACCCAGGCGGCCCGGTCGGCACTGGAACTGGCCACCAAAGACGTTGAACGTCAGCGCCACTTATATGAAAAGCAGTACATCAGTCAGTCTGCCATGGAGCGTGCCGAAGCGCAGTATCGGGCCACCTCGGAACAGCTCAAAGCGCAGATCGCGCAGGCCAGCATCGCCAACATTCAATCAGATTTTTTTGTCATCAAGGCGCCGTATTCTGGCGTGATTGCCGAGCTGCCGATCGCGCTGGGTGATATGGCCATGCCCGGCAAGCCGATGCTCACTGTGTATGATCCGAAGGGATTGCGTGTTACTGCGTCGGTGCCACAAACAACCATGAGCAATTATGTGGCAGACCAGCCATTCAAAATTGAATTTCCTGGCATGCCGGCCGGCCACCAGTGGCTGTCAATGGCGCATATGCAGATATTACCAACCATTGATGCCGGTACCCACACTCTGCAGGTCAGAGTTGATCTGCCGGCCACGGCACAAGGCATTGCGCCGGGTCTGTTTGCCAGAATATGGCTGCCCGCACAGAGCGCGTCTGGCACCCATGTGTATGTGCCGGGTTCTGCCATCGTGCGCCGTGCCGAAATGACCGGACTGTATGTTATCGACGGCAATAAACGTCCGGTACTGCGTCAGGTGCGTCTGGGCAGTGCACAGAACGACACGGTTGAAGTGCTGGCTGGAGTCAGTGCCGGTGAACGCATCGCACTCGACCCCGCCGCTGCAGTGAAGGAAGTGCGATGAATTCGCGTATGGGAGTTTCCGGACGTATCGCGGCATTTTTCCAGACGGCGCGCATTACGCCGCTGCTGGCATTGGCTGGCTTCCTGCTGGGCGCGTTCGCGGTTATGGTCACGCCACGCGAGGAAGAGCCGCAGATCAACGTCACGATGGCCAATGTGCTGGTGCCGTTTCCTGGTGCCTCGGTCGCTGATGTAGAGCAGATGGTTGCCACTCCGGCCGAGCAGGTATTGTCGCAAATGACCGGCGTGGAGCATGTTGCTTCCGTGTCGCGGCCCGGCATGGCTGTCATGACGGTGCAATTCAAAGTTGGCGTGCAGCGCACCGAAGCCCTGGTCAGGTTATACGATACGGTCAATTCAAACGCGGATTGGCTGCCAAAAAATCTGGGTGTCATGGCACCACTGATTAAACCGAAGGGTATTGATGATGTCCCCATCGTCAGTCTGACTTTGTACAGTAAAAATCCCAATACCGGGTCGTTTGATCTGGAACGCGTGGCGCACAGTATCGAGAATGATCTTAAACGCGTGCCTGGCGCACGCGAAGTAACGACCACTGGTGGTCCGGGCCGTGCCATATTGATCGAACTGGATCCGTCGCGCATGCAGGGTTCGGGAGTTACCGTGGCTGATATGCGCAATGCGCTGCAGTCAGTCAATACCGCCATGCCGGCCGGTGAACTGTTATCGGGTAACCGCTCGGTGACGGTGGAAGCAGGACCGTTCCTGAACGACGCGCGCGAAGTCGGTGAGCTGGTCATCGCCGTTCATAATGGCCGCCCGGTATTCATGCAGGATGTGGCGACAGTACGCGACGGTCCATTGCCCGTGGCGCGTTATGTCTGGGAGGGCGTTGCCGGAAAAGACGGCGGCGAGTATCCGGCTGTCACGATCGCCATTACCAAAAAATCCGGGGAAAATGCGATTGATGTGTCCAACGCACTCATGGCCCGGGTTGAAGAATTGAAAAATACGGTGATTCCTTCCGACGTGATCGTGGCCGAGTCGAGAAATTACGGCAATACCGCCAACGACAAGGCCAAAAAACTCATCCAGAAGCTGCTGTTCGCCACACTGTCGGTCGTGGTACTGGTGTTCATTGCGCTGGGCCGGCGCGAGGCCGCCATCGTCGGCACCGCCGTGATCCTGACTCTCACAGTCACGCTGTTCGCTTCCTGGGCCTGGGGTTTTACCCTGAACCGGGTTTCCCTGTTTGCGCTGATTTTTTCAATCGGGATTCTGGTTGATGACGCCATTGTCGTGGTTGAAAACATCCACCGGCATCAGCGCCAGTTCCCTGGAAAATCGTTGAAAGACATTATTCCCGGTGCCGTCGATGAAGTGGGTGGTCCAACCATACTGGCAACCTTTACGGTGATTGCTGCGCTGCTTCCCATGGCTTTTGTAACCGGATTGATGGGCCCGTACATGAGTCCGATTCCGATCAATGCCAGCATGGGCATGCTGCTGTCACTGGCGATCGCTTTTATTGTTACCCCATGGCTGGCGCGGATCTGGATGAAAGAGTCGCACCAAACGGCAACGCACGCTGCAGCTCACACTGCACCGCATGGACTGGCCGCCAGAATGGCGCCGCTGTTTCAGCGTCTGTTTGGGCCGTTTTTGCACGAACAGCATGGAAAACGCAACCGCCGCCTGTTGGGCGTGGGGGTCGCCGCACTGATAGGCTTTTCAGTTTTGCTGCCTGCAACCGGTCTGGTTCTGCTGAAAATGCTGCCGTTTGATAACAAGTCCGAATTTCAGGTGATCGTTGATATGCCGGCCGGGACCCCGGTAGAGCAAACCGCAGCGGTCCTGCATGAACTGGGCAATTATTTATCGGCCATGCCGGAAGTCACCGATTATCAGGCCTACGCAGGTACGGCTGCGCCGATCAATTTCAACGGACTGGTACGTCAGTATTATCTGCGCACTGGTGGTGACGTTGGCGACATTCAGGTCAATCTGGTCGACAAACATCACCGCAGCGAGCAGAGCCACGCTATCGCAACCAGAGTCCGTCCGGCACTGCAGGAAATTGGCAAGCATTTCAATGCGAATGTGAAAATTGTTGAAGTTCCGCCCGGCCCACCGGTGCTGGCCCCCATCGTTGCCGAAATTTATGGGCCTGAGAGCGAAGGGCGCCGTCATGTCGCAAAAGATGTGCGCGCGGTGTTTAACGCCACTGCAGGGGTAGTCGATGTGGATGACAGCAGTATTGCCGCTGCACCGAGATTGATGTTGCTGGTGGACCGCAGAAAAGCAGCGTTGCTGGGTGTCTCGCAGACCGACATTGTGACTGCCCTGCATGCAGGACTGGGTGGTGAAGCCGCAACCTATCTGCACGATGCCAGCAAATATCCGAACGCGGTCATTTTGCAACTGCCGGCTGAGCGGCACGGCGATCTGGATGGACTTTTGCAACTGTCAGTCAGAAGCGCCGGCGGCAAGCTGGTGCCGATACGCGAACTGGTCACGGTCAGCAACACGCTGCGCGAACAGCCGGTCTATCACAAAGATCTGCTGGCGGTGAATTACGTGGTAGCGGATATGGCCGGAAAAGTTGACAGCCCTCTATACGGCATGTTTTCGATGCGCAGCGCCATTTCGAAAATTGCAACACCAGGCGGCGGAACACTCACGGAATATTTTATTCACCAGCCCACCGACCCGTATCGTGGTTACGCAATTAAATGGGATGGCGAATCTCAAATCACCTACGAAACGTTCCGTGACATGGGTGCTGCCTACGCGGTTGGACTGGTTCTGATTTATCTGCTGGTGGTAGCGCAGTTCGGCTCCTACCTCACGCCCCTGATCATCATGGCACCGATTCCACTGACGATCATCGGTGTCATGCCCGGGCATGCCCTGCTGGGTGCTCAATATACCGCCACGAGCATGATCGGCATGATCGCACTGGCCGGCATCATCGTCAGGAATTCGATTCTGCTGGTGGACTTTATCAACCTGCAGGTCAGAGCCGGCGTTGATCTGAAAGAAGCGGTAGTGCATTCGGCGATCACCCGCGCGCAGCCGATCATGCTGACCGGACTGGCGGCCATGCTCGGTGCGTTCTTTATTCTGGATGATCCGATCTTTAACGGTTTGGCCATCTCGCTGATTTTCGGGATACTGGTGTCAACGCTGCTCACGCTGCTGGTGATTCCGCTGCTGTATTACGTGGCTTATCGCAATCGCATTGAATTTATTACTAATCAAGGAGAATCATCATGACTTCATGGCAAATGGTACGTGTTGTAGCCGGCACATTTATTTTACTTTCGCTGGCATTCGGTATTCCGGGCAGCCCATTATTCCTCAGTCAGTGGTGGCTGGCCTTCACGGCTTTCGTCGGCGTGAACCTGCTGCAAAGCGGGATCACCAAATGGTGTCTGATGGAATCGATCCTGCGCAAGTTGGGTCTGCGTTCCGGAAATTGAACCCGACTGAAGCGAACAACCGCAAAAGTGAATTATGAAACTTCTGACCTCTGTTATTTCAGCCGCGCTATTTGTAATGACCGTGCCGGCTGCCTCCGCCACCGATTTGATGACGGCCTGGCAGGCTGCACAAAGTCATGATCCGGAGTTTGCCTCGGCACAGGCCAATTACGAAGCGAGCATGACGCATCGCGATCAGTCACGCGGCATGTGGCTGCCGAGCGTGTCACTGACTGCCGGGGCAGGTATGCAAAGTACCAGCACTGAAACGATTGGGGCGCAGTTTTCAGCCCCCGGTTTTGTTCAGACCAGCGGGGTGGCATTTGACACTTCAATACATAATGGCAATGCCGAGCAGTACGCGGTGGTGGCACGTCAGCCGCTACTGAACCGGACTTTGCTCACGCAAAGCCGGCAGCTTGATCTGTCGGCCGATATGGCGGAAATCCAATGGAAGGCCGCCAGGCAGCAATTGGCGGTGCGGGTGGCAGAGCGGTATTTTGACGTGCTGGTGGCAGATGAAACTTTGCGCCTGTTAAAGCAACAGCAGAGTGCGGTTGATTTTGCCCTGAATCAGGCCCGGGACAGTTTTAAACTGGGCAGCATTCCGGTGACTGACACGTATGAGGCGCAGGCACGATCCGAGACGATCAAAGCGCAGATTATGGCAGCAGAAATGGATTTGCAGATCAAACAGTCGCAGTTTTCTGACTTGACCGGGATCGGCGGCAATGACCTGATTCCGTTGAATCTGGCCTCAGACGCAGGCAGATTCAGTCTGCCTTCCATTGATAACTGTATTCGTGACGCCACGCTGAATAATCCGAATTTGCTGATACAGGAAAAAAAATTGACCGTGGCACAGGAAGAAGCGGAAAAGCATCGGGCCCTGTATGCCCCATCGCTGGATCTGGTGGCACAGGTTGGCGCTGACCGGCTGCATGGCAGTGGTGATTATGGCAATGCAGAATACAACGTCAACAATCGCATGATTGGTGTTCAACTCACCGTTCCCCTGTTCACTGGCGGCATCCGCAGTGCCAGGTATTCGGAAGCGGTCCACCTGATTGATAAGTCCAGGGCAGACGGTGAACTGCTGCGGCAACAGATCACCGTTGGGATTCGCAGCGCATGGCTGGGAATTACCGTGGGTGAAAGTCGGGTGGCGGCCCTGGTGCAGGCGCGCAAGGCCAGTCTGGCGCGCCTCGATGCAACGCGTCTCGGTCATTCCGAGGGCGACCGCACAACGCTCGATCTGCTCAATGCTGAAAATGATGCAACCAGTGCCGAACTGGCGGTATTGCAGGCGCAGATCGCAGTGGAGCTGAACCGGTTAAAGCTGGCGCAGTTGAACGGGAATCTGGATGAAGCAGTTTTAACAGGTATTAACAATTTATTGATGCAACACACAACGAATTAACAAAACAAGATATTTATCAATCTCAGGGAGACACCGGATGGCACATATTATTATTCTTGGCGCAGGAACAGGCGGCATGCCGGCTGCGTATGAATTGCGCGAGAAACTGGACAAGACGCATCAGATTACCGTAATCAACGCACTGGAATATTTTCAGTTTGTGCCTTCGAACCCATGGGTCGCGGTTGGCTGGAGAGATCGCGGGGCAATTACTTTTCAGATCCGTCCCTATCTTGAAAAAAAGGGCATTGCCTTTATTGCGCAGCCAGTTACCGGCCTGCAACCGGAAAATAATAGTCTGACCCTGGCCGATGGAACCAGCGTCAGTTATGACTACCTGATTATCACAACCGGACCAAAACTGGCCTTTGACGAAGTGCCTGGCTCAGGGCCAGTCAATGGATTTACCCAGTCGGTCTGTTCCATTGATCATGCCGAACATGCTTACAAGGCTTACCAGCAATTTTTGAAAGAACCCGGCCCGGCCATTATCGGTGCCATGCCTGGTGCCTCCTGCTTTGGTCCTGCATATGAGTTTGCGTTCATTTTCAACAACGATTTGAAAAAGCGCAAGATACGCAACAAGGTACCGATTACTTACGTCACGAGTGAGCCGTATATCGGACATCTTGGACTGGGCGGTGTGGGTGATTCAAAATCGATGTTGGAGAGCGAATTGCGCATGCATGACATCAAGTGGATTTGCAATGCGAAAACCACCCGGGTTGAAGATGGCAAGATGTTTGTCAGTGAAATGGATGAAATGGGCAATCTGAAGAAGGAACATGAATTGCCGTTCAAATACAGCATGATGCTGCCTTCCTTTAAAGGTGTGGACCCGGTAGCCGCAGTGGAAGGCTTGTGCAATCCGCGTGGTTTTGTCTTCATCGACGAAAATCAGCGCAGCAAAAAATATAAAAACATTTATTCGGCTGGTGTCTGTGTTGCCATTCCGCCGGTGGAAGTCACACCGGTTGCGACCGGTGCACCCAAAACCGGCTACATGATAGAAAGTATGATTACTGCAATCGTGCATAACATTGAGGCGGATATCAATGGTCTGCCTGCGACCGCCAAAGGAACCTGGAATGCCATCTGTCTGGCAGACATGGGCGATACCGGTGCGGCATTTGTCGCATTGCCACAGATTCCACCCCGGAATGTGGCATGGTTCAAAAAAGGAAAGTGGGTCCATATCGCCAAGGTCGCGTTTGAAAAATATTTCATCAACAAAATGAAAACTGGCAACTCCGAACCCATTTACGAGAAATATATCTTGAAACTGTTGGGTATCGTGCGCCTCGATAAACCGTAAATCAAAAGGAAATTCACAATGAGTATTTTGGGTAATTTATTTGGAAGCATAGTGGGTGTAGACAAAGATTTGCCGGCTGGTGCGGTATTGATCGACGTTCGCAACCCGGCTGAATATGCCGGCGGCTATATTGAAGGTGCAATTTCGCTGCCGCTGGATCGGATAGGACTAAGCATTGAAGCCAGGGTGCCTGACAAAAATACCCCGATCATTGTGTATTGCGTCTCCGGTGCCAGATCGGCCGCGGCAAGAAACGGGTTGATCAAACTGGGGTATGCCAATGTCAGTAACGGTGGCGGCATAGGCAGTCTGGCGCTGAAACTGCAAAAGCCGATTTGTCGGAGCTAGCCGAATGTCTTCATTGAAAACACCCGGATTCGGTAATCCCGTTCAAACGTGGAACGACCGCTATGCAGAAAGTAACTATATCTTTGGTACCGAACCAAATCAGTATCTGCAGCAGTGTTTGCCACATTTGAAACCTGGCATGTCGGCGCTTGCCGTAGCTGACGGCGAGGGAAGAAACAGCGTTTGGCTGGCCAGACAGGGATTGATTACTTCGGCATTTGATCTGTCGCCGGTGGGCGTAGAAAAAGCGCGCGCACTGGCACGCGATCAACATGTTCAGGTCGATTTCTCTGTTTCAGATTGCGATGCATGGAATTGGCATGCTAAAAAATTCGATGTAATCGTCGCCATTTTCATTCAGTTTGCTGCACCTGAGGTACGAAAGTCATTGTTTGCAAACATGATCGGCGCATTGAATCCGGGTGGACTGATAATATTGCAGGGTTATACGCCCAAACAGCTTGAATACAAAACCGGTGGGCCGCCCAATCCGGATCATTTATATACGGAAGAATTGCTCAGGAATGAGTTTTCCGCACTGCGTATGCTGGACATGAGCGTATATGAAGCGCGCTTGCATGAAGGTACCCAGCACGCCGGCATGTCGGCACTGATTGGTATTGTCGCCCAAAGAATGGATTAATGCACCTGGTGAAATTGAAATGATTGGCTTAATAGCTCTGCAACATGTCGGACAACAAGGTAAAACCATGAAGCTCAATTCAGATTTTTCGCAACGTGTCGTGCTGGAGACCTCCAGCCTGGAATGGGTTGATTCACCGCAGCAGGGAATTCAACGAAAATTGCTGGAACGTGATGGCGCGGAGGTGGCACGCGCCACCTCCATAGTGCGTTACGCCCCGGACTGCGCTTTTAAAAGCCATCGGCACGACCTGGGTGAGGAAATTTTGGTTTTGGACGGCATATTCAGCGACGAATCCGGCAGCTTCGGTCCCGGCACTTACCTCAAGAATCCACCGGGTTCCTCACATGCACCGCGCTCTGCGACGGGTTGCACATTATTCGTCAAGCTGCGCCATCTTGATGCCGCAGACAGTGAGCACATCGTGATCGATACCCGCACTGCACCCTGGTTTCCAGGGCTGGTGCCTGGTCTTGCGGTGCTCCCTCTTGCTGAGTTCGGCACGCAACATACCGCTCTGGTGCGCTGGGCGCCGGGGACACGTTTCAATCCGCACCGACATTATGGCGGTGAAGAAATCTATGTGCTGGAAGGCGTCTTTGAGGATGAATTCGGACGTTATCCTGCCGGTACCTGGATACGCAGCCCGCATTTGAGTGCGCACCGCCCGTTCAGCAATGAAGGCTGCACCATTCTGGTCAAGACCGGCCACCTGCCGTTGGCGCAGGCCTGTCTTGGCGATATGGCGTAACGTTGATCACATTCGCATCGGATCCATCATGAACACAGCTTCTTCGCCTGACATTTCATTTGCATGCGTGCTCAACAGTTGGAGCGCTCATGAACCCGAACTGAGAGGTTACCTGAATCATCGTGTAGGTGACTCGGCTCTGGCAGACGATCTGGTTCAGGATGTCTTCCTTAAGGCAATGCGCTATGGAAGACGCTTTTGCGTACTCGACAGCCCGCGCGGGTGGCTGTTCCAGGTTGCCCGCAACACGCTGGTCGACAAGCTCAGACTGGACAAGAGTACCGTACCATTGCCGGATGATCTGGTCGAAGAAATGCAGGAAACAGCGCCGGTAGACGCACTCACAGAATGTCTGTTGCAGATCTTGGCTGAGCTACCAGCCGAAGCTAACGACATCCTGATGCAGTGTGATCTTAACGGTGTCAGGCAGCAGGCTTATGCAGATGCGCATGGACTGAGTTTGTCGGCGACCAAGTCCCGTTTGTTGCGCGCCAGGCAGCGCATGCGTGCTGACCTGATCCGCACGTATGGTGTCCGGTTTGACGAGGCAGGCAAGGTGTGCTGCCACGCGCCAACCTTGACTGTGCCGGCCTGACATCGAATCACCGGGGATTTTTTGGCGCGTGTTGCCACCGGGTTTGACGGGCGTCAAATATGGCGACCAGGGCCATGGATAAAATGATCCGTCAGATTGAAAACTTACCTGATCCTGTGTCGAATACGACAATTGAAGGAGTTATGCCATGCACATTGTCTGCCCCTCCTGCGGTGCTACCAACCGGATCGCCGATGAACGTTTGTTTGACGAGCCGGTATGTGGGCGCTGCGGCACGGCACTGATGGCGGCCGAACCGGTCAATCTGACGGATACTGCTCTGCCAAAATTCATTGCCGCTACCGAACTGCCTGTGCTGGTTGACTTCTGGGCCGACTGGTGTGGTCCCTGCAAAATGATGGCCCCGCATTTTGCCACGGCAGCCGCTCACATGCCGCAGGTCCGGTTCGCCAAGGTTGACAGTGACAGTGCCCCGCTCGCCAGTACCCGTTACAACATTCGCAGCATTCCCACGTTAATCCTGTTCAACAGGGGTGCTGAGGTAGCGCGCGTCTCTGGCGCCATGTCGGTACCGCAGCTGACGACATGGATTGGTCAGAACCTGCCGCAGACCGCGGCCAGATAGCTCTCCAGCGATTCGACGCAATTTCAGGATCGGCCAGGCAATTCGAGTTGTTGTGATCGCAGCGCCACGTATTTAATTGTATTATTGAGTAATTAGCTAAAGAAGTAGTTGCGTATTTAGGAAAGTAGTTTCATACTGAGAAAAAAGGGGCGATGGAATCAAAAAAGTCCCCGTTTGAAGTATTACTGGTGGCCCCTGAAAATGGCGGCGACCAGTCAGGAGACGATCATGTGCATCAACGCCCGAAGTCAGAATTGTCGCGCCGTTACGGATTCTTCCCGACAGGCGCGCCGTCACACTGCATCGCAATCCAGCCAGCAGGCGCCTCGCAAAAAATAAATTCTCTGAGCCTGAACCTTCAATGGTTATCCATGGTCGCGACCATTGTGTCGAACGTCTGATCGACGCCATCGTGTCCTGATCCAGTCGGGGATCGCTCTATTCGCCAGCCGATTCCCTTTGCAAACGTGGCATAGACCAGGAAGTAGAAATGAAAAATCATTCGGTTGAGTTTCACCGCACAAAAAAACTTGCGCTGATTGCAGCGTTGTCATTGGTATCGCTCTCAGTTTGCGCTGAAGATGTGATCAGATACCAGGAACAAGCGCGTCTCATGGCCACGCCATTCCTGAAACAGTTATTGTCTGAAAACCAGAAGGCAATCAATGCGGCAGGCTTTGAGTCGGCGATCCAAGTCTGCAGGGATATTGCGCCGCAACTGGCCGGGGACCTGTCGCGTCAGAGTGGCTGGAAACTGTCGCGCGTAAGCCTGAAACTGCGCAACCCGTTACTCGGCATGCCGGACGCCTGGGAGCAGGAAAAACTGCGCGCCTTTGAGATCCGTGCTGCTCAAGGTGAGACGACCGACGGCATCGAAACTGCAGAAATCGTGCAGGAACCTGACGGAAAATATTTCCGCTATATGAAGGCGATTGTCATGCAACCCGGTTGTCTGGCCTGTCACGGCAATCCGGAGCAGATGCCCGAAAGTGTCAAAACAAAACTGAACGAAGCTTATCCTCACGACCGGGCAACCGGCTACAGCGTCGGGCAAATACGTGGCGCAGTCAGCATCAAGCGACCAATTTATTGATGGATAACCAGACCGCGGGCAGGGTGCTTTGCAATGTCATCAGGGAGACGATTATGGCATCGGCGAAATTTTCATTGAATATTGAGGAAATGTGCAAACGCACGGGAAAGGTGCTGGGCGCTGTCTTGCTGGTGGCACACTGTTCTGTCTCGTTTGGGGTGGATCTTGAAAACGCCATGTCTGGTGCCCAATCGACGCGGCCGGATTCTGCCTCGATTGAGCACCTTGTTCCACAGGAAATTGACGGGCCGGTCGGCAAAAGAACTGCGCAGGATCACCGCAATTTCAAACAGCTGCAGGGACCGTTTACGGCACCCGAACAGGTTACCCAGGCCTGCTTAAGCTGCCACACCGAGACTGGAAAACAGGTGATGTCCACCATCCACTGGACCTGGAAAGCCTGGAATCCCAAAACCAGGCAGATGGTAGGCAAGAGTCAGGTCTATAACACCTTCTGTGTCAGTCCGGTCAGTAACGAACAGTTTTGTACCGTCTGTCATGTCGGTTACGGCAGCACCGATCCGAATAAATTTATTCCCTTTGACCAGCGCAGCGAGGACAAGGTGGATTGTCTGGTCTGTCATGATCAAACCGGCAAATATCACAAGATTCCGTTCATAGGTGGCAATCCGGCGATGAAAAAAATTGCGGTGCGTCCCGGTTGCAATGAAGTTTACGGTACAGATAAACCGTATGTCATGCCGGAAGATCTGGCCAAGATTGCTCAGAGCGTTACTGCACCAAAGCGCAGCAATTGTGGCGGCTGCCATTTTTATGGCGGCGGTGGCGACGGTGTCAAGCATGGCGATCTGGACAGTTCACTGATCAGTCCGTCGCATGAGCTCGATGTACATATGGACGCGCAAGGTTTGAATTTCGCATGCCAGCAATGCCATCAAACCAAGGATCATAAAGTAACCGGTGAACATTACGCCATTGATGCCAGTCCTGCTCAGGGCGCCTTTATGCCAGGTGGCGAGCACAACGGCAACGCCACAGCCTGTCAGTCCTGTCACGGGAAAATGCCGCATTCCGGCACTGACCTGACTTCAAGGCAGATCGCCAGCACGCTCAATATGCACACCCGTGATATTGCCTGTGAAACCTGTCACATTCCAGAATTTGCGCGGGGCGGCAAACCGACCAAAATGAACTGGAATTATGCGACTGCCGGCAAGCTCGCACCCAACGGTTCTCCTCTGGTCATGGAGGATGAGCATGGCAGAAATACTTATTGGGGTGTTAAAGGCAGTTTCCTTTGGGATGATAACGTCGTACCGGAATATCGCTGGTTCAATGGTACCGAGCGCTGGATGAATATTGGCGACAAGATACAACCTGATCAGGACGATGTGGTCAATGTGAATCAGATTGAAGGCAGTTCCACCGATGGTCAATCGAAAATATGGCCTTTCAAAATCTCCCGCAACAATCAGCCGTACGACACAAAGTTCAGGGTGCTGACGGTGTTTCATTCGTTTGGTTTTGATCAGGAATCTTTTACGATGACTTACGATTGGCAAACCGCAATTACTGCCGGAATGAAGGCTGCCAGGTTGCCTTATTCGGGACACTACGGCTTTATCAAAACCCAGATGTACTGGCCGATTGCCCATATGGTTGCACCCAAAACCAGGGCACTGGATTGCGCGCAGTGCCATGCTGACAAGGGGCGTTTGCAACATATCGACGGGGTCTATATGCCGGGCCGGCCACAGGATCATCAATTCTGGATTGAGCGAATCGGTCTTGTCGCTGCCGCGTTGGCTCTGGCCGGTGCACTGGTTCACGGCCTGATTCGCATCATCCTGTCACTGCGTCGTCGGTCATAACCAAAGGGGCCTGCCATGTCTAGTCATCGCATTTATTTATTCAAACGCTTCGAGCGCTTCTGGCACTGGAGTCAGGCTGCGCTGGTCATTACCATGTTGATTACCGGTTTTCAGATTCATGGTTATCTGGGGTGGCTGTCGTTCAGAACCGCACTGCTGGTGCATGGCTGTTCGGCCTGGATTTTGGTCACGTTGTGGGTATTTGCCATCTTCTGGCATTTGACGACGGGGGAGTGGAAACAATACATCCCGACTATGCAAAAAATGATAATGGTGCTGCGCCATTACGCCTGGGGCATATTTCTGGGCGAGCAGCACCCATTCCATCAAACGCTGCAACACAAGCACAATCCTTTGCAGCGGCTCGCCTATTTATGGCTGAAATTGATGATCAACCCGTTGATCTGGATCAGTGGTGTGCTGTTGCTGATATTCAGTTACAACTGGATTGATCACGAGCCGTTTGGCCTGACGCTCAGGGACATTGCCTGGGTACATGCGGCCGCAGCTTACATGATGCTGGTGTTTTTTATTGCGCATGTTTATATGGCCACTACCGGGCATACGCCATTCGCTTATGTAAAGGCAATGATTACCGGCTGGGAAGACAGTGACGACAGTGATACGTCTGCGCCTGCTGCCAAATCCTGACCATTCAACCCTATCAAAGGTGAAGATCATGACGGATCCAAAACCAACTTCACGCATTGCGCGGCTCAAAACCCTGCTGGCTCTGAGCAGCATCGCCTGCGCATGCAGCGCCCCTTGTTCTGCTCTGGCTGAGGTGACGGCAACCAACCAGAATGCACCGGGACTGGCGGATACACCCGGGGCAAAATCAGCGGTGCTGCCACCTGACCGGTCGCTCACGGAAGACTCGCTGAAATTTCAGAATGGCTTGGCATTGCTGAATTCGGCGCTCTTGCTGAAAGTCTATTTCTTCGCCTATTCCGGCCTCCATGTTAATTACAGCGAGATACTGACCGAGAACACCGAAAATATCGTCATTCCCGAACCAGTGCAGGCTACCGATGCACAGAAGAAGGTCATCGACCGCCTGATCCAGGTTGCCAAAGCGCATCCTGCGGTTGTAATCAAGGTCGATGATATTGTGCTGGATGAATACGACAAAGCGTCCCAGTCCTACCCGATCGTCAATCGGCTGTTTGTCAACTACACCAAATACTATTTCGATAATTCACCTTATCATTACTTTTATGCCGATGCCGGAAAATTCAGGAATTTACACTGTGGCCAGGCAAACACAAGAACTGTCATCAATGCCGCCCTGACCAATTATGAACATTTTTTGATCAACATCGAAGGCAATGTCAGTACCGTTGTTGCAAAAGACAAGGCATTGATCATCAATCTGCATAAGGTTGCGCTGATGAATTCGACCGGGATTGTGCTCATCACCGAGGTTGAACCGGACCGGCGAGTTCATTAATTTTCCCGTTGATAAGTTGCGCTTGCAGGTGCTGGATGGAGCGCGCCAGTCCGAACGGTCTCACTGCTGATATTTTGATTCATATCAATATCTGTTGAGCGCAGCGCGAGCATTGTTATCTGGTATGGGTGCAGTAAATTTCGCGGTGCTGCGTGCACCCAAATTGCAGTCTGAATCAACCAGGAAAAATCATGAAAACACTTAAATTCGCTTCATTGCTATGTGCAACGGTATTGATCGCATCCTCTGCCATGGCCCAGTCCGGCTCCGGAATGAAACTCGGAATGGGCAACCAGAATTATCAGCTCAACGCAGGCAACGTTTATGGCTGGCAGTTAATGTCCGACGAAGAACGGTCGGCCCATCAGCAAAAGATGCACGCGATGAAGACCTATGATGAATGCAAAGCCTATCAAGTGCAGCATCACACCGAGATGGAGGCACGGGCCAAGGAACAGGGCAAGACCCTGCCGCCACCTGGCCATAATGGCTGCAACCAGATGAAGGCACGCGGATTTTTTAAATAATCGGTCGTGAACAGTGCTGGACGAAACGGGTCAGATTGGCAGAAAAGTGCTTCTGGCGATGCCGGATCAAGTAGAAATTACGTTTGAGTCGCGGCAGCGTCGTCGGCAAGACCTGCAGCCGGCCAAGCGTAATCAGGTCCTGCACGGCACACAGCGGCAGACAGGCCAGCCCCATCCCTTGGGCCGCGGCCTGTTTGATGGCCTCGGTGCTGCCCAGTTGCATCTCACCTTCAAAGTGAATCAGGTGCGGTAGCAGCACATGCTCGACTGCTTCTCTGGTGCCGGACCCCGGCTCACGCATGAGCCAGCGCGCCTGCCTCAGAGCTTTGACCGTTACGCGAGACTGTCTGGCCGCCTGGGCCGTCGGATGCCCGGCTGCGCAGACAATCACCAGTTCATCGACACGCCACGGTTCGACCGCCAGGTCGGTTTCGTGACATGCTCCTTCTATCAGACCCATGTCTACTTCGAGTCTTGACACCGACAGGGCAATGTCCTGCGTGTTTCCGATGGACAGATCAATGCGCGCACCAGGCCAGGTCTTTTCATAATCGGCGATCAAGGCCGGCAAAAGGTAATTGCCTATTGTGGTGCTGGCACCGATCCGCAGACGGGCGGCGGGCACATTGGCGTGTGCGGAATTCAGGTCGGTACGAAACATTTCTTCAATGTTTTGCGCCGCATCAAGCACGGTACGCGCGTGCGGCAACAGCGATCGTCCGTTGTCATTGAGCACCAGACGTTTGCCGATCCGGTCGAACAATTGCATATCAAGCAGGCGCTCCAGTTCGTTCAAAGCCCCGCTGGTAGCGGACTGGGACAGCGCAATTCGCAGTCCGGCAGCGGTCGTGCTGCCGCTTTCGGCGACCGCGGAAAATACCTGCAACTGATGCAAAGTGATACGCATGGGCACTGCTCCTAAACCTGTTTTTCAGGTAATTAATAGCTGAATAATCCGTTTTACAAATATGGTACCAGATCCGAAAATGCCGTCCAACAGTTTAAACAGAAATCGGAACAGTGTATGGAAAGCGCAAACGTGGAAATACTGGCATCTGCAGATTCAAACCTACCGGCAGTGCATCCGCAATACGGGATCTGGCGGCGCGTTGCTGCGCTGCTGCCGGGGCTGGCCGTAACAGGATTGCTGGCCTTCGCTTCCATTGAGATGGCGCATTTCAGCTGGGCGCGCGATAACGGTATCAGTGCGTTGACTCTGGCAATTGTGCTGGGCATGCTGGTTGGGAATAGCGCATACCCGGCAATTGGTGGTGTAGCCGGAGTCGGCGTGAATTTCTCCAAAGCCAATCTGCTACGTCTAGGCATCATTCTGTATGGTCTGCGACTGACCTTTCAGGATATTGCCAATGTGGGCTGGGCCGGAGTTTTAATCGATGCCGCGGTCATATCCAGTACGTTCGGGCTGGCCTGGGTGCTGGGCACAAGGGTGTTCGGACTGGATCAAAAGACGGTGATCCTGATTGGTGCCGGAAGTTCAATCTGTGGTGCTGCCGCGGTGATGGCAGCCGAGCCTGTGGCGCATGGCCGCGCCGAGCATGTTACCGTAGCCGTTGCGACGGTCGTTGTGTTCGGCACACTGGCGATGTTTCTTTATCCTGTTCTGCACCATCTGAACGATCAATATCATCTGATTAATCTGTCAAGCGGCGCTTATGGACTGTTCGCCGGATCGACCATCCATGAAGTGGCACAGGTGGTCGTCGCAGCCCGCGCCATCAGTGAACAGGCTGCCAATACGGCAGTGATTGCCAAAATGGTCCGGGTAATGATGCTGGCTCCGTTTCTGGTCATTCTGTCAGCCTGGCTTGCCCGTCGGTCGGTCACCCATCATGCAATTCAGGGGGCACCAGCCACAAGCGCAGAAAAATCGCAGTCCAATATAGTGATTCCCTGGTTTGCACTGGGCTTTATTGCGGTAGCCGGCATTCATTCACTGCCGCTGCTGGGCGCTGCTGCAGTTAGCCGCCTGGTAGATCTTGATACCGTTCTGCTGGCCATGGCGATGGCCGGCCTGGGTCTGACCACCCATTTTTCAGTGATCCGCAAAGCCGGCCTCAAGCCGATAGCTCTGGCAACCGTGCTGTTCGTGTGGTTGGTCTGCGGTGGACTGGCAATAAACATGGG
>JAYVMW010000055.1:0-47053 GCA_043758755.1 Oxalobacteraceae bacterium
CAAGCTTACTTTTGGCTGGCAAATCGTTTTGTTTGTCAGCAGCACAGAAACGAGATTATGCAGCATTCTGCACAACCCGTCAACACCTTTTTCACTTTGACTTGCGAATCCAGCTTTCGCCCGATTAGAGTTCCAAACAATCTAAGGAAAGCCAATAAGTAACCTGCTAGGTCAGTAAATGATTTAGTCTCCCGATATCATGCATTTCCCTCAGTATTTTTACCGTATCTATATCCGCCTCCACATAGGCAGACCGTCGGAAATTATTGTATACAGCACTCTCACTGTCTTCATCATCCCCATGCCCGTCGTCATAACTAAAACGTATGAACAACGCCGATGCAACAGGCTCTTCAATTGTCATCCGCATATAGGATTCCGGTATCTTTTCCTGCCGATGGACCTGATAATGAACATAATTCAAAAAGTTAAATTGAACATGATCATGAACTTTCAGATCACCAAAGTGCAATGTGCGAGTCAAACTATCCAGATCTCGTGAAGTGATTACACACGAGTCCAGATAGTTAATAAACAATTTGGGAAATTCGGCGCGAAGTACCAAACCATTCCATAGCTGCTCCCTTGTCATGCGTGAGACAAGGGGATTGTTCAAATCGTTGATTTCAATCAGGTGTTCAAATTTCATGTCACGGTCTTTAATGAGTACGATTCAGTGTAGAACATTTTATTCACTACGCTACAATGTTAAATTCTTTGGTTTCTGGTTTTCATTTTTTTAATAATGTCATCTAAACATGGTTTGAACGCGCCTCAGCGCGAAGCTGTTAATTATTTGGATGGCCCATGTCTGGTACTGGCGGGTGCGGGATCTGGTAAAACACGCGTCATCACACAAAAAATTGCCAATCTAATTGAGCTGCACAATTATGACGCCAGGCACATCGCAGCTTTAACATTCACCAATAAAGCTGCCACTGAGATGCAGGAGCGCGTTGCCAAATTGTTACAACAACCTCGATTGGCCAAGCATTGCACCATTTCCACCTTCCACTCGCTCGGGGTCAAGATACTACGGCAAGAAGCGTCCGCGCTCGGATTAAAAGACCGATTTTCTATTATGGATAGTGACGATTGCTTTTCGATAGTTCAAGATCTGTCAATCACTACAGACAAGCAGTTAATCCGACGCATCCAGTCCGCGATGTCGCTTTGGAAAAACGCCCTGATCGGGCCGGAAACTGCACTGGCGCAGGCTCAGGATGAAGATGAGGCGCAGGCTGCGCGAATTTATCGCAGCTACGTTGCCACCTTGTCTGCCTATCAGGCCGTTGATTTTGATGATTTGATCCGACTGCCCGTTGAGCTGTTCAGAGATCACGAATCAATTCGGGACAAATGGCAGCGCCGTTTGCGGTATCTACTGGTTGACGAGTATCAGGATACCAACACGTGCCAATATGAAATGGTCAAGTTGCTGGTAACAGGCCTCGGTAAAAAGCCGTTATTTACTGCTGTAGGAGACGACGATCAGGCGATCTATGCCTGGCGCGGTGCGACTATAGAAAACCTGACTACCTTGCAGGTTGATTTCCCTGATTTGAAAATCATTAAACTTGAACAGAACTACCGATCTACTACCCGGATCTTGCAGGCTGCCAATGCAGTAATCAGCAACAATCCCAAACTGTTTGAGAAAGAATTGTGGTCAGAACATGGTTTGGGTGATCCCATCAAGGTGCTTGCGATGCAGGACGATGAGCAAGAAGCCGAACAGATTGCAATCCTGCTGTCGTCGCACAGGTTTGACAGGCGCACCCAATTTTCCGACTATGCGATTTTGTATCGCGGCAATCATCAATCACGCATTGTCGAACTGGCACTGCGCAAGGAACGTATTCCTTACACGATCTCAGGCGGTCAGAGCTATTTTGACAAAGCAGAGATTAAAGACATCATCAGTTATTTGCGACTGGTTGCCAATCAGGATGACGATCCGGCATTTATCCGCGCCATCACTACACCGAAGCGCGGAGTGGGTCAGGCAACCCTTGAGGTACTTGGTGAATTTGCCGGGCAATGGCAGTGCTCTTTATTTGATGCCACATTTAAAGGTGGTCTAGAAGCCAAACTGGCTGAAAAACAGTTGCGGCCATTACGCGAATTCTGCAATTTCATTCTACAGTTGGAGGCCCGCGCAGCAAACAGCAATGTCGCAAACGATAGCGCCGCCCAGGTATTGGACGACATGATGAAAGAAATCGATTATGAGGCGTATTTATATGATAATTTTGATGACAGACAGGCACAGAACCGATGGCAGAATGTTTCGGACTTTGTGAACTGGCTAAAAGAGAAAGGCAATGGTGGCAAAGATGGGGCCAATGAACATAAGAGCCTGCTTGATCTGACCCAGATGGTTGCCCTGATGACCATGTTGGACGGGCGGGATGAGCAACCCGATGCGGTGCGCATGTCGACATTACATGCGTCCAAGGGATTGGAATTTCCCCACGTCTTTTTGATTGGTGTCGAGGAAGGAATTTTGCCTCACAAGGGCGACCCGGATGCGCCGTTTGAAACCATGGGCGTCCGCATTGAAGAAGAACGCCGACTGATGTATGTCGGAATAACCCGTGCACAGAAAAGTCTGCATATTACCTGGTGCAAAAAGCGCCGCCGGGCTCGTGAAAATTTACATTGCGACATTTCCCGCTTCATCAAGGAAATGAAACTCGACGAAGGCACTGCCGCGCCGACTGAAGCCGAAATAATTACTCCTCAAAATCGTCTGGCAAATCTGAAGGCTTTATTGAGCAAGCCCAAAGAAAGTTGATTGGTAACCCAACCAGCCATCAATTACGTGATATCTATACTGCACATATTAACTTGGATACTGTGCATAATCCTGTGGATAACCCGATGTATTTCCTGTTTGCAGCCTGTGAATAAACCGGGATAACCTGCAAACTATGCCCAGATTACTTCCTGTTTTGTCGCATACCACGCATCAAGATTATCTTTCACCGAATTTTCAATTCGATTACGTTTGATTTTCATGGTCGGCGTTAACATACCATTTTCAATCGACCAAGGCTCATTTACGATGATCAGCATTTGCACACGTTCATATTCAGCCAAGTGCGCATTGGTATGGCGCAGCAGCATTTTTAGTTCAGTCTCAATGTTGCCCCGCGCAACCGGATCATTTCGCTTTTTGCGCGCTTCTTCTGACAATTGAATCAACCCAAATGCCGCCGCCTGTCCGACACCAGATACCATAGATAACTCCACCACGGAATTCGCATTGAACATGTTTTCAATTGGTGCGGGGGCCACATATTTTCCCTTGGCAGTCTTGAACAACTCTTTCACGCGACCAGTAAGTTTCAGCAACCCATTCGAGTCGCGGGTTCCCTGATCGCCGGTCCTGAAATAGCCATCCTCGGTAAAACATTCTGCGTTTAATTCGGGACGTTTGTAATAACCGATAAACTGGCCCGGGGATTTAATCAGGATTTCATCATCATCACTGATCCTGACTTCAACACCCGGCAGGGGAACGCCCACATAACCGATTTTGTTAAACTCAACAGTGGATACATGTGAACAGGCAAAGTCTTCAGTCATCGCGTACCCTTCCAACAGATTCAAACCGAGCCGGCGATACCATCTGATCAGTTCCGGTGGAATGGGCGCCGATCCGCTACCGGCCAACCGTACCTGATCCAGACCCAGGCCGATCAGAACTTTGCGGCCAATAATTCGGTTCAACAATGGTATGCGCAGCAGAAAATCCAGACGCTGTTCGGGTAAAAGCGCGAAGACGCCAAGCTGAAACTTGAGCCACAGACGCGGGACTGAAAGAAAAATCGTGGGGCTGGCACGTTTGATATCAACAATAAAGGTATCCAATGTTTCCGCGAAGTAGATATGGTTCCCAACCATCAGGCTCACACACTCGATAAAAGCACGCTCAAAAATATGTGCCAGCGGCAGGTAGGAAATGCACCGATCGTCCGGGCTGGCTTCAATCGATTTGGCAATGCTTTCCGTAGCAACCGTCATTCGCCCGAAACAGTGCATGGCACCTTTTTGCACTCCGGTAGAACCGGAAGTGTAATTGATCATGGCCAAATCTTCCGGCTTGCGCGCAGGTCGGCCCGGCATAGGTTGGTGCTCCTGTATCAGGCGCTCCCATTGTTCCGCGCTGCTGGCAGGGGCCAGTGGCAGGAAAATGCACGGCAGGTTGCCAGGTACGCCGGAGATCTGCTGTTCCCAGTTATCCAGTTTTCCTACGAACAGCAGCTGGGCATCGCTTTGTTCGAGTACGAAGCGCACAGTTTCCTCGGTTTCAGTCGGGAAAATTGCTACTGTTGTGCCGCCAGCCATCCAGATCGCCAGTTCGGCCATAAAAAAGTGCGCGCAATTTTTCGACAGCATGGCAACCTTCACGCCATCTTTAACCCCGCGGCTTTGCAGACAGGTTGCCATGCGCCGCGCCTGATCCATGACCTGACTCCAAGTGTAATCGACAACATTCCCATTGCCGGTCGGCTGCGTAAGGTAAATTCGATCCGGATAAGCTGCTTCATTATCGTAGATGTAATCCAGAATTAACTTTGATTCGATCTGATTAATCATGTTTTTTGGTCTCCTGAAAAGTATTGATGGCTCAATCTTTTTATAGTATGTTCCACATCATCGATACCGCTTTGCACATGAAAAACGCAGCATTTTCCAGCTGCGTTTTTCATACTTATTCAATTACAGTCACTCTTCTTTTTTTTCACGGCCCACCCAGTACAGCAGCAATACAATCAGTGCATAGGGCAACATACTGAGCAAGTCCGAACTGGCGCCTTCAAAAAATGGATTGTTCAGGATAGCCCAGTCTGTCAGTCGCTGGTCAAAATTGGTCATGAGGCCGGCCGTTATTGCAATCAGAATTCCAGCCAGCGCGCCACCGGCGATATAGCCAGATGCCAGCAAGACGCCAGAACTGCGGTCACCGACTGCCTGCTTTTCATCTTCGGTCATGTGTTTGTACTTATCCATTTTGTTGCTGCGCCGATCTACCAGCCAGCGCACCATGCCGCCGACAAACAAGGGCATGGACGAGGATAACGGCAGATACACACCGACCGCAAAAGCCAGGGAAGCAATACCGGACATTTCCAGAATGATGGAAATCACCACGCCGAAAATCACCAACCCCCAGGGTAATTTTCGATCAAGTATGCCTTTAATGATGTATGACATCAGAACGGCTTTCGGTGCATCAAATTTCTTAACCGAAGTACCATCTGGCCGTTTGGTGTGCGTGCCGTTAATACCCGGGTCAACCAGATAGACCACTTTACCTGCGCCATCTACCAGATACTTTCCGGATGGAGCGCCGACTTCATCATGCTTGTACCACACCTTGTAACTGGCGTTATCGGTTGCAGCCTGTGGACCTTTCAGGGTTGTCGTGTCTGTCAGGGTACTCACATCGACGGTCAGGCCGGGGGCAACTTCAGTTGCCGGCACGTAAACCGTGGCAGCATCATTGAGTTTAAGCAGTATCGGTCCCAATATCAACGCTGAAGACAGGGCTCCGATCAGGATTGCATACTGCTGCAGTCGCGGTGTGGAACCGACCAGAAAGCCGGTTTTCAAATCCTGAGAAGTAGTTCCTGCATTGCTGGACGCAATACATACAATCGCCCCCACTGAAAGCGCGGTGACATAGTATGCATTTCCGGTCCAGCCCATCATCAGGAAAATCAGACTGGTAAACAACAGCGTTGCGACTGTAATGCCTGAGATCGGATTGGAGGAAGAGCCGATTTCACCGGTCAGTCTGGAAGAAACCGTGGAAAATAAAAAACCGAACACGATAATCAGCAGCGCTCCCAGAATATTCATATGCAAAGGAGTCGCCAGAGTAATGACGGTAATGATGACCAGCCCGCCGATCAACACCCATTTCATCGGAATATCCTGATCTGTTCTCAGTACGGACAAGCCACGCTGCGAAGAATTACTTCCGCCCTTGCTGGAAAATCCAGCCAGTCCAGCAGTAAGACTGCGCCAGATGGTAGGCATGGCGCGTATCAGGCTGACCAATCCACCAGTAGCAACGGCACCGGCACCAATATACAAAACGTAGGCGCTGCGAATCTGGTCGGGTCCCATCGCGCTGATGAGTTGCGTTCCGGGTGCGACAGGTACGGTCAATGCGTCACCAAAAAACTTAATCATCGGAATGAGCAACAGATAGGACATCACACCGCCGGCAGCCATGATGGAGGCGATGCGCGGTCCGATGATATAACCCACTCCCAGCAGTTCGGGTGACACTTCGGCACCGATCGAGCCAGCCTTGAGCGGGGCACCAAATACCAGATTTGGAGTATCCTTCCACCCCTTGAGTGCCACGTTGATACATTTGTACAGCAACCCGATTCCAAATCCGCCAAAGATGATAAAGGCACGTTTATTATCGGCCTTCAGTTCTGCTTCGTTGGCGACTGCATCACCTGGCTTGACCAGACCGGCGGCAATTCTTGACGATTCGGTAGCAGCAGCCTTCAATACCTCTGCGCAGGCGGTACCCTCCGGATATTTCAGTTCTTTATGCTGCTCGACTATCATGGCGCGGCGCATCGGGATCATCATCAAAATACCGAGCAGACCGCCCAAGACACCGACCAGCATGACGCGCGAGATTTCAAGATCAAAGCCCAGAATCAGAATCGCTGGCATGGTCACACCCAAACCGAAGGCAATCGACTCACCAGCCGACCCCGCAGTCTGGGTAATACTGTTTTCAAGAATGGAAGAATCCTGTCCGCCCAACTTTTTGGTCAGTCGAAACAAGGTAATGGCAATGACCGCAACCGGGATCGAAGCACTCACCGTCAATCCGACTTTAAGGACCAGATACAGCGATGAAGCACCGAAGATCATGCCCAAAACCACACCCATTACCAGAGCTCTGAAGCTGAACTCGGGCAGTTGTGCATTAGCTGGAATATATGGTTTTACTGCGGGGGAATTAGATGAATTAGGCATAGTCACGCACAGTGGAACTGATTGAATCAGCGAAGCCGAAACTATCGCACAACGATACCTTAATGGAAAGAAATTTGAAGCCGAATGAAGCGCCCCTGTTGTTCAGATCAGAGCAACGCAGCACCCTGCGTTAATAAAATGGTACGTTACTCTATTAGTGCAAAGCGCGGAACCTGTTGTCCATTGAACTCGACCAGTTCAAAAAAAATGGGGGCTGGTCTGGTCCAGATTGTTCCATTTGCCGCTTTGTATACCACCATCCGCACCTCTGGATCAGACTCCAGCGTGGCAATGCAGACCAACTCGTAGATGCCACCTTTGTAATGCCGGTATTCAGTCATCGCCTTTTTGCCCCGGAAATAGGACTTCGGTATAGCCGAACTGGCTAAAGTCCCTGATTCGCATGGGGTACAAAATTCCCTGCAGATGATCACACTCATGTTGAACTACCCGGGCATGAAAACCTTCGGCGACCCGATCAATTACATTCCCATCCGGATCTATGCCCTTGTAGCGAATTTGCTTCCAACGCCCAACCATTCCGCGCAAACCTGGAACAGAAAGGCAACCCTCCCACCCCTGCTCCTCACCATCACCGATCGGGGTAATGACCGGATTCAAAATCACGGTTTGCGGCACCGACGGTGCATCCGGATAGCGCTCATTGTCTTCAAAACCGAACAACACCAGTTGCAGATCCACACCAATCTGTGGTGCTGCCAGTCCGACACCTTCATTGGCATGCATGGTTTCAAACATGTCGGCAATCAGTTCACTGAACTCCACACTGCCAAGCATTTCAATGGGCACCGGCTGTGCAGTACGCAGCAAACGGTGGTCGCCCATCTTCAGAATTTCGCGAATAGTCATAGTCAGAATCAGGGTTCATTTATAAGAGCGTCAATTTTATACCAGGCGATTTCAGGTCTCCAAAAATTTCGAGCACATGATGTTTTTATTCCGACAACTTTACCAGCCGAATGTGAGGTACTTCTGAAGATTAAAATATATTTTAAAAAATTATCTCATTCGGATGTAAGGAAACATAATATGCTCACGACTACCACTTAAGCATCCTGACTGAACCTGCTATATGAAGGGATTGGTCAGGGGCTTTGGTATTTTAACTTTTTAACCGTAGTTCACTTTTGGAGATAAACATGGATAAGCATAACGCCTTGATCGCTGTCGCACTGGCAGGTTTGATGGGTTCAGGTATCGCGGCAGCGGCAGATATGGCAACATCGACAAAGATGGAAAAATGTTTTGGTGTAGCCAAGGCTGGTCAAAATGACTGCGCCAGCAAATCCGGCGGCCATTCCTGCGCCGGTCAATCCAAAAAAGATCTGAGTCCCAACGACTGGAAAAATGTACCAGCCGGAACCTGCGTTGCATCTGGCGGCAAGCTCGATGAATTGAAACCAATGACCAAATAGGTCCGGTTACGTCAAATTTATGACTCACTTCAACACTGAAAATGCATTTCCCTCTCTCGGGTATGGAGTGGGATTACGCACCCGGCATTATCGGGATTTTTTGGACAAGTGCCAGCCGGTCGACTGGCTGGAGGCTCATACAGAAAATTATTTTGGTGCTGGAGTGGATCTTCGGATTCTGGAAACCTTGCGCGCCGATTATCCGATCAGCCTGCATGGCGTTGGACTTGGGATCGGGTCAGCACAAGGCTACGCATCAAACCATATTGACAAAATCAAACAGCTGGCACAGCGAATTCAGCCAGCACTGATCTCGGAACATTTATGCTGGGGCGCAGTCGCCGGTCGTCATCTGAATGATCTGCTCCCCATGCCATTGATACACAGTGCGCTGGCATTGATCTGCGAGCGCGTTGACCATCTGCAAAACACACTGCAACAAAGGGTGATGCTGGAAAATGTTTCTTCTTATGTCCGCTTTGCCTGTGATGAAATGTCTGAAACTCAGTTTTTATCATTACTGGTTCAGCGCACCGGGTGCGGGATTGTGCTGGACATTAATAATTTATATGTCAACCAGATCAATCACGGTGAATCTGCACACGAAGCACTCGCCACGCTGGCACAATTACCAACTGGCAGCATCGGTGAAATTCACCTCGCAGGACACCTGGTCACAGAGTCCGGCCTGATAGATCATCATGGCTGCCGGATTGATCCACGGGTCTGGACCTTGTATGAACAATCCCGCAGACAGTTTGGGGACCAGATTCCAACCCTGATTGAATGGGATACCGACATTCCTGAACTTGAGGTTCTATTAACCGAGGTTCAGCAGGCAAAACAACGAACCATGCAGCCAACGATATGCACACCGATCTGACAACCCTTCAGAAAAACTTTGCCGATGCACTGCTTGATCTGAGCCGGATTGATACCGCGCTGGCCAGTTTTAGCGGTAATCCTGAATTAAACCGGGAACGGTTCGGTTATTATCGCGGCAATATCAGCGCCATCTGGCGGCAAACCTGCTCATCAGCATATCCGGTATTGGAACAATTAACAGGCACCGGATTTTTCAATGAACTTGCACGCGCCTATGGTCAGGCCCGGCCCTCGAATTCCGGCAACCTGACTGAATTTGGCGCTGACCTGGCTGGATTCATCGAAACACTGGAACATTGCCGGCCCTACCCTTACCTGAGCGATGTCGCAGCGCTCGAATGGCTGGTGCACAGCGCCTACTATCTGGAATGCAAAGAACCTGCGACTCTGGTGCAACTGGCATCTGTTCCAGTCGCACAATTAAGCCAGGTCCGCCTGCAGATACAGCCAGCTTGTGCACTGCTGCAATCCCATTGGGCGATCGCCGAAATCTGGCTGGCGCATCAAATGGAGGAGGTTATTTTTCCGAGCCAACCGAAAAAACAGAACTGGTGCCTGATCTGGCGATCGGGCTGGAAAGTTCAGGTAAGTTCCATATCAGACGCATCGTATGCTGCGCTCCTGGCATTGCAGGATGGATTCGCGCTGGGAGTTGCGTTGGATCGAGCAATAGCAGTTGACCCGGATTTCAACGTGCAAACTGCATTGGCGGACTGGTTTCAAAAGCAGCTGATTACCTCAATCAATTCAACTTCGCCTACGCCATGAAAAATCTGCTTCGAATTTACCTGATCAGCACCAGTTGGGACAATTTTATTTTGGGCTGGGGTGGTGCGCTGACATCGGCCATGTTGCGCTGCTATATAGCATGGCAATTTCTACATGCCGGATTGATTAAAATCCAGAACTGGTCAGGTACTCTTGAATTATTTCATACCGAATATCATGTCCCGTTTTTGCAACCGGATTTGGCTGCCTATCTCGGCACGAGCGGTGAATTATTTTTTCCGTGTCTTTTAATTTTGGGATTAGTTACACGTCCGGCAACCATCGGACTCCTGATTGTCAATGCCATGGCGGTGATTTCATATCCACAACTTTGGGACTTTGAATGTCCGGCTGCCATCAATGACCATTTTTACTGGGGCATTATGCTGGTACTCATTTTCGTTTTTGGAGCCGGAAAATTTTCGATTGACGACGCGTTAAAGAATTATCTGAAAAAGTCTTCTGTATAATTCCGGCTCTGATATTTTGCACAACAATAAGGAACAACATCATGCAACAAGTCCAGTTTGAACTTACCGAAGAATTTATTGAACTCAATAATCTGCTGAAGATAATGGGACTGTGTGACAGCGGCGGCGCTGGCAAAGCGATGGTGGCACAAGGCATTGTGAAAGTGGATGGCAAACTTGAATTACGCAAAACCTGCAAAATTCGCTCAGGTCAGCTGGTTAGCGTTGCGGACGTCAGAATTAAAGTTATTTAAAAAACTGAACTGTAAACGTGAAAAACCGGCAAATTTGGAAGCTGCCGGTTTTTTTAATTCAATCCTGAATCATCAAGCCTGCTTATGCTTTTTATGTGATGATTTTTTATGACTGGCCCTTCTACCCGATTTTTTATGCGAAGTCTTCGATTTGGCATGTTTGGAGTGGGTTGAGTTGGCAGTATGCGCTGTATGCCCGGTTTTGGCGGAATTGGCAGGTTGAGCATAGACAGATCCCGCAACACAAAGTGCAATAAACAAGGCAATCAGTTTTTTCATGGTAAGTCCTTAAAACTTGGAGTCATTCAGACTCACGGATAATTAGGTATAACAGCAACGGGTGGGCATTCTAGCATACAGCCAATGCCAGTCTGTGTTTCATGGAAACGCTGCGGATTATAAGGCAAGCTCTTCGGTACAGCAATTTTGTCATGGCGGAAAGTTCCTGATTTAGCGCAGCGCTCATCATTGCAGCATCAATAAAAATTTCAAATAAACAACACTATGGCATGATTTTCATTTTTAATGTGTCCCGAGCAATATTTGTAGTGGATAATTTCTTTTGTTGCATTCGGTAACGACTTAGGCCGAGATTACTGATGTATATTATTTCCCACGAGAAATTTTCATTCCAATTAATCTTGGCATCGACTTCCGGGGCACTACACTGGAATAATGAACTGTATGGAAATTTTTCATAAGGTAGGCGATATGAATAAAGCAATCAGAATTGCCCAGAATGGCGGCCCGGAAGTAATGAAGTTGATTGATTTTCCTTTGGCCAAACCTGGAAGCGGCGAAGTTTGCCTGCTTCATAAAGCCTGCGGGTTCAATTTCATTGACGTTTATCACCGAACTGGCCTGTACAAGCAAATGTTGCCAGCCGGTTTGGGAATCGAGGGCGCAGGCATAGTTGAATCAGTCGGACCCGATGTCACGCACGTTAAAGCTGGAGACCGTGTTGCCTATGCGGGTGGTCCGCCGGGAGCGTATACCGAACGCCGAATCATGCCTGCTGGCGTGCTGGTCAAACTACCGGATTCGGTCAGTTTTGAAACCGCCGCTGCAGTGATGTTAAAAGGTCTCACAGTACAGTATTTATTTCGCCGCACTTACAAGATCAAACCCGGCGAAACTATTCTATTTCACGCAGCTGCAGGTGGAGTGGGATTGTTGGCCTGTCAGTGGGCAAAAGCGTATGGTGTCAAGGTAATCGGTACGGTCAGTAATCCAGCCAAAGCTGAACTGGCCAAAGCTAACGGTTGCACTCACGTGATCGACATCATGGAAGAGAACTTTGTAGAACGGGTGGAAGAAATAACCAAGGGACATGGAGTACCGGTAGTATATGACTCGATCGGCAGGGATACTTTTTTTGAATCACTGAATTGTTTGTCGCCACTTGGAATGATGGTCAGTTTCGGTAATTCATCCGGACCGGTGCCGGACTTCAATCTGACCGAACTTTCCAGCCGCGGTTCGTTGTTTGTAACCAGACCAACCCTGATGCATTACACTGCAACACGAACCGATCTGGATCAGGCCGCAGCAGAATTATTCGCAATGATTGAACGAAAAAAAATCAAAGTGCAGATCAATCAACGCTATGCACTGGCTGACGTGGCGCAGGCACATCGTGATCTGGAAAACAGAAAAACTACTGGCAGCACAATTTTAATACCTTGACAGGCAGGTATATTTTTAAGGGAACCGAGAATACACAATGGAGCAAGTACCAAAACCGTCCGTTGCAGAAAACAGTGCTGATGATGATGGAAAGCCGAAATTTGGCCGACTGCTGATCGTACTGATTTTTACCGTTTTTTTAATATCAGTGATTACTTGGGCTTCTGAAGCATACTGGTCATAACGAGCAGGCGTCACTTCGGAAAATTGAAGCAGAATCATGAAAAATCGGAATTACATAAAAACCTAAATGGCTACTGAACTTAAATCACCGCAAAAGGGAATGTCGCAATCAAGCCGCATCGTCATATTGCAAAGCCTGATTCCGATCGCCACCAGTTTAACGGCTACGCAGCTGGAAGGTTTTACGCTGCGACTGGGCGAAGCGTTATTTAAACTGTCGGATCAGTCCGTACGACCCGAAGAAGCCAATATCAGTTTTCATTCCTATAATCACCTGAAAAAAAACAGCGCTGCATTTTATCGTCTGGCGTCCGGAAAACTGTCTGAATTGTTTGCCTATGAAGTCAGGCTTTTGGAAAAGGGCCATAAACCACGCCAACTTGAAGATGATTCCTCATTGGCTTTGGTCACTTTTGATGAAATGGAAAATAAAGTATTGCTCGAAACTTTGAGCCAATCAATTGAACTCGACAATGCCGACGAACTGGTAAAACTCAATTTACGCATCAGTCACCTGCTGAAAATCGATCAAATTAATGTTAAATACAATCCATTCCGGCCCGAAGTCTTCTTAAAGGCAATTTATAAGGCATGGTGTGAATTCGAACCAGTTTCCGACTCACACCATCTGGTCTTGCGAATACTGAAGCCGGAAATATTCTTGCAGTTAAATCCGATACTACGCGAGCTGAATAACGCTCTGATTGATCGTGGCATTTTGCCCAAGGCATCCGATCTGTATCGCGTCAACAAACTGCACGGTTCACCGGCCTCAACTTTATCGACTTTAGCAAAAAAAACTGCGGTAGATCCTTTTTTCGAAAGCAAAATCAAGGGAATTCTGTACGCGAAGAAGGACGGAGAGCCCAACCAACCGGTTTCCAAAGAGGCCGCGACTGCGATTGACCCGAATTTCCATACTGGTGAAACTACCAACGTGGTAATGGACAATCAGGGAACAGTAACAATAGATCGCGGATTTTTTGAATATCTGACCGGCATTCAGGCCAGATTGATGCCGGTCAATCCTGGGGTTAGCACGTCCTCGTCAACCTTACGTGGAATTGTTGAACAGGCGCCTCAAAACACCATCACGCAGATCGACACCAATACCATTGGATTACTGGCAAAAATATTTGATTATGTTTTTTCTGACCCGCATATTCCGGCAGACCTAAAAAGCCTGATTGGTCAGTTGCAGATACCGACCCTGAAAGCCGCCCTGATCGACCGCGAGTTTTTCTTCAAACAAACCCACCCTGCGCGTGTACTGATTGATACGCTGGCAAAATCCAGCGTCACCTGGAATCCAGATAAAGGCGTCGATGACCCTTTATATAAAATGATTGCCAAAACGGTGGAACGGGTACAGAAAGAGTTTGATCAACAGTTGGAACTATTTTCTGATGTTGCCAACGACCTGACTCAATTTCTGGAGGAAGAAGAAAAACTTTCAGAAAAGGAAATCGAAGAGCCGATTGCTCAGGCAATGCAGCAGGAAAAAATCCGTCAGGCGCGTGACCTTGCGACAAATGATGTAGCGACCCGCACTGATTCCGGAGAGGTTGCTGGCTTTATCGAAACTTTTCTGGAACAGCAGTGGGTCAATATTTTAGTATTGGCACATACCGTGAAAGAGCAAAAGCCACAGGCTCTGGAGCGCACGCTAAAAACAATGGATGACCTGATCTGGAGTGTCAAACCCAAAAATAGCGTCGAAGAGCGGCATGAACTAGTCAATAAGTTGCCGTCCTTATTAAGTTCGTTGAACACCTGGCTGAACGCGATTAAATGGGAAGATCCAAGCCGGGTCATCTTTTTTTCCAAACTTGCTGAACGTCATGCCAGTATTGCCCGTGCGCCGGCAGAAGTATCGACCCGCCGCCAGGTTGAAATTGCCGTGAATGTGGCCCAAAAAGCCAGCGAAAAGAGTCTGAAGAAAAGCCGGAATGATCTGACCATGCCGGATCAGTTCGTGTTCTTCATCGATCAAATGGAACGTGGCAGCTGGTTTGATTTCACACGCAATAATGGTTCTGTTGTCCGCTTTAAACTTGCGTGGATCAGTCCGCGCCGCAGCCGTTTTATTTTCACCAATCGGCAGGGGCACGACGCATTTTCAATTTCATCCGAAGAACTTCTGGATATTTTCCGCACAGGTAAAGCAATCATGATCAATGATGAACCGGTCGTTGACCGGGCATTACAGGCCGTAGTTGAAGAGCGTAATTAGTTCATTAATAAAAGCCTGGCTGAATTAATCAACCAGGCTTTTCTTGTCCGACTATTTTATTGAGGATGGGGTGGCAGGGAAACTGTTTCAGTCGAACCGTTCTTCCCTGGAAAATTTTGGAAAGCACTTTCAATCAGATAACCCATGCTTTGTGATAATTCCGGGCTGGCACTCAGTAAACGGGTACGTACTGAATAGATATTTTTACCATCTGCTGCCTGATTAATTGACACTTCCATTTGATGCATATAAACCGTATCGACTGCTGTTTGCCAGGCTGGATAGGGTGCATAGCCATAACCATAACCATAACCATAGCCGTAACCAAATCCATAAAAACCATTAAATGGTACCGGTTCCATGGTGCTGGAAACTGTTGGTGTCGTGCCGTATTTCAAGTTCACTTTCAATACTGGATCCTTGTTGACTATCGCAAATCCGTGACGCTGTAATTCCTGATTCAGCACGGTCACATAACTGTTGAATTCGAGATTATTGGCTTGCTCAGGAGTAGCTTCTACCATATACGTTTTATTACTTTCGGATCCGCTCAAAGAATGAAAAACGGTTACGCTGCTGACTATGTTCGGCGCTGCACACCCAGCAAGAAATGCAGTGACCAACACAACCAAAACAACAAAAAATCTTCTCATGTTTTCCTCCAATTAATAAAGTGTTGACCATCATGCTACAAAATCAAGTCTGAATTGTTTCAATTTGTAATTTATCGATTCATATTTGAGGTTTCAACGATCAAAATCTATTTGTTGATACCCTCAGATTGGTAGAATGTCGCCTTGCTCACAATCATCACAACAAATCCAAGACCATGAGAACAACCAATAATCTAACTCAAAACGCTACCACCTATCGTAAAGATTACACTCCGCCAAGTTTTTGGGTTGATACGGTTGAAATGGGCTTTGATCTTGATCCTGACAGCACCGCAGTCACGACACGCACCATATTACGACGCAATCCTGAAAGCACAGAAAAAGATCTGATTCTGTTTGGCGAGACTTTAAAACTGGTGCAAATACGGCTCAACGGACAAAAGCTCCCAAGAACTGCCTATCAGATCGATCAGCACTCATTACGAATTATCAATCCGCCCAGTGCGATTACATTGGATATTGAAACTGAAATCTGTCCCGCCAAGAATACCTCACTGTCCGGCCTGTACGTGTCCAATCACAATTTCTTTACCCAATGTGAAGCCGAGGGCTTTCGGAAAATAACCTATTTTCAGGATCGCCCTGATGTCATGGCCAAATTCACTGTCATGCTGCGCGCCGACAAAAAGAAGTATCCGGTCTTGCTGTCAAATGGAAACCTGATTGAAAAGGGTAATCTGGACAATGGACGCCACTATGCAAAATGGGAAGACCCGTTCAAAAAGCCATCTTACCTGTTCGCACTGGTTGCCGGAAAACTGGTTTGCCAGGAAGAAAAAATTACCCTGAAATCTGGCCGCAAGGCTTTGCTGCAAGTTTGGGTCGAAAAGGGTAATCTGGATAAAACGCAACATGCGATGGATTCGCTACAAAACAGTATTTTCTGGGATGAACAGCGTTTCGGGCTGGAACTCGATCTGGAGCGGTTCATGATCGTGGCCGTGTCGGATTTCAACATGGGCGCAATGGAAAACAAGGGATTGAACATCTTCAATACCAAATATGTTTTGGCCAATCCAAAAATTGCTACCGACTTCGACTACGCCGGCATCGAATCTGTGGTTGGTCATGAGTATTTCCATAACTGGACCGGTAACCGGGTCACCTGCCGCGACTGGTTTCAGCTGTCGCTCAAAGAAGGACTGACCGTATTTCGCGACCAGGAATTTTCAGCCGACATGATCGGTACCAACAGCGGACGCGCTGTCAGCCGGATTGCCAACGTGCGGCTGTTACGTCAGGCGCAATTTCCCGAGGATGCCGGCCCGATGTCTCACCCGGTGCGCCCCGAGTCCTATCAGGAAATCAATAACTTCTACAGCGTAACCGTGTACGAAAAAGGCGCAGAGGTAGTGCGCATGTATTACACCTTGCTGGGTCATGAAGGTTTCAGAAATGGGATGGATCTGTATTTCAGGCGCCACGATGGTCAGGCGGTAACCTGCGATGACTTCCGTGCAGCGATGGCCGATTCGGCACAAAGGGATTTATCCCAGTTTGAACGCTGGTACAGTCAGTCCGGCACTCCACTGCTCAAAGCCAGCGCAAAGTATGATGCCAGTCAACAGACTTATCAGATCAGCTTCAGCCAGTCCTGCCCTGCCACGCCAGGTCAGGATAAAAAACTGCCTTTCCATATCCCGGTCGCTTTCGGTCTCCTCAACAGCAAGGGCCACGACATGGCATTGCACTGTTTAGAGCAGGCCAATCCCGCGGAAGCAACCACGCTGGTTCTGGAAGTCACCAAAGCAAAACAGGTATTTACTTTCACTGGCGTGACTGAAGAGCCTACACCGTCGATATTGCGGGATTTTTCTGCACCGGTGGAATTGCACTTCAACTATAACGATCAGCAGCTCGCGCACCTGCTCGCGCATGACAGTGATGCATTTAATCGCTGGGAAGCTGGCCAGCGTCTGGCACTGCGCCGTTTGATCAAGCTCACGAAAGCCGTGCAGGCCGGACAGCCACTGGAACTGGACATGCTGTTTATCGAATCCCTGCGCAAAAATCTGAACGACACCACCCTCGATGCAGCATTCCGTGAACAGGTCTTGACTTTGCCTTCGTCCACGATCATCGCCGAACATATGGATGTAATCGATCCGCATGCAACCAGAATCGCACGTGACTTTATGCGCAGTGAAATTGCCCGTCACCTGAAAGCTGATCTGCTCACTGCCTACGAGACCAATCTCACCAGCGGAAAATACATCCCGGACGCGATTTCTTCAGGCAAGCGCGCACTTAAAAACCTGGCGCTGTCCTACCTGCAGGAATGGCCCAAATCAAGCACGTTTGAATTGGCACACAGCCAGTTCAAGACTGCTAAAAACATGACGGACCGGATCGGGGCACTGAGTGCCATGGTCAATGCCAAGCTTTTGCATACTGCGAATAAAAAAGCAGCTAAAACGGTGGAATCCGCATTGAAGCAGTTTTACACCGCGTTCAAAAATGAGCCATTGGTGATCGACAAATGGTTTACGTTGCAGGCCGGCGCATGCACAACGAATGTCGCAAAAATGCGCAAACTGTTAAAGCACCCCGCTTTCAATTTGCATAATCCAAATCGTGCGCGCAGTTTGATATTTGCGTTCTGCAATGGCAATCCTGCGCAGTTTCATGCACTTGACGGCAGCGGTTACGCGTTATGGTGCAATCTGGTGGTGGAGCTAAATGCGATTAATCCGCAAGTTGCCGCGCGTCTGGCGCGCAGCATGGACAGATGGCACAAATTCACACCGGAATTGCAGAAGCAAATGCAGACAGCGTTGAAAAACGTGGCTGCGACAAAAAACATGTCGAAAGACGTACTTGAAATAGTTAACAAAGCATTGGCAGAATAATTAATTCCGAGGAAATTTATGAAACGCATCAGCCTGACCCAGTATCTGGTCGAGGAACAAAGACTGAACAATACGATTCCGGCAGAATTGCGGCTGCTGATCGAAGTCGTGGCACGCGCCTGTAAAACCATCAGCCATGCGGTTGGCAAGGGTGCCCTAGGTGAAGTACTGGGCAGCGCCGAGACCGAAAACATCCAGGGTGAAGTGCAGAAAAAACTGGATATTCTATCCAATGAAATTCTGCTCGAAGCCAATGAGTGGGGTGGCCATCTGGCCGCCATGGCTTCTGAAGAAATGGAAACGATACATCTGATCCCCAACCGTTATCCCGTTGGCGAATACATGCTGCTGTTCGATCCGCTGGATGGCTCTTCGAATATCGATATCAACGTCTCGATCGGCACCATTTTTTCAGTGCTCAAAGCACCGGACGGCATGGCAACGCCTGCCGAACAGGATTTTCTGCAGGCTGGCTCAAAACAGGTTGCGGCAGGTTATGCCATATATGGCCCGCAAACCATGCTGGTACTGACCACCGGCAACGGTGTAAACTGCTTTACGCTGGATCGTGAAATGGGTTCGTGGGTCCTGACCCAGCGTAATATGCAGGTACCGCATGACACTCAGGAATTTGCGATTAACGCCTCAAACGTGCGCCACTGGCATCCACCGGTCACCCGCTACTTTGACGAACTACTGGCCGGCAAGACCGGTCCACTCGGTAAAAATTACAACATGCGCTGGGTTGCCTCAATGGTCGCCGATGTCCATCGCATTTTGACTCGTGGCGGTATTTTCATGTATCCGGCTGACGCGCGTGAACCCGACAAGGCGGGCAAATTGCGATTGATGTATGAAGCCAATCCAATGGCCATGCTGATTGAACAGGCTGGCGGTGCTGCAACCAACGGCCGGCAACGCATGCTGGACATTCAGCCTGAAAAACTGCATCAGCGTGTGGCAGTATTTTTGGGATCAAAAAATGAAGTGGCGCGAGTGACCGACTATCATCTGGAGAGTTAAATCGCAAGCACATAAAAAAAGGGCGCCCGGTTCAACATCTGGCGTCCTTTTTTATTATTGATTTTGAACGCACTGATCACGCTCATCAGTTTTTTGGTCTGATCACTTCAAGCCCTGGATGTTGATGCGGCTTCTCCAGGAAAGGTCAAAGTACGAAATTATAAAGTCGAGATGCAGACATCGGCGATGGCATTCAATACCAGCTCGTTTTCGCCAATAGCGGACGTTAATGAAAATTTAACATGCGGATAGGTCAACTCCAGTTGCTTAACCAGAGCGGGCAAATCATTGCGCACGTGACCGCCCTGCCCCAAAAATATCGGGACGATACGAACCGCCTCAATGGGCGAAGCAAGCAGTTGCGCTACCAGTTCCGGCAGGGATGGGGACATCAATTCCAGAAAAGCCAGCCGTACCAGTACTGAACCGTCGACCCGGTTGGAAACGAGCTGCTGAATGCGCAACAGGGGTTCGGCCCAGCGCGCATCTCTTGCGCCGTGCGCAAATAATATTAATGCCTGACGGGGCGGCGTATTCATCAGTTATTTTCCACCCACCATAGCGCCACCATTGCTGCGGACAGAAAGATCAGGCTCGGCAATACGGCGGTGACAAATGGTGCCCAGGTATGCAACAGGCCAATATGGGCAAACACATTGTTGAGCAGATAAAAAACGACGCCAATCATAATCCCCGAGAAAATTTTCAGGCTGATGCCGCCTGACCGGAAATGCAAATAGGCAAACGGCAACGCCATTGCCATCATCACCAGTACCGCGAACGGGTAAATCACTTTCTTCCAGAACGCAATTTCAAATTTTTCGGCACTCTGCTTATTGTCGACCAGATGTTTTGAATACAGAGCCAGGTCGTACGCGGACATGCGGTCGGTATCATTGTCGGCCGACGAGGCCAGCAAAATAGTCGGCGTGATTTCGGATACCAGGTCCAGCGTTGCCAGTTCTCTGACCTGCACCTGAGCGATTTCCGTATCATTCATTGAAATCGGAAAATAGATTTCTTCAACCTGGTTAAGGCGCCAGACTGAAGCACCCTGGTACTCGGCGGCTTTTGCCGTGACCTGCTTAATCAGACGAAAATCATTATCCAGATCGTAGAATTTAATCCCGTTTAAATTTCCATTCGGCTCAACAATATTCACATTCAGAAACCGGGAACCGGTGATCACGCCCTTGAGGCCATCGGAGCGGATCAGATCCTTGGTCCACAAACCCGATTGAAAGTCCTGTTTATGCGCGCTTGGCATGACGCTGATTTTGTAGCGCTCGGCCATTCTGAATGTGTAAGGAGCAAATAGTTCACCAAAAATAAAGGTCAGCACTACAAACGCCAGACCTATTTTTAGCAGCATGATTATCGCCTGCCTGGTTGAAAAACCGGATACGCGCATAATCGTAAATTCAGAACGCGAAGCAAACTGCGCCATAACGAATATCGTGCCGATCAGTGCGGCCAGCGGCATGAATTCATAGACATTGCCGGGTATGCCCAGAAACACATAGTACAGCGCACTCAACAGGGTGTAACCACCGTTTCCGACACTCTTGACTTCATTGACAATGTCGAAAAATGCCAGCAGCGCTACAAATGCCAGCAACACGAACAGTACGGAGCGCGCAATTTCACGCGCAAAATATTTTTCCAGTGTACTCATCATGCAGCACCTGCTGGTCGAATGGATTTAACCTGATTTTTCCGGAACAGGCTGGCCCATAATTGCAGTGGATGCCAACCACTGTTGACATTCAGACGCCAGGCAAACAGCACCGTGATCAACAACAGGAAGCCCAGATGCACCGGCCACCAGGACATGAACAAAGTAAATTTGGATTGCTTGACCCATGCCTGCGACACCAGCACCATATTGTAATAAAAAACACACAGGAACAACGCCAGCAGGAAATTGGCCGAGCGGCCGGAACGCGGATTGACATAACCCAGCGGCACTGCCAGCAGCATCAGCAGTATGCCCATGATGGGCAGTGAGACACGCCACAACAGTTCGCCCATGTTGATTGGATTCTGATTGGCCCACAATTCAACCATGGATAATGACTCAGCCTTTTTATTTGTGATCAATGCTTTAGTGTCTTCATCGACCAAAACACCGTAACGATCAAACTGCATCATTTGAAAATCAGTTTCATTGGGTGCGCCATCATAGCGGCGCCCCTGATGCATGATCAAAAATTTATCCCCGGATTTATCCGTGGTGATTTCGCCTTCTTTGGCGATCACCACACTGTGACGGCCGTTTTTCAGCGTATTGACAAAAATATTTCTGACTTTGGACAGATCTCCTGCCACACCTTCGACAAAAAAGACCCTTTCGCGCGAAGCGGATTCCTGAAACTTGCCAGGTGAAACCCGGGCAATATCGGAACGCTGCTCAAACCGGTCGGTATATTCAACGCTATGTTCATTGGCCCACGGCGTAACGAAGAAAGACATCGCTGCGGTCAGAACGAACAGCGGCGCTCCAAATCGTAATATGGGGGTGATCCAATCCAGCAGACTCACTCCGGAAGCAAACCACACGACCATTTCTGAATCCTGATAACTGCGGGTAATCACCATGAGCACCGATATAAATCCGGTCAGCACAATAATAATAGGCAGCAGATTGAGCGCGGCAAAGCCGATTAACGTGAATACATCGTTGGAATCCACCTTGCCACTGGCCGCCATGCCAAGAATCTTGATCGGTCTGACCGTTATGGCAATAGTGAACAAAATGGTAAATACCGCACCGGCGGTACTGTTTAATTCACGTTGAAGTGCACGCTTAAAAATCATGGGAGGGGCTATAATTGCGGATTAACCGATAGAAAGAGGAGAAACACGTGGACTTTAGCACAAAACCCATGGACGCTAAAAGTAACTTATCAGGCGGCAAAACTGCCTGCATCGTGGTTGGTATTTATGAAAACAAAAAACTGACAGCAGAAGCCCAGGCACTCAACGCAGGTGGCGCCATCAGTGCGGCGCTCAAATCTGGCGACATTACCGGCAAGCCAGGCAGTGTTCTGGTATTACGCAGTCTGGCAGGCGTTGCAGCTGAACGGGTGGTACTGGTCGGACTGGGCAGTGAACCAGCCTACAAATCTTCTGGTGCATTAAGCAACACGTTGTTCGCCAAGATTGCAGCCTCTACCGCGCAATGTCTGGCTGCACTTTCCGCAGCTGATGTGCTCATTACGCTGACCATGCACGCTGAAAAAAGCAATGCCGGCATACGTGCAATGGTGCTGGCCATGCGTGCCTCAGCGTACCGCTGTGACGGACTCAAAAGCAAACCCGAAGTCATCACCACCGGAGCCAGCAAGGTTGCACTTGCCGTACCGGCCAAAGATCTGTCCAGCGCCAAGACCAGTCTGACACAGAGTGTTGCCCTGGCCAACGGTATCGAATTCACAAAAAAACTGGCTGACCTGCCCGGCAATTTCTGCACGCCGACTTATCTGGCCGATGCCGCGAAAAAAGTTGCGGCTGATTTCAAAACCGCTGCCAATAAGTTAAGCGTAGAAATACTGGACAAAAAACAGTGTCAGGCACTGAAGATGGGCAGTTTTTTATCGGTTACCAACGGTAGTGACGAGCCACCCAAATTCATCGTGATCAAACACATGGGTGGCAAAGCCAAAGATGCGCCGCTGGTTCTGGTCGGCAAAGGCATCACCTTTGACTCGGGCGGCATTTCACTCAAAGCCGGTGCTGGTATGGATGAAATGAAATACGACATGGGTGGTGCTGCCTCGGTACTGGGCACCATGCGCGCCATCGCTGAAATGAATCTCAAGCTCAATGTCATCGCCATCATCCCGTCGTGTGAAAACATGCCGAATGGCCGCGCCACCAAGCCTGGTGATATTGTGACATCGATGTCCGGTCAGACCATCGAAATCCTCAATACCGACGCAGAAGGCCGCCTGATCCTGTGCGACGCGCTGACTTATGCCGAACGGTTCAAACCGGCGGCAGTGGTCGACGTGGCCACACTGACCGGTGCCTGCATTACTTCGCTGGGCCATCATAATTCCGGTCTGTTCACGCGTCACGATGCGGCCCACGATGCTCTGGCCAATGAATTGCTCTCCGCCGGCATTGACACCGGCGACACCGCATGGCGCATGCCTATCGGTGAAGCCTATAACGACCAGCTGAAATCCAACTTCGCCGACATGGCCAATATTGGCGGTCCGGCAGCCGGCAGCATCACGGCAGCCTGCTTTCTGGAGCGTTATACCCGGCAATATACCTGGGCACATCTGGACATCGCCGGCACGGCCTGGAAATCAGGTTCTGCCAAAGGTGCTACCGGACGGCCTGTGTCATTGCTGACAACTTTTCTGATTAATCGCGCAGCAGCCCTTTAATGTAATTCTTTCGATATTGATGGTTCGATCACATCAATATCGAAAGTTTCCATAATGGTCTGTTCCAGCGCATTTCTGCTCTCCCTCCATATTAATAGTCACCTGTTTTGAGCGGTATTTGCAAAACAACTTCAATTTCTAGATTGAAATTATATTTTTGCGTCCTAAGATGAAATCTATCTGTCGATACTGTTTTCAAAGTATTGCCGTTAAAACCAAGATGATGAGTTGATATTCAAATACGCTCATGTCGAACTGAAGTAGCAGTGCTGCATTTCACGCTTATCAAAAGCCCTAATTGGATAAGAACTTTATTAATTATTTCAACACTTTCTGATCAATATGAATCTTTCAAAAATCAAAGTCGGCAAGCTCCTGGGTTTTGGATTTGCGCTGGTACTGGCATTTTTAGTCGCGGTCACCGTGCTGGGCATTACCCGCATGGCCCAAATTCAAAGCCGGCTGGAGAATATAGTCGGCGTCAGCAATGTGCAAACACGCCTGATCATCGACATGCGCGCCATCGTTTATGACCGCATGGTTTCGCTGCGCAATCTCACTTTGTTGACCGATCCCGATGACATGGCACCGGATCTTGCGAAAATCAAGGAACAGGGCGAAAAATATACCGCAGCGGACGAACAGTTGGCAAAAATTATCGAGAGCGATTCTGCAACAACGGCAGAAGAAAAAAGTTTGCTGACCAAACTCAGAGAGGCACAGTCCGCTGCAGCAACTTTGCCATCCAAGGCGCAGGAACTGGGACTGGCCAACAATCCTGAAGTTGCCACCATCACCCTGATCAAAAAATTACGCCCGGTGCAAAAGAAATGGCTGGATGCGCTGGATGAAATGATCACCCTGGAAGACAAACTGAACGCAGGTGTGGCCGATGACGCCAAATCGGCCTTCGCCACTGCCCGCACCCTGATGCTGCTGCTGGGTGGACTGGCGCTGGCCGCCGGTGTGGCCGCGGCCATGATTATCACCAAAAGTCTGCTCAATCAGCTCGGAGGCGAACCGGACTATGCCAGTCAGATTGCATCCCAAATCGCAGCCGGTGATCTGGCCGTCGTGATCAACCTCAAGCCGGGCGACACCACCAGCATCATTGCCGAAATGAAGCACATGCGCGACAGTCTGGTCAATATCGTCGGTGAGGTGCGGGTCAGAACCGACACCATTGCCACGGCGTCGAGTGAAATTGCCATGGGCAATATTGATCTGTCGAACCGCACCGAACAACAGGCCGGCTCACTTGAAAAAACGGCTTCGGCCATGAAAGAACTGACCGGCACCGTGAAATTGAATGCCGACAATGCCCGCGAAGCAAGCCAGCTGGCCCAGTCCGCATCGGAAGTGGCACGCCATGGTGGCACGGTCGTTGCCCAGGTAGTGGACACGATGAGTTCGATCACCGAATCAGCCAAGAAAATCGAGGACATCATCGCTGTCATTGACGGGATTGCCTTCCAGACCAATATTCTGGCACTGAACGCTGCGGTGGAAGCCGCGCGCGCAGGCGAACAGGGTCGCGGATTTGCGGTGGTAGCTTCCGAAGTGCGCAATCTGGCACAACGCAGCGCCGTAGCGGCCAAAGAAATCAAGGCATTGATCGGTGATTCGGTTGAGAAGGTTGAAACTGGCAGCAAACTGGTCAGTCAGGCCGGTGTGACCATCAATCAGATTGTGTCCAGCGTCAAGCAGGTTACCGACATCATTTCTGAAATCAGCCATGCCAGTCAGAATCAGAGCGCCGATATTGAAGGAATCAATCACTCCGTAATCGATATGGACGGCATGACGCAACAGAATGCCGCACTGGTTGAAGAAGCCGCCGCAGCAGCTCAAAGTTTGCAGGATCAGGCCGCAGAACTGGCCAACGTGGTGAGCATATTCAAACTGAATGCAGAAGCCTCGGTCAATACTGCCAGAAGAGCACCTGCACCAAAGCCACGCGCGGAAGTCAAACCTTTGCAGGTTGCAGTCAGGGCAAAGCCGAAAAGCAGCAGCGTGAAATCATTGCCTGCTGCAAAACCGGCCCCGGCAAAAAAAGCGGTATCGAATGATCAGGACTGGGAAGAATTTTAAAACCGCGGCCTGATTCATTTTTCGAGTCAGGCACTAGATGAAACAAAGTAAGGACTATCAGTATGAAAAACTGTATTTCAGCCATAACCTCTGGTTTGTTATTTATGATTTGCATGACCTCGTACAGTGCTGAAGTGGCACCGGTTCTGGACGCAAAAAGTTGCGAGGCGCCCAGATACCCCAAAGCGGCATTGATGAACGAAGAGCAAGGCACGGTAGCCCTGCTGTTTCAGATCAGTCCTGACGGCAAGGTGATCGATTCAAAGGTGGATAAATCCAGCGGCAGTAAAAGTCTGGACAAGGCTGCACTGAACGCGTTCAGCCAATGCAAGTTCAAACCCGGCACCAAGGACGGTAAAGCGGACACACTCTGGGCCAAAATTGAATTTGTCTGGAAGCTTGAATAGCCGTTTTTTGCAGATGGTCAAAAAGGCGCATCCTTTTACGGTCGGCGCCTTTTCTATTTGAATACCAGTAGTCAGTAAGCAGATTTAAATGCAGGAACCTGCCCCAGAGCATACTGGCTGGCTGAGTATTTTTCGTCCTTCATCAAACGGCCATTTGCTATATAGCGGATCAGCCATGGAATTTTACCAACCGGACCTCCGGTGCAAGTGGCCAGCACAAACGCCTTGGCACATTTTTCCAGCAGTTCGGCATTGAACACGGTTCGATCCAGCGTCATGCCCAGACACAGCACATTCTGGTTCAGTACGAATGCATTCTCGCCACCGCGCAACCATGTGCACTGTGCATCCGTTACAGCCTGATTTTTCAGCAACTTTACGCTGCTGCCAAGATGGCGGATCTGCTCGTCGAAAATACCCGGCATGCCGCAGTCAAGTTCCTTCAATGCGCCAGCCCAGGGCTGGTGATTCAACAGAATTGCGCCAACGTCGTTGCGCTGTTGATATACGGCCAGATGCCAGCGCAGCAAATTTCCTGGCGCAGACGAATCGAGCTTGGCCAGTCTGACCGTGCAGGACCGGTCAGCGTCAACCTTGAGCAAGGCAATCTGGCCAGCCTCCAGTCCAGTGAGACGTTGTGACAGGCTGGAACCGGGTTGCAGCAACCCCCTTGCCATAAGACGATCAGCTGCTTCATGCAGTTTGTGTGTCAATGCCGCTTCATTCATGTTTAGCGCCTTTGTAGCCTGTGGGTCGCAATATCTTCAGACCAGTTTCAATACCGATTCAAAACGGTTCAGCGCTTCATCAATCACCACATCAGTATCAGCCATGCTGGTATAGATACGGCTGCCGGCCAGAGTGACCAGTCCATGTGCCATGTACGCTGCGCCCATCTCTTCCATCATGTGTTTTCTTGCATTGACTTCCTTCATCAGCTTGATCGGATTCTTCATGCTCAGCAGCAGTACCGCAGAAGTCTGCAGATGCACGATCGAGCCCTGGTTGTACACCACGTAGGGCAGGCCGAGCCGGTTGACGATTTCGGACAGTCCGCGGCACAAACGGTCGCCAGCGCGTCCAGCCAGCACTGGCGCATTGGTGCGCGCCATTTCAGCAATGGCGTGATATCCGGCTACGCACGACAGCGGATTGGCGGACAGTGTGCCGCCCACGAAGGCGCGCTTGCTGGTAGCACCGATGCCACCTGCGAGCAGCATCATCACCTCCTTCTTCCCGCCAATGCCGCCGGCCATCAGGTAACCGCCGGTCAGACATTTACCAAACACAGTCAAATCCGGTTTGACGTCGAAATATCCCTGTGCACCACCCATGCCAATCCGAAATCCGGTTACCACTTCATCAAAAATCAGCAAGGCACCAAACTCATCGCACAGTTCGCGTACCTTCTGATTGTAATCGCGCTGCACCGGTCTGGTCCCGCTTTCCGGGCCGAGCGGTTCCAGTATCACGGCAGCAGTGCCGCCGCGCAGCCGGTTCAGCCACAGCTTTCTGCGCAGCGCATTCAGGTCGTTCGGAAAACATTCCTCAGTGTTTGCGGTGGAGCCGGCCGGAATACCGATAGCCTCACGCCGTCCGGTGCCTGGCAGTCGCATGCCATACACCATCTGGTCACTCCAGCCGTGGTACGCGCCGCCGATCTTGATAATATGCCTGCGCCCGGTATACGCGCGCGCCAGCCGGATCGCTCCCATCACGCCTTCGGTACCAGAGCCCAGCATGCGAAACATTTCAATATTCGGCATGAACGAGCGAATCAGTTCGGCAATCTTCATTTCATATTCATGAAACAGGCCGGTTACCGGTCCGCAGTGATTAAGCAGCTCGATGACTTTCTGGCGCACCGGTTCGTAATTGGAACCCAGCAGAGTCGGTCCGCCAGCCTGTAAAAAATCGATGTATTCATTGCCATCCACATCCCACAAATGGGCTCCGTCACATCGTTCGGCGGCAATCGGAAACGGGTAATTAAAGGCCAGATTGTGCTGCACGCCACCCGGGATAACTTCGGCAGTCTGCACTGCGAGCTGTTTTGAACGGCTGCACTTCTGTTCGAAATAATTTAGTATCTGCGGCATGCGCTCGCGTCGGATCGGCCGTACCGGCTGTTTGAGCAAGGCCTGCAGGCGCGCATAGATATCATCGGTATCATGCCAGTCACTGATTGCGTACTGCTGGGTCGATTGGGTCATTCTGTTATTCCTTCTAAATGTGTTTTGGATCGAGCGCGCCAAGTGTCATTGAGCGCAGCACCGGTGACAGCGCAGGAGAATTTTCAATCCGCATGCGCAGGAAATGCGCGGCAGCAGTTTCGATCCGGCTGACATTGACCATGGCGCCGGCCATGTCAGATGCCGCGCAGATCACACCGTGATTTTTCAGCAGATAGGCGTGAATATCGGTACGCAGGCATTTCTTGAAATTGCTGACCAAAAATCCGGTGCCGGAAGGCGCGTAAGGTACGATGACCACTTTCTCGCCCAGTGAGAGCCGGTCATCTGTGTCGGTCACAGGCAGATCGATGCCTAGCAGCGCGATCGCGCTGGCCATGGGTTGATGGGTATGCACGCTAGCCTGCATCGCAGTTTTGAAATTCAGCATGGCAGCATGCATGGCGCTTTCCACCGATGGCTTCAGATTGCCTTCGAGCTGCTCCAGATCGTTCAGGCGCAAAACGCAGATATCGTCGGTTTGCAGCGCAAAATAATCCGCGCCGGAGGGTGTGACGGCAAACAGTTCTTCAGTCAGACGCAGTGCCAGATTGCCACCCGTGCCGGCCAGATACCCGGCGTTGGAAAGGCTCAGACAGGCATCAATGACCTGCTGCTTTTGAGCAGTGAATTTACTCATCTCCGTTTTCCATTGTTTAGCCGTTTATAGAGTGGCGACAAACGACTGTGCAATTCAGTGAAGGTGGCGAACACCTCGTCATACACGGCATGATCTGCCGCATCAGGCTCGAGCATTGCACGATAGCGGGTCTGCGCTGCAGCGCCCGCAAAGTCCATCAGCCCCAGCCCGACAAAGGCAATGTAGGCTGCACCCAGTGCATTGGCCTGCAGCGGCTCGGCCAGCTGACGCACCGGTATGCCGAGCACATCGGCAAAGATCTGGCTCCATACCTGAGAGGTCGCGCCACCTCCCAGTAAAGTCAGCTGCGGCAGTTCACTGCCCAGAAATTTCTGCACCGGATTCAACATCCAGCGGGTATTCAGTGCCACACCTTCGAAGAAAGCGCGGATGATGGTTTCACGGTTATGATCAAGCGACAGGTTGAACAGACCGGCGCGCAGACTGCGGTCGTCTACCGGACAGCGCTCACCAAACAGCCACGGGGTATAGATCAGACCGTTGCTGCCGGCCGGCACGTCTGAGGCGATGCGATCGAATATTTTATACACGTCCGGTAACTGCTCTTTATGCAGCAATGCATCCTGGTTGTACAACACCTTTTCTTTCAGGAAGGTCAGGTTGTTACCAGCCGATGTCTGCATGGCCACCATCAGATATTTGGAGGGTAGCGCGCACGGAATTGAGGCAATCTGGGTCGTGGCATCGACCTTCTTTTTAGCTGTATGCGAGCCGATCCACGATGAAGTGCCTATGTATAAATGGGCTTCATTGTCGGCCAGGGTACCGGCTCCGATTGCAGCTGCCGTGTTATCGATCGCGCCTGCCACCACTCTGGTTGACGTCAACAGCCCCAGCGCTGTGGCCACATCGGGCAACAGCGTACCGATGATTTCAGTGCACGGTACCAAATCGGGAAACTTGCCTGCGTCAATGCCACTGTCGCGCAGCAGGCCAGGATGGTAGCGGATATGGTTGACATCACGGTTGTCTGTGACCCAGGAAGTCAGAATCGAATCGTAGGTGCTGACAAACCGGCCGGTCAGTTTCAGATTGAAGAAATCCAGCACATTCAGAAATTTGTGGGTCCGTTCATAAATATCAGGATACATGTCGCGTATGAACAGCATGTGCGCAGCCGGGTCCTTGCCCGACAGGGACGGCGCACCGCCACACAGTCTGAGCCAGCGCAGCAGTTTGAATACGTCATAACCGTTGACATTGATCGGACCGCGCATCTGGGAACGCAGATTGCCCGCGCCGCGCATATCCATCCATGTAATGGCATTCATCAGCGGCGCACCGCAACAATCCACAGGTATGGTGCCCTCGCCTTGAGTCGAACAGCACACTGCGACCACACTGGCCGGATTCACGCCGCTTTCGGCCAGAACCTGGCGTGCGCTGTCCAAAAAAGCCTGCCACCAGTCAGCCGGCACCTGCTCCGCGCCGGCTCCGGGCAGCAGATGCATGGTCACGGCGCGATAAGCCCAGCCTGCCACATGACCATCGCGCGAGATCAGCGCGGTCTTGCACCCGGAGGTGCCGAGATCGACGGCCAGTACATACTGATTTTCCAGCGCTGCTGTGGTTTGCATGCTCGCGTTGCCTGCTGTAATAAATTGATTATCTGAGTTATCCAGATTGATGCATTGAGTATAGTGAGATAGGCTCGGTACGGCTAAGGCCAAAGCGGACGTTAAGGGTGGTTATTGCGGCCAATAATCTGGCCGGCTGGTTCAGATTCAACTTGCTGGAGCAAATTTGACTGCCAAGACACCTGGAGTATTCAGGACAAAATAAAAGTGCGAAAATTTACAGGCACGACATGCCAAGTGCTTTGGCGGCCTTGTTCAGACGCAGATCGAAACTGCCAAACAGAACTGGAGATCCGGAAATCCTTAAAACTTGATGCGCCGCTGCCAGTTGAACGCTGTCATAGCCGCGCAGTGCAAACGTGTCCGCATATTCACCTGCGAGCTCAACCAGATTTTGATTGACTTCAACGATTACAAAGTCTGGCCAGTCGGATGCCAGTGCGGTCTTGGCGAGCTCTATCGTTTCCGCGTCGGTAACGACTTCTCGTGCGCGCCTGGCAAAAGCCGCGTGCGCTTCGGCCCATGCGATTCTGCAAACGGCCACGGCTTCAACCTGATTCAGTTGCGCAGAAATCAATTCACTATGCACTTCGGCGATATACATCTTCACCAGGGCTGAGGTATCACAGTACAAAATCATCCGCGATCCTCAATTACCATCGCGGATATCGACCTGCCACCTTCTGATAAGTTCAGCGCAGCGCCTTTCGGCTTGCCCCCCCGCCAGGTTGCGACTCCTGCTGCCAGCAATTTATCAATACCTTCTGGTCCGTGTTGCGGTACGCCTGTAATGCGGGCTACCACCTTACGATGGGAAGTCAGCTCAATGACGCTGCCGGACTGCGCCTGAGCGACATATTTGGCCAAATGCGACTTAAATTCATGAATAGATATCAACATATAAATACTTAATTCTTATTAAATATGTCGGATTATGACCCAAACGAATAACATATTCAACGAAATAAATACTTAAACTTAGCCGCTAACTGGCAGCCTCAGAGGCAATCTCGCGCAATATCCGCTCAAACACTTCCGGTGACTGCCCGCCGGTAATCAGATGTCTGTCATTCAGGATGATGGACGGGACGGCACTGATGCCGGCCTCTTTCCAGTATTGCTCTTGAGCGCGCACTTCGTTTGCGTAACGATCACTGTCAATCACTTCCTGCGCACCGTCCCGATCCAGACCGGCCTGCATCGCCAATTCCAGCATCAGTGCCGGATTGCCCGGGTCGCGTCCTGCGCCATGGTAGGCATTCAGAAACGCATGCTTGAGCCTGCGCTGCAGGTCAGGGGATTGCAGACCGGCCCAGTACAGCAGGCGGTGCGCATCAAAGGTATTCCAGATGCGCGTTACATCGCCAAACTGGAAACCCACCGCCGCTCCTCGCGCACGCAAATCCACGCGGCTTTGCGCCACTCTCTCTTTGCTCATGCCATATTTTTCACGCAGATAGTCACCGGCATCAGCGCCCTGGCTGGTCATATCCGGATTGAGTTCAAAGGGATGAAAGTGCAGCTCAACCAGAATTGTTGCGCCGATTTTTTCCAGCGCCCGTTCCAGTGCGTTCAGGCCCACAGCACACCACGGACAGGCGATGTCTGAGACAAAATCAATTTTCATGGTCATGCTGATCTGCTTTCATATTGGCTTCAGCCCAGCAGTGCTTCGCGCAAGGATTCTATCTGTTCGGTCGCATCATCCATGATCGAACTCAGTGACTCGTCACCGATCATAAAATCAACTCTGGAATTGGCATCCTGAATTGCCACTTCAGAAGGAGGCTGCAGTGGCGACAACGTAGTGGCCAGATCGTTGGCCAGAATCAGGACGTCGCCCAGCGTCACCGGAGGTTGAGCGCCCACACCATGCCAGAGATACTCAACCGCTTCGCAGATGGTTTCCGGCATGTCCAGAGCTTTAAGCACGCCACGGCCGATAATTTTTTCACCATACTCCATCCAACCCTCAAGTTCTCCATCAAGCAATCCGGGGAACTCTTCGGCACGCGACAACAGGTAGAATCCGCCCACTTCATGCACGATGCCGGCGAACATGGCCGTATCCGGATCGATTTTCGTCATGCGCCGTGCGATCACCTGCGCCAGAGCCGCAACGCAGGCCGTGTGCTCCCAAAGTTCAGCTGATTTTTTTCTGATCGATGGATTGCTCAGTCCATCGCCCATCTGGCGCACGATCAATGACACCGCCAGTGAGCGCAGTGTTCCAAACCCCAGTCGCATGACTGCCGTAGTCACGTTATTGATTTTGGTGCCGGAGCGGTTGTATGCCGCCGAGTTGGCAATGGCCACGGTACGCGCCGAAAAAAGCGGGTCGGCCAGGACCAGTTTGGTGGCGCTGGCCAGATGCGCATCAGGATCGTTGAGTAACTGCTTGACCCGCAAGGTGGCATTGATATTGGTCGAGAATTTGATTTCTCCCCGGCTGGCCTGTGCTGCAATACTGCGGAAGGCTTCGAGTCTGTCCATGGTTTAACTCCAATGGCAAGCAGTTTCATTAATTCAAAATTGGATTGATTGCCAAAAATCCTAATCAGCCACGCTGTACATCGACCGCAATTTGATGATGTGGGGACGGATAAAATCAGCGGCCAGTTCCCAGCCCGGCTCTCGCTGTATCGCAATGCTCCAGTTACATCCCGAATCATCAAGATAGCCCAGTCGAAATATTTTTCCCAATTTTATTTTTTTGTGTTCCTTGAATTTTTTGTATTCGGTTCTGATCAATTTTTGCAAGAATTTTCTTTTTACAGTTTCGCGACTCATTGAGATCTCCCTGGGAAATTCTGATTGGATGCAGCAACATTTGGAATGCGTTACAAATGATAGCTCAATATCCAGCAGCAATACTGACAACCATGCCACAGATTATGACTCAGAACAAAATGTTGCCTCAAATCATTATCCTGTCATATTCAAAAGCTACACTGCTTTAGTCATTGACGCCAGGTCAAAACCCATTGCAAAAACACAAAGGTTATTCATGTCACATGTTGTCAAAAGTATATTCTGTCTGCTGTTATTTTTAGCTCACACGCTTTCGCACTCCGCATCGATTCAGGGTGCCGGTTCTTCTGCGGCCAAACCACTTTATGAAAAATGGGCGGAGGCGTATCAACAGAATTCCGGAGTTGATATCGGATATCAGCCTGTCGGGTCGTCCGCCGGCATTAAAAAAATTAAGGAACAGGCGGTTGATTTTGGTGCCAGCGATGTCGCATTGACCCCGCACGACCTGCAGGCCAGTCACCTGATCCAGTTCCCCAGCGCTATTTCCGGCGTTGTGCCGGTCGTGAATGTAACGGGCGTTAGATCCGGCGAACTAAAACTGACCGGCGAACTGCTGGCTGCCATTTTTACCCGGCAAATCACCAGGTGGAATGATCCTGCCATAGCTGCTCAAAATCCCGCTGCCAACCTGCCCAAATCGGCCATCACCGTCATTGCCCGTGCCGATGGGTCCGGTACCACCTACAATTTCAGCGACTATTTGAGTCGCATCAATGCGCAATGGAAGATTTCGTATGGTGTCAATTTTCTGGTCAAATGGCCTGCCGACGTCATTCTGGCCAAAGGGAGTGCCGGTGTCGTGGCGGCATTAAAACAGACCCCGAATGCAATTACCTATGTAGATTACAACTACGTAATCCAGGACAGACTGACGTACGTGCAACTAAAAAATGCTGCCGGTGTATTCGTATCACCCAAACCGGCAAGTTTTGAGTCGGCTTTAAATCACAGCAGCTGGAAAACCCAGGCCACCTTCAATGAAATGCTGACCGATAAAGCCGGAGCAGACAGCTGGCCCATCACGATGGGAACGTTTGTCATCTTGCCCAAAGTTGCCGCTGATGTCGACCAGACCATCGCAGTCCTGAAATATTTTTCCTGGTGTTTCATGCAGGGCGACCATTATGTGAACAGCCTGGATTTTGTCCGCCTGCCCGATGCCATACAGGCCAAGGTATTCAAACAGATGACTTCAGTTGTCAATGACCAGGGCAAGCACCTGAACTGGTCACCGATGTAATCTCCTGCACTGAGTTACTTGAGGCTTTCCACACCCGCCCTGCACACGACTTCATCCTGAGAACCAGTCGCGCCAGAACATCCTATGGCGCCGATTATTTTTCCGTCAGCCACGATCGGAATACCGCCACGCGAAGCAATCACGCCATCCAGGGTCAGGACGTAGTTATAGTTATTCTGCTGAACGGCATTTTCAAATACTTTGGTTTCGCGCCGAAACTGCGCCGCAGCGCGCGCTTTGTGTTCTGCGATTTGAATGGACGCCAGTTGTGCGCCGTCCATGCGTTGAAACGCGACCAGATTGCCGCCGGAATCTACCACTGCCACATTCATTTTCCAGTTGTGTTTTTTTGCCTCGGCCAGAGCGGCACGGATGGCGGTTTCAGCCCGGTCAAGTGAAACCGGCTCGCCGTACGGAACGTCAAAAGGCATTTTCTCCGGCACCGTATCCAGCGGATTTGGTTGTTGCGCGTTGCAGAGCATGGATGCAGATAACAGAGTCAGCAGCACCAGTGTCGATTTGAACATCATGGTTACTCTCCTTTTAAGTTGGGTTTAAGCAGATTAAGTCCAAATACCTTGCTCATTCTGGAATCAAACAATCGGGCAGGCAGCCAGCGCTTGAGCAGCGGCAGAATGAAACTGTTATGGCCACCCCGGACCACGATGGGCGGATCAAAGGCCAGAATCGCAGCAACAATCGGTATCACAAATTCCTCGGCAGGCATGGCTCCTACCTGCCCGGCCTGCGCGCGGGCATGAATACTGTTTTCCACAGACTTGAAGATCGAATCATCCGGCAAACGCAGTGCTGTTTCGGCATGGTCGCCAAAACTTGACTTCACGCCGCCCGGCTGAACAGTCACCACTTTGATGCCAAAGGGTGCCAGTTCCATGCGCAACGCGTCCGAAACCGAATGGATGGCCGCCTTGCTGGAGCAATAGGCCCCGGCAAAAGGAGTAGTGAGGATACCGACAATACTGCCGATATTGACCAGCACCGCCCTGCCGCCGCTGTCTTTGTGTGTCACCGCAGCGCGCAACAGCGGCAGGGCCGCCCGGGTAACAGCCACCGGTGCGATGACGTTGGTGTCATATTGTTTTTGCAGATCGCTGCGACTGAGGTCGGTCATGGCGCCGACCTGACTGAACCCGGCGTTATTGACCAGTACATCGAGCCGACCCTGTTCGCGCATGACGGTATCCATGGCGAGAGCGACGCTGTCATCGGAGCAGACGTCCATCGTGAGCGTCTTGAGTCCCTCGGCAGCCAGCGTTGCCAGTGTTTCAGGACGGCGCGCCGTGGCATACACAATATGGCCCTGACGATGAAATTCGCGAGCCATGGCATAGCCGATACCACTTGAACAACCGGTAATAAGAATGCAGCGTGCCATTGATTACTCCTGTTGCAGCAACATTTTGAAAGACGAAGATTTCTGGAGTTGAAGAATAAAAAGTGCGCAACCAACGACGCTGCAACAATAAACTTTCATGGTCAATGTTGCCCGGTCAGGCATCTGGCAACATGGTAGTGAGCAGATTGATGAGGTTATGGTAAGTTACCCGTGATTTTTCTATCATTCCGTCAAAGTGGGTATTCGTCATGATGTCATCGGTAGTCAGCAATCCTGGATGACCGGTGCGCAGGATGACAACCGGTCTGGTATCTTGGTCGGATTCTTCATTAAGCCACTGCGCCACTTTTAATCCGGCATCCTGCGTTTCCATGACCATATCGAGCAAAATGAGGTCAATATTGGACCGGTCTTTCAGGTACGCGATGCCATCTATGCTGGAAAACGCGTGGATCAGGTTGAGCCCTTTACCGTGTATTTTTACGCCCTTTAACGCCAGAGTCGTGATGGCGTGAACCTCCATATCATCATCAATAACTAGGATATTCCATGGATTATTTTTAATTTCAACTGGATTACTCTCCTCGCCAAGAAGAATCAGTTCGTCAATCATTTTCGGAGCCTTTTCGTAATAATTATTCGCCATGATGTTTGACGACACCGCGCGAATTTTGACAATTTCTTCAAGCATATCGAACAGATTCAATTTAAAACTTACTTCAGCCGGACCCTGGCTGGACAAGGTCAGGCAATTATACAGCCACTTTTTGCTCCAAATGACAGCTTTGGACCGAGCCGTGTCGCATAAAATACAAAGCGCGCTGCAATCAGAACCGCTTACCGGTCCGCCCGGGTCATGGAGCGCAACTGGGTCGCGGCTTCGCGCAGCATCTTTTCGGTGGTTTCCCAATCGACGCACGCGTCCGTCACCGAGCAACCGTATTTAAGCTGCGACAGATCTTCGGGTATTTTTTGATTGCCCGCCACCAGGTTTGATTCAATCATCAGACCGACAATCGAGGTATTGCCATGCACTACCTGATTGACGACATCGGTCATCACCAGCGGTTGCAGTTCCGGCTTCTTGAAACTGTTGGCATGCGAACAATCGACCACAATATTGGCAGGCAGTCTGGCCTTGATCATGGCCTGTTCAGCCATGGCCACCGACACCGTATCGTAATTGGGGCGCCCATCTCCGCCGCGCAGCACTACGTGCCCATACTGGTTACCGCTGGTTCGCACGATGGCAACCCGGCCCTGATCATTCAATCCCAGGAATGAATGCGGGTGAGATGCCGACAAAATCGCATTGATGGCAATGCCGATATCGCCATCGGTACCGTTTTTAAATCCAACCGGTGTTGACAGGCCGGAGGACATTTCGCGGTGAGTCTGCGATTCGGTGGTACGCGCGCCGATCGCAGTCCAGGCAATCAGGTCACCCAGATACTGCGGCGAAATCGGATCAAGTGCCTCGGTGCCGGCCGGCAGGCCAAGCTCACAGACATCCAGCAGAAAGCGGCGCGCCTGCTCCATGCCACGGTCGACGTGAAAAGAGTCATCCATGTCCGGATCATTGATGTAGCCTTTCCAGCCTGTGGTGGTACGCGGTTTTTCAAAATAGACGCGCATGACCAGCAGCATGGTATCGCCGACTTCTTCCTGCAAGGCTTTCAGGCGCCGTGCGTAATCCAGACCGGCAACCGGATCATGAATCGAGCACGGACCGACCACCACAAACAGGCGATGATCCCTGCGGTCCAGTATGGCACGCAAGGCTTCGCGATTTGCATTGACGACACCGGCGGCATGTTCGGTCAGCGGCACGCGTGCATGCAGCTCCGCAGGTGTCGGCATGGCATCAAATGACGTGACATTGATATTTTCGAGATCTTGGCTGTTCATATTTGCAGTTTTTCAAAGGTAATTAGCGCATCTCGCTCGGAGTGCTGCCGGTCCAGCGTTTAAACGCGCGCCGGAAATTGTGGGAGTCAGAAAAGCCGACTTCGAGTGCAATTTGTTCAATTGACAGTCTGGAATTTTCCAGCATTTCAAGCGTGCGGTTCTTGCGCACCATGTCCAGCAGCGACTGGTACGACACGCCCTTGTCTGCCAGCCGGCGCCGCAGGGTGCGTTCACTCAGGCACAGCTTTTGTGCAATTTCGGAAAAGGTGGGCAGATCTTTCAGATTCTGGCGCACCACACGTTCCACCGATTCAAACAGATCAACATTTTCGCGCTCGCGGGAAAAACTCATTTCAACAAATTCCAGCGCCTGGCGGTGACTCAGCGGGTCATAGGTCAACAGTGGTTTTGCGATCCAGTCAATATCGGCAACAAAGGCATTGGTCTTTTGCCCGAACAGAACCGGACACTGAAAAACCCGGCTGTATTCTTCCGCATAAACCGGCGCAGGATAACTCAGTTCGACACATTTCGGGACAAAACTGTTGCCCACCAGCCCACGCACGACCTGCAGAAAACTGGCGAACGCTTCTTCCACCAGAAACTGCTGAATATCGGGTTGGTGAAAGCGGTTGCTGGCGGTAACTGCAGCCACCTGCTTATTCATTTTGAAATCAAATTCAAGCATACTGCCGGTGAACTTCTGCTGACTCATGCCCAAACGGGTCGCGTCTCCCAGCGTCGGACTGGTCATCATGGCGTAGCCGACCAGCCCTATCGATGCAATCGTTTCGCGTTCGCCGATCAGCAGACCGAGGGCCTTGCCGGGTACCATTTCCAGACCGCGCCGTATCAGTATGCTGCCCTGCCTGAACGAGATGCGGCAGGCCGGATTGGCCAGATCATCCACCGTAAATCCCAACCCCTGGCACAACCGCGCAGCATCGACGCCCAAATCGGCAAGCGTGGCTGCCAAACAACGCAGCAGATAGGCCGGAATATTGGCAATGTTGTAGCGGTCATCGTCAAGATGGCTGATTGTCATGGTGATAGTGCGCTTCCAGGAGAATTTTACTTATAGCAACAAGAGTCGCACAGGAGTCCATCTCGAGTCAAGCCGGACCGAACCATTTTTGACCAGTTACAACAGGAATCATGGCCGAAAAAGACCCGACTCAATACTGTCGCCATCAGATATAGTTGCCTGCGCACCCCACAAACGCACACCGGAGACAAAATTACGATGCAATCAGGAACCACCAGAATCGTCGGCCTCAGTGCCGCGTTTGCCACCGCCTTGAACGGCACCATGGTCATGCCGCTCATCGTCATGGCCCTGACCCGCATACCCGGCATCACAGAATCCACCGCAACTATCGTTGCCAGCGCCGAAATCGGCGGTATCGCACTGTACTGTCTGCTGCTGCCCAGACTGGTGAAACATGGCCATTTCAGGGTCGCACTGGGCGGCGTACTGGCACTGATTCTGGGTGAGCTGCTGACTCATTTTGCCGATGGCATTGGAATGCTCAGCTGCACCCGATTGCTGGCCGGACTGGGTGAAGGTGCGCTGTTCAGTCTGATCACGCACGACGTGGCAGCCGAAGCCGAGGCCGAGCGGATTTGGGGCATGATCAATCTGGTCGGCGGCGTGTGCATGGGTTGCCTGCTGTACTTTCTGTCGACCCTGACTCCAAACGCCGGGCGCGGCCCGATTTTTTTATGGCTGGCGGCGTTTGCTGCGCTGCTCGCTCCACTGGTCTTCCTGATCAAGCCCAAAACCGAACAGGAAGAAAAGGCGCATGCGCCGGTACTGCTGCCCAAATCGATTATTACGTTGATCCTGTTTGTGATTTTTCTGGTGTATGGCGTACAGGCAGGTCAATGGGCGGTGAGCGGCTACATGGGAGAACTGTCACAAATTGGAGTCAGTACGGTCGGTCTATTTCTGGCGATTTCTTCAATTGCCGGATTTATCGGCGCCATCGTTCCGGCCCTGACCCGCAATCCGTCGCACCGTTTGCGCTGGGTAGCTCTGGGTCTGCTGGTCATGGGTGCAGCGTTGTATCTGTTTTTCAATCTGCGCGGCTCCATGGCCTTTCTGTTTGGACAGATCCTGATCAACGTCGGATTTTATATGGTCACTCCATTCATGACCGGCCTTCTGACTGAGAGCGACAAGGATGGGGTGCTGGTCATGCGTACCCTGATTATTGCCATGCTCGGTGCCGGAGTCGGCACGGCATTGACCGGCGAACTGTTTACCGATGGTGGTCCGGTCCTGTTTAGTCTGCTGGCCATTGCCGTAATCGGCGTGGTGCTGATCTGTGCAGTGAAAGTGTTTCACTGGGCACTGGGCGCCGTACAGCAATCATCAACGACGTCAGAGTAATTCCTTCTTTGGGGTACTGTTTATTGGTGGCCGTGCGTATAATTGCCACAATTAACATGTCGCATTCACTATCAAAGACTGACTACAAACATGAAACTAGCCTGCTGGAACGTCAATTCGTTAAAAGTCCGCCTGCCACAGGTGCTGCAATGGCTGGCAGACAATCCGGTTGATGTACTGTGCCTACAGGAAACCAAGCTCACTGATGATAAATTTCCGATAGCAGAAATTCAGGCTGCCGGTTATCAGGTTGAATTCAGCGGCCAGAAAACCTATAACGGCGTGGCCGTTCTGTCGCGCCACCCGATCACGGAAGTGGTCAAGAACAATCCCCTGTTTGAAGATGAGCAGCAACGCCTGCTGACCGTGACGATCGCCGGAATGCGCATTATCTGCGCCTACATTCCGAACGGTCAGGCACCGGATTCAGACAAGTTTGAGTACAAGCTGAAATGGCTGACAGGATTGCAGAGCTGGCTGACCGAGCAGCAAAAAAATTACCCGCAACTGGCACTGCTGGGCGATTTCAATATCGCACCCGAAGATCGGGACGTGTATGACCCTGCTGCCTGGGTTGGCCAGAATCTGGTGTCAGAACCGGAACGCGCAGCATTTCAGGCCATGCTGAACTTGCCCCTGATCGATTCATACCGGATGTTTGAACAGGCCGCCAAAAGTTTCAGCTGGTGGGATTACCGCGCACTGGGATTCCGTTTAAATAAAGGAATGCGCATCGATCATATTTTACTGTCCACCGAACTGGCCAAACGCTGCACCGGCTGTGTGATAGATCGCTTGCCGCGCAAATGGGAACAACCTTCCGACCACGCTCCTGTTATCGCCACGCTGAATTAAGAAGTAGATATCAACGATCAGTGCAGCCTCTGATCGCCCGTAATAATTTCACTCTGATGCAACGGTTGATTGCGCTCCCGGCGCCAGATCATGTCTTCGATTCCGCATTGCGGCTGATATTCCCGGACCAGTTCCAGCAACAGTTTGCGCACTTCTTCATAATCAAAATTTTTGCAGGCCAGCTCCAGCGTTTCCATCCGTGCCTGCAATACCGGCCAGGCTATCATGTTCTCTTCAGCACGCATGATCAGCGGATGCTCAGTCCCATCCACGTTTTCACCGATCAGCAATTCTTCGTATAATTTTTCACCGGGTCGCAAACCCACCAGCTTGATTTCAATCGAGCCCCGGTCGTCACTTTCCGATTTAAGCGCCAGTCCGCTCAAGTGCACCATACGCTCTGCCAGATCCATTATCTTGACCGGCTCTCCCATATCCAGCACAAACACATCCCCGCCTGCGCCCATCGAACCGGCCTGCAGCACCAGTTGCGCCGCTTCCGGGATGGTCATGAAATAGCGCGTAATATCCGGATGGGTTAACGTGATCGGTCCACCGGCCAGTATTTGCTGACGAAACAGCGGCACCACCGAACCCGAGGAGCCCAACACGTTCCCGAAGCGCACCATACAAAACCGGGTCTGTGACTGCTGGGCAGCCAGTCCCTGCAAGATCAGCTCAGCCATGCGTTTGGTTGATCCCATCACGTTGGTAGGACGTACGGCCTTGTCTGTGGATATCAGCACAAAATTCGTTACACCGGCGCGCAGCGCGGCCTGAGCAATACTTAGTGTGCCAAACACGTTGTTGCGTATACCTTCTATCGGATTGAGTTCAACCAGAGGTACATGTTTGTAGGCCGCTGCGTGGTAGACCGTCTGGGCACGAAACGTGGAAAGAATTTTCTGGCACCGTTCGGTATCCAGCACGGAAGCCAGAAACGGCATGATCTCCGTGGTAATTGCGTTTTTCTTTTTTAATTCGAGCAATTCTTTTTCTATGCTGTACAGGGCAAACTCCGACATCTCAAGCAAAATCAGCATGGCCGGCTTTTGCATCAGAATCTGGCGGCACAGTTCCGAACCGATCGACCCACCCGCACCGGTTACCACCACAGTTTTATTGGTAATGCAGGCAGAAATCAGCGCCGGATCTGGCATAACCGAATCGCGTCCCAACAAATCTTCAATTTCAATTTCACGAATATCTTTGATGGACAGTTCACCGTTGAGCAGATCACTGATTGGTGGAGTCACTCGTACTTTGACGCGCAATTTTTCCAGCCGGTTCAAAATCTGTTTTTGCGCTTTCTTGGAAATTGACGGCATCACCAGATGCACTTCCTGAATCTGATATTTGGCAATCAGATCGGACAGATCACTGGAAGAGTACACATGCAAACCCGCGATAATGGCGCCCTGCAGTTCGGCATTGTCATCGATCATGAACATCGGCGTATATTCACGCGAAGCACGAAAGGCGGTTGCCACCTGCACACCGGCATGTCCTGCGCCATAAATTGCCACCCGAGTCGCATTCAGGTTGCTGTGAAGACCAAGCAGATAGGACCTCGCCAAAAAGCGGCTGGCCAGCATATACATGACCGAACTGAACCAGAACAGACCAAAGACGGCTCGCGACAGGATGCCAACCTGAAAAAACACCGTGATGGCCATCAAGGCCAATACGGTAATTGATACACCGTACACCACTACCAACACAATTTTTTGATCAACAAACCGGATCACTGCGCGATACAGTCCGAGCCGCACAAAAACAGGAATCGCAATCACCGGTACCGCAACGATCAGTATCCAGAATTGATTCAACAGTTCCGCATCAACGGTGTCAAAGCGCATCCACAGCGCCACGACGAACATAAATGGCAGAAACACCAGATCAGTCAATGCAGCGATGCATTGTTTTTGAAATCTTGTCAGTGTCAGGATCAATTTCATCGTGCGCGGCGAATCCGTAGTGTCGTGTGCAGCTCAGGCGAAAGCGGCCAATTCAGTGTCCATCAAATTCACAAATGGTAAACAACGGCAGTCCTTCATTTCTGAGCGTAGCCGAACCACCCAGATCCACCAGATCAACAATCGCGGCGCCTTCCACGATGACCGCGCCATTTCTTTCCAGGAGTTTTTTACCCGCCAGCATGGTCCCGCCGGTGGCGATCAAATCATCAATCAGGACGACCCGGTCTCCGTATTTGCAAGCATCGGTGTGCATTTCTACAGTGGCGCTGCCGTATTCGAGGGTATATTCTTCCGACACGGTGGTAAACGGCAATTTGCCTTTTTTACGTATTGGCACGAAACCCAGGTTCAGTTCATATGCAACCACGGATCCGATAATGAATCCGCGCGCGTCCATGCCGGCAATCAGATCCAGATTGGCGTCCATGTAGCGATGGACAAACAGGTCAATGAGCACTCTGAAGGTTTTGGGATTTTGCAGCAGCGGCGTGATATCCCTGAACATGACGCCATCAATTGGCCAGTTGGGGACAGTACGAATATGACTTTTTATATATTCCGGCGGGTTGTACATGGCATGCTCCATTTATATTCGTTCCCAGACTGTATCCTTTGGGGAGGGTGAACCGGCGCAACATTACCATAAACGGGTAGCCAACACTACTCTTGAGCCCCACTTATTCAGGGCGTGACTCTTAGTACAAAATCAATATCAATTTCAGACCAGGCTTCGCGTTCTTTATCCAGCCAGTAACTCAGGGTCGGATGCTGCGTCAGCCACGCGCCTTTGATTTCCAGCTCGATTCGGCTTTTCAGCTTGACCCTGACTTCGGCCAGCGTCAATTCAAGTCGGGTATGCATGAATAACACCGCTAACCGCAATGCCAGAACCGCCTTGGCAAAATCGGAATCGGACAACAGATCCTGCACCTTGCGCAGATTCCCCTTGTGACTCAAAATCAGTCTGCTCATATTGCGTTGTTCCCGGGTCGTGAATCCCTGCATGTCCGCATATTCAATCAGATACGCGCCATGTTTGTGATAACCGGTTTGCGACACCGCCAAACCGACTTCATGCAGATTTGCTGCCCAGATCAGCTGCGGCAAATACAGTTCCGATCCTGGCTTTAATTGAACAAACAGGATCTGTGCCAGTTCAGCCACCTGTTTGGCGCGCTGCATATCGACATGAAACAGGCCTGCCACATTCTGCACTGCCTGTTCACGCCGATCGTGTCGGGTGGCGCGCAGGTGCAGGTCCCAGATCACTCCCATGCGCAATCCGGCCTCGATGGTTTGAACCTGACTGATATTGAGCTCCTGCATGACACCGATTAAGATCGCCAGACCGCCCACCACCATGGCGGTGCGTTCCGGCTTGATACCTGCCAGTTCCAGTTCGCTGATTTTTCCAACCTCAATACAAAAGTCTTTCAGACTTTCAAGATTTTTCAAACTGAGCTTGCCGTCGCCGATACTATTGCGCTCCATGACTTCCGCAATCGAGCGCACGCTGCCGGACGAGCCATACACCTGGGTCCAGTTACTCGACTGATAGTGCGGCGCAGCGTCTTCAAAATGAGAGCGCGCCGACAGAATGGACGCTTCAAAACTTTCGCGACTGATCCGTCCTTCCGGAAAAAAAGACAGACTCTGTTTGACCGTTCCGACACTGAATGAACTCACTTTCAGAATTTCCTGACCACGTCCCAATATCACTTCGGTGGAACCGCCGCCGATATCGATGACCAGACGGTTTTCTGCCGGATTGGCCAACACCTTGGCCACCCCCATGTAAATCAGGCGCCCTTCTTCTTCTCCGGAAATGATTTCGATGGGATAGCCAATCGCTTTTTCCAGCAGCGGCATGAACTGAGTGGCGTTTTGGGCAATGCGCATGGTATTGGTGGCCACGACCCGAACAGCTTCGAGTGAGTACTGATTCAGAACCAGCTTAAAGCGCGACAGGGCTGCGACTGCACTTTGAATGGCAACAGCTGTCAAATTACCATCAGCATCAAGACCAGCGCCCAGACGCAGCGGCTCGCGCGCACTTTTAACGATGCGCATGGCGTCGCCATCAAAACGGCCGATATGCATCCGAAAACTGTTTGATCCCAAATCGACTGCTGCGTACATGGCGCTTCCCTCTATGCTTATTTCAGTGCGGCTTGTTTCTGTGTGCGGACTTCTATGTGCGGGCTTCTGTGTGCGGGCTTCTGTGTGCAATTATGCCTGATCAGCCCATCAGTTCATCATAACAAATCGGCGTGACACTCCAATGACTCCGATTGACAACAATCAACAAAAAAACCGATGTTGCAACGTTTGCAGGCCAGTCGATTGCAACACCTCTGCCAGCCGTTGCCGGGCGTGATGGCTGGGCAGATTTTTGTTGGTGGCAATGATCAATTCGTTTTTCATGGAATGCTCCCAGCCCACCAATTCCGTTACTGAAACCTGATAGCCATGCGCCTCGAGCTGCAGGCAACGCAGCACATTGGTCAGTTGGCTGCCAAATTCACGGGTATGAATAGGATGACGCCATAATTCCGACATCGGATTGGCCCTGATTTCGGTACTTTTATTTTTCTTCAGAGTGGCTGCCACTTCAGCCTGACAGCAGGGAACCAGCACAATGTAATCCGCATGCTTTTTAAGTGCGAATTCAATTGCATCATCTGTGGCGGTATTGCAGGCATGAAGTGCAGTTACGATGTTGATTTTTTCAGGAAGCGAGGCCGAACCGATTGACTGCGCCACCGACAGATTTAAAAATGACATGCCGGAAAATCCCAGTCGAGTCGCCAGTTCCTGCGACCGGCTGACCAGTTCATCGCGGGTTTCAATGCCATAAATGTGCGACTTGCCTGTCTGGGATTTGAAATACAGATCGTACAGAATAAAACCCAGATACGATTTGCCGGCACCGTGATCAACCAGAGTTATGTCCGCATTGTTTTGCTGCGCTGCCTGCATCAACGGTTCTATGAATTGATATAAATGGTAAACCTGTTTGAGTTTGCGCCGGCTGTCCTGATTCATTTTCCCGTCGCGGGTCAGTATGTGCAGTTCCTTGAGCAATTCAATTGACTGTCCCGGCCTGATTTCATGAGGGGCATCCTGGATGACAGACTGCGCCTGTCCGGCAATTGAGGTGGCTGCGGATAGATTCGAACCGTTCATGATCGCAACAGCTGATTTATTCTTTTTCATTTCGTTTCCCTGCAATGTGCTATTCACGATATTTTTCTCAGATTATCTTAATTTCAGCATTCATGTGAAGTAAAACGCAAAAGGGGCTTAGGTTTTCACCTAAGCCCCCCTGCGCCTCGTACAATTTTGGTAGGCCGTGCGGGATTCGAACCTGCGACCAACGGATTAAAAGTCCGCTGCTCTACCAACTGAGCTAACGACCCGCAGAAAGGGCGTGAGTATAGCCCAAGTCATTGATTACCGGACCGCTTTTAATGCATGTCGCGGGTCAGGAACGTTGGCAGCGGCGTGAACTCGATGCCCTCGTCGGTGAGCGCCTTGGCCTCGTCGCGGGACGCATGGCCGCGGATCGCCCGGCGCGGCGTTTCCTTGTAGTGCATCTTCCGGGCCTCCTCGGGAAAGCGCTGGCCGACATTTTCGGTGTTGCGCACCAGCTCGCGCAGCTTG
>JAYVMW010000056.1:0-32937 GCA_043758755.1 Oxalobacteraceae bacterium
TTGATTTACGATATCCAAAGTTGCAGCGATCGCGCCTTTGATGCCGATGTTATTGAAACTTACTGATCCGCCGTTTGCTGCAGTGTCAGTGTAAACAAACGAACCGATGTTTACGTTCAGGTTTGCAGCGATAGATACACCGTCCTGGCCGCTTACCATGCTCAGTTCTGAATCAGCGATTGGGGTCATTGCAGATGCAGCCAGAGTGATTGACGACAGTGTGGATGCGATTGCGAGTTTTGTCAGAAATTTCATTTGTGTCTCCAAGGAAGATAGATTGGGGTTGTTTGCTTTAAAAAATACTTTCGAAACTTAATGTTTTCTTTGCACATCTACTTAATTCTGAGTCGCTATTAAGTGATTGCAGATTAACGTGTTCCAAAAATAAGTTCCCCTGTAGTTTTTGACATTCAGAGCCAAATTATTGACTCTGAGAGCCATGCATTGCTACAGATAAACTTTTGCACCTCTAACCCCAAAAAATCGTACTTGCCTGAAACTTTTTGACTGATTTGCTGTCAATTCACGGCGGTTTGTTGCTCCGAGGCTTCTAATCTGTCGCCAGATAACAACATGCCGCCCATGGCAGCGCTATTTCGTCCCCCAAACTGAAACTTGCTTGGTGGCTTCCCAAACCATCTGATGCAGGCCCGATGAAATGCGCGTGGCTCGGAGAAGCCGAGTTTGTAGCTCATCTCTTTCATGGTCATTTTGTCGTTGCCGAGAAACTGTTCGGCAATTTCGCGCCGCACATCGTCGACCAGTGTGGAAAAGTCAGTGCCCTCGGCTTCCAGCCGGCGCTGCAGAGTGCGTTCACTGATCAGCAGGCTGTCAGCAACTGCTTCGCGCAGCGCGCCGCCCTTGTCTATCATCGTGGCCAGCGCGTTGCGCACTTTCATCGTGAAGCCCGTTGGCGTGACCTGCTGCATCTTTTCGTCCAGAATGCGCAGCAAACCTTCTGCTGCCAGATCGTTGGCAGTTGGGATCGGTACTTGCAGATCCTTGTTGGAAAACGTCATGGTGTTGCGTACCGCGCCGAATCGTACCGGACATCCGAATATGTTTTCATAGGGCTCGGCAGATTGCGGTGGCGCAAATGCGTAATCGACCGCAATTGGATGCAGATCTGGCTGTCCTGCGACATAGCGCAGTGTTTCCAGAAACATGTTCCAGGTGAAGTCGTAACGCTGCTGTGGCACAGCGTGTTTGCCTGACGCCAGTTGCACGCACAAGATGGTGCAGTCGGTTTTTTGTTCTATCGAAATACGCATGCCCGGCGTTATCAAGGGCAGGTAGCGCACCGTACTTTCAGCTGCTGCTTTCAGATTGCGACTAGACATCAGCAGATGACCGAACACGCCCAGCCAGCAGATTGAACGCGGTGGCGCGACTTTGAAGCCGAGCATGGTGTCACCGGTTGCGCTGGCCAGCGTCTTCCACAAGTAACTGAATTTATCGGACATCTTGATCGGATCTTCGCGGGTCGGCGTGTACTGGTCCAGATGGTCAAGTCCGGCTTTGACGAACAATTGATCGACAGTGAAGCCGTCAATGGCAAGACAGGCCTTGATGCGCCGCGCCAAATCTATCGAGAACCGGTACTTCATGCTGAAACTCGCAAAGTCAGGGTTGCTTGAACGGAATTGTTCATGGTGGTTGTCTCCAAAATATTTTCTTTATTTTTGGTTTTATGTCGGCACAATCCGAAACGGAATTTGTGTCTTTATTTTTAAAAAGAACTGCTCTCAGCGCGAAAAAAACAACACTATTTCCGGGTAGCAGGATCTTGGCCTGAAACACTACGCATCTGCTGTCGGTTTTGCCTGACGTGGATGCAGCTGTTTGCATAGTGTTTATGAGTGTAAAAGGGTGGGCCTCAAATGACACTGACCATAGGGATAAATCCGCACAGTGGAAACCTATCCAAAAAGATAGGTGAAATGGCTCTGTGAAAACTATCTTTTGTGTGACGGGCAATCTGTGTATTTTTTGCGTATATTTTTCTAAAAGTTCCTGCGTAAAAAGCCTGTTGGAGCGCTTATGTTGCACTGCGGTTTACTGCCTGTATTCTGTTGCGAGAAAATCACTGTTGCATCACCGTAAGTTCGACGGAATCGGCGACCCTGAACACCACGTGCGGGCTGCAATGGAGTACTTGCGTTTGAGTCCACTTGTTTGGTTGCAGGTTGGCCTGCATTCCTGAGTGCCCACAAAACCTGTCCATAATTGGCTTACAATCTGCGCCAATCGCAACAGAACTTTGCACACAATGTAATCTGCACAACGCGTTTTCCCCTCCACGGGTAAATTGGATCTGAAAAATATGAGGAAGGATTTCTTGGTATGAGCATCGATTCAAACCTTTTGTCGCCGGGCATGCCGCTGGTTATGCAGGTACAGCGCGCACTGGCCCTGCATCAGCAGGGCAGGTTGGCAGACGCTGAAACCATCTATAAATTCGTGCTGCGTACCGCGCCAAATCAGGCGGACTGCCTGCACTATCTGGGTGTGATCAGACATCAGGCCGGACACAACAAAGAAGCTGTTGAGCTGATCAAAAAATCGATCAAACTCAATAAATCGCAACCTGCAGCGCACACCAATCTTGGTCTGGCCCTGTATGGCCTTGGGAAATACCAATTGGCGCTTGAAAGTTACGATCAGGCTCTGGGGCTTGATCGCAATTTCATTCAGGCACTCAACAATCGTGGCAACGTTTTACGTGAACTCGGTCGCCATGATGAGGCTGTGCGAGATTACGATGCAGCGGTTGCTGTCAACCCGCGCAATGCTGAGGCCTATAAAAACCGCATTAAAATTTTCAGACTGATGGGGCGCAATACCGACGCGTTGCGCATCTGTGAACAACTTCTGGTACTGGAGCCAGGCGCTGAACTGGCCAGCGATAAAGGATGCCTGGAGCGCGATCTGCTGCAATTTGATGCTGCGTTAAAAAGCTTTAACCAGGCCATTGCGATGCAGCCCGATTTTCTGACGGCATGGAGTAATAAGGGGGCCTTGCATAAGTTGCTGGGACACCACCAGGCCGCTTATGAAGCCTTTGATCAATGCGTAAAGCTGGCACCAGATTCTGTTGACTTCAGGATCAGGCGACTGGTCGCGCGGATTCCGGTAATACGCCAAAGTAATGACGATGTGGATGCCATCCGGGCCAATTTTTCGGCTGAACTTGCCGATCTGACCGAATGGTTCGCAGACCATGAGGCAACAGATCTCCATGACCTTAAATCCTTTGGCGTGGAATGGCCGTTTTATCTGGCCTATCACGAAAAAAATAACCGGGAAATTCTCGCACCGCTGGGCCAGATCTGTACCAGATTAATGGCGCAATGGCGTGAAATAGAAGCAATTGAAAACGCTCCTGCGCGCCAGATCGGCGCTGCAAAAATTCGCATTGGCATTGTCTCGGCCCATGTGTTTGATCACCCGGTCTGGAATGCCATGGTACGAGGATGGGTTCAGGAACTTGATTGCGACCGGTTCGAACTGCACATCTTTTATCTGGATGCGCAGGAGGATGCCAGCACGGCATTTGCCAGGACCCGGGCCACGGTATTTCACAGCGGGACAAAGCAGGTGCAGGACTGGGCAAAACTCATTGTGGCATCCAATGCAGATGCGTTGATTTATCCGGAATTGGGCATGGACAGTCTCACTCCCAAGCTTGCTGCCATGCGACTGGCGCGCCATCAGATAGTCACGTGGGGACATCCCGAAACGACAGGTCTTCCAACCATGGATGCCTATCTGTCTGCTGATTATTTTGAGGACAAAACTTCGCAGGACCACTATTCGGAAACGCTCGTAAGATTGCCCGGCCTGGGTTGTTATTACGAACCGGATGCGGTAAAAACGATTGACGTGAATCTTGCTGAATATGGCGTAAATCCTGAGGCGCCGCTGTTCATTTGCCCTGGCAGCCCTTTTAAATATGCGCCGGAGCATGATCACGTTTTTGTTGATATTGCCAAACGGCTGCCAGATTCCCAGTTTCTGTTTTTTACCAACCCCAGAGTGCCTGCATGGAGCGAGCTGTTTCAAAAGCGTCTGGACAACCTGTTCCGTGCTTCTGGTTTGGATCCCTCCGTGTATTTGCGGGTCATGCCCTGGCAATCGTCTGCGGGCTTTTACAGCGTCATGCGGCAGGCGACGGCATTTCTCGATACCATCGGTTTTTCCGGTTTTAATACGGCCATGCAGGCAATCGATTGCGCACTGCCGATTGTGACCATGAATGGCAAATTTATGCGCGGCCGATTTGCCGCTGCCATCCAGAGGCGTATCGGGCTTGATGAACTGGTGCATGGCGACGCAGATTCTTATGTCGAATCAGCAGTCCAGCTTGCAACAGACCCGAGTTACCGCGACCGGATCACAACGGCTTTGGTTGGCAACAGATCCGTGCTTTATCGGGATACGGCACCGATACGGGCGCTGGAGAATTATTTGAACGAATTGCGCTGAACCGGATAGCCTAGGTTCAGCGATGCGTCAACGTCAACAACGCATCCTCATCGCTCTCAACCTCACCCAACACCGACGCCAGCAAAGTCCCAATCGTCAGCGGTTCCAGCAGCGGCACCCTAAACTTCAATGCCGTTGCCACCAGCGGCTCCTGTGGCGGATTTTTGGCCAGCCTGGTACTGAGCGCTCGCTGGTCCGACTGCAGTTGCAACACCAGATTTCTCAGTCCGGCCAACCGTTCATTCAGCTCATCAATACTCGAACTCATCATGTACTCCATTCAGGTGATTGTTTGTTTAACTAAAAAAATCGTTATGCGACACTGCCCAGAATCCAATTTCTTCGCATTCCAACAGCTACCGGCAGACTATAGACAGAGCCCACTTTACGCCTTTTGCCGACAGTTGAACTGTTGGTTGGCCAACATTGTGCATGGTTGGTTTACGTTTTAATGCCAAAAGTACATTGACAAAAATGTTTGCACTGCTAGTATGGATATACTTTAGGTATATCCCGTCAGAAGGAGGCAAAAATGGAACAGGCGGCCGTATTTATGAGTAATCGCAGTCAGGCGGTGCGATTACCAAAATCGGTGGCGTTACCGGAAGGTGTTACCCGGGTCAATGTCATCGTTGTTGGAAGAACCCGAATCCTTATACCGATAGGTGAGGTGTGGAGTAGCTGGTTTGACGAACCTGGTCTGAGCAGCGATTTTGATCGGGATCAGCCAGTGGCGCAGGAACGCGAGGGTTTTTAGATGCTTAAATATATGCTCGACACCAATATCTGCATTTTTACTTCCAAAAATAAGCCCTCCGAGGTCAGATTGGCCTTTGAACGTCATCATGATCAGATCTGCATCAGTACTGTGACCCTGATGGAGCTTTTTTATGGAGCAGAAAAATCGGCTTTTCCAGAACGAAATTTTGAGGTAATTGAAGGTTTGGCCGCTCGCCTGCAAGTCCTTGATTTTGATTTGAAAGCTGCAGGGCACACGGGCCAGCTGCGGGCTGAATTGCAAAAACAGGGCAACAGCATTGGCGCTTATGATTTCATGATTGCCGGTCATGCCCGAAGTCTGGGGCTGATTCTTGTGACAAATAATTTACGTGAGTTTGAGCGAGTGCCGGGCCTGCGTGTTGAAGATTGGGTGCGCCCCGGGATTTAGAATTTTACTGACAGAAAAGGTATCGGCCGGTAGGTAAGAACAGGTAAATGTATGGAAAATCCAAACCAAAGCTATTCAGCAGGTCCGCGCGATACTCCCTTAATTGAACAAACCATAGGCACCTTTTTCGATGCCATGGCAGAGCGGTTTGGGGATAACGACGCCGTGGTTGCCTGCCACCAGAACCGGCGTCTGAGCTACCGTGAACTCAGTCTGGAAAGCAACCGACTGGCCAGCGCCTTCATCAAACTGGGGCTCATGCCCGGCGACCGGATCGGAATCTGGTCGCACAATAATGTCGAATGGTTGCTGACTCAGCTTGCCACTGCCAAGGCCGGTCTGATACTGGTCAACATCAACCCGGCCTATCGCGTGGCGGAACTGGAATACGCCCTCAATCTGGTGGGCTGCAGCGCACTCATTACGATGTGCGAATTCAAGACCAGCAATTATCTGGATATGCTGCGTAGCGTTGCGCCGGAAATCGATATCGGTGTTCCGGGTCAGTTGCAGGCCAAACGGCTGCCGCATTTAAAGACCGTTATTCAGCTCGGCAAGGAACCGGTGGCGGGCATGCTGCGCTTCGACGAGGTGATTAACACTGGTACTGCCCACGATACGCACTTGCCGGCGCTTGCCGCAACCCTTAAAGCAACCGATCCGATCAACATCCAGTTCACCAGCGGCACTACCGGGTTTCCCAAAGGCGCGACCTTAACGCACCGCAGCATACTGAACAATGGTTTTTTCGTCGGTGAGGCCATGCGCCTGACGCCGCATGACCGGGTCTGCATCCCTGTGCCGCTGTATCACTGCTTCGGCATGGTGCTTGGCAACCTGGCCTGCCTGACCCATGCCTCGGCCATTGTGTATCCCGATCAGGCGTTTGATGCGCTGGCCGTCCTGCAGGCGGTTCAGAGCGAACGTTGTACCGGTTTGCACGGCGTGCCAACCATGTTTATTGCTGAACTGGACCACCCCCGCTTCAAGGAGTTTGACCTGTCGAGTCTGCGCACCGGCATCATGGCTGGCTCGCCCTGTCCGATTGAAGTGATGAAGCGCGTAATGAAGGACATGCACATGGATGAAGTGACTATCGCTTACGGTATGACCGAAACCAGTCCGGTCAGCTGTCAGAGTACTGTCGATACCCCCATTCTGAAGCGCGTGACTACGGTAGGGCGGGTGCATCCGCAGGTTGAAGTGAAAATCGTCGCCGAAGGGTCAGGCGACACGGTGCCGGTCGGTCAGACCGGGGAATTATGCACTCGCGGCTATTCGGTCATGCACGGTTACTGGAATGATCCGGGCAAAACCGCCGAAGCAATCGATACCGAACGCTGGATGCATACCGGAGATCTGGCTGTCATGGATAACGAAGGCTATGTCAATATCGTTGGTCGCATCAAGGATATGGTCATACGCGGCGGTGAAAACATTTATCCAAGAGAAGTCGAAGAATTTCTGTATGGCTGTCCGGGCGTACAGGACGTGCAGGTAATTGGCGTGCCGGATACGCGCTATGGTGAGGAGTTGTGCGCCTGGATTATCCGGCGTCCCAATGAAGAATGCAGTGAAGAGGCCGTGCGAGAATTTTGCAGGTCGCGTATTGCACATTACAAAGTACCACGCTATATCCGTTTTGTTGACGTCTTTCCGATGACAGTAACCGGCAAGATTCAGAAATATCGCATGCGGGAAATCATGAAGGAGGAAATGCATCTGGCTGAGGATAAAACAGCCTGATTTCTTGATAGGACAATCCTGCCCAAGTGGAAGGAAATTCATAGATTAACTCTGCATCAGGCTCAAACCGAGCAAGGTTTGACGTATCCACAGGTTGGCCGAATCCAGCGCGCGGGTCTGATGCCAGTACAGATGCAGATTCAATTTGGGCATATCCATTTGCGGCGCCACCAGATAACTGCCCGGTTCGCGCTCGAAGGTTGCAGCAATGCTGCGTGGTAAAGTCAGCAACAGTTGTTCCTGACTGACCAGTTTGCAGGCGGTCTGATATTGCTGGCAGCGCACCAGCACCTTGCGCTGTATGCCCTGTGCAGAAAGGGCGAAATCTTCCACTGACAACCCGGAGCGGCGCGCTGACACCGTGACGTGGCCTGCTGCCAGATAGTCTTTGGACGTGATTTTCTTTTTACGGTGCGAAATCACCACAAAATCATCTTCCACCAGCAGGGTGTGCTGCACATCGGCATCGGTCGGTCGGGCAATGTCAATGGCGCAGTCGAGCCGGCCGGAGGCCAGATCGGCGCGCATCGTTTCGCGGTCCAGCCGCGCGCTGGTAATCGTCACGCCCACTGCCATGGCGCGCAAAGCTGCCATGAGCGGTGGCAGAATCACCGGTTCGACAACGTCATTCATGGCCACCGTGATGTTTTGCAGATCGCGGCCTGCTTCGAAGTTCTGGGTACGATTTACAACGTCGCGCAACAGCGACAGGGCCAAATGGATATCCGGGCTCATGCGGGTGGCAAGTTCGGTCGGCACCATGCGGTGCCCACTGCGAATAAACAGGGCAGCGCCAAACTGTTCTTTCATGCGCGCCAATGCATGGCTGACTGCTGGCTGCGTGATGTGGAGCAGTTGCGCCGCGCGGGTCAGATTGCCTTCCCGGTACACGGTTTCAAAAATCCGCAGCAGGTTCAGGTCAATGTTGGCGAGGTTGGTGATTTTATTTGAGTTATTCATAATGATCAGTAGCAGGGTGCAATGCTATTGCACCCTGCCACATCTACCATTAGTTTTAATAATGATTCAGTATAAATTAAATACATTTCATTAATAGTAATTTTTTTCGTAGCATGGCTGTTTTATCCAGAGGGGGCAGGTATGCACTTCGTCAATTCAGAGCGTGGCACGGATTTTTTGGAACGAACCAAAGCGTTCATCAAAACCGAAATCGAACCGGTGGAAGCGGCCTACTGGAGCGCCGTGGCGCAACAGGGCCGCAAGGCTGACTGGACTCAGTGGGTTGTGCCCGATCAGCTTGAACAGTTAAAATCAAAAGCCAAGGAACAGGGCCTGTGGAACATGTTTTTGCCGGATCCAACGCTGGGCGCCGGTTTGTCGATACAGGAGTATGCGCATATCGCCGAACAGACCGGGCGCTCGCTGATTGCCCCGACCGTGTTTAACTGCAACGCGCCCGATACCGGCAATATGGAAGTGTTGTGGCGTTATGGCAGTGCCTCGCAGAAGGCGCAATGGCTCACCCCTCTGCTGGCCGGTGAGATCCGTTCAGTGTTTGCCATGACCGAACCGGATGTGGCGTCGAGTGACGCGACCAACATGGAAGCCACCGCCGTAGTTGAAGGTGACAGCATTGTGCTCAATGGCCGCAAATGGTGGACCAGCGGGCTGGGTGATCCGCATGCCAAAGTCGCGATTTTCATGGCGCGCACGCCGGATGCGGACAAGGGGCGGCGCAACCAGCATTCCATGGTGCTCGTGCCCCTGAATGCGCCTGGGGTTCAGATAAAACGCATGCTGCAGGTGTTTGGCGACTATGATGCACCACACGGACACGGCGAAGTTGAATTTTGCAATGTGCGTGTACCGCTTGATGCCTTTATCGGCGGCCCCGGACAGGGTTTTGAAATTGCCCAGGGGCGGTTGGGACCAGGACGCATCCATCACTGCATGCGCTGCATCGGTGCGGCAGAAAAAGCGCTGGAACTGATGGTACATCGCGGCATGCAGCGCACTGCCTTCGGCAAACCGATCATGAACCTGGGCGGCAACAAGGAACGGCTGGCCGAAGCGCGCATTGCCATTGATCAGGCCCGTTTGCTCACGTTGTACGCGGCCTGGAAAATGGATCAGGTCGGTGCTGCCAAAGCCATGACCGAAATATCTGCCATCAAGGTGGTGGCACCGAACGTGCTGCAAATGGTGGTGGATATGGCGATTCAGATTCACGGCGGCGCAGGGGTGTCGCAGGATACGCCGCTGGCCGCGTTCTTCGCCCAGGCGCGCAGTCTGCGTCTGGCCGACGGGCCGGATGAAGTGCACAAAGGTGTAATTGCCGGAATCGAACTGGCAAAGCTGGGCTATCTCAAACCGAAAACAAAGGCAAACTGAAATGACTGAATTGAACAGCAAACGTGTATTGATTACGGGTGGCGCCAGCGGTCTGGGCCGTGCGCTGGCTTTGCAGTACGCAGCCCAGGGTTTCCGGGTCTGCATCACCGATCTGAATGACGGTGCCGCAGACACGGTCTGTGCCGAACTGAAAGCACTGGGAGCAAGTGCGCTGTATGTGCATGCCGATGTCACCAGTGAGCAGGATCTGCAGTACGTTGCCGATCAGCTGGTGCAGCAATGGGGCGGGCTGGATATTCTGGTCAACAATGCCGGTGTGGCCGCAGCCGGTGCCATCGAGGACCTCAGCCTGACCGACTGGGAATGGATTCTGAATATCAATCTGCTCGGCGTGGTGCGTGGCTGCAAAGTGTTTGTGCCACTGTTCAAAAAGCAGCACAGCGGCCACATCATCAATATCGCTTCCATGGCCGGATTGCTGGATGTACCGCAGATGGCGTCCTACAATGTTTCCAAAGCCGCCGTGGTGGCCCTGAGCGGCACGCTCGAGCAGGAATTGCGCGACGAAGGAATCGTCGTCAGCGTGGTCTGTCCCTCCTTTTTCAAAACCAATCTGGATCAGGGTTCGCGCACCAATGACCCGCGTCTGAAAAAACAGATGACCAGATTGCTGGAAAGCGGCAAGCTCAGCGCCGAGCAGGTGGCTGCGTATATCGTGCAGCATGCCCGGCTTGGGCAATTTTTCATTTTGCCGCACAAGGAAGGCCGGCGCATCTGGCTGCTGAAACAACTCCTGCCGCATTCGACCTATGTCTGGCTGTTTGCGCGCAGCGTACGCGGCATGAAACCACGTAAATCCGCATAAAGAATCTGCCATGACATTATTCAGAAAAACAATTTTGATTACCGGCGCCAGTTCTGGTATCGGTGCCGGCATGGCCCGTGAATTTGCCGCGCAGGGACACGATCTGGTTTTGTGTGCCAGACGCACAGAACGCCTCGATGAGCTCAGGAAGGAATTGACCGATCAATTCAAAGTGCGCATTGAAACCCGTGCACTGGACGTCAATTGCCACGAGCAGGTGTTTGCCGTATTTGAAGACAGTGCCAAAGTCATGGGTGGACTGGACCGCGTTATTGTCAATGCCGGTGTCGGTGAAGGCCGGCGCGTCGGTACCGGCCATTTTGACATCAACAAGGCCACCACCTTGACCAACTTCATTGCCGCGCTGGCGCAGTGTGAAGCGGCCGTGGGTATTTTCCGGCGCCAGAATGCCGGACATCTGGTGGTGATTTCATCGATGAGTGCCATGCGCGGCTTGCCCAGACATCTGACTGCTTACGCAGCCAGCAAAGCAGGGTTGGCGCATCTGGCCGAAGGCATTCGCGCTGAACTGCTCGACACGCCCATCAGGGTTACTACGGTATTTCCGGGTTATATCCGCACCGAGTTGAATGCCGGCGCCAAAAAACTGCCGTTTGAAGTGGATGAACAGACCGGATCAAAAGCGCTGGTTGGCTGTATCAACCGTGAACCGGTCAAGGCCTGCGTGCCCGGTTGGCCCTGGACTCTGGTGGGATTTTTTATGCGTCATGTGCCACTGGCATGGATTAACAAAATAAGTTGAAAACAAGCGGACAACCAAGGAGTTAAAAATTGAAAGCACTGCTCACCACCGAACTCGGACTGCCTGAAAAACTGGTCATCGCTGAGGTACCCGACCCCATCCCCGGCCCCGGTCAGGTGGTGGTAGACATGAAGGCCGCCGGTGTCAATTTCCCCGATGCGCTGCTCATACAGGGCAAGTATCAGTTCAAGCCGCCGCTGCCATTTACGGCCGGCTCGGAACTGTCCGGCATCGTGTCTGCGCTAGGCGAAGGTGTGACCAACGTCAAGGTGGGTGACGCGGTGATTGGCTCGTGCAGTTACGGTGCTTTTGCAGAAAAAGTGTTGGTACAGGCCAGACAGCTCATACCATTGCCCAAAGGGGTCGGCTTTGATTTTGGCGCCTCCTTTACGTTGGCCTACGGTACGTCGTGGCATGCCCTGAAAGGCCGCGCCAGGCTCCAGGCCGGTGAAACCGTGCTGGTACTGGGTGCTGCCGGCGGCGTGGGACTGGCGGCAATTCAAATTGCCAAGGCACTCGGCGCACGCGTCATCGCTGCAGCGTCGACCGCGGAAAAGCTGGCCATCTGCAAAGACAATGGTGCCGATGAACTGATCAATTACAGCACTGAAGATCTGCGCGAGCGCATCAAGGCAGTCACTGCAGGAAAAGGTCCGGATGTCATTTTTGATCCGGTCGGCGGCAAGTATGCCGAACCTGCGTTTCGTTCCATCGGCTGGGGCGGGCGCTATCTGGTGATCGGCTTTGCCGACGGCACAATTCCGAGTCTGCCACTCAACCTGCCGCTGCTCAAGGGTGCTTCCATCATGGGCGTGTTCTGGGGTGAATTTGTCGCGCGTCAGTTGCCAGACTTTATTCGCGATCTGACCGACATGTTTGCTCTGGTCAGTCAGGGAAAACTGCACCCGCATATCTCGGCACGTTATCCGCTGGAGCAAGGCGCACAGGCCTTGCAGAATTTACTGGATCGCAAGGTGACCGGGAAAGTCATCATCACCAATGGCACTTAAAACCTAATCACAGGCAATGCTGGCTGAATAACTTGTAATTTTTAACAGTGGTCAACCAGCGAAATTGCTTTGACGCAACAAATAATGATTAATTATTGACTGGACGTGTTTGAATAACTATTGTTAATGTGAGTTATCGGGTTCCTGCTGCACCCTTCATCCATTTGGCCATGACAAACACTGACAATAATTCGCCGCATCAAAGCGGCAACCAGTCTGAAGGCTCAGCGCATACCGACAGCACTCACGCAACCAGACCGGCGCCGGACCAAAAATCACGATCCGAACTGTACGACTCGCTGCTGGAACAGTCGGGCGACGGGGTATTCGTGGCTGATTCGATCGGAAATTATATCGAAGTCAATTCAGCCGGCTGCCGCATGCTTGGCTACACGCGTGATGAAATTGTGCGGCTCAATATTGCCAATGTGATCGATCCTGCTGACATTCCCCGTATTGCACCGGAGGTCTCGCGGTACGAGGGCGGCAAGATGGCAGTCAGCACCTGGAAATTCGTGCGCAAGGATGGCACGACATTCAATGGCCTGGTGCGTGGCAAGAGGCTGTCCGACGGCAAGCTGCAGGGCGTTCTGGTTGATATCAGCAACAGGGCGCAGGCAGACAGTGTGATTCGCGAAAGTGAAAGCAAATTGCGCGGTCTGTTTGAGCTTTCTCCCTTTGGAATTGCACTCGTTGACATGCAGGGCAACTACCTGGAATTCAACGATGCCTTTCTGGAAATCTGCGGCTACTCTGAAGAAGAATTGAAAACACTTGATTACTGGACGCTGACACCCAAAAAATACGAGCAGGATGAATTAAGACAGCTGGAATTGCTGCGTGCCACCGGACAGTATGGCCCCTATGAAAAAGAATACCTGAGGAAGGACGGCAGTCTGATTCCGCTGCAGTTGAACGGTATGTTCATTACCGGCAAAGACGGCCGGCAGTATATCTGGTCGATCGTTCAGGACATTACAGAGCGCAAACTTGCCGAGAACATACTCAGGGAAAGCGAAGAACGTTTCCGGATCATGATCCAAAACGCACCGGAAGCGATCTTCCTGTTCGATATTGAACAGAACCGCCTGGTCGACGTGAATCGCAATGCCGAACAGCTGTTTCAATGTGATCGCTCTGAGTTGCTGCAACGCAGCCCGCTGGAATTTATTCAACGGACCGAATCTGATACCAAACCCCTCGCGCAGAGTTTTCATGAACATAACAGCAGAACCGTCAACGGCGAGCAGCTCAATTTCGAACGGGTGGTGCGCGGCGCACAGGGCCGGGAAGCGCTGTGTGAAATCCGCCTTTCAGAATTGCCGGCCGGCGGCAGAAAACTGGTTCGCGCCAGTATTGTCGATATTTCGGCGCGCCGGCAAAGTGAACGCGAGCGTGAGGCGGCACTGGAACTTCTTGCGATTAATCAATCCAAACTGAAAGCCATTTTTGAGTCCGGTCCCGAGCCGATGATTATCAGTGATGGCTCCGGCATGATCACGATGGCCAACCGGCAGGTGACCCGTTTGCTCGGTTATGCGACTGAAGAATTGATTGGCAGCCAGGTCGAGATGCTCATGCCGTCCCGTTACAGACAATCCCATGTAGCGTTGCGACAAGGCTATGAAATAAGTGCAAGGGCCAGAACCATGGCGCTCAATCGCGAAGTGATGGCCTGCCACAAGGACGGCCACGAGATTGAAGTCGAGATCAGCCTGTCCAGCATCCAGAACCAGAGTGGCAGATTGATCGTCAGTACGCTGCACGATTTGACGGAACGAAAAAACACCGAGCGCGTTATCCGGGAATCCGAATACCGGTTCCATCAACTGATGGAAAACATGAGTGAAGGGTATACCGTTATCGATTCGGAAATGCGTTATGTCTATCAGAATAAATCCGCAGTTGCGCATAGCCGCAGCCAACCCGGCCAACTGCTCGGGAAGAGAATATTTGAGGTGCATCCTCAGGGTGAAAACAGTGAATTGGTATTGTTATTGCAACGTGTCATGGCGAGCAAAGTTGCAGAAACTGTCGAAACCAGTTTTACCTATCAGAACGGTAACGTCGCATGGTTTGAATTGCATATTGCACCGGTTACCGAAGGTGTGTCAGTGTTAAGCGTTGAAACCACGCAACGCAGGCAGATTGAACTTGAGCTGGAACAGAAGCGCTCGTTTGTTACCTATCTGTCGCGACTGGCCATTCTCGGTGAATTGTCCGGTGCCATTGCGCACGAACTGAATCAGCCGCTGATGTCCATACTGATGAATGCCGAATCCGCCAAAGTGCTGCTGGCCAGGACGGACCACTCGATTGAAGAGGTCAATGAAATTCTGACCGAAATTGTGGACGAAGACGTACGCGCTTCCGGCATTATTCAACGCCTGCGCAAATTGTTTGCGCAACAGGAAGTGATCAATCTTGAAGTCAATATCAATGAACTGGTTACCGACGTTGGCAAGATCCTTAAAAGTGAACTGGTCAAACGCGGCATGCGACTGCAACTTGATCTGGATGCCGGCGTTCCGACCTTGAATATTGATCGGATTCAGATTGAACAGGTGTTGATCAATCTGATTATGAATGCCTGCGATGCAATGGAAACCAATGGCGCGAATCAGGAAAGAACCGTCATATGCACAACCCGCAAACAACAGAATGGCGTCAAAGTCTCGGTGATTGATGGCGGTTCAGGTATCCCGGCAGAATTATTGACCAGGATATTTGATCCGTTTTTCACTACCAAAAAGCAGGGTATGGGGTTGGGACTGTCGATCTGTCGCACCATCATCAATGCTCATTCTGGCGCACTCTGGGCCGAAAACAATGCCGATGCAGGCAGCAGCTTTCATTTGACCCTGCCGCTCAGGGCGCAGTCATGACGGTGCCATATCGCGTATTTCTGGTTGATGATCAGCCGACCGTGCTCAAAGCGATTGCGCGGCTGCTGACTCTGGAAAATTTCGAGGTCGCGACCTATGAATCAGCACAGGAATTTATTGACAGCGCCAACCTGAACGCCAGGGGGTGTCTGATTCTGGATTTATCCATGCCCATCATCAACGGCATGGAGTTGTATCAGATGCTGATCGAAAAAAAATGCAGCTTGCCCGTCATTTTTTTAACCGGCCATGGCAGTATTGAAACCGGCGTCAAGGCCATGAAGCTCGGTGCGGCGGATTTCCTGACCAAACCCATGCAAAAAGAAGAACTCATCAATGCAATCCATTTGGCGTTTGAGAAAAACCGCGTCAGCCACGCAGCTGAACTGAAACTGAATGAGATTAACCAGCGACTGGCCAGTCTGACCCCGCGCGAGCGTGACGTGCTGGACCAGATCATTACCGGCAAGTTAAACAAGCAGATCGCAGCCGACCTGGGTACGGTCGAACAAACTGTCAAAATTCATCGTGCCAGAGTCATGACGAAAATGAAAGTTCGCTCCATCGCCGAGCTGGTCAAGGCTATGGAAGCATTCAAATCAACCTGACAGTGTTATACCAAAGTGTAATATACAGGCGCTGATCGCTGACCTACAGTCCATGATATGGACAAATCAATTCCCTGGGTGGCCGTAGTAGATGACGAACCAACTGTGCGTCGGGCGGTTCTGCGCGTGCTGCGCCTGGCAAAAATACCGGCGCGCGAGTTCTCCAGCGGAGCACAATTTTTGCAAGCGCCCGAAGTGCCGGAATTCACCCTGCCCGGTTGTGTTCTGCTGGATATTGTCATGCCTGAAATGAGCGGACTGGAAGTTCTGGCTCGAATCAGGAAATGCACGGCCGACCTGCCGGTGATTCTTATGTCAGGCAACATCAACCCGGCATCGCAAATTCCTGCCGAGCAGGGTGGCACGGTCAATTTTCTGGCAAAGCCGTTTCACGCTTCAACACTGGTCGACGCCATCAACGCAGCGCTCGGCACGACTGCCGACCAGCTGAAAAAAAACCGTCCTGATTCAGATTAGTTCAAAAGGAAAATAATCGCATGTTTGACAATTACATCACCTTTACCGATGACTCCGGGGATGAACAGGCTGCGGCCTCGGAGTGGAACGTGTTGGTCGTGGACGATGATCTGGATATTCATGCCGTGACCAAATTGTGCCTGTCTAATACCGTCATTGCCAACCGCAACCTGAAATTGATTGATGTCTATTCCGGGCGCGCTGCAATTGATGTGCTCAAAGCCAACGACAACATTGACCTGATTCTGCTGGATGTCGTCATGGAAACCCAGGACGCCGGACTGGAAGTGGCGCGTTGGCTGCACGAAGATGCGAACTGGCCAAAGAAGCCAAAAATCATCATCAGAACCGGTCAGCCTGGCTTTTATCAAATAGCCGAAATCACCAAAAACAAACACGTCGATGCGGTTCTGCATAAATCATCCACCAGCTACGCCATTCTTATCGATACCATTGCAAAAATGTTACTGGAATCCGGTACCGATTCTGTCAAACATTGATAGAAAAGGAGAAGCAGGGCCCAAAGTTAAAAAATCAGGCACGCCCGTTGCGCTGCGCAGTTCACAGCGCAGATTCCTTTACCGCGCTCCGTCCCCAATTCTGTTTCAATGTTGTTTCGAAATCACCTATCGGTACTGGTTTGCCGAACAGGTAGCCCTGATAATGAAGACAGCCACTGTTAAAAAGCATTCTGAATTGCGCTTCGGTTTCGACTCCTTCGGCAATGACATTGAGATGGAGGCTGCTGGCCATGGCGATAATCGTGCTGACGATCGCCATATCGCTGCTATTAAATGCAATGTCATGTACGAATGAGCGATCAATTTTCAGCTGATCAAGCGGCAGGCGTTTCAGATATTGTAATGACGAATAGCCGGTCCCGAAATCATCCAGCGAGAACTGCACGCCAATCTCATTGAGCAGATTCATTTTGATGATTGTTTCGTCTATATTGTCGAGCAACAAACCTTCGGTCAGCTCCAGCTTGAGATGGTTCGGATTGATGTCATGGCGCTCAATAACCGACTGCACCTGAGTGACAAAATCGACCTGAACAAACTGTCTGGCACTGACATTGACAGCCAGCACCAGGTCGCGGGTCAGCGGGTCATTTTTCCACGCATGCAGCTGGGCACAGGCCGTATCCAGCACCCACTGGCCGATCGGCAATATCAGTCCGGTTTCTTCGGCCAGCGCGATGAACATGTTGGGTGCGACCGGACCCAGTGAAGGATGCATCCAGCGAATCAGCGCCTCAGCGCCGGTGGGCTGCAGGGTTGCATCGCTATGCAAAGCCCGTAACTGTATCTGGTAGTACAACTCGAATTGACCTTCAGTGATCGCTTTACGCAATTCAGATTCCAGCGTGGCGCGCACGCTGATCAGTTCCTGCATCCGGGGATCAAAGAAACGCATTGCGTTACGTCCGGACTTCTTGGCCTGATACATCGCGATATCACCCTGCTTGAGCAATTCTTCAGCGGTTTGTTGATTGTCGTTGAACAGTGTGGCACCGATGCTGGCGCTGATCTGATATTTGCCCGCAGCCATCTGATACGGTTGGTTCAGCGTCTCGAGTATCTTGTGGCCCACTGCTTCAGTCTGCGCGGCTGCTTCAAGCGGCGCTTCGTTTATATTTTCGAGCATGACAATGAATTCATCACCCCCGATCCGGGCCACCGTATCCGCGTCCCGCACACAGTGGAGCAGGCGATGCGCAACCTGCTGCAGCAGCGTATCACCGATGTCGTGACCCAGCGTGTCGTTGAGAGTTTTGAAATTATCGAGATCAATAAACATGATCGCGCCGCAGTGGCCGTTGCGTGCGCCGGCGGGCAGCGCCTTTTGAAGACGATCCAGCAGCAAGCGCCGGTTTGGAAGTTGGGTTAGCGGATCGAGCGTGGCCAGTGATTCCAGCATGGTATTCATCTCGGCCAGCTGGACATTTGCCGCGTTGAGTTCGGCACGCGATTTGTTCAGCTCGGAAATATCCCTTCCCACACCAAGCACCGAGATAATGTTGCCGTCGGTATCGAACTCGGGCGTGAGTCGGATGTGATTGCACATTTCCTGTCCAGCGGCGCTGTACCAGCGCAACTCAAACACGTCGCTGTTGCCGGTCGCAATAACCTCCCTGATTTTCGCCTCATACAGTTCGCCGTTGGCGCCCCCAGGTGATTCGGACGGTTTCTTGCCCAGCAAGGTCCGCGCACCGGCTACCGACAAAATGCCCAAGGTGGGATTGACGAAAGTGCGCCGGCATGCAAGGTCGTAGCGGGCGATGGAGTCAGGAGAATTTTCAATCAGGGTGCGCGACTCCTGTTCACTGGCGGCAAGTGCGGCGGTGCGTGCAATAATTTTCTGTTCCAGCGTGGCATTGATGTCGTTGATGTGGGCGATCTTCTGGTTGACTGTATCATTCATCGCGGCAAAGCTCAGAGTCAACCTGCTCAGTTCGTCGCGGCCCTCACCCTCGACTTCCTTGGATCGCTGCCGATCAGCATTGTGCGCAGCAGGATCGACCAGGTTACCGGTCTGGTCCATTCTGTTCATGAGTGTTTTCAGCGGTCTGGAAATACTGTTGGCGATTATCGTACCCAGGGTAATCGCACACAGGAAGCACAGCACGCCGATCAGTATCATCTTGTTGCGTACCGCCTGTATTTCTGCGGTGAGCCGGTTAGTTGGAATGGTATTGATCACTAACCAGGATGTGTCCGGAATGCTCGCGTAGGCGGCTACATATTGCTCCTGGCTGGTATCTTTAAAGGTGATGAAACCGCTTTGATCACCGCGTTTCAGACCCGCTGTCATTTTTTTCAGCATGTTCGCAGCGTTACCGGTATTGTCACCGACCAGGGGCTGTTTTCCGGACGGCCAGACTACCACCTGGCCGCTATCCCGATCCAGAATATAAATATTGGCTCCGCCGCCCAGATCGACGTTATCAAAAATCGCCGAGAAATGCTCCGGGTTGATCGCCAGAAAAATTGCGCCGATCACTTCGTTATTATTTTTGCTGATGACGTTGCGCATCATTCCGACGTTTTGCTGACCCACGCCATTGTCATAGCTGCCCCAACGAGGTCGCGCGCTTACCGGGTCGGCACTGTTAACAAAGTGCGTCACGCCGCTGGTCAACTGGGCAAACACCTGCGTATCGACCACCTGATGGTGACTGTCGAGAAAGTATTTCTGATTGATGTAGCTGGTGGCGCCATAGTGATTCAGCAAAACCTGAGTCAGATCGCCCCGTGCGGCGCTGCGTTCTGTTTCATCGTGGCCAGAGTAGGCTGCCAGCGCGTGTTGCACCTGGGGCGACAAAACAAGGCTGGCACTCTCGGTATTGATCTGCGCCATCCTGAGCGCAATGTTTTTCGACACCTGCTTGACCATTTCGGTGGAGAAGGTACGCGTCTTGGCTTCGATGGCACTGTTTGAATCAACGTACGCTATGTAACCTGAAATCAGCAGCGGCAGCAGCGTTAACAACATAAAAGCGCTGATCAGGCGGTGACGAATTTCAATACGCCTGAGCAGGCGTATCGGTATAGATTCATCCCGGCGCGATGTCAGGTCAACTTTAATGTTCATTTGTAGTGCATTTTCGCTTCATGTCGGACCGACACGTCCAGAATTTTCGCGGCCTGCCGTGGCGTCACTTTTTTGAGCAGTACATCCTGAATCAACGGATGCAGGCTTTCGATCGTGTTTGCCGGAAGGAAGGAATAATACAGACCGACTGTGACCGGATAGCTACGTACCATCGCTGTGTAGGCAGCGATCTCCGGCTCGCTCAAGCCTTGTCCTGACTCCTGTTTAAAGGGTGAAATGTTGTGGCGTTTTTTCTGCAGTTCGATAAAACCCGGACCTGCGATATATTCGAGAAATCGTAATGCGGCAGCTTTATTGGCCGTCTCACACACGGCAAAGCCGGTTTCACTGCCGATGACCGGTACTACGGTCTTGCCCGGTTCATTCCAGGGCGGTATGAATACGCCGGTCTTGAAACCTGTGCCGTGCATCAGTCGGCCGGACGCCCAGCTGCCCTGGAAGGCCATTGCCACTTTGCCCTCGGTGAACAGATTGATCCCCTCATCGTAGTTGGTATTCATGTAACCAGTTTGGGCATAGCCTTGATCGACGATTTGCAGCATGCTGGAAAAAATATTGGCCACTGCCTGCGTATTCAGATCCAGCGTGCCGTACGCCATCTTTGTCTTCCAGTCCGGTTCGTGCGCGACCACATTGTTGCCAAAACCAAAACTGAATGGCCCGTTGCCCAGCATATTTGGAAAGCCGCCATTCCAGACGATGGGCGTGAAGCCGGCGTGTTTGAGTTGCGCACAGACGAGCAGAAATTCCTTGAAATCAGTGGGCAGGCGACGGATACCGGCCCGCTCGAACATGTCCTTGTTGTAATACATCAGCGTCGTTGCAATACCACCGGATATGCCGAACTGCTTTCCGGTCGGCGAGGTCCAGTCTGTTTTAAGACTGTCCAGCATATTGTTCCAGGCCGCAGTCTGGCCGACGTCAGCCAGCACGCCCTGATCGGCCAGTTCGCTGGCATAAGAATTCGGATTGATCGAAATCAGGTCCGGCAGATTGCCGGAAGCAACCCTGGGCTTGATATTCTGTTCGACTGAATCGCCGATCATGAACTGCACGTTGATGCTGATGTCCGGATTGACCCGGTTGAACTCACGGGCGATTTGCAGCATCTGCTCCGGCCAGTCCGGAGCCCAGATCAGGACAGTCACGGTAGTACGGTGCGGGGCGGTGACGTTTTGCACGGAACCGCTGTTTTGACCACATCCGGATAATGCAACCAGTAACGTACTCATAGCCAGGGATACGATGCGATCAAATGGAATGTTAAAGAAGATTTGACGCATAGCCGATTTCCATTTTGAATTTATAAAACGCTATTCGTCTTATGCTTGTGTAAATTTTGGGACAGTGCACGTTTAGGTATATTAGCAGCGGTTTTCCATAACTCAATGAGCAGGGAGAAATTTAGTCGAGCTACCCATGGATTGCTCAACCGGCATCTATTTTCATCACCTGTTTTGACTGGTGGGCGTACTCTGCATTACGTCCCGACCACCCTGTTTCTGCCTGTTTGCTTGGCCTGATATAAACGTTCATCAGCAAACCGCAGTGTTGTATCAATTGAACTAAGCGCATTATGTTCAGCCAGGCCAATTGAAATGGTTACCTGAAACGTATCATTGATTTCCGGGTAATGGAGCGACTCGACTATCCGGCGTAAGCGCTCTGCGGCGTGAAGTGCGTCAGCGGCAGTCGTGCATGGCATGATGAGAACAAACTCTTCTCCGCCAAAGCGGGCGAAGACATCGGTTGGGCGAACATGTGCAACTGTCGCCGCTGTGATGTTCTTCAAAACAATGTCGCCACCCGGGTGGCCATAGTTGTCATTGACTGTCTTGAAATAATCGATATCAATCATTGCGACAGTAAATGCAACACCACTGCGCATGGTGCGCTGATGTTCTTCGCTTAGCCGGTCCATCACAAAGCGACGATTATAGGCACCGGTTAATTCATCCCGTATTGCCATTTCACTGATGCGCTGTAACGCGTCTTCCAGCTCCGCTTTTTGTTTTACTACCAGTTTATGTTTCTCTTCGACGCTGCGACGAAGCCTGACGATGAAACCGCCGAGGTAGCTTAATTGACTCATGGCGAACATGAGAGCAACAAATTGCAGCAACTCGATTTTCAGATTGATCTCGTGGTGCGCGTGCAGGGCAAAGTAAATCGCCGCACCGTAACCGGTCAATATGATTGTGGCAAGTACCAGAAAATCACGTGGTCGGAAACGAAACACGCCGAAGACAAACATCGATTCGGCCAGCATGAGAAAGGTGGCTCTGGCTTCACCGGCAAAACACAGGATGAACGTCCCTATTACCGTGGCTGTCAGAATTTGGATAAATGTCAGGCTCGGGTCGTTGAGCCGCAGATTCAGGCCGCTGCGAATGATGAAGAAGAAAATCAGGTTGGCAATGATCACCATTGCGGTATAGATAAAACCGATTAACCGATCTATGTATCCCATATACATGCAAAGCAGGATGAAAATCAGATTGAGCACGTGAAATGCCGCGCCCGACAGAAACCGCTTCATGCGTAGGCGCTGTTCTGATTTCAAATCAATGGATTTCGCGGGTCTCAACGCGACGTTACCAGTTAAATTAGACATAGATAACCGATTTTATTGTGATTGCGACATCTTGATTGGTTAATTTTATTGCCGCATGGAAATTCATTGTAGGTAAACGTACAGAAATGTGTCAAGCTTGAATGCGCACCTGTCGACTGGCATCGTGCTGACTGGGTCATTTTGAATTCATCTATCCCGGACAAAACAAATTTGCCTTTGTTAAAATTTTTCGCATCTTTTAAACCAGCGTATACCCATGTTTCGAGAACGGCATCGACCGTAACCGTTCTCCGGTCGCATTCGCAATTGCATTGGCCAGAGCCGGCGTGAGTGCCGCAAAGGGCGGTTCACCCATGCCGCCCCATTCCCTGGCTCCGCTCGGCACCAGAATCGGTGTGATTTTCGGCGAGTGGCGTAACAGCGTAATCGGATAGTCGCTGAAATTATTCTGCTGCACCCGGCCATCCCGAATGTTAATTTCGCTCATGAAGGCCGCGGTAAAGCAGTAAGCGACATTGCCTTCGATCTGCGCCTTGGCCGAATCGCTGTTGGCCACATGACCGGGGTCGACGGCGATAAAGACTTGATGCACCTTGACCGATTTATCCGGATTGACCGACAGTTCCACCACCGCAGCGCCATATGAAGCATAGGCATCCTGCACGGCCAGACCGCGGAAATGCCCGGCCGGTAATGCGCTGCCCCAGTTGGAACCTTTGGCAACCGCCTGCAGTACCTGATAGTCGCGCCCGTCTTTGGGTAAGTGGTCGAGACGGAACTGCAGCGCATCAAAGTTGCCAGCCTTGCAGATTTCATCAATGAAGGATTCACGCACAAATGGATTTTGTGAGTGAAACACCGAGCGCCAGAATCCGACCGGCACATTGATGGTGCACATGCCGTGCCGCACATCCAGATTGGCAAACTGGTAAGGCATGTCATACAGCGCTTCGCCGCACTGAAAATCCTGACCGTTCTTGAGCGCGGTCGGTCTGACTTTTTCAAGTATCGACTGGGACGCACTGTGAACTTCCAGCGCATTGACCGCACCGTCGGCAGCGAACGACGCGCGCAGCCGGTACAGGGCGGCAGGGCGGTAAAAGCCGTGCTGCATGTCTTCTTCGCGGCTCCAGAGCAATTTGACGGCAGTGCCGGGAAATTCTTTGGCGATCAGAACCGACTGCTTCACAAAATCCTGAAATGCGCCGCGTCGGCCGAACCCGCCGCCCAGATACGGACGGTTGCAGGTGACGCTGGTGGGTGGAATGCCCAGCGTGGCAGCAGCGACCATGACGCTGGCCTCGGCATTTTGGGTCGGAGCCCAGATTTCCAGTTTGTCGCCAGTCACGCGTGCGGTGCAGTTTTGCGGCTCGAGCGTGGCGTGATTCAGATAGGGCGTAAAGTATTCTGCTTCGATGATTTTGCTGCTCTGGCTCAGCACCGCTCCCGCGTCACCGCGCCGGGTCAGCGGTTTGGCAGCGGTGATGCCGGCCTTTAAGATGTTCAACACGCCGGCATCATCAAGCTTTTCTGCGCCTTTGTAGTCCCAGGTAATATTGAGTGCCTTGGTGGCTTGCTGGGCACGCCACCAGTTGTCGGCCACCACCGCCACAAAATCGGGTCCGGTTACCACTTTTTTAATGCCGCGCCGGTTCTTCACTGCCGCATCGTCGACCGAAACAGGTACGCCACCAAACACCGGGCATTGCACAATCGCGGCATACAGCATGCCGGGCACTCTGACGTCGATACCAAAAATGGCACTGCCGTCGACCTTGGACGGGATATCGAGACGCGCTATCGGTTTGCCGATCAGAGCCCACTCGGACGGCGCCTTCAGTGGCGCATCGGTTGGAATCGCCAGTTTCGCTGCGGCCGGCGCCAGTGCACCGTAGCTGGCGCTGCGTTTGGAAGCAGTGTGGCTGATATGCCCGGCTCTGGCGACGCATTCAGAGACCGGAACCTGCCATTGCTGTGAGGCTGCCGCCTTGAGCATTTCGCGTGCTGCCGCACCGGCCATGCGCATCATTTCCTGCGACGTGCGGGTGCCGCGACTGCCGCCGGTGGCAAAGCTGCCGAAAATTTTGTTGCGGTTCAGATGTTCCTGCACCGAGGCAAATTCCATGCGCACATCGCTCCAGTTACATTCGAGTTCTTCGGCCAGCATCATCGGCAGCGCGGTACTGGTGCCCTGGCCCATTTCAGCATGCGCGACTTCGCAGATCACCTTGTTGTCCGGGGTGATGCGAATCCAGGCGTTGATATCGGTGGCATGCTCGGTCGCGCCACGCAGCGGGGCTTGACCAAGAGCCGGAAGATGAAAGCCGAACAGCAGGGAAGTTGAGGCAGCGCCGGCGAGTTTCAGAAAATTGCGGCGCGGGTTGGAAACGCTGTCGGATTCATTTGCGTTGTTAAGTGGCTTCATGATCAGGCTCCTTTAACTTTGTGGCCAAGTTTGGCGGCCATGTGAATGGCTTCCCGAATCCGTGGATAGGTACCGCAGCGGCACACATTGGTAATGGCCGCATCGATATCTTCATCACTGGGATTGGGCTTGCGCGCCAGCAGGGCGGTGGCGGCCATGAGCATGCCGGACTGGCAGTAGCCGCATTGGGGAACCTGCTTTTCAATCCACGATTTCTGCAGTGCCGATACGCCCGACAGTCCTTCAATCGTGGTGATTTTTCTGCCCACCGCAGTGGAGGCGGGCACGACACAGGAGCGTACCGGTTCACCGTCGAGCAGCACGGTACACGCGCCGCACAGTGCCACGCCGCAGCCAAATTTGGTGCCGGTCAAACCTGCTTCATCGCGGATTGCCCATAACAGCGGCATGTCGGCTTCAATATCCAGATCACTGGTCTTGCCGTTGATAGTCAGCTTCATGTGTGTCTCCCCTGCGTTGGTTTTTTTATCAAAATCAGTGGCAGTGTAGCCGTTTTCTATCGCGCATGTCGGTGGGCGTGGTGTTGCAAATTTCTTATCGGGCGTCGGGTGATGCAAGTCAGTTGTTGCGCAACTCGTGCCGATACCGAACCGGACTGATGCCATAGCGCAGGCCAAACGAATGAACCAGCGCACTGGTGCTGGCAAAACCGCATTCATTGGCAACCAGCTGGAGCGGGTCGTCGGTGGTGCGCAGTAACAGGCGCGCCATCTCCAGCCGGCAATCGGCCGCATAGCGGCGCACACTGGTTCCCACGGCGGCAGCAAACCGGCGCGACAGGGTGCGCTCGCTCAGGTGCACCGAACCAGCCAGCAGGGCAGAGCCGGGCAGCTGACTCAGGTTGTTTTCGATCAGGCTTTGTACCGACAGTATCTGCTGGTCTTTATGCTGTTTGAACTGTGCGCTCCAGACCGCGAGTTGCTCCTGGCCGGGCAGTGCGCCGCTGGTGGCGTGCCGCTTGAATTTGCGCGCTGCGGCCTGACCGTAAAAGCGTTCAATGAGATGGGCGCAGATATCGGCCATTGGACTGATGCCGCCGGCGCAAATGATTTGATCATTGACCACAATATGCCGGCTGGGCGTGAAGCGCACGGCAGGAAAATACTGCTCGAACAGGGCAGTCTCACTGCGCAGTCCGGTGGCCTGTTTATGGTCCAGCAAGCCGCATTTGGCCACCAGTATCGTGCCGCTCATGCTCACGATCAACGCCCCTTTGCCATGCTGTGCCGTGATCCACGTGGTAAAGGCGCGCTCACCCGCTTCCAGCTCACCGCGCGGCGCAAACTGGGGTGGCACAATCACAACATCGCAGTCACCGACATCTTTGAGTGTGGCGTCTGGTTCAATCGATAAACCGGACAGACTTTGCACCGGTTTGCGGGTGCTGCCGACCAGGCTGACCTCAAACCGGATGCTGCCCGACGGGTTGCCCGCATGCGCTGACAGTGTGCCGGCAATCAGCAGCAATTCTTTGGTCAGAAATACCGGACCGGCCCAGACCCGTTCCGGCAAAACGATAGCAATATTGACCGGAGCAGTTTTTTGTTGGCGATTCATATCAATTAAATGGCTGTTGAAGTCAACAAAGAGTATGACTGAAATGTTTTAATGATGCCACCGTCAATCACCACTGGACTCCCGGAAAAATATGAAAACCAAAATAACTGAACTGTTTCAAATTGAACATCCCATCATTCAAGGCGGCATGCACTATGTGGGCTACGCGGAACTGGCTGCGGCCGTATCGAATGCCGGCGGGTTGGGCATGGTTACCGGACTCACGCAGCGCAGCCCTGAAGCACTGGCTGCTGAAATTGCCCGCTGCCGCAGCATGACCGACAAACCGTTTGGCGTGAATCTGACCTTTTTGCCGATTGTGAATACGCCCGACTATCCGGGATATATCCGCGCCATTATTGAAGGCGGCGTCAAAATTGTTGAAACGGCAGGAAACAACCCGCAAAAATATCTGCCGGCGCTGCATGAGGCCGGTGTCAAGGTGATCCACAAATGCACGTCGGTGCGCCACGCTCTGAAGGCCGAGAGCATCGGCTGCGACGCAGTCAGCGTTGACGGTTTTGAATGTGCCGGGCATCCAGGGGAAGATGATGTACCGAATTTCATCCTGCTGCCACGTGCTGCCGATGAACTCAAAATTCCGTTTGTGGCCTCCGGCGGCATGGCGGATGGCCGGTCTCTGGCTGCGGCGCTGTGTCTGGGGGCCGACGGCATTAATATGGGTACCCGTTTTATCGCAACCAAAGAAGCCCCGGTGCACGAGAATGTGAAGCAGGCCATTGTTGCAGCCAGTGAACTGGATACCCGTCTGGTAATGCGGCCATTGCGCAACACGGAACGGGTGTTGCGAAATGCTGCGGTAGATCGTTTGCTGGAAAAAGAGAAGGCTTTGGGTGACAAACTCCGATTCGAAGATATTATTGAGGAAGTGGCCGGCGTTTATCCCAAGATCATGAAGGACGGCACCATGGAAGCCGGTGCCTGGTCGTGTGGTATGGTGGCAGGCCTGATTCATGATATTCCGACGGTTCAGGAACTGATCGATCGCATCATGGCTGAAACGACAATGATCATCACGCAGCGCCTGAACGGATTTTTGAAAGGCTGACTATGACAGACGGTGTGGAAGAAAGTGGCGGTTCCGATAAGCCGGTGTTGATTTATCCGTATGCCGCGCCGCCGGCCAGTACCGGTGAAATGCTGGAGGTAGCGCCTGGCGTGCACTGGATACGCATGCCCTTGCCCTTTGCACTGGATCATATCAATCTGTGGGCCATCGAAGACACCGACGGTTGGGCCGTGGTAGACACCGGTATCCGAACCGATGCAACCGCAGCGGCGTGGCGCGCGTTGTTTGACAGGGCCTCAGATGAACGCACCGTGCAGCGGGTATTTGTCACCCACATGCATCCCGACCACATAGGCATGGCGGGTTGGCTGACGCGCAAATTTCACTGCGAATTATGGATTTCACGGCTTGAGTATTTAAGCTGCCGCGTGCTGGTAGGAGACACAGGGCGTGAAGCACCACCGGACGGCATCAAGTTTTATCAGCGCGCCGGCTGGAGTGACGATGCCATTGAAATCTACCATACGCGCTTTGGTAATTTCGGCAAGTTCATCCATCCTTTGCCGGACAGTTATCACCGGCTGCAGGACGGCGATGCCATTCAGATCGGCAAACATCAGTGGCGCGTAATTGTCGGCAGCGGCCATTCTCCGGAACATGCCTGCCTGTACTGTCCTGAGCTCAAAGTGCTTATCTCCGGCGATCAGATTCTGCCGCGCATTTCCTCCAACGTGTCGGTTTATCCGATCGAACCGGAAGCCAATCCGATGCAGGACTGGCTGGCGTCGCTGGCCAAAATCAAACGTGAGGTTCCAAACGATGTGCTGGTGCTGCCGTCGCATAATGAATGCTTCCGGGGCTTGCATGCCCGGCTCGATTATCTGGCCAGCACCCAGGAACAGGCCATCGGGCGGTTGCGCGCGGCGCTCAGCGAACCGAAACGCTCGGTTGATGTATTTGACGCGCTGTTCTCGCGTCCCATCAGTGCAGCCAATGTGGCGTTGCTCAGTATGGCCACGGGTGAAAGCATTGCGTGTTTAAATTACCTCATGCACCGCGGAGAAGCCGTGCGCCGCATTGATGAAGATGGCGTGGCGTGGTACAGCACACCGGCAGATTGATTTTTCTGCAATCCCTCTTTCCCCCTCTGCTTCAAGCCAGCCTGCGCGACTCTTTCAGGTGTCGTGCCGAAATTACCTCCAACTTTTCTTAAGTTAACTTTGGTAATGTGGCATTCAATATGCATGCATTCAGCCATAAAATTGCCGGATTATAATGAATCCTTTAATTGAATTCGCTATCTGGAGACTGGAATGCAGAACAAGTTATACATCGACGGTAAATGGGTCAGCCCGGTTAAGGCAGGGGTGTTTGCCGCCATCAATCCGGCTACCGAGGAAATCATTCATCAGGTGCCGACCGGTACGGCTGAAGACATCGAACTCGCTGTTTGTGCAGCGCGAGGCGCGTTTGATTCTGGTCCATGGCCGCGCATGTCAGGCGCTACCCGGGCCGGTTATTTGCGAAAAATGGCTGCCGGTATCCGCGACCGTCTTGAAGAGCTTGCCATCCTCGAAGTGCACGACAACGGCAAGCCGTTGCCGGAAGCGCGCTGGGATGTCGGCGATGCGGCGGGCTGCTTTGAGTTTTATGCCGGACTGGCCGAAGAGCTGGATGCCAAAAGCACCGAAGGCATTCCGTTGCCCGATGATCGGTTTGTGACCAGCGTTGTGAAAGAACCGCTGGGTGTGGCCGGCGCAATCATTCCCTGGAATTATCCGCTGCTCATGGCAGCCTGGAAAGTGGCTCCGGCGCTGGCGGCCGGTTGCACCATGGTGTTAAAGCCGTCCGAGCTGACTTCACTGACTGCGCTGGAACTCGGTGCCATCGCCGAGCAAGCCGGTCTGCCGCCGGGCGTACTGAATATTGTGACCGGTTTTGGCGCAGATGCCGGCGCAGCGCTGACCACGCATCCCGGTGTGGACAAGCTGGCCTTCACCGGATCGCTGCCGACCGGATCGAAAATCATGGCCAATGCTGCGCGTGACATCAAAAAAATCAGCCTGGAGCTGGGTGGCAAGTCACCCTTTGTGATCTTTGACGATGCCGATATTGAACAGGCTGTTGAGTGGATCATGTTTGGCATTTTCTGGAATCAGGGGCAGGTCTGTTCTGCCACCTCCAGAGTGCTGGTCCATGAGGACATTTATCAGAAGCTGCTGGATCGACTGGTGCAGGAAACGGAAAATATCATTATCGGCAATGGCATGAACGACGGTACGCTGCTCGGCCCACTCGTGTCGAAGGACCAGATGTACAAGGTACTTACCGCAATCGACCATGCCTGTGCCGACGGCGCACGGGTTGCTGTCGGTGGCGGGCGGGTGAGGAATTCCTCCAAAGGTTACTTCGTCAATCCGACGATACTGGTTGATGTGCCGCTGACTTCTGAAGCCTGGAAGGAAGAAATTTTTGGACCGGTGGTGTGTATCCGACCATTCAGTCAAGAGCAGGAAGCGGTTGTGCTTGCCAATGACAGTCCCTATGGACTGGCCGCTGCGGTGATGTCTGCCGACCAGGAACGCTGCAACCGGGTTGCTGCCCAGTTCCGGGCCGGCATCGTCTGGATCAACTGTTCGCAGCCGACCTTTTGTGAAGCGCCCTGGGGCGGCTATAAGAGCTCCGGTATCGGACGTGAACTGGGACGCTGGGGGCTGGACAATTATCTCGAAACCAAACAGATTACCCAGTATGTCAGTGACAAACCGTGGGGCTGGTACATCAAGTAACCCGTGGAGCTGACCGTTACCGTTTGACTTTGCCATTTAAAAAAATTCAGAATTGAAGGAGTACCACCCATGCAGCCCACCATCTTTGAACGTCAGCCACCGGACGAATCCGTCATCCTCGGCGCGCTGCAAGGCAGTGTGAACAAACCGTTTTGGATTGATGATGTCGGCGAGCAGAAGCGGTACCCGAGCCTGCAGGCAGAAATCAGCGCGGATCTGGTGATCGTCGGTGGTGGTTTTCTGGGTTTGTGGACCGCCATCATGGCCAGGGAACGCAATCCGGCTACCCGGGTGGTACTTCTGGAAGGAAATACGGTAGGCTGGGCGGCCTCTGGTCGAAACGGCGGTTTTTGTGAAGCCAGTATTACGCATGGCCAGCAGATTGCCGAACGGCGCTGGCCGGAAGAGGCAGAAAAGCTGGAACAGCTGGGTCTGCAAAATCTGGATGAAATCGAAGCGGCCGTACAGCGTTACGGAATTGACTGTGATTTTGAAAGAACCGGTGTGCTCACCGTGGCAGTTGAACCGCATCAGGACGAAGCGTTGCGCGGTGAGGGTTACCTGAACACTGCTGAAATCCGCGCCGAAGTCGCTTCGCCGACGTTCCTGTCCGGAGAATGGGACAAACATGGTACCGCCATGCTGCATCCCGGCAAACTGGCGATGGGACTGAAACGGGTCGCAGTGGAGTTGGGGGTACACATTTACGAACATTCGCGTGCCACCGGTTTGAAATCGGTGGGGCAGGGCATGCACGTGCAGACCGAGCACGGCAGCGTGTTTGCACCGCGCGTGGTGCTGGCCACCAACGCGTTTCCCTCGCTGCTCAAACGCTACCGTTTGCATACCGTGCCCATCTATGACTACGTGCTGATGACCGAGCCGTTGAGTCAGGCCCAGCTGGATTCGATCGGCTGGAAAAACCGTCAGGGCATCGCGGACATGGGCAACCAGTTTCACTATTACCGCATCACCAAAAGCAACCGCATCCTGTTTGGCGGTTATGACGCCATTTACAATTTTGGCCGCAATATCGACCCGGCCAACGAAGAGCGCGCGCAATCGTTCCGCGATCTGTCCAGCCATTTTTTCACCACCTTTCCGCAACTCGCGGGCCTGCGCTTTACGCATCGCTGGGCCGGTGTCATCGACACCTCCACCAGACTGTGTGCCTTTTTTGGCAAGGCCCACGCTGGCAAGGTGGCGCATGCCGCCGGTTTTACCGGACTGGGTGTGGGCGCAACCCGTTTCGCTGCGAATGTCTTGCTGGATCAGACTTATGGGCTCGACACCGAACGCACTCGGTTGCGCATGGTCAGAGAAATGCCGCTGCCATTCCCGCCCGAACCACTGACGTTTGCCTCGATCCGCGCCGCGCAGTGGGCACTGAAAAAGGCCGATCGCAACGGCGGCAAGCGCAATCTGTTGCTGCGCGCCATGGATGCTGCCGGGCTGGGCTTTGATTCCTGATCAATTACTTAACGGAGTTTGTGTGAATAATCTTTTGCAGTTGCTGGCGAACCGGTGCACCGACGCTAGCGCAGTCCAGCTCGAATATCGATCCCTGCCGGCAAGCCAGATCATTTCCGGTACGCCGCGGGTCGGCACGGCGGAACTTGGCCAGCTTGGAGAAGTCAGCATAGGCGTGTGGGAGATGTCGCCCAGCGTGACGCGTGACGTTGAGGTGGACGAGTTTTTCATCGTCCTGTCAGGCCGCGCTACGGTGGCTTTTGCCGATGGAACACCGGAATTGCTGCTCCAGCCCGGCACAGTGGGGCACCTAGCTGCCGGAACCGCCACGGTCTGGTCGGTGACCGAGACCCTGCGCAAGGTGTATGTGGCGTGATTAATAACGAAATATTAAATAAGAACTACAAAAACACACGCATTAAATTTGAATTAACCATCATGGGATATTGATAAAAATCAACGAATAATTCGGAGCAGGGCAGAAAATGAAAATCTGTCTGATTTAGATGAGCGAGCGATCAGCTGTTTAACCGAATTATTTTTAAGGCGATGGCCATGATTGATGAACTTGTTTTCCTGCCTGACGAAGAGGTCGTTGTCACGGCACCACCCGAGCACTGGGATATCCTGATTGTTGATGATGAAATGGACGTTCACACCATGACGCGATTTTCACTCAGGGATATCGAAATCAATGGTCGAAAATTAAATCTGCTCGACGCCTATTCAGGCAAAGAAGCGATTGAATTTCTGAAAAAATCCCCGTCTATTGATTTGATCCTGCTTGATATGGTCATGGAGTCGCATGATGCGGGATTGAAAGTGGCGCATTGGCTGCGCGAAGAAGCAGGCAGAATCGATACCCCCATCGTTGTTTTGCGCACCGGTCATCCCGGTTCGCTCAGTGCCAAAGATATTGCCTCCAATAAGCATTTCAACGGCATGCTCGAAAAACAGAAAACCACGTTTCAAAGTCTGATTGGTACGCTGTCTCAATTGTTGCCACGCAACTAGTGTAGTGTTGCACTCTTGGAGGTGCATAAAAATGCGCCTTTGCACGCCATACGTCGTTACAAATCCTCGCGATAGTTCACTATCGCTGCGGTTTGCGCCTAGTCTGACGCGCAAATGCATC
>JAYVMW010000057.1:0-24646 GCA_043758755.1 Oxalobacteraceae bacterium
ACATCCGAGTGCGGATTGCGGTGATATCAACAATCTGATTGATCAGCAGATCAGCAAAGTGCGTGCCAGATTGGCAAGTATGCAGGCACTGGAAAATCAGCTCTCCACGCTGCGCGCACGCTGTGATGCCGAACACTCAGGACTGGCTTGCGGCATTCTGCATGAACTGGTCGCCGCTGCGCACGGCGAAGCCTGTGCCTGTCACTCGCATTAGATCCGTGACATCCATATCGGTAAAAATTATCCTTTACCGAAAATTATTTTAGGTTTAAATTGTTTTCATTTGGTGATTCCGGCAGGAGCAGTGATGGGTATTTTGCACTACGACGATTTTGCTGCTGCCAAGCTTCCGCCTCGTTCGGCCTGGCCGGAACTGTTGTTTGAGCTGCCGCAGCTGCACTATCCGGCGCAACTCAACTGTGCTGCCGAACTGTTAAAAAACGCTGCGCTCCATCCAGATAAAACCGCCCTGATCGGTGCCGGTATTTCTCTGAGTTACGGGCAACTGCAGCAGCAGGTTAACCGGATCAGTCATGTGCTGACCGGTCCGATGCAACTCGTGCCCGGCAACCGGGTTTTGCTGCGCGGGGCCAATAATCCGATGCTGGTGGCCTGTATTCTGGCGGTCTGGCAAACCGGCTGCATCGCCGTACCCAGTATGCCGATGCTGCGCGCACGAGAACTCGGTGTCATGCTCGATAAGGCACAAATCAATGCTGCGCTGTGCAGCACTGAACTCAAGGAAGACTTGCTCAGCGCCCAGCTTGACCATCCGGTATTGCGCCAGGTGATGTTGTATGGCGATCCGGAGCAGGGCGGCGGTCTGGAAATGCAGATGCAGCAACAGTCACCGGAATTCACGTCCTGGCCGTCTGGTCAGGAAGACGTGTGCCTTATCGGATTCACCTCCGGCACCACCGGCAAACCCAAGGCTACCCTGCATTTTCATCGTGACGTGCTGGCGATCTGTGACTGCTTTCCGGTTTCGGTATTGCAGACTCGCAGTGACGATATTTTTATCGGCACGCCGCCGCTGGCATTTACTTTTGGTCTGGGCGGGCTGGCGCTGTTCCCGTTGCGGGTCGGTGGCACCGGCGTGCTGATTGAAAAATACACCCCCGAAACCCTGCTGCAGGCGATCCAGACCTGCCGCGCCACCATCTGTTTTACCGCGCCGACTTTTTACCGCCAGATGCTGGCACTGGTGAGCCAATTTGATTTGAGCAGTCTGCGCACGTCAGTGTCGGCCGGCGAAGCCCTGCCGGTGGCAACCCGGGCCGCGTGGCAGGACGCGACCGCTCTGCGCATGATAGACGGGATCGGCGCCACCGAAATGCTGCACATATTTATTTCTGCTGCCGGCGATGCAATCCGCCCCGGTGCGACCGGCAAGCCTGTCCCCGGTTATCAGGCCTGCATACTGGATGAGCAGGGCCGGATCTTGCCGGCCGGGGTAGTGGGCCGGCTGGCTGTGAAAGGGCCTACCGGTTGCCGTTATCTGGACGATGAACGTCAGGCCAGCTATGTATGCAATGGCTGGAACGTGACCGGTGACGCCTATGAGATGGATCAGGACGGTTACTTCTGGTACCGCTCCCGACTCGACGACATGATCATTTCGTCCGGCTACAACATCGGCGCACCGGAAGTGGAAGAAGTGTTGCTGCTGCACCCGGGCGTGGCCGAATGCGCGGTGATCGGACTGGCCGATCCAAAACGCGGCCAGATCGTCAAAGCGTTCGTGGTGCTGCACAGCGGCTTTGCAACCGATGCGGCCATGACGCTGGAACTGCAAAACCATGTCAAGCGCAGCATTGCGCCGTACAAGTATCCGCGCGTCATTGAATTCAGAACCAGTCTGCCGCGCACTGAAACCGGAAAATTACAACGATTCAAATTACGCACACCATGAATATTTTATGTATTGGCGGCGGTCCCGCCGGCCTGTATTTTGCCCTGTTGATGAAACTGCAGAATCCTGAGCACAGGATTACGGTGGTCGAGCGCAATCGCCCCTATGACACCTTTGGCTGGGGCGTGGTGTTTTCTGATCAGACCCTGGAAAATCTGGTGCAGGCCGATCCGCTCACGGCCAACCAGATTCTGCAGGCCTTCAATCACTGGGATGCCATCGAAGTGCATTTCAAGGGGCAGACCATCAGGTCGGGTGGCCATGGCTTCTGCGGAATCGGGCGCCGCCGCCTGCTCAATATTTTGCAAAAACGCTGTGAACAGCTGCAGGTGAATCTGCTGTTTGATCATGACGTGCAGGATGAAGTGATTTTGGCGCGCCAGTATCAGGCCGATCTAGTGATCGCAGCGGATGGATTGAATTCGCGCATCAGGACCACCTATGCCGCCACGTTCGAACCCGATATCGAAACCCGTTTGTGCCGTTTCGTCTGGCTCGGTACCCGCCAGAAATTTCCCACCTTCACCTTTGCTTTTGAAGAAAGCGAATTCGGCTGGTTCCAGGCGCATGCCTATCAGTACGATGACACCTACTCCACGTTTATCGTCGAAACGCCGGAGCAGGTCTGGTTGGCGGCCGGGCTGGATAAAATGGAGCCGGCCGAGACGATTGCGTTCTGCGAAACTCTGTTCGCCAGGTATTTGGGCGGGCATATTCTGATGAATAATTCCAGTCATTTGCGCGGCTCGGCCAACTGGATCAGATTCCCGCGCATCATCTGCAAAAACTGGATCTGTACGGTGCCGGTGGATGGCCGCCAGGTACCGATAGTGCTCATGGGTGATGCTGCCCATACCGCCCATTTTTCGATTGGCTCCGGCACCAAACTGGCGCTCGAAGATGCCATTGAACTGGCGCGCTGTTTTAAAGAATACGCCGAGCAGGGTATTGCTGCGGTTCTGGACCATTATCAGCAACTGCGCGCCGTCGATGTGGCGAAAATCCAGAGCGCGGCCAGAAATTCCATGGAATGGTATGAACATGTGGAGCGCTACGCAGCACTGGAAGCGCCGCAGTTCGCGTATTCCATGCTGACCCGCTCGCAGCGCGTGTCGCATGACAATCTGCGTGTGCGCGATCCGGCCTATATCAGCCAGGTCGAATCCTGGCTGGCGCAAAAAATTGGTGTGGCCAGCGTGCCGCCCATGTTTTTGCCATTCAGGCTGCGCGATGTGCAGCTGAAAAACCGGATTGTGGTCTCGCCCATGGCGCAGTATTCAGCCGTGGATGGGGTGGTCGGCGATTATCACCTGGTGCATCTGGGCAGTCGCGCCATGGGCGGCGCTGCCCTGGTGTTTGCCGAGATGACCTGCGTGTCGGCCAACGCGCGCATCACGCCTGGCTGTCCTGGCCTGTATGCACCGGAACATACCGCGGCCTGGAAACGCATAGTCGATTTTGTGCATGCCAATACCGACGCAAAAATTGCGGTGCAGCTCGGCCATGCCGGCCCCAAAGGTTCGACCCGGGTCGCTTGGGAAGGGATCGATCAACCTTTGGAACAGGGTAACTGGCCGCTGGTGGCGGCTTCCGAGCAGACTTACATTGAAGGTGTGTCGCAGACCGCACGCAGCGCCACGGCGCAGGATCTGCAGCGTATTCAGGCCGATTTTGTACAGGCTGCCATTGCCGCCGACAGGGCCGGCTTTGACTGGCTGGAACTGCATTGCGCGCATGGTTATTTTTTGTCGGGTTTTATCAGTCCACTGACCAATTTGCGCAGCGATGAATACGGCGGCAGTCTGGAAAATCGCTGCCGCTATCCGCTGCAGGTGTTTGCTGCGGTGCGCGCCGTGTGGCCGCAGGGCAAACCGATCAGTGTGCGGATTTCAGCGCATGACTGGGTCGAAGGTGGCATTACCGCCAGCGATGCGGTGCAGATTGCGCGACTGTTCAAACAGGCCGGTGCCGACATGATCGACTGTTCCTCCGGTCAGGTCAGCAAACTGGAACAGCCGGTGTATGGAAGGATGTACCAGACCCCGTTTTCCGACCGGATCAGAAACGAAGCGCACATACCCACGATTGCCGTGGGCGCGATCACCGATGCGGATCAGGTCAACAGCATCATTGCCTCCGGACGCGCCGACCTGTGTGCGCTGGCCCGCCCTCATCTGGCCGATGCGGCCTGGACTTTGCACGAAGCGGCCCGCACCGGATTTGACCAGATCAGCTGGCCGGTGCAATATCAGGCTGGCAGAGTGCAACTGGAACGCAATCTGGCGCGCACCAAAGCGCAGGATCGGTTGAGAAAGGATTCATGACCATGACACTGACTCAGCAATATCCACTTAAGGACCGGCATGCGCTGGTGACCGGCGGCACGCGCGGTATCGGTCTGGCGGTAGCCCGTTCGCTGCTGCAGCACGGTGCCAGAGTGACGGTGGCCTCACGCAGTGCGGTGCATCTGGAGCAGGCCAGAACCACTCTGGGATCGTCGGGCGAGCTGCACTGCCTGGAACTCGATGTGACCGACAGTCATGCCATAGTCGCGGCCTTTCAGAGTGCGGTTGAGCAGTTCGGCATGATCTCGATATTGGTCAACAATGCCGGCCAGGCGCATTCGGCACCATTCATGAAAACCGACCTGCAGATGTTGAACCAGATGCTGTCGGCCAATCTGTCCAGTGTGCTGTTGTGCACGCAGGCGGTGCTGCCCGGTATGCTGGACCTGGGGTGGGGACGGATCGTGAATGTGGCCAGCACCGCCGGTCTGACCGGTTACGGATATGCCTCGGCGTATTGCGCATCGAAGCACGCCGTGCTGGGACTGACCCGTGCGCTGGCGCTGGAAGTAGCCAAAAAAGGTGTGACGGTCAATGCGGTCTGTCCGGGCTTCACCGAAACCGATCTGGTGGCCGCGGCGATTGCCAACATCGTCCAGAAAACCGGTTGCAGCGTCGAGCAGGCCCGCTCTGATCTGGCTGCGAATAATCCGCAGGGCAAACTGATACAGCCGGACCAAGTGGCCAGTGCCGTGACCTGGCTGTGCCTGCCGGCTTCTTCTGCCATCAATGGTCAGGCAGTGCCGGTCGATGGCGGCGAATTGATGTCATGAAGGGAGAAAAATGAAACAGATCAACCGACAGCACGCCGTGATGGAACCGGAAACCCATCTCGATCTGGAGTCGCGCCTGACCGACCGGCATCAACTGTCGCTGCGTACCTGGCTGCGCCTGCTGTCGACTGCAGTCAAAATCGAAACTGAAATCCGCACCAGACTGCGCATCCAGATCGGCATTACCCTGCCGCGCTTTGATCTGATGGCGCAGCTCGAACGTCATCCGGACGGTTTGCGCATGGGCGAATTATCCAAACGGATGATGGTCACTGGCGGTAATATCACCGGCATTGCCGATCAGCTTGAAAAGGAGTTGCTGGTGGAGCGGGTGCACGATAAAAGTGACCGGCGTTCCTTCAGTCTGAAGCTGACCGCAGCCGGCCTGGCTTCGTTTAAAAAAATGGCCCGCGTACATGAACGGTGGATCGACGAAATGCTGCACGGACTGGATGATCAGGAAAAAACCCAATTGAACCAACTTCTTTCCAAAGTAAAAGCGAGTCTTCCATGAATTACTTACGCGGCCAGGCCGATCAGTTGCCCGGAAATCATGCAGCGCTGGCACAGTATCAGGCACGCCATATCGGCTTTCAGGTACTGGATCAGGTGGCAGTCATCACGCTGAACCGGCCCGACAAAAAAAATCCGCTGACCTTCGACTCGTATGCCGAACTGCGCGCGCTGTTTCTGGAGTGCGCCTGTGCCGATGATGTCAAGGCGATCGTACTGACCGGTGCCGAAGGCAATTTCTGTTCAGGTGGCGATGTGCATGACATTATCGGCCCGCTGACCGAACTGGACATGCCTTCGCTGCTGCGTTTTACCCGCATGACGGGTGACCTGGTGAAAGCGATGCGCGCCTGCCCGCAACCGATAGTTGCCGCCGTTGACGGCGTGTGTGCCGGTGCCGGGGCGATTCTGGCGCTGGCCTCGGATATTCGCCTCGGTACCGAACGCAGCAAAATTGCCTTCCTGTTTACCCGGGTCGGTCTGGCCGGTTGCGATATGGGCGCGTGTGCCTTGCTGCCGCGCGTGATCGGTCAGGGGCGCGCCGCCGACCTGTTGTATACCGGTCGCTCGATGAGCGGAACCGAAGCCGAACGCTGGGGATTTTATAACCGGCTGTGCGCACCGCAAGAGGTATTGCAGCAGGCACTTGACTATGCACGCGAGCTGCGTTTGGGCCCGACCTTTGCGCACGGCATGACCAAAAAAATGCTGCAGCAGGAATGGAATATGGGTGTGGAGCAGGCGCTCGAAGCCGAAGCGCAGGCGCAGGCGATCTGCATGGCAACCAACGATTTTCACCGCGCCTATCATGCCTTTGCCGCGAAACAAAAACCGCAATTCGAAGGAAACTAAATGGATAACAACATGGATATGGATGATACTGTGGCCAACACTGTGACGTCCGGCCAGTCAGTCCCTGATTCGGAAACCGGCGCGACAGAGCGGGTCAGCCTGCAGATGTCGAATTACCTGGAATGGCCTTTTTTTGAAAGCTATCACCAGCAGATTGCGCACAGCCTGTGCAGCTGGGCCGCCGGTCAACTCCATCAATCGCACGGTGCGGATGTGGATCAGACCTGTCGCGAACTGGTCCGGCAGCTCGGCGCTGCCAACTGGCTCGGCTACGCTGTTGCAGGTCTGGATTACGGCGGGTTTTCAGAAAAGATCGACACCCGGGTAATTTGCCTGATTCGTGAAACGCTGGCTTATCACAGCGGGCTGGCCGATTTTACCTTCGCCATGCAGGGGTTGGGTTCCGGCGCCATCAGCCTGTTCGGATCACGCGCCCAGCGCGCCGCCTATCTGCCTAAAGTGGCCAGCGGGCATTCGATAGCGGCGTTTGCGCTGTCCGAGCCGACCGCCGGGACCGACGTGGCCAGCCTGCAGTGTGAAGCCAGTTTTGTCGGCGAGCACTATGTGCTCAATGGTGAAAAAACCTGGATTTCCAACGGCGGCATTGCCGATTTTTATGTGGTGTTTGCCCGCACCGGCGCGGCCGGCGCGCGCGGCATTTCGGCTTTTATTGTGGATGCCAATAATCCCGGTCTGTCGATTTCAGAACGCATTCAGGTCATGGCTCCGCACCCACTGGCCAAACTCAAATTCACCCATTGCCGCATCCATAAGTCGCAACTGATCGGCGAGGCCGGCCACGGTTTCAAGATTGCCATGGCCACGCTTGATGTGTTTCGCACCTCGGTGGCTGCAGCCGCGCTGGGCATGGCGCGCCGCGCGATGGATGAAGCCTTGCATCACGTGAAGCAACGCCAGTTATTTGGCAAAACCCTGGCCGAGTTCCAGCTGACTCAGGCCAGACTGGCCGATATGGCCACCGGCATCGATGCCGCAGCGTTGCTGACCTATCGTGCCGCCTGGCAGCGTGACCAGGGACAGCGTGTCACCAGGGAAGCGGCCATGGCCAAAATGACGGCAACCGAAACGGCCCAGAAAGTCATCGATGGCGCGCTGCAACTGTTTGGCGGACTTGGTGTGGTCAGCGACATGCCGGTAGAGCGCCTGTATCGTGAAATTCGCGCACTGCGAATTTATGAAGGTGCGACCGAAATTCAGCAAATGGTCATTGCACGTGAATTGCTCAATGATGCCGACAAATCGTAAACCGTATCAGTGCCGGGAGTGTGCTTTATGAAATTTCTGCAACCACAGGGCTGGGTGCAACCGAAAGGGTATGCCAACGGCATTGCTGTTTCTGGACGCCAGGTTTTTGTCAGCGGCATGATAGGCTGGGACGCGCAGGGACAGTTCCATACGGATGATTTGGTCGGGCAGGTCAGGCAGGCTTTGCAGAATGTGGTCACCGTGCTGCAGGAAGGCGGCGCGAAGCCGGAACATATCGTTCGCATGACCTGGTATGTAGTCGATAAAAAAGAATATGTTGCAGCGTATGCCGGAATTGGTGCGGCGTACCGCGACATTATTGGCCGGCATTTCCCGAGCATGAGTGCGGTGCAGGTTGCTGCGCTGATTGAAGACCGGGCCAGAGTTGAGATTGAGGTCACTGCGGTGGTGCCGGAATAAGAGCCGAATCGGACTGCAACTGCTACCTGCTCTTCGTTTTTCCAGGCAAAAGGTCATCCAGCATCGGGTACCTCCCCAGCCAGTTGCTGACAATTTTGCTGTAAGTACCGTTCTTCCTGATTATCAGCAAACCTTCGTCCAGTTTGGCCGCTGCCTCAATTGAATCCGGTCTGTGACGTGAAAAACCGACAAACATTTCCTGTTCAGTTACCGTGCCTGCCAATCTGGGAAGAACCGGAAAATCTTTCGGATACGTCTTGAACAGATAGGCTGCGGTGATGACACTGACCAGACTGTATTCCTGTCTGCCGTAAGCCAGCTTTTTCAGATTGCTCAGATCATTCGGCGCTTCTTCTTTGATGATCCCGTCGGTATTGTCCAGATAATCGCCATAGGTATAACCATGGGTATAACCGACCCGATGCCCAATCAGATCGGCAGGACTCACTTTGGCCGGCAAGCCTGATTTTTCCATGTCGTAGATGCCGCCGGTATCATTGAATAGCGGCACTTTATGCAACAAAAATTGTTTTTCAGTGTCTTCCTGTCGATTGACAGTGAAGCAGCCGAGGTCGGTGCCACTTTCGACCTTTGTCAGGCAACGCTTGAAGGGCATGGGGTCGAATTTAACCTCAATGGCGACCGCGGCATAGGCCGCCCGGATGACGTCAACGACAAACCCTTCAGTCTGCCCATTACGATAGGCAGAAAATGGAAACCAGTTATCTTCGGCATTGAGCGTGATGGTTTCTGTGGCCTGACCTGACGGGAAAACACCAGCCAGAACCAGTGCGAGCAGGCAGTTCAAAAAATGCTGTTGCCAACCATGAGTGACGGGCCACGATAATCCAGCTCGATTGCCGCACCGGACATTCATTTCGTGTTCTCCATTAAGTACTGCGTATAGCCGATGTTGTGTAAACTAGCACAAAATACCGAAAGGTCAACTTATTTAAATAATGTTGCGGCTTGCCGTCACCACAGCCGCAATGATCAATAAACGCATGTTGCGCATGTTGAAATACATCCGGATCCACCGCTGATTTTACGCATGTCTGGCAGCATCCTTTGTGCCAGAATAGAGGTCTTGGTCGTTTAAAACTGAACGGTTCTATTTAATTAACACAATAAGGAAACAGGTATGTCAAAAGCAGCTTTCCAATGGGACGATCCACTCTTACTTAATTCACAACTGAGCGATGAAGAACGCATGGTGCGCGATGCCGCACAGGCGTACAGCAGCGAACGGCTGGCACCACGGGTACTGGAAGCGTTCCGCAACGAAAAAACCGACCCGTCAATTTTCCGTGAAATGGGTGCACTCGGCTTGCTGGGTTCAACCATTCCAATCGAATATGGCGGAGCCGGCATGAATTATGTCTGTTACGGTCTGGTGGCACGTGAAGTGGAACGCGTTGATTCCGGCTACCGCTCCATGATGAGCGTGCAGAGTTCGCTGGTCATGGTGCCGATCAATGAATTTGGTTCCGAAGAACAAAAGCAGAAATACCTGCCAAAACTGGCAACCGGCGAATACATCGGTTGTTTCGGACTGACAGAGCCAAATCATGGTTCCGATCCGGGCAGTATGGTGACGCGCGCCAAAACAGTGCCGGGTGGTTATGCGCTGTCCGGCGCAAAAATGTGGATTACCAACAGCCCGATCGCTGATGTATTTGTGGTGTGGGCCAAAACCGATGATGGTCGCATCCGCGGCTTCATTCTGGAAAAAGGCTGGAAGGGTCTGACTGCGCCGGCCATCCACGGCAAGGTTGGTCTGCGCGCCTCGATTACCGGCGAAATCGTCATGGATGAGGTGTTCGTCCCGGAAGAAAATATGCTGCCCAAGGTGGAAGGATTGAAAGGACCGTTTACCTGCCTGAATTCGGCACGGTTCGGCATTGCCTGGGGCGCACTGGGAGCCGCAGAATTTTGCTGGCACATGGCACGTCAGTACACCATGGACCGCAAACAGTTTGGTCGCCCGCTGGCCGCCAATCAGCTGATCCAGAAAAAACTGGCGGACATGCAGACTGAAATTACGCTGGCGCTGCAGGGTTGCCTGCGTTTGGGGCGAATGAAGGACGAGGGTACGGCTGCGGTGGAAATCACGTCCATCATGAAACGCAATTCCTGCGGCAAATCGCTGGAAATTGCCCGCATGGCGCGCGATATGCTGGGCGGCAACGGTATCTCCGATGAATTCGGCATCGCCCGCCATCTGGTGAATCTGGAAGTGGTGAATACCTACGAAGGAACGCATGATATTCACGCTTTGATTTTGGGCCGGGCTCAGACCGGCATCGCCGCGTTTTAATTTTTTTATGGAGTCATCATGCTGGTCACCACAACTGAAAATATAGTCGGCTATCGCATCGTTGAAGTCAAAGGTCAGGTGTTCGGCCTGGTGGTGCGCAGCCGCGGTCTGGCCGGTAATATCATGGCCGGTCTGCGCTCCATCATCGGCGGCGAAATTACTGAATACACGTCGCTGCTCGAAGAAGCACGCCGTCACGCAATCGACCGCATGGTAAAAAATGCCAAGGCCATGGGCGGCAATGCCGTAGTGATGATGCGCTTTGATTCTGCCGAAATGGGTCAGACCATGAGTGAAATCGTGGCCTACGGCACGGTGGTGGTGGCGGAGAAAATTTAATATGCTGCGCAATGTTTTGTTGCTGTTTGCTTTTTTGGTGGCCGGCACCGGTATCGTTCTGTGTGTCTTTGCAGGACAGCCACATGCCTTGCCGATTGCGTTGTGGGGCAGCGTGCTGGTTGTGCTGATTGTGCTGGAACGCTGGCGCTATGTGCTGCTTTCCAAAAAAGCTCCTGCACAGTTTCAGGCCACCGGTGAGCAGTTCATTGATCCTGAGACCGGGAAGCTGACTCAGGTTTTTTATAATGCTGCCAATGGTGAACGGCGCTATGTCGTTATTGACGAACAATAGACCGCTTTACTGCATCACCCATCCCATTAGTGCTTCTCCGACCAGACTGGCGGCCATCAGGCTCAATGCATACACGGTCAGCCAGCCCAGCGCGGCCATCCTGGCTTGCGGTGCGCGACTTTTGATCAGGTAGCAGGGGACACCGACCAGGGCGAAGCCTGCGATGAGGACGGTGAGCCAGGCGGGACGTTTGAAATTGTGCTGAGTGCTGTCGGTGTGGTACCAGATCAGCAACAGGATCAGCAGTGCGATGGTTGAACTGATTTCAGACCAGGCTGGTTCGGTTTGATGCAGGGCGTCGAAATAGCCGGTGATGGCGCCTGAGAGCAGGGCCAGGCTTAGCATAAGTTGCAGGACCGGAGCGGGTTTGGGGATTTTGTTGAGCATTGTGGCTGGATTAAGTGATTAATTCGGTTAATGTAACACGACAACCTGCTGGCGATATTTAACGGCATTGTGAAATACGCTGAAAAGATAGTGATCCCGCCGTTGGGATCAGGTCCAAAGCTGGTAGATACCACAATTCAAATCCCTAAATCACTGTGTGACAATCGTCTGCCTCCATTGCTGAGATACGCGCTGAAGCAAAACGCGCCGAACCATCATCAGAAAAGGGATTTCCATGTCACCAGCTTCGAAATCTGGTATTGATTCATTTTCCTTCCTGGTTCCGGCCACCCGGCCATCCGGTACCACCGGCGCGTCAACGCCACCATCGACTCTGCTGCTGGATTCAGGCTCCACCAAAACAGTGCCGGTCAGGCTGAGTGACCCGGACCACGTGTCAATCCTGCCAACCACTTTGATTCACCTGATAAAAAGCTGGCTGATCTGCAAAGAGGAATTGCAGTTGATATTGACCAGCCATCATCTGGGCCGTCAGGTGCAGGCATTTTACAAAGTGCGGCTGCGCGATGAAGTAGCGAAACAGTCCACTGCGCCATTGGCCAGTTACCAGAATCCAGTCAACCGCCTGCAGCGCTACGCCGGACTGGACCGGGATGGGGAATGCCTGTTTCAGACATGTATGACCTTGAAGGCGTCCGGCCTGAACGACTCCGCCTGGCGCAACGCCGTCATCGATGCGCTCAAGCGCCAGGTGGCAGGCGTGACCAACCTGCTGCAATTGGCCGACGTATTCACTGGGGTCTGTCTCGGATTGGGTGGGCCGGCGATGCACGAGCGCAACCGCGATGCATTACTGGCTACCATTCTGGGATCGTATCAAACCAGCGGTCCGATGCAGATGGCCGCAATGGTGCAGGGTATTTTTGTGCCATTGGGTCATCAGGCCACGATGGGGCCGCTGCACCGGGCCGTGTTTAAAAAGATTCTGGCTTCGCACCGCACCAGTGCGCCAGGGCATATGGGCGGCATGATCCATGCCCTGTGTACTGTCCTGGGTGGGAAAAACATGACAGAACAGGTGCGCACCCTGGTCATTAACGAAATCATGGACTCGTTTGATTCGATGAATTCGGCACGGATCAGTTACATGATTTATGGCGTATGTACGGCGCTCGGCGGCGCCGATATGACGTCGACGCACCGTGATGGATTGCTGCAGCAGGTTCTGGATCTTTACGAAACCAGGATCGAACAGCCGTTGATCAGACAGCTCATGGCCGCGCTGTGCAAAGGGTTCAGTGACCGGACATTTACGGGCATGAATATGTTTTTGTGCAAAGAAGTGATGGACCGACCTTTCCGGGACGCGGTATTGGCACAGCTTTTGCGCCTGCATGAAATCTGGAGCCTGGTCGAATTGGGTGAATCGATGGGCATCCTGTGTGTGACCCTCGGTGGCATCACCATGTCAGCTGAACATCGTGACACGGTGGTGACATGGATTTTGGCCAGCAGTACAACCTGTTCTGCACTGAAGATGGGTGCCATGATTCTGGGTGTGATTAACGCGCTTGGCTGCCATGTCGGAGCTGCTCCAGGTATCACGCCGGACAATCTGAGGGCGGTGCTGGGTCTGATTTTGAAGGCGCGTGGCAGCTGCAGCGCGCAACAAATGGGTGAAATGCTGTATCAGGTCTACCTTGCTCTGGGACGCAGCGCGATCAGCATGGCGCATCGTGAGGTGCTGGTTGGGTGTATCCGGGCATCGGGACATGAGCAGGAAATCGCACAGGCATTACAGGCGGTGGAGGGTGGGCAGGACATTGTGGATTTTCTGCTGTTGGGAACCTCATCCTTTTTACCTGCTTCCCCGTGTACCGTTGCATATCAATCGATCCAACAGCCGCCAGATCAGCCCGGCGTATTGGCTGCGCCTACCGGACCGACCCTGAGCTCGGCGGCTGTGCGGATGCCCACTCCCGGTTCGGCCACACTGGCAACGCTGCCCACGATGTTGCTGCACCTGATTAAAACCTGGCTGACCATGCCGGAATCCCTGCAGCTGATATTGACCAGCCATGCCCTGAGCAATGAAGTGCAGAAGTATTACAGAGTGCAACTGCGGCCGGCCGTGGCCGAGCAGGCCACATCGCCGATCGCCAGTTTTCAGGAGTCCATCAATTGCCGGCCTTCCATCCTCAAGGTTGAAGCACAGGGCGAGAAGATCTTTCAGCAATGCCTGGCGTTGAAGGAGCGCTGTCAGTCTGAAGAAGAATACCGCAACGCTGCGCTGACGCTCCTGAAGGACTGCCTACCCCACGTGACGGATCCGGGCCAATTGAGTGAGGTAGCGGCCGGTGTCGGGCTCGGATTGGGTGGTACGTTGATGAACCAGGCCAGCCGCGATGCGCTGTTCGCGTGCATCCTGCACCCTTACAAAACCAGTCCCAACTCTCAGATGGGTTCACTGATGATCGGCGTGTGCTGCGCGTTGGGCGGCCCGTATATGAAGCATGCACATCTGAGGATGGTGTTAAGAAAAATACTGGCTTCGTACCAGACCAGCAGGCCGGGCCAGATGGGCGCCATGATCATGGGCATCAGTATCGGCGTGGACAGTGCAAACAAAACCGGCGCGCTGCTGCAGATTCTGGTTGATGAAATTCTGACCGCGCATCCAGCGATTTCAACCGAACAGATGGCCTCCATGATGCAAAGCGTATGCCATATCTTCCGTGGCCAGGACATGCGCGCAGCGGACCGGGATTTTATTCTGGCAAAGGTCAGGGATTGGCTCAGTTCGAAAAAACCACAGCAGACCACAGGCATGATCCATGGACTGTGCAGCGGTCTGGGCGCAACAGAGTTGACGCGGGAAAATCTGAATCTGGTCTTGACACTGATTACGGATTTCCATGCCAGCTGGGAACCTGTTCGCATGGCGCAGGCCATTGGAGCGGTCTGCATGGTGCTCGGTGGCATGGCAATGGCACCTGATCGCCGTGACGTGGTGCTGGCGAAAATCATGGCGTCAACTGCACGCTGCAGCGCAATGCAGATCGGCACAATGATTTGTTCAGTGTGTCACGCGCTTGGTGGCAGCGTCACCGGCCCTTCCAACAACATCACTCCAATCCATCTCCATGCCATACTCAATTGCGTGCTGGTCGGCCATCCAACCCGCAGCAGCGCGCAGCTGGGATCGACGATCTGTTTCCTGTTTCGCGCGCTCGGTGGATCGAATATCAAGCGCTGCCATTGGGAGATCATGGTGGGACGGATCCGGAAATCGGGTCAGCTGCGGGCCATCCTGGCAGAGCTAAAACAGATTGCCGGTGGCAAGGCGATTGCGGATTTGATTCTGTCAAAAACCGGTCCGGATTAATTTTTTCAGAGATCACCCTGTCACCGGTTATGTAAATGTCAAACCCCCAACCGGTCCCGCAAATCATACCAAACCGCTCCCAGCGCAGTCAGCGGCACTCTGAACAACCGCCCCCCCGGAAACGGATAATGCGGCAACCGTTCAAACGCAGAAAACCGTTCAGCCTGGCCGCGGATTGCTTCAGCCAGCAATCGTCCGATCAAATGGGTAAACGTAACACCGTGCCCGGAACAGCCCTGTGAATAATAAATGTTGTCAGACAGTTTGCCGACTTCCGGCATGCGCGACAGCGTCAGCAGGAAATTGCCGGTCCAGCCGTAATCAATTTTGGCATTTTTTAATTGAGGAAAAACCTTCAGCATGTTGGGCCGCAAAATTGATTCAATGTGGGAGGGATCACGCGCACCATAAATCACGCCGCCCCCAAAAATCAGACGTTTGTCGCCGGACAGACGGTAATAATCCAGCAGAAAATTGTTATCTTCAACGCAGTAGTCGGATGGAATGATTTCATCGGCCAAACGACCCAGCGGTTCAGTGGTGATCACCTGGGTACCACACGGCATGGCCATGTTGGCCAGCTTCGGTTCCAGATCGCCGATATAGGCATTGCAGGCCACAACCACGAATTTGGCCTGCACAAAACCCAGCGCCGTATGTACGACCGGAATGCTGCCGCGCTCAATTTTGATGACTGGGCTGTTTTCGTAGATGACACCGCTGTTCTGTTCAAAGGCAGCCGCTTCACCCAGCGTCAGATTCAGCGGATGGAAATGCCCGCCCGACTTGTCGACCAGCAGTGCCTGATAAATGTCGGTATTGACGACTTTTTTGATCTCCTCTTTATTGTCGATCAGGGTCAAATTCCGGTTGCCCCATTTTTCCCACAGCTGTTTTTGTTCTTCGAGCGCCTTGACTTTCTTTTTGGTCAGCGCCGCGTACACGCCGCCTGATTTCAGATCGCAGTCAATATTGTATTTGGCAACCCGTTCGCGAATGATCTGCGCACCTTCAAACATCATTTCTGCCAGCGGTTTGGCCTGTTCCTTGCCATAGTTGTTCTCGATGACATCGATGTCGCGCGAATAACTGTGCACGATCTGTCCGCCATTACGCCCCGAGGCACCCCAGCCGACTTTGGCCTGTTCCAGTATCACGACTTTGAAACCGGCTTCTGCCAGGTGCAGGCCGGCCGACAGTCCGGTATAACCGGCACCGATAATACAGACATCGGCCTGTACTGCACCTTGCAGGAAGGGACGTTCGGGACTGGGATGGGCCGAGTCTGCGTAATACGAGGGGGCGTGCGGTATGAAAGACATGGAAAACCTGAAAGAGTTGGAATTTGGGGTTAAGAATTAATTCTGCGCGGTGACGGCACTGAGCCAGCGGCGGTATATGCCATGCGCCTGCGCGTTGGAAAGTGGAATGCGTTCAGACAGGCTGGCCACAATCGATTCGGAGGATTGCACGCTGGGCAGATGCAGTACTGCATCGATGTCCGCCTTTTCCTGCGTGGCCCAGTGCTGCACCTTGCCCTGTTTGACTTCGCAGTGAAACTGCATGCCGATATGCAGTTCACCAATCACAAAGGCCTGATTGGTGCAGTGTGCGCTGCTGGCGATCAGTCTGGCATTGTCCGGCAGGGAAAAGGTTTCGTTATGCCACTGAAAAAAATCAACACTGGTCCGACCGTCAAACCATTGTCTGGCTGTGCTGTCGTCGCTGATGTTGATCTGACACCAGCCGATTTCTGTCATGGGTGCTGCACTGACCGTGCCGCCTAATGCAGTGCTGATCAGCTGCGCGCCCAGACAGTGACCGATCATTGGAATATCCAGCGCGAGCGCTTCGCGCACCAGGACTTTTTCCTGACGCAGGAACGGAAATGTTGTTCGTCATTGACGCTCATCGGGCCGCCCAGCATGCAGTAGCCGGAATAGGCCCCGATCGATTGCGGCGGCAATTCACCCCGGTACATGTGACGGATTTCGTACGGGATATTCTGAGCGATCAAAAAATCTGCAAAATAATCGGGCGTGTCGTGCCATACCTGCTGAATGATTAAAACGGGTTTCATGAAATCATTACGATGCTGAATTTTGTTCCATGCGCAGCCGGCAGGCATTGCCAAAGGCTTCAAACATCTTGATGGAATGCGGGTTTTGCGCGGCCTTCCATTCCGGATGCCATTGCACGCCGAGTGTGAACTGCGGATAGTCCGGCAGATCGATGGCTTCGACGGCCGTATCTTCGGCACGTCCGATGACGCGCACACCCCGACCCAGATTTTTCAGGCCCTGGCCGTGCAGTGAATTGACCGGAATTTCATTTTGTCCGAGCAGTCTGCTCAGCCAGTTGCCATCTTCAAATCGCACCTTGTGCACATCGGCATACTGTTGATCGACGGATTCTTCGCCATCTTCACGGTGATCGTTTTTAGTTGGGATACTGTACAGCTTTTGATGCAGATCGCCACCGAGTGCCACATTGATTTCCTGCATGCCGCGGCACACTGCAAAAATCGGCAGGCCCATTTTCAGGGCGGCCAGAATCAATGGAATATCAAATTTGTCGCGATTGACGTCTTGCTGTTTTTCCGGGGTCAAATTGGTCTGGTTATACAGGGCAGGGTCGATATTGCTGCCTGCGCCGGTCAGGTAGACGCCGTCGACCATGGATAAATACTGTTCAATGTCGTCGGTGCCACAGCAGGTCGGTGCCAGCAGTGGAACACATTTGGCATGATCGACGATCGGCCTGATGTATTTCACTGTCATCACCTGATAGTCATGGCCCTTGCGTTCCTGGGCGCCCATCGACATCAGTACTACTGGTTTTCGTTTTTGAGAATTTTTGTTCAACATACAATACCTTGGTTCAGGAGGTTGGGCCGCCATCACTCAGACAGTGTGGGGTCGCCATAAACGGGATTGGTTTTAATTAATTTGGAGTTCGCGCCAATGTTCCCGTTAATTGACTACATGTCGCGACTACATGCCGACAGCGCAACCAGCATACCCAAGTGGCAATTTCCATACCAACACTGTTTGGACAAGTTCAGTTGCAGATTTCTGCACTTTAGAAAAAATATTGATAATGAAAATTGGATTGTGAACAGATCAATAAGAGTCTGTTGCTTTAGCGTTGAATTAGTTCTGCCATATCCATTTTGGCCGGAAAGGACCCATTTTTGCCTTTACAGAATCAAGCCTGAATTGATATATTGAAGTACAGAAATGTTATCTTTTGTTATTCGTAACACAATGAAAATAAAGGGAAATTCAAATTCCCTGACTCCTGCGGGAGTCTTGTAAACATGGAGATTCAGTTGAAATATTCAGTACCTCAGCCGGCCGGCATTGGTCCGTTCGCATTGCACCGTTTGTTGCTCGCGGCGGTGTTGTTACTTGGTTCGGGACCAACGCCGGCAGCCGATGGCAAGGCAATTTTTACAACCAGCTGTTTTGCCTGTCATGGTGCCAAAGGTGAAGGCAACAGCAAAGTGGGCGCGCCGAATATTGGCGGCATGGATGCGGCCTATCTGACGCGTCAGCTGAATAATTTTTCTGCAGCAATCCGCGGCACTTCGGCCACCGACACCTATGCTGCGCAGATGCGCGCTGCGGTGGCTGTATTGAAAACCGATGACGAGCGCAAGGCAGTCGCTGCTTATGTTGCTGCACTGCCCAAGGTAAGGTTCAGCGGCGCAGTCAAGGCCAATCTGGCCAATGGCAGCACCCAGTTCAATGCCGTGTGCAGTTCCTGTCATGAAGGACATGCCCAGGGCAATCTGCAAATGGGTGCGCCGGCTTTGGTGGGTGTTGATCCGGCCTATATGGAACGTCAGGTTCTGGCCTTCAGGGATGGTTCGCGCGGTGCGCACAAGGATGACAAAAACGGTGCCCTGATGCGGGTTGGTGCAAACATGTTGCCGGATGCGAAAAGCGTGCACGATGTGGTTGCGTATATCAATTCCCTGAAGCCCTGAGTTATGCGCATTTTAATGTTGATGGTGTTTGCAGCGCTGCTGGCGTGGTTGCCTGGTCCAGGTCATGCGAGTGAGATCGTGCTTTCCAGCCAGTGCCCGGCCAGTTTTGAAAACAGGGTGGGACACTGCAAACTGGTGTCGAATTATTCCAGTTACAGCTCGCTCGAAAATGGCGGCGTTGGCGGACTGAAAACCGGCCTGCCGGAAATTCGTGACGGATTTACTCCGCAGGAAATTGATCTGGGCCGCTATCTGTTTTTTGATCCGGTATTGTCCGGCAACGGCAAACAGTCGTGCGCCAGTTGCCATAATCCGGACAAGGGTTTTGCCGACGGAAAGCAATTCAGTCCGGGTGCTAACGGAGCGCTGACTGCGCGCAACGTACCTGGTTTATGGAATATCGGATTTTTAAAACGCTACTTCTGGGATGGTCGGGCCAATTCTCTGGAAGCCCAGATGCAGGGGCCGCTGTACAGCAAGGGGGAAATGGCATCGTCGCCGGAAAAAATTCTGACCAGTCTGAACGGCAATGCAACCTACCGGCGCCTGTTCGCCAGCGCTTATGCCGGGGACCAGAAAGCGACGATTACTATCGATCAGGTATATCGCGCCATTGCCGGTTTTGAAGCGTCGCTGATTTCATTGAACAGTCGCTACGATCTGTATGCGCACGGTTTTCCTGACGCACTGAACAAACAGGAAGTGGAAGGGTTGAATATATTCCGTTCGTTTGTGGCCCGTTGTGCCGAATGTCATACGCCGCCGCTGTTTTCGAATCAGCAGATTGTGGTGATCGGCTCTCCGGAACCCGATGGCCGCGCATTTGATCCTGGTGCCGGCAGTTACAGCCCTGAGCCGCGTCTGCGCGGTGGCTTCAAGGTTCCCAGTTTGCGTAACGTCGCGTTGACCGCACCGTACATGCATTCTGGCCGGTTTGGCACCTTACGAGAGGTAGTCGCCTTCTATAATGGCGGGCGTGGTCATGCGGTACCGAAGGATGAAAAACTGTTTTTGCACTGGCACATTCATGAGCCCAAACTCAGGGATGAAGAACTGGACCGGCTGGTTGATTTTTTAAAGACCCTCACTGATGAATCATTTAAACCGCAACGCCCTGCAGTCGTGCCTTCCGGCCTGGCTGTGAGCAAATAAAATTAAATAAAAAAGAGGAGATACCATGAACAAAAAAGGATTGGTCGTTGGCATCATTGCGATGCTGGTGGCTGCAGGAGCCGGATATCTGACGGCCAAAAAACAAATGTCAGGTTCCAGTTCGGCCGAAATCGCGTCGGCACAGTCGCTGCTTTCGGCGTCCCGCGCCGGCTCGTCCGGCAAAGGTGATGTCGCAACTCTGACTACCGCCATGACCGGCAAAGTCATCAACGTCAAAGCCGGCGAGCTGATCCAGAATGCCGTCAATGCGGCCCAGGCGGGTGACACGATTCGGGTCATGCCAGGTACGTATAACGAAACCGTGTATATCGACAAGGACAATATCGCCCTGATCGGTGTGGTGCAGGATGGCAAGTGGCCAGTGCTGGACGGCATGGGCAAACTCAACGATGCAGTGCTGTATTCCGGTAATGGTATCCGGGTTGAGAGCCTCAAAATTGTCAAGTACAAGGGCAATGGCATCATGGGGCAGTCCGGCAACAATTTTGTGATCCGTAACAACTGGATTACAGAAACCGGCGTGTACGGCATTTTCCCGCAGTTCGGACAGAATGGCCTGATTCAGTACAACGTCCTGACCGGTATTGAAGATGCAGCGATTTATGTCGGCATGTCTGACAATATCCAGGTCGATCACAATGAAGTGTATGGCAACGTGGCCGGGATTGAAATTGAAAATTCGCGTCACGCCGTGGTTGAAAACAATAATGTGTACGACAATGCCGGCGGGGTCCTGACGTTTGTCACGCCGTGGCTGCCGATCAAAACCACCTTTGACGTTATCATCCGCAACAACTTCATCGTTGGCAACAACCACAAAAACTTCGGTGCGCCTGGCTCACTGGTGTCCGGCATTCCGAGTGGTACCGGTGTGATCGTGATGGCGGCCAAGGATGTCATCATTGAAAATAACATCATTCGCGACAATAAAAATGCCGGCATTATCGTTGCTGATCATAAATCGTTCGCCAACATCACCATCGACCCGGATTCCGATCCTTATCCGGACCGTGTCAGCGTACTGACCAATCTGTTTGCCAACAATGGTTATGATCCGATCGGTGATATCAAAACTCTCATGACCGCCACACTGACCAGTGTCGGCCCGGATATTGTTGCAGTAGGCGGCGGAAAAGGCAGCTGCATGGTTGACCGTGCCGCACATTCCACTATCGGTATTTCCAGCTGGGCTACCACCTGCCCCAAAACCAGTACTGCCGAGATCGTGACCCTGCTGCTGGACAAGCCGGCAGCACCGCGCTCTACGGAAACCGCGACCAAGGGACAGGTTCTTTACAACGGCATCTGCGCCGGCTGCCATACCTACAGCGCACGCATGATTGGACCACCAACCCAAATTATTCAGGCGCTGTATGCCGGCAATCCGCAGGGCATCGCCGATTACATCGCCAATCCGGTCAAGAAGCGCGAAGACTTCCCGGCCATGCCATCGCAGGGACATCTGAGTCCTGAAATGCGCAAGGCAGTGGCCGAGTACATGTTAACCGTCAAAAAATAATGCAGCTCATTGGCAACTCATAACAGTGGTAACAACGGAGACAATAATGATTTCAAAACAAAATAAATTGGCATCGAGTATGACATTGGCGATATTGTCTGGCGCCTTTGCCATGGGGGGGGCGATCACAGTGGCGCATGCGCAAAGTACCGAAGTCGCAGCAACGGCGACACCGGTTCAGGATGATGCGGCCATTGCCAAGGTAACCATTACAGCGCAGAGCCGCACCCAGCAGCTGCAGGAAGTGCCGATTGCACTGCAGGTCATCAAGAGCGATCAGATCACCAAACTGGCGGCCAACAATATGGCCGATCTGAACGGTTATATTCCGGGTCTGGTAGTCGATGATCAGCAGCCTACTCAACCGAATTACACCATCCGCGGTATCGGTTCCGGCGACACCTTTGTTGGCACTGATGCGCCGGTCGGTATTTATGTTGATGGTGTGTATACCGGCAAAACCGGTGGCGCGCTGATGAATTTCAACGACGTTGAACGGATTGAAGTGTTGAAGGGTCCGCAGGGTACCCTGTTCGGCCGCAACAGCGCTGCCGGTGCGATTTCAGTAGTCACCAAGGAGCCGTCCAACGAATTTGAAAATGAGTACAACGCGCGCCTGGGCCAGTATGGAGAGCGCTATCTCGACAGCATGCTCAATGTGCCGCTCAGCGATACGCTTGCAGCGCGCTTCACTTTTGTCGATCACAAGAGCAACGGCTGGCTGACCGACGCCGGCACCGGCGACTCTCTGGATACCCAGGGTGACTGGGGTACCCGCATGTCGTTGCGCTGGAATGCACCGGACCGTACCAAAGTCATTCTGAGCTGGGAACATGAGAGCCTGAACCAGCAGGCCCGCCCTGACATCAGCCTGATTCCTGCATCGCTGAAAATTCCGGTGCCGCAGTTTCCCGCCAATCCGGCCACCTATCTAAATCCATTGACGGCACCGGCCTACAACAACCAGAATGCGGACAATAATGTGGAACGCCGTTTGTTCAACGCGGTGACTCTGCGCATCAGCCATCCGATGGACTGGGCCACGTTCGATTCGACCACGGCTTACCGTCATTTCAATTCGGTCAATATCACCAGCAACACCGGTACCAATGAGCCGAATTCGTATCTGGATACCGGCAACCAGGAAAAGAACACCACGTTCCAGCAGGAATTCCGTTTGTCAGGCAAGAATGACACGGTCGACTGGCTGGCCGGCGCAAGCTTTTTCCACGAATCAGCCGATCAGCAAAGTCAGGTCATTACCAATACCGACACGCTTGATACCATCATCAACAATACCCAGGCAATACCGCTGTACACCAGCATCAATCAGCTCGCCAATGGCTTTGGCCTGCCGGTCAACCTGTTTGGCAACGGCTGGCAGGAAAACATGAACAACGTCATGACTTCCAAATCGTATGCGTTTTATGGCGACGCGATCTGGCACCTGACCGATAAACTGAATTTCACAACCGGCGTGCGTTTCAGCCACGACGCCAAGGAGTTCAGCTGGTATAACCCGTCACGTTCGGCACCGGGACTGGATTCGCAGTTAGCCATACTCAATGCGCCGCAGTCCGCATTTGGTGGCGCCAATTTCTGGCAGGCCGCCGAGGGTGCCGGCTACCTGAGCGCCCAGCAGTCAGCCATGGCGCAGGGTGCGATGGTGACCAATATCGAATATAACAATCCTATCTCGTCGATGTCGCCGTTTGGCATGAACAAAAGCTGGACCGACGTCTCTCCGCGCGGCGTTCTGGATTACAAATTCAATTCTGATCTGATGATGTTCGGTTCTGTGACCAAGGGTTATCAGTCCGGTGGTTTCAACGCCCAGTCGGTTGCCGCGGAATACAGTCCTGAAGAAGTGCGCAATTACGAAATCGGTATCAAGAGCACGTTCCCGGAACAGCACGCCCAGATCAATGTCTCGGTGTTCTACTACAAGTTCACCAATCTGCAGAATTTGACCCTGGTCCAGAATGGCAATTCGATTCCGCAATATCAAATCACCACCAGCGACCAGACAGCCAAAGGTCTGGATATTGATGGGCAATGGAAGGCCACACGCAATCTGCGTCTGAGTGCAGTGGGGGAATACATCGACCAGAAATACGGCACCTATACTGATCCCAATGGCGTCAATCTGAACAATCAGCCTTCCGGTCTGCCCCTGTTTACGCTGGCCGGCGGAGTCGATTTCACCCAGCGCGATATCTTTGGCGGCAGTCTGAATTACAGCCTGCAGCATACTTATACCGCACCGAAACGCTGCAATTCGGATGCCGTGGCGCAGGGTAACTGCTTAACCACCCCGAACTTCAGCATTGATGGTTCCACCCAGCGTACCGACGGACGCATTGGTTGGGATGCGGGCGATCATAAATTTGGACTGGCGCTGTACGTGACGAATCTGCTCAACAACCGTTACGTCACCGGCATTGACAATACCGCGCTGACGGTACTGGGCACGCCTGCTGCGCAAATCAGCGCGCCGCGCATTATTGGTGTGCAGTTGCACTGGAGTCTGTAAGGGTGATTGTTGCTGCGCTGATTTAATGGCGCAGTATCTGGATGGACGTGGGCTGCTTTTGCAGCCCTTTTTTTTCATGTATTAATTATGGGTATCGGTATTCCGTGATTGATTTATCCAACGGTCGATCACTGACATAAAGGCATCAGGTCGTAAAGTGTGTTTGCTGGATATCAACTTTTAATGTTGTCACTCTTTGCAAAATGACCGAGAATTGAATAAATAAATCTCACGTTTGGTGCAATGTGGCAGATATGGTGACTTAATTCAATCGGGCGGTAGGCGGCACGGTGCAGCCATCGGCGCATTTTAGGGGAGTACAGAAAAAAGTGGCCATGTCAGATGTTTTGTCGGAAATCGAATAGACCAGCTGTAATGTTTCTCTTTTCATGGAGCACCCGGATCAATAGAGTCCATTGATCGCTTAGTCGGTAAAAAATCAGGTAGGGAAATCGATTTAGTCGCCAATGCCTTAGTGATCGTCCCCGATGAAAGTGTGCATAGCGGCGAGATCCCATGCCCGGCTGTAGCAGAAGTTGTCGAATCCCGGTATTAAGCTCATCATGAAACCGATCGACCAAATCAATGGATAGGTCGTTGTAATAGTCGGAAATTAACTTGAGGTCGCCCATCGCGGGTGGCGTGATTTCGAATTGCAAACCGACGTC
>JAYVMW010000058.1:0-81655 GCA_043758755.1 Oxalobacteraceae bacterium
GGTTGTGATATAAACATTGTTTTTCTCGGGAATCTATTTGCAAATTAAAATAACTTATTTTACATAAAAGGTTATTTTTGAATTGTTAGAGTGAAAAAAATCCGTATAATCTCGCTCTTTGTCTGGGCGGTTTGCCTGCCTGTGCTTGGTCATTTAAAAAATTGAAAATCGATGGTCGGGCAGCCTCCGCAGGGTGTTGCAGCCGGATTGATTAAACTCAAAAATTAATGCTCCCACTTGAATTTGTATAAATGAAACATGCCTGGTACGGTCTCACCGGAAGTCTGGCAAATTCATAAAGTGAATTCTTGGAATATCTGAAAAGAGAGAAACAACTATGGATACCTTTATCCAACAGATTATTAATGGACTGGTGCTGGGCAGCATGTATGCCCTGATTGCACTGGGTTACACGATGGTCTACGGGGTATTAAATCTGATTAATTTTGCACACGGTGATGTATTGATGATCGGTGCCATGGTTGGCTTGACCATCATCAAACTGTTAGATGCATTTTTCCCGGGTTTGCCCGGCATGATTCAGTTACTGATTGCGATTGCCGGCGCCGTTCCGGTTTGCATGCTGGTAAATATCATTATTGAACGCGTCGCCTATCGCCGCCTGCGCAATGCCCCGCGCTTGGCTCCACTGATTACCGCAATCGGCGTGTCGATTTTATTGCAGACATTTTCCATGATGATCTGGGGGCGCAGTCCGATTTCATTTCCGCAGGTCCTGTCTTCTGATCCGATCGCAATTGGCGGTGCCGTGATTTCGCCCACCCAGGCAACCTTACTGGTGATGGCAACGCTGGCCATGTTCGGTCTGGTGCTGCTGGTGGAAAAAACCAAACTGGGCCGCGCCATGCGTGCCACCGCTGAAAATCCACGCGTTGCCGGACTGATGGGAGTGGACACCAATAAAGTGATTATCGCAACCTTTGCCATCGGCGCTGCACTGGCAGCAATTGCCGGCGTCATGTGGGGAGCCAATTATTCATCAGCGCAGTTTGCCATGGGTTTTGTTCCTGGTTTAAAAGCATTTTCTGCCGCGGTACTGGGTGGTATCGGCAATATATATGGCGCCATGGTTGGCGGCATTATCCTTGGTCTGATCGAAAGTTTTGGTGCCGGCTATATCGGTGATTTAACTGATGGCATGTTTGGCAGTAATTATCAGGATATATTCGCCTTCATCGTTTTGATTATTGTGCTCACGGTGCGTCCATCCGGCATCATGGGTGAACGTGTCGCCGACCGCGCTTAAGGAAAACCCATGTCAACAATATTCGATACCAAAAAAAATCCGCTGCGTGGCTGGCTCAGTTTTGCAGTGCTGACAGCAGTGCTGATGGTGTTTCCGTTTGTTGCCGCCAATTTTGGAAATTCATGGGTGCGCATCATCGATATGGCGCTGCTCTACATCATGCTGGCACTCGGCCTGAATATTGTGGTGGGGTTTGCCGGTCTGCTCGACCTGGGTTACATCGCCTTCTATGCGGTCGGCGCTTACATGACGGGACTGCTGGCTTCACCGCAGTTTGCTGCTGTCATCGAATCCTTTATCAATACCTATCCGGCCGTTGGCGATTTTCTGGTGTGGCTGTGCGGACCGGAAATCGTGCAGAACGGGATCCACCTGTCGGTCTGGTACATCGTTCCGTTGGGTGCGGCACTGGCGGCGTTATTTGGTGCTTTGCTGGGCGCTCCGACACTGAAGCTGCGCGGTGATTATCTGGCCATCGTGACGCTGGGCTTTGGTGAGATTATCCGTATTTTCATGAACAACCTGAATGCGCCGGTCAATATCACCAACGGTCCACAAGGGATTAACCTGATCGACCCGATCCGGGTGTTCGGCGTATCGCTGGCCGGCGAAGAGGGTTCCAAGGCGACCGTATTTATCGGCAATATTTCCATGCCTTCAGTGAACGCCTATTATTTCCTGTTTTTATTCCTGTGCGGACTGATCGTATTTGTTACTGTACGGCTGCAGCATTCGCGCCTGGGCCGGGCCTGGGTTGCGATACGTGAAGACGAAATTGCCGCCAAGGCCATGGGCATCAATACCCGTAATATCAAACTGCTGGCGTTTTCCATGGGCGCGTCGTTTGCCGGTGTGGCCGGTGCCATGTTTGCGGCTTTCCAGGGGTTTGTCTCGCCGGAATCTTTTTCTCTGAACGAATCGATCGCCGTGCTGGCCATGGTGGTGTTGGGCGGAATCGGTCATGTACCCGGTGTCATTCTCGGTGGCGCTTTGCTTGCTGCGCTGCCCGAAGTATTGCGTCACGTTGTTGAGCCTGTGCAGATGTCGCTGTTTGGCAAGGTCCTCATTGAAGCCGAAGTGCTGCGCCAGCTTTTATATGGCCTGGCGATGGTGCTGATCATGTTGAACCGGCCTTCCGGGTTATGGCCTGCCCCTAAACACGAAGACCGGTTTGAAACTGAAACCGATCAATCCAGAGTGACGGCATAAGGACACATCATGACAGAACAGATTATGCTCAATATCGCTGGCGTGAATAAAAGTTTTGGCGGCCTGCAGGCGCTGTCCAATGTCAGCCTGCAAATTCAACAGGGACAGATATACGGCCTGATCGGTCCGAACGGCGCCGGCAAGACCACGCTGTTTAACGTCATTACCGGTTTGTACCAACCCGATACCGGTACGTTCGAACTGGCCGGCAAACGATACTCACCCATCGCTGTGCACGAAGTGGCCAAAGTCGGCATAGCGCGCACCTTTCAGAACATACGGCTGTTTGGCGAAATGACCGCACTGGAAAACGTCATGGTGGGTCGTCACGTCCGCACCCATCAGGGTGTGCTGGGCGCGATATTTCAACATCCGGCGGCGCGTCGTGAAGAACGTGAAATCAGGCAGCGTGCCCAGGAATTGCTTGAGTTTGTCGGCATCGGGCAGTTTGCCGGCCGCACATCCAAATACCTGTCCTACGGTGACCAGCGCCGCCTGGAAATCGCCCGCGCTCTGGCGACCGATCCGCAACTGCTGGCACTCGATGAACCGGCCGCAGGGATGAATGCCACCGAAAAACTGGCCCTGCGTGAATTGCTGGTCAAAATCAAGGCGGAAGGAAAAACCATTTTGCTGATCGAACACGACGTGAAATTAATGATGGGTTTGTGTGACCGGTTGACAGTACTGGATTACGGAAAGCCAATTGCAGAAGGTGTGCCGGCCGATATCCAGAAAAATTCTGCCGTGATCGAGGCTTACCTGGGAGGTGGCCATTAATGACAACCACAATTACTTCTGTTTTAAAAATCAGCGGACTGAAAGTCGCCTATGGCGGCATCAAGGCGGTCAAAGGTATTGATCTTGAAGTCAACCGGGGCGAGCTGATTACGCTCATTGGTGCCAATGGCGCCGGTAAAACCACGACACTGAAAGCCATCACGGGTACTTTGCCGTCCGGAAAATTGGAAGGCGACATCGACTATCTGGGACAGTCACTTAAAGGGGTTGACTCGTTTCAGTTGATCCACAAAGGACTGGCGATGGTACCGGAAGGGCGGGGCATATTTACCCGCATGTCAATTCATGAAAATCTGTTGATGGGTGCTTTCATACGTGAGGACAAGGCTGCCATTGAAGCCGATGTGGAAAAATGGTACGGCGTTTTTCCGCGTCTGAAAGAACGTTCCGCCCAGCTGGCCGGAACACTGTCCGGCGGTGAACAGCAGATGCTGGCCATGGCGCGCGCACTGATGGGGCATCCGCAATTACTGTTGCTGGATGAACCTTCCATGGGTTTGTCACCGATCATGGTCGAGAAAATTTTTGAAGTAATCCGCAATGTTTCCGTGCAGGGCGTGACCATTTTACTGGTTGAGCAAAATGCCAAACTGGCTTTGCAGGCAGCGCACCGCGGGTATGTCATGGATTCAGGATTGATTACGATCAGTGGCGACGCCAAAGTACTGCTGGAAGATCCCAAGGTGCAGGCAGCGTATTTAGGCGAATAAGTTGGATGAGTAAAAAATGTGCAGTTATATTATTAAAGGGGAGAATTGTCTCCCCTTTTGCATAGACAGGATGAATTTTATGTTCACAGTAGTAGAAGCCAATCTCGCTAATCCGTTACACGCCAGCGCCCTGCTGCAACTTCTCAATGAATATGCCATGGATCCGATGGGAGGTGGGGAGCCGCTTTCTGATCATGCCAAAAACAATCTGCTGCCGCAGTTGCAGAAACGACCCATCGCCCGTTCGGTGCTGGCTTTTGATGACGCTGTGCCGGCCGGATTAATCATCTGTTTTGAAGGTTTTTCCACTTTCGCCTGTCAGCCGCTGCTGAATCTGCATGATGTGGTGGTGAGTGCGCCGTATCGCGGCAAAGGCGTTTTCAAACTTCTGCTGCAACAGGTTGAAGCGATCGCGCGCGATCTGGGTTGCTGCAAACTGACCATGGAAGTCCTGGAAGGAAACCGGCACGCGATGGCTGCCTATCAGGCACACGGTTTTTCAGGTTACGAGCTGGTTCCGGAAATGGGCAATGCCGTGTTCTGGCAAAAGAAACTGTCCTGAACCAGCTCAGAACAGTTCGCGGTTGAGTATGGCCGATTTGGCTGCCGCTTTGGCAGGCCCCTTTGGTGCTTCCTGGACCCGGAACATGTCAGGCGGGCAGGGTATCAAAAACGAGTGGGCAAGTTCCGGATTGCGACAGGTCAGCCAATCGTCATAGCGTTCGGGCGGCACCACTACCAGCGAACGTTTTTCATCGTCGGGTTTATGAAAACGCTTCATCACAGGATGACTGTCGGCATTGATGGTGATCTGTGTGAATGAATACGAAGTTACTCCGTCCGGTTCCGCCCAGGAACGAAACAATCCTGCCACAGCAAAAGGCGCGTCGTCTGCCATGGCAATACGCCAACGCTGGGCCTGACCCGATTCATAATTTGGCTCAAAATACGCCATCATCGGCACCAGACAAAGCTGACCGTCGCGCCACGGTTTGGCATAGCTGCGCAGGGTAGCAATGGTCTCGGCGCGCGCGTTCATGGTGCTGTAACGTTTCGCTCCAGCCGGAATCTGCTTTTTGGGAATCATGCTGTACAGGCCCAGCAGGGCATGGCGGCCCTGTTCATCGCCGACGATGATGGGCGCGGCATAATCCTGCCAGATTTCAGATTTCCAGTCGCTGCCTTCGGGGAGCGGGGCTTTGAAAACTTCTTTTAGCTTTTGTGGTGTGACAGTCTGGAAGTTTACGCACATGGTAAGTTGTACCTGATCGAAATTACTGCCAAGTGTAAAGGACCCGGCGCTGCTTTAATGTGATTTTTCCGACTCAATAACCAGTCCGAAGGCTTCCAGATCTTCAATCTTGCGATACAGACTGGATAAGCCGATGCCCAGGCGCTGCGCTGCAACACGCCGGTCACCATCCACTTCCTGAATGGTTCTGCAGATTACGCCATGTTCAAACCGCCGGATCTGATCGCGCAGCGTGCCGCTGTCGTCGGTTGGGACCGCTTCGGCGATACTGTCGGACGGGCCGTGCAGCATCTGCGCGGGCAGGTCGGCCAGGGTGATGCAGCCGTTGTCTGCCAGGATCAGTGAGCGGTCGATCACGTTTTCCATTTCACGGATGTTGCCGGGCCAGTCGTGGCTGACAAACAGTTCTTCCACCTCGGGATCCAGATTGATCTGCTGGGCAATTTTAAGATGGTCGGCTCCGCGCTCCAGTAAAAACTGCACCAGTTGCGGAATATCCTGACGGCGTTCTTTTAACAGAGGTGCGTGGATGTGGAATACGGACAGACGGAAGTACAGGTCCTGACGGAATTTTCCTTCGGCGACCATCTGTTCCAGATTGCGGTTGGTGGCGGCAATGATGCGCACATCAGCGCGCCGCATCTGCTCACTGCCAACTGCCCGTACCGATTTCTCTTCAATAACATGCAATAGTTTGACCTGCAGCGGCAACGGCAATTCACCGATCTCATCCAGAAATATGGTGCCTTTGTCGGCTTCCATGAACAGGCCTTTGCGCGGCTTGTCGGCGCCGGTAAACGCACCTTTGGTATGGCCAAACAGTTCGCTTTCCATCAGATTTTCAGGCAAGGCACCGCAGTTGACCGGTATGAACGGTTCATTGCAGCGCGTGCTGAGCTTATGAATGCGTCTGGCAATAATGCCTTTGCCGGTGCCGCTGGCACCGGTTACCAGCACCGTACTGTCGGTGGGTGCAACTTTGCTGATCAGTCTTTCGATATCCAGCATGGCTGCGGACTGGAACGAAAAATAATCCTCTTTCTTTCCCTGAACCAGACTGCGCAACACCTGATTTTCAGCGCGCAAGCCGCGCAGGTCGGCGATTTTCAGCAGCCGGTGCATGACTTCCTGATTGCGTACCGGTTTGATCATGTAATCCGATGCGCCGGCCTGGATAGCTTCTATGGCGGTATCTACCGAAGCAAACGCCGTCATCATGATGAAGTTGGTATCAATGCCGGCAGCACGCACGCGTTGCACCAGTTCGATGCCGCTGATGTCGGGCATTTTGATATCGCAGATCGCAATCTCGATATCACCCTGCGTCAGGCGCTTATAGGCATCGAGACCGTTGGAAGCAGCGGTCACATGATAGCCGGCCTTGCTTAAATGGGCCGCCAGAATCTGCCGGATCGCCGGCTCATCATCAATCACCATGATTTCCAGTGATTTCATTGTTAACGGACCTCCTCAAACGTCGACGCTGCAAGCGGAAAATAAATCTGTACGGTAGTGCCGACATTGACTGTGGAGTCGATGTGTATCGTGCCACCGTGTTTTTGGGTAATCGAATAACACAGTGATAACCCCAGACCGGTGCCTTTGCCGGCCGGTTTGGTGGTGAAGAACGCATCGAACAGACGATGCAGAATATCGGCTTCAATACCATGGCCATTGTCGGCAATGGTCAGAACAATTTTGTCATCCTTTTCAGATGTCGTGATGGTAATGGTCGGCTCGCGCCCCTGCACGCCATCCATGGCATCGGTGGCGTTGATGAGCAGATTCATGACCATCTGGGTCAGTTGATCGGCGATGCCAATCAACGCATTCAGTTGCGCATCGAGTTGCAGGTCGAGTTTGATTCCATGCAGTCGCTTGTCATAGCGGATCAGGTTGCAGGTATTTCTGATCAGCTGATTCAAATCGAGGAATTCCGCTTCGGCTGCCTGCGGAGAGGCAAACTCGGAAATTTCGCGGGTAATGGCCGACAGACGTTTGGTCTGTTCGACGATCAGTTCCGGCTTGCAGCGCATGCAGTTGGAGGTGCCACAGGAAGTTAAGTCGTCCTGGCGCAGGTCCATCATGGACTGGGCAATGCCGGAAATGGCGGCGATCGGGTTGCCGATTTCATGGGCAACACCGGCAGCCAGTGTGCCGATTGCGGCCATTTTCTCCTGATGAAAATATTTTTGCCGCTCCAGCAGCAGCTCGTTTTCGCGCAGGTCCAGCGTATGCGCCATATCGTTGACTGCCACCATCAACTGCCCGACTTCATCGTGACGGGTGATGGGGACCGGTTCGCCGCGATAGCCGTTAACGATGGCCAGAGCCCGGTCCTGCAGCAGGCGGATATCATCGGTCAGACGTCTGAAAAACAACCCGGTAAGCCCACCCAGCAAGCCCAGTCCCAGAAAACCAAGTAAAAATAAAGTGATGGCGACGGTGTCGCTTTGAGTCAGATAGTGTTTGGAGATGGCTTCCCGGCGTTGCTGGGTACGTTCCAGAACCAGCGCGACATCGTCCTTGGTTTTTATCAGCTCCATGCTGAGCCGGTTCAGCTTGTCGCGGGCGACACCCTGTTCGAGATTGCTCCATGCCCGGTTGAGGCCGTCCATATTGAACTTATCGTGGGGCAGGCGCGTTTCTATTTCTTTTTGCGCGTCCAGCAGCGACTGATAATGCATCTGGATTAAACCGATATTGCTGGCATAGTCGGCGCTGTCAATGTTGGACAGGATGGCCATGACCGCATGAAACGAAGAAAGTTCGGCCTGCTTCAGAACGTTTTCAGTTTCCAGAGAGACCTGAATTTCCTTGAATTCCTGCTGCAGCAGATTTTTTTGATGAAAGGCAAATGCCGACAACAGAAATGAATAGGCAAACAGCACGCCAAAAACGATCAACCCTTTGCTGCGGATCGATACGGTCAAGCCGCGCTTTTTAATAAGCGAAGATTGTGGGGCGGGATCGTCGGGCTTGCCGTTTTCCATAGTTTTGCCACGTTTGTCTCAGATGCCGCTATTCTAAAGAAATATTGTGTTTCAGAAAGTAGAATGAACGGATTGCCGTTCATTATTTGATATAAAGCAGTGCTATCCCGAATAAGCTCAGGAATATTTGTTGTAAATTGACAATCTCGCTGGAAAATCAATTCTCCATTGGCCAGCCGGTATGCAGTTCTGGCAGGAGCAGAACATAAAGAATGAGCCCGGTGATCGCATACCAGGCCATGAAACGGCCGCGCTGCTGAAACTGTCGGTGCAACAGAATAAAAAGAAAATAAAACAGCCAAACAAAAATCATGCCCAGGCTGTGCAAATACCGGTTCCAGTCATCGACAAAAAACAGTTTCGAAAACCTGGCCTCCATGATCTGCGCCAGCGTAAATGCCAAAAATCCCAGGGTAATTGCACGGATCATGCGGCGCTCAATCCAATCGGAAGTCTGGCGTGCAAACATATAACTGCGTACATGGTTATGCCACAGGTAGATGACGCTCAGAAATGCTGCCCAGATAAACGCGCAGACCGACACGAAACTGCACAGCACATACAGATGGGTTCCGGCGTTTTGCAAAATTTGCCAGGTATGTGATGCGGTAATGGTTTCGGTTGTGCCACCCAGGGTCTGAAAAATCGCTGCCGTTGCAACGATAGGCATGACGAACGCGCCGGCGGTTCTGGCGTCATACCACTTTTCCATAAACAGATAAATGATGACAGTGATGGCACAAAACAATCCGAGGATGAAGGACAGATCCACCGCGTCGGTTATGGTCGCCGGATGCAGCCATTGGAACAGTATGCTGACCGACAGGCCAAGTACACCCAGACCGGCGCAGCCGGTTGCCAGCCACCCGATGTTTTTGAAGTGGCCGACCGCATGAATTATATAGAGCAGCGATGCAATGACCAGCATCAGGTTTGCGTAACTGCCAATTAATAGAGCCACCGTTGGTGCCATAAACAATCCAGTAAATTTTTTTAGTTATTTTGCGTAGTTTTTTAAAGATCAATTCGCTTTGTACCGACCATGTCAGGAATTCGCCCGCCGTGTGTGCCGCATCAGCGTGGCGACTGACCGCACAGGAATACCGAGGACTACTAAAGCAATTTCCATTCCTGTGGGCCGGAGGCTTTACGGAAACGAAAACTTGCCCGCGCTGCTGATGTGTTTATAGAGCAAGATTAAAAAATGGAACAAGCCAAGTCGGCAAAGATTCTCAATTCTGAGTTTCGGGAAGCTGCGTTTCTCACTTTTGAGAAAAACGTCCTTCAATTCAACGCCAGATTTACAACGGTGCGTTGAATAGGTTGATACGTATCAAGCTACTTGGGCGGTGACTCTGGCAAATTGCAAAATCATTGCCTACTATGAATCGCTAACTTGAAATTCACTCTTATTAATCAAAGGGTTATAGATTCTCTCCGGCAAGTATGGCGACTGTGTGATCTGATTAAAATTCGGCACGATTGGTTAGGAATTGGTTGGTGCAGGTCCTGGAAATATTTCAAATGTTTAACTGTTTTCAGGCTGGCACTGTTATTGCATTACAAGGACTGTTTTGCAGTACTTAATTACATTTGTCACATGAAAGAGGAAAAAATGAAAATGAAAATAAATCTGAGTACATTGATCGCGATGGCATCACTGGTGGGAGCCAGCATGGTTTCAACCTCTGCCTGCGCACAGGACGACGCAGCCGCTGAATCCATGGTTCGTCAGAATGGCTGCCTCAAATGCCATTCCGTCACCAAGCATAAAGAAGGTCCTGCTTATCATGATGTGGCTGAAAAATATCGTGGCAAACCTGGCGCTGAAGAAAGAATTATCAAACACATTACTTCTGGTGAAAAAGCCAAGTTTGATGATGGTCATGAAGAAGAACACAAGATCATTAAAACCAAAGACCCTGCTGAACTGAAAAACGTAGCGGACTGGATTTTGTCTCGGTAAATAAGCAAGCCGGGCAGCAAGAGTGAAGCCCGAATTTTAATCTGATCCTAATTTCACCATTTAAGCAATTTCTCGGGAGAGATAACATGAAGTATCTGAAAATAATGTTAGCAATCGCTGGATTGGCAGGTGTCCTCGGATACGCCAATGTAGCAATGGCGCAGACTGCAACATCTGCACCCGCAACAGCCGCAAACGCCAGCAGGGCCGGCGATGAAGTCTGTACCAAGTGTCATGATGAATCTGAAACCAAACCGATTCTGTCGATATATCAGACCAAGCATGGCGTCAAAGGTGATGCACGTACCCCTGGCTGCCAGTCTTGCCACGGTGCCAGTGAAAACCATCTGAAAGGCAGCGGCGCAGGTCAACGTCCCGCACCTGATGTTGTGTTTACTAAAGGCGCTTTTGCCGCAACAGATGAAAAAACCCGCGCAGCCCAATGTCTGACCTGCCACAAAGGTACTAACCGTACCCACTGGGAAGGCAGCAAACATCAGGAAAATCAGTTGGCCTGTAATGACTGCCACAAAGCACATGCTCCAGTGGATAAAGTCCTGAACAGAAAAACCCAGACTGAAGTCTGCTTCGCCTGCCATAAAGAGCAACGTGCTGACAGCCATAAAATCTCAGCCCATCCAATCACTGAAGGTAAGGTGATTTGCTCAGACTGTCATAATCCGCACGGTTCAGCCGGTCCTACCTTACTGAAGAAAAATACAGTAACTGAAACCTGCTACCAGTGCCATGCAGAAAAACGTGGTCCATTCCTGTGGGAACATCAGCCAGTGTCAGAAAACTGCGCTAACTGCCATACACCACACGGTTCGAACATCACTCCATTACTTAAAACCCGTACTCCGTTCCTGTGCCAAAACTGTCATGACGGCGTACATAACAGCAGAACTCCGTATGGTCCTTCAGTAGGTGGTATTCAAAGTGGAATGACTTCGACTGCCCCAGCTACAGCACCATTGAACCCAGGTAATAACCAAACAGGTCGTGCATGTCAGAATTGCCATAGCATGGTTCACGGATCGAATAGTCCTGCAGGTGCAATTCTGCAGCGGTAATTTAGAAAAATGGAGTCTGTTATGAAAACTTGTAATGTAAATTTTGCGAGTGGTGTGTTAGTGTTGGCCGTACAAGGTGCATTGGCGACAATGTTTGCCATGCCACTGATGGCGCAAGCACAAACCGCTGCCGCAGTTCAACCCGCAGCAGTACAACCTGCTGCTGAAACTGATGAAGTCGCAGCGCTGGTCCGTCCTACCAATACCGTAGAAATTGGTCTTGGCAATGTGTCCGATTCATCCGCCAAATTTGGTGAATACAATGGCTTGAACAAAGCCGGCGGCTTCGGCGTCGGTAACTTCAACGTTCGTGGTGGTGATGCTTATGACGGCACCGGTGGTGTGCGTCGCTGGGGTGTCACTGGTACAGATATTGGCACCACTTCCCGTGAAGCCGGCGCCAATATCGCTGACCAGGGTCTGTGGAGTGTCGGTCTTCGCTACGATGAACTTTATCATGCGATTTCTGACAGTTACGAGACACCTCTGGTGGGTGTAATGGGTGGCAATGTATTTACCTTCCCAAGTAACTTCGGCCTGATCAACACTACCGCAATCGCTGGCAGCAACAACCCGGCCGTTGGTTCCCGTAATCTGAATGCGGCGCAACTGGGTGACTTCCATCCGGTAGATGTCGGTACTACCCGTAAAAATACCAGCTTTGCAGCCGGTTTCAATTTCGATCGTCAATGGAATATGCAGTTTGATTACAACCACCTGGATCAATCCGGTGCCAAGATCATTTCCGGTGGTACGTCGAAATGGAATACAGTCTCGGGTTATGGTTCGCCAGCAAGTGCGGCAGGCACGTTTGTTGGTGAAGCAATGGTCATGCAGATGAATCCGACTCAGTATAAAACGGATACGTTCAACCTGGCATTGAACTATGTGGGTGAAAGCGCCTACTTTACTGCCGGTTTGTACAGTTCAATATTTACTGATGAAGTCAATGGATTATATTTCCAGAATCCGTATGGCACCGGCAGTAATAAAACCGGTGCACTTACAACTACTTTGGCGAATGGTTATCAGCAGGATATGCTCAGTACTGCGCCTAGCAACATATTCAATCAGTTCAATTTCAAAGGTGGATATGCCATCACACCAACCACCAAAGTAGCAGGCGGTTTCTCGTATGGCCGCAATGATCAGAACCAGCCTTACAATCTGGATACCACGATCATTCAAGCCATTGGCACATCAATGTTGCATCCAGAGCTGGATGGACTGGTCATTACCAAAAACATTAACCTGAAAGTTGTTGACACGTCATTCAAGTCGCTGACTCTAGATGCGTCTGCCAAGTACAACGAACGTGAAAATGAATCCACGTCGTACGAAACCCTGATGTATGACATTGGTGGTGGAAAACGTCTGGAAGTCAATGCCCCGTACAGCAACAGCAAGAAGGAGTATGAACTGGGTGCGGGATATCGCCTGACCTCGGCTCAGAATCTGCGTCTGGCTTACACGTACGAAGAAGTGGAACGCTGGTGCCAGAATTATGCCAGCGCTGTTTCACCAACAGCGGGTGGCGGCACGCTTCCAGCCGGTTCACAATGTGTGATTGTCCCATCCAGTAAAGAAGACAAAGTGGCATTGAGCTATCGTTTCAAAGTCACTGGCGATCTGAATTTGGGTGCAGTTGTCAGTGAGGCACACCGCAAGGCTACAGTAGATCAAAATGCGATTACTCCGTTGAACGAAGGCATGACCAACAATCAGACTGGCTTCATCAACTCAGGTAACTTCCCTGGTTATGTTGCCTTCTTCGACGCTTCCCGTAATCAAAAAGTGGCAAAAGCAGATGCAAACTGGCAGGCACTCGACAGTCTGAACCTGAGTTTGAGCGGCAAGTACACCAAAGATGAATATCCAGATTCAGCTCTGGGTGTGCAAAACGGTCACTCCAGCAGCATCAACTTTGATTCGACTTTCGCTTATGCTGAAAATGGTACGTTCTCCTTCTATGCCACAGCACAGAAACGGGACAGCGACTATCGGAATGGTGCCAATCCGATTAGTGGTCAGCCAGGTGCTGTTGGGTCACAAAATGACAACAATACGCCGGCATTCCCTGCTTTGATTGCTCCGTCCAACGTATTCAGCACTTCTTTGCATGACAAAGATACGACTCTCGGGTTGAATCTGCAGCAAAAAGGATTGTTGGGTGGCAAACTAGAGATGAACGGCGACGTGGCTTTGTCTTTGGGTAATACTTATTACGCCACGGAAGTGCCTTACTACTGGCTCAGTCCAACTTCTACAGCGCTGAATTCAGCCACCTGTTCAAGCCTGGCAGTCATGTCTTGCGGTTCGACACCAAATATCACCAACCGGACTCTGCAGTTCAAACTGGCTGGTATATATTCTGTCGACAAGCACAACAAGGTTACTGTGCGTTATATGTACCAGAAAGAAAACGCAGTCGATTACTTCTACAACGTGTATCAATTGGGTTACTCAACTTCCACAGCAATGCCAACCAATCAAGTGGCACCAAATTACACTGTGAATGTGGTTGCCCTGTCATATACCCATCTGTTCTGATCGGGGCTGTGACAGCTTAGTTAGTAAGTTCAGGTCAGGGAATGGCAAGTTCATTCCCTGACCCAAAACGGCAGCCAAGGTTTTCATCAGTGCGTTATTTGATGTAAAACAGATGTCGCAGCGAGTAGTTGATTTATAGTAATAATAAAGGGAGCGATGCAATCTGCTCCCGTTTTTTCTACCAGTTTAATTTGTTCGATCGAAACCAAGGGAAAGAATCATGAGCGATCAACCTGCAGCACCGTCGAAAATCAGGCAGTTCCTGAATTTCATTAAAAAACCAAGCGCCAAGTATTCACTGCTGACCCTGTTGCTGGTCGGCTTTGTTTCAGGAATTATTTTCTGGGGTGGCTTCAATACCGGTATGGAAGCAACCAACAAACTGGAATTCTGTATTGGCTGTCATGAAATGCGTGACAACGTTTACCAGGAATACAAGGAAACCATCCACTACACCAACCGTACCGGTGTGCGTGCAATATGTTCGGATTGCCATGTTCCGAAAGACTGGGGCCACAAAATGCTGCGCAAGGCTAAGGCATCTTTTGAAGTCTGGGGCAAGATTACCGGCGAGATTGATACCAAAGAAAAATTCGAAGCCAAACGCATGGAACTGGCAACGCACGAATGGGACCGCATGAAAGCCAACGGTTCCCAGGAATGCCGTAACTGCCACAACTTTGCCAGCATGAATTCGAATAAACAGAAACCACTGGCGCAGCGTAACCACGCTGAAGCAGTCAAAGATGGTAAAACCTGTATCGAATGTCATAAAGGTATCGCCCATCTGTTACCTAAGGAATATCACGATCCTAGCGAGGACGAATAGTCCGGTACTGCCCCAAAAGGGTTGGTAATCAAAAAGCAACTGTAGCAATACGGTTGCTTTTTTTGTTTTATGTCCGTAGTTTGTTCTACCGCAACCAAAAATATGGTCAATGGGATATGATTCTCTAAAGAAATTTAAATTACCTGGGAATCATTGATTATTCCATTTTATGAGCCTGCAGACCCGTCAATTAGCCTGTACCCGGGGCGAACGAACCCTATTTGCCAACCTCGAACTGACTGTTGCACCCGGTAACGCGCTGCGTATTGTGGGCAGTAACGGCACCGGAAAAACCAGTCTGCTCAGAATGCTGTGCGGGCTTTCCATGCCGGCCTTTGGCGCGGTGCTCTGGAATGGCCAGAATATCCGCAGCAACCGTGAAGAATTTAACCGTCAGCTGACCTATCTGGGTCATGCCCCCGCCATCAAAGATGACTTGACCTCCTGGGAAAATGTGGTGGTGGCGTCGACTCTGGCCGGCCATCCCATCCATCAGGATGATGCTTACGATGCACTGGACCGTCTCGGTCTGGAACGCGCTGCCGATCTGCCGGCGCGCGTGCTGTCGCAAGGCCAGCGCAAGCGTGTGGCGCTGGCGCGGCTGCAGTTCTGCACCCATAACCCGCTTTGGATACTGGACGAACCGTTTGTGGCGCTGGATGTGGCTTCGGTTGCCGAATTGCAGGGCACGATGAACCGGCATCTGGATAACAATGGCATGATTATTTTCACAACCCATCAGGAAGTTGCTTTTGACGCGGGTCGATTGCATTCTCTTGATTTGAATCAGGGCGAGCCATGCTGAAAGTTTTACTATGCGTGGCACAAAGAGACCTGCTGCTGGCATTCCGGCGTCGCTCCGACGTATTCTCGATGCTGAGTTTTTTTATTATCGTCGTGTCATTGTTTCCCTTAGGGGTGGGGCCTGAGCCGGCCATGCTGCAAAGTATGGCACCAGGAATTCTGTGGGTGGCAGCGCTGCTGGCTTCGACACTGGCCCTGAACCGGCTGTTTGCCTACGACTTTGCCGATGGCACGCTCGAGCAGATGCTGCTGACTCCCGAACCACTGACCGTGATTGTGATCGGCAAGGTGCTGGCCCACTGGATTATTTCCGGATTGCCGCTGGTGCTGTTGGCGCCTTTGCTGGCCGTGCAGTACGGCTTGCCCGGCGATGCGGTGCTGGTACTGTTTTACAGTCTGCTGATCGGTACACCGATCCTGAGTCTGATCGGTGCCATCGGGGCGGCGCTGACGCTGGGTACACGCGGCGGTGGCGTGCTGGTTTCACTGCTGGTGTTGCCACTTTACATTCCGGTGTTAATATTCGGCGCCGGCGCGGTGGGCGCGCAGGCCAGCGGGATGGGAGCAGGGGCCAATCTGCTGCTGCTCGGCGGTGTTTTGGCTGGTGCGATGGCACTGACACCGTGGACGACTGCAGCGGCATTGCGAATCTCGCTGGAGTGAGATAGTGAACTTTGAAATTTTAATTGGAGCACGCTGACGTGACCATTGCAAACATGAATAATCCAATCTCCGGTGCTAAGGATCCGAACCGTTTTCACTGGTTCAAATATGCTGCACCCAATAACTTTTATGCTTTGGCCGGCCGGCTCATTCCCTGGGTTACCGTCATCGCGGTACTGCTCACGATAGCGGGCTTGTACATTGGATTCTTTGTCGCGCCGACTGATTTTCAGCAGGGCGACGCCTACCGCATCATTTTTCTGCATGTGCCGGCCGCCTGGATGTCGATGTTCATTTACATGGTGATGGCGTTCTGGGCCGCGATTGGTCTGGCTTTCAACACGCGCATGTCATCGATGATGGCGTCCGCGCTGGCTCCAACCGGCGCCATGTTTACCTTTCTGGCACTGTGGACTGGCGCGCTGTGGGGCCGGCCAACCTGGGGCGCCTGGTGGGTCTGGGATGCACGGCTGACTTCCGAACTTATTCTGCTGTTCCTGTATATCGGTTTCATGGCGCTGCAGGCGTCGATCGATGACGTGCGTCGTGCCGACAAGGCCGGTGCCCTGATCGCACTGGTTGGCGTGATCAACGTGCCGATCATTTATTTTTCGGTGCAGTGGTGGAATACCCTGCATCAGGGATCTTCCATCAACATGAAAAGCGCACCAACCATGGCCAAGACCATGCTGCTGGGCATGCTGATCATGGCGCTGGCTTTTTGGGCTTATACGATTGCGATTACCCTGTATCGGGCACGCTGCATTGTTCTGGAACGTGAACAGCAGTCTGACTGGGTCAAAGCGGCAGGAGAAAAATTATGATGTACTGGAATAGCTGGAACGACTTTTTTGCCATGGGCGGCTATGCCCTGTACGTGTGGGGTTCGATCATTGTGGTAGCCGGCTTTATGGTGGCAGAAATATTTCTGGTCCGGCTGCGCAGGAAGACTGTGCTGCGCCAGATTGCTGCCTCAGGTACAACACGCTCAAGGAGATCAACATGAAACCACGTCACAAACGATTGCTGCTGATTCTGGCCGGACTGGCTGCACTGGGCCTGGCTGCGGCACTGGTACTGCAAGCCTTCCAAAAAAATCTGGTGTTCTTTTTCACGCCCACCCAGATTCTGGCCGGCGAGGCGCCACACAACCGCAGCTTCCGAATGGGCGGCATGGTGGTGAAAGATTCACTGGTGCGCCAGGCCGACGGTGTGACCATGAACTTCATGGTGACCGATACGGCACAGTCGATCAAAGTCAGTTACAAGGGCATGTTGCCGGATCTGTTCAAAGAAGGTAAAGGCGTGGTCGCGCAGGGCAAGCTGGATCAGAACAATTTATTTGTGGCCGACGAAGTGCTGGCCAAGCACGATGAAAACTACATGCCGCCTGAAGCGGCCTATGCAATGAAAAAGGCCAATGAAGCCAAACAGGCCCAACAGATCAACACTACAACCAAGAGCTCTCAATGATTCCCGAATTAGGTAATTTATGTTTAATGCTGGCGTTTGCCCTTGCTCTGGTGCAGGGCGTGCTGCCGATTGCCGGATCGTTTAACGGTAACAGGCGCTGGATGGCACTGGCCCGTTCAACGTCAGCCGGACAGTTGCTGTTTATTTCACTGGCCTTTGGCGCGCTGGTGTATTCATTCATTGCCAATGATTTTTCGGTCAAGTACGTTGAGGCCAATTCCAATTCGACGCTGCCACTGTACTACCGTATTGCGGCAACCTGGGGCGGTCACGAAGGATCGCTGCTGCTGTGGGTGCAAATGCTGACCGGCTGGATGTTTGCCGTGGCCGTGTTCAGCCGCCAGCTGCCGCAGGAAACCGTGGCGCGCGTGCTGGGTGTCATGGGACTGATCGGGGTCGGACTGATGAGCTTCATGCTGTTTACCTCCAATCCGTTTGACCGGCTGCTGCCCGGCGCTCTGGATGGTCATGACCTGAATCCGCTGCTGCAGGATTTCGGCATGATCATTCACCCGCCGCTGCTGTACATGGGTTATGTCGGATTTTCGGTGGCGTTTTCATTCGCACTGGCTGCCCTGATGGGTGGTCAGCTGGATGCAGCCTGGGCGCGCTGGTCGCGTCCGTGGACCCTGATGGCCTGGATGTTTCTGACGCTGGGCATCTTTGTCGGCAGCTTCTGGGCCTATTACGAACTGGGCTGGGGCGGCTGGTGGTTCTGGGATGCGGTGGAAAACGCCTCGTTCATGCCCTGGCTGGTCGGCACGGCACTGATCCATTCTCTGGCAGTCACTGAAAAACGCGGCAGCTTCAAAAACTGGACTGTGCTGCTGGCGATCATTGCCTTCTCGCTGTCGCTGCTGGGCACCTTCCTGGTCCGTTCCGGCGTGCTGACTTCAGTGCATGCGTTTGCCACCGATCCGCGCCGTGGTCTGTTTATTCTGGTGTTCCTTGCCATCGTCATCGGTGGTGCGCTAACCCTGTATGCCTGGCGTGCGCCGCAGGTCGGACTGGGTGGACGCTTCAGTCTGTTTTCCCGCGAAACGCTGCTGCTGATTAACAATGTGCTGCTGCTGGTCTGTGCCGGCACCGTGTTGCTCGGCACTATGTATCCGCTGTTTCTGGATGCGCTGGGCATGGGAAAAATTTCGGTCGGACCACCATACTTCGAAGCCGTATTCGTGCCGCTGATGCTGCCGGTACTGTTTTTGATGGCACCGGGTTTGTTCATGCGCTGGAAGGAAACGTCCGTCAAACAGATCGCTGTTCGTCTGAAGTGGGTGGCGGCAGCCAGCCTGCTGACCGGTGCAGCCGTGGCGTTTGCGCTGTCGACCTCGGTGATGGCTGCAATCGGATTGATTCTGGCGCTGTGGATACTGTTGGCCACGGCCTCGCATCTGACCCAGCGTCTGGGACATTTCGCCGCAGGCACGTCGTTACGCAACCGTATTTCCAGTTTGCCGCTCAGTTACTGGGGCATGCTGGTGGCGCATCTGGGTATTGCGATTTTTGTCATCGGTGTCACGCTGGTGAAAGGTCTGGAAATCTCGAATGACGTCAGTATGCATCTGGGTGACACCACCACGATTGGTGGTTACGTAGTGCAGATGACGGATATGCAGCGCGTCAAAGGGCCCAACTATCTGGCCGCACAGGGCACGTTTGTGGTCACCAAAGGAACCCAGACGGTCGCCGTGCTCAAGCCCGAAAAACGGGTGTTTACCGTACAGCAGATGCCCATGACCGACGCGGCAATCGACCGCGGCTTTACCCGTGACCTGTATATTTCTCTGGGTGACGCCGTCAGTGACGATGCCTGGGCGGTACGCGTTCAGGTCAAGCCGTTTGTCAGCTGGATCTGGGCGGGTTGCATCATCATTGCGCTGGGTGGTTTGCTGGCTGCTTCCGACCGCCGTTACCGCATGGCGCTGAAAAAGAACCGGCAAAACGCTGCACAGCCGGTCAGTGCCAATTCATTTACCGTAGCCGAGTAACAACATGAAACGATTTATTTTGCCCTTGAGTATATTTGTCATCCTGCTGCTGTTTCTGGGCGTAGGACTGCGTTTGAATCCGCATGAAATTCCCTCTCCGTTCATCGGGAAAAATGCGCCGGCGTTCAATCTCACCCAGCTCAATGATTCCGACAAAAGCATTGCACCGCAGGACATGCGCGGCAAGGTATGGTTGCTCAATGTGTGGGCTTCGTGGTGCGAATCGTGCCGTGAAGAACATCCGGTCTTGATGAATTTTTCGCGTCAGAACATTGTTCCGATGATTGGACTGAACTACAAGGATACCCGTCCCGATGCACTCAGACAGTTAAGTCAGGAAGGCAATCCGTATCTGATTTCAGCCTTTGACGGCGACGGCAGAGTCGGTATCGATTACGGCGTGTATGGCGTGCCTGAAACCTTTGTGATCGACAAGGCCGGCGTGATTCGTTACAAACTGGTCGGTCCGGTGACCCCGGAAGTGCTGGCACAAAAACTTCTGCCGCTGATCAAGGAGCTCAATCGTGTTTAAGTCAACAATCATCCTGACCCTGCTGCTGTGCTGCATGTCGACGAGCTGGGCCGCTCCGGCACAATCATTGGCTGCCGATCCGGTGCTGGAAAAACGCATGTTGCGCCTGACCGAAGAATTGCGCTGTCTGGTTTGCCAGAATCAGACCCTGGCCGACTCGCACGCCGATCTGGCCATCGACCTGAAAAATCAGGTGCGTGAAAAACTGGCTTCCGGCATGTCGGAACAGGAAGTGATCGATTACATGGTGCAGCGTTACGGTGATTTTGTGCTGTACCGTCCGCGTCTGTTTGGTGCGACCTGGGTGCTGTGGTTCGGACCGCTGCTGTTGCTGCTGGCAGGTCTGGGCGCACTGGCCCTGAAATTGTCGGCGCGCAAAGCCGAAGTGGTGCCGCAGATGTCCGAGCAAGACCGTGCGCGCGCTGCCGCAATGCTGTATTCGGATGAGTCCGAACCAGCAGCAAAACCTTAAAAGGAAAAACATGATTACCTTTGGAATTTCCGCGACCGCACTTGTGTTGCTCGCGCTTCTGTTTGTTCTGCCGGTGCTGCTGCGTAAAAAAAATGCCGGTCACGAGGTGGTGCGCAATGAACTCAATCTGACTGTCATGCGTGACCAGTTGCGGGAACTGGACCGCGATCTGGTGTCCGGTACCCTGTCCGAGTCGACCTTCATCAGCGCCAGACAGGATCTGGAGCAGCGTCTGATTGAAGAGCGCGGGTCGGCTGATCCGGTGATTGGCACCTCCGCGATTTCGAGCCGCACAGCCATCGCAATCGGACTGTTCATTCCCGTTCTGGCTCTGGGTCTGTATCTGTTGCTGGGTAACAGCAATGGGCTCGACCCGGCCAAGGTCGTAGCGCAGGACCCTGCGCAGGAAGTCACGGAACAGCAGATTCTTCAGATGGTTGCCAACCTGGCAGAAAAATTGAAAACCCAGCCCAACAATGTCGAGGGCTGGAATATGCTGGCACGCTCCTACAATGCAATGGGTCGCTACAATGACGCCGTAGAGGCCTATGCACACCTGATTCAGATCGAACCAAAAAATGCCGATTATCTGGTCAGTTATGCCGACACGCTGGCGGTCACACAGAATAAAAATCTGCAGGGTGAACCGGAAAAACTCATCAAGCGTGCACTGGAACTGGACCCGCAAAATGTCCGCGGCCTGTCGCTGGCCGGCAGCGCTGCCTTTGACCGGGGCGATTATGCCGACGCCGTGGCGTACTGGAAAGACATCATGAAACTGGTACCGCCTGACAGTGAAATGGCGCGCATGACACTGGGCTCGATCGGTGAAGCACAAAGTCTGATGGATGGTGGTGGTGCAGGTGCGGTCAATAACAGTACACCGGCAGCGTTGCCGGCTCCGACTGCCACTGCAGCGGCGGCAGCGGCCAAAATAACCGGCACGGTCGACCTGGCACCCGGATTTCGCACCGGGGTCTCGGACCAGGATACGGTCTATATTTTTGCCCGTGCCGACCAGGGACCGCCGTTTCCACTGGCAGTAAAGAAAGCCCAGGTCAAAGATTTGCCGCTGCACTTTGTGCTGGATGAAACCATGGGTGTCATGCCAGGCGCCTCGCTGGCCGGTCATAACCATGTTCTGGTTGGTGCGCGCATTTCCAAATCAGGCAATGCCACGCCGCAGCCGGGTGATGTGGAAAGCAGTGTCAGTGCAGTGGAAGTGGGAGTGGGGCAGGTCAGCCTTACGCTGAACTCATTACATAAATAGAACTGGAATGGAAAATAGATCTGGTGGTGCCGGCAGGAAGTTTGCCGGCGCTTAAGATCGCGATGGGAGATCGTGGCTGGAGTGATTTTTAGTTTTGTGTTGGCCATCGTTCTGCAGCGTGCTTGATTCTTAAAATCTCAACGACTCCACTTTTTTTTATCACGCGATAAATCACAACATAATTGGGATGGACGACCATTTCACGAGTACCACGCTTGCGCCCCAATCGAACCATTTCGGGATACGTACTTAACTGTTTAACCTTGCGCTGTAAATCAGAAGCAAACAACGCCGCGTTAACTGGACTGTCTGCGGCAATAAAATCAGCGATTTTCATCAAATCTGCCCGCGCTGCAGGTTTCCATTCAATCTGCAACATTTAAGCCTTGCGTGCTTTGATCGCTGCGATACGCTCATCCAATTCTCGCATGACATCATCGTGTTTAAGGTTGGGTCGTGGGTCATCAATGGCCTGCTGGATTTCTGTTTTTAACCATTTATCATAAGCTGCGGCTTCGTGGGCACTTTTCATTTTGGCGGCGCTGTCAGGCCTTGTTCTGACTGTTCCAGGATGTGTTGGGTCGTAGTTCATCGTGTCAATCTCAAACCGAAAAATACCGATGCCTTTCAGGTAATGAACGAGAGTTTCCAGCTTGCGGAATAATCGCAATTGATGGTTGCGTTGGGTTTCCAGGGCTAGTTCTTTCTTGCCATATCTGACCGAAATTCCCCACCCGCCAGCCTTTCCAACCACATAGGCGCTTTGTACCACGCCGGCTTCTGTCAGTTTTAATAATGTGCTGTGATCAATTGTCTGAGGCGTCATCTTTGAGTTTGCGGGGATTGTTCATGGTTCGTCATCATATCTTCAATTAGTAGATATATGCAAGTATGCTATTAGTTAGTTGAATGGCGGGCTGACTTGCACCAGATGCCATAATTTGCGTGGCGTGAATGGTATTTTTTTATCAGGTTTGTTTTACCGCAACGAAATAATTATCCAAAGGAATATCATCCACGGACAGTTTTTCACTTCAAAAGTAAAACAGCATGAAAAAAATTGATCTGGTAGCACCGGCCGGCAGTCTGCTGGCCCTCAAGGCGGCCATCGACAAGGGGGCCGACGCGGTGTACCTCGGTCTGAAAAACGCCACCAATGCGCGTAATTTCGGTGGCTTGAATTTCGGCGAAGCCGATATTCACAAAGGCGTTGACTATGCGCACGGCAAAGGCCGTCAGGTGCTGTTTGCCATCAATACCTACCCGCAGGCCAGGAATGTCCAGGAATGGCGCGGTGCCATCGATACCGCCGTCAAAATGGGCGCGGATGCGGTGATTCTGGCTGATCCGGGTTTGATGGCGTATGCGCGCGACCGCCATCCGGAGCTGCGACTGCATCTGTCGGTGCAGGGTTCGGCCACCACCCTCGACGCCATTGAACTCATGCGCGAACAGTTCCACATCAAACGTGCCGTGTTGCCACGCGTGCTGACGCTGCCTGAAATTGAAAAAATCATCCGCCAGACTTCCGTCGAAATCGAAGTGTTCGGCTTTGGCAGTCTGTGTGTCATGGCCGAAGGGCGCTGTCTGCTGTCGAGTTACGTCACGGGCGACTCGCCCAACAACAAGGGCGTCTGTTCCCCGGCGCACGCCATCAGCTGGCAGGAAGTCGATCATTCCCTGTACGCGCGCCTGTCAGGCACACTCATTGATATTTATGCGCCGGGCGAGCCGGCTGGCTATCCCACCCTGTGCAAGGGCCGCTTCGAAGTGGAAGGCGAACTCGATTACGCGCTGGAAGAACCGACCAGTCTGAACGCGATCGGTCTGTTGCCCAAGCTGATTGAAATCGGTGTGTCGGCGCTGAAAATTGAAGGTCGTCAGCGCAGCCCGGCTTATGTGTCGCAGGTGGTTGCCACGCTGCGCGCCGCACTCGATTCAGCAGAAAAAGATCCGGCCCGCTATGCACCGCGTCAAGACTGGATGACTGCGCTGGCCAAACATTCCGAAGGTGCCCAGGTTACTCAGGGTGCTTTTGAACGTCCCTGGAAATAATATGAGCTTACAAAAAATTGCACTGGCTCCTCTGGCTTACTACTGGTCCAGAGAAACTACCCTGTCGTTCTATCTGGATGCGATGAGCTGGCCGGTAGACATTGTCTATCTGGGCGAAGTGGTGTGCTCGCGGCGCCGTGAATTGAAACTCGAAGACTGGCTCAGTCTGGCCGCAGAACTGCGAAATGCCGGCAAGCAGGTTGTGATGTCAACCCAGACCCTGATCGACAATGAATCGGACCGGCGCAGCATGCATCGGCTGATTGAGCGCGCGCTTGAGAGTGACCTGCAGCTGGAAGCTAATGACCTGTCCGCCGTGCGCACTCTGCATGAGTTAAAGCAGCCATTTGTGGCCGGCACCCATCTCAATATTTATCATGGCGACACGCTGAACTGGTATGCAGGTCTGGGCGCAACCCGATTTTTGCCGCCGCTGGAATTGCCCGGTGCCGATCTGGCCGCGCTGCAGCAGTCCCGGCCGGCCGGCATCGAGACCGAAGTGCAGGTCTGGGGCCGCATGGCACTGGCGTTTTCCGCGCGCTGCTTTACCGCGCGTCATTACCGGCTGAAAAAGGACAATTGCGAATTCCGCTGCGACGCGCATCCGGACGGTTTGCTGCTGTCAGATCGCGAAGGCGGACAGTTTTTGAATCTGAACGGAATTCAGACCCAGAGCGCCGGTTGCACCGACCTGTCCGCACAGCTGCCCGAACTGTTCAGCATGCAGGTCGATGTGCTGCGCATTCAGCCCCAGTCCCAAAATACCGCTGATGTAGTGGTAGCGTTTGCCAGTGCGCGTGACGCGCAGCAGGCCACCTCTTTGCCGGCGTCAGTATTCCCGGCTCAGTCGGCTCCGTGTAACGGTTACTGGTTTGGCGAAGCCGGCATGTTGGATAAACACACCGATACAGTCACTGCAGAATAAGAGGAAGAATAATGAACCTGACCGATTTCCGATTTCCATCTGCCGTAACGAAAATGGGCCGGTGGATCCCAACCCCGCTGGCCAGTCTGCCGCTATTGGCGGCACTGGAACTGGCCCGGCGTCGTGAATGGCTGGTGGCGCCAGAGGCGCTGTATGGCAAACGATTTTTGATTCATATTGAAGACATGGGGTTACAGATTCGCTTTATCTGCGATCAGGGCCGCTTTCGGCCACTGTTTGATTCCCAGTCCAATGCCCCGGCCGACGTGAAACTATCCGCCATGGCGGTTGATTTCTTCCAGATGACGTCGGGCATGGCTGATGCCGATACGCTGTTTTTTCAACGCAAGCTGAAAATGGAAGGCGACACCGAGCTGGGTGTGGCAGTGAAATACTGGCTCGATGCCAGTGAACGTCCGGCCTGGCTGAGCTCTCTGGCTGAGAAGCTTTCCTGAGGCTCGCGGTACGCCTTGCGTTGTATTTTGTGTTGTTGGCCCTGACTTCATCTTGTCTTGCATGAAATAGCAACTATGATGAGAGTCCGGGACGCCTGGTAAAACGATCGATACCGGGTGATACAAAAGAAGCCGCATGGCCATGAAACTAAAAACACGATTTTTACTTGTTGTCTTCGTCATTTTTCTGGGTTTTGTTACCCTGAACTGGGTCGTATTCAAATTCGTTCTGAACGAAATCAATCTGGACTGGGGCAACAATCTTTCACAACGGCAGGTGGTGTTTGACACCGACCGCACGTTGACACCACTGATCCATGAACTGATGCTGGCCAGGAAAATGGCCGCCGAGCCGGTGCTGATCGATTTTGCCCTGCATGTGCAGGATGAAAGCGCCAGAAAAAGAGCACTGGACCTGCTGGAACGATACCGTTACCAGTTCCGTGACCATATTTATTTTGCTGCGTTCAAAAGCAATGGTCTGTATCTATACAAGGATCCCAACCGCTCGGAAGGTTTTCAACCGGCCTACTATCTGTCACCGGATAATCCCAAGAACCGCTGGTTCTACAACATGCTCAAAAAACCGGCAGACTCACTGGTTCAGACCGAAACCGATGCGCATCTGAATCTGACCAACGTGTGGATCAACGTCAAAATCAGGCAGGGCGATAATGTACTGGGCGTGGTGGGCACCGGAATCAGCCTGGATGCCTTTCTGAAAGAAAGTGTCGGCGTAGCCCAGAACGGCATCTCCAATTTTTTTGTTGATTCCGATCTCAACCTGCAACTGGCCTCCGATACCAGCCTGATTGATTACGCCTACCAGAACAAGGCCGGGGCGAACCGGACCAAGGTGAACGCACTGCTGGAGCGTGCCGAAGATGTGGAAAAGTTAGGTGAACTGGTCAAACAGATGCAGTCCGGTGCCACGCAAAATTCGGTCATCGAGGTCGACTACCATGGAACCAGACACTGGCTGGGGGTTGCCTGGCTGCCGGAAATAGGCTGGTTTGACCTGACATTCATGGAGCAGAGCAAGCCGCTTTTTCTGGCGCATTACATCTGGATCCCGACTGTTTTTTTCTGCCTGTTCGTGTTTACCCTGCTGTTGCTGGGAACAATGCTGCATCGCTGGATACTCAAGCCGATTTACAAGCTGAACCGTGCGGTAACACTGATACAGAGTGGCGAGCAGGTTGACGAGCCGGTTATTGAAGGCGGCGGCGAGATCAATTCATTGGCGCGCTCGTTCTGGAGCATGATCAAAATCGTGCTGCGCAAAAATGAAGAGCTCGAACAGATGGTGCGCGAACGTACCGAAGATCTGCGCCGTATCACCGAGACCGATGCTCTGACTGACCTGCTCAACCGGCGCGGCATGTTAAACCGGCTTGATACCGAAATCGCACGGCTGGAGCGGCACGGCAGGCCATTTGGGCTGTTGCTCATCGATGTTGATCATTTCAAGTCGGTCAACGATGTGCATGGACACGGGGTCGGTGATCTGGCTTTGTGCGCCACCGCCGAGGTGCTGAGTTCGACCAAGCGTAAATTTGATTTTGTGGGGCGTTGGGGTGGTGAAGAATTTCTGATGCTGCTGCCGGAGTGCAGCATGCAGGATCTGCACGGCATTGCAGAACGGATCCGCAAGCAAATTGAGCAACTCAATCTGGAAGGTCGGCAGGGCCCGTTTTCCTTCACTGTCAGCATCGGCATGCATCATATAGACACGCCGCAGAGCGCACAAGCCATGTTGAATGAGGCTGATATTGCATTGTATGCCGCCAAAAATGCGGGGCGCAATTGTGTGCGTTCGACACGGGACATTAAATAATAACCTGTTAGAACCATGAAAGCCCAATTTGCCTGCAATGCGCAAATACCGGATCAAATCAGATGGTTATCCGTAGCGTAGCGGGCCAGCTGCACATTGTTTTTCAACCCGGTTTTTTCGAGTATGCGTGCCCGGTAGGTAGTAATGGTGCTGGCGCTTAAGTTGAGTGTGACGGCAATGGTAGTCAGTGCGTCTCCGGCGGCCAGCATGCGCAGTACTTCCAGTTCGCGGTTGGTCAGCAGATCATGCTGGTGGGTTTTTTCGCCGCGAAATACATTGACCAGTGCTTCTGACATGGCAGGACTGACAAATTTGCCGCCGTCAGCAACTTTCTTGATGGCGCCAACCACGGTGGCGACATCACTGTTTTTGGAAAGAAAACCGGACGCACCCAGTTTGATGGCGCGAATGCCATAAATTTCTTCTTCGTACATGCTGAAAATTAATATCGCGATTTGCGGCTTTTCACTCAGCATGCGTTTGATCAGGTCCAGTCCGGGTTTGTCGGGCAGACCCAGATCAACCAGTGCCACATCGAAGTCCTGCTCACGAATCAGAGTGAGCGCTTCCCTTGCCGTGGCGGCTTCACCGGTGACTTCAATGCCACAATCACTGGTTAACATCAATCGAATTCCGTTACGTACCACTTCGTGATCATCGACCAGCAGCAGCGAGATTTTTTTTTCAGTCATTGGGCTGATCCACAGGAAGTAGCAGGGACAGCAATGTGCCGTGTCCGGTATCGGCAATCGCGACGGTGCCGCCCAAAAACTGAATGCGCTCCAACATGCCGGTAATGCCCCACGATTTTTTATCCGGGGTACGTGTGGCATCGATACCGATGCCATTGTCTTCAATCTCCATGCAGATCAACCCGTCGCGCGCAGTCAGGCGAATGCTGACTTCAGTGGCCTGAGCGTGACGCATCACGTTGGTCAGCGATTCCTGCGCGATCCGGAACAGCGCGGTGCTGCGGTCCGGATCCAGGGCGGTGCCGGACACGGCGCAATCCATGCTGACCGTGCACTTGATTTCAGTGCGGGTCTGTATCTGTTTCGCATACCATTCCAGCGCGGCCCAGATACCAAGCTGGTCCAGGACACTGGGGCGCAGTTCGGTAATGACCTTGCGTACCGTCTCCACGGCCGAATCCAGGAGGGCGGTGGCTTCCAGCAGGCGCTTGTTTGGTGCCTGGCCCCGGACATTTTCTTCATGCAGGGCCACCGACAGATTGGCTTTGACTCCGGTGAGCATACTGCCGAGTTCATCGTGGATTTCGCGTGCAATCCGGATCCGTTCCTGCTCCTTGATCGTATTCTGATGGGCCAGCAACCCGCGCAACTGATTCTGATAAGACCTTATTTCGCTTTCAGCCAGTTTTTGCAGGGATCGGTCGCGTACGATGACGGTATATAATTTTTTCTGCGCTGTTTTGAAGTACGAAATGGTAGCTTCCAATGGAAATTCAGTTCCGTCGGCGCGGATTCCCATGACGGAATTCGCCATGCTCATTGCGCGCGACTGACGATCCCCGCTACCGAATTCCTGCACATGCATACGGTGTGAATCCGCAAACCGTGGTGGAATAATCAAATCAAGCGGCGCGCCGATGGCCGCTTCAATGCTGAGGCCAAACATGTTCGCCGCAGCCGGATTAAATAATTCGATACGGTAATTCTCGTTGACAGTAATGATCGCGTCGCGGGCCGATTCAAAAAAACCATTCAGAAGTCGCTCATTTTCGCTCAGTTTAATTTCGGCAAGTCTGCGCTTGGTAATGTTGTCGGTTGAAATGATGATGCCGCCAATCACACCGTTCTGATCCAGCCATGGTTGCAGCGCCCAGTTCAGCCAGTGGCGGTTTCCATCAGCTGTTACCCAGGTATCTTCATTGTTTCGCAGCACAGCACCTTCCATGCCAAGCTGATGGAAACGCTTCCATTCTTGAGGAAAATCCGTGTGCAGCTCATAATGATTCAATCCGATAATGCTGTCGCGTCCGCACCCGAATTCCTTGAGCCAGTCGTCACTGCAGGCCAGATAGTTCATCTCGAGATCAAACATGGCAATGCTGACCGGTGCATGCTGAATGAACGAGGCCAGTTGCCCGCGTGTGTGGAGCAGGTGGGAGTTGGCTGACTCCAGTTCAGTTTTGGTTCGTTTGAGCTTTTCGTGGTTGGCCTGCAATTCAAGTTGCGCGCGGCTGCGTTCCGTGATGTCAGTCAGCACGACACGGATTTCCGGCTCCATCCGGGCATTCAGAACTACCGATGCGTCCAGCGAAACCCAGACCACAGAACCGCCTTTGCGGATCATGCGCAATTCGCACCGCTGGGTCGCGCCAGGTTCGGTGAGTTGCCGGTTCAGCAGATAATAAATATCGCGATCTTCCTTGAAGACGAAATTGATGAATGGCTTTCCAGTTAATTCATTGCGCGGCATCCACAATATGGCCGCCGCGGTCAGATTGCTCTGTAACAGAGCGCCGTCTCTGGAGATGGTGCAATAACCGACCGGTGCCAGATCACACAGTTCAAAATAGTGCGCGCGAACGGTTTCCAATTCAGACTGTATTCTGCGCAGTTCTTCGTTCTGCATCTCAAGTTCGATCTGGTGCACGCGCAGTTCGTGCAGCATATTCCGGACATCAGCATGCGACAGGGCCGTCATATCTTCATTCGGATTTTGATAGCGATTGCCAAACAGTGCTTCAGCCTGGGCGCGAAGTTTCTGACTGCCGTCGGTCGGTGAATTATCTGCTTCGGAAGGCTTCAGTGGTTTATCCATTGTTTATGTCATATTCAGCAAACAGGTCGGCTGATTTCCAGTGCGTTGAACTACCTGACAACAGACGGGCTTTCTGGTGCGTTGAACAAGCAATTGCCGCAAGAAAACTTAACATTCTTCAATAATTGTAATCCCAACATTCGCCAATCTGGCGATATCTGTCAGTTATTTGTTATAAGAGTGATCTAAATCAACTTTATCCGGCCTGATTCTCGAGTGTGTTGCACAAGGGCAGAGCGCTGTAGGGGAACCACTACAAAACGGCTATGAGTTTGCGCTACAGCACTTTGCTATTTGTATTGATTCTATATAAAGGGTGAGTTCGATAAGCTTCAGAATTGTGGAATACAGCAATTTATTACGTCACTAAAATTTTTTCCGATTCTCCTCATTTCATTGAAAGCGATCTCATCATGTTACTGACCATGCCGACGATACAGTCAAACAGTGATTCAACTCATGAGTCATCCGATACGCTGCCGCAGAAGTCTGTCAACCAGCACAAATTGTGGTCGGACAGCGTCGATATAGGCAGTTTTTTAAATATTTCTCTGCCTGAAATTCAGCATGGGGACAAGCATCATTTTCAGCACATTACGCTCAAACATGGACAGCGTGTGTATCGGCTGGGGCAAGAATTTGATGCCATCTATTTTGTTTACTCCGGCTTTTTGAAAACAGTGATGTTTGATGAGTTTGGCAGTGAGCAGGTGCTGAATTTTCCCATGCGCGGCGATGTGCTGGGCCTGGAAAGCATGCATTCGGACCAGTACAAATTCGAGGTAGTAGCCCTGTCTGACTGTAACGTCATTGTGATTCCATATAAAAGTTTTCTGGAACTCAGTCATAAATATGAACAGGTTGAGCAATCCATGTATGAAATGATCAGCAAAGAACTGGCTTGTCAGCACGTGAGAATGTCCATGTTGGGCAAAGTCAGCGCGGAAGCCCGCGTTTGCCAGTTTTTGGTGATGCTGTCGAACCGTTTTCTGGAGCTGGGTTATTCAAGATGCGAGTATCTGTTGCGCATGACACGTCAGGAAATCGGCAACTATCTGGGCATCACGCTGGAGACCGTCAGTCGCATACTGTCGTCACTCAATGAAAGTGGCGTAGTCAAAGTGCATCAGAAAAGTATTTGCATCAACGATATTGAAGCCTTGAAAAATCTGTCGCTCACAGCCAAATCCGACTGAGTTACAGATCCGCAATTAAAAACGTATGCAGTGCAGAGCTGCATACGTTTTTTACTGCCTGATAGGTTTTTGCATCCAGCGGTTCTCTTTACGCAACCGCGCAATGCCGCGCGCCATCTGTTGCGGCGTAGTTACCTTAACCTTTACTTCAACCTTTTCCTCAACCTTTAACTGTTGCTGTTTTTCCAGTTCTTCATGCCGTTCCATTTTCTGGGCCATTTACCTCTTTGCATCAGCCATGACGGCGGCTGACCACTTGTCCCAGGCACCGGTCTGCGCCGTTGTGCAGGTGAAAGAATACTTTTCTATTGACGCGAATTTCATATCCGAATTTATCCGGGATCAAAATCCGGACGGTCGCAAAAATTAGTATGAACTGTCCGCTGCATTTTTATGGAGACGAATTGTGACCTCTGACAGTGAATTACAACGTACGGTAATTGATGAGCTGCGCTGGAACCCGGTTGTCGATGCCAGCCATGTCGGTGTGATCGTCAAAGACGGCATTGTTACTCTCAGTGGCTATGTGACGAGCTATATCCAAAAGAAAAATGCCACCAGCGCGATCAAACACATTCCCCACGTTAAAGCAGTCATTGATGACGTGGAGCTCAAATTGCCGAGCGCGGCACAGCGCAGTGATCCGGATCTGGCCGAATCGGCGCTTGAATTGCTGGGACTGAATGTGCTGCTGCCCAGCGCAGCAATTCTGGTGACGGTTGATGAGGGCTGGATCGTTCTGAATGGTATGGTTGACTGGCAGTATCAGCGCGCGGCAGCCGAAGATTCGGTCAAGTGTCTGATTGGAGTCAGAGGCATAATCAATAAAGTGACCATCAGGTCAAGCGCGACCCCGGTTGATGTCAAATCCATGATTGAGCATGCCCTGCTGCGCAATGCGCAGATTGACGCTGCGCACATTACCGTTGAAACCACGGATGGCAAGGTGACGCTGGGAGGTTATGTACGGTCATGGACGGAGAAAGAGCAGGCCGAAACGGCTGCCTGGTCTGCGCCGGGCATTTCCAAAGTTGAAAACAGAATCAGTATTGCCCCGTGAATCGACCACTCGGGCCTGCAATGGGCACATGTTTGATGCACTATTGACGAAGAATAATTCGCCGCCAAAGGTATGGGTGTAATTTGACTGTGGAGGGTTTGCGTCTGTAAATGCCTGGAGTACCTATGTCAGAAAAACACAATCATTCATCCGACCTGCGCGGTATCGGCAGACTGACGATTGAAGCGATAATCGGCCTTACCGATATGGTTGAAGCGGCCCATCTGTATTTTCTCAAGGGTGCCACCGATTTTGCCGCTCCGGTGCACAAGCCGCTGTCCGGTGCTACCACGCTGGTGTACCGGCAGATCCGCAAAATCACCCACATGGCCGGCTCCGGCATCGACACGCTGCTGAACTGGCTCACCCCGCTACTGGTCAATAATCAGGGATGGACCGGACGGGATGCGGTCATTGCCATGCTCAATGGCGTCATGGGTGACCATCTGCATGAAACCGGCAATCCGCTCGCAATTGACATGGCGCTGCGCTACCGTGGTCAGGACATTCCAGCTGACCGGCAGGAAATGCTGGCATTGATGCCGCAGCTGAATGGTCGGATTCTGGTATTGCTGCATGGCCTGTGCATGAGTGATCTGCTATGGAATCGCAATCAACATGACCATGGCGCAGCGCTGGAACGGGATTGTGGTGTGACACCGGTGTACCTGCGTTTCAACAGTGGCCTGCACGTCTCAACCAACGGACGTCAACTGGCCGCTCAGCTGGAGGATCTGGTACGAAATTGGCCGGTACCGGTTGAAGAAATTGTGTTGCTCGGCTACAGCATGGGCGGCATGCTCTCGCGCAGTGCTTTTTATTACGCTACCGAGGCGCATCTGGCATGGCCGGCACTGGTGTCCAAATTCCTGTTTTTGGGAACGCCGCATCACGGCGCGCCGCTGGAACGCGGCGGTCACTGGTTTCATCTGCTGCTCAGAAACAATGCCTATCTGGCGCCTTTTTCCGATCTGGGCCGAATTCGCAGTGCCGGCATTACCGACCTGCGATACGGCAATTTACTGGATCAGGACTGGGAAGGGCTGGACCGTTTTGAGCACACCGGCGATGTCCGCATTCCGGTGCCACTGCCAAAATCGGTAGCCTGTTACGCACTGGCAGTCACGGTCGGAAAGCGCAGCACCGATATGCGCAATCGCTTGCTCGGTGACGGTCTGGTACCGATCCACAGTGCTTTTGGGGTCCATGAAAATGCCAGGTTGAACCTGAAGTTCAAACCGGAAAACAAGTTGGTCCTGCACGGTCTGAATCATCTGGATTTACTGAGCAGCGGTGAGGTGTACCAGCAGATCCGCAACTGGTTGAGCGACTGACATTTGCGGCTGATCAAAGTGCAGCTGCATGCCGGGCAGATAATTAAGCGCTGCTATTTCTTTCAGTTAATGATGCTTATCTTGAACAGGATGGATCATGCATTACTTTGTTACCGGCGCTACCGGATTCATCGGCAGGCGTCTGGTCAGGAAGTTACTCACGCACAGTGACAGTGTGGTTTATTTTCTGGTGCGCACAGCCAGTCTGGGCAAGGTGCCGGAGCTGCAGGTGTACTGGGACGTTGCAAGCCAGCGCGCCATTCCGGTGTGCGGTGCTCTGGACCAGCCGCTGCTTGGTATCTCTGAGGCAGATCTGCAGCTTCTGACCGATAACGTCGATCATTTTTTTCATCTGGCTGCGATTTATGACCTGAATGTCGATGAGCAAAGTCAGATCAGGGTCAACGTGGAGGGCACGCGTCACACGGTGGCCCTTGCCAACACGGTCCGGGCCAGACACTTCCATCATGTCAGTTCGATTGCCGCAGCCGGTCTGTACAAGGGCGTATTTCGGGAAGACATGTTTGAAGAGGCCGAACAGCTGCAGCATCCTTACTTTCTGACCAAGCACAACGGTGAAAAAATCGTGCGCCATGAAGCGGCGATTCCGTTTCGGATTTACCGGCCCGGCATGGTGGTGGGCGATTCGGTGACCGGTGTGGCCGATAAAATCGATGGTCCGTATTATTTTTTCAAATTCATTCAGCGCCTGCGTCAGATTCTGCCGCAGTGGATGCCGATGCTGGGTCTGGAAGGCGGGCGCATCAATATTGTGCCGGTTGATTTCGTGGTCAACGCCATGGATCACATTGCCCATCTCCCGGATCGTGACGGGCAATGTTTTCATTTGACCGATTCCAATCCGATGCGGGTTGGCGACGTGCTCAATACCTTTGCACGGGCCGCCCATGGCCCGAGCTTTACGGTGCGCGTGAATGCGGCACTGTTCAATTTTGTCCCCTCATATATCAAACAGGGCCTGCTGGCACTGACGCCGATCCGGAAAATCAGGAATGCCGTTCTGAGCGATCTGGGCATTCCGGAAACGATGCTGCAGTTTATTAATTATCCGACCCGGTTTGATAACCGCAACGCACTTGACGCACTCCAGGGCAGCCAGATTGAGTGCCCGGAACTGGACCAGTATGCTGCCAACCTCTGGGATTACTGGGAACGCCATCTGGATCCGGCGCTGTTGATTGACCATAGCCTCAAGGGTCAGGTGGCCGGAAAAAATGTGTTGATTACCGGCGGTTCCTCGGGCATCGGGCTGGCGCTGGCGCACCGGCTGGCCGAAGCCGGGGCCCATACCATCATCTGCGCACGCGGCGCCGACAGGCTGGAAGCAGCCAGAAGTGAAATTGCCGCACGCGGCTTTGCCGTGACCACCTATCAGGTTGATCTGTCCGATCTGGCGCAGTGCCGGCAACTGGTCGCGACACTGCTGGCCAGGCACGGCAAAATCGATTTTCTGGTCAACAATGCCGGCCATTCGATCCGGCGCAGCATTGAAGCCAGTTTCGAGCGCTTCCATGACTATGAGCGTCTGATGCAGCTGAACTACTTTGGCGCGCTGTGTCTGATCATGGGGCTACTGCCGGCCATGACACAACAGAAGTCCGGACAGATCATCAATATTTCCTCGATCGGGGTGCTGACCAATGCGCCGCGCTTTTCTGCCTATGTCGCCTCCAAGGCCGCGCTGGATGCCTGGACCCGTTGCGCAGCCTCTGAATTTTCTGATCTCGGCATCAAATTCACCACCATCAACATGCCGCTGGTGAAGACACCCATGATTGCTCCGACCCGACTGTATGCCAACGTGCCGACCCTGAGCGCGCGGGAAGCAGCCGAACTGGTGGTAGAGGCCATCGTCTATAAACCGGTCTGCATTGCAACGCGTCTGGGCCGCACCGGGCAAGTCGTGCATGCGCTCATGCCGCGCATTGCCCAGATCATTATGAACACCAGTTTTCGCATGTTTCCGGATTCCGATGTCGGGCATGGACAGCAAGGCGGTGCAGAATCTGCCAAGGACGTGAATATGAATGCTGATCAATATGCGATGCAGCAGATTCTGCGCGGTCTGCATTTTTAATGCGTGACTCTGACAGGCGTTATTCGGGGGTAACCTTTGACGGATATCAATACCGTGCCGTAATGTCTATTTACACTCAAGTTGTCGACTAACCATGTTGAGAAAATGATGGAAAAGGTCTGGCTTCAAAGTTATCCTCCCGGCGTTGCTGCCGAAGTTGATGTGCACCAGTTCAGCTCACTGAAACACATGCTGGAGTGGGCCAGTGAACGTTTTTCCGACGCTGCGGCGTTCAGCAATCAGTCTTCCGTTATCACCTATAAAGATCTGGACGCATTGTCGGCAACGTTTGCGGCCTATCTGCAAAATGTGCTCGGCCTGAACAAGGGCGACCGGGTTGCGATCATGATGCCCAATCTGCTGCAATATCCGGTGGTGCTGTTTGGTATCCTGCGTGCCGGTTGTACCGTGGTCAACGTCAACCCGTTGCTGACCGCCCGGGAGTTGCATCACCAGCTCATTGACTCCAGCCCAATGAGCATCGTGATTCTTGAGAACTTTGCCCATACACTGGAACTGGCCATAACCGGAACCACCCTGCAGAGCGTCATCGTCAGCCGGGTAGGCGATCTGTTTCATTTCCCGAAAGCCCAGCTGGTCAATTTTATTGTCGAGCATGTCAAAAAAATTGTGCCGCAATGGCATATCAGCAATGCGGTTGAACTGAGCGAGGTATTCAGGGCCGGTACCGGGCTGGTCGTGAATGATGTCACGCTGCACTGGAATGACGTGGCCTTTCTGCAATACACCGGCGGAACCACGGGTGTGCCCAAGGCTGCCATTTTGACTCACGGTAATATCGTGGCGAATCTGGTGCAGGTCAGAAACTGGGTGCAACCGCGTCTGAATGAATGTGAAGAAATCGCGGTGATTCCATTGCCGATGTACCACATTTTTTCGCTGACAGCGGTTCTGATGTTTTTCATGCTGGGCGCCAAAAGCATACTGATCACCAATCCGCGTGATATTGCCGGCATGATCAAAGAAATCAGGCACAGCAAATTCAGCGCCATCATCGGTGTCAATACGCTGTTTAACGCGATGGTCAGTGCGCCGCAGGTCAAAGAGATCGACACCAGTCGCGTCAAGGTGGCGATTGCCGGTGGCATGGCTGTGCAAGCCGTTATTGCCAAACGATGGCATGAAGTGTTTGGCATACCGTTGATTGAGGGTTACGGACTGACTGAAACTTCGCCGATCGTGTGTGCCAACCGGCTCGACATTGCCGAATTTACCGGCACCATCGGGCTGCCGTTACCATCGACCGAGGTATCGATACGGGATCCGGGCGGACTGGAATTGCCGCTCGGCGAACAGGGTGAAATCTGTGTGCGCGGACCGCAGGTGATGCAGGGGTACTGGCACAATCCGCAAGAAACCGTCAACGTTATGTTGGAAGATGGCTGGTTGCGCACCGGCGATATTGGTGTGATGGATCAGCAGGGTTATATCAAACTGGTTGATCGCAAAAAGGACATGATCGTGGTTTCGGGTTTCAAAGTGTTTCCAAATGAGGTGGAGCAGGTAGTGATGATGATCGAAGGCGTGGTGGAAGTTGCGGCAATTCCTGCTGCCGATGAACGCTCCGGTCATGTGGTGCGGGTGGTGGTGGTGACGAATGATCCGCTTGTTACCGATACCCTGATTATTGAACATTGCCGCAGGAATCTTACCGGTTACAAAGTGCCCAAGTCAGTACTGCTGCGCGAAGAGCCATTGCCCAAATCGCCGATTGGCAAAGTGTTGCGCCGCATTGTTTCCGAACAGGTGAATGCAAAGTCGGATCAGGCTTCAATAATTGGCTAGCTGGTTTCGGATGCAGCTTTTTTAACTACCGGTTTTACGTAAACGAGTTGAATTTTAAAGGGAGAATATGATGAGCAAAAAGTTAAGCGCATTGACTAACGGTGAAGATCAAAACTTACCCGAAGCAATCAGGGCGTCCGCGCAACAAATCTGGCAGGCCGGTCTGGGTGCCTTCTCAGTAGCAGAACAGGAAGGTGGAAAATTGTTTGCCAAACTGGTCAAGGACGGTATGGATATTGAAAAACGTACCCGCCACCTGACTGGTATCAAGTTGCATGACGTCAGCGAGTCCATGTCCAAAATGGCCAGCAGCGTGAATAAGCAAACCAGCGGTTCCTGGGAAAAAATTGAAAAAGTGTTCGAAGACCGGGTTGCCAAAACCCTGACCCAGCTTGGTGTTCCAACCAGCCGCGATCTGCATGCGCTCACACGCAAGGTTGACGAACTGTCCGCCCATGTGGCGCAATTGGTAGAGCCGGCCGCGCCGCGCCGTGCGGTTAAAAAAGTCGTTGCCGCCAAGCCTGCAGCCAAGATAGCGGCCAAGCTGGCTGCCAAACCGGCGGCCAGAAAGCCGGCTGGCAAAGCAGCGCCATCCAGACGGGCCTGATACGCGCTGACTGAACAGATTGGACGATTAAGACCCTTCACATGGACAAAGAGACCATAGTCGCCAATCTGCGCCGCGATTTGCGTGACGTCATTGAAATGCGCAACCAGGTTATGCATTCTCCACTGGTCGCAGCACGCTTCGAATTGCGAAAATTTCAGTCGGCCCGGCTGGCCGCCTCACATGCCGATTTACTGGCACAGCAGGAGACTGCTGCGGCTGCCCGGTTTTTTCTGGACGACCTGTATGGTGTCAACGAATTCACTAAACGTGACGCTGATCTGGAACGCGTGGTTCCCATGATGGAGCGACTGTTGCCGGTCGTGGCACTGCAATATATCGGCGAAGCCATTGAGCTGGACTGTCAGTCTGAAGCCTTCGATTGTGCCATGGCCGAACTGCTTGGCGAACGCTTCGGTCCGGAGGATTACAGCAAGGCTTACCGCAAGGTCAAAACCCGCGCCGAACGCGAAGCACAGATCGGCCATATTGAGTCGGTGGGGCGCTCGCTGTGTGAACTGGTGCATATGCCCCTGATGGCGGCATCCATGAAAGCGATGGCCATTCCCGCCAAACTTGCGCGCCTGTCGGAGCTGCACCATTTTCTGGAAACCGGCTTTACCGCATTCCGGCAGATGAAAAAGCCGGAAGAATTCGTGAAGACTGTTGTGCAGCGTGAAAGGACCATACTCGATAATCTGTATGCCGGAAAGCCGCAGCCGTTCATTTACTGACTTCTGGGACTGTAGTGTTCCGTCTCGGCGTCCCCATCTAGGCGACCCCATCTAGGCGACCCCATCATTTCGCGGGTTTTGGAGGCCGTAGGGTGCAATGTTATTGCACCCTGCAATCCAGCTCATCCAGCGCCAGTTGCACATCCATGCGTTCCGTCGCATCTTTCGGAACACAGGCCGCAGCCTCCTTGTACAGCGCCAGCGCTTCCTTCATTTTTGCGCGGCCGTTCAGCATCACCAGCCCGTTGCCATATTCAATCCGTGCAATCGCCGATTCCGGATTCAGGGCCAGTGCCTGGCGAAAATTGGCAAGACTGTCTTTTTCTTTTGCATCATAAGTCAGTCCGGCGATCAGCCCACCAACCTTGTCGATGATTTCGGCACTGTACAGACCCATGGCGATGTGCGCATCAGCATGTTTCGGTTCCAGTTTGAGGGTCACGTCCAGACAGTGTTTGACTTTGCCGGCCACTCCCTGCGCCAGCGCCTTGACGATGGAAATTTCCTGTGAATAGCGGCCCAGCGCATAGGCCTGCCAATAATAGCCCGCCGCATTCTTGGGTTGCTTTTGCTGTTGTTCAAGGCAGCGTTCAGAGACGGCTTCGTAGAATTCGATTTTTTTCGCCTGGGCGGTTTCCAGATAATTGGCATAGATGCAGCACGCCTTGTTCGCTACCGTGTAGCCGTCCAGTCCGGCTTTCTTGCCGAGTTTGCAGGCCTGCTCGAATTCACCGCCATGAAATGCAATCCAGGCTTCAACGATGTGTTCATCATCGGGAAATTTTTCCGCATCGCCGATATGCAGTCGATGCCAGCTTTTCTTCAGACTTGCCGGTGTGTATTTAAATGCCGGGTCAGGGTACGGGAATTTTTTCCAGGCCATTTCAACCTCCAATAAAATGATCACCAAAGCAGATTACCGCCTTCAGTACCTGCTGCGTTCGGCCTATCTGAGCGGGATTTGATTTAGGCTAAAAGTCCGCTCATATTTTGTTGAAAAGCGCGGCAGGCAATCGTACTCTTTGAGCATTCTCTGGCGCGTTGAAGCAAAAATCCGACCACTGAAAATGACTGAACTGGGAACCGGATATGTCCGAACGATTATCCACCGTTGATACGGCCTGGCTGCGCATGGACCGACCAACCAATCTGATGATGATCTGTGGCGTCATGATGCTGGACGGTCAGCCCGATCTGCGGCATCTGCGCAGCGTGATTGAAAACCGCTTGCTGTGTTTTCACCGTTTCCGCCAGCGTGTGGTTGATCATGGCTTTGCCGCGTACTGGGTCAACGACGCGCATTTCGAACTGGACTGGCATGTCAGGCGAATTGCCTTGCCGGGCAAAGGGGGACACGACGAACTCGAACAGGTGGTGGGCGACTTGATCAGCACACCGCTCGACCCCAGCAAGCCCATGTGGCAATTTCATCTGATTGAACACAGCGATGGCAACAGCGCTTTGCTGCTGCGCATTCACCACTGTTACGGCGACGGTTTTGCGCTCATGCATGTGGTGAACTCGATGACCGATCTGGAGCCGAACCCGCCAGTGATTCATTCCGAGGATCTGAATCCGGTCAGTACACCGCGCACCACCTGGGAACGGGTACTCGGCCCGGTTACCGAAGCGGTGGTGGACGTCAGCCGGTTGACCGGCAAACTGGTCGGACTGGAAATCGATCTGATGACCAAGCCGCTGCTTGCCATGGATATGACAAAAACCGGCATCGGGCTGGCTACCGAGTCGGCTTATATCGCCAACATGAAACCGGACTCGGTAACGGGTCTCAAGGGCGAACTGGGCATCATGAAGCGGGTGGCCTGGACCCACGCGATTTCCCTGTTTGAAGTCAAGGCGGTCGCTGATGCGCTGTCCTGTTCGATCAATGACGTGCTGCTGGCCTGTGTCAGCGGTGCGCTGCGCGAGTATCTGATCGGACAGGGCGATACCGTCGATGAGATTGGTATCCGTGCCATGGTGCCGGTCAATATGCGACCGGCCGGTCCGATCCGGGAACTGGGCAATCACTTCGGGCTGGTGTTTCTGGATCTGCCGGTCGATTTTGCCGATCCGATCGAACGCCTGTTTGAAGTCAGAAAACGCATGACCCATCTGAAAAATTCACAGCAACCGACGGTGGCACTGGGTATATTGGCCGCCATGGGTATTGTGCCGGAGCTGCTGCGCGAACGGATACTGGAAACACTGGCAGCCAATGCCAGCACGGTCATGACCAACGTGCCGGGTTCCCCGGACTACCGCTACCTGGCCGGGCATCGCATCAACGGGCAGATCTTCTGGGTTCCGCAATCGGGCGGTATCGGCATCGGTGTGAGCATACTGAGTTATGCCGGCAAGATTAACTTTGGCGTCGTGTCTGACATCAAACGGGTCCGTGATCCGAATGCCGTGGTTGATTTGTTCAATGCTCAATTTGAAATTTTGCTGGATCTGGCGATGCTGCAATTTTGCGCGCGGGCCTGATCTGTTTGTCATCAACGTCTTATCAATGGAGAATAAAAATGAAACAATCCTTACATACTCTGGCCCTCACAGCGGCAGCATCGCTTCTGGCAGTGGCCTGTTCAACTACACCCAAAGTTGAAGCACCTGCTCCGGCACCTGCACCTGCTCCTGCCCCGGCACCAGTGGTTCAGACCGCTCCCGCTCCTGCACCCGCTGCCGCACTGGATCCGCTGGATGATCCGAAAAGTTTGCTGGCCAAACGCAGCATCTATTTTGATTTCGACCAATATATTATCAAACCGGAATTCGATGCCCTGATTATTGCGCATGCCAATTATCTGGCAACGCATACAGCACGCCTGATTGTTATTCAGGGTAATGCGGATGAACGAGGCGGGCGCGAATATAATCTGGCGTTAGGTCAGAAACGTGCTGAAGCAGCACGCAAGGCATTGGCGGCCTCCGGTGTGCCGGATGCACGCATGGAAGCGGTGTCGTTCGGTAAAGAAAAGCCGAAAGCCGAAGGGCATGATGAAGCGGCCTGGGCGGAAAATCGCCGCGACGATATCGTTTATTCCGGCCGGTAATCTGATGCGGCAGGTTGCCGTGCCAATTTGAATGTCGCAATGATGAAGGGCTGGATCATGTGGGCGATGGGCGTCACTTTCAAGACACTGTGCCTGTGGATCCTGCTCTGGGTATGGGCAGTCTGGTGCGGAACTCCAGGTTCGAGTCACATCTGCGCTAATTGCATGACGGCGGCTTTACGGTCATTTCGCTGCAACAATGTCTGGACTATCTGGCGGGCAGGTCTGATCATCTCCCGATCAGACCCATCGTGATAACGGTCGACGACGGACACAATTCGGTTTATGAATATATGCGGCCAATAGTTGAACGCACCTGAACTTGGCATTGAACTGCTCAGTGCTGGATGCACTTCAGAGGCACGTTGCTCCGGAAATCATTGCAGCGCAGTGGTTGCCTGACACCGAACAGTTCAAGTCGATGCGGGAGAAATATTTGATTTACTGACTGTCACTTTCAGGCTCGCCAAAAAACTATATCCGGGTAATCTGGCCCAGTTCTGCAGCAAATTCCGACACAATCTCGCGTACCTCGACTGTATAGGCCAGAAACTGACTGAACCTTTCCTGCATGAGTGTATGCTCAACAGAAAATAGTTCCTGAGGCGATTTAAGTTCCAGCAATTCTCTGACTGAGTGCGAAATATCATCCAGTGACCGTTTGACTGTCTCCAGATTCAATTCAGCCAATTTTGTTGAACTTCCCAGCGCCATGATTACAAACGCGTTCCATCGCTCCTGTTGCTCCTGAAAGGCGTACGCCATTTTGTTCTGTGTGGATTCTGACATTATTTTCTCCATAATGTAATTTCAGCATGGCAGGTAATGCCATTCATTAATAATTCGGGTACCGCAAACCAATGACGGTGGGAATGATTTCACCTCTTTATTAAAAATTTCGCCACTTGACTGTTCCTGCCATGTCAGACTCCGACCGGGAATGTTTCCGGTGCCTCGCCCAGTGACCAGTGCCGCTCATGCTCCAGTGGTTCCACTGCCCGGGTCTCATCAAAATGCAGAATGGCGTCAAATTGCTGCGACAGCATTGCCTGAAAATAATGGCTGGCCCGTTCGGTTTCAGGCCGGTAAATCACCCCTATGGCGCGCTGCAGCCGATCGTTGCCAAGTAATTGTGTCAACTGATCATTGTCACGCAGGTTCAGCATGAAACGCGCAATGCCGGTTTGATGGAACAGTGCTTCGTAACTGCCTGGCAATGCGTTCCGAACCCGCTTCTTCACGGCCGTCTCGCCCCAGTCCGACGCAGCGGTTACTGTTCCCTGATAAGTGGAAAATCCGATCAGTACTGCCTCTTTGCCATGCCGCTCGCGCATCAGTTGACCGATATTCCATTCACCCATACGGCCAACCTCGGTTGCGCGTGCATCACCAATATGCGAGTTATGCCCCCATACCACAATCTTGGCGGGTTCTCGGGTGGCACTGGTTAAATGCTGTTCCAGCGAGTCCAGTGTCTGGGTCATATGATGGTCACGCAGGTTCCAGGAGGACACGCGGCCCCGGAACATGGTGCGATAGTAACGTTCCGCGTTCATGACCAGACGCGCATTCTGTTGTGCATAAAACAAAGCGTCGCGGGCCTGCTGGCCATCCTGCGCCAGATATTGACCGGCGCGCAACAGCATGGCTTGCAATTGCTCCACCACCTCTTTTTCACAGGTTGGGGCAAGACCGTAACCTGCCGAATAGCCATAGCGCTGGCTGTCATCGGAAAAATGATCAAAGCAGGCATAGCGTCGGCGCGCCAGCAATGCTGACTGCGGATCGACCCGGTCCAGATAGGCCAACACTTCGGTCATTGAGGTAAACAGACTGTACAGATCAAGCCCGTAAAAGCCGGTACTGACGGAATGCGCAGGCAGGCGCTCATTGTGGACGCGCAACCAGTCGATAAATCGGACCACCTCGGTATTGCGCCACATCCAGGTTGGAAATCGTTTGAATCCGGTCAGCGCCTGTTCGGCACTGGTGTCATCATTCTGGTTGCGTATGTAACGGTTGACCCTGTATGCGTCCGGCCAGTCGGCCTCAACTGCCACGGCGTTAAAGCCTTTTTCTGTAATCAGGCGTCTGGTAATTTTGGCACGCTCTTCATAAAATTCCTGCGTGCCATGGCTGGCCTCGCCCAGCAACACAAAGCGCGCCGTGCCGACCAGTTCCAGCAGTGCGTCATAGTCCTGTGCGGCACCGGTCAGCACCTGCGCGTCGGCGGCGATTGCTTTGCTTAACGTAACATCGGTAGTGATTGACATAGTGGTGTGACTCCATCCTTTCAGATTTTCAAATGGGTTGCTGTCAGTACATCATGGTACTCGCGCTGCCCCGGCAATTTTCAATCAGTGTGGTCTGATTTTTTCTCTGAATTTTGATAGCGGTCAAAAGGTTGTTGATCCATCGCCATATAGTCAGAACGGGTGTTCCGATTAATCTGGCTCGGGTCGATAATCATGTACAAAGATATTCTGTTGCCAACCGGTCGTTCCATCCTGTCTGAATTGGCGGTTCGGGAGGCAATTGCGTTTGCCAAAGACGCCGGCGCTGCGCAAAGTCATCTGACATGTTGGATGAGAGACTGGTTATGACTACCGAAACACAAGCGAGCGGCATTGCACCGGCCTGGCCTGGACACCGGTTGGCGGCGACATTCTGTTTATCGAAGCCACGCGCACTCCTGGCCACGGGAAATTGATCCTGACCGGGCAGCTTGGCGATGTGATGAAAGAGAGCGCGCAGGCCGCGCTGACTTTGCTCAAGGCCCAAGGCGCTGTTCTGAATATCCCGGCCGAGATTTTCGACAGCAGCGATATTCATATCCATGTCCCGGCCGGAGCTACTCCCAAAGACGGTCCGAGCGCCGGCGTTGCCATGTTTGTCGCGTTGACGTCTGTGCTTACCGGGCGACCGGCGCATAACGATTGCGCCATGACCGGAGAAATCAGTTTGAGAGGTCTGGTATTGCCGGTCGGTGGCATCAAAGAGAAAGTACTGGCAGCGCTGCGCGCGGGAATTGCGACGGTTCTTCTGCCTGAACGGAACAAGAGAGATATCGAAGACATTCCTGTAGAGGAACGGTCCAGACTGATTTTTATCTGACTCAGGATTGTCAGCGATGCGATCGAATCTGCAATCGGACCCTGACCTCGATCCACCATCGGTACTGGCTGCCTGCTTTGTAACAAAAGCCGGCACTGTAGCCCGGAATTAAATTCTGCCAACACAGAACAGTCTGATTTCGGGAAGTGATAATTAAAATATGAAAAACGGAGACGATCATGACAGGTTCAACATCTGGTGCTGCACCAATCGCGTATGACCCCAATCATTTTTTGGATGTCATTAAAGAAAGGCTTCAGCTGCGCTGCGACAAAGCGCTTGGCAAACAACTCAACCTGACGTTGAAGGCTATCGAGAACATCCGCCTGAGAAAATTGCCGATCGGCGCGTCGATGCTGATACTTGCTGCTGAAAAATGTCAGGTTGAAATTGGCGAACTGAGGCGGTTGATGGGGGACCGCCGAAGCAGGATTCGGGTGACGGTACCCAATCAGTACATTACTTTCTGTGCGGGGAATTTCAGAACTTAAATCTGATCAGGCATACATTGATCATTGCACTAACTGGCAGTCAGGGTGACCACTGTTCCAATCAGGGGAAATGACAGCGTTTTCGATACGATTGTCAGACCCCCGGTTGCATTAATCTGCTCGACAGTGCTGACAATCCCTTGCAATGTGCCGGCTGAGTTATAGGTTTGTGACGTAATCGTAATCAGTGCACCATCGCCGTTTTTTTCTGCGCTCACCGAATAGGACAGCGTTGAATATCCGACAGCGGTGGATTCGGTTGAGTCCGAAAACAAATTAATGGTTCCAATACCACCATTCTGACCGACAGTCACCATAGCCGGATAGGACGGGGAGCTCAGGAACGCTGCATAGATATTACCCGTCGTATAACCAAGCGACTGAAATCTGTCGACGCTGAAAAAATCGGTCTCAGAAAGTGCATTGTGCGCCGGCGTACAATTTGTCCAGTTCCATGAGATTGTGGTCGTGGCAGAAACAGCATTTACCGGCCGGATGGGCGTGAGGTAAAAAACCGTTCCTGTGGAAACCGGGGAGATGGTTATGTTGCCCGACCCGGTGCAGGTGGTACTCCCGGTCTGAGTGGCGCTGACATTGACACTCGCACCGTTGGCATGCAATACATTGACGGCGTCCTGATAGCTGAACGAAGGAATGGCCTGTGGCGTTATGGACCCGCCACCACCGCCGCAACCAGCCAGTAAAGAGCTAAATATTGCAGCAAGATATCTATTGATGTTGGTCATCATTTTCTCTGGCTGGTCTGCCTAGGGTTGGGTCTTGCATTGTCTCAGCATCGATTAGTGGTAAATTTGACAGCCATCAAAGAATACACCGATATAAGTGATATTTTCCGACTGAACGCTGGACCGGGAATCAATGCCGCCATCGGAACCTTAGTATTGGCCGCTGGACGCGGCAACCGCACTGGGAGAGCTGTCGGACTGGCCGCCACAGTATCTGCGCGCAGCGCCGGAGAAGTCACGTGCACGTGTGGCCATGCCGGCAAACTGAATAGTACTACTTGGGCTGGCCCAAATCCTTGCGAAATTGTTCCAGCCTGGCTTCAAAATCTTCACCGTCCCCATAATCGAGAAAATTCAGATACCGTTTATGCGTACCAATGATATTGCGTGCATGTTTGATCGGACAAAAATACTGTTCGGTTCTGGCTACGACTTCGCCGACATAGGCAATCAGCCCGGAACCATAGGCACAGTAGTCGCAGTGAAATTTCTGAAACCAGTTCAGATAGTCGAGCTGGCGGCGGTCGAACACAATATAGTCGCTGCGCCGCGCCTTCTGCACGCCGTAGATCGGAAAACAGGTAGCCTGATAAAAACTCACGCACAGGTCGGTAATGGCCAGAGGAATGATCATGCTGTAAATAATCGGTCCGGTGATCAGATTCCAGGGGCGATTTACCACCAGCCATTTGAAGATACCCATTTTCAGTTTCTTGTGCGCCTGGCGGATTGACTGTTCGAATTCCACCCGCTTGCCGTTAATCTGAAAAAACATTTTTTGCTCCTGGTTCTGCAGCGCGCTCTGCAGTTCGGCTTCCAGTGCGGCAATTTGGGTAATCAGGTGTCGTATCTGTTCGTTTTTCATGTTGTGCCGGTGCTGATCTGTTCAGGTTGTCCAGCTTAAATTCCGATTATGGGGGTATTGAGCCAGATATGGTTACTCTGTCTCAAATGAATTCATTTCGGTTGTGGAGTCTTTGCAAACGGGACGAGAAAACTGGATTTTTGGAGGAATCTGGCTCAAAGACGGGGGCGCACAATGCCAGACGCACGTTTTTTGTGAAGGGCCTGATAATCCGGCTCCAGCGTGGTGTCGGTTTTTTTTAGTTTAAACCAGAGTGCCGCCAGAGTATCCATGGTTGAAGAATGAAACTGCAGCCATTTTGGGAACAGTTCAAGCGTTTTACGCGCTTTGGCAAAGTCTCCCCTGAGAATATCGGGAACGGCGTCGTGCAGCGCCTGCAATGCTCTGGCGTGCTGTTCGCGGTGCATTTTAATGTCATAGAATTTCATCGCTTCCATCATAACTTCTTCGGCGCGGATATCATGCTCAAATTCTTCAATCAGCGCATGAAAACGCAGGGCGAATTCACTTTCCTGTGCAAAAAGTGCCTCATGCAATTTAAGCAGCAGGCGTCGGTGTGATGCATCGATATCCGGGATGCCGAGCGCCATCTCGGTGGTCCATTCGAGTTCATTCATGCTGTGCTTTGTCTCCGATTAATTATATTTTTGGGTATTCGGTCGCGCGCTGATCTATCCCGATATCCAGCCATTACCCGGGACAGATCAGTTGCAGTGCGCTGTTGCGGCGCGCCGGTCAGACCGGCACCGCTTATTGCACTTTAATCTGTTTGGAGCTGGCTAGTTCCGTTTGTTTGGGTAATGTCAGTTCCAGCACGCCATCGGTAAATTTCGCTATCGATTTGGCTTCGTCAACATTGGCATCCAGCGTGAAGCTGCGGAATACCTTGCCTTCATAGCGCTCGCAATGGATCACATTGCGGCCGTTCTTTTCTTCCTTCTGCGAGCTGGTTTCGGCGCTGATGGTGATCTGGTTGCCGTCAACACTGACGCGGATGTCTTCTTTTTTAGCGCCCGGCAGGTCAGCCCGGATAAAATAATTTTTATCGTCTTCCGAAACGTCGAGTTTGAAGGTGTTCGCTGTCAGGTCATCGTGCCCATCAAAAATGCCGGGATGGTTGACAAAATTGCTGAGAAACCGATTCATGCGTGAATTGAATGGTTCGTAAAGAGAAATGTTAGCCATGATAATTCCTTTCAATAAAATGGAACGGGTTGAGTTCAGTGCACTGGTACAAAACGTAAGCTGTTGAGAGCGCCTGTGCGTTGATGCTAAATCCGTCAGGGGTGCCAGCTTTGATCGCGATCAAAAACAGTACAACAAAGTTGACTCACATTGCGCCAGTGAAAGGGCTACCTGTCGCAGTGTTAACCTACCCACTGAATGACCGGCTTGTGGCGTGCGACAGCGTCCGGCAACGAGCTGGCGTGTCCAATAATTATTGGCGCAATCGGTATCCACTGTTCCGGCATGTTCAGAAGTGCTTTTCCCTTCGGTGTGTTGAGATAACTTTGTGCAAAACCGATCCAGCACGAGCCCAGGTTCTTGCCGAACGCACCGAGCATCAGATTTTCAGCGGCTAACGAGCAATCTTCAACTATCCACGGACCTTCCTCGACAGCTGAAATGACGATCAGCACCGGGGCATGATAAAAAATATGGAAATCGTCGCTCTCAAGATGAGACTGAAAATGCGCGGCATGCCGGTTTCCCTGCATGGTGGACAGCATGTGCTGCTTTGCCTGCCTGGAAATGGTGTCGAGCAGAATCTGATCGCGTACCACAGTAAACGCCCATGGTTGCTGGTTGACCGCGCTCGGTGCCTTCACAGCACAGTCAATCAGGTACCGAATTGAATCTTGATCTACCGCTTGAAGGGTGTATTCACGGACTGCACGGCGTCCGGATATGACCTGATCGATGTTCATGGTGTTTTCCCCGATTTGAAGTGGCATGCACTCTGACAGAAATGCTACTTGTCGGAGCTTGCGCAAATTTGATCTCGATCAAAATCATTTGGGAAAACGGCAACGTCATCGCAGCACAAGGCAGTTGCGCCATGATGCGATAAAGAATGGGTTTGAACCCGCCGGAAGTTATTCGAGATCAAAAGAGTGAACGGCATTGAATTTAGACTTACTTTCTGCAATTAATCGCACCACCGGGGGGGGATATACCAGCAGCAACAGGTCAAACAGACGCACCAGCTCCGCAGTGCGGTGACGTTGCCCGGATAGCAGCTATTGGCGACCAGAACGCAGTAAGTTCCGTTTGGTGTGCCCGAGCTTTGTGAGTGATTTCAAAATTGCTGTCTTGCTGAAATTGCTCTGCTTATTGAGCAGCTTTGGAACGCTGTGGACCAGCCTTTGCAATTCAGGGTTATCGAGAAGGAGTTGGTGGACAAGTCGCTCGCAGACTGCGCTATCGTTGTAAGCGCCCAGCAGATCCTGCAATTTTGCAATTGGTTTCATGCTGTGCTGCATGGATTTGTGCGTGTAAAGCCCGTTGAAAAATTCGACCGTATAGCGGAGCGTTTTAATTTTTTTGCGCAGTTTATGCAGGACTTCTGGTTGCAGAAGGTCCGCTTTTATTGTGCTTATGTGCAGCGGCCCCAGATCGCTTTTGATGATCTGACGAGAAAACCGAGCCAGGTTGGTATTGTTTGGTTTTTGCACGGGCTGGTCAGACAGGTGGAATTGCCAGCGCAGCAAATTGAGTATCAGTCTGGCATACCGTGGGGAAGTCAGTGTTGCGCTTGCGCTGGCGTGGGCAGTGCGTGCTATGTCAGATGCGGCGCGCAGCAGTGGTGTGATCAGCGGCCCGTGCGCTGGTTTCGCCACGCGTAACTTTAACAGTTTTGGCAGTGTGGTTGCAGTAAAAACATCCCAGTCTCTTGCCATGCCCAGTTGTATATCCAGCCATTTCACTTCCTCACGGACCCGGTCCGGGAATGGCTGGATTTTTTTGCACATTCGGGCTGCTGCACTTAATCTGCGCAAGCCGACCCGCATCTGATGCAGACATTCCCGGTCACCCCCGATCGCTACGCCGGCCTGATTGGACTGAATCTGAATCAGACAGGCGACAACGATGCGATCAAGTGCGTCATTGATGGGCAGTGCCCTGCTCAACATCGGGGGGCTGGCAAAAGTTGCCGAGGTTGGCTGCGACCGGTATAAGGCGTAACCCTGCTCCTTGCGGCACAGGCCCCGTACTGTCAGCGGTATGCGCTGCATCACAGTGTCGACAAAATCGAAGAGCTGCAGCATATTGCCTTTGTGCAGTTCAAATTCCAGTTCACAGAATTCGGCACTTTGTGAAGCGTTGTTGGTACGTCCCTGATTGATTGCGCAGGATGCCTGATTGCCGTTCTGGAATTGCAGCAGCCAGACCTGTTGCTGGTATTGTGCTCTGAAAATTTCCTGCAATTGATTGAACTGACCATCCAATACAGATGTTTCGGCCAGTCCCAATTTCAGCATATCGGCAGCGCTGAAGAGTGACAGATGCAACTGTTCTGATGCAACATACGCTGCGCTGTTACACCAATTGAGCATGCCGCCGGTGAAATTACTGATATTGTTTTCAGTTTTGATGTTGAGAGACTGTATCCAGCGTTTTTGATTGGTTTGCAGACTCAGATCGGCGCCTTTGCTTTTGAGCAGCAACTCCGGTGTGTCATAGTAAATTTCAGTGATTTCTGCTGCGTCAGACTGGGACAGCACATGCCAATTCAGCAGCGCGTGGGCATGCAGTGCAGCTACATCCTGTGCATCAATGTGAAAGATCAGTTTGCTGCGCATGGTTTGGCCGCACCCGGTTGGATTCTAGGAGCTGATCATACCCTTATAAATTGGATGTGTCGGCGTCCTCGCGCAGTTCTGCTGGCCGCGTTGATTGCAAACAGCTGTCAGCATACGCTGCGCAGATGTCTTATGTTGCGTCGCGTGGCCTGGGCGGCTTTGACCATGGTCAAAAAAGTTGCTGCATTAATTAATGTGTGGAAACGCTTTGCGTGGATTTGGATTTTTTACGGTGCCTTCAATTGCGCGTGATCAAATCTGCTCTGATTCGCCCCATTCATCGATCTGGACGGATTCAAATCAGTGAATGACAGCCATGGTCATCAGGCAGGTGACAGCGTCCTGAGAACCTTCGCGCAAAAACTCAAAGCCAGTGTGCGCGAAACCGATTTTGTGGCCCGGGTTGGCGGCGATGAATTTGTGGTGGTGCTGGATATGACAGGCTCTGACAGAGCAGCGGCGTTTGAAGTCGCAGAAAAAATCCTTGCATCGATCAGTGCATCACAGGACAGTCACGGATCCGCCACGCAGGTCGGATGCAGTATCGGTATCAGCGTGTTTCCCTCCAACGGCCAGTCGGTCAACCAACTGCTCAATGCCGCTGATATGGATATGTACAAAGCCAAGCGCCAGGGTGGTGGACATCTGTACAGCCTGGCTGGTCAGCGCCTCTGAACCCGGGTCCTGAAGGTACCGGGTTTCAATCCTGCGAGCTTTCCAGTGGCAACAGCACCGTCACGAGCGTGCCGCATGCTGACTCCGCGATATCGATGCTGCCGCCCAGATAGCGGGCCCGCTCGCCCATCCCGGCGATTCCCCATGATTTGAACTGGTGGACTTTTTTCATATCGATACCACTGCCGTTGTCCTCGACTTCCATTTTGATGAATTGGTGTTCGGTACTTATTCGCACCGTTACTTCAGTGGCCTGGGAATGAAGGGTGACGTTGCTCAGGGTTTCCTGCAAAATGCGGAATAGCGCCGAGCGCAGTTCTGGAGCCGGTGCATGGTGTTCCAGAGTCGGTTCGATAAAAAAATTACAGATGATACCGGTGTTTTTGGCGCTTTTCCCCGCATACCATTCGAGTGCCGACCAGATGCCGAGATTGTCGAGAACGCTGGGTCGCAGTTCCAGAATGACATTGCGCACCGTATCAAACGAGGCATCCAGCAACTCGCATGCTTGTGTCAAACGCGGGTTTTTGGCAATGCCGTTGCGCTGATCCTGATCCATCAATACGGATAAATTTGCTTTGGCAGCAGTCAGTCGGGTGCCCAGTTCGTCGTGAATGACCTGCGCAGTGCGGCTGCGTTCCTGTTCCTTCTTGCGATGCCCATACTCCAGCAAATCACGCAGAGTTTCCTGTGAGGCCTGCAGCGCCCGTTCGGCGAGTTTAACGCTGGTGATATCGGTATGGCTGATCACTACTTTGCCATAGCTGGTTTGCATCGGCGTGACACTCATGTGGAACCAGCGTTCAGCGTTGGCGGATTCACACGGGTAGGACAGGTTAAAGCCGGGACTGGTTCCTGCCATGACTGATTTAATGCCCTCGTATACCTGCGGCACGTTGCTGTTTTTGCAGACTGCAAGATAATTCGCACCAACCTGCACCTGATTGGGCACAGCGCCGTTGGGGAAACAGTTTTGTTTGGCAAAATCCAGCCAGGACTGATTGACTTTCATGATCGTGCCTTCCTGGTCCAGAACTGCAATTTCAGCTTCGACTGAATTGAGCGTGGCGATATTGAATGCCTCGCTGTCGCGCAGGGCCTGCTCGGCAAGCATGCGATTGGTCTGATCTCTGACAATGACGGTAAACAATTTTTGGCCGCCGACGCTCACCTGGGAAATGGTCGCCTCGCCTGGAAATTCCCGGCCATCCGCGCGCAGTCCGACTATTGCTCTGGGATTGCCCTGATGGCGCAAAGAAATTCCCGAGCTGTCAAATTCCTGCAGATGACTGTGATGATCGTGCCGAAACCGTTTTGGAATAAATCTGTCTATGGAGTGGCCAATTGCCTCGGATTCTGCTATGCCATACATGCTGCACGCGGCCGGGTTGAACAACTGAATGACAGAATTTTCATCGATTGTGATGATGGCATCCATGGCCGAATCAATTACTGCGTGCAGCCGTCTGTCGACATAGTGCCGTGCGCTGCGCAAGGTCAGAGCGCTGGTAGTCATGGACAGCAGCAGCGCCAAGAGGCCGGTGGTAATGATACCTTCCAGGAGGTGGTGCTGATCAACCTCGTTTTCCTGCAGTTGCCGATCCCGGATCTGCTGCTGTTCCAGTAAAAGTTTCGCGATGTCGGCCCGCAATGCATCCATTAACTGCCTGTCGTTGCCATTCATCACCAGTGCAATTGCCGAGGCGGATTCACGCCTGCGCTTCATGTCGATGGTGGCAGCCAGTTCGGCCAGTTTGGCGTTGGTCAGCTGTTCGATTTGATCAAGCAGTTTTTGGGTGGACAGCGGTCCGGGATGGGTACGCAATTCGCTGATTCGCCGCATCAAAGTGTCCCGAACGGTATTGTAGGGCGCCAGATAGGTCTCGTCGCCGGTCAGCAGGTAACCGCGCTGACCGGTTTCGGCGTCTTTTAATGAAGACAGAAGATCGATGATGTTGTCGATCTGTTGACGAGTCTGCACGCGCTCCTGGCTCAGGTGGCTGAGCTGCTCGAAGGAGCCCAGTGACAGGGCCACGGCACCGATTACCATGGCCGCAGTGCTCAGCAGCAGCAGGATTGTGCGCCGACTGACTCTGAAACGTGCACCGTGACTGCGACTGGTCAAGAGCCTGCCTATCAGGCCGGTTTCAGCTGTTTCAGTCAGCATGATCCGCATTCAGACTGCGGTCGGATGAGACCGGCAGTGGCAAGGTCCGACGTCAGCTTCGCCGCTACCGGGATGCAATTGGGCAGATATGCAGCTTTCATGACAAGGTCTCTTTGGAAATCCAGTTGCTCTGTTGTGACAGGATCCGGCCGGCTGATGCACCGAATCACGCCGTTGGGCTGCTTAGAATTTCACTGTATACAGATTGGTATCTCATATTTTTGATTTTCATCAAAAACATGCCCATTTTCATTATTTCCATTTAGCAACGTAATTCATCCGATCCGGGCGATGCCAGCCGTTCAACCAGCCTGATCCATCATTGACAGCCATCAAATCCGCACCTTTCAATCCTCCTAGAATCAGTCCAATGTAAGCCTACTTAAAGTAAAGGAACCATGATGAGTAAAGTCAGCATAATTGGTGCATACAACACCGAGTTCGGTAACTTTGTGACTAAAGACAAACTCTCCGGACTGATGACCGACACCAGAACCTATTACGACCTTCTGATCGACGCAGGGCGAGGTGCCATTCTTGACTCCGGACTGGAAGCCAAAGACATCGACGCCGTGTATATTGGCTCCTGTTCACCGGCGTCATTCCTGAATCAGGAGCATGTCGCGCCGATAGCCGCCGAGATTGACCCTGCGCTGCGCTTCAAACCGATGTCGCGTTGCGAGTGCGCCTGTGCTTCCTCGTCGGTTGCCCTGTACAACGCGCTGTATGCGGTTGAAGCAGGGCGCGCCCGTCATGTGCTGGTAATCGGTGTGGAAAAAATGAATCTGCTTCCCACAGCACAAATGACCCATGTGCTGGCCTGCTGTTCGCACTGGCCCAGCGAGGGGTCCAAAGGCTGGAGTTTCCCGATGCTGTTTGCCGCGTATGCCAAGGGCTACCAGGCCCAATACAAAATTCCCGACGGCGAGCTGGAACGCATGCTGTGGACCGTCGGTGCCCTGTGCTACAAAAACGGTATGGAGAATCCGCTGGCGCACGTGCGCAACGGACCAGCCAGCGTCGAAGCCATCATGAAACTGAACCAGTTGGATGAACGCGGCAAATGCAAGAACATGATGATTGCCGAACCGCTGCGCCTGCACGACTGTTCGCTGGTTTCCGACGGCGCTGCGGCCGTGGTGATCACGCCTACCGCCAACGTCAGCAACCGGCACCGCGCGGTGGAGATTGCCGGTATCGGCCATTCGGTTGAGCGGTTGGCCGAGAATGTTCGTCCCAATATGTACGAATTAATGGCCGGCAAAGATGCCGTGGCCAAGGCATACCGGGAAGCCGGCATCAGCGCTGCCGATGTGGATCTGGCCGAAGTACACGACTGTTTTACGATTAACCAGATCATGTCGACTGAAACGCTGGGGCTGTCCAAAGACGGCCAGGCCGGTTTTGATTATCTCGACGGTCGCTTCACGCGCGACGACCGGGTGGCGGTCAATCTGTCCGGCGGTCTGAAATCCAAAGGGCATCCGGTGGGTGCGACCGGTGCTTCCATGCACGCGCTGATATACAAGCAGCTCATCGGCGAGCCCATCGGAGTGAAGGCCAACCGGGCCGATATTGGCGTGGTGTTCAATGTCGGTGGTTCAGCGGTCACCAACTGTGTCACCGTGCTGAGGAAACTGACATGAATACGTTTTTTTACAATGACAGCCAGTTTCTGATTGAAAAATGCGATGACAGCTGGAACATCTCCAGAGTATTGTCGGACGGCAGTTTTGCTGTAGTTGGCGCCGGACTGTTTGAAGGATTGGCGCCGGCCGAGGCACAGCAGAAGTCACTGGCTCTGGTTAAAGCGCTGTGTCCTGTCGGTGTAAAAATTGTCGGGCCGGACGTCTCGCACGCCAATACGGTTGGCGATCTGCGCATCGTTGGGCCCAATGTGAATCACCCGAATTTCATTTACTGGGACAAAGACAGCAGTTCTTTGGCCAGATAACCAGGGGTACATAAAATGGAAATTAAAAACAGCGTATTTCTGGTCACCGGTGGCACCAGCGGTATCGGTGAAACGGTCGCCAGATATTTTGCTTCACTCGGTGCCAGGGTAGCCGTGGTCGGCCGCAAACAGGAAGCCATTGACCGGGTGGTAGCGAGCATCAAAGCCTCCGGCGGTGCCGTAATCGGAATTCAGGGCAACGTCACCAGTGAAGCCGACACGGCAAAGTTTGTCAGGGCCACCGTGGCGGCCTTCGGGCAGATCAATGTGGCCGTGTGCGCTGCCGGGATCATCAGCGACGGCACCATGCTCACTCTGGACAAGGAGACCGGCAAGGTGTCGCGCAAATTAAGTTATGACAAATGGCAGAACGTGATCGACGGCGACCTGACCGGCACATTTCTGACGCTACGCGACGCGGCCGAAGCGATGGTCAATGGCGGCTGGGACGGACTGCTGGTGCCAATTTCTTCAGTCAACAAAATCGGTCAGATTGGTCAGCTCAATTATTCGTCCGCCAAAGCCGCAGTGGCACTCATGCCCAAGATTATTGTTGGTGAATTCATGATGAGGGGCATCAAGAACATCCGCTGTGTTGGCGTCGCGCCTGGCTATACCGCCACGCCTATGCTGACCGGCATGAATCAGGAAGCGTTGCAGGCGATTCTGGCTGACGTGCCTCTCGGGCGCCTGATTGATGCCAACGAGATTGCAGCGCTCATCGGTCATTGCGTGGTCAATGGTGCGTTGAATGCCACGACCATTGAAATCACTGGTGGTCTGTGCAATGCCGGCGGGATCGCAAAGTAGGTCAATTACCGGCTGTACTGCACGCCGGCACCTTGCAGTCAGTTAGCGTACTGCGCAAATACATCCAGAAAGTCAACACTCGGTTCTGACTTTCAGGATGTTGTTCTGTTGTTTAATCAAATCTCTTCCTGATGCCTCGTACTGCGCAATAAATTTCCGCGGGAAAAGATTATTCCATATCGGGGTTTTTAAGATGAACCTGCCAATTTGATCAAACCGTTTTGCTTTTATTCGAGATCAAAAATGACAACGATGCGAAAGGCACACTGATACATAACGGCACACGACTCCAAACAGTGCTGAACATTCAGGGGAGTTGCAATGAATAACACTTTGGGTCAGTTGCTGATTCGCGAACGCATCATTTCAGCAAGTCAGCTGAATGCTTCGCTCGAGCAGCAGCGCGCCACAGGTCAGCGCCTCGGTGAAGCGATGGTTGAGTTGGGTTTCATCTCCGCCGCTGATCTGATTCGCTTTTTCGAAAGTACTCCGCCAACCCCGCGCAATGTCGCTCAATGTGGGCTGTCCGAAACGTTTCTGATCGATCTGCTGCTCAAGGTGGCATTTTTCCACGGTCAGGCATTCACGTTGCACGACATGTCGCACCGGCTCTGTCTGCCGGTAGCAGTGGTGGATGAGTTGGCCGAGCTGGCCAAAACCGATCGTCTGGTAGCGGTCCGCAGTGGTGGCAGCTACAGCCGCATGAGTTATGTGTTTGCCCTGACCGACATGGGGATCGAGCGTGCCCAGAATGCGCTGCTGATTTCGCAATATGCCGGCGCCGCCCCGGTACCACTTCCTGCCTATCAACTTATGGTGGCACATCAAAGTGTCCGGCAGGTGAGTGTTGACGCGACTGTCATCAAGAATGCGCTGAGTCAACTGGTGGTCAGCGATGAGTTGATCGCACAGCTCGGGCCAGCCTTCAATTCCGGCCGCTCTATCTTTCTGTATGGTCCGCCTGGCACCGGTAAGTCGGCCATTGCCGAAGCGCTTGGCAATGCTCTTGAGGGCAGCGTGTTTGTGCCGTATGCCGTAGAGGTCGACCATCAGGTCATTCGCCTGTTTGATCCAGCCATTCATCACGGCATCCACGCCAATGATCCTGCCAAGGGGTCGCTGGATATCGACGCGGCCGTCAAGCACGATCCGCGCTGGGTTATCTGCCGGCGCCCGGTGGTTCTGGTCGGCGGCGAACTGGGTATCAACGGGTTGGATCTGGAATACGACACCGGCGCAAAATTCTACGAAGCACCGCCACACATGAAGGCGGCCAATGGTGTCTTTATTCTCGATGACTTTGGTCGTCAACGCGTGCCGCCTCAGCAGTTGCTCAATCGCTGGATCGTGCCATTGGAGCGCGGGACGGATTTTCTTGAATTGCATACCGGTAAAAAACTGGAAGTTCCGTTTGATCAAATCACGGTGTTCTGCACCAATCTCAAGCCAGGTGATCTGGTTGATGAAGCCTTTTTGCGGCGCATTCGCCACAAGATCGAAATCAGGCACCAGAGCGAGGCGCAATTCCTCGAGATTCTGCGCCGCGTTTGCGTGGTCAACGGCATCGAATACGTAGAGTCCGCCGCGCACTATCTGGTTGAGGAGTACTACCGGAAAGTGCCACGGCCGTTTGTCGGCAGCCACCCGCGCGATCTGGTCGATCAAATCATCGACCGGGCCCGTTATGCCAAAGTAAAACCCGGCTTGACCGCAGAGGCGATTGATGCCGCAGCGGCAAACTATTTCGTCACGATGCACTGACGCTAAACATGTGCATCACAGGTACCGAAATGGGTCGTTCGATTTTGTCGCTGATTGACCGATCTGTTTAAACCCAGCGGCATATTTTTATAGCTTTCTTTGTTCAACTCTTAAGGAGAATGTCATGAGTACCATCGTAACCAGTATTAAAAAATTTATGCGCGAAGAAGACGGTGTAACTGCCATCGAGTATGGTTTGATCGCTTCGCTGGTAGCACTTGGAATTCTGGTTGGCGCAGCCCTGTTGGGAACCAACCTGAACTCCATGTTTACGTTTATTGCCGGCAAATTGAAAACATCCTGATCGGGTTCGGGCCCGGCAGGCAGTGCAGCAGTGTTCAGTGCTGCCGGCCGGGATCGGCGACCATGAATGAAGGTTTGCCATTGTTTGCATCTTTCACTGTAAATCGATAGCGCAATCCTGAACCGGATCGTGCTCGAAAGCAGAATAACTATGAATTACGTTTCATTATTTGCACTCGTGTCGCTGTTGTTGCTGGCGTCGATATTTGACTTCCGCTCACGCCGCATCCCCAATGCGTTGGTGTTCATTGGCGCCGGTAGCGGTCTGGTATTGCGTATCTGGAGCGAGGGTATTGCCGGGATGCTGGATTCCGTAGAGGGACTGACGCTGGGGATAGCATTTTTACTGCCGTTCTACATTTTGCGTACCGTCGGTGCCGGTGACGTCAAGCTCATGGGAGCGGTTGGCAGCTTTCTTGGTCCGCAGGATATGTTCGGCGCGGTGCTGTGCAGTTTTGCAGCGGGTGGATTGCTGGCGTTAGCCGCCAGCGCCTGGTCGGGTACCTTGCGCAAGCTGGCCATTAATCTCAAGGGTATTTTTGTCGGCGGCATGCTCGATGTGGGGCAGTATCGAATGCCTTCGTTGCGTGTCGGCGCTGAATCAGTTGGTAGCCTGCCGTATGCAATTGCGATCACCGCAGGGGTGATCAGCTGGATTTATTTCGGAACAAGTCATTGATTTTGGTTACTGAAACTTTATAAACGTCTGGAGAAGAGCAATGAAAAACGCCAGAGCATTTGGAATGATCGGTATCTCAGTCGTATTGGGGATTGCCGCCGTATTGATGGCCTGGCGCATGGTCGAGCAAAAAGCCCGCGTCGATACCATCACAGTGGTCGTGGCCACGAAAAACATGGACCTCGGCACGCGCCTGACGCCTGAGGTACTTCAGGCGATCCAATGGCCAAAGGACAGCAAGCCGGATGGCGCCTTCGCTACAACTGATGCCCTGCTCAAGGACCCGCAGTCGCTTGAGCCGCGGGTGATTCGCGTCAGCATGCAACGTGGTGAACCGGTGCTTGAATCGAAACTCGCGCCACTTGGCACCCGTGGTGGCATGTCGGCCGTGATTGCACCGGGTAAACGCGCCATCACCGTTCGCGTCAATGATGTGGTCGGTGTGGCTGGCTTTGCGTTGCCGGGTAACTTTGTCGACGTTGTCGTTAATACGCAGGACGACAACATCAAACCGGGCGATCGGGAGCGCAGCATTTCAAAAATCGTGCTTGAACATATGTTGGTGCTGGCTGTGGCGCAGGAGGCCGGGCGCGATGATGAAACGAAACCGAAGGTCGTCAACGCCGTGACCCTCGAAGCAACGCCGGAGGAAGCGGAAAAACTGGATCTGGCCCGCAGCGTCGGCACTCTGTCGCTGGTCTTGCGTAACCAGATTGACCCGGGTGCGGTCACCACCGCCGGTGCTACCAAGGACTCACTGCTTCAGCTGCATCCGGCCAAGGCCGCGGTGCCGGCAGTTGCTGCGAAAGTCGTCGCACCCCGTGCGCCGGTGAGCGCGCCACAGGACTGCGTTGACGTATTCAGCGGAGTTCAGAGAACCCGTGAATGCTTTTAAGCGTATGAACCTTGATTAAGGGAGTACAAGAAATGGACCTGAACAACCAACATGACGAACGACCTGTGCTGCGCGAACGCGGTTTGCACACGGCCGTTATTGTCGCCTGCGCTATCGCTTTCCTCATTCTCATTATGTGGGCCAGTGGTGTGGCAGCGAACGACAAAGGCGCCGACACAGCCGCGGTGCCGGCCTGCACCAATGAGGTCATTGCACCTGCGCCGGTCAATGTGACCATCGGCAAGTCGTCGATGGTGAAGCTGCCCGCGCCGATCGTGCGGCGTACACTGGGCAATGAAGAAATTGTTCAGGCGCGCATGCTCAGCGGCAATGTCCTGTATCTGCTCGGTATCGCCACCGGTTCCACCAACATGGTCTTGCAGGACAGGAGTGGCAATTGCACGCTGATGGATGTGGTGGTTGCGATCGACACCGGTGCGTTCACGGAAAAATTCAACCAGCTGTTCCCCGATGAAAAGGATGTTCAGATCAGCGCGGCTGGTGACATGTTGGTGTTGTCAGGTAGTGTTTCCGACTCGATTCGCGCTGACGCCGTGGTTGCTCTGGCACAGGCCTATCTGCGTCCGGTCAAGCCGCGCATTGCGGGTGCTGCTGGTGGTGCCGTGCCGGTTGCCCTGGCGGGCAACGTAGCAAGTGATGTCAGTGGTTCAGCAAAGGTACCGGGCATTGTCAATATGCTGTCTGTTGCAGCGCCGCAGCAGGTAATGCTTGAGGTGAAGGTTGCCGAGGTGTCGAAAACGCTGCTCGACAGTTTCGGCATTGATTTTTCGCGCGCCTTTGTTTCGGCCAACGGTAATTCGATCCAATTCCTGAGCGGCATCTTTGGCGGTGCAGCTGCGGCGATGGGACAGATCAGCGGCACCGGTCCGGGCGGCGTTCCGCTCAGTTCGGCAGGTGCGGTGGTTGGCGGCACGCTGCCCGGTGCCGCCGGCGCCGGTGGTAACGTCACGGTGACTTACGATGCCAATAACCGTCCGGTCTATACCACGACCTACGGTACGGTTCCCGGTCGCGGCGTTACCTCAATTGGTGTGGACGCCAAGCACAATAATGGTCTTGTCAAAATTCTGGCCGAACCGACCGTGGTCGCGCTCAGCGGTCATGAGGGCAGTTTTCTGTCCGGCGGCAAAATTTTCATTCCGATCGTGCAGAATGCCAATGGTGCCTCGACCATTACACTGCAGGAAGAGGATTTTGGCGTAGGTTTGCGCTTTACCCCTACCGTACTCGATCATGGACGCATTAACCTGCGGGTATCGCCAGAGGTGTCGGAATTGTCTTCGCAAGGCGTTTCGGTGACCGCATCGTCGACCGGCGGTACGTCAATACTGCCACTCATCACCACCCGGCGCGCCATGACGACGGTACAGCTCTATGACGGACAGAGCTTCATTATCGGCGGGCTGATCAAGAACAACGTGACTCAAAATATCAACGCCTTCCCCGTGCTGGGCGAATTGCCGATCATCGGTGCACTGTTTCGCAGCGCCGATTTCCAGTCCGACAAATCCGAACTGGTATTCCTGATTACCCCGCACATTGCCAAGGCTACGCAACCTGATATCGCTTTACCGACGGATCACTTCGTTGAGCCGACCCGTTCCGAACTGTTTTTGCAAGGCAAAATGGAAGGCGACCACGTCAGGGCGGAAAAATCCAAACCGTCTGACGCCACCCCCATGCCCAAACCAGTAGATCCGTCCGACGGAATTGAAATGAAATGAAGCAAAGGAGAATCAATATGAAAATCATTGCCTTCGTCATCTCCGGCGTGGCTCTCGCCACCTTGACTGGCTGCGTGGCACCGACGCCCAATCTGGACGCGCACTACGGTGAGGCTCTGACTCAGGGACGCGCGCTTCAGACCCTTGACCCGCAGGCAGGGCTGCGTGCGGCGCCTGCGCCAGTTTTCGAAGGTGCCGCCGCTCATGCGGTGGTGGAGCGCTATCTCAAGTCGTTTCAGACACCACCGCCGCCTGCGAATGTATTCGCCATCGGTGTTGGCGCCGGTGGAACTTCACCATGAACGCGACTTTGTTTCGGATTATTCGGGAAACGTGACATGAAAATTACCATCATCTCGGCCGATCAGGCTCGCATGGAGACGCTCCGGAAGATGATTATGGAGGGGCGCTCGGGCCGGAGTGTTTCACTGTGCATGGCTGACATTGACGAACTTGGTGCAACGATTGAGCAAGCCAGGTCCGACGTGCTGATTGTTGACGGGATCATCGAATCAGGGTCTCATATCGGCGTACTCGAAACTGCTCTGGTCAGTCGCCCGGGTTTGGCCTGTGTGCTGGTGTGCAGCGAGCCATCATCGGACCTGCTCATGGCGGCCATGCGCGCCGGCGTGCGCGATGTCCTGCTTTCGCCGGTCGATGCGGCGGCGCTGGAAGCCTCTCTGGGTCGGATCGAAACAATACTCGGTGACACCCCGCTGCAGGATAAACCGGGCAAGTTACTCGCGTTTATTCCCTGCAAAGGCGGCAGCGGCGCGACTTTTCTGGCTGCCAATTTCGCCTATGTCCTGGCCACAGAAGAAAATCAGCGCGTGGCGCTGCTTGATCTGAATTTGAATTTCGGCGATGCCTCGCTGTTCGTATCTGACCAGTTGCCACTGATGAACCTGGCTGATCTGACCGGCAATGTTGCGCGTCTCGACGCGTCCCTGCTCGACTCGAGCATGATTCATGTGACACCCAACTTCAGTATCCTCGCCGCACCGGACAGTATCGAGCGCGCCATTGCGATCCGCCCCGAGCAGGTCGAGACCATTATCAAACTGGCGGTTGCCGAATACGATTTTGTCATACTGGATGTGAGCCGAAACCTCGGTCCGGTGTCACTGCGTGCCCTTGATCTGGCCGACCGGATCTTTCCTGTGCTGCAATTGACGCTGCCTTTCATTCGCGATGCCAAGCGTCTGATCGGGGCGATGAAATCGTTGGGTTACAGTGATGAAAAAATTGGTGTCATTGTGAATCGACTCGAACACAGCGACGATATTGGTATTGCCGACGTTGAGCGCACGCTCGGCAGAAAAATTATGCTCACCGTGCCAAACAGTTTCAAGGCCGTATCGGCTTCCGTAAACCAGGGCGTCCCGATTGCACTGCTCGACAAAAAAAATCCGGTCGCGAAGAGCCTGCGGGAGCTCGCCAGGATTTTTTTGCCAGCACCCCAGGTGCGGCAAACCCGCTGGCTGGGTCAGTTGTTCGGAATGGCATAAACGTATTGCAGAATAGAACAAGGAAACCACCATGTCACTTCGCACCAGACTTGATGATATTGAGCGGGATACCCGCAACGCGCCGATCTCGACAACCGATGAGGGCTTTACGGCCAATGAAAGCTATCAGATTCTCAAATCCCGTATACACCTGCGGTTGCTTGATCGCGTCGATCTGTCGGTCATGGAAACCATGGCACCGGAGCGCCTGCGTGACGAACTGAAAAGCCTGGTCGAACGCCTGCTCAACGAAGAATCACTGGCCATCAATCAGGCCGAGCGCGCAAGTCTGGTCAGCGATATTCAGCACGAGGTGCTGGGACTGGGGCCGCTTGAGCAGCTGCTGGCCGATCCGACCATATCGGATATTTTGGTCAACTCGAGCCGCAGCGTTTATGTGGAACGGTATGGCAAACTCGAAGCGACCAATGTGCGTTTCGAAAACGATGCCCATGTGCTCAAGATCATTGACAAGATCGTGTCCGGCATTGGCCGGCGCATCGACGAATCCAGTCCGATGGTCGATGCGCGGTTGCCTGACGGCTCGCGCGTCAATGCCATCATCCCGCCGCTGGCAATCGACGGGCCGGTACTGTCGATCCGCCGTTTCGCAGTGGTCCCCCTGAAGATGAACGATCTGATCGTAAACAAGACGCTGACCCCGGCCATGGCGACTATCCTGTCCGGGTTGGTGCATGCCAAGATCAATATGCTCATATCGGGTGGTACCGGCAGTGGCAAGACCACGCTGCTCAATGCGCTGTCGGCCTTCATTCCGCATAGCGAACGTATCGTCACGATCGAGGATGCAGCCGAGTTGCAACTGCAGCAGCCGCATGTGGTCCGGCTCGAAACCAGGCCATCAAATATCGAGGGAAAAGGTGAAGTGACGCAACGCGCGCTGGTGCGCAACTCGCTGCGGATGCGGCCCGACCGGATCATTCTGGGCGAAGTGCGCGGACCCGAAGTGCTCGACATGCTGCAGGCCATGAACACAGGTCACGAGGGATCCATGACGACGGTCCATGCCAACAGCACCCGCGATGCCCTGATTCGTCTGGAAAACATGATAGGCATGGGTGGTTTTCCAATGCCGACCAAGATCGTGCGGCAGCAGATCAGTTCAGCGTTGACGGTGCTGGTTCAGATTACCCGCATGAGTGACGGCAAACGCAAGATCGTCAGCGTGCAGGAAATCGCCGGAATGGAAGGGGAGATGATTTCTACCCAGGACATTTTTACCTTCAACCAAAGTGGTATCGACCCTGATGGCAATGTGCTCGGTCAATTTCGTGCCACTGGAATCCGTCCCAAATTTATTTCACGACTCCTGGTTCGTGGCATCGAGGTCGGTGATGAATTATTCGACCCAACCCGTACTTATGAATAACTTCCGCCATGAATACCATCTCTTACTGGTTTGTGATCATTGGTTTCTTCGCCGCCGTACTTTTTATTGAAGGGGTCTATCTTTTCTGGAATGCGCATCGTGGTCCTGAGGCGCGGCGCATCGCGAATCGCCTGACGACCTTCGCCGGCGCCGACAAGACTGTCGACATCAGTCTGGCGAAAAAGCGTCCGCTTGCCGGTCATCCGGTCGTGGCCCGGATGCTGGAGCACGTTCCGCACGTTACCGTGCTGGATCGTATCTTGCTACAGTCCGGTTTGCACCTCAATGTGGCGACCGTATTCGGCCTGATGCTAGCTCTGGGCGGGGCGGGTTGGCTGGTCGCCGGTCTGGCAGGTTTGCCCTGGCTCGGCCAGGTGCTTGCAATCGTGGTTGGCATGCTGCTGCCAGCGGTATATGTGCAGCGTGCCAGAAGCAAGCGAATGATCATTATCGAATGCCAGTTGCCTGACGGTCTGGATCTGATGGCGCGCGCCATGCGTGCCGGCCATGCCTTCCCCAGCGCATTGCAGATGATAGGCGAAGAAATGCCGCAACCGATAGCCGGTGAATTCAAGACGGCCTTCGAGGAGATCAATTTCGGAATTCCGGTGAAAGATGCACTGCTCAATCTGGCCTCGCGTTTGCCGAGTGCCGACGTTCACTATTTTGTGGTGGCAGTGCTGATTCAGCGTGAAACGGGCGGCAATCTGGCCGAGTTGCTAAGCAATATCGGCACGTTGATCCGGGCACGTCTGAAAATGTTTGGCACGATCCGCGTACTGAGTGCCGAGGGCAGGCTTTCAGCGATCATTCTGACGTTGCTTCCGTTTGGACTGGCAGCTGCGGTGAGCCTGATCAATCCCGGGTTCCTCAAGGTACTGTGGAATGATCCGGCCGGTATCAAAATGCTTTGGAGCGTCGCCGGCATGATGATCTTCGGCATATTCTGGATGCGCCGGCTGATCAGGATTCGGGTTTGAAGAGTGTGAGTGAAAACGGAGATTAGTGATATGGATACCCTTTTATTGTTCCTTCTGGTCGTGTTCGTGGCAGTTTTTGCCACTGCCATGATGATTTCTCTGCAATTGGTTCCGAATGTGGTCCGTGGCCGTCTTGAGCGTGAGACCGGATACACAAATCAGGATCCGGCCTCTGAAGGCGCCGTATCACCTTGGGTGCAGACGATTACCCGCCTGTCCCGCCCGCTGTCCAGTTTGTCGCTGCCGGCAGAAGGCTGGGAGGATTCGCTGCTGCGGCGGCGTTTCATGAACGCCGGTTATCGCAATTCGCGTGCGCCGCTGCTGTTCTTCGCTGCCAAGACCATTCTGACGTTTGCCTTGCCGGGCCTGTTTCTGTTGCTGCCATTCGCTCCGGATGGTCTGGCCAACGGGAAAATGATGTTGCCGACACTGATTGTGCTCGCCGGTGTGGGCTACATCATTCCCAATCTCGTTTTGGAATGGCTGATCAGCAAGCGCCAGCGCGAAGTCTTTGAGAGTTTCCCTGACGCCATCGATCTGATGACGGTGTGCGTCGAAGCGGGGCTAGGCCTTGATGCGGCTTTGGCCCGGGTCGGCGATGAGATAGAGCTGCAGAGCAAAATACTCGCCGATGAGTTGCACCTGGTGACGCTGGAACTGCGTGCCGGCAGTTCACGTGAGCGGGCCTTGCGCAATCTGGCGCTTCGCACTGGCGTTGAAGAAATCGACGCACTGGCAGCAATGCTGATTCAGGCTGACCGCTTTGGCACCAGCATCGCTGATTCGCTGCGCGTGCATTCCGACGGTCTGCGTACCAAACGGCGGCAGCGCGCCGAAGAAGCTGGAGCAAAGATTCCGACCAAACTGCTGTTCCCACTAATTTTTTGCATCTTTCCTGCCATGATGCTGGTGCTGCTGGGACCGGCGGTGATCAATATATATCGCGTATTGTTGCCCACGCTGGCGGGACACTGACATGAAACGCCGACAAAGCGGTGCAGCAATTGTCGAATTCGCGCTGGTCTCGGTGCTGTTTTTCACCGTGTTCGCTTCCATCTTCGATTTCGGCTACCTGTTCTGGGTGAACCTGACCATGCAGCATGCAGTGCGCGAAGGTGCCCGGCTGGCAATTACCAGCCAAACTGTCCTGCCCGCCACGAACTGTCAGGATACGGTGATTGCTGAAATGACCGATCAGTCCATGGGTCTTTGGAGCGAGGTGAATGCCACGCCGACTTTCTCCAACCTGTGCGCGGATGGCCAGATTATGGTCATCACGGTGCATTGCACAGTCGTGCCGTTCACGCCGCTGATCCAGCAGTTCTTTGCTGGCGGAGCCTACACCTTTGACGTCAGCGCGACGATGCGCAACGAGGGATGAATGTCATGCGAGAAAATTTGCCGATCCGCTGCCGGGGCACCAGTACAGTTGAGCTGGCACTGTTACTGCCGATCTTGTTGATGCTGGTACTGGGTGTGGTCGATTTCGGACGCGCTTTGCAGTTCAATAATATTCTGGTCGGTATGAGTCGTGAAGGCGCCAATTCGGCCGCACGCACCAGTACCACACCGGCCGATATCATCACCGCACTCGGGCAAACCGGTCAGCCAATGCAGATGAACCCGAATGGCATGATCTTTATTACAACCGTGGTTGGCAGGTCCGATGGACGAGCTGACGTCCAGAGCCAGTACCGCTATACCACTGGAAACACGACGCTGGCCAGCAAGATTTATACATGCAGCAGTTGGGGTGGGGGCGGCGCCTGCAATGTTTCAACGGCGCCGGCGCCGATCGTGACACTGTCGATACCATTGGCCGCAGGGGATCTGGTGCATGTGGCCGAATCAATCTACTACTTCACACCCATTGCGGGCTACGTCATGGCTTCGCCCATTACGCTGTATTCGGCGACGATGCTGTGAACTCGTGAAAACTAATGAAACACGCGGAGCAGAATCATGAAGCCAAATTCATCAAATAGCCTGCCTGATCGTTGTCACGGGCAGATTGTTGTCGTCGTTGCCGTGTCGCTGGTGGTTCTGATTGCCATGATCGGTCTGGCCATCGATTCCGGGCGCGGCTACGGCGTCAAGGCAAAACTCAGTTCAGCGGTTGATGCGGCCTCCATTGCCGCTGCCAGAGCTCTGTCGCAGGGAGCGACCGACGCGGATCGCATTGTCGCCGCAAATGCGGCGGCGTTGAAGTTCTACAATGCCAATTTTCCAGATGATTATCTTGGTGCAACCCGGAACCCGCCAACTGTTTTGGCTGCACCCAATACGCCGGATTTCGGCAAATGGACTGTTACAGTTCAGGGCTCGGCCGATATGCCGGTGACCTTTCTTAAAGTTCTGGGAATTACCGAGCCCATCGAGGTGGGGGCATCCGGAAAAACCATCAAGCGCGATGTCGATGTGATGCTGGTACTTGACACTTCCGGATCGCTGGCCAATCCGTCCAGTGCGCTGCCGACCCTCAAGACTGCGGCTACCACCTGCTTCGTCAACAAATTCACCGCCGGTGCGGGCGGCGATCGGGTGGGTTTCGTCAGCTTCGCTTCCGGCGCCCAGCTCAACGTTCCGATCAACAAGGATTCAACCCGTGGGTTTGACAAAACTGCCGTCACCAATGCCATCAACGGTCTTCCGGGGGCCAGTGGCAGTACCGCACAGGCGGAAGGAATGCGCGTAGCACTCGAAGACATTGATGCCATCCCGTCCGGCATACTGCGCTCAAGCCTGCGTGTGATCGTTTTTTTCAGCGACGGTGCACCAAATGATGTGTCCGCCACGTTCTCTCCCAGCAAGGGCGCAGCGCTGGCGGGTGACCTGTATTCAGAAACGTCCGGGCCGGCCACGACCCGCGCCAATAACCTGTATCGCAACGACTGGAGAGATCAATTGTTGCGCAGCTTTGATACCACCACGACCGGCACGGTTGGGTATATCCAGACGTTGCCAAATCTGGGTTTGGGTAATCCGGCAGTGCCTTTAAACGGCAAGCGTGCGTTGGACCGGGTCAGCACCTCAGATCCGGCATACCCGGCACTGATCAACACGCGCTGCAACGTCAACAAGGCCGCGCGCAACATGATCGAAAATGTGGCAAACAGAGCACGCGGCGAAAACATCATGGTCTATACGGTTGGTGTCGGCGATGCCCTCAACAGCAACGAAATCAATTTTTGTGGCTATGGCCCAGTTGAATATGGCGCCAATATCCTTAACCGCCTGTCTAATTCAGCCACTTCCGACACCTATGATTCGTCCCAGCCTGCCGGGATGTATCTGCACGCTACCGACATGAGTGGCGTATGTGCGGCGTTCAGCAGCATCGCCTCCCAAATTCTGAGGCTGTATTAGTCGCTGATCAGGGTTACCCGGACCATTCTGGCGCAACCATCGGAGCCAGAACCGACCGATTTTACGCAACGGGTGGATTCGGAATTTGAATTTGTGCGGGCCGTTTTTTTGTTTGTTTGTCCCGTTGTTGCGTCGATTTATAACGTGTCAGGTTTTGTAACGGATGGAATACAAATAAGAATTCCGGTTAGTGCCTCATCAATTTGTGATTTGAATAGCGGTTAATTGATCAAGTATTTTGATAAGCTCGATTCATGAATACATCAGGCCATGCAGTTGTGAATGAACACTCCAGATGTTTATTCCATTCCCGCGGTTTTTGGCGGGAATCCAGGGGGGGGCGCCGAGCCGGGGTAAAAAATAACTTTCGAAGTTTGTGACACAGTAGGACTAGCCGCATACTGCCGGCACTCAATGACAGCGGGATTGTTGAAGTCCATCAAAAAAGTAATTGCATCAACGATATTGACGCTTTAAAGAATTTATCGAACATCGATAAATTATGCTGAAGCTCAATTGATCCGTTTGAGACGTTGCCCGTGTATGCCCCAGACGCTCTCAACGCCGTCCAGCGTCCCACACAGAGCCCAGCCATTGCCGATTTTTTTCGCACTCACTTCACAACCAACTTCATCAGCCAGACGCTTGGCCCAGTGCGTGGCGGAACCCTGGCCTTTGAAAAGTTCATTGCCTTCAACAACGGTCGTGGCATCGAACACGGGTACGGCAAATATGGTCATCATTTAACAATCTTTCTTTATTGGTGTATTTGAAAATGACCCAATCCGCAGGTCGGGACTGCGATTATCGCCGGTTATTGGAAAAATAGATCAACTTCATTCAGATAACGCTGTTTGGTGTCGGTATCGAGAAATGCAGCTTCAAAGCTGTTGCGCGCCAATTGTTGCGCGTGCTCGCGTCCCAGCGGCAGGGCATCAAAAACCGCGATCAGGTTGTCGTTGAGGTAGCCGCCAAAATAGGCCGGGTCGTCTGAATTGACGGTCGCCAGCAGACCTGCGTCAAGCAGTGCGGCCAGATTGTGCTCGGCCATCGAATCGAACACCCGCAGTTTAACGTTGGACAGCGGACAGACTGTCAGGGGCACCTTGTGGTTGACCAGTCGCTGTACCAGTTCGGCATCTTCCAGACAGCGTACCCCGTGGTCGATGCGCTCCACCTGCAACAGGTCCAGTGCGGTGCTGATATAGTCAGGCGGACCTTCCTCGCCGGCATGCGCGACCAGACGTAATCCCATTTCACGGCAGCGTGCGAAAACGCGTTCAAATTTTTCGGGCGGGTGACCGAGTTCAGAAGAATCGAGACCGACGCCGATCAGTTGGTGGCGGTGCAAGACGGCCTGCTCCAGCGTTGCCAGTGCATCGTCTTGCGACAGATGTCGCAAAAAGCACATGATCAGGCTGCTGCTGATACCCAGGTCCGACCTGGCCTGCTGCAATGCCCGATCGATGCCATTGATCGCGGTGGCGAACGGCACACCGCGCGCGGTGTGGGTCTGCGGGTCAAAAAAGATTTCGGTGTGGCGCACCTGATCCTCCTTCGCACGCAGCAGGTAAGCCCAGGTCATGTCAAAAAAATCTTGCTCGGTCAGCAGGACACTGGCACCGGCATAATAAATGTCGAGAAAAGATTGCAGGTCGGTGAATGCATAGGCGCGCCGCAGGCTTTCTACCGAATCGTAGCCGAGGCTGACCTGATTGCGCTTTGCCAACGCAAAAATCAATTCCGGTTCAAGCGAACCTTCAATGTGTATGTGCAGCTCAGCCTTGGGCATTTGCTGCAGCAATGTTGATAAGGGCGAAGACATCCCGTTCTCCTGTTTCATGGGGGCAGACAGTAAAGTGCCTGATATTGTAAATTGTTAACTGTTTCAATCATAAGCGATCCAGCCTGAAGAACCGACACGTCAAATCAGAGCACATTAAAACATTGCGATAAAGTTATATTTTCAAATATGAAATATTGAAGCAGGGTTCGGCCCCCGCTGACAGCCGGAACTTTGAGAAAAAACTACATTTTCGATAGACAAATCGATGGATTCTGTACAGAAAAATGCCGAAAATGCACTTCGTTCAACAAAATCGCGACAATTTTTTGGTCCGAGGAGTATATTTGCTATGCAGAAATATTTTTTTTCGTTATTCTGCGGCTGCGAAGTTTTGCAATAGTTTTCTGCCCAATTCACCCTCGACATTACCCTGTCTTTGAACGGTTTCGGTACAACCTGGTCCCGGAAAGCATCATCGTTAATGTGAATGAGCGAGAGCCTGTTTAGTATCAGTCAGTCATATCTGACCATCCAACGCCTCATGTAAAGTTCTTGCGACTCTTAAATTTCATAACGGAAAAGCACCTGCGAATTACTGCAGTGCTCAAAAATGTCCAGCCTCGTGCTCGAAAACAGAGAGTGTTTGCGGACTAAAAATAATTCCGCCACGCTCAGACCGATTAATGCTTTTGTAAATGCTTTTGTAGTCAGTTTAACCCTCACTCGTATCAATTAATTTATTATAAAAAACAGGAGAACAAAATATGGTAGTTCGTAAAACACTTTCTGCTCTGATCACTGGCCTGATGGCAGTTGGCGCATGCAACCATGCAATGGCCGTTGAAAACGACGAACTGGACGCACCGCTTGCTGTCTGGGGACTGGATGCGGCAATTTTGCCACCGTCAGGATTCTATGGGCAGATCATCGGCGCGCATTATGAAGCCAATTCGGTCAAAGATCCGATGGGCAATAATGTGCAGTTCGCTACCACGTTGCCAGTCGCACCAGGTGTTTCGGTGCCAGTGGCCGGCACTGTCGATGCGAAAATAATTACCGATGTTCTTGTGCCACGATTTGTTTTTATCAGCGATGATGTGTTTTTGGGTGGCCACGCTGGCGCCTATGTAGCAGTTCCGCTGGTTGATAAATCCAGAGAAGTCAATGTAGCCGTCACGACAGCGTTGCCGGCACCATATCCGGCGATGATCGGGGCCGCGGCAACCGCAGCAGCAAGTGGCAAGCAACGCGGACTGGGTGACGTTGAAGTCACTTCATTTATCGGCTGGAAGCACGACGATCTGTCCATCGTCGCAGCCCTCAACGTTGATTTGCCTACCGGTAAATTTGACAAAACCAGCCAGGTTAATCTGGGTACCAACTATTATTCTTTCCGTCCGTTGTTATCGGCGGCTTATTCGACTGACTCCGGCTTTGACGTTGCCGCTGCTGTGAGCTATAACGTAAGTACGGTCAACAAGGATACCAACTACAAGTCTGGCCAATATCTGACGGTTGAATATGAGGCAACTTATCAATTTTCAGGTAACTTTAAAGCCGGTCTGCAGGGATATTATCTGGATCAGACCACGAACGATCAAGATCCGAACAGTTCTGCAGCAGTACCTATTTTCAATGGCAACAAGGCCCGCGCCGAAGCGATCGGACCTGTGGCGAGCTGGCAGTCGGACGACCTGAGAACCAAGGTTGAATTCAAATATCTGGCCGAATCCGGCGTGCGTGCCCGTCCAGAGGGTAACCTGTTTCTGCTGACAGCTACCCGTCAGTTTTAAACTGGAAGACCGCAGCATACGGCAGTAACACAAGGGGGGCGTAATGCCCCTTTTTGAGCTTTAAACATATAAGAAAAGGCCCAAGGCCTACAGCGGAGACAACATGAAAACTTACAACTATTTCAGTCGATTATGCATTGGCATTTTTATAGTGATTGCAGGGATGTTGACTGTACAGGCCAAAGATGCCCCGGTTAACCAGTTTGAGGAGACAATGCAGCTTGAAGGGCAGAATCTGGTGCTCAATGGTTTCGGTCCTTATGCCATCAATCGCGTCAAGATGTATACGGTCGGGATTTACCTGCCTTCCCGTAAATCCACGGCACAGGACATTCTGGCGCTGCCCGGTGTGGTCAGAGTCAAGATTGTGATGCTTAAAACCGTGGAGAGTGAAACCATGAGTCGCCGGTTTATTGCTGATATTCACGCCAATACCAGCAAGGAAGACCGCCTGAAGATTGCTCCGCAGATTTTAACCATGGGCATGGCCTTTGGGACGGTTGGCGACTGGAATGTCGGTGACATCATGACGGTGGACTGGTTGCCCGGCAAGGGAACTGTCATGCGCCTGAATAACAAGCAGGTAATGGAAGCGTTCAAGGACCCGCTGGTGATGCAATCCATTTTAAAAATCTGGATCGGTGAAAACGTCTACGATACCAAGCTGAAGAAACTTTTGGTTGGGGACAGGGACTGAGAACGGTATCAGAGTAATTTAAAAGAAGCACTGAAATTTAATCAGTGCTTTTTTTTGTGCGGTGACCGGAGCAGGGGCAGGGCCTGAAACACCCAACAACGACTAACGACGAATTATCGAATTACTTTTCCATTTGCTCCAAGCACTGTCATGTCCACAAATTGCGAACCGTCGTGATTTGTACTGGAATAGCTGATAGAGAATCCACCAATATTCAAGTTGTGCATGGTTTCCAGATTGTCGACCAATTTTTCACGCGTCAGATTTTTACCGGAACTTTTAATCGCCTCAACCAATACTCTGGCATCGATATAACCCTCCAGTCCGTAGTACGACAAAACCAGCTTTCCATCCGATTTCTCAACCATCTTTTTGTAATCGTGCACAACCGGCTTGGTATCGTCCCATGGGTAAGGCATTACCTGCGAAATCATGATGCCTCGGGATAATGGCCCGAGCTCGCGCGCCAGATTATCAGCGCCAACCGGAGACAGCGTGGCAAAATAGGGATGGAGATTGGCAGCGTTTACCTGCCGCACAAATTCGGCGGTTGGTTTATACAAGGTAACCAAAACAATGGCCTGCGGTTTTATTTTCACCATGGCCGCAACTGCTGCCTGCACGTCGGTTGAATTGCGCTCGACCGATGCAACCACACTGGGAACCATATTCATTTTTTTCAGTGCGGCAGTTACCCCTTCCAATCCTGATTTGCCAAAGCCGTCATTTTGATAAAGTACCCCAATACTTGTAAGTCCAATTGACGCCAGCTGTTTGACGATCTGGTCGGTTTCATTGGCATAACTGGCGCGGACGTGAAACAGGTAACGGTTGGTTGGGGAGCGTAGTGCGCCCGATCCACTGATGGTCCCTATAAGGGGAACTTTTGCGGCCGAGAACACCTCCATCGCGGCTGTTGTTGGCGAGGAGCCATAATAGCCTGTCAGCGCGAAGACTTTTTCCTTTTCGATCAATATTTTTGTGTTTGCAACGGCACGATCAGTTTCATAACCATCGTCCAAAGCGATCAGTTGCAGCTTGCGCCCAAATATGCCGCCATTATGATTAATTTGATCGAAGTACAGTTTGATGATGCTTTGCATTTCCGTACCGTAGGCACCGTTGGGGCCGGTAAAGGGGCCGGACATGCCGATCGTTATGCTGGTATCGGTAATGCCATCAACACTCTGTGCATTTGCCAATCCGGCGCTGAGCACAAACAACCAGATAAAAAGCGGGCGCAAATATTTAAAAAAAATCATGGATCTATCCCGAGTTATATTTTTGAACATAGCTGATGTTCGAAAAAGGACTTTGATGACGAACAATAATTAACTGCAATTAATTCGACATAAAAAACGCATTTCAATAAACCTGGCGCCCCCGCACTCGTGGACGTGGTATCTCAATCAGTTGATTTTGCATAAAAATCAATTATGGTGAGTTTCGCCATGGATTCGTTCAATATGAATCAGGTACTGAGCGGCGTTGGTGCTGGCTGTGAGCCAGTTCGATCCGTACTGAAGCGTTCGCATCATAACGCGTCCACGTCCCCACTTTATGAAAATCGCTTCATGTAGAGGTTTTTTGTCTCATTTTTATGTTCGGTAAATTCAATGTCGAAGTTGCTGCGGCAGCGCAGCGACCAGGCCTACAATCCGCTTTCCTGCTCCAGCACTTTCAACTGTTCAAGCAGGGTCTCACACAGTGTGCGGAGCTGATCAAGGCAAACCTGCGCCTCCATTTGTGCGTCCTCCGACTGGATTTGACCCATATGGCGAATCAGTGTATGTATTTCCCGGTGCAGACGCTCAATGGATTGGAAAGATTTCAAGCCGCCGAAACGGGCCGCCCCTGCATGCTCCAGCCATTTTCCGAGGTGGCGCTGGTTAAATACCAGGTGCAATGGAATCGGCCGGCCCTCTTTCATACACTCTTCGACGATACGCAATGCAGCACGATGTTCGATAGCCCCAAAGATCAACGGCAAATCATCGCTATGCACAGAAGGCAGAGCGAGCCAGTCAGCGTGGGTACGCCAGGTCGCTGACCATTCTTTCATCGCGCCGGCCGGCATCGGGCGCGCGATGCCATACCCCTGAGCATGTTCACAGCCCAGACGGAGCAGCATGCGGCCATGCTCGCTTGTTTCCACACCTTCTGCAATAATCTTTCGGCCAAACGCACGTGCCAGGCCCAGCACGCCTTGAATGATGGACAGATCATCCGGATCGTCGAGCATGTCACGGACAAAACTTTGATCAATTTTAAGCAGGGATACCGGCAGACGCTTCAGATACGTTAAAGAGGAATAACCGGTGCCAAAGTCATCCAGGGCAAATCCAACTCCCATCTGGCCACACGCATTGATCACCTGAGACACCCTGGTAATATCTTCAAGCGCACTGGTCTCCAATACCTCAAGTTCCAGGTCGCTTGGCTTCACGGTTGGATGCGCTTTCAACAGTGCAGCCAGATTTTCTACAAAATCGATTCCTTGCAACTGACGCGCACCAATGTTGACACTGACAGGAATGTTCATCTCCTCTGCCTGCCACCGTTCAATCTGAACCAGCGCAGTGTCGATTACCCACTCCCCCAATTGCACTGCGATGGAATGATCTTCTATCAAAGGAAGAAATTGTGCCGGTGCAATCAGGCCCTTTTCCGGATGTTGCCAGCGGATCAGCGCTTCGGCGCCGATAATTTCGCCAGTGCGCATATTTACTTTGGGCTGGTAGTACAGTACAAATTCATTATTTATCAACGCCAGACGGACCTGTTCCAGTTTCTCGTGATATCCGCGCACACTGCGATCCTGTTCTGCGTCGAAGGTGCAGTAACGATTCTTGCCGGTGACTTTGGCCTGATACATGGCTTGGTCTGCCTGGCGCAGCAACTGATCCGCATCCACGTCGTCCTTTTGTGGATAGAATGCCACGCCAAGACTGGTCGAAACCTGTACCTGAATATCACCGACTTGAACCGGTTTTGCAGCAGCGACAAGCAGACGCGTGAGCATGGGTTCGATGGAGTGCTCATCTGTCAGATCGAGCAGCACTGCAACAAATTCGTCGCCGCCGATGCGAGCCAGTGTGTCGCCTTCGCGCAAGGTTCGTTTCATTCGCCCGGCCAGCGTGATCAACAACTGATCACCGGCGGCGTGGCCATGGTTATCATTAACTGCCTTGAAACCGTCAAGATCAAAATAAACTACAGCCAGAGATTTTTTCTGACGCTTGCATTGCAAGATTGCCTGCAGCAGGCGATCAGCCAGAAGCAGTCGATTTGGCAGTGCAGTCAGTGCATCAAAATTCGCGATATGTTCGAGCTGGCTTTGGTGTTCCTTGATTTTTGTGATGTCCGTGAACAGCGCAACGTAATGCCTGGTATTGTTCGATTTGTCGCGTACGGCGCTGATGGTGAGTAACTCGGCATACACTTCGCCGTTTTTGTGTCGGTTCCATACTTCGCCGTGCCAGTGACCGTTTTCCATCAAACTGCGCCACATCACGACGTAGAACCCTTTTTCCTGACGGCCCGATTTAAGCATGTTTGGATTTTGGCCGATGGCTTCCTCCCGACTGTAGCCGGTAATGGTAGTAAAGGCGTCGTTGACCTCGAGGATGATGCCAGTATCGTCGGTAATGATGATCGCCTCACGGGCATAGGTGAACACGCTGGCGGAAAGCCTGAGCTGCTCTTCAGCGCGTTTGTCTTTGCTTACATCGCGGATAACTTCAATTGCGCCAACCACGTTGCCGCTGCGATCATGCAATGGAGATGCTTTGGCAAAAACCCAGGCGCCCTTATTGTTGTCGAGCGCATTACAAAACGCTTCCGCAACGATGGCATCACCTTCGCGTTGAATTTTGGGGTATTGGGCGGCAATTTCGCTGTCATCAAGGAATGCCAGATCCAACAAATGTGACCGAGCTTCACCATAAAACGGAATCATGTAGGTATGATCTCCTTTGCCGAGCATCTCGGCGGCCGGGATGCCGGTCATCTTTTCGATCGCCTTGTTCCATATGGTGATGCGCCGGTCCTTATCGACGGCCATAGTGGCATCGGGCAGAAACGCAACTATGTCAGCGAGCTGGAGTCGCTTTTCTTCCAGCGCGACCTCTGCCTGCTTACGTTCCGACTGCATCTGTTTGACTGCTGCCAAGAGGCTGGTACTGTCACCGACCCGGGTGGTAATTTGCTGGGATAAATTGCCTTTGGCTATTTTCCTGACAATATCAATGACATAGCCTGGTTCACCACCAAGCTGCCGGGACAGGCGGCGAACAATAAGTCCTATGCCGAAATACAGGAAGATTTGCATAATGCCCTGACCGAACCAAAGCATGACGTTATCTTTTTGGATACGCGCCAGATCATCTGTAACATCGATCGTGACGCTGGCTGCACCAAGCACGGTTCCTTCGGCTACATCGTGGCATTTGAGACAGTTAGTGGAACGAAAATTCTTTGAAGCGATGAATGGCACTTCTGCTCTGATCGACGCTGCGCCGTCCGACCCAGGCATCAGATTGAATTCTTTTTTTCCGCCCGCCAGAACCTTGTAGTCGATAGCGTCTGTCGGTTGTTCTTGAGGCAGTCCGGCAGAATATTGGCTTTCAAGCTGCTTTGTGCGAATGATCCGCAATTCATTGATATTTTCAGCCGCGCCCATCTTCTGAATAAACAATGCTCTGGCGGCCTTGTCGGTGATGACGTCATCATCACCGAATTTGGTAACCATCATGGTGTTCAACCCATTGATGGCGCCGTCCGCAACAGCCTCTGCACGCAATTCAACGGCTTCCAAAGAATGGTGCCTGAATTGATCCATGAGCCATAATTGAGCAACGATCAGAATGATGATGAGACAGCCCTGAATCAGGATGTGAAGCCTTAGCTGCAGGCTCAGCTTTTCCCATCTTGATAAAAGGCTGTTCATTGGCTATCTCGCGATTGATGCATTTCGAGAGCCGATATTTTCTTCGGTCATTTCGAAGAACAGCGGATTGATTCGTCCCATCCGGCGCACCCGTATTTTGTGATCGAGGTTTTTCGGTGCATCGAGCTTCAGTTTGTTTTGTTGTGGTCCAGTCAAGTTGCAACGCAAGTTCGTCGTCGAAGCGACAGGTGCGGATGACATTATTGGCGGAGATTCGTTATGCATCGTAAAGAGCGCTTTCACTATTGGTCTGGTCTGTACTTATTTTGCATTCCCAAATGGATTTGAAGCCGGAATCCCCCTGCCATAAATCGAAAGAAAAATGTCATGAGCCCTAAAGGCGGTCAGTATAGGTATGCATTTCCAAAACAGAATGAAAAAGCGTCCTACCATTGAGATAGGTCAATCAATGTGGATGATGATTAAAGATACAATTTTTATAAATTGCTAACGGGTTTTAGTCCAGATCATGGCTGATCATTAACAGACGCCGCATGCCAGGCATTTTAATTACCGATACGACGCTTCGGCCTGAACAGGTTCTTTTTGCAAGGACTAATCAAAGAAATGAAATGTGTTTGCGCCCAGAGCCTTGGCCCGGTACATCGCGGCATCGGAATTTTGGAGTAACAGATCCGCGTGATCACCATGTTCCGGGTACAGGGAAACGCCGATACTGGTGGCAATTTGGATTTCATACCCTTCGATCGTCATTTCTTTGGAGAGGGATTCGACGATTTTTTCCGCGATCCGGCACACATCGTCCCGGCTGCCGATTTCCTCAAGCAACACGACGAATTCATCGCCTCCCAATCGTGCGACCGTGTCGGAGGCACGAACACAAGTGGTCAATCGTTGCGCCACTATTTTCAGCATCTGGTCTCCGGCATGATGGCCGAGCGTATCGTTGACTTTCTTGAAGTCGTTCAGGTCGAGAAAAATCACCGACAAATTCTTGTCGTTGCGCTTCGATTGGGCAATCCCCCGAATCAGTCTGTCGGTGAATAAGGCGCGGTTGGGAAGGCCCGTGAGCGCGTCGTGATGTGCCAGAAAGTGCATCCGGTCTTCGGCCGCTTTGCGTTTGGTGATGTCTGAAAAAACCGCCACGTAATTGCAGATTTCGCCACACGAATTCGTGACGACATTGATATTGAGCCACTCGACGTAGATCTCGCCATTGCGGCGCCTGTTCCATACTTCACCCTGCCAGTGTCCGCTCTTTGCAAGCTGATCGCGCATCGCCTGATAGAATTGGCTGTCGTGTCGGCCCGAAGCGAGAATCGACGGCTTCTTGCCTAATACTTCATGGGCACTAAAGCCAGTCATCATAGTGAAGGCCGGATTGACCGATTCGATCAGGTTGTCAGCGTTGGTAATCATGATCGCCTCGAACGTGTTGGCAAACGCCGTCGCTGCCAGACGCAGGTGGTGGTTCGAGATCGCGAGTATCTCTGAGCGTTCGTTCAAGGTCTCTTGCAATTGCCGCACATACTCTGACTCGATATTGGCCAGGATGTCGGAAAAAGCCAGTAATCCGACCAGTTGTCCATTTTGGTCTGTAACGCCAAGATGGCGAATCCTGCTTTTCAGGAACTGCTTGCGGGCCTGATACAGACTGGAACTGGCTGGGATTATGATCAATGGAAAGCTTGCCACCTCGCCGACAGTAGCATGCATCTTGCAGTCGCTGATCACGCGCACGACGTCCCGCTCGGTCAGAATGCCGTACACGTTATCGTGCCGTTCGACGATGATTGCATCGATCTGTCTTTGCCTCATTTCCCGGATTGCCAGATGGGCAGGAAGCGAACCCGAAATTTTGGGCAGCACCTGATTGTAGACCGACGCTACTTCGCGCAGTGTGAGGTAGTAATCCAGACCTTGTTGAATCACCACATCGGTCTGGGAAACGATGCCTTTGGGTTCTCCAGACCGATCGGTTACAAGGAGATGACGAATCTTCTCGTCGCGGAACCGCAAGGCGGCAATACCAATCGGCGTATCGATATCGATCGCCATTACCGGGGACGACATTATCCGTGATATCGGTACGCAAAGTGCGTCCGGGTCGGTCAAATTAACCGCCAGGGCGTCCTGTTCGGTCCATATGCCGACGATGTGCTCGCCGTCTTCGATCAGGATTGAACTGCATTGCTGGCTGACCATGAGGCTGGCGACTTCCGAGATGGGGGTGTCCAGCGCGCAGGTCAGCATGTTGGCATGGACTATATTTCTTAGTGTGACTTCCGGCTGATTCATTGATTTATTCATAAATTTTAGCTTGTCACTGTCGATTACAAAGGCCAAAGCCCTGCAGTGCCGGCAGGCTGACCGTTTTTTAGCTTTTTCGCCGCTGCGTCCTGACTGATAATGTTGATTCACAATCCGGCATGTTTGCCACGCCGCCGATGCTCTGAGCAGTATGCCTGCGGCAGCTTTGCAACTTGCATCGAAACTGGAAGTGCGATGCCATGATGTACCCGGGCTGCGATATCGGCCTTCGCATCAAATACAAACCTCCTGAAGTCGCCTGCAAACCGAGGCCGCGATGAACCATACTCAAATAAGTTTTAGCTTGCGACGGATCTGATCGATGTCCAGGGAATCATTCTGCAATTGTTATTGCCTCCAACATCGGTAAGATTGGACACGCTTCCCGCGTAACTGACATTGATCTGGATCAACGCGGATCGAGATTTCCCATGAGGCCAAACAGTGCCGATCTGAATTGCTCAATGAGTGCTACGCGATTGCATGGTAGTTACGATGTGCCGGAAGGGCTGTATGCAGAAACTGGAAGCGCGCAGGATGATGCCAGTAAATTATGGTCAGATCGGGTGAGTGACTTCGACCAGCTTTCTCCAGCCATGCAAAGAACATTTGGTACTGAACTTTGTGACTATTTGCGCGATTTTTATCAGGCTCCGACTCATTGCGATTATCCATTTCACCGCCGCTGATATTTGGAAACGTGCAGCCAGGCGATCAGTCCGATAGCTAATAACATCAATGTGTGCGGTTCAGGAACCTGTGGATTATTTTTCGGCGGATTTTCTGAAAGCTGAAATGCCAGATTTTCTTTTGAATCAAAAGACCACAAAGCACCATTATAGGTAGCGCCACCGAGCTGTGCACCGAGGCCTGTTGTTTCCCAGGAGTCTGCGTGGCAGAACGACAGCAACCCTTTAATCAACGTCTAGGCGACCCCGTCATTCCCGCGTGCCTTTGGGGTTAACTCAGTGAGGTAACCCCAGCGTCGTCACGCTGTCAATTCGAGGTACAAGTCGTTCCAATAGGGATTGGTCGCTTCGATTATCCGGATTTTCCAGGCCCGATTCCATTTTTTGATTTGTTTTTCACGAATAATTGCAGAC
>JAYVMW010000059.1:0-244497 GCA_043758755.1 Oxalobacteraceae bacterium
CGTGACCGATGACATTACAATTTAACCGCGTAACACCATTTTAGGCACATCGGTCACGATCACCAGAATCGTCGGTCACGTTCACCAGAATACGCAGAAGAACGTTATACGATCAATTTGATTGAATTTCAAAAACTAGATCTGAACATATTCCAGTTAAGATTCCTTGTGTCCACCTGGATATTCTTTCACTAATTTTCCATTGCGCACAATTACAAAAGCCGTTTTAGTTTGTTCGGCAATAATACGAGCGCGCTGACTGGAGCGTAGAAGCGCTGCAGTAATATCTTGAACATCTTTTTCAAGTGATTGGCTTATCGGTTTTTGATTCATTTTTCACTCCTATCAATCAATATTGGCTTTTCACCTGCATTATCAAAATGAAGCCAAACATCAACTATTGGCTTGTAACTCTGGTGAAAATTTTTAAGACCTGTTTCAAACCGACGACGTATTGTGTTCTCAGGAATGTCATGCCCACCATGACGCACTCTTTCGGCTACCCGTGAAATTGCCGTTTCAACATCGGGCAATTCCAAAAAAATTAATTTAACGTGGTAGCCCAATTTTTGCCAGCGAGGTATAGCGCGAGTATACCCTTGTCCGCTCAGTGTGGTTTCAAACGAAAAACTATCATTTTTTTCAACAAGCTCATTAATTGTTTTCAACATCAGTTTCCCCGCTTTAATGGCAGCAAGCTCTGGCGCGAATGGAGAAAATCCAGCTGCAATTAAATCTGCATTAATAAAAGTGGTGCAATGCGCTTCATTGGGTAAAAATTCTCGTGCGAACGTCGTTTTGCCTGCCCCATTGGGACCTGCAATGATAATGATTTTTTTTTCAACAGAACTCATGTAAGTACCAGATAGTTTATCCACGCAGAATCATTACTCACCTCTAGATCGTTAGGACGAGATAAAATATAGAAGCACTGACAGCCAAAAGAAACGTGGATATGGTCTTGTTGGCGTAAAATTAATTTGTGCTGCTTGATAGTATCGGATTGTACATTAAAGGTGGTGTAATCTAGACAGCAGGCGTAGCATTGCTTGATTTGCAATTGGGTTGTAATGATTGAGTTAAGTTTAAAGAGGAATTACTACTGTTTTACAAGATCTTTCCAAGTTCAAAAAAGCATCGAAAAATACGCAAAATGGACTTGAACTATCGATTAAGTAAATTAATAATTCGAAATATTTTAATATTAGTATATCAACATTAATTAAATGGAACTAATTTAGTTGACTTAACGCAATATTTACTTTTAAATAAAAATAATCCGAATTTAATATTTCGACAATAAAAAGGTTAGTGATTACTGCGGTTCAAGTTGTTGTATTTATTGATGATAATATTTACTATTTAGCAATATATTTTGCGGGTATCGGTCAGGGTATCTGTATTATTTAAAAATTCAAGATCATTGAATTTAAAGGCTTTCAAGTCACTATTACAATCCACCTATCGTTTAGCGAAGATCAGTAACGTTCAACGTCCCGCCTGAAATCCAGTGTTCAAGCGTAAGCGCTCCATAAACCACAGCCTTGTACCAACTCAATAATTTCGGCATCCTCGCTTCAAGTTAATTTACATGGAGCGAAATATGAAATCCCATCCGAATGCAGCATTTTGGAAAGAACATGTCACGGCAGCCCTGCAAGATCCGGTCTCAATCAGTGCTTATGCCAAACGTCACGACATTGCAGTCAAATCTCTGTACTACTGGAATAAGAAACTCAAAAAGTCCGGCTTGATTTCAAAATCCGCAAAGCAGATTTCTTCCGCATTTATCGCCGTACACGTTCCAGAAAAAATAATGAATCCGCGTACTGCCAATTTCAGGTTAATGCTGGCCACGGGAATTCACTTTGAGATGAATGAACTGCCCGCACCGGAATGGCTAGCCAGTTTCGTCGTTGCCACAAAGGGAATGCACTGATGCATCCGGGTTGTCAGATCAGTGAGGTGTATTTGTGTCGTGCGGCAATCGATTTCAGAAAATCGATCAATGGTTTGAGTGTGCTGGTCGAGCAGTCGTTAGGGCTGAATCCGTTTGCGCCGGCACTATATGTTTTTATCAACCGCCAACGCACCAAAATTAAAATTTTATACTGGCACCGCAACGGATTTTGCTTGTGGATGAAGCGATTGGAAACTGAAAAATTTGCCTGGCCGATTGATGATGACGCAGTGACGCAAACATTGACTTTGCAGGAATTGGAATGGCTGTTGGAAGGTTTCGATTTATGGAAAAATAAACCACATAAAACGCTTAATTATGCTTCGGTTTCGTAGGGGGATTTGGTAAAATGGCGCATGCCTTTCAAGCCGCCAAATTCCTCGATTTCCTCTTCAAAATCACACACTTCTGTGTTTGCCCTGCCGTCGATATTGCCGACAGATGCTGCGGGATTGACGGCGCTAATTTATGCACAACAAGCTGCGCATGGAGCCGAATTGGCAGCGCAGCTTTGCGCACAACAAGCTGCACATGAAGCTGAATTAAAACGCGCTATCGCTGTCATCGAACGCGATGCACAAGAAAAAATTCAGCGTCTGATCGAACAAATGATTCAGGCCCGGCACCGGATGTTCGGCACCAGCTCAGAGCAACTCCCTGCACAATGGCGTTTATTTGATGAAGCAGAGTCGCTGACCGTAAATACTACCGAATCCGATGACATTACTGACATTCCCGCGACACAAGAACCTGTTGACAGCAGCGACAAGAAAGGTAACAAAGCAGCCCGTGGCAAGCGCAGTCCTCTTCCAGTCGAATTAAAGCGCGTTGACATCGTGCATGACGTACCGGAGCAAGATCGCACCTGCCCATGTGGCACGCCCATGGTAGTAATCGGCGAAGAAATCAGTGAACAGCTCGATATCATCCCGATGCAAATTCAGGTCTTGCGTCATATTCGCAAACGCTACGGCTGCCCGGGCAGTCAGCATGCGCCGGTGACAGCAAAACTACCACTTCAACCGCTCCCTAAAAGCAATGTCAGCGCAGATTTACTGGCCATGTTATTGGCGGTGAAATTCATCGATGGCATGCCGCTGGCGCGCTTTGAAATAGTTCTGGCGCGCCATGGCATACGGATACCGCGCCAGACGCTGGCACGTTGGGTCATTGGCTGCGCACAGTTATTGCAGCCGCTGCTTAATTTGATCCGTGACAGCCTGCTCGAAGGTGGCTTCATTCATATGGATGAAACGGTACTACAGGTACTCAAAGAGCCGGATAAGCCACCCACCTCCAACAGTTATATGTGGGTGCAGGCTGGCGGATTGCCCGACAGACCGGTGGTTGTGTTTGATTATGATCCGAGTCGCAGCGGCGAGGTGCCGTCACGTCTTTTACAGGACTATCGAGGTTATCTGATGACAGATGGTTACGAAGGCTATGGCAAAATAGCCCGATCAGATGGCATAGAACACCTAGTGTGTTGGGCTCACGTGCGCCGTCGCTTTGTGGAAGCGGCGCGGGTACAACCGAAAGGAAAACGTGGCCGCGCCGATGAAGCGGTCAATCTGATCGGCAAGTTATACAAAATTGAACGCGAGTGCAAAGATGGAACCGAAGCACAACGTTTGCAGGCGCGTCAGCAACATAGCATCCCTGCGTTAAATGCCTTACAGGCATGGATGACGCAAACGATGCCAGGCCTGGCACCCTCCAGTGCCCTCGGCACAGCGTTGGCCTATATGAAAAAATATTGGGGCAGATTAAATCGCTACACCGAACGTGGCGATCTGCCTATCGATAATAATCGATGCGAAAATTCGATTCGTCCATTTGTGACTGGTCGCAAGGGCTGGCTTTTTAGTGATACTCCTGCCGGTGCGCATGCCAGCGCTATCATCTATTCATTGGTGCAAACGGCCAAAGCAAACGGTGTTGAGCCTTACATCTGGTTGCGTCGCGTACTGAGTGCATTGCCTGCCGCGCAGACTGTGGAGCAAATGGAAGCACTGCTGCCATGGAATATGCCTGAACTTAAAGGGCAAATCGCATGAGTCGCATTGCCATGCCAGTTCTGGCCAAATCGATTCAATTGATACGGGGTATGACGCTGGAACAAAAAGAATCTCTGTTCGATGACATGTTCCAAACTCAGCCTACGCTGCTTACTGCATGCCTGATGCAACATCGACTGGGGATCCCGTACGAAAAAATGGAATTTCTGATCGAGTTAATCCTTATTTGTTTCCAGTCCATGAAGGGATCCGGATTAAAATGGCCGATGATCAGCGAGGATGACTGGGAGCGGGAACTGGCGCGACTTACCGGTTCCATCAATTTCACTGGTGGCCTTGATGTTGCGCTCCATAGGCAATCAATACAGCAGTATATTGATCAGCATCCTGAGAAGATGCTGTTTGCATTTGTGATGGGAGAATTAACACCTTGGTTGCCGCAATGTGGACTGGGTGAAAATAATGAAAAATATGTCTTGCTGGCTGCACTAACTGCTGTCAACTGCATCGCACATGTATCGATGCCGCATCCGAAGAAAAAAACGAAATAAATATAGCGAAATCGGTAACGCTGGGGTTTATGGATCGCTTACGTTCAAGCGGGTTTTTATTTTTTTGTACGTATCGTTGGGCATTTACATGGTAAGCACCCAGCCAACACAGGTTGACCGGGCGTTATCTTGATGATGGAAATAATTGAGGCGGTTCCCAGCGTTGGGGGAGTAATTCGCCGACACGACTGAATGGTTGTAACTGAAGCTTTTCCAGCACATCCTTCATGTAAGCGTAGGGATCGTGGCCGTTGAGCCGAGCTGAATGGATCAAACTCATGATTGCCGCAGCACGTTTGCCTGCGCGCAGACTTCCACTGAACATCCAGTTTTTTCGATTTAAAACATGATATTTAATCGGTCGAATAACCCGCGCTCAATCGTCATCATTTTTTCTGAATTTTCTGCGGTCCGGAAAATAAGGCGGCTTCACCGAGTACGGATCTAAAGCCAGTGCCCGCAGATATGAATTCAATTCCTCATCGTCAATAAAGCTTGCCGCCGACGTTGCGCTCAGCAGGTTCTCAGGGCTTTGTGGCCGTGCCACGATGTACCCCTGCACAAAATCTACTCCGATTTCAGCCAGAACCTGCACGGTCGCCGGATCTTCTGCCCATTCGGCAATGGTTTTCATACCAAGGTTTCTGGCCAGGTTAACGATGGTTTCCACAATCGAGATGTTGGTAGGATGTTTGTTCATGTCGACCACCAGGCTGCCATCGATTTTGAGCAGATCAGCCGGTAACTTTTTCAGGTACGAAAACGACGTATAGCCCGCGCCAAAATCATCCAGTGCGACTTTGCAGCCAAAGTTGCGGACCCGGTCGATAAAACGGCGCGTGTTGTTGAGATCGTGCAGCGCAACGCCTTCCGTAATTTCGATACACAGGCGGCTGGCGTTCAGCACGTTTTGCCCCAGCATGTTGAACGCGTCCAGGATAAATTTTTCATCATTCAATGACGCGCCGCTCAGGTTCATGCAGACAAACTGGGTATTGGTCAACTTGGCATAGTTGGTATTGAGCCACGCAAGGGTGGTTGCCAGCACCCACCGGTCTATCATCCCCATCTGACCGCTCGATTCGGCAGCAGTGATGATGCGCACGGCCGGAATAACGCTGCCATTATGGTCGCGCATGCGCAGCAACACTTCGAAGTTAAGCGATGCATGTGGCGCCGAAAGCGACATGATCGGTTGCATCACAAGAAACAGGTCGTCGGTAACGGTAGGTATTGACAGTCGTTTAATCAGATCAAGTTCGGCTTCATGTTCCAGGAATCCCGCCGAATTTTTTTCATAAATAACCAAATTATCGTGATGTCCTTTTTTAGCTTCTCTGCAGGCCCGATCGGCAGTTGAAACGGCGTCCTTTATTTCTGTTCCGGCCACCACTTCAATCAAGCCGATCGAACAGCGAACCTGAAATGCTTTCTCATGCACCGTAAACGATTGGGCGCGGATACTTTCCAATATGCTGCGGCAAACCCATGATGCGACTGAAATTGAAATTTCAGGAAAAACAATGATGAATTCATCGCCACCGATACGGCCAAAATACTGGTTTCCATTGAGTAATTTTGTGATCCGATCGCATATCTGTTTGAGCACCTCGTCGCCTGCCGCATGGCCGAACAGATCGTTAATCAGTTTGAAGCGGTCAAGATCAAGATAGGCCAGACCAACGGTTTTCCCTGGGCTGAGTTCATTCATGGCAGTCTGCAGCACTTCCTGAATGCCGCGCCGGTTCAGTACGTTGGTCAGAGAATCGTTATTGGCCAAAAACCGCAGGCGTTCCGTCGCCTTGTACTTCTCAGTTACGTCCTGCAAATAGCCTTCAATTTTGCCGTGCGAAAGTGCGGCCTTGACCAGATAGCGTTTGGCTGGCTGACCGTCAGACCGTTCTTTGCCTTGCAGTTCAAGCTCACCATCGATCCGGCCGCGGATCATGTTATTCACCAGAGCCCATGAATCCTCTTTGAAATACTGCCCCCAGGAATTGCAGCCTTCGGCCAAAACATTTTGACCCAGCATTTCTATCAAAGCCGGATTGGCACTGAGGAAGCGATCATCGGTATCGAGGGTGAACAGGCCGATCGGCATTACATCAAAGGTATGGACCAGTTCTGTCTGGGCGTTGAGTCGTTCGGTGTGCTCGACCCGCATTTTTTCTGCCATTGCGATGGCGGTCAATAAACTTGATGACAGTGCTGCCGTCACAAAATTGATCGCGCCGGTCATCCAGTGAATGCCCAGCGAGGCAGCGAGTACCTCGGAACCCCATGCAATCAATGTAATACACATCGATGCGCAATACCACATAGCGACAGTATTGCGCGCCAGTATCAAAATGCGCACTATTAAAACACCGAGCAGCGCTCCGGCGAACACCGTAATGACCCAGAGAATGGGAATAAAGGTATGGTATGGCAAAACCAGTGACAGGATGAACAGTGGCAGGCTGGCAAACTGCACTAACCGCAATGCCCATTCATAGTTGGTTTTGGTCAGTTGTTCATGAAACAGGTTTTTGAATAAAGTAACCGTCAATATCGAATACAGGGAAAACGTCACCATGCGCATTTCAAACAGCATTGCCTGCGGCACACTGTACCCGAGCCATTGGTTATCCCATCCCGCCGATTGCGCGGCAACCCGAAGATTGAGCGCCAGCCAGCCGGCAAACAGCACATACGAACGGTCACGATTAATCACTGCAGTGATTAACATAAACAGGGTCAGTAAGATCAATCCTCCGTCCAGCAAACCGGATTTTCGAAGAAATTCTTGTGAAGAGAGTTGAAACTGGGAAGCGCGCCATTGGGTTGCTTCTATCTTGGCCGGTCCGACGAAATGCATTCGGCACACGATGCTGTGCGGGGTCATTGCAGATTCTATGGTGAGCGCAAATCCTGCCTTGGCTTCTGCGACTGCGCCCTTCGTGTGCACCCGGTCTGCGCTTCCAACCGGACGCATAGTCTGCGCATCCCAGCAGGCAACATCGACTGCGTGACGGGATGGAAATTCAACCACTGCGGAAGAATCCATTTGATCAGGTTGAGTGACCAACGAAACCCAAAACGGCTGTTCCGAAAGCCGGGTTTCAGCGCGTTGCACACTGGAGTGCAGTTCGGCCAGTGCAAATCCCTGTTCGGGCGTCTCGGTCGCGCCAGATCCCTGACCGACATGAATCTCAAGTGGTTTGCCAACTACTTCGGGATATTCGGAGTCCCAGAAAACGAGTGCGACGATTGTAAACAGACCAAGGATGATCGGCACCAAATAGATCGAGATGATCTGTAGCACTTGATCCAGGTAGCGCACGGCAACATTGTCAGATGACAGAGAAAGTGCAAAATATTTTCGCATGGAACTTTTTATGTTTCATTGCGCAGAAATCATTTCTGCAAAACATCACTTTAGCAAAAAAATTGCCTTCCAGAAGGAAAAATGAAACAAATCACCAGAAATCGGTTTGCCCCACTACTTTTGGCAGAGTTATAAGTCGATTAGCTGGCAAAAACCGCCTTTGGGTTAAACATCCCATTTGAGACCGGTGCTGCCTTGTTACCGATGTCAATATCGTCGTGCTGGGTTTGAAAGAAGAAATTGTATAAAGGTTGATTTTTTTCGGCCCATCGACCTTGCCCAATACTGACTTTTAATGCCAAGACCCGGTGCGGAATGTCGCCAATGTGTTTCATCGGAATATAACCCCGGTTTGGAAAGACCTCCTCAAACTGCATGCGGTCGTATTCGCGGTCAACCGGAGCACGTCCGGTGACTAACATCCATTCGATATCGTTTTGCTGACAATATTGAAAATACGCCTTGGACAATGCGCATCGGACAATTCGCCCCTCCCGTCCGCGCACACCCAATCGGGTAGCTTCCGCTATGGAACGATTTTGCAGCCAATCTGGCAGCATGACGGAATGCTCAATTTCAAGTGGATTGAACTGGTTGGTCTGAACGCGAATGGTGCCGATGGCTGAACCATCCAATTTCGACTCGGCCAGAAATATGACCACACCTTCTTCAAAGTCCGCTGGTTCCGCCTGCCTGAGTGATTCTGCAAATTCCGGAACATGCCGTGCATACGCAGCATGACGAACCTGGATTGCTTTTTGAAGATCCTGTTCGCTCTTAACCTGTCGCACGGTAAATGGAAGCCGTTCCTTCGTGGTTTCAATCTGTATCTGTTCAGTCGGAAACTTGAAGTTGTGCTGCACCCCGGCTGGCAAAAAAATTGGGTATTCAAGTTGATCGTTCATCATAAAATTTCATCTCTTTAAAAAGGGTGACATTGACCTCGCTGCAACGGTATTGAAATTATGGACGCCAGTTGCGGCACGGCATCCGCAAAGGTGAAACATGATTACCGCCTATTTCATGGGATCTTTGCTGTTGCCTGGCAGCACTATGATTGCGCACGCGGCTTGCCAGCGCGTGCCGCCAAAATCGCAACTGCAACTGCAAAAGATGCACTATAGAAATTTCGGGTTAATGTCAGCGTCTGCGTGGCACGTTGGGAGAATCAGATTTGGTACGAGGAGGACTTGGGGAGATCGTCACTCAACTCACACCACTCGAATCTGAAATGCAGAATTGCCGCCAATAAAGAAAAGATATAATACATGCCCAGAAGAAAAAATCTAATCATTTTTAACTGGCTTGACATGGGTTGTCGCCGCAGCGCGACAGTCTGAATGACCTGTCTGCAGCGTTAATTTCCACCCGGAAATGTTGTTGTAAATTATGTTGTGATGAGGCAATTTTTTATTTTATTCTTGCGCAAAATATTCAACGTCATGCGCGGTCGGTTCCGACGTAGTTGATTTCTGCTCCGTAAAGTCGGGTAACCGCACATTCCAGTCACCCCGGAATGTGCGGCTTTCATTCCGCAGACTATTTGGTCAGTGTCTTAACTGTATTGTCGTTGTCGTCATTGAAGTAAATGATCTGATTGCCGCTGCTGTCAACTTTGGTCGCCAATCCAAACAACGCGCCTGCCACACCGGTATCCAACTGCACTGGTGCACCAACAAAGCCGATGGCCGGTGAGATTTCAAACAGCAAATTAGTCACTGCCGGCGCGTTGAGGTCGCCATTGCTGACAATCAGATTTCCATCCATCAGCAATGCAGCACTGATCGGCGCATTCAGTTTTCCGCCACTGGCGATCACTCTGGCCTGACTGGCGTTGGCTCCTGAGAATGTTAATGCGGGTGTCGGAGTCGCACCTCCGCAACTGCCATTGACGACAATACCGTCGGCACCGATTGTGGAAACACTGGAGAACGCAACGACGCTGTAGGAACTGGTATCAACAATATAGAGCGTGTCGATTGCAGGATCATAGGTCAGTCCGGCAGGAGCAAATACGCCACCTGGTGCGCCATTGCCACAGAATCCTTTCGCGATTTCTGTGAAGGCAGTTTGCACGTCGCCATTTAACGTAACCCGTCCAATCGAACCGTTAGCCTCGCTTGACGTATACAGTGCTGAGGGCAGCGAAGCAGGGCCTTTTGCATAAGTTTGGCTCCAGGGACCGGTAAAGGTGTCGGCAGCAAACGGATTCGTGACAACTCCGGCGGGCGTAACCAGAGGATTCAGATTGGCAGAGAATGCCGACGCAGAAATGCTGTCGTCTGGCAGCATGGCAAGCGTAGCGCAACCTTGCAACTGCGATGATTGTGCAATTCGATAGGGGGTCGAACCTGTCACCGGATGCAATCCGATTATGGTCGTGCCCAGCCCTTGGGTGTTGGTTGCGCCATCGTTGAAATTACAGACGATCAAATCACCGGCGGTGATTAAGCCTGCCGTAACCGGAGCGATCGCCAATCCATACGGGTTGCCGCCACCTTCAGCCGGATCCACAGTAGAACCGATCGTCGTTATGGTCGCGAGCTTGCTGAGAATGGAAGGATTGATCGTGACGACTGCGGAAGTTGCTGATCCCGAGCCTGAGCTACCGGTACAGGTCAGCATGTAGGTTGCCGTGCCAGTTGCTGTTGGCGCCACAACCATGGAGCCACTGGTGGGCTGGGTTCCGGTGAAGGTACCGGCTGTGGTTGTTGAAGTGCTGGCGGTGCATGAAGTTGCATAAGCAGAACTCCAGGTCAGTTTCAGACTCTGTCCCAGGTTAATCGCTGTTGCACCGGCCGGGCTGGAAAATGACACGGTCGGCATATACCCACCACCTCCTCCGCCACCGCCACCGCCACCGCCGCCGTAACCACCGCCACCACATCCAGCCAATCCCGCCAGCACGATCAGCCATCCAGCCTGTCTTATCTTTGCAAGTGTGTTCATCGCTCCTCCTGGTATCAATTAATATGGAACTACCTGTACTTCCGGTAAATACCAGGTCAACACCAGGAGGTTCAAATAAATACCAAATATTTTATAAAAACCGGTTTGGTTAAAAGGAATAGGCAGCGCTCAACAGCCAACTGTGTGGATGCAGATCTTCATATTGTGCATAGGCATGAGTTTTTCTTTGCAGCCCAACCAGAGCCAATTGAAAATTCCAGACACCGATCCGCGTATTGAGGCCGATCCGATAATCATAGCGGGATGAAAAGGTGTCAAATTGCGTATCACTGTTGGTCAATTGATGCAGAAGTCCAAGATGGAACAGCAATTGCATGTCTTCCAAAAATGGGCGCGCAGCATTAATTTCACCATATACAGTGCGCGCATTTTGGTAGAAATAACTCGGTGAATAATACAATCGGGTGCTGTAGTTATCCGTCGTTAATCCAACATAGGCTTCGTTATAGTTGTAATCGGAATTTTTTCTGAACGACGTGCTGCTCATACCCGCATCCCAACTCAACCCTGAAAAGACCTGGCCGGCATAACCCGCATATCCGATAAATTGTTCGGTACTGGTATTGTCGAACTTAACACCGGAAATCAATCCGCCGGCATACCAGCCCGCCGGGCTATCGTAGCCCAGACTGAGTTGCCCTTCGGGATTTCCCTCGCTCAGAGAAACCCCTCGATAGCGGTAGTCTGAAACCACCGTGGCAGTTCCGCTGATCTGCGCGAACACATCCTGTGCGGTGCATAGGCATAACAACACAAAAGCGACAAGAATCTTGTCGCTCTTTGAAGGGGTGTTGTGGCGGTTAATGGATAGCCTTGGCGACATTGTTGCCATTACATGAGCATACGCATGAATTAATTGATTGTGCTATCGACGCGCAGGCATCGATGCTGCCTGGCGGTCGGCCGGCAATCGAAGGTTGCGACACAAGTTTTTGTTTGATTTTTTCCGGTGTCTGGCCTGGATTGAGTTCCAGCAGCAATGCAACCAGACCAGAGACATGTGCGCAGGCGAACGATGCACCATTCACCAGACCCCAACTTCCGCCAGGTACGGCAGTAGGAATATCACGACCAGGTGCCAGCATCGTGCCCATCTTCATGTGTTTGACGTTTTCATCAGAGATCGCCAGCACACCAGGATGTGAGGCCGGGAAGCCGCCGTCCGCACGCAACGGATCGACCGCACCGACCACCGTAATGCCTTGTGCAATAGCCGCGTCCAGCAAAAGCTGCAATAAACGGTCGGTTGGACCGGTCAGACTCAGATTGATCACCTGGGCTTTATGCAAGATGGCGAAATTAAGTGCTTTGCCTAAAGTAAAACTGTTACATCGCGTTTCTCGTATTGATAATTCCCAACAGGCTCGAAGTGCCATCAGTTGTGCATTGGAAGCCACGCCTTCGATACCAACACCATTGCCGGCTTTCGCCGCAATAATGCCCGCTACCGCAGTGCCGTGTGCTTCTGACACATACGGATTGTTATCGATAAAATTTTCTTTGACATTGACCTGTCCAGTCAGGTCCGGGTGATTGTCATCCACACCGCTGTCTATGACGGCCACGCGAATGTTGCGACCAGTTGTGACTTGATGAAGATCCGACAGGTGCCAGAATTTGGCGCCTGGTTGCAAAGAATACAGCGGATCATTGACCGCCAGTGCGTGATATTCGTTCATTTCCTGAACCCATTCAACGCGGGCGTCCTGAGAAAGTAGCTTGACGACATTATCAACCGCGCCCGTCGACTCCATTAAGTAACAGTCGACCCCCAATGCTGGCATGGGCCAGTCCGACACCATTTTGAGCTGATGCTGTGCGGCCAGAGATTCTGCAATTCGTCTCCGTGCCTGATGACTGGCATCATCGCTGTAACGACCCGAATAACTGCTGTCCGGACGAAAATGGGGCAATGGCATGTGCAACATTACCAGTAATTGATGGGATGTATTTTCGATGTGACCGACATCGTCGGCCTGGACGCTGTTGGCCGCAGTTGGCGATACCTCAGCCTGGCAAACTGATATCGCCAACCAAAAAAACATTACCGGCAGTGTCCAAAATTTATTCACGGCGTACCTCTGGAACTCAGCGCCTCGGCCAGGACGACGGTACTGTTTGCGCGCAAACTGTGCAACGTACCGTTCAAACTTTCGTCGTTTACGTACAGCAGGTAAGCATCTGTCACGGTCGGCCCATCCACAATCCGCGCTCGGTTTTCATTTAAAATTCGTCGCAATTCATGTTCTGAGGTATCCGGTTTGAATACGACAATCATGTTGCCAACAGTAGCCTTGTTGGCGCCAAGTGCGCGGTAAGCAGCCACGTTACCATCAGAGGTTACGATTGTCCAAACCAATCCGAGGATCAATACCAGCTGTGCGGCCAGTGCCCATTGCATCCAGGGGCGATTCACCGCCATGACCTGTTTAAGCCAGGAAGTCCTGTGGGATCGGTTGAGATCAATCCGCTCGCGCAGTTTTGCAAAGGCGCGATCCACATCCGGTGTCGATTCACAGACTGGTTCAATTGTTTTTAATTTGCACTGCCAGGCAAAGTCGGCCTGGCATTCGGGACATACATTCAAATGCTGATTCACCAATGCCAGCTCTTCACCGTGCAAGGTATCAACCACAAACCACGGCAGTAACTTTTGTACCCGTTCGTGAACGGAATCGTGAATTGTCAGAACTTTATTTTTCATCACAATGACTCCATTACCCTGAAAAGTAAAACCTGTAATCGTTTGCGTGCATGAAACATGCGCGTCTTCACTGTATTCACCGGACATTCCATCGTTTCGGCGATTTCCTGGTACCCCATGCCGTGATAGTAGGCCAGACTCACAACGGTACGCTGATCAATTGGTATGGCATCGAGCGCTTTGCTGATACTCTGCTGCAACTGGCGCTGGCTCAACTGGCTGTCTGGCTCGGTCTCAAATTCGGCTTGCAGCAGATCAAAGTCTGCATCTTGCGGTTCATCGGTGCGCTTTATCGTTTTGAGGGCTTTACGATAAGCGATGGAAAAAATCCATGTAGACACTTTGCTGGTCTGATTATAGGTGTGGGCTTTTTCCCAGACCACGAACATGGTGTCGTTGATAATTTCTTCGATCAATGCAGTTCTGCGCGTAAACCTGTCAAGAAAACGCACCAGGCGCGGGAAAAAACTGCGATATAACGCATCGAAGGCGCGCAAATCGCCCTGGGCAATCCGGAGAATAAGTTGCACATCGCGCAATTCATTCTGACCTGAATTGGTTTCCACTGAATGCGGTGTTTCCAGGTTGTCGTTGCGGCTATCGCCTCGTTCACGCAGCATGCAATCTCCTTGTCTGCACCGTTAATTCCCGAACTGAAACAAAAGGTTCAAACAATTCCCAGTCTGGCACATTTTGCAACCGTGCAGGTGATTGAACCAAATTCGGTCAGCGCGGTATTTACAGAGTAACCATGCAGGGCAACCGTTATTTTCAATCTGGATCAATCATGTCGAAACACTTGTCAGAACTGATATTTTGCTTTTGTTGCGCATTCGGCACGCTCAGTTATGCCAATGAACATTATGTTATTGACCCCAATCATACCTTCAGCAGTTTTGAATATCAGCATTGGGGATTGTCTGCGCAACGTGGTCGATTCGACAAAAGCACAGGTTTTATCGATATCGATACGGACAATCATTCGGGCCGCATTTCTATCGAAATCGATACTGACTCGGTGAGTACCGGTTCCGACACCTTTAATAGCGTCCTGCGTTCAGAATCATTTTTCGACAGCCAGCAGTTTCCGAAAATTGTGTTTAGCTCGACAAAACTTGTTTTTGACGATGACAGGTTGAGCAAGGTAGAAGGGGATCTTACAATTAAGGACCAGACCAGGGCCGTGGTGATCGATATTACCCAGTTCAATTGCCGCTTCATGTTTTTATATTTAAGAAGGGCTTGCGGTGCGAATGGCTACACAAAAATCCTGCGCAGTGATTTCAATGTTGATCGCTACACACCATTTGTCAGTGATGAAGTGACGTTGTTTTTCAGTGTTGAAGGCATAAAGGGAGTGTCGACTGATTGAGCGCGTTTGCCAGGAGCGCCAGAACGATGAAAAATACAATTCAAGCGATGAAATCGTTGCAAAGGTCCTAAGATGCAAAGGCTTTAACTGCGTCTTCAATGGAAGCGTCAACCCGGTTGCGAAGGTTAGGCTTCTTCCGGTTTAGATCAAGCAAGGCTTCGACGCCGCCAGATTCCCTTGCAGATTGATAGCGGTAAAACGTGTCCCTGGAAAAACCCATTACCTTGCGGGTTCTGGACACGTTACCTAATTCAGCAGCAAGTTTGAGTAAGCCAACCATGTGCTTAATGACATTTTGAGAAATACTGCTCATGAGATTACTCCTATGGCACTTTCGTGCTGGTTTAATAAAGATTCGCACCTCTATCAAACCGGGTAATCTCTCCTTTTGCAAGGCCCAACTGTCAGATCAAATCGAAACTAATACAATTCAGGTCCTCGCCTTATTTGGACAAACCTTCGCCTTGGTTGAACTTCGCGCCAGTGTCGATTCAACACCTAACGACAGTTCACCATTGCCGTAAATTCCTGATCAGTCGTCAACAATAAGTCATCCGTACATTGTCCATCATCTCATAGTACCTTCAAGTAGCGACGCGTTGGAATTTTCGTTATGCTTAACCCGTCGATCCAGCAACAATGATGGCACCGACGCAGCCAAGGCTGCCAGAAAAAATACCCCGACCGCCAGCCAAATCAACCTCGCAAAGTTATTTCCGACCAGCACAAACGATGCAGTCAACGGGCCGCTTGCCAGTCCAATTTTTGAAACAAATCCACCCCACGCAGCTGATCTGCCGGTTTTGTCAAATCTGGCACACATTCCCAGCAGATGTGAAATCACGAAATTCCAGAGGATACCGGTTGTGAAGTTCGCCAGTATCCAAACCCATTTGTACTCGCTGAACAAAAACATCCAGTTACCGACTACGGCCAACGCTATTCCGCCGACAATCGGCTTAAAGACGCCGTGCCTAGTTGAGAACACTGCAACCGCCACGCCACCCAACATGCTTACCCATCCTGCCAGTCCCAGTGATTCGCTGACAAATCCAATGTCATGTCCAGCGTTCCTGCCGAGCTCAATCATAAAAACAAACAACCCCATATTTGCGGCCTGAAACAGGCAGATGCTAGCCAATGTAAATAAAAGCGGTGCAAGTGACACAGGTATGTCCAACGTCGCTTTGGGTTTGGTAACGACAATTGGAAAATCTGGCAAGAACTGAATCAGAAGCAATGTGAGCGCAGAAAATAGAACCAAGGTCATGAACAACGCAGTTGTCCCGTAGGTTGTAACAAGCAAAGGCACAACCATGATGGCCAATCCGCCAAATCCGGTCTGTATCGCGAGTGTTATTCCGAAAGTGCGGTCAGGGTTCTCCGTGCGCGAAAAAACCGAGTAGCTCAAGCCGACCAGAGAACCTGCGATGACTCCATGCCCGAACCGCACCATCATCATTGCCGCTGGATGGGTCAGTAACATTGAGGTCAAGTCGATTGCGATCATCGCAGTCAGCATCAGTGGTGCTGCTACTTTCCAGTTAACCCTCCGCACAAGGAAAGTGATCAGAAGCGCTCCGCACGCGCCACCATAGGTATTGCAGGCGGCGACCAGTCCGGCATCTTTGTTTGTGAATGCGAGACCTACCTTCAACGCATCGACAATCGTGGGCATAATGTTGACGTAAAAAATTCCTGCTGAAGCGAAGAATGCCAGAATGACACGCGCTGCAATGCTGTTCGGTTCTACCTTGCCAATGCGGTTGCCTGTGGCCATGAAATATCCCTTAAATGAATTGTTATTTTTGTGTAAGTAGCTCAGCTCAATCCGCTAGTTGCATGCGATTCCGTGCTTTGTCAAAAAATCTGCGAGCGGCGCCAATTCAGATTCGTAGCTCCTCCAGCGCTGCATCGAGGTCTTGTAAAGAGGAGTCCTTACCTGTGCGGCACTGGCGCTTGCGGCCGGGGTACTATTTAGATGAAATTCAAGGCAGTCCGATTCCCACGGTAAGTCGCAAAACGCCAGAAGCGATCTGGTAGTTTCTTCCTGATGTTCTACAACTGCTTCATAATCAATATCGATAAATTTTCCCGGCATGCATGTTCTCCAGTGTTGCATCAGATTGTGGTAAGCGAGGTAGTAATGACCTATGTCCTCCAGACTGTACGAAAACGGGTAACCCATTGCAAACAGGGTTTTGTACATAGCGTAGCAACTGTCCATCGGATGTCGGTTGACATGGATGATTTTCGCATCTGGAAGTGCCATGTGTATCAGGCCCAAATACAAATAGTTGGACGGAGTTTTGTTTATCAGGTAGCGGGAGGTTACTCCATAGCCGCGGATCGCCGTGCGATAGATATGTCCCAACTGGTCCATGTTGATATTTGCGGAACGGTCAATTAAACCGTTTTTTCCGCCTGATCCGCCACCGGCCAGCTGCATAAGGGCAAATGTGAAACTTTGAATTTCCCCCAAACTGCCAACCTGGGTGTGTGAACTCAAAATACGATCGACCAGTGTGGTGCCACTGCGGGGCAGTCCCATGACGAACATCGAAGGTTCGTTACCGGCATGCGGCGCACCGCCGGACAACAAAGTGTGGTGGAAGGTTTTTTGTATGTGCTGCATTGCCAGCACGTCGTTTTCGACCCGGTAGGCCATGCGATTTTTTTTTAGCCGCGCACCGCGTTCAAGAAAGGCAAACGATTTACGATAATCACCAATGTCTTCATATTCCTTGGCCAGTGCAAAATAGACCGGTACCCGGTCCGGGTGATTGTCGGGGATGGCTTTGTCTACTTTATGCAGTTGCCTCAGGTTGTTGTCATCCAGCTTCCAGGTTTTTAGCATAGAACGGTTTTGCAGAGCTTCCACATGCGTCGGTGCCAGTTCCAGAACCCGTTGAAGCAATTGCTCTGCGTTTTGCATTTGACCCAATATTACCTGCGACGCGGCGTGGTTAAACATATGCTGCGGCAGGCCTGGCTGAAGTTCATTGACCCGTTGGTAGCATCGCCCAGCGGCTTCATGGGCGGAACAATGCAAATACAGCTGGGCGATTTTTTGGAGCATGTCTACATCGTCTGCATTGTCGGTTTCAGCCAGCGTTAATCGGGCCAGCGCCGAGGCCATCCGGCCACAATAGATTTCACATTCAATCAAGCGCAGTAATGAATTGCCGCAAGAAACTCCCTTTGCCGATTCGCGCTTTGTGGCGCTGGCAGCAGCTGCCAGCATTGCGTCAAAGTTACCCAGCCGTTGCTGCAACTGGCTAATCAGATTGTCAGCGTCAGATGTTCCGGGCAATTGGTGACAGATTTGTTCAAATACGACAGCTGCCTGATCATGGTGGCCGCAACGGACATGTAAGTCAAAATCGTTAAGTAAATATGAAATATCCTGTTGCGGCATATTGTGTCAAGGTGAGGTGGTGAATAAAAAATTTTACATGAACTGAATTATCTTGACTGAATTGTTAGATCAGGGTTGTTGCCAGACATCGGGCACGATGCCTGGCACAAAGGTTCAGAAGTTGTAGCGGCCCGATATGCCTATGGTTCTAGGCTGAGTAATCATGGCCTTGGCGTCGCTGCCATTGAAGTTTACGGCCGGATTGGTTCCGTAGGAAGCATTGGTTAGTGCACCCGTAATCCCAAGCTGGTTGGACAGGTTTTTGACGAACAGAGTCAAATTCCAGTTGTCCCCTGACACCGAAGAAGACAGGTTGAACAGACTGAATCCGCCAAAGGTCGCAGCATTGGTGATCACGTCAGAACCCTTCGTGACCACGGTATTGTTTACCGCGCTCTGATATGAGGCAGATATGCGGTTGGTCCAGTTCCAGCCATTGTCGAACGTGCTCACATGCGAAAGTGAACCGCTCAGCGTATTTTTGGGTACGCTAGGCAGCGGCGTTCCTGATGGTGCTTCTAGCAGGTTGGTACCCGGCGTGTACAGATTCTGAGTAAGCTTTGCGTCGGTATAGGTGTAGTTGATTGTATAGCGCCAGGATCTACTGACCTTGCCGCTCAGCTCAAGCTCCAGCCCGCGACTTTCTGCCGTGCCACCGTTTTGGGCAGCGAACCAACCCCAGACAGGAGTTTGCGTGTCGAGTTGAATGTCGTGCCATCGGATATCAAACAGCGAAGCGTTGTAGCGCAGCTCTCCAGTTGCACCCTTGATACCGAGTTCAGTGTTGACGTCAGTATCCGGTTTGTAGGTTTGCCAGGCTGCTGCATCCGCTTCGGCAAAATTGCCGGTAAGGGGAATGGCGTTGGTGCCGCCGCGTCGGTATCCCTGGGAAATGGTGGCATACAACATCTGGTTCGGTGCCAGGTCCCACGAAAAATTGCCCATAAACAGGCTGCGCGAATCCGGTTGGTTAACCTGCAATGGGAACATCTGGTTGTATGGCGGGGCCAGACCGGGTGCCATCAGAGTGTAATTACTGAAATCGTCACGGAACGAACGCACGCCGCCGGTCACGCGCATGGCCGGATCAAAATTCCAGGTCAGGTTTCCGTAAATGGCACGGTCGTAAAAAGTTTGCCAGCGCTGATACTGGAAGTCATTGGAACCCAGTGAATTGAAATAAGTTGCAGAGGATGGAAATGCGGCAGCGCCCCATTGAGAGAAACCGTAAATATTGTCAAAATCAGTTGCGACCAGTTCCTGCTTCTGAAAATACGCACCCAACACGTAGTCAAGCGCATTACCTTTTTTTGAGACCAGCCGTAATTCCTGGGTAATTGCACTGTCACCCGATGTGCGCAGGGCGACCGGATTTGGCCGCGGATAGTTGTAATAATCGGCGGTCAGGAATCCATGATTGGCATACAGGCCGGCGTTATCACCCAGACTCCAACCTTCCTGGTGATATTTGGAACTGTTGGACGACAGGGTGGCAAAGCCGAAGTCATAGTCCACTTCCAGAGCGGTCATATAGGCGTCTCTGCCTGCCGGCTCCAGCGTGACGCCGCCAAACTGATAGGGACCGTAAGGCACGCCCGCTCCGTTCAGTCCAATAGTCGGGTTGCCGCCACTACCAACATTGTTGGATTGGCGCTGATAGCTCAGTTCCAGTTTCAGTTCGGAAGTGGGCTTGGCCAGCACCGACAGCCGATCATAAATAATCTTGGACCAGTTGGCATCTGGCACCGAGCGGGTTAGCGCCTGCGGGTTCAGTATGCCGTTGGGGGTAACCGGAATTCCTTTGGCGTCGAGTACATATACGTTAGCGTAGTCAATAAAACCGGAATTATATTGCTTGCCAGCAGACAGACGCATCGCGATATTGCTGCTCAAAGGAACATTCAGCACGATATCTTCAGAATTATTGGTGCCGCCAGAGTTGTAAGTTTTGCTGAGAGAGCTATCCACCTTGCCGTAAAACACGTCAAAGTCCGGTTCATTCATGATGTAGCGCACGGTCCCTCCCAATGAGCCGGAACCATACAGTGTGCCCTGCGGGCCGCGTAGAATTTCAACCCGGTCGATGTCTTTCAGGATGAAGTTGGCAAAGGTCGGTGTGTTGTCGACATAAACTGACACAGTTGGAGTCGTTGAGAGCTGGAAGTCGCCCTCGGCAGCCGGTGTGACATTCAAACCACGAATGCTTACGTCGCTGACTACGCCAGATGCCCTTGCATCATGTGACACCACCGAGGCACCTGCGACTTCTCGCAACAGATCGGTCTGACTGGTGATGTTATTGTCGTCCAGATCCTTGCCCTTAACTGCTGAGATATTGTAAGGAATTTTCAATACATTCTCGGAGCGCCCCTGTGCTGTCACGGTCACCACTTGCACTCCGTCGTCGGCGCTCTGCTGGTTGTCTGCCTGCAGAACAGGTGTGGTTTGTGCATTTGCATATCCCGTATGTGAACTGATCAGCGCGGCACCGATAGCGGATGCAAGGGTTGTTTTTTTGAACAACATCATTTTTCTCATTAGTGGTTCTCCCGTTGAATAATCTATTTATACCGCATTGAATAATTTAATTTGGTACGCGGCCTGGATAAACTATCAGCGATGGGGGCCAAACATGTCAATTCCCTCGATGAGGTACTCCATTTGAGGTATGCGCCGGTAAAATTTCAGAAACGTCAAAAGGCTGTAGTGCATTTGCCCCACATTGCTTGACAAGCATGGGCCCAGTCCGTAGGATCATTCAGCATCGCCCCTGCGGGCTTTTACACGAACTGCATGAAGGCGGCGCATGAATCATGACTTGCAAGACCAATCTTTTCACCGTCAGATCGCTTTATTGATCGAAGCATTGTACCGTCCGAATTTCTGGATACTGATGGTACGAACATTGCGCCATTTTATTGATTTCGATAATTGGGTGGCACTACGTTTTTCAAGTACCGAAAGTCCATTGGTTTTCATAGAAAATCCCACCGACGATGGAGCGCCAGATCTGCTGTTTCGCGACTATATTAATGGACTTTATCTCCTGGATCCGTTCTATGTTGCCAGTCGCGATCGATCACAGTCTGGTCTGTTTTGCCTTGACGAAGTGGCGCCGGAAAACTTTGCTCAAACCGATTATTACCGACTGTATTTTCAACTCAACATTGTGGCGGACGAGGTGCAGTTCAATTGCGCGCTGGATGACGATAAAACACTGTGTCTGTCGGTCGGCCGAGGCAAAAAATATAACCCATCCGAAATTGCATTCCTGAATATGATCGCGCCTTGGGTGATCGCGCTGCTGCAAAAGCGTTATCACTACGAAGAAAAAAACGACCACGCCAAGGAAAGTATCAAACATGCTGGTATGGCCGGGTCAACTGGCTCGATCAACCCGGCGAATCGAGCCAAATTGAGCGAGCGGGAATTTGAAATCAGTCAATTAGTATTAAGCGGATTTTCTGGGAAAAATATTGCGGAAAAGCTGAAGATTTCGATTGAGACAGTCCGCGCGCACAAAAAGCACATCTACAGTAAGCTAAGTATCAATTCCCAGTCTGAGTTGTTTGCGATTTTTTATCAGTCCCACGCGGACTCAACTGCCAAACCACCGAAGTCCTAGTCTCGAGTCGGCTTTTGAAGTGGACCTAGACTGTTTAGGTAATCGTCAATTTCTGGTGTTGTTTGTGCTGCTTCAAATTTTATATGGCTGTCCCGAAAACTTTTGAGTGGCTGGCCAAGGGACATTAGTCCTTTGTCGCGTTCGCGCCGCACCCGCTCCAAATCAATTTCAACAGGCATAATTTCTCGACCTATGCCAGCCATATGGATCACGTCGCCGGCCGGTCCAACGATGATCGAGCGTCCCACACCACATTCGCCTACGCCGTTAATGTCGAAAAAATAGCATTGATTGATAGCTGCGTTGGCGCGTGTAATGGCCAGTTCAATTTCCCGGTCTATCGTGTCGGTCATAGTTGGATGCAGAATCACTTCTGCACCCATGATTGCCATGGTTCTCGTGGTTTCCGGGAACCATTTGTCATAGCAGATAGAGACACCGAAACGGCCAACTTCTGGTATGTCAAAAACACAGAAGTCATTGCCGGCTTCGACATCAGTTTCGTATGGCAAGAATGGAAACATTTTGCGATATCGCCGGATGATGGTGCCCTGCGGGTCGATTACCGGACAGGAGTTATACGTCTTGCCAGCGTCGGAGATGTAGATAGAGCCAGGAATAAGCCAGATTTTATGTTGCTTTGCCATGTCGCAAAAGGCCTGTTCTGCTTCGCCTCCCAAGGTTTGTGCATAAGCTTTGCTTGGTCCGAATGCGCAAAGTTCGCTAAAAATAACCATGTTGGTTGCCGGAAAGCGCTGCATCAGTGAAGAAAGATTCTGTTTCATTGCAGTGAGATTTTCGGTCTTTGCCAAGACTGGCATCTGTATTGCTGCGATAGTAAAAAAGGCCATTGTTCGTCCTGTTGTTGAGTTTGTGTGTCCTGACGTTTTGTGTTCCATGTCGGAATCAATTCAATGTGCGGCGCACCGACAGCACTGTGACGGCAATATAGTTCAGTACTGCATGTCCCACAATTCCACAAATGGATTACCCCATTTAGGTAATTGACGTACATGTCTCCATCTCGCATAGTCATTTACGCAGCTGCGATATTCCCAGTCTGTTCCAGATAATTCAAATTAAATCTGTCACCCATGGAGACTTAAAATATGATATGTCTAAATCAAGCCGCTAACTATCCGGAAGTGTGTCTTAAAAAATGCTGACTATTATCTTAATGCTGGCTACATCGTTCAGCGTTCAATCTATGGCGGCCCATGCTGCTAATGCAGTTCCTGGCGATCCTCTGACTGGCAACGGAGTGGTAAGTCGTACTGCAAATACATACGCCAGCCTGATGGCCACCAAACAACCCGTCGCCTTAACGCAGGAATCAAATTTTGGATTGCCTGCCTCTGCCGCTGCGCCGCTGCAGGTCTTTGAAGGTACTTTAACCTTAAAACCAACTGCGGCTGGATATTTCAGCGTGTTTTATGACGAATATGGCCAGACCAAAAGCGGAATCACCGCTTTTAACCGTCTCCCCGCTTTCAGGTACCAATTCGTTCAGAACGGTAGTTATCTGATTCCAGTTACCCAGGGATTTGCAGTTACTGGTGACACCAGTTGGAATTTGATCATTGGCACCGGTCGTGTATGGATCGAAACCACGGATAAGGGCTATTCGAGGGCGTCGTTTCCACTGTCCCTGATTCAAGTGAACCAAAACTGCGTTCATAACGGCTCACTGACTTTCCTGTTTAATGCCAATGCCAAGCCAAATATTTCAAACGTAGCCTATCAGTTTAGCGCCGAAGGTTGCCCTACCTTGATGTTTGATATGGCAGGACAAATTGCGGCCACCTATACTCCCTCCGTCATAAGTAACGACACAATACTGGAGAATGCCACTGCAGCCGAAGTTGCCAACCGCATGCCTACCAAACCGCTTACTGCGCTGGCTACCGATTACCCGAGTTCGGGCATCAATACCTCAGCGTTTCTGGCGCAATACAAATATCCCAACAGCGTTACCACCTATGGAGTGGTAATCAACGGAATCAATTACACCAGCGGTTGTGCCACCCGACATACTGCCAGTGGTCTCGGCACATATCCGTTTTGTAATGAAATGCGTATGCCATCATACTCAACTGCCAAGTCAGCATTTTCGACATTGGCAATGATGAGACTTGGGCAGTTATACGGCAGCACGGTGTACGGCAATCTGATCAAAACTTACGTGCCGCAATATGTCGATGGTGGCAACTGGAACACCACCACTTGGGGCAATACCAGCGATATGGCCACTGGAAATTACATCAGTTCAGCTTATGAGTCTGATGAAAATGGCACCTATACCACTACGTTTCTGGATGACGTAAGTTACACCTCAAAAATTGCCGCAGCTTTTACACCGTTCCCATACAAAATTGCGCCGGGTACCACCTGGGTGTATCAAAGTGTCGCCACCTTTATCCAGACTCAAGCAATGCAGGCCTATCTTAAACAGCAGCAGGGCAGCAACGCCGATCTGTTTAAAATGATGGTCTCTGACGTTTATACCCCGCTAAATTTGAGTGGCGGTTTTATGAGTTCGGTACGTACCGACAATAGCGCAACTGGACAACCTAATGGGTATTACGGCCTGTTTTATAACCCCGATGATCTTGCCAAGATTGGCCAGTTCATCGGCGCTGGTGCCGGAACGATCAACGGAAGTCAGGTGGTCGATTCGGCGCGTCTGAAAGATGCGCTATTTAAGACCGCCAATCAAGGATTGCCTGTGCCTGACCCGGGTAACTCAACCTACAAAAATACCTGGGTCTACAATCACAATTTTTGGGGCAAGAAAGTCACGGTAGCTGAATTTCCAACTGTGTCGTGCCAATTCACAATTCCATTTATGAGCGGGTTTGGAGGCAACACAATCATGTTGCTGCCTAATGGAGCGGTCTACTATGTGATCAGCGATGCCTATGAATTTCCGATCGATTCGGCCATCACTCAGATTAACACCTTGGTCCCTTATTGCCCTTGACAGAATGAATCCGGCCAGGTTCGGTTGTCAAACGCCGATTGATCGAGGTTCCTCTTTCAAGCCAGAGCCGGAGCAATAGCAATAATGTCTAAATTCATAATGCAAATTTATGTATATTTTATTGGCCAAAAAATAGTAATATGAATTGAAATCCCTATTTCATGCGCTCCTTCAGAACATATTCGAATCTACCTGCCAAAAATGAACACAACGATCTACCACAACCCCAAATGCGGCACCTCACGCAACACGCTGGCCCTGATACGCAACACCGGTGAAGAACCAGTTGTCATTGAATATCTGATCAATCCGCCCACCCGTGCCGAGCTGCTTGATCTGATCGCTGCGATGAATATTCCCGTACGTGCACTGCTCCGAAGAAAAGGCACACCCTACGATGAATTCAATCTGGATGACGCAACGCTGTCTGATGATGCATTAATTGACTTTATGATTCAGCATCCCATATTAATGAACCGCCCAATAGTAGTAACTGAATTGGGAGCAAAGCTGTGTCGACCTTCCGAGCTGGTGCTGGACCTTCTGTCGCGCCCATAGTTAGGCGCGTTCACAAAAGAAGATGGTGAGCAAGTCATTGATAACGAGGGACAGCGCCGCCCAGCTGTAATGAAAACCGACGAAAAAAAATAGCAATGAACGAGATCATCTGTCCGCACTGCGGAAAAGCATTCAAAATCGATGAAGCAGGGTACGCAAATATCCTCAAACAGGTGCGCGACAGCGACTTTGATAAACAGTTGCACGAGCGGCTCGAATTGGCGGAGCAGGATAAACGCAATGCCGTCGAACTCGCCCAAACCAGGCTGGCCAGTGAACTGCAGAGCGCTGCCGCGGCCAAGGACACCGAGATCCAGGCACTCAAAGCCAAAATTGAAGCCGGTGAGGCGGCGCGCAAACTTGCGGATACCGAAGCCCTTAACTCCCTGGAAAAAGAGCGCAAGGCGCTCGCCAACCAGCTTGAGCAGGCAAAAAATGACCGGCAGGCCGCGCTTGCGCTGGCCGACGCGCGGCTCGTGAATGAACTGCAAAAAGTGGCCTCCACCAAGGAAGCAGAGATTCAACAACTTAAGGCCAGGCTGGATTCGATTGAGGTTACTCAGAAACTCGCCATTACCGAGGCGGTGATTGTGGTTGAGAAGCAGCGTGATGAACTTAAAAGTGGTCTGGAAAGAGCGGAGCTTGAGAAGCAGCTGGCCGAAAAGTCGCTCAAAGACAAGTACGAAACGCAAATCAAGGATCGCGACGATGCAATCGAGCGGCTGCGCGACATGAAGGTCCGCCTGTCAACCAAGATGGTTGGCGAAACGCTCGAGCAGCACTGCGAAACCGAATTCAACCGAATTCGTGCAACGGCGTTTCCCAGAGCCTATTTTGAGAAAGACAACGACGCACGAACTGGCAGCAAGGGTGACTACATTTTTCGTGATCTGGATGAGGCCGGCACCGAGATCGTCTCGATTATGTTTGAAATGAAGAACGAAAGCGATCGCACCGCAACCAAGACCAGGAATGAAGACTTCCTGAAGGAGCTCGACAAAGATCGTATCGAGAAGGGCTGCGAGTATGCGGTGCTGGTTTCCCTGCTAGAGCCCGACAGCGAGTTATACAATACCGGGATTGTCGACGTGTTCCACCGCTACCCAAAGATGTATATCGTCCGACCGCAGTTCTTTATTCCCATCATCACGTTGCTGCGCAATGCAGCGATGAACTCGCTCAAGTATAAATCGGAGCTCGCGCTGGTCAGAGCGCAGAACATCGATATCACCAATTTTGAAAACGAACTGGAAACCTTCAAAAGCACATTCGCGCGCAACTATGACCTTGCTTCCAAGCGCTTTCAGATCGCGATCGATGAAATTGACAAGTCGATTGACCACCTGCAGAAAACCAAGGAAGCACTGCTTGGTACTGATCGCAATCTCCGACTTGCGAACGACAAGGCACAGGACGTGACGATTAAGAAGCTGACTCGCAACAATCCGACGATGGCCGCAAAATTTACTGAGCTCAGGAACAGTGATCCGGCCGATGTTGAATAACTTGGCAGATTGGTGCTCACAATGAGACGCCGGTAACCAGGCATGAAATTAGCGGTGCTATCGCCTGTCGATCGGTACACGAGAAGAAGGTACGTACTTACGTGTACGCTGAACGTGGCGATTCTTTTGGCCCAGCGTCATTGACGCGTCAATGATATTCTGAGACCACATCGCAGCATGGAAATTTTTAATGATCTGCTGGTGCTGTGTTGCGGTGTTGTGATGCTGGACTGGTGTCGACGTAAATGGGGGGCGCAGCCCAGGTGCCATCTGCCTTTCGTACCTGTCGCTGTCATTTGTGTCTATGTCGACTATGGCTGCCAGGACCGCGACAATACCAATATATACGGCCAAACCTATTGGTCCAAACAATATCGTCGCCCCCGCACACCCGGCACCAAATAGAAGCACACCTGCCGTTCCCTTAAAACATGTACTGTTGAATAACTTCGCGAAACCTTGAAAAGCTTTCTTCGATCCCGCGTTTACCAGGGTAGCCGCTTCTGGCGCCTGGTAGGTGCCAATTCCTTTTTGGCCATGCAAATTAGCTGAAGATGGGGTTGAACGACTGGATTCGAGACCGATAGCCATGATGAGCACTCTTTCAATTTATGTGGAATTGCAAAGACGCATTCAATTGGTGAATCCGCTACCGGTCAGCATTAAGAGACTGTTGGGCAATTTTAAGTTTCCATCAAGATCGACTGTCAGATCATATCGAAACCAGTATTTAATCAGGGTTTCTACCGGTCGATTCAACCGTGAAGAAAACTTTCGGGAAAGAATGGCTGGGTTTTGGGTTGCCGGTATTGTGCGGACACTGCTGCGTCAATCGCAATGCCGGTGTTTTAAGTTGATGCTGCAGTCATGGTCATTGCCAGCGAAATCAATCGGGTAGACGAAGCAAAAGTGAAAGCAATTGTCGGGGCCATCAGAAAGGCGGTTCGGTGGTGGATATCGCATTGCGCTGACTGACTAGCCCATATTAATAGCTGAAAAATCCCGCTGCAATCTGGAGCGATCCACTGGCGTTTTGCCGTTGATCAAAATAATATCGGCACTGCGTGCCACTTCTACATGCAAACTATCTGACAGGCAAGACAGCAGTCCGCCGGTCCGGTATGCAAACCGTGCGTGCAGCAAATCTCCAACCCGCACGTTAACCGGCTCGGCCAGCGGAAATGCCATGTAGCGGTTGAGCCAGTTGATGCTGGATTCGGTTTCTTCCACCAGCGCCAGAATGTTTTTGGTAATGAAACGCAGTGCACTGACGGTGCCTTCCTTGTGGATCAGAAACGATCCTTGCCATGCGATATCCAGTGCATTGGGCTGATTTAAATCCATGGTGCTGTACAGCGTGGGTGGTGCCAGTTCGACCGTGCCTGGCAGATTTCCAGACAATTCCTGCACCTGGATTATCGGTGCCTGATAGCCATGGTAGTCGTAGGTCTGTTGCAAAGTCTGCACCGCCATTAACACCGCAGTGGGAATCATCACCGGCAATGGTCCGCCAAAACGCGCCAGGTAGCGCTGTTTGAATGACTCGACCATTTCAATCTGCTTTTCGCGCAGCATAGCCACATGAATCATTTCGCAAATCATCACGTCTACCGGTTCGGGGGGGAGATACTCAAACGCATTCGCCTGTACTACTTCAACCTTGTGACCATTGGCATTTTTCGCCAGCAATTTGCGCGACTCGGCAACCAGCTCCGGGTTCATTTCCACGCACCATACCTTGGCAGCCTTTTGCGCTGCGAACCAGGACAACACGCCGGTGCCGCCTCCCAGTTCCAGTACCTTTGCGCCAGGAAAGACCACATGATCTATCGCAGCCTTGAAATTCTCCATGCGATTGTCATCCATGAGCATGCTGTGGTGGTATTGGAGCGGGATGAATTGACCCAGATAACTCTGTTCTGCCTGGCTTTCGGTCAGCATGGCTGCCCTTTCTAAGTAGTCGGACTTGTTGTCGATTGATTATTGGCAGGCAGCGCACACCTGCAGCGCAATTCCCGCCTGGGTCCATTATCTGATGATGCAATGATATTCAAGGCCAGAAAAGCAGCGGCTTTGCGTCCCAATTCCGCTTCCGTATCGGGAACGATCAAGATTGTTGGGTATTCATGGTGCACCGCAGCATAATGTGTGTGATACTGAAGGTAGCGGACCTGTATTGACAGGTTGATCCCGATCCTTGACAAGGGGTGATCGATGAAACAGAACTTCAGCGCAAAGTTATTTTTAAAACTAAAAGGTGCTATGACAGCAGCAATCAATAAAATAAGCCGGTCCAACACGGACGGGCCTGAACTGGAGTTTGCGGATGCGTGGAAGGGGCTCAAGGCCAAGTTCGCTCCCGCACCGCAACAGCGCGAAAGTGGCGCACCTGTAACCGGTGCAGATACTTTCATCGCCGGTTCCTATACCCATCTCTGCGGCAGCCTTAAATATCATGTCTTTATTCCGCCCAACTACCATGCAGACATGCCCTTGATGGTGATGCTGCATGGCTGTGCGCAGGATGCTGAAAATTTTGCCGCCGGAACCGGCATGAATGAGCTTGCCCGGCAACTTGGCTTCGTGGTGCTGTATCCGACCCAGTCACGCATGGCCAATACCAATCAATGCTGGAACTGGTTCAAGTCCGGCAATCAACATCGGGATATGGGCGAACCGGCCGTTATCGCCGACCTGACCCGGGAAATCATGGCTACCTATCAGATCAATCCCGATAAAGTGTTTATTGCCGGCCTGTCAGCGGGCGGCGCCATGGCCTATATTGTCGGCAGTCAGTATCCGGAACTGTATGCGGCAATCGGCGTGCATTCAGGTTTGTTGTATCGCGGAATAACCAATATGTTTTCCGCCATGGCAGCGATGAAAACCGGCGCGGAGCAGGTTGGCCAGATCGAAGAGTTGCAAACACAGTACTTGGATTACGCCATGTCACAAGCGCCAGTGAGCCAAACTGCTGTGCCGCTCATTGTCTTTCATGGTGATAATGATTTGGTTGTGGACGCGCAAAACGCTGCTGACCTGATGGCCTACCATCATCAGCAAAGCAGTTTTGAACAGCGTCAGGATAGAGAATCGGCACAACCTTACAGCTATACACGCACGACCTACCAGAACGAGCAGGGTGAAAATCTGGCCGAGCAATGGATCATTCACGGCGCCGGTCACGCCTGGTCCGGTGGCTGCGAGGAAGGCAGCTTCGCTGACGCAAATGGTCCCGACGCCAGTGCGGAAATGATGCGTTTTTTTATGCAATAAGTTCACAAGTGCCAGCAAAAAAGATTAATGGGCGTTAATTTTTGCAGAATTTCGTTGCATTAAGACATCTTTTCATCTATATCTGTTCTTGTCCCTTTGCCCCTCGAAGCTATTCATGAATCAATATCAATCTATCATTCAATTAGCCAGACAAAGCGCACTCAAACGGTTCTCTTCGCTGGTGCAGCGTATGGCACAGAATTCAGACCAGGAATTTGCCAGGGTGCTGTCGGTTAATTCGGCCAGTACCGATTACACCACACTGAATTCTGCGCGCAATTTTCTGCGCAACGGCGGCGATGAATTACTGAAGAATATCGAAACGCTGTATCAACAGAAATTGGAGCAGGCACTGCAGTCGATGTTTTCCAATGAGCCCGTTGAGGTCAAGAAGTTCACCGCGGCCAACCTGACACTGATCGACGACAGTACCATGAACCGCCAGATCGAAGTCGGACATCTGGTCGGCAGACTGAGCGCTTCGTGCAGTGACAGTCTTAGCCTGGTCAATATCATTATTTCCCAGTTGCTCGGAAAAACCCAGGTCCGTGAAAAAGATAATCCGTTCCGTCCGGACCTGATGGCCTACACCCTGCATGAAGTGCTGAGCACCATGGTCCAGGATGAGGGTGTCAGAAATTTCCTGTTGAATTATTCAACCAATTCGCTGGCGCTATATCTGCCCGAGTACTACGTTGAACTGTGCGAGATCTTCAAGTCCGGCGGGATCAGTCCCAAAATATTCACGCGCCCGACTGCGGGCAATCCTTATCATTCTGAACCTCAGGCCAGGCCAACTTCCGAACGGCGGATCGCCAACCAGAAAATCGCCGGGCAGAATAACAGCACGGACGGTGCACAGCAGGCCGGGCTGCTGTCTGACGGATCTGCCTCGCCGGAACTGGTGCCGATGATGCAGCGGATTTTATCGCTCATGCAGCAGCAATTTCCCAACGCCGGATACGGTCAGAATGCGGGCAACTCGGGCGATGTGGTTGATTCAACCCAGATTAATCCGCTGGCCGCTTTCCAGACATTGATCAACAATCTGTACGCGGGTGCAGGGGCGAATGGTTCAGGTGGCGCGGTGGGCATGCCGCAGGGTGGCGGTTCTGGCGGCTATGCACGTGGCGCAGCCAGCATGGCTGGTGCCTCACCGGAATTGCTGGCACTGTTGAATGAATTCCAGATGCTGGCTTCCGGCCCGCGCGGCGCTGACGGTCAGTCTGCGTCATCCGAAATTCCAATGACTGCCATAGCCGAAAAGCTGGACAGTGCCCATGTCAGCCCGTCCGAACGCATGGCGATGGATCTGGTGGCGGTTTTGTTCGAATTGATCGGTCGTGATGAGCAGATTCCGGAAGGACTGCGCCAACAGATGGGGCGGCTGCAGATTCCATTTCTGAAATCGGCGGTGCTGGATCACGGTACGCTGGAACAGGTAGACCACCCGACCCGCAAATTGTTGAATCATATGGGCATGGTCTCGGTCGGACTGCCAGTTGAATCGAAATATGGGCAGGACGTGGATTCCGAAATCAAGCGCATTGTTAAAACAGTTCTTGCCGACTTTAATAATGACACCGGCATTTTTGTAAAATGTCTGGATGAGCTGAAAAAATTCATGGGCGAAGAATTGCGGCGCGCCGACGCAATCAATAAAAGCAATATCGATGCAATTGAAGAGGTGCAAAGAACCAGTGATCTGACCTTCGGCATCAAATCGTCGGTACGTGAAATGCTGCAGCCGCTGAATCTGGATCCGCGCATTTCGGATTTTTGCATGAATATCTGGGTGCCGGTGCTGGTCAAAGCTTCTTCCAAAATAATGAAGGCCGAAGGGGAGGAGGAAAAAAACACCCGCGCCAAGCTGCAGGTGTTTTTTAATGCGTTGCCGGAACTGGTCTGGAGTGCTCAGGAAAAGGCCACCACCGAAGACCGGCTGGCCTTGATCAAGCTGTTGCCCAAGCTGGTGAAAATTATTAAAAGCGGCATGAAGGCCCTGCAGATTTCGGATGAAGAAGCGCAGCAGTCACTGGATCAGCTTCTGGCGGTTCATGCGCACGTGCTGGCCAATAACGGTGTTGACGCGAAAAATAAATTGCCGACTCTGGAACAGTTACGCGAGATGTTCAAGGTGGAAGCGATTCAGGAAGATGCCCCAACTTCAAAGGCGATTGCGCGACCACCGTTAGACAGCGCAGCGATCCAGGCCGCGCTGGCCAGAAAAGGAATGACGGCCATTTTGCACATCAGTGCGGCGCAGGGATACGGGGCAGATCTGGAGCATGAGTGGTTGGCTGACATGCAGGTCGGTACCCGGATTGAGTGGAAGATGAACGACATCTATAACCTCGGGCGCCTGATCTGGGTGGATAAACATCAGACGCTGTACATGTTCAGGATGGATAAATCTCGCACCCCATTAATTTATTGTCCGGTGTCGTTGAGCAAGGCGCTGCGTGAAGGAACCATTACGTTTGTGGAAAGCGCGCCGGCCTTTGAGCGCGCAATCGAGTCTTTGCTGGAGAACGCCGAAACCATGAAAAAACTGGATATGCCGTGAACAGAGTTATCCCTGCATTTCCATCTGCCTGCGCACCCGGTCTTCTTCTTCCAGTCGCGCCAGTTCGATTTCATTGATGACCGCGTCGACATCAACAGGCGTGGTTGGAGCCGCAATCTTGCCGGTCAGAGGCGTGTCCGGGGTGAGTGTGCCGGCCTCGTACAACCGCCATATTTCCTTGCCATATTGACTGCCGATTAATTCCGGTGCTGCCGTGCCAAAGAAGTTGGCCAGATTGGTGACGTCGCGCTCAAGCATGCCTGCTGCTACGCTGCTGCCAGCAGCGTCAATGGCCTGCGGTAAATCGATGATGACCGGGCCTTGCTCATCGACCAGAATATTATATTCAGACAGGTCACCATGGATCACCCCGGCATTAAGCATCAATATCACTTCGCGCAATAATTGTGCGTGGTAGTTCAGCGCCAGCGCATGATCGAGCTTCACATCATTCAAACGGGGTGCGGCGTTGCCATCGGCATCGGTGATCAAATCCATTAACAGGACCCCCTCAAAACAGATGGTCGGTTTGGGGACCCGCACACCGGCAGCGGCCAGCCGGTACAGCGCGTCGACCTCGGCATTCTGCCAGACTTCTTCTGCCATTTTTTTGCCATAGCGCGAGCCCTTTTCCATGGCGCGGGCCTGCCGGCTGTTTTTGACGCGGCGCCCTTCCTGATAGGCTACTGCCTGATGAAAGCTGCGCTGATTCGCTTCTTTATACACTTTGGCACAACGGATTTCTTCACCACAGCGCACTACATAAACGGTCGCTTCTTTGCCGCTCATTAACTGACGCATGACTTCGTCGATCAAACCTTCTTCTACTAATGGCTGTATGCGTTTGGGTGTTTTCATTTACTGGGGAGGCAGTTCAGGCGTCTGCGCGGCAGAACGGAGTCGGCTGCAAAATCGCCTGAGTAATCAAAGATTGGGCGAGTATAAAGCAGTGAATTTGTTTTTGTGCGAAATTCCTGTTTAATGTTGAAACAGCATTCCAAGCTAAGCCAGTTCCCGGTTACTGCGCTTGGCCCACCAGCAGAACAACAAACCAGGTAGCGCCGTTGGCGCGAATCACTGCCGTGTCACACATACATCAATTCCTTGTTTGATAGTTGCTTAAGGATAACAGACCGCATCAGTGTTCCGATACAACCGTGATTATCCATTCAGCGAACACCCGCACTCGTTTGGGAATATTGCGGCGATGGGGAAACAAAATGCTCATAGCCATCGGCGCGGGAAGGCGGTCCGGCAACACTTGGACCAGCTCGCCGGTCTGCCGGAAGACATCGGCGGGGCCGTTGCTGCGTTGTTGTCACTGGATTAATGGTGAGCGCATTGAGGCCAGTGGTGGCATGTTTCTTTGATTGCCCCTGTCAGCGCGTGCTGCGTCGGGCCAGAATCACCACCGCAATACCACCCAGTATCGCCAGTGAGCACAACACCAGCCGCACTGAAATGGGCTCGTCCAGTATCAGCACCGCACCCAGCGCCGCCAGTACCGGCACACTCAGTTGTACCGTGGCGGCAATGGTGGCCGGTAGCGTCCGCAATGCCGCATACCAGATTGCGTAGCCCAGTCCGGAAGCAAGCGCGCCAGACAGCAGGGCGTACCACACGCCGGGCGCACTGGTCGTGGTGCCGTGCAGGTTTAGTCCATACAGCAGCACGGCAAACGGCGCAGCACGCAAAAAATTACCGGCCGTGACCAGCGTTGGATCGCCTTGGGTTCTGCCGCGTATTGAATACACCCCCCACGCCACACCGGCGCACAGCATAAGCGCAGCGCCGGAAAACGATGACGCAGAAAGGCCGGGCGCGCACAGTGCAACCAGTCCGCCCAGCGAACTGGCCAGGCCGAGAATTTGCACTGGTGTGAGTCGCTCGCCGCGCAGCAGGCCGTAGCCGATCATGGTTACCTGCACGGCGCCGAACAGTATCAAGGCGCCGACCGCAGCCGGTAGCGTGGTGTACGAAAAGCTGAAGCCGGCTGCATACACAAACAACGCAAAGCCCGAATACCAGTTGCCGGTTTTGGTGATATGGGCACCGCGCAGCGCGCAGATCAGCCACAGCACCAGTGCGCCGGAGACCAGTCGTATCAGCGTAAAGCTGGCCGGGTCAATCTGTGCCGATTTGAGCGCCAGTCGGCACAGCAGTGAATTGCAGGCAAAGGCCACCATGGCGATGGCAGTCAGTGCCAGTGCATTGGTTTTATTCGATGACATGGTCTGTTAATCCTCCCCGAGTGATGCGTGTTTGTGACCACCGAACCAATATTGCAGACCAATCCAGACTGCACGCGGGCTCGATGGCGCTACCGCAAGTTCATTCTGCGCGGTATACATGTTTTGACCAAGTATGCCGAAGGTATTGTAGTCCCGGTTGAGTACATTGCTGACCTTGCCAAACAGCTGCCAGTTGGACGAGATGTTGTAATGCGTATCCAGATTGACGCTGACATAGCCGGCCAGCGGGCCGTTGATGTCCTGGTTGTTTTCATCGCCATGCGCGTACTGGCCGCCGGTGGCAATGATATTGGACCCGATATTCCACGCGCTGCTGACAGCATAGCTGGACCGTATCTTCAGGGTTTGCCGCGCAATGCCGGCAATACGATCACCCTTGTTGACCCTGATTAATCCGGTAACCGGATTGGCCGTGCTGTTTTGAGGTGCGGCCTGGTTAAATGCGCTCTGGTAGGTGGCGTCGACCAAACCATAGTTTGCCGACAGCGTGAATTGATCAAAGTGGGCCTGCACGCCCAATTCAAGTCCTTTGCGCTGTGTGGTGCCGACGTTCTGAAAGAATCCGGTCGCGCCATTGTTGGCGCCGCTGGCGACAAATTGAATGTCGTTCTGGTTCTGGGTCTGATATACGGCGAAATTCCAGTCGGCATGATCTGACAATGTGCCACGCGCGCCGGCCTCCCAGGTCTTTGACACAATCATGTCCAGATTCGGGTCTGAGGTAAAGCCGGTGGGCAGTGCGCATGGAATGGCGGGGTTGGCACAGGACAGTTCCACCGGGCTCGGTACGCGCATGCCCTCGTTATAGCCTGCATACACGGTGAGATTCTGGCTGGGTCTGAAATTCAGACCTGCGGCCGGATTAAGGCGGTGATAGGCATGGCTGCCATTTAAATTTCCGACTGTGCCGCTGCCATCATTGCTCGCGCCCTCCAGATCGACTGTCGCATAATTGTAGCGTGCTGAAACAGTCAGATTCCACGCTTTGCTGAACGCGAAATTATCGGTTGCGAACAGCCCGTAATAATTGCTGCGGGTGGTCAGGCCCACGCCGCCCTGATCGTAAGTATTGGCTGGATTGATGGCGTCAAGACCGAGCGGGTCGATGTTGCTGGTGTAATTGCCGATCAGGTTCGCACCATAAGTGTTGCTGTCATAGCTGACCTTGCTGGCGTCGACTGAACCGCCGGCCTTGAAGGTATTTTTGTGATCCAGAACATTGCCCAGCAGGCTTAACTGCAGCGCAGCACCGCCACCGAGTTGATGGGTGGAGGCGAGCACGTTGGAAGCAGCCAGAGCGCCGCTACTCTGGTTTGCCACGCAGTTTTCGGCAACGGTTACGCTGCTGTCGCACGCGGCATTGCTGTTACCGTTGACTGCATTTGACCAGCGTGTATAGACATTGCCTTCCAGCAGAGAGTCGTCTGAAACATAGTGCGATCCGGTCAGCGCAAGCAGCGCATTTTTGTTGGTCACGAAGTCGGGCGCGGTGTAGACATGGCTGGGGTTGTTACGCATCGATATCGGCAACACCGAAGGGCCGAACATGGTGTTGTCGGCCAGCGCGATGGACAGGTCGAGCGAACTTTTGCTGTCGTGCCAGCGTTCTTTACTGAACAGTTGCCGCACGTCGCTGTTGCTGTAGGCGCGGTAACCATCTTCATGAAAAACGGTCATCGCAACAAAGTAGTCCACATCATGGTCTTCGTCTTTGCCGCCATATTCGGCTTCGAGTGCGCGACGCCCCCAGGAACCACCGGAGACCGTAACCTGCAGTCCCGGATCGCTCGTCCCGTTTTTGGTGGTGACGGCAATTGCGCCACCGAGTGTGTTGAGTCCGAACAGCGGATTCGATCCCGGAATTAAATTGATGCTGGAAATGGCGTTGGTCGGGATCAGGTCCCAGTTGACGATGTCACCGAACGGTTCGTTGACCCGCACGCCGTCCAGGAATACCGACATGCCGATGGCAGTGCCCAGAATCGGCGAGGCGGTAAAGCCGCGGTACGAGATATCCATTTGATACGGATTACCCACGCTGTTGCTGGCGTTGACCGAACCCAGGTTGGCATCCATGAATTCGCCCAGATTGAGCGCATGCTGCTCCCTGATTTCTTTGGCGGTGCCGGTCTGTATGTTGGCTGGAACTTCATTTATGGGCGTGCCGACCGAGGCCAGCGGTGAGGTGCCGATGATGACGACCGATGACGGTTCTGACAGGTCAGTGTCGGCAACAGCGTGCTGCGCACAGACGGCCAGTATCGCGATGTGAACTATTTTATTTTTAACCATTTTTATGAATCGACACTGTGGTCACGGAGTGTAGGCCAACTTGCTCAATAACTGCAGCAATATTCGTGCTAGAAATCGAGTTGTTGACGTTAATCAGAAGCTTTTCTTGATTCACCAGTATAGTCAGCATTCACAATGAAATCCTGTCTGACCGCTGTGCCCAGGTTCGATTGTTCAATTATGTGACAGTTGTTCACAAGCTGAACATAAAACCGCCGGTTTCGGCGGGGCAGACTTACAGCGCCCATGGCGCGGTACTTGCTACTGATTTATTCAGACTTGCATTCAACTTGGTACTGTTCTCCCGAAACAATGTAAATCCCGCTTTTATTTTCTAATTGAACTGGAGTAAATGATGAAATCGTATCGCACTGGTTCGCTGGCTTTTGCAATGACTGCATTAGCCATCGCCATTTCCGCATCCCCTGTTTTCTCGTCGTCTGCCCTGGCAGCGCAGGCCGCCAATGACAATGCCGTCATTCAACCGGGCGCACTCGAGCGCGAAGGCATCAGGCAGTCGAACGAACTGCTCAATCGCGCGGTGCAGTACCTCAATGCCAACGGTCCTGAAAAATCATTTGTTGCGTTCAGTGACCATAAAGGCAAATTCGTTCACCAGGCCTACTACGTTTTTGTCGTCGAAGATAATGGGTTCCTGCGCTCCAGCGGTGCCGAGCCAAGCTGGCAAATTGGTCTGAATGTCAAAGACGTGCAGGATGCTGCCGGAACACCCTTTATCAGCGAGATGCTGGAAATGGCCAAAACCAAAGACCGTGGCACCGTTGAATATCGCTGGTTAAACCGTTTTGATAATCATATCGAAGTCAAAACCAGCCAGTTCCGCAAGGTCGGCAAATATCTGGTCTGCGTTGGCTATTACATTCCGCGTGCCTCCAAAGAAGAAGCCACCGATCTGTTGAACAAGGCCGTCGCATTCCTGAAAAAATCCGGCAGTACTGCCGCATATAAAGAATTCAATAATCAGCAGGGTCGCTTTGTCATTCACGATGAATATGTGTTTGTGGTTGGTCTGGATGACGGCAAATACCGGGCCTCGGGCGCTGCTCCGAATTTGGCCGGCAAAGATGTTCTGGCCGGTACTGATGCTGCCGGAAAACCGATATTCCAGGAAATGATAGCCATGGCAAAAACAAAAGGCGCCGGCACAATCGACTACGTCTGGCGTAATCCGGCAACCAACGCTGTGGAGCAAAAACATACCTGCATCCAAAGGGTGGGTGATGTACTTTTGGGTGTTGGGTATTACACCAAGGATTGATTCAACAATTCTTTGTGACGCGGGTCATTCAATTCAGCAGGTGGCGAATTGAATGGCCCGTTTTTGTCAGTGCTGCAGATTAGACGTTGTGGTTCTCAGAACTGGTAAACCCCCTTGACCCCAACCATCCAGTTTTTGCCCGGCTGGCTTTCGTAAAACTGACTGGCAGCCTGATTGACAATAACCGAATCAACGTAGGCACGGTTAAAGATGTTGTCGATACGGGCAAATTCCGAGAAGCTCCATTTGTCTTTTTGCTGTCTGGCGATCGCGCGCAGATTGGCGATGCCGTAACCCGGAGCGTACGCCTTGTTCAGGTCATTGGCTGCGATTGAACCGGCCGCCTTGCCTTCCAGCGCAAACTCCAGCGCGGAGTCTGGCGCGCGCCACATCAGTTCGGCAAACAGTCCCTGATTCGGCACACCTGGTATCCGGTTGCCATCCTGAACCAGATACGTCGTTGTGACGGTTGGGTTACTGCTGGTGATTTTTTCCGCATAGGTCTGCATCACTTTGGCATCCACCGCCGTGTAGGTAACGCTGGCCTGTAACTGCAGCGGCATTTGCCACTGTGTACTCAACTCAAGTCCGGAGCGACTGGTTTTGGGCGCGTTCATGTAAGCAGTCTTGCCGCCATTGGCGGAGGCAATCACGATATCGTTGGTGGTCCTGGCATCGAACAGGGCGACATTGAGCTGGGCCGTGGTCGAGAGCTTGCTCTTGAAGCCAATCTCCGCCTGATGAGTTTGCGCGGCCTCGAGGCCCATGTTGCCCAGATTCTTGCTGCCGTAATTGACATAACCTGGGCTGTACAGGACCTGGCTCAGGGTCGGCGTATCAAAACCAATTCCGTATGAAATATAGACGTTGGTGTTTTCCTGCACATAGTATTGCGCCGAGACCATGCCGGTCGTGGCGTCATAAGTGTGCGATCCCAGTGACGGCAGCAGATTTTCGCTCGCGACGCTCAAGACGGTCTGCGAATCACGCACTCCTGTTGTCAGCGCCAGTTTGTCGGTCGGTCGCCATTCACCCTGCACATAGGCGCCGTGATCACGTGCAGTCATGTCGTAATTCTGGTCTGTTGCGGCAATGACCTCGTTGCCACCGAAATTGTTGAACGTTAGACGATGATCCTTGTTTGCATTGCCTTCGGCACCGGCCACCAGTTTGAGCTGGGTACCGTCGATTTCCGCTGTATGGGTCCAGTAACTGTTGAGACCGTAAAAATTGCGTTTCAGATTCACTACGCCATTGAAGGCCGAGGCCAAATATTGAATGACATCGCGGTCGCCGTCGTAGGTTGCCACAGTTACTGAATTATCTGCATCGATACGCTGGTTGAGCGAGACCCCACCCTGGGTTTGCTCGACGGTCTTGCGGGTATTGAAACTGAGCGCACCGGTACCGGCCTGACGTGGATCGCTTTGCAATTGCGCTGCAGTCAGACCCAGCGGGTCTTTAGCGCTGAGTTTGACGCTGTTGACGAGCAACGTCAGCGAGGTATCCGCGCTGATGGCGACGGCCAGTTTGGCATTGTAATTCTCGCGGTCAGCGTTGCTGTGGTCGCGATAACCGTCGGTATGCAGCCGGCCTGCATCGACCAGATAGTTATAGTTGCCCTGCTCACCGCTGACCTTCAGGCCATCTTTGCGCTGTCCGAAGGAACCAACAGAAAAATAGGGCGTAGCTTCGGTACCCGGTTTGCCGTTCTCGGAAAAGACATTGATCACGCCGCCGGCCGAGTTGCCATACAGGACCGAAAACGGGCCGCGCATGACTTCAATATGGTCGGCTGAAGCCAGATCAATATGGGATATCTGGCCCTGTCCATCAGCGACCGTGCCAAGTATGCCGTCGACAATGATCTTGATGCCGCGCGCGCCAAAACTGGAATTGGCACCGAAACCGCGTGACGAGATCAGCAGATCCTGCGCATAGTTCTGGCGGTTCAGTGCAAATATGCCTGGCACCCGCTCCAGCGGCTCAGACAGATTTTGTTCAGGTTGCGCATCGTGTATCTGTGCGGCGGAGACGACTGTAATCGAGGCGGCCGTGTCCATAATGCGTTGTTCGGTCCGGTCGGCCGATACCACGACGGTGTCGAGGCCATTGACTTGCTCCTGAGCGTGGACCTCAACGACAGACGTGAGCATCAGTGCCGTTGCAACGCTCTGGGCGCCGTGATGGTGGATGGCCTTGCAGGCACGATAAATAATAGAGTGGCGCATAACTTTATGGGGAGGTTGTATTGCGATGAATTGGGTGTCCAGATGAGATACGTTCGCAATTTACGTGCCACGACTTCTGACTGACACATTTCGGCCTGTCCGGAACCGGCAGCAGTCGCACCTGTTCCAAAATCGGACAGTGTTGTCACATAATGGAACAGTGGCAACAGCAACGGGACGCTGTGGCTGGGGTCAGCCCCCCCTTATTTGAACATCTGGATTTTGCGGTAAATAGTGTTGCGTGAAACACCCAGTGCCCGGGCTGTGGCGGATACATTGCCATTATTTCCATCCAGCGACTGCTTGATCAGCGCCATCTCGACCTGTTCCAGATGATGGCCGTCGGCCGAAATTGGCAACGACACGGCTGTTTCCGCTACGCTGATCTGGTTCACCTCGACATCGTCGAGGAAGTCACTTGGCAGATGGCTGCGCTGGATCTGGCAGTCATCACCGGCCATCACGATGGCGGTGCGCAGCAGATTGGTGAGCTGGCGGAAATTGCCTGGCCAGCTGTGCTTTTTGAACAGCGTCATGATTTCCGGCGCCAGCGTACAGCGCCCACCGGTCGATTCCTGGATGAGGATTTTGTCTACCACCGTTTCGATATCGGTCCGGTCACGCAACGGGGGCAGACGCATCACCAGGCCGTTGAGACGATAGTACAGATCTTCGCGGAACAGTCCCTTGGCGATCTGGTCGCGCAGGTTGCGGTTGGTCGCGCAGATCAGCTCAACATTGACGGTAATCGATTTGCTGCTGCCCAGCGGCGTGACCATGCGCTCCTGCAGCACTCTGAGCAGACGCGCCTGCAGACTCAGGGGCATGTCGCCAATTTCATCAAGGAATAACGTGCCGCCATTGGCCTGCAGAATTTTTCCGGTCGAGCCCTTTTTGCGTGCCCCGGTAAAGGCGCCATCTTCATAGCCGAACAGTTCGGATTCGATCAGTGTTTCAGGAATCGAAGCGCAATTGACTGCCACAAACGGACCCTGGGCCCGTGGCGAATCGTTATGGATCGCCTGAGCCAGCAACTCTTTACCGGTGCCGGTTTCGCCCATGATCAGTATCGGAATATCCTTGCCCAGTACTTTGGTGACCTTGTCGATCAGGGCGCTGACCTGTGGGTCGCCTGTGTTGAGGTAACGCAGGCCCGACATTTTGCGCGACGGCACCGGGGCCGGCAGGGCGTCCTGACGGTTGTCGGCGCTTTTCTGATCGGCGCTGTCGCTGGTTTTTGCCAGCCCGGCCGAGTGGTGAAATGCGGTGTTGAGCATATGCAGTTGTGCGCGACCAAAGACCCGCACGCCGCTGGGCAGACACAGATTCAACAGCTTCGGCGAGGCCGTGCGGTAATGATCAAACAGCGCAGAAATCGACAGGCCAAACAAGGAGCTGAAGGTATGCAGTTGCAGCGCCTGCAAAGGCAGACCAAGCTGAAACAGGCCGATCCGGTTGGCAGACAAAAACCGTCCGTCCGGTGTAAATGACGCAATACCTTCCATGAGGGTGCCGATAAATTCAGGCCTGGTATTGAAGTGCACCGTGAAGGCATTGTTGAATGAAGACAGGAACAGATGATTTTCAATCATCTGCGCCGACATGCGTACCAGCGCCATCGTGTGTTTGTGAAAGCTGCATTGGTCACCGGTGACATCGAGCACGCCTATCACATTGCCGCGCGGATCCATGATGGGTGCGGCAGAACAGGTTAAAAAATGATTCGCCTTCAGGAAGTGTTCGTGCGCGTGGATCTGCATCGGCGCCTGCTCAACGATGGCGGTTCCGATCGCGTTGGTCCCCTTGCTGGCCTCTGACCAGACCACGCCGGGCTTTAAGGCAACCCGGTCGGCCTTTTCCAGAAAATCATCGTCGCCCAACGAATGCAGAATCAGACCATTCACGTCAGTGAGTATGACCATGTTATGGGTGTTGATGATTTGCTCAAACAGCGTTTCCATCACCGGCAGGGCGTGGGTGTGCAGAATGCGATTTTGATCCAGCAGCACTGACATGTCAGCGCGCGAAATTGCGCTGAAATCGGGTCTCTCCAGTTCGGAAAGCCCAAATGCGGCCGAACGTTGATGGGATTTTTCTATCAGGATAGAACCATCTGCAGCAGATGCTGATTCAAGCTTTGACATGGCGAGTCCAAGATAATGAGCAATGCGCAAGCATTACGATAGGTAAGGTTGAATATTGCAGGTGATCCGGCAACAAATATCAACAGCGTCTCTGTTCGTGGTGTTACTTTTTTTGTGTTATTTAATGTAGCACCTGTCCCTGAACAGCACAATGACGTTGATCAATTTTGTTTGTGCAGCAAGTAATTTTACTCGCGTGTTTAGAGTTGAAATAAGTGTTTCGCGATTCATGGCACGCAACTTGCTGATGGAGTAGTAGACTAAAATGGAGACCGTTATTATGTTTATATCGCAACGCACTACTTTATTGGCAACAGTCGCAGCGACACTGCTGGCATCCTCTGTTGTTTTCGCACACGGCAACGTTACACCGCAGGCAGTTGAAACTGGATCACTGGCACCGCTCGGCGCTGCCTGGCGTGACGACAATCCCTACCGCGGTCAGGCCGAAGCCACCAAAATCGGCAGCTCGGCATTTGCAGAAAACTGCGCACGCTGTCATGGCCTGCAGGCGCAAAGCGGCGGAATCGCGCCGGATCTGCGTTATCTGGATCGCGACTGCATGGATTTAAAAACCGATGCAAAAAAACTGGCCTGTTACAAAGAAACTGACAAGTATTTTCTGACATCAATCCGTCATGGTAAAGTGCGTAACGGTGCGGTGTACATGCCTCCGTTTGAGGGCATATTCAGCCAGGAAGCAATGTGGGCGATCCGTACTTATCTTGAGACCTTGCGTCTCAAACCGAATTAACTCCTGAGTGGACCTTCGCATGCAAAAAATATTCCGCAAAATTGTTCCCGCGCTGATGGTGGCTTCCTGTTTTTTGGCGGAGCACAGCGCGCTGGCACAAGACCATGCAATGAAGATGAAAACGCCTGGTGTACTGTCAGTGGCCGTGTATAACGATTTCGCACCGTTCTCCGATCATAACGCCGGTATCGATATCGATATAGCCAAGGCACTGGCGGCCAAACTGGGACTGCAGCTGACTCTGCTGCCGTTCCCGGCGGGCGACGATGTCAACGACGATTTGCGCAACATGGTCTGGAAGGGTCATTACCTTGGTTATGGTCCGGCCGATGTCATGCTGCATGTCCCGGTAGAGCCTGCACTGATTGCGCACAACGACAAGGTGGTTATTTTTTCACCCTATCTGCGTGAGTCGGTGCACCTGGTGCGCGACCTGTCCAAAATGCCGACCTACAGCAATCTCGATTCACTGACTGGTCTGAAAATCGGCGTTGATAAAGCCTCGATCGGCGCGGTGCTGTTGCTCGGTGCCCAGGACGGAAAATTTCGCGAAGATGTCAAAATTTACGCCTCGGCTACCGAAGCGTTGGAAAAGCTGAAAGCCGGTGAAGTGGCCGGTGTGATCGCCAACGAAGCAGAGATCGAATCGGTTCTGAAACAGGACGCGCGTTTTCAGATGGGCGATATCAGTTTTCCGATGTTGCCGCGCAATGGCTGGATAGTCGGCATGGCGGTCAAGAAAGAAAATGCCGAGCTCAGAGAAGCGTTGGCAGCAGCCACGGCTGAACTGATTGCTTCCGGCGAAATGGCCAGGATATTTGCCAGTCATGATGTGAAGATGGTACAGCCCTGATTCATTGACAACTGGTTTGAGTTTTATTTGCGGCACGATTTGATCGTGCCGTTTTTTTTTCGGCTGGTGATTGCTGCCTGCAGCGCAGACCAGGCACCATTAGTAGGGTGCAATAAAACATTGCACCATCAACAGCACAGGTAGAAATGGCGCAATGTTATTGCACCCTACGGTTCTGAGCATAATTTAAATACCCGACAGAAAACAGGAACAAAAAAAAGCTGCCGGTAAAAACCGGCAGCCAATCTACCACCTTGGAAAAAACTACTGCGTTACATCACGTGCTTATTTCGCAAACAGTTTGAACACCCAAACAGAACCACCTTGCTCAAGCATGTTGACTTTGCTGGCCACTTCGCCACCCCACAATGGAACCGCTCCACCCCAACCGGAAACGACAGCGATGTACTGTGTATCGCCCTCTTTCCATGTTACTGGCGGAGCGACAATGCCTGAACCAGTCTGGAATTTCCACAATTCTTTACCGGTTTTTGCATCCACTGCTTTCAGGAAGCCTTCAGGTGTACCGTAAAATACCAGGTTACCCGCAGTGGTCATCACACCACCCCACAAAGGAGCGTTGTTTTTGATTTCCCAGACGATTTTTCCAGTTTTAGGATCCATCGCGCGCATCGCACCGATGTAATCTTTATTGATAGGATGAATCGTGAAACCCGCACCTAAATATGCGCCACCTTTGTGATAGCTGACTGGCTCATTCCAGATGTCCATGCCCCATTCATTGGCTGGTACATAGAACAGTTTGGTCTCTGGGTTATACGCCATCGGCATCTGATTTTTTGCACCCAGGAAGGCTGGTGCTGCATAAACGGTAGCACCTTTTTTACCATCTTCACCCTTGGTTGGATCGCCAGGACGGCCTGCCTCGATATAGTTAGGACGACCGGTTTTCAGATCGATGCTGGTGGCCCAGGTGATTTTTTTCACGAACGGGAAAGCATTTTCCAATTTACCGGTGTTGGCATCGATAACGTAGAAGAAACCATTCCGGTCAGCTTTGGCACCGAAGCGCTTGCCATTCATGTCGAAGGTGACGAATTCATTCACACCGTCATAATCCCAACCATCGTGCGGAGTAGTCTGATAGCTCCATTTGATCTGGCCGGAATCCACATCCAGTGCCACGGTAGAAGCTGTGTACAGATTGTCGCCAGGACGTAAATGGCTGTTCCATGGTGCAGGATTACCTGTGCCGAAATAAGCCAGGCCAGTCGTTGCATCAAAAGTACCGCCGAGCCAGGTTGCGCCGCCGCCGGTTTTCCACAAATCACCAGGCCAGGTTTTATTGGTCACGCCGGTAATGCCGTTTTCAGTAGCATTGCCGTCTTTGTCGTACTTGTAACCCATGTGACCTTCGATCATTGGGCGTACCCAGACTAACTGACCGGTCATTGGATTGCGCGCTTCAACACGACCGACCGCACCGAATTCACCACCGGACACACCGGTCAACAACAGACCTTTGGCAATCAAAGGCGCTGCTGACATGGAGTAGCCGGCTGCGTAGTCGTCCACTTTTTCTTTCCAGACGATTTTGCCGGTATCCTGATCCAACGCCACCAGTTGTGCATCGAGCGTGCCAAAAATAACCAGGTTGCCGTACAGCGCAGCACCGCGGTTGACCACGTCACAGCAAGGCATGATGCCGTCAGGTAAACGGTGTTCATATTTCCAGATCTTGTTGCCAGTTTTCAGGTCCACCGCAAAAATGCGTGAATAGGATCCGGTTACAAACATCTTGCCGTTATAAATCAATGGCTGTGATTCCTGTCCGCGCTGCTTTTCGCCGCCAAAGGAAAACGACCAGACCGGTACGAGCTTGTTGACAGTCTTGTCATTGATCTGTGTCAGTGATGAGTAGCGTTGTCCCTGTGTACCCATTCCCCAACTTAATACACTGTCGGTTGTTTTGGCACTGTTCGTAAGCATTGCGTCAGTAACGCCTTCGGCCTGCACTGAGCAGGTCGCGCCAAGCACCATACTGAATACGACGCCGGTTAATTTCTTTTGCATGTCATCCCCCAGATTAATTATCTATGTAACTACCGAATTGCACTTATCGTGCAACAATTTATAAATCAGCCTGCCGGTTTTCAGCGGCAAACTGACATTTTCATTAGAATCCAATCGACCGTGAATTAATCAAACCCGGCCATGTGTAACTACTGCATAATCAATGTAGCAATCACTGTGCCAGCTACTGTGCCAGCTGATGCAGTACGCAATACCGGTTGCAGGAACACCAAACTGCTGCAAATTGGCTCAATCCACTGTTCATATTTGGTACAGAGAACAGCTGGTTCGGATCAGCAGTCCTTCAATCCAGCGGCATGCTTATTGCTCTTGCCATTTCAGTCCGACCCAACATAAAAAAGGAAAAACCATGTCACTCTGCCACCTGACCCAAATGCCAGAAAAATTCAAGGGACTCAAGCTGCACATTATTGCGGCCAGTCTGTTGCTGTCTGGCGTGGCGCAAGCCAGCCCGTTTGCGTATGTGCCCAACGAAAAGTCCGGCACCATCTCGATCATCGATTGCGCTGTTGATAAAGTCATTGCTGTGATGCCGGCCGGAACCAAGCCGCGTGGGCTGGCGGTCAGCCCCGACGGAAAAACTCTGTATGTCAGTGACCAGCCCGCCAATGCACTGGTGGTGATTGATTTGGCCAGCAGGGCGGTGGTGGGCTCGATTGCGCTGGGCGAGTCGCCTGAAGGTGTAGGTGTATCACCGACCGGAAAATGGATCGTGGCCGCCAGTGAAATCAGTAACGCCGTGAGTTTTGTTTCACCGGTGACACGTAAAAAGGAATTCAGCATCAAGACAGCAGGCAAGAATCCGGAACATGCCGAATTTTCTCCGGATGGACGCTGGCTGTATGTGAGTGCCGAAGAAGCCGATTCGCTCGATATTATCGATGTGCAAAAACGTGAAGAGGTTGCCACCGTCAAACTTGGCCTGCGCCCGCGCGGCATTGCCTTTACACCGGATGGCAAAACCGCGTATGTCGCCAGTGAACTGGCCAGCACGATTTACGCTGTGGATGTGGCTAGTAAGACTGTCGTCGCGCAGATCAAAGGCGGCAATTTTTCCAATGGCGTGACCATCGCGCCTGACGGAAAACATATCTATATTTCTAACGGCAAGGATGGCACGGTGTCGGTGATCGAGCAAGCCAGCAACAGCATTGTTGCTACCGTTCCGGTGGGAAAACGCCCGTGGAATATGGCCATTACGCCGGATGGGAAAAAACTGTATGTGGCCAATGGCCGTTCCAACTCGGTATCTGTTATCGATACCGTTTCGAATACAGTCAGTGCTGAAATCAGCGTAGGTGAATTACCCTGGGGTGTCGTGATACGCTGAAAAAAAGCAGTCAGTCAAGCTGGTTGACTGACTGCCGTGCCGCTCAGATTTCTTTAATTGCGCAATCAGAACCCGTGCACGATACCAAAGGCAAAGTTGGTTGCGGTATTGGCGTCACCAAGGGTAACGGCATAACCCTGGAACATTTGTGCCGACGCAGACTTGTTGTAGTCAGCCACCATGCCGTACAGGTAAGTATGTTTGGACAAGTCATACTTGGCCTTGAAGCTGATAATTTCTGGCGTGGTATTGGCAAACTTGTCATCAAAGTGTTCAAAGTTTAAACCCACTGTCAACACTGGTGAAACATGATAGGCAGCGCCTGCTTCAAATGCGGTCGTGTTAATTGTGGAGTCAGACGATTTGTAGTCATGGTATTGACCAGCCAGATCGATATCACCAATTGAATACTTGGCACCAAACAATGCCTGATTGTAGTTGTTGGTTTGAGTTGCAGTCGCACTGCGGCTGTTCTGTGTTTCATAACCTGCTGACAGACCCACGCCGGCGATGCTGCCTGTTATCACACCTGAATAGAGAGCGTTGGCTGATGTGCTGCCTGCAATACCGCCAAGTGCATACATGAACTTGCCTGTAAAGCCGCTGAATTCAGGTGTTGTATAGGTAACTGCATTACTGATACGTGATGAATCGATCGTGGCGTTTGAGTTAGTGCCGGACGTAGTCGCAGGCACTGTCGTTGCACGATCACCGCCACCATAGGCCAATAAGCCATTGACAGCCAATGAGTTGGCATGCGTTGGCATGACACCATTCACAAAGGACTGCATAAACAGCAAATCAATTTGACGACCCAATTCCAATGAGCCGGCCGAACCGGAAATAGTGACGCTGGCGTAACGGTCAAATAAGCCATTGCCAGAATTGGTGCCGGTCATCGCATCCAGGCTGCCCTGCATGTTAAAGCCGACTTTCATTCCACTGCCTAAATCTTCAGAACCGGTAATGCCGTACATCGACGGGAAATAGTTACCGCCGGCATTGTCCATGGTTGTCAGGGATTTGCCGCCAGAGTTATTGGTTGAGAATACGCCGGCGTCAATAAAACCATACATGGTTACCTGGTCTGCATACGCTGAACCTGTCACACCTGCAATTGCGCTCAGTACCAAAGCGGCTAATAAAGTTTTTTTTGTTTGAAAAGTATTCATTGAGGTCTCCCTGTTAAATTTAATTGATTTGTTTTTACAACACTGCCACTTCAGCAAAATGCGTGCCCGTTTATGACAAACCCTTGTCTGTCATAGGTAAATCGAACTTAAATGCGCACAAAATCGGGCTGCTGCGGTTTGCGCAAGAAACTTTGGACCTGTTCGGTTTCGTAACAACTAATCTGAAAACTGATCAAAAACAGAGCACTTTTGAAATGCGCGGTTCATTTTTGGTTACGTGGCATGCAATTTGCGTAAATGGAAACAAAATTGAGAATTACAAACACATCTCATCCAAGGAACCACGTCCATGTCGGCCCAGAAATTACGCAGCATCCTGCTCATGGCAGTCACGCTTACCCTGTTCGCACATCTGCCCGCATGTCTGGCCGGCGTGCTGAGTAAAGCGGATCTGATTGCGCGCTTTCCCAGCCCCTATATAGTGGGCGACCAGGATACCGAGATGCTGGTGTGGCCCATTTTCAAACAGAACGCCACAGAAAACGAACTGGTCGGCTACGTTTTTGAGACCATCGACATGGCGCCGATCCCCGGCTTTTCCGGCGTGCCGATTAATCTGCTCATCGCCATGGACCCCAAAGGCAGCTTTATTGATGTCAAAGTGCTCTCGCAGCACGAGCCGGTGTTTGTCGATGGTCTGGGCGAAGCGCCGCTGTTTCAGTTTGTCAGCCAGTATCAGCATCTGTCGATTAACCAGAATATAAAAATTGGCGCGCGTCGGGACAGCCTGGGCGCCAACAACAATGCCCACGTTGTCATTGACGGCGTGACCAAAGCCACGGCCTCGGTGCGTATCATCAACCAGAGCATCCTGGGGGCCGCTCTGAAAGTGGCGCGCAAAAAACTGGGTTTCGCACAGACCCGCGACCCTGACCTGATCGCGTCCGTCAAGACCACACTGGTTGAACAGCACAGCATGCAGGAGCTGTTGGATTCCGGTCTGGTGCAACATGTTGTGGTGCGCAACAAGGACGTTGAAAAGCTGTTTGCCGGTACCGATGGCGCCGGTCTTGATGAAATTGCCCGCCAACATCCTGACGATATTTTTATTGATCTGTATCTGGCTTATGTCTCCATTCCCAGCATCGGCAGCAATCTGTTGCGCGCGGAAAGCTGGCGTCGGTTGCAGAACCGTCTCGAACCCGGTGATTTTGCGCTGCTGCTGATGTCGTCGGGCCGTTACAGCATCACCGGTGACGACTTTGTGCGCGGCTCGGTACCGAACCGGCTGCTGTTAAAACAGGACGGGCTGCCGATTGAGCTGCGCGACCTTGATATGGATTTAAAACTTCCAGCCAATACCGTGTTTTCAGACGAGCTCGGCAATTCATTGAGCGCGTTCCGGATTATCCGCCAGGCCGGACTGGACCCGTCGCAACCACTGACGGTCGAGCTGCCCATCACGCGCAGCAAAGGTGTGGTCTATCCGGAAAAATTTACCCAGTCGGTAAACCTTGCGATGAGCTTGCCTGCGCGCTTTTATATTGCGGCCGAACCGGACAGCAAATCCTGGCAGGGAATCTGGCGCGCACGCCGGGTTGATCTGGCCATCCTGCTGGCTGGCCTGGTTGTGCTGAGTGTCGCGCTGATCAGGCAAAAACAGTTGACCGCCAATGCCACCAGATTTATCTGGATACGGCGCACCTTCCTGGTGTATACGGTGCTGTTTATCGGTTGGTATGCGCAGGGTCAGCTTTCGATCGTCAACATCACCGGCATGCTGCAGGCGCTGCTGGCGCATCGCAATCTGGCATTCTTTCTGTACGATCCGATGACCGTGGTGTTATGGGTGTATACCGTAGCAGCACTGCTGGTCTGGGGACGTGGCACGTTCTGCGGCTGGCTGTGTCCGTTTGGCGCGTTGCAGGAATTTACCGGCAAAGTTGCCACTGCGTTGCGTGTGCCACAACTGCGGCTGCATACCAGAATGGATGCCAGGCTGAAGTGGCTGAAATACGTGTTGCTCGCGCTGATCCTGCTGAGTGTGTTTTCTGTCAAAGGCCATACTGATGCGCTCATCGAAATCGAACCGTTTAAAACGGCGATTACACTCAACTTCGTGCGCTCTTGGCCCTACCTGGTTTATGCGATCGGCCTGCTGTTAATCAGCACTTTCAGCTACAAATTTTTTTGCCGCTATCTTTGTCCGTTCGGTGCCACACTGGCCGTGCTGGGCTATGTGCGTATCTTTAACTGGATCCCGCGCAGGAAAGAATGCGGCACACCGTGCCAGACCTGCCGGCACCGCTGCGATTATCAGGCCATTGAGCCGAGTGGCAAAATTGATTACAACGAATGTTTTCAGTGTATGGATTGCGTCGTCATCCATGCCAGCGAGGACCTGTGCGCACCGCTGATGCTGGATAAAAAACGCCGTACTGTCATTCCGATTTCACTCACTGTCCAAGGATAATTTATGCGACGTCGCTCATTTCTTATTGCCGGGATAGGCGCAGCGCTGCTGCCGGGATCAACCCTGATGGCACCGTTGGCGCAGACCGGCACGATCATCCGCCAGCAATTTCCCGGCACCGAAAAACGGCTATATACGGCTTCGGATCTGGCCTTTGGCGCCACCATCACCATGCACGTGCTGCACAGCGATCAGCGCAACGCCGAGTTGGCCATGCAGGATGCCTTCGCACAGGCCAAAAACATCGACGCACTGATGAGCATCCACACCCAGACCAGTCAGGTCGGACAGTTGAATGCGCATGGTATCGTGCATCATCCCGACCCGCATTTACTGACCGTGCTGACCGAGGCCAACCGGTTGTCCAGGCTGACTGACGGCGCGTTTGATATCACCGTACAACCGCTCTGGAATCAGTTCACTGCAGCTGCCGAACGCAACGCGTTACCCACCGAACTTGCCAGAAAACAGGCGCAGGAACTGGTTGACTGGCGCGCTGTTCAGTTTGATGCGCAACGGGTGCGTCTGACCAGACCATCGATGGCAATCACCCTGAATGGTATTGCTCAAGGTTATGCGGTTGATCTGGCGTTAGATGCGGTACGTGCGCGCGGCATTGAACACGCGTTGCTCGATACCGGCGAATTTATTTCGATCGGCAGCAAAGCCGGCCATCCGTGGCTGGTTGGTGTGCAAGATCCGCGTCACGCAGAACAACTGACTACCTTGCTGGGCATGGATGGACGCAGCGTGGCGACTTCAGGCGACTATGAAACTTTTTTCACCGCCGACTTCACCCACAACCACATCTTTGATCCTGCCACTGGCGACTCGCCACTGGAGTTGGCCAGCGTAACCGTGGCTGCGCCCAACGGTTTGCTGGCCGATGGTCTGTCAACCGCGTTTTTTGTGATGGGACATGAAAAATCGCTGCAGCTGCTTCAATCCATGGCGCAGGTTGATGCGCTGTTTATCGACAAGAGCGGCAGAACTTACAGCAGTGCCGGGCTGCGTGCGTTGGCGCAGACCTGAATTCTCGGATGAAACCCTTCACTAATCAGGCAGTGGCAGCCGTGGAAAAACCGGCCAAATACCACGACTGCGACGATGACATGGACAATGCCCACAGGGGTGGTTGTCGGAAACCAGGGAATGCAACTGTTTGACGCATCCTCCAATCTGATTTTTGCATTTGAAAATGATGGTGTACCTGCAGTTGCTACGACAAACTCGATTTCGGTTACAGGTATGACAGGCAAGCCGGCGAGCGGTTGGGCCGGTATTTCAGTAAATATTGGTGGATTGAAAGTCGAGTCCACGATAAATTTCTGATTACAAACGCAGAAAATTGAAGGGCGAAAAAAACACTCTCATCAGCGTACCGATGTAATGCATCTCTGAAATATGCGGTTATGTGGCGTGACAATTTGAAGAGTGCATTCCGCAAATCGGGTTACATAGAGTTTACATGGATGTTGAAGCTGCGGGCTGATTCAAAAACTTACTAAATTAATCCAGGTAAGTATTTGATTTAATTGGTGCGACCGACAGGAATCGAACCTGTATTGCGAGCTTCGGAGGCTCGTATCCTATCCGTTGGAAGACGGTCGCATTGTGAAGTGCGGGGCAGCATGAAGCTTGGCTGGCCCGTGAACAGGCGCGAATTATAAGCCAAACCCGGCGTTATTAGCTACTCTGCCCTGATTTTACTGAACAAGAAGTGCTGATTTTAGCGCAGCAGCCGATGCATTTATGGGAAAAGTGCGCAATTAAGTTAAGTAAAGCACCATTTTATGGGTGGCATACACTATTTCCAGTTCCAAACATTTTGCTTTACCCCTATAATCTGGGGCTTGCGATGCGACAAGAACCATGGCTGTTGTACCTGGATGAGATGCATTTTGATTGTTCCCGATGCGTTCATTCCACCAACGCCGCAACATTAAACTATCAACTGATACCCAAATAGTATTGAGGAAAATATGGCCCACGACGAACACGAATCACCCATAAAAACGCCAAATCAGCTTATCGTTGCAGTCATTGCAGCGTTCGTAGTGCCAATTATTTGCATAGTTTTACTGGTTCAGTTTGTCACTTCTGGCAATCTTCCTGCGGCCGGTTCTAACGCGCAGACTCCGGAAGCCATTGCCGCCCGAATTCAGCCGGTATCCGACATCGGCTATACGTTTAAAGATGCCAGTGGTCCTAAAGTGTTGCAAACCGGCGAAGCAATCTTCAAATCCACCTGTGTGGCCTGCCATGGTGCCGGTGTTGCCGGAGCGCCGAAGTTTGGTGATACTGCAGCCTGGGCGCCACGTATCAAGAACGGCTACGACAAACTGTTGGATCATGCCTTGCACGGTTTCAATGCCATGCCTGCCAAAGGCGGTAACGCGGATCTGGACGATATCGAAATTGCGCGTACGATCGTGTACATGGTGAATAACAGCGGTGGTTCCTTTAAAGAACCTGAAGTGCCAGCTGCCAAATAACTGTTGTCAGTTGTTGAAAAAAAAGCCGATCACTGATCGGCTTTTTTTACGTCTGGGCCCTGCTGAAATTACATGACATCCAGACTGGTTGTGAAAACGCTGCCGAGCAGGGCGGCTCTGGTCTGGGCGCTGTCGAGCTGGTCCAGCCACCATTTGAGCGCGTTGCCATGATTGGGTGATTTGCGCCAGGCGTAACTGACATGCACGATCCGCTCGGTACGTTCCACCGGCTTTTCTACCAGCCGGCCGGTTTTGACATACGGCATGGCCAGACTGTCAGGTAGAAAGCCGCTGCCGATACCGCGCAGTTGCGCTTCGAGCTTGATCGACATATTAGGCACCGTAAATACTTCCTGACCGCCCAGCAAACCCAGCGTCAGTCCGCCGCCGCGCTGCACCGAATCTGCCACGGCCACGGCCCGGTGCTGGCGGATCAGTTCATCGCTGAGCGGTTCAGTCTCCCGTGCCAGCGGATGGTGGGGCGCAACTACATAGATGAAACGCTGGTTTCCCAGAGGACGCACCTGAAAACCCGCGGTGGAAGCTGATTCTGCCGGCACACCGATGGCCAGATCGGCCTGTCCGGAAGTCAGGGCTTCCAGCGTGCCGGACAGCGTTTCAGCACGCAGCCGCAGCCGGGTGGGAGGATTCAGTGCGAAAAAGGCTTCGCACAATTCCAAAACCACGGTGCGGTGAATGATGCTGTCAATGGCGATCGTCAGGGTCGGTTCCCATCCAGTAGCCACGCGCTTGACCCGGTTGGCGATGGCATCGACTTCGGCCAGCAGCCGCGCACCTTCACGCAGCAGTTCGTGACCGGCCTGAGTCAGCCGCGCCTGACGCGAGCTGCGATCGAACAGCAGCACATCAAGCGCGTCTTCAATCTGACGTACCCGGTAGGTCAGTGCGCTTGGTACCATGCCGCAGGTGCGGGCTGCCGCTGCAAAGCTGCCGGCATCGGCAATTCCCTGTAGCATGGCCAGCGAATCTGGCGTTAATACGTCGCGTGCGGACAAAGGTGGCTTCATATCTACCTCTAATCGTTCAAATTATTTGAATGATGCCATCAAATTGACTGGAACACATCCTTCTGCACAACAATTAAAGTGTCAGCACTGGAGGAATTTATGATTACGTTAAGACAGTCTTTGGAACGCGGTTACGCCGATCACGGCTGGTTGAAGAGTTTCCACTCATTTTCGTTTGCGGGTTATTACGATCCTGCACACATGGGCTGGGGTAATCTGCGTGTCATCAATGAAGACCGGTTGGCAGCGGGAGCGGGTTTTGGTACCCACGGTCATGCCGACATGGAAATTATCAGTTACGTGATTTCTGGCGGACTCGAGCACAAGGACAGCATGGGCAATGGCACGACCATCCCGGCCGGCGATGTGCAGCGCATGAGTGCCGGCAGCGGAGTCCGGCACAGCGAATTCAACCAGTTTAAAGATGAGCAGACCCATTTCTTTCAGATCTGGATCTTGCCAAATCTGACGGGGATCGAGCCGGGTTATGAGCAAAAGACCCTGGACAGAAATCCCGGCACGTTACAGTTGATTGCCGGACCGGCTGGAGCCGACGCTGCTTTGACGATTCATGCCGACGCGTCACTGTATCGTGGTATTTTTGATGAAGCAGGTCAGGCCACCCTGAAACTGAACCCGAAACGCAAAGCCTACGTGCATCTGATACAGGGCGCTGTTCAGGTAAATGGCCTGCAGTTGCAGACTGGTGATGCGGCTGTGCTGTCTGACGAGGCATTACTCACGCTGACCGTCTCACCGGCGGCCGAAGTGCTGGTTTTTGATCTTGCCGCATAATTCACCACCTTTTATTTTGGAGTTCAAGCATGTCACTGGCTACTGAAAAAAATGACTACACCATGACCGCCAAGGTGCTGCACTGGCTCATGGCCGTGGCGATCATCGGTATGTTTGGTTTTGGTTTTTACGTCAGCAATATGCCATTCTCGCCGCAAAAACTGCAGTTTCTGTCCTATCACAAATGGACCGGCGTGACGATTTTCATGCTGGCGCTGGTGCGACTGTCCTGGCGTATCATGCATCGTCCACCGGCCCTGCCGGCCCATATGGGCAAAATGGAGCAGCTGGTAGCGCATGCAGGACATGCGGTGCTGTATCTGTTAATGTTCTGCATCCCGGTGTCCGGCTGGTTGATGAGTTCGGCCAAAGGATTTCAGACTGTGCTGTTCGGTGTGTTTCCGCTCCCTGATCTGATCGGCAAGGATCGCGAACTGGGGCATGTGCTGCAAACGGTTCATCTGGGATTGAATCTGATCCTGGCGGCCGTGGTTGTCGGTCATGTGTTGGCGGCGTTAAAACACCACTTTAAAGATCGGGATGATGTTCTTACCCGCATGATGCTTGTATCAAGAAAATAATCGGAGAAAATGATGAAAGTAAAATCACTGTTTATAGCGTTGACCATGGCCGCAGCGTCGTTGGTGTCGGTGTCCAGTCAGGCCGAAGAATATAAGGTTGTTCAGGTCGACAAAAGCACACTCAATTTTGGCTACAAACAAATGGGCGTTGGTATGGATGGACGCTTCAAGAAATTTACCGTGCAGATGAATTTTGATCCGGCCAACCTGGCCGCTTCGAAAGCGCAGTTTGATCTGGATCTGGCCAGCATCGATGTCGGATCCGACGAAGGTAACGATGAAGTGGTCGGCAAACAGTGGTTCAACATCAAGGCCTTTCCCAAGGCAACTTTTACTACCACCGCTATCAAGTCGCTGGGCGGCAACCGCTATGAAGTCAGCGGACCGTTGACTATCAAGGGGCGTACCAAAACGGTGACGGCACCGGCGCTCGTTACCATCTCCGGCAAGACCGCCAGCTTTGATGGTGCGTTCACCATCCTGCGTTCGGACTACAGTATCGGAGAAGGTCCATGGGCCACTTTCGAAACGGTTGCCAACGAAGTTCAGATCAAGTTTCACCTGCTGGCCGGTGCCAGCAAATAAGCAGTCAGAAATGAGTACGTTTTAATTTAACCGGTATCAATCCAAAGGAGCTTTAACCATGAAATCATTGACACAATTTACCTTAGCCGCAGCCTTTATCGCCACACTCAGTAGTTCAGCATTTGCAGCACCTGAAACATTTATTATTGATGGCCTGCATACCATGCCGCGTTTTTCGTACAGCCATTTCGGCTATTCGACACAGCTCAGCCGTTTTAATAAAACAACAGGAAAAATCGTGTTCGATAAAGAAGCCAAAACTGGCTCGGTTGATGTAACTATCGATATGAAATCGGTTGATACCGGTTCCGACTTGTTTAACGGTCACATTCAGGGTGAAGATTTTTTATCCACTGAAAAATATCCGACTGCGACATTCAAATCCACCAAAGTCAATTTTGACGGCGACAAACCAGCTTCAGTGGAAGGCAATTTGACTTTGAAGGGTGTGACCAAGCCAATCACTCTGAAATTGAGTTCATTCCAGGCTATGCCGCATCCGATGATGAAAAAAGATGCGATTGGTGCCAATGCCAGCGTCGTTGTGAAACGTTCTGATTTCAATGCAGGTAAATATGCTCCGTACGTTGGCGACGACGTGACGATTGATATCGCTGTTGAAGCTGTAAAAGAGTAATTTCAGGCAGGAATTTTGGGCCAGTTGCCGGCAATGCTGAATCAGCATTGCCGGCAATTTCTATTTGGCAGCCTTGGCTTTGGTCGCAGGCTTTTTGGCAGGTGCTTTGGCGGCAGGTACTTTGGCCGCAGCCGGTTTTTTGGCCGCAGCCGGTTTGCGTTCTTCAAACTCAAAACTGATTTTGCCGTCCTTGCCTTTGACCAAAAAGGCTTTGAAAGGGCGACGGGTGCGTTGCGAAACAAAGCCCGGCATCAGATCTGTTTTTCCGTCATTCAACAATTTCACCATTTGTTCCGGCAAAATTTCCTGCTGCAGAATAATGCGGCCACTGCGGAAATCACAGGCCTTGGGGCGCTCCATGGTTTTTTCGCAGACATACGCCAGGCCCAGTTCATACACATTTGAGCCGCATTTCGGACACGGTCCCAGTACGGTCTGGCCTGTGAAATCTACCGGTTCGGCATCTTCATCATTCTGGTTCTGGCCAAAATCGAATTCGAGTTTCAGATTGGTGCCTTCATCGTCCGGGACGATTTTCAAAATAGCGGCAAAGGGTCGGCCCATTTTTGAGCGGAAACCCTGCAACGGACCGATCTCGCGTTTGGCCAGCAATTCTTCTACTTCAGCAACTTCAAACTGACGGCTGCCCGGTGTTTTGGAGATATTGAAATCGCATTTGGTGCAGGCAAAACGGCGGTAATTTTCTTTGACCACACCGCCGCAATGCGGGCAGGGCGTCGTGAGCGTCGAGTAGTCACCCGGGATGGTGTCGTTGTTGTATTCTTTGGCGCGCTTGATGATGATCTGGGTCATCTGGGCAATTTCACGCATGAATTCTTCGCGGCTGATCTGACCCTTTTCCATCTGCGCCAGTTTGTGTTCCCAGCCGCCGGTCAATTCCGGCGAAGTCAGTTCATCCACACCCAGACCGCGCAACAGGGTCATGAGCTGGAAGGCCTTGGCTGTGGGCTGTAACTCGCGGCCTTCGCGCAGCAGATAACGTTCGGTGAGCAGGCCTTCAATAATGGTGGCACGGGTGGCTGGTGTGCCCAGACCCTTGCCGGACATCGCTTCGCGGAATTCATCGTCGTCCACCAGCTTGCCTGCGCCTTCCATGGCCGACAGTAACGTGGCTTCCGTATAGCGGGCGGGCGGTTTGGTGACCAGTTCGTGGCTGTGAACCGATTCGGTTTTGACTTTCTCGTTTTTGGCCACAGGAACCAGCGTGCCGTTTTCTTCTCCGTCACCGGCCATTTCCTTGCCGTAGATGGCCAGCCAGCCGGGTTTGGTCATGACCTTGCCCTCGGTCTTGAATTGATGTCCCGAGACTTCGGTGATACGGGTGGTGACCTGAAATTCGGCTGCAGGATAGAACACCGCCATAAAGCGGCGCGTTACCAGGTCATACAGTTTTTGTTCCGGCTCGGACAGGTTTTTTGGCGCCTGTGTAGTGGGAATGATCGCAAAGTGATCCGAGATTTTGCTGTTGTCGAAAATGCGTTTGTTCGGTTTTACCCAGCCCTGTTTCAGGATGGTGGAAGAGAACTGCTGATAATTGTTATTCTCGGAAATGACTCCCAGGGTTTCCTTGACCGACGCGATATAGTCTTCGGGCAAGTGCCGTGAATCGGTACGCGGATAGGTCAGTACTTTATGTTTTTCGTACAGAGCCTGAGCCAGTCCCAGCGTGTTTTTCGCAGAAAATCCAAAGCGCGAGTTGGCTTCACGTTGCAGACTGGTCAGATCGAACAGTCCTGGCGCCATCTGTGTGGCCGGTTTGGATTCTTCGGTAACGATGCCGGGTTTGTTACGGCAGGCCGTGACGATGGTATCCGCAGCGATCTTGCTCCATAAGCGTTCGGCTTTCTGTTCCGGATCGAGTTCGTTTTTCTTGTGTTTGTGATCCAGCCAGCGACCTTCGTAAATGCCGGCTGCGCAAACAAATTCGGCGCGCACTTCCCAGTAGGCGCGCGGCACAAACTGTTTGATTTTTTCTTCCCGTTCCACCACGATCGACAGGGTAGGGGTCTGAACCCGGCCCACGGTAGTCAGATAAAATCCGCCTTCCTTGGAATTGAAGGCCGTCATGGCGCGTGTGCCATTGATACCGATTAACCAGTCGGCTTCGGAGCGGCAGCGTGCCGCATCAGCCAGTGGCATCATTTCCTTGTCAGAGCGCAGTCTGGTAAATCCTTCGCGGATTGCGTTTTGCGTCATGGATTGCAGCCACAGGCGCTGTACCGACTGCTTGGCCTTGGCGTGTTGGGCGATCAGACGGAAAATCAACTCACCTTCGCGGCCCGCATCGCAGGCATTGATCAGGGCGCTGACATCCTTGCGCTTGATCAGCTTGGTCAGTACTTTTAAGCGTGATTCTGTCTTGGCGATCGGATTTAAAGCAAAGTGGGGCGGAATCATGGGCAAATTGGCAAAACTCCATTTGCCGCGTTTTACGTCATATTCTTCCGGTACGGTAATCTCAAGCAAATGTCCGACAGCCGATGACAGAACGTAGTTGTCCGATTCGAAATACTCATCGTGTTTGGTGAAGCCGCCCAAAGCCTTGGCAATGTCGGCTGCGACAGATGGCTTTTCAGCGATGATGAGAGTTTTAGTCATATTTTTTGTTTTCAATGAAATTCATGGTGGTGCAAGTAGACACTATAGTTGGAATCGACACGAAGCTATAGTGCAAAATTTCGCCAATGATAATGCAGATTTGCCAAATTGGAGCCGTTGCAGGGAAACATTGGAGGGTTGACACTGAATTGAATTGCGTAAAGCGCAATAAAATAACCCGGGGCGGGCTATTTTGACAAGCTAATGCAACAGCCCAGGACTAATTTGTTCATCAGACAACAACAGTTCATCAAACATCAAAAGATCTGGTTCCTTGCCCTGACTCCACAGCATCATCAATACAATGATTTTCAGCTTATCGAGTGGAATCGGAGTTTCATCAACAGCCAGAGCACGCTCAATGATAATTTCACGTTGTTGCCCATTGATTAATTTGGCCGATTCAAGAAATTGAATGAACCCGATGGCCGCATTGCCCAGCGAAGAAATTTCCTGACTGGCATAAATGCGAAATCCGCTCAGATCCGCCTGAATCAGGGGGTTCTGGCTGGTTTGTTTCAGCACTGCGAGCCAGTCAATGGCTTCGGTGATTTCTTCTTCATCGAAACCGACCGCGCACAGTTTCTTGGCCAAAACATCCCTGTCGGGGCAGGCGTCCGGGCGAAAATAGGTTTCGTAGAGGTAAACTAAAATATCAAACATGGCGCTACTGTACCTATTCGTCAAAAAGCATACAAGTTTTTAATGTGCAAAGCAGCAATTAACTTGGTTTGTGATGCAGGCGGCGATAAAAACCACCCGCCAGCATTTCCACCTGTCCTTCCAGTTCCAGCATCACCAGTTTGGCAGACAGTTCGCCACACTCCATGTTGCAGCGCAGAGCCAGTTCATCGGGATGAACCGGATCGAATCCCATTTCTGACAGCAGTGAAGAATTGGGCGGCATGACGTCGATTGCATGGCTCTTATCGGCCAGCATGGCACCCAGTGTGGTGGGATTGTTGCTTATTCGCAACTCCTCAATAATATCTTGCGCGGTCTCAACCAGCTTTGCGCCCTGTTTAATCAGTAAATGGCAACCCTTGGAAAAGGGGGAATGAATCGAGCCCGGAATGGCAAATACATCGCGTCCCTGTTCATTGGCCATGCGTGCAGTGATCAGTGAACCGGACTGGGCAGCGGCTTCTATGACAAGAACGCCTTGGGACAGGCCGGAAATAATCCGGTTGCGACGCGGAAAGTTGGAAGCCACAGGCGGCGTTCCGAGTGCATATTCACTAACTATGCAACCCTGTTCGGCAATTTGATGGGCCAGCTCCCGGTTGTTGGCCGGATACACCGTATCTGCACCCGTGCCAATGACGGCAATCGTTGATCCTGCGCCGCTCAGGGCTCCCTGATGGGCCGCAGTGTCGATGCCCGCTGCCAGACCAGAAACGACAGTCAGACCGTTCCGGCTCAGGCTGCCTGAAAATTGCCGTGCGTTGATGATGCCTTGGTTGGTGGCATTGCGGCTGCCAACAACGGCTATGCACGTCTTGGAGAGCAGGTCAGGATCGCCTTTGACGTAGAGCAACACGGGTGGATCAGGGATGGTCAGGAGATGCGCCGGATAGTTGCTGTCGGCCAGAGTGATGATGGTGTTGTCTGGTTCAGTGCACCACAGTTCGGTGCGCTCGATATGGGCTGCCATGACAGGGGTGGGCGGGAGCGACAAGGCCTGGGCCTGCTTGGTACTGACAACTTCCTTGAGTTCGGAATAGCTCGCTGCAAATATCTGGTCTGGCAGTCCGAATGCGAGCAGCAGTTTTTTTGCTGCTCCGCATCCTATTCCTGATGTTGCTGTCAATCGTATCCAGTTACTGGTTTCTGACACACTACTTGCCCTTGGTTACTCAGGCGATCTGACAACGTCACCTACCTGGGCCGAGTCAGTTACCTGCATGATTAATCCGTATGAAACATGTTTGAATACACGATAGATAAACAGGGTTCCATATTGTTCGTCCGGAAGTTTGACTACTGATTTAGCCTTGGTTTTATCAACGATAATCTCGCCCAGTCGGTACATCTGCAATACTGTACCGATATCAATACCTTCTTCGGCACCGCGATTGATGGACACGGTCTGATTTTGTCCGGCCAGCGCGACGCCGCCATAGACAGATACGATACGACCGTTGATGTCAGAAGCCGGAGCATGTGGAACATAGTTGGTCATTTCGGCATTGGGAACCGGAAGCAACCTGTCGCCAATCGTCAATTCTTCCTTGGAAGCTGTCACCATGAATGCATGCGCTTCGTTTTCTGATTTGCCCGCACGCACCAGTTTGATAGCGCCCACATACGCTGACTCGTAACCCAAAATCTTTTTGGTTTCCGGATCTTTTAGTGCTGTAGCAGGGCGATAAACCTGAAATGTCGTTCCGCCTTTGAGATCACCCATGGCGTATACTTTTTCCAATTTTCCCGCATTAACATGACCCTGCTGGGCTGCAACGATACGCGGTGTGTCTTTGAGCTCATTTTCTTCAAGGACAAGAGGTTGGGACAGGAATGGCTCAATACTGTTGGTTGGAATGCTTGGAATGGCGTTGTTGGCCAGATTTTCACCCCGAATTTTGGGAGAAAGTCTGACTGTTGGTACGCTGCCACCTGAACTCGTTGCGGCACCTGAATCGTCCGGTGTCTGACCTAATCTGAGCTTGCCGGCGACCCGGTCGAAATAAACGATTTGTCCAGGGTAAATCCAGTGCGGGTTCTTAATCTCTTCACGATTGAGCCCCCAAACCTGAGGCCAGCACCATGCATGCTCCAGAAACATCTGTGAAATCCCCCACAGCGTGTCGCCTCTGACGACGACATGTTGATCAGGGGCATTAGCCAGAAAAGCACATTGAGTTTGCGGGGGATTCATTTCATCCATTGCAAAAACTGACGAGCTAAGAGCAAGGAGGAGCGCGATTGTGCTAAACTTTTTCATTTTATTATCCATTGCATATAGCCAATATTAAATATTTCCATAAGAAGAATTCAAATTGGATGCGGTTGCCAAGTAGTTGTGAAGTCCGACAGTTGCCAAATTGAATCAAATTCTGCACATAAATCTTTGAACTAGCAAGAAAAAACACGTTTAAGTTGCGTGAAAGTCCCATGACAATACTCTCAATATTACGATATCCAGACAAAAGGCTGCATAAAACTGCACATCCGGTAACAGTTTTTGATGACCGTTTGAAGAAGTTGGTCGCTGATATGGCTGAAACGATGTATGACGCCCCAGGCGTCGGACTGGCCGCTTCGCAGGTTGATCAACACATACAGCTGGTGGTAATTGATACCTCGGACTCGCAAAAAGAGCTGATGGTATTCATTAATCCTGAAATCATCTGGGTCAGTGAAGAAAAAACAGTTTATGACGAAGGATGCCTGTCAGTGCCAGGTATATACGACGGCGTGGAACGCCCCTCAGAGGTCAGGGTGCGCGCGCTGGATGTGGATGGAAATGCCTTTGAGCTGGAAGCACAGGGTTTGCTTGCAGTGTGTATCCAGCATGAAATTGATCATCTGAAAGGCATTGTCTTTGTTGAGTACCTGTCACCGTTAAAAAGAAACCGGATTAAAACCCGGATGTTAAAAGAAGAGCGGGAATTGCAGCGCAAAAGCGGTCCGGCCAATCAGGCGTCGAGACGCGGATAATCCATGAAAATCATTTTTGCCGGAACACCGGAATTTGCTGCAACAGCCCTTGCTGCACTGCATGAGGCTGGACATGAAATAGTTCTGGTCCTGACCCAGCCTGATCGCCCTGCCGGCAGAGGAATGCAACTTCATTCTTCTGCTGTCAAACAGTATGCTTTACAGCACCAAATGCCGGTTATTCAGCCAGTTTCATTAAAGTTGGACGGCAAATGCCCGGAGCAGGCCGAGCAGGCCCACGCGGTGATGAACTCAACGCCACATGATGTGATGGTGGTTGCCGCATATGGCCTGATATTGCCGGTGTCGGTGTTGTCCATTCCCAGACTCGGATGCCTGAATATCCACGCTTCGCTGTTGCCGCGCTGGCGCGGTGCGGCACCGATACATCGGGCCATCGAATCCGGTGACAGCAAAACCGGTATAACGATCATGCAGATGGATCAGGGACTGGACACTGGCGCCATGCTTGCGATTCAGGCAATGCCAATTGCGTCGGATGACACAACGTCAAGCCTGCATGACAAACTCGCAACACTCGGTGGAACGATGATTGTGGAAGTACTGCGGCAATTATCTTCTGGAAGTATTTCGTCGACGCCGCAGCCGGAGCCGGGTGTGACCTACGCTGCCAAAATAAGTAAGGAAGAGGCTGCGCTGGACTTGAATCAGCCGGCGGTCCGGCTCGAACGAAAAATTCGTGCCCTCAACCCTGCTCCGGGTGCTCATGCGCCGATTGCAGGTCATTCGGTAAAAATATGGCGTGCCGAGTTGGCCCCAACTCCGGCTGGTTTAGTGGCAGGGCGGTTCGTCGTGCAGAATAATCAACTTCTAATAGGTTGTGGCGATGGCGCATTGCGTGTTCTGGAATTGCAGAAGTCAGGAAGCAGGCGCATGCCGGTGGCGGAATTTCTTAAAGGGTTTGGCCTCGAACATGGTTGAAGTGAGGAAGCATCAAAATATCGGCTTGGTTATATAACTTTGATGGGTGGATTGAATTCAATTATATTGTTTATGAATATCTGATATGTTAAAAATAAACTGGGAAACTTGGCAGGCCATCTATATAGTTACACCTGTCTCCTCCAAGACCCTCCTAAGGAATTGGATTTAACCCGCGACCTTTCAGGCTGCGGGTTTTTTTTTGTGCTTTCGATTTCAACGAATTATTGTTATGTGGCTTACAATCGCACAAGTTATTATGCCTGTGCCGTCGTTTTTATTTCAAAAATGCTGGTCAATTTGTTAAATAGTTGAAGGAGTAAAGATGTTTTTGATTCGATTCGTCCAACGCGGTTTTAGTTTCCTGTGGCGTATGCTGGACAGCGGGCGTCGGGTTTTCATGAACTTGCTCTTTCTGATTGTAGTGGTCTGTATTCTGATCGGACTATTTGGCAGCGGCATTAAAAAGCTGGACGACAAGACGGCCCTGATACTGGATTTGCGCGGCAATCTGGTTGAGCAGGAAAGTTCAAGTGCGCGAGAACTGGTTATGCTTGAAGCGCAGGGAGATCGCAAGGACTACACGCAGCTTCGGGATGTCATAGCGGTACTGGATGGCGCAGCCAAAGATCCCAAAATTTCCAGCGTGGTACTGATGCTGGACGAAATGCAGAATGCCAGTTTGCCCATGCTACATGAAGTTGCACTTGGGCTTGATCATGTCAGAGCTGGTGGCAAACATATCGTTGCCTGGGGATCTGGTTACAATCAGAAGCAATACTTTCTGGCTTCGCATGCTGATGAAGTTTATCTGCATCCCATGGGTCTCGTTGCTCTGGAAGGATTTGGCGGCTATAAAAATTATTATCGCGATGCGCTGGATAAGGTCGGCATTACCGTCAACCTGATGAAAGTCGGCACCTACAAGAGTTTCGCTGAACCGTACATAGCCAACGGTCCGTCTGACGCAGCTTCGGAAGCCGAGGCTTATCTGTATAACGATTTGTGGTCCAGCTACACCCGTGACGTCGAACATGCACGTAAACTCGAAGCCGGCAGCATCATGCGCGGCATTGATGGTTTGCCGGATGAAATTAACAAAGTGCAGGGCGATATGGCCAAACTTGCGCTTAACAACAAATTGGTGGATGGTTTAAAAACCCGTGATGAATTGCGGGAGTTGATGCTGACTTACGGTGTCAAGGATGATCAGATCAACTCGTTTCGCCAGATTAATTACGACGATTATCTGTCCCGCATCAAACCGGTCATTAATACCAACGGTAATTCAGTCGGCGTGATCGTTGCGGAAGGCGAAGTCAGTGATGGACTGTCGCCTCCGGGTTCGATTGGTGGCCTGTCTACTGCCAACCTGATCAGGAAGGCACGGGAAGACGATCAGATCAAGGCGCTGGTGTTGCGCATCGACTCGCCCGGCGGCAGTGCATTTGGGTCCGAGCTGATCCGACGTGAACTGGAAATTACCCGAAAATCCGGTAAGCCAGTTGTGGTTTCAATGGGTGGTGTGGCTGCATCAGGCGGATACTGGATGTCGATGAGTGCGGATGAGGTAATTGCAGACGCCGCCACGGTAACCGGATCGATCGGCGTTTTCGCTTTGCTGCCCACTGCTGACAAAGCGCTGGGAAAAATAGGTGTGCACAGTGCCGGCACTACCACAACCTGGCTGCGTGGCGGTTATGATCCGACCCGGCCGATTGACCCGCGCTTTGCCGAACTGGTTCAGCAAAGTGTCAACCATATTTATGCCGACTTCATCAGCAAGGCGGCCGCTGCCAGACATGTCACGCCGGAAAAAATCGATGCCGTGGCCCAAGGGCGGGTATGGACCGGGCAGCAGGCAAAAGAGCGGGGCTTGGTCGATACGCTGGGCAGCTTTTCAGATGCAGTGAAGTCCGCCGCCAAACGCGCCAAAATTAAGGGTGACTATTCGGTGGATTATATCGAGACTGAACCTACCGGCATTGACCGGTTCCTGAAGTTGTTCGATACGTCAATGGCGCAGGCAATGGCAAAGTATTTTATTAAATACCTGAATCTGACACCAATTACTGCAGCCCTGCCTCCGGCATCCGTCAGGGAAATGGCGCATGACATGCGCTGGCTGTCCGATATGACCGATCACAATAAGGCATTCAGCGTGGTCACCCACTGCATGTGCGATATTCCCTGAATCGGAATCGCCGCTACGGGTCGCCACTGTATCAGATGGCAAAAAAACAAATAGACAGGAATTCCTGTCTATTTGTTTTTGACTGCACGTTTCAGGTAGAACTTCTGCTGTTCTTACTTGGCTGGCGCTGGTGCTGGTGCAGGTGTTGCAGTGTTAGTAGCTTTTTTATGCTTTTTATGTTTTTTTGCTGGTGTGGTGGCAGGAGCAGCAGCATCTGCAGCAGGGGCTGCTGCTGGCGTCGCAGCAGCTGGAGTAGCTGGTGTGGCAGCGAAAGCGGAAACAGCAAATAAACTGGCGATTAAAGCAGAGATAATTGATTTCATTTCAGATCCTATTAAGTTTAGACTACGTTAAATTAACCAACCCACGCTCTAATAACGGGGTGGCAAGGTTGTGGTTGACAGGCATTTAAAGAATTTACCGGAACAGTCAAATTAATCAATTCAACTGGTCTCATTCTAACCATCAGGTATAAAAATGCAAAGTAAATTACAGATCAGAAAATTTCAGCAACGTGATTTGAAACAAGTCGCGCGCTTATTTGACGCGTATCGGCAATTCTATGACGAGAAAACGGACCTGCTTCTGGCGCAACAGTATCTGGAAGCGCGTATCACAAATAACGAATCAGTTATTCTGGTAGCCGAAAATGAACAGGGTACGCTTGATGGTTTTTGTCAGTTGTACCCCACTTTCTGCTCAGTTGTGGCACAGCCAATTTATGTGCTGTACGACCTGTTCGTCGCCCCAGAGACGCGCGGAAAAGGAGTGGCCAGGCATTTGCTGGATGGGGCAGTTTTGGTCGGTAAGGAAAGCGGCAAGGCGCGGCTCGACCTGTCTACTGCAAAAAGCAACCTGAAAGCGCAGGCAGTTTATGAAGCGCACGGGTGGATCCGTGATAATGATTTTTTAACTTACAGCTATCTTCTATAATCGGCAGACCTTTCATTTTCAGACATTTTTCCCCTCTGGTGCCGGCGCATGAAGCGGCAATTCGATCCGGAATGTCGTGCCTTGATTAAGCTGGCTAGTGACTGAAATGTCGCCGCGCAATATGGAATTGACGATGTTGTAGCTGATACTCAAACCCAGACCATTTCCTCCCAGCCCCAGTTTGGTGGTGAAGAACGGATCAAATATTTTCCCCACAATTTCAGTTCCTATCCCTTTCCCATTGTCGGCAAGTTCGATGACGATGGCGTCACTATCCTGCAGGTGAGCAGAAATGCGCAGACGGCCTTCGGTTTTGCCATCAAATGCATGCAATAACGCGTTCTGCATCAGGTTCATTATCACCTGACCCAAGGGACCAGGATAGCTGTCCATGGCAACCTGTTCGGGAATATCCATCTGGATCAGAATCCCTGCCAGATCGAATTGATTACGCATCGTTGCAACGATATCGTCCATCATATGCCGGAGATCGAACTGGCGCCGCTGCGCCGTAGTCTGGTCAACCGAGACCTGTTTAAAGCTGCTCACCAGATCGGCGGCAGTCTGAAATGAATTGAAAATCAGATAGGAAGCGCGTTCACTGTCTTCCAGATAAGTGGAAAGTTCGGAGCGTCGGATGGAATTTTCCTGAAATTTTTTGGATATTGATGCGGTTTTGTCATGTAGGCTGCTGGACAGCAGCAGTCCGTTGCCGATTGGCGTATTGAGTTCATGGGCTACGCCAGCCACGATAGAGCCGAGTGCTGCCATTTTTTCGTGATAGACCAGCTGCTTTTGGGTATTCTGTAATTGTTGATAGGTATGGGAGTTGTCAAAACCAATCGCAGCGAAAGCACACAGGCTTCTGAAAATCAATAATTCGCGCGGCCCAAACGCATCGGACTTAATCGATTCCACTGACATCACCCCCAGTTTGCGTTCACCGATAGTGAGCGGGAAGTACAGCCCGGTTGCTGTGTGCAGGGTGCCAGGTATATAAGTCTCGTCACCGACTCCGGCAAAATGACACAGCTCCTCTGCACCGTCCCGGAAACAGCGAGCCGAGTGAGCGGATGGATGTGAAATGCTGACAAAGTCCGTCGGATAATGGGTTCCGTTTTCGACGCAATAGGCCATGAACAGCTGACGGGCTTCGCTATCCAGCAGATAAATCTTGAATACCTGCACATCCATCAGTAGGTGCACATACTTGTCGAGCACAAGATAAATATCGTGATGGTCCAGGTGAGTGGTGATTTCACGTCCAATTTCACTGAGTTGCTCCAGTGTTGTGGTGAGTTGAAGCAATTCACGGGAGCGGTTCGATTCTGTAATTGCAATGCGCCGATGGTGTTCACCATCTTCACGCACTCGTTCAATTTCGTGCAGAACCTGTATTGTGGTGGCGCGGTTAAAGGTTTCGTGATTCTGGGCTTTTTCTTGGGCTTTCAGCGCTTTGCCGGACATCAGAAAAGCCTGTCTGAAATCTCCTTCGGAGGCAAATTCGAAACTCAGCATTTCAAACAATTTGCTCGGTATGATATAGCCGGGTAAATTTTCAGCCAGTTCCAGTGCCAGATACAAACAGCCCAGAGCGCTGGATGACGAACCGGCTTTCCGGTTGGCCAATTCTGGATATCTGAAATAAATATCGGCCAGCATCATCAGAATTTCGATCTGTTTAGCACCCTCGCCCTGTTCCTGGGTCAGTTGCAGAGATAACAGAGCCACTCTGATGGCTTCTTCGGGCTTGCCAAGAAAAGATAATGCGTGTGCCTGTCCGCGCTGATAGTCAATCTGAAAATCAACCTGCTGCAACGCATTTGCCCTGGATTCAAGCTGTTCGAAGGCCTCCAGTGCGACTGCGTATTCCATTTCATCCAGAGCCAGACTGCCTTTATAACTCAGTGCCAGAGCGTAGGCACGCGATTCGTTAACCGGAGCCAGCAGGGTCAGCGCTTCATCGAGCACTTCATGCGCTCTTGGCAGATTGTTTATCTGCCGTAAAATTTCGGACATTTGAAGAAGGCAGGTGCCGATGCAGCGCGGTAATGCGGTTTGACGGGCCAGTTTCAGGCCGCGTTGCATCCAGTCGAGCGCCACCATATGCTCATTAAGCATCCTGAATGAGTCGGCAATATTGACAGCAGTGACAATTGCAAAATATATCTGACCCGTGATGATGGCTTTTTTATGGGCCTGAATGGTGTAACTCAGCGCTTTGGCCAGATCTTCCCTGCAATAATGCATCACACCCAGAAACTCATTGCTCCACATTGCCCGGATCGCATTGTCATCCATGGCCAGTGATTCAAAGTGGGCACCATACCTTTCTTCTGCCAACTGCGCATTGCTGAAGGCCGACCAGCGCGCCAGTGCAGCCTGCCCGACATTCAGACGTACCTGGTCGTCGGCCCGCGCTGCGCATTGGATCATCAGTTCAAATTCAATGTCACGCTGTTTCTGATGGCCTGAATCTGAAGCAATCCAGGCCAGCAGCCAGTGCGCGTCGGCCTTGCCCTGGCTGTCTTCAAGTACGTCGAAGTCCTGCAAAGCCAGTTGTGCCATTTTTTTTGCATCAGTCAAAGCCATCATCAACCAGGCTGATTCGGCATGGATTAACTGGCTGCGCGCAGCCAGAGTCTTTTGCACTACGGTGGGTAAGTCACTCTCGGGTAAAAGTTTGATGACTTCATCGGCCAGTTTCAGCGCATGCGCGGCATTGCTTTGCCTGACAAACCAGGCGATGCTGGTCATGATGGTCAGCCGTGCGCTGTTCAAGGAGCCCGTGAGCTGCTCTTCCAATACCGCTATTTCTTCATTCGTGGCGAACAAATCCATGCAATAGTCCTGTACAGGCGTTGGTTTGTCTTGATGAATTGAAATTTTTATTGGTTCGGCCGGGCTGTTCTGATACGTCAACCCACATGAAGAATAGCAAAGGGAATCCGATTCTGCCAGATTTGAATGCAGCGAACCGGCATTTCAGGAATTCCCGGCTGGCCGGCTGCGGTGATGCAGATTCAAAAAAACAACGAATGTGGGCGTCGCGACTCAGGACTGTTCTGGTGGTGACTTGGCCTGTTGCCATTCCTGCATGCAGACCGGGCAAAAACATCGCGCCTGATCGTTTGCCACGTCAGGGTAGATGGGCAGCACTGGTTCGATCGGCAGTTTTGTACACCAGCACGGCTGGCCGGTCTGGTCGGCCATGGCGCAGGTGAACATGGCAGCGCAGCGCGGACAGGTGCTCATGACGGATCTTTATCGGTAGGAAATTGGCGCATGGCGCTGCGGATCAGCTTCATCTGCGAGCTGAAGTTGCTGCATGCATCACACACCAGCATATGCAGACGCAGCCGGGTTTTTTCGAGCAGGTTCAGTTCCCGGTCCATTTGCTCTGAAACCAGGCGATGAACCTCTTTGCAGGTAGGTTTGATTCCCATTCTTTCAGCCTCAGCTTTGCGCGAACCAGTTAATATCCAGGCATTCCCGGGGCCGCAGGCGGGCCCGATACAAAATTACCCAAAGATTAGACGAACTCAGATTTAACTCCTTACAGATTTCTTCGCTTTCCAGTTCCAGCCATTCGCGCATCATGAAGATCCGGGCATTCTGAGCCGGGAGTCTGGTCAGACAGACCTCCAGAACTTTAAAAAAATCACGCTGTTCCAGAATTGCGTCGGGATTGCCCCAGGCGAGCGGCGGACCGACCGTGTGGCCATTGGCCGTAAATAAATGGTCAATTACATCATCTTCCGATTGGTCCGCTTCGGTTTCAATTTGAACCATGCGCTTGGCAACACGTAAGTTGTCGATGATCTTGAATTTAAGTATGCCAATGACGTAAGTGCGCAAACTGGATGCGCCGGCAAACTGAGCCGGTTTTTCCAGTACCGCCAGCAACGCTTCCTGCACCGCATCTTCGGCAAGTTCAGGATTTCGCAATTGTAATAATGCAAACCGCAGCAGAGCCGGGCGCATCGTTTCAAGTTGATGGTGCAGGTCGGGATCGGTCATTTGTGCCAGAGCGTAACGGATCTGTCTGATTAATACAAGAATTTCAAGTTGCCGAAATCACTTTCGCTGTAAAATCTCATCGTTCATTTTAAAGGGTGTGACATGACCATTCAGCCGGCTGACCAGCAAACCATTTTACCTACCGATATTCCCTCCGAACTGCCTTCCGATTTACCCGTGGTGAGTGAAATAGCCAAAGACGCCATTTCAGCCCAGACCAAAGCCGAAATACTGGCAGAAGCCTTACCCTATATCCGCAAATTCCACGGCAAAACCATCGTCGTCAAATACGGTGGCAATGCCATGACTGAAGAGCAGCTGAAACACGGTTTTGCACGGGACGTGATTTTGTTAAAACTCGTTGGCATGAATCCGGTTGTGGTGCACGGAGGCGGACCACAAATTGACAGTGCGCTGCGCAAGATCGGCAAGCAGGGCACATTTGTTCAGGGTATGCGCATTACCGATGAAGAAACCATGGAAGTGGTGGAATGGGTGCTGGGCGGTGAAGTCCAGCAGGATATTGTCATGCTGATCAATCATTATGGTGGGCAGGCGGTTGGATTAACCGGCAAGGATGGCGGCTTGATCCGCGCACGTCGTTATGAAATGCCGGACCGTGAAAACCCGGGCAAATTTCTGGATATCGGATTTGTTGGTGAAATCGACGCCATCAACCCGGCAGTGGTCAAGGCATTGCAGGATGACGCCTTTATTCCGATTATCTCGCCGATCGGTTTCGGTATCGATGGCCAGGCTTATAACATCAACGCCGATGTAGTCGCCGGAAAAATCGCTGAAATTTTAAAAGCCGAAAAACTCATCATGATGACCAATATTCCCGGCGTGCTCGACAAAGAGGGCAATCTGGTTACCGATCTGTCAGCACGTGAAATTGATGAAATGTTCGCCGACGGCACGATCTCGGGTGGCATGCTGCCCAAGATTTCATCGGCTCTGGATGCAGCCCGGTCCGGCGTCAATACCGTCCACATCATCGATGGCCGGATTGAACATTCCCTGTTGCTGGAAGTGCTGACTGAACAGGCATTTGGCACCATGATTCGCAGTCACTGAACCGCTATTTTGAAAACGCAGCCTGTTACCTGGTTGATTGATTTAGACAACACGCTGCACAACGCGAGCCACGCAATTTTTCCGCTCATGCATCAAAAGATGAATGCCTATATGGCAGATCTGCTTGGGGACGGCATGGAACCGGCCGATGACGCTACCGTAGATGCGGCGCGTGTGTATTACTGGAAAAGATACGGTGCCACGCTGCTGGGTCTGATCGAACATCATAATGTCAGGCCGGCAGAGTTTTTGCAGCATGCGCATCAGTTTGACAATCTGCCACACTTGATGCGTTTTGAATCCGGCCTGAAGAAGTTGCTGCAGCGCCTGCCGGGTCAAAAAATTTTATTTACCAATGCACCGCGCCAGTACGCCCGGCAGGTGGTGAAAGAGTTGGGATTGCAGGGACATTTTGATCAGCATATATCGATCGAAGCCATGCGAATACATGGCCGCCTGCGCCCCAAGCCGAGTCGCTGGCTGCTGAAAAAAGTAATGGCAAAAAGAGGATTGCGTGCACACAGGTGCGTTTTGATCGAAGACAGCCGGGACAATCTGCGCACGGCACGCGAACTGGGAATGAAAACTGTGTGGGTGACCCAATACTTCAACCATGCATCGCAGGAAGTAACGCCGCAAGTAACTAAGCAACTGAAGCGTTTTGCAAGGGCCGGGTATATTGATATTAAAATTCGCTCAATCAAACAATTACCCGCACATTTATCCAGACTGGCATTGTAAGAAGAGATTATGGCGACCAAACCAGGCGAAAAAAAACTGCACATACTGCAAACTCTGGCCAGCATGCTGGAGAATCCCAAAGGTGAAAAAATCACCACCGCTTCGCTGGCGGCCCGCATTGGCGTATCCGAAGCGGCGCTGTATCGTCATTTCGCCAGCAAGGCGCAAATGTTTGAAGGGCTGATCGAATTCATTGAAAGTTCGGTATTTGGACTGATCAATCAGATTACGCTTCAACAGGAAGATGGTCTGTTGCAGACGCAGGAAATTGTTGCCATGCTACTGAGTTTTTCTGCGCGCAATCCGGGTATGACCAAAGTCATGACCGGGTATGCCCTGATCAATGAAGACGAAAGGCTGCAGGTTCGCATGAACCAGTTCGTCGACCGAATTGAGCTGGCACTGAAGCAGTCTTTGCGCACGGCAGCCATGGCCGGGCAGATGCCTGAATCTGATGTCGCTGTCAGAGCCAATCTGATCGTGTCGGTGGTACTGGGACGCTGGCAGCGCTTTGTTAAAACCTCGTTCAAAAATGATCCGCTGGAAAATTCAAAGCAGCAGATTGCCTTTTTGTTGTCCTGAACGCTGATCGGCCCACCCGTTCCCATGTCCAGTTTCACCTTGCTTGATGATTACGAAGCCAGCGCCACGCAGCCGACTTCACGCCTGTATACGCAATTGCAGCGGGAATTGATTTGTCACGACGCCGACGGCTTTGATGTGATGATGGAGCAATTGCATGAGAGTCTGAATCTGGGGCTGTATGCGGTGGGTGTTTTTTCCTATGAACTGGGCGTGGTGTTGCAGGGACTTGAAAAAAGCGCTCCTGCGCAACCGTCCCGAATTTTACTTTACAAACATTGCCGGCAACTGAGTCGTGACCAGGTTCATGACTGGCTTCTGCAGCAGTGCCGCACGGGTGAAGTTGCCGGTATTGCCGACCTCAGACCCAGCGTAGATGAGGCTCAATTTGTCAGCGCGGTTGCATTGATACAGGATTACATCGCAGCCGGTGACACTTATCAGGTCAACTTTACCTTGCGGTTTCATTTCAACACCTACGGACATCTGTGCGCGCTGTACCTGCGCTTGCGAGACCGACAATCAGTTCCGTACGGCGCACTGATCGGCTTGCCGGATGGCAGTGCAATTCTGTCACTGTCACCGGAATTGTTCGTTCGCCATCATCAGGGAGCGTTGACGGTTCGCCCCATGAAAGGAACTGCTGCGGCGTTTGTCAACGACAGTGAACTCGGTGATGACAAAGATAGTCTGCAGGTAAATGCGCTGCTGAGTCAGCAACTGTCTCAAGATAGAAAAAACCGTGCAGAAAACGTGATGATTGTTGATTTGTTGCGCAACGATTTAAGCCGGATTGCCAGGCTTGGTACCGTACAGGTAACGCATCTGTTTCAGGTGCAGCGTTTCAATTCTGTCTTGCAGATGACTTCCGGCGTTTGCGCAACGGTGCGCGACGATGTGACTTTGCACGGGTTATTCAGAGCGATTTATCCCTGCGGTTCCATCACCGGTGCACCCAAATATCGCACCATGCAGATTATTCATGAGATGGAAGCCGAACCGCGCGGCATCTATACCGGTGCCATAGGCTGGTTTGATCCACCCGCTTCGCGCCCGCCCGAAATTCCGCTGATACCTGATTTTTGCCTGTCAGTCCCGATCAGAACTCTGCACGTGCGCGCGCCGGATATTGACGGTACTCGTGCCGGTGTCATGGGTGTCGGAGCTGGTATCGTGTTTGACAGTGTGGCCTCGGATGAATATCAGGAAAGTCTGCTCAAAGCACGTTTTCTGACCGATCTGCCGGCGCAGTTCTCTTTGTTTGAAACCATATATGCCACCAGAGAAAACGGATGCCGGCATGTGGAACAACATGTGCGGCGCATGCAACAAAGCGCTCATTTTTTTTGCATCCCGATTCAGGTTTCCGAGTTGCGCAGGCAGCTTGATCTGGCTTGTGCCGCTCTTGATGAAAACGTGCCTTACCGTATGAAGGTGAGTCTGGATGGGGCCGGGAAAATCCAGATCCAGACTGGCGTGCTCGCGAACCTTGAGTCACCCGTCAGAGTCATGCTTGCCCCAACCGCGCAGTCATCACACAATCTCTGGCTGCAGCACAAGACCAGCCAGCGTGCCGTGTATGATCAGGCGTGGCAGACTGCCGAGCGCCATGGTGCATTTGATATGCTGTTTTGTAATGAGCGTGGTGAGATCACGGAAGGAGGGCGCAGCAACGTGCTGGTCAAATTAAATGGACGCTGGTTTACCCCTTTTTTGAAGGACGGTGTGCTGCCAGGCGTGATGCGTTCCGTGTTGATGTCAGATCCGGCCTGGATGGTGAGTGAACGCAGCATGACGTTGGCAGACTTAAAAAATGCCGAAGAATTCGCCGTGTGCAACGCACTGCGTGGCGTATTGAGGGCAACTTTGAGTGATGGTTGACGCATATCAATGCATCAGGAGAGTGTTTCCGCTAACTTTCTGGATTCTGTAAGCAAGCTATTTCGAAAGCGAGTTGGGAAATGAAACGAATCAGCAAGTTGATCCTGAAATGGGTGATGGTCATCGGTTCGGTGCTATGCCTGACCCCGGCAACATGGGCGCAGGAAAACACGCTGGATAAAAATCTCAAAAAAGTGTTGGCTGATCCGGCCTTGGTGAAACAGGCCATGGAAGGCGCCAAAAAATTCAATTTTTTCTGTGCGAACTGCCATGGCAATACCGGAATCAGCGTCAAGAATGACGTGCCCAATCTGGCCGGGCAAAATCCAAGTTACCTCATTACCCAGATCGACAAGTTTGCGCGTGGCATGCGTCGTTATCAATACATGCAGGATTCAATGAAAATGCTGACCGAAGCGGACAAGATCAACCTGACGGTGTACTACGCCGTCAATGCGGTTACTCCCGCCGGACAGCAGACCTCTGCGGTCGGTAAGACGTTGTTTGCAGAGCGCTGCGCCATTTGCCACCAGGCCGAGGCGCATGGAAATGAAATCATTCCGCGTTTGGCTGGTCAGCATCCGCAGTATCTGGAACTATCCATCAAACGTTACCGCGATCGATCCGGGGAACGTATTTACGAACCGATGAGTCGGATGACGGCGGGTTTGAAGGATACTGAAATTACCGCCCTTGCGACTTATCTGTCCAGTTTGCCTTAATGATTATTCAACACACGCTGCAAATGAAGTGCAGGGTCATTCAGCTGGCTCATTCAGCTGGATCACTCAGTGTTTCCTTTGCCGCCTGTTCCGGTGTCAGACCGTCATAAAACATGTCTGTAAACCAGTCCGCGTTTTCTTCGATGTGATCCTGTGCCTCATCGCGGCGCGCGCCGGCAGCGATCAGTAATTCTTCCACTTTGGCGCACCACTCAATGACTTCCATGGTTTCGGTATCCAGTTCAATTTTCTTTTTGGCCATGATTTATTCCCTGTGAGTTGTACGTAGTTAATTGCCACAAACCGGGCACTGCGGATTGCGTTTGGCATGAATCTGCTGCCATTGCATGGTGCGGGCATCGAGCATCAACAGTTTGCCGGCCAGTGAGGTGCCGACTTCCATGAGCAGTTTCAATGCTTCGGCTGCCTGCATGGTGCCAATAATGCCGACCAGTGGCGCAAATACACCCATGGTGGCACAGGCGGTTTCTTCCATATGCGTGTCTGGCGGGAAAATGCAGGCATAGCACGGTGCGTCAGGCTGTCTGCTGTCAAACACGGTGCATTGACCGTCAAACTGGATTGCGGCACCAGACACCAGTGGTTTGCGTAGACCCACACAGGCCAGATTGATGGCGTGTCTGGTGGCGAAATTGTCGGTGCAGTCCAGGACGACATCGGCATCTGCGATCAGGTCAGCCAGACGCTGCGCATTCGCCTTTTCACAGATGGCGTGTATCTGAATATGCGGATTGAGCTGGGTCAGAGTCAGTTTGGCGGAATCTACCTTGTTCAATCCGACGCGCTGTTCAGTATGTAAAATCTGGCGCTGCAAATTGGTCAGATCGACCTGATCATGGTCCACCAGAGTGATGCAGCTGACTCCGGCAGCTGCAAGATAGAAGGCAGCGGCGGAACCCAGTCCGCCTGCACCGATGACCAGCGCTCTGGATGCCAGTAACCTGCTTTGCCCTTCTATGCCTATCTCGTCCAGCAGGATATGGCGTGAGTAGCGCAGCAGTTGTTGGTCATCCAATGGTAGCTCGCTGGTCGTTCGTTGATATTGCGTTAAATTTATTTTTGCGGTACCGGTACTTCGGTAGCCGGTTTTTTTACTTCTGTGGGCTCATCCAGTTTTTCATCCGCTTTTTTTACGGTCTTGCCCGCTTTGTCGGCTGATTTTGTTTTGTCTTCGGCGTCAGACTTATCAGCAACTTTGGCGATCTGCACAGGCAAACCTTTCAGTTGATTCAGCGCCTGGATTAACTGGAAATCCGTGGTGCTGCCGTATTCCAGTGGCTTGAGAGTTTTTTCAAGAGCCAGTGCGTGTTTTTCATCTTCTGCTTCGTCGCGTTTCTGTGTTCCGGCCTTGCTGTCGGTATCGTTGCTCAGGTGCTTGTCCAGATCCGCTTCGCGCAGGCGCAGGCTGTTAATGCCATCATTTTCTGCGGTTTCTTCCACCATCAGATCCGGCGTAATGCCTTTGGCTTGAATCGATCGGCCACTTGGTGTGTAGTAACGCGCCGTGGTTAATTTCACACCGGTGTCAGCACTGATCTGGCGTATGGTCTGAACCGAACCTTTGCCGAATGTTTGCGTACCCATGATGGTGGCGCGCTTGTAATCCTGCAGGGCGCCAGAAACAATTTCAGATGCCGATGCCGAACCGGTGTTGACCAGTACCACCATGGGCACTGTCTTGATCGCCTCGGGAAGTTTGGCCAGTGGATCATTGCCGCTGCGGGTCATGTAGTACTCACGGCTGGCTGTATAGTTGGCTTTGGATTCCGGAATCTGCCCATTGGTCGTTACGACGGTGACGTCTTTGGGCAGGAAAATCGCCGAGATGCCGATCGCACTTGGAACCAGCCCGCCGGGATTGTTGCGCAGATCCAGCACCAGACCTTTGATGTTGGGATCCTGTGCATACAGAGCGTCGATTTTTTTGATCAGATCATCCAGTGAGGGTTCCTGGAATTGCGAAACGCGCAACCACGCATAGCCAGGTTCGATTATTTTGCCTTTGACGCTTTGCGTTTTGATCACGTCGCGCGTGATGGTCAGGACGATCGGTTTGTCGACATCCTTGCGTGCAATAGTCAGGGTAACCTTGGTATTGGGTTCGCCGCGCATGTGTTTGACGGCTTCATCGAGCGTCATCCCCTTAACCGACAGTCCATCAAGACGGGTGATCAGGTCGCCTGCTTTGACGCCGGCTTTGTCGGCGGGAGAATCTTCGATCGGTGAAATGATTTTGACATAGCCGTCTTCCATGCCTACCTCAATACCCAGACCGACAAATTTCCCCTGAGTGGTCTCCTGCAATTCTTTAAACGCCTTTTTATCCAGATAGACGGAATGCGGATCAAGCGAAGCAACCATGCCGGAAATGGCTTCGGATATCAGTTTTTTGTCATCCACCGGTTCGACGTAATCTGATTTGATCAGTCCAAATACATCGGCCAGTTGTCTGAGTTCTTCAAGCGGCAGTGGTGTAGCAGTCTTTTGCGCCAGCGCGGAATACTGCAGCGAAGCAGCGATACCGGCGATCAAACCAAGTGTGATTAATCCGAAGTTCTTTAATTTAGTACCCATTTTTTTAGCCTGATTTCATTATTTAAGATTGATCCAGCCCAGAGGATCAAAAGCTTTGCCCTGATACCGAAGTTCGAAGTATAAACCCGATTGTTCATTGCCGCCGCTATTTCCAACGGTAGCAATCGCTTCACCTGCGCCAACCGTAGCGCCGGCCTGTTTTAAAAGTGACTGATTATTTCCATAGATGCTCATGTACTGGGCACCGTGATCAAGAATGATTAAATTGCCAAAACCGCGCAGCCATTCGGCAAAGATCACTTTGCCCGGTGCGATGGATTTGATTTCAGTGCCTTCTGCGGCACGGATAAACAACCCTTTCCAGACCGTGCCCTCACCGCGCGTGGCACCATATCTGGCACTCAGCTCACCCTTCACAGGCAGGCGCAACCGACCTTTTTGCTGCGCGAACTGACTGTTGTCCGATCCGCTTTCTGGCGTTTTTGTCACCTGTATCACTGGTTCCGGTGGTGTTGGCCTGACGGGCCTGCCGGCAGACTTGTCTGCTGCATTTTTTGTTGCCCTGGCCTGCGCCGCAGCTTTGCGTTTTTGTTCCTGCGCGGCCAGGTCAGCTTGGCGCTTTTCCTCTTTCAGTCGGTCGGCCTTGCGTTGTTCCTCTATCAGGCGGTTCAGTTTGTCTACCAGACTGGCCAGACGCTGCTCATTCTTTTGAAGTTGTCCGGCTTCCTTGCGCTGCGCGCTGAGTTTGCTGGAAAGTTGACTGATCAGAGCGCTGCGCCTGGCCTGCTCTTTGACCAGTTCCGACTTTTGCTGCTGCTGTTCTGCGGCGATATCATCCAGATCCTGTTTGGCCAGTTCGGTATCCTGGCGGTTTTTTTCCACTTCGGCCAGATTTTCCCGCAGTTGGGTGATCAGTCTGTTCTGGCTTTGAGACAGATAACCGAGATATTGCAGTTCGCGGTTAATCCGGTTCGGATTGTCACCTGACAGCAGCAGCTTCAGACGGTCGGCATTACCATTCTGATATTCCTGGCGCAGCAGGTTGGAAAATTGCTTTTTTTGCTGCACAACCTGCTGTTGCAGGTGCAGCTGTCGTTCAGTCAGATCACTTAATTTTTGTCGGGTCTGCTGTTGTTCAGTGCCCAGTTCATACAGCTTGCGGTTGGCTTTGGAGATTGCCTCTTCCGACGCTGCCAGCGCATCTTCAGCGTGCTGTTTGGCAGATTCGGTACTGAGAATATCCTGTTTCAGTTCGCTCAGTTTCTGGCGTAACTCTGCGTGTTCGGATTCGGCCTTGGTTTTTTGTTCCTCGCGCCCGGGCGTCACCGCCCAGGCCGGGTTGAAACACGCCGCAGCAAGTGGAAGTGCCAGAAACCGCAGGGCTATTTTTGCAGAGATAGATGGAACCGAAGACAATTAGTTGGCCCGACCCTGATTGGCAACTGCAGCCAGAGCAGCATTGATCGCATTCTGGTTGCCAAGATAGTAGCTTTTGATCGGTTTCAGATCGGCATCAAGTTCGTAGACCAGCGGCTGGCCGTTAGGAATATTCAACCCGACGATATCTGCATCACTGATGTTGTCGAGCATTTTGATCAGGGCGCGCAAACTGTTGCCATGGGCCGAAATCAATACTCGCTGACCGGATTTGATGGCGGGTGCAATGCTGTCATTCCAGGCCGGCAGTACGCGTGCAACGGTATCCTTGAGGCATTCAGTCAGTGGAATCTGGGCCGGGTTCAGACTGGCGTAACGCGGGTCCTTGAAACTGGTGCGTTCATCGTCAACAGCCAGTGGGGAAGGTGGCGTGTCGTAGCTGCGGCGCCACACCATAACCTGCTGTTCGCCATATTGCGCGGCAGTTTCTGCCTTGTTCAAACCTTGCAGTGCGCCGTAGTGACGTTCATTGAGGCGCCAGTCATTTTTGACAGGGATCCACATCCGGTCCATGGTGTCCAGCGTGTTCCACAGAGTGCGGATTGCACGCTTTAACACTGAAGTGTAGGCAACATCAAATTCGAATCCCAATTCTTTGAGCAGTGTTCCGGCAGAACGGGCCTCGGTGACACCTTTTTCAGTTAAATCAACATCGGTCCAGCCGGTAAAGCGATTATCCAGATTCCAGGTGGATTCTCCATGACGCATCAAAACGAGTTTATACATAATAGATTTCTATAAAAATAATAAAAATGAAGGGCAAAATACCGGAACGGGCGCTATTTTCTCATTGATTCTCAAAGTACGGCAGACTATTAGCACAATGTTTGTGCCTTCTATTTTATAATGCCGGGGTTAACTTTACCTATTGGAACAGTGTGAAATTCATTATTGATAATATCTGGCTGGTTGTTTTGGCACTTGCATCGGGTGCAGCCCTGCTGATCCCTGCCCTGCAGCGCAGTGGTGCCAAAGTATCGGTTTTACAGGCAACCCAGCTGATGAATCAGGGGAAATGTACTGTTTTAGACGTACGCAATCCTGACGAATATGAAGCCGGACATATTAAAAACGCAAAAAATATTCCTTTGGCCGACTTATCCAAACGCCTGACTGAACTCGAAAAGCAAAAGAATTTGTCCGTCATTGCCGTGTGTGCCAAGGGAACCCGTTCAGCCACGGCAGTTGCCATGTTAACCCGGGCAGCATTTACGCAGGCAGTCAGTCTCGATGGTGGCATGGCGGCGTGGCAGGAGCAGGGTTTGCCAACGGTAAAATAATGGACATACCTTTTGTCAGGTAATTTTGGAGTTGCAAGATGAGTGTGCAAGTGAAGATGTACAGTACCGCAGTTTGTCCTTATTGCATCATGGCCGAGCGGTTGTTGCAATCCCGGGGCGTTGATCATATTGAAAAAATTCGAGTCGATCTCGATCCCCAGCAGCGTGAACTGATGATGCAGCAGACTGGTCGCCGTACCGTGCCGCAAATTTATATCGGTGAGCAGCATATAGGCGGATTCGATGATTTGAGCGTATTGGATCGAAATGGGAAGCTGGACGAATTGTTGCATCCTGTCTGATAATGCAAAAAGTGTTTAACTAATGAAGTTGAAGCTCTTGAACCGCAGGTTTTTGACCTGCTGGTTCTTGAACTATGTAGCGTCGCCCCAACGTAGCGTTAGCTTTTAAAAGCTGTGCCAACCAAGTGCTGCCAAATACAACCAAACAAGTTTCGGCAGTTTTATATCAACTAATGAAAGTGTTTCATGTCAGAAGAAAATCAGCAGCCCATATTCCAGATTCAACGCGTATATCTGAAGGATTTATCCTTGGAGCAGCCAAATTCACCTGCAATCTTCCTGGAGCAGGAAGCGCCAACGATTGAAATAGCTGTTGATGTTGCCGCTCAGCCTTTGTCCGAAGGGTTGTTTGAGTCGACTGTTACGGTCACAGTAACCGCCAAAATAAAGGATAAAGTGGCATTTCTGGTGGAAGGCAAACAGGCCGGAATTTTCGAGGCACGCAATATTCCTGAAAACCAGTTGGGCCCATTGCTTGGAATTGGCTGCCCGAATATCGTATATCCGTACTTGCGTTCCAACATTGCTGACGTCATTACCCGTGCCGGATTCCCTCCGATCCATCTGTCTGAAATCAATTTCGAATTATTCTTCCAGCAACGCATGCAGGCAGCTGCAGCTCTGGAAAATCAGACACAGGTTGCCGGTGATGCAGCCGCACCTTCAACATTGGCGCATTAATCATCGCGGCTTTCCCAAAAGCGCAGGTCCGTCAGTTATGGAGAAGCAGTATGAAATTGGTGTATAGCCTCATTATCCTGTCACTGGCAACCTGCGCCATGGCGAATTCTGCGATTGCCGCAGAGTTCAAAAATATCGGCGCCGGGCCGGTCATCATGTATGACGCGCCTTCGGTGCGCGGTCAAAAGCTGTACATTGCACCACACGGCATGCCTGTGGAAGTGGTCATCAATTATGGGGCCTGGAGCCGGGTAAGAGATTTTGCCGGTGATCTGTCCTGGATCGAATCAAGACAATTATCAGATCGTAAAAATATCGTTGTACGCAATCTCAGTGCAAAAGTTCGTCAAAATGCAGATGAATCCGCCGACGTGATTTTCACTGCGGACAAAGGCGTTTTGCTGGAAGTCATTGATACGGTCATCCCCGGTTGGGTCAAGGTAAAGCACGCCGATGGCGCCAGCGGATTTGTCAGAACCGGTGATGTCTGGGGTGTTTGATTCCGGTTTTTTTGCGTAATTCCACATCACTTCTATATCTAATTCATGAATATCTCCATCTTAGGCGCAGGTACCTGGGGAACGGCGTTGGCGCTGTCGCTGACCGGACGCCATCAGGTTACGTTATGGGGCCGTAATGCGCAGGTGATGAATGACGCAGCACTGTCTCGTTTGCATCAGGGTTTTGACCTCAATGCCGACCTGACGATCACTTCGGACCTTGAACAGGCCGTCATCCATGTGCAAGCTCCGGGCAGTTTGTTGATTGTTGCCACTTCGGTGGCGGGATTGCGTCCACTTTCGCAGCAGTTAAGAGTTCTTTCGATACCGAATCTGATCTGGTTGTGCAAAGGACTGGAGCAGGAAACCCGGTACCTGCCGCATCAGATCGTGCAGCAGGAATTGGGATTGCTTGTGCCCTGTGGCGCGCTGTCCGGCCCGTCGTTTGCGCAGGAAGTGGCATTCGGCCTGCCTTGTGCATTGACAGTCGCAACCCAGTTTCCAGAATTATCCGAACTGGTTGTCAATGCGATACACAGCTCATCCATCCGGGTGTATTCGAGTGACGACCTGGTCGGTGTAGAACTGGGTGGCGCAGTCAAAAATGTTCTGGCCATCGCAACCGGTATCGCTGACGGGATGGGTCTTGGGTTAAATGCCCGGGCCGCCCTGATTACACGCGGTCTGGCAGAAATGTCGCGTCTGGGTCAGGCAATGGGCGGCAGGCTGGAAACGTTTATGGGTTTGACTGGCGTGGGAGATTTGATTCTGACCTGTACCGGTGATCTGTCGCGCAATCGCCGGGTCGGTCTTTCGCTGGCGCAGGGCAAACAACTCGCGCAAATCATCAAAGAACTCGGACATGTGGCTGAAGGTGTCCGGTGCGCTTCTGCGGTGCAGATTTTGAGTAGTGAACTGCAGGTTGACATGCCCATTTCGAATGCTGTGGCTGACGTGCTGTTCAAAGGCGTCAGTCCGGCGCAGATGGTAAAAAATCTGCTGGCCAGAGACGCCAAGGTCGAAACGCAATAATCAGTACCGTAACAGGCCTGGCAATAAAGATGAAAAAAGGGTTTCCGTAAAATCGGAAACCTTTTTTTTACAGTACGTAGCGCGACAGATCTTCGTTGACAGACAGCGCGCCCAATCGGTTCTGCACATATTCATCATCAATTTCGATGACTTCACCGCTGTTTTTATTGGCGTCAAATGAAATCTCTTCCAACAATTTTTCCATGACGGTATATAAACGCCGTGCACCGATGTTTTCCGTGGTTTCGTTGACCGAAAAGGCTATTTCGGCCAGCTTTTTGATGCCACTTACACTGAAAACAATCTTGACGCTTTCGGTGGCGAGCAATGCCTCGTATTGCTTGGTCAGGCACGCATCGGTACCGGTCAATATGCACTCAAAGTCTGCAATGGACAAGGATTCCAGTTCGACGCGGATTGGAAAGCGCCCCTGCAGCTCAGGAATCAGATCAGAAGGTTTGGCAAGATGGAAGGCACCTGAGGCGATGAACAGAATATGATCAGTCTTGATCATACCGTACTTGGAGTTGATGGTAGTTCCTTCCACCAGCGGCAATAAATCGCGCTGCACGCCGGCGCGTGAAACTTCAGCGCCACCGGATTCGGAGCGACTGGCTATTTTGTCGATCTCGTCGAGGAAGACGATGCCGTTCTGTTCCACGCTTTGTATGGCCTTTTGCCGGATCTCATCTTCATTGAGCAATTTTGCAGCTTCTTCATCGATTAAAAATTTCAGGGCTTCCTGGACCCGCAGCTTGCGATTTTTTTTGCGCGATCCACCGACTCCGGAAAACATGGATTTAATCTGTTCGGTCATTTCTTCCATGCCGGGTGGTGCCATAATTTCCATTTGAGGCGCAGCGTCCGCAACTTCAATTTCAATTTCGCTTTCATCGAGCGAACCTTCACGCAGTCGTTTGCGCAAAGTCTGGCGTGCAACAGATTCTGGCGTGCCTTCATGTGAATGAAAACCCAGATCGCGGGACGGGGGCACCAGTACATCAAGTATCCGGTCTTCAGCAGCATCCTCGGCACGCGACCTGACTTTTTTGATTTCGGCAGCGCGGGTCTGTTTCACACCGATTTCAACCAGATCCCGAATAATGGTATCGACATCGCGCCCGACATAGCCGACTTCGGTAAATTTGGTTGCCTCAATTTTGATGAACGGCGCATCGGCCAATTTGGCCAGGCGGCGCGCAATTTCGGTCTTGCCAACCCCGGTCGGTCCGATCATCAGAATATTTTTCGGAGTGATCTCGCTGCGCAGCGGTTCATCAACCTGCTGGCGTCGCCATCTGTTGCGCAGTGCAATTGCAACAGCACGTTTGGCATTGGTTTGACCAACGACATGTTTGTCCAGTTCAGAGACAATTTCCAGTGGTGTCATGCTCATATTGCTCATGGTTATTCCAGGGTTTCGATGGTGTGAGACATATTGGTGTAGATGCACAGTTCGGCAGCAATGGTGAGTGACTTCTTGATGATTTCCATTGGCGTCAGTGTCGTGTTCTCCTGAAGGGCCTTGGCGGCCGATTGGGCAAAAGTCCCGCCGGAACCGATTGCACCGATACCATCTTCGGGTTCGAGGACATCGCCATTACCGGTAATCACCAAAGTCGTATCACGGTCGGCTACCAGCAGCATTGCTTCCAGGCGGCGCAGCATGCGGTCGGTACGCCAGTCTTTGGCCAGTTCTACTGAAGCACGCATCAGATTGCCCTGATGCTTTTCCAGCTTTGCTTCGAAACGTTCAATGAGGGTAAATGCATCCGCAGTGCCGCCCGCAAATCCGGCCAGAACCTTGCCGTGATAGAGTTTGCGCACTTTTCTGGCGGTGCCTTTCATGACGATGTTACCGAGCGTGACCAGACCGTCGCCGCCCAGCGCAACGCTGGTGCCACGTCGGACAGACAATATTGTTGTGCCGTGGAATTGATCCATAGAGTCCTTTAATTGTTTTTCAAAAATTCAATTAATCGAGGAAATGAAGGAAGTTAATTGAATGGGTCAAATAAGTGATCGGGAGCATCTTGGGGCAGTGCAGAACATTTACAAGCCGGAATCCGCTACTGATTCAGCTTTTTGTATCGCATAAATGCAGATTACCGTTTTCGAGGGAAAATTACAGCAATATTTTTAAATCCCATTGCATTGAGCAACGCGATCACCAGATGATTGACATCGTGGAATTCGATTGAGACATTTAACTGTTTGGAAAGTGGTACCAGACCGCTCAATAGTTGTCCGCAGGAACTGAAGTCGATGCGATCCAGCTGAGAGCAATCGAGCTGTACCGAGTGGTGATCAGTCGCAAACCGCGAAATTTTTTCGATCAGCTCGGTCGTATTTCCATCGATCACTTTGGGTAATAAGAACCGGTCAGCTTCGACAAATTCGATCGATATCCCGACTGAAGGTGCGGTTGATTTGTTTTTTGGTGCTTCAAATGAAGGTGGAGAAACTTCATAAGTGATGCAATAGTCGATGCTTGCTTCTTCAAATCCAGATTCATCATTAACCAACTGCAATAATTCCAGCAGCAATAACCACGGGGCATCGCTCTCATCTTTTCTGCCAACTGCAATCAGGGGCCGAATAAATTTCATCAGGTCATGCGCGCCAACCACAGTCAATTCCTGTTTGACCTTTTTCAAAAGCTGGAAGCCTCTGAGCAATTGCTCGCAACCAGCAACATCCAGTTCTGCAATCCGGACAAATTCAAGGCGCAACTGGTCGTGTTGCTTGGCAAGAGCCTGAAGTTTATCAATCTGTTTGCTGATCTGGCCGTTGAGTTTTCCTGAAAATGACACGCCAGGGACAAAGCTTTTTGGTTCTTTTGCCGGGACCATCTGGCTTTTTGCATCTTTCCAGATTGGTGCTGAAATTTCCAGTTTGCTGACGTAATCGAGACTTAACTGGTCAAACTTGATTTGATTGTTGGTGATCTGGTACAGGTCGAACAGCATCAACCAGGCCGATGGGTTTAATGCATTGTAGCTTTCGTTCTGGATCAGATTTTGCAGTATCAGCTCGGTCGCTTCGACCTGCTCACTGGCAAAGAGAATGGCGGCTTCTTCCAGAGCCGGGATATTTTCAGTGGCCGCAATAGCCGCCCGGTCTTCACCATTCGGATTGAGTAAAAAGTCGGTGACGGCAGCACTTAAGGGCAGAGTGGTTTCGAAGCGTTCGCTGTCTTTTAAATCAATGGTCTGTTTAATCTCTTCATCGTCATCAAACAGACTTGCGTTGGCATCGAGTTGCTCTGACGGAGTTGAATGGGAGCCAGTCTGCGCATCGAACTTTCTGTTGAGGATGTCTCTCGACATTTCATACTCAATGGCATCGATCTTGCGTTCTGTAGCTCGGGCAATATGGCGCTGCGCCATGACGGAATTGGCGAATTCGGCACTGGTGTTTTGGGTTAGTCCAGACGTAGTGGTAGGCTCATCATTTGCAGATTTTTGACTGTCCGCAGATGATTTGTTACTTCCATTTTTTTTGCTGAATATCTTAAAAATCACTGCTGTATTCCTGCGTAATATGGAATTGACGTAAATATGTTCACAACAAAGAATTGGCTACAGGCATTTAGACAAATCAGTATATTCGATTTAATAAGTTTAGAACTACGCAAGTTAAGATTTTTGCTGTTTTGTTGAATATTTGCCAGTATTAAATTTACATTTTTACGCCGACACTGAGCTATTCATCGGTATTTTTATAAAAAAAGCCCACTCAACGAGATCAAAAAATACACATTGCGAGATAAAAAAAGGTAGCGTATCAATTGATAAGCTACCTTTTTTTGATACTGATTGAAGTGCAACGGGTGATCAGTCGCCGTACAGTTTTTGCTTCAATTCGCGTCGTTGTTGCGCTTCCAGTGACAGATTGGCAGTTGGTCGCGCCAACAGGCGAGCAATGCCTATGGGTTCACCGGTTTCTTCACACCAGCCGTATTCGCCGGAATCAATCAGGGCGATCGATTGTTGAACCTTTTTGAGCAACTTGCGTTCACGGTCGCGGGTGCGCAATTCAAGGGCATGTTCTTCCTCGATGGTGGCGCGATCAGCGGGGTCGGGAACCAGAACTGTTTCACGCAGATGCTCAGTTGTTTCATCCGCGTTTTTTAACAAATCTTTTTCCAATTGCTGCAAACGTGCTTTGAAAAAAGCCAGCTGTGCTTCGTTCATGTAATCTTTGTCGCCCATCGACAGAAGTTCTTCTTCCGTGAGCAGACCTGATTTTTTGCTGATTGCCGCGCTTGTTTTGGTAGTTTTAGTTGCCACTTCGCATACTCTCGATACGACAGATTTATATACATGACCAGCCACTGCTGGCTGATCGACCTGGCTGATATTGAATTGTTCTCAATTTCAGTAACCTGCTAGTTTATACCAGACATTGCTCCAAACCGCTAATAATAATATTTTTTGGTAAGTTGTTGCCAATAAACACAATTTTACTTTCCATTGTTTCATCTTTCCCCCATGGGTGGCCAAGATCGCTGCCCATGATTTGATGTACGCCCTGAAAAACTACCTTGTGATCCGCGCCCTGCATATAAAGGATGCCTTTGTAACGCAACAGCTGCGGTCCGTAGGCCGTGATTATTCCACTTAAATATTCATCAAGCAATGTTGCATTAAAAGGACGACGGCTCTTGAAAACGAAAGCGGCAATGTCATCGAGATGTTGGTGGTCATGATGGTGATGGTCGCAATGTTCATCGTGCACATGCCCATCTTCGTCTTCATGGTGATCGTCTGAATCCATGAATTCGTCATCGATGGCGAGTTTGTCGTTCAGGTTAAAACCGCGTATATCCAGAACGTCTGCAATGGCGATCTGTCCGAAATGCGCGGTTTTGATGGGGGCGCGCGGATTCATGTGCTTGAGACGCGAAGACAGAATTTCGATATCGGCAGGTGTAACCATATCCGCCTTGCTGATGAATATCCGGTCGGCGAACCCGACCTGCCGCTGCGCCTCCTGATGACTATCCAGCTGTTGCATGGCGTGTCGGGCGTCGACCACGGTAATGACTGCGTCCAGCATGTATTCCCTGGCCACATATTCGTCAACGAAAAAAGTCTGGGCGACCGGACCCGGGTTGGCCAGGCCGGTGGTTTCTATAATCAGATGATCGAAACTGATTTCACCGGCGCGGCGTTTGTCTGCCAGGTTCGTGAGTGCAACGATCAGATCTCCGCGCACCGTGCAGCAGATGCAGCCGTTATTCATTTCAATAATCTGTTCTTTGGTATCCCGATGCAAAATCTCGTTGTCAATATTTTCTGCGCCGAATTCGTTTTCGATCACGGCGATTTTAAAGCCATGCTCTTCATGCAGAATCCGGTTCAGCAGGGTGGTTTTGCCGGCGCCTAAAAAGCCGGTCAGTATCGTGCTGGGTATGAGTGCCATTGTGAGTGCCTGTTACAGAATTGAATTAGCGTTATTTAATTTTTGCCCGCGGATGTGCGGCATCGTAAGTTTGGGATAAATGTTGAAAATCAAGCGCGGTATATACCTGGGTCGAAGTAAGGGATGCATGGCCCAGCAATTCCTGTACGGCGCGCAAATCACCGGAAGATTGCAGCATGTGCGAAGCAAAGGAATGGCGCAGCACATGCGGATGTACTTCGCTTTTGATCCCCAGTTTTTTGGCATGCGCCTTGATGCGCAACTGCACCAGTCGCGCGGAAATGCGGGTGCCGCGTGCGGTTAAAAACAGCGCGTTTTTTTCGGTTTTTAACAGAGTGGGCCGCACTGCCAGCCAGCTCTGCAGCGCTGTTATTGCAGCGCTGCCGATCGGTACTTCGCGCGCTTTATTGCCTTTGCCGGTGACATGTACCATCTGTTCAGACAGGTCGATCCAGCCCGATGAAGCGGCCAGGCCGTTGTGGCAATAGGCGATATCCAGATTGATCAGTTCCGACACCCGCAGACCGCTTGAATACAGCAGTTCAAACATGGCATGGTCAGCCGCCTGCGCAGCACTGTCCCCCAGAGAATGTTCGACCAGTTGCACCGCTTCATCCACCGACAGGGCCTTGGGCAGGGATTTGCCGCGTTTGGGTGCCTTGATGCCGTTGACCGGATTGTTGAGAGCATCAGTATGTTTCGACAACCAGTCAAAAAAACCACGCCAGCACGACAGATGACGGGCAATGGAGCGTGGCTGCAATTGCTGGCTGTGCAGCTGGCTGGTGAGTTTGCGGATCTGCAGCGAGGATACTTCTGCCGGTGGCGTTAAGACAAACAGGTGCGACAGGGCGATGAGATCGTTACCGTAACTTTTAATGGTGTGCGGTGAATATTTACGGATGTGCTGCAAATATTCGAGGAAACGGATGCAGTCCGGATGCAGCGCGGTTTCCCCGGTGGTGCTCATGAATTTACCTGATCAGGCAGTTGATGGCCGCGCTGGCGGTATCGGCCAGCTGGGACAGAAAGTCTGTCGCCATATTGCTGCTGAAACGGCTTTTATCGGGCGAGCCCAGTACCAGCAGCCCGATCACTTTGCCTTCGGCACGCATGGGCATCATGGCTATCGATGCAATCGAGGAGGCCGGTACATCAAGCCAGCTGGCCGCTTCGAAATCCTTGTTTTCACCGCAGAATGGGGTGTTGAGCGAAGTCGCAAACAAGCGGATGGTGTCGGAAGTCGGCGCTGAAAACCAGGTGTGTTCAAATTCTTCCGCCACATTCCACAGGCGGATGGTTGCATGCGGGAGTGCAAAAATATCCTTCAGATTGGAAGTCAGGATGTGCGGCAGATCGACATCGTTTCTGGCCAATAAGAGTGAGTTGGCCCATTTCTGGAATTTGGCGATGGCCTGGTCATTTTCCTGTGCCAGACGCATCAGTTCGGTCAGACGCAATTCAAGATGGCGGTATTTGTCCCGCACCACTTCCATCTGGCGCTCCTGCAGTGAAACTGCGCGTCCCAGCAACGGGCTGGAAAGTTTGATTTTGCCCAGCAGTTCAGCATGCTCTTCAAAAAAATGGGGATTGGAAACCAGATATTGCGCTACATCGGTGTGATTCATTGCATTCATTCCCATTTACAAAATGATTTCGCCTTCAAATACCTTGACGGCAGGACCTGTTAAGAAAACCGGCTGACCGATGCCTTCCCAGCGAATGGTCAGCTCACCACCGCGTGCGCTCACCCGCACCGGGGACGTCAGTTTGCCCCGTAATATACCCGAAACTGCTGCTGCACAGGCGCCCGTGCCGCAGGCCAGCGTTTCGCCGGCGCCGCGCTCATAGACCCGCAGTTTGATGTGATGTTCATCGATGATCTGCATGAAGCCCGCATTCACCCGCTGCGGAAACCGGACATGATTTTCAATCAGGGGGCCGAGGGTTTCGACCTCGGCAGTATCTACATCATCCACGATCTGCACGGCGTGCGGATTACCCATGGAAATTGCTGAAATCAGAACTTTCTTCTTGCCGACTTCGAGTGGCCAGAGTGTGGCAAACGATTCGGCCTTGCTCTTGAGTCCACTTGAGTCAAACGGCACCTGCGCCAAATCCAGCACCGGCGCATTCATATCCACCGTGACCGTGCCATCTTCTTCGAGATTGACTTCGATGATGCCCTTCATGATCTCGACTCTGATGCGTTTTTTTTTGATCAGCTTTTTCTCGTGCACAAATTTGACGAATGCACGCGCACCATTGCCGCAATGCTCCACTTCGCCACCGTCAGAGTTATAAATGCGGTAGCGGAAATCGACTTCGGGAATTTCGGAACGTTCAACCACCAGCATCTGATCGGCACCTACGCCGAAACGCCGGTCTGCCAGGCCACGCCACTGTTCCGGCGTGAAGTTGATTTGTTGATGTATAGCGTCGAACACCAAAAAATCATTCCCTGCGCCCTGCATTTTTGTGAATTTTATTTTCATGCTGACTTTGTGTGGTGAGTTGAGCCGGTTATAAAACTGTTACGGATTATAGGCTGCTATGCAGTCGCTGTGCAATTGAAGTATTTGACATAAAGGTTATTTATTTGACAGCCTGTTTGCGATACAGATCTGGCTCACCTTCTGGCCTGGTTTTGAAGCGTCGGTGTGACCAGAAGTATTCGGCCGGAGTCAGGTGGATCTGTTCTTCGAGGAAGGCATTCATGAAGCGAGTGGCCGCCACAATATCGTCGCCCGGATAGTTTTCCCAGGCCGGATGTACGGTAACCCGCCAACCCTGATAATTGGGCAGCATGGTGGCAATCACCGGTACGACTCTGGCACCGGTGGCTGCGGAGATCCGTGCCGGCGCGGTCAGGGTGGCTGCCTTGATGCCGAAAAACGGGACAAATTCGGCATCCTTGATCCCAAAATCCATATCCGGCAACATTAAAAAACCATACCCTTCGCGCATGGCGCGAATAATCGGTTTGACTCCTTCGGCGCGTGCCAGCAGGCGTACCAGTCCAAAACGCTGGCGACCATTTTTGAGTGCTTCATCAAACACGGCGTTTTTTTGCGGCGCGTAGATCGAGCAGATCGGGGTTTGCAGAACCAGGCCGATCCCAGCCACATCCAGACTGACAAAATGCGGGCACAGCAAAATCACCGGACCGGCTGCGATCAGATCAAGTGGCGCACCGGGTTCAACGCGGATCAGTTTTTTCACGCGCTGCTCCGAACTCCACCACAGAATGCTGCGTTCAAACACACTGCGTGCATAGGCCTGAAAATGCTGTTTGGCGATGTTGCGTCGTTCTGCTTCGGTCTTTTCAGGAAAGCACAAACGCAGATTGGTCAGGGTGATATGGCGCCTGGAAGGCAGAATCCAGAACAGGATGCTGCCGATGAATTCGCCAAACCGTCCCAGCACCGGCAGCGGTAAAAAATGCAGTAACCACATGAAGCCTAAAAGTACGCGCATAGTATTCTCTAATTATTGTTGTTGGATGGTGCGTCAGCAGGGCTGGCAGATGCGTTGGCAGGTTTTTTGTAGCGGTTATAACTCCAGAAATACTGGTCAGGGCAGCGGCTGATCAATTTTTCCATGGCCAGATTGATGGCAGTGGCCTGTTGCTCGGGTGTGCCGTCCAGGGTATGGGTCGTGAGCGCTTCAAAGGGTACGAAGCGGATCACGTAACCTTTGCCCCATGGCAGTCGCTGTGCATAGGTCAGTATCACAGGCGCACCGGTCATGCTGTGCAGTTTGGATGACAGCGTCATGGTGTAGGCAGGGCGGCCAAAAAAATTGGCCCAAATTCCCTCACCCTGTTGGGGAACCTGATCTGGCAGCAGACCGACCGGCGCACCCTTTTTCAACGCCTTGAGCATTTGCCGAACCCCGGTCAGATTGGCCGGCGCCAGGAATAAACTGTCGCGTGAGCGCGCGCCTTCCATGAGCGGCTGCAGCGCTTTTTTGCGGGGCGGTCGATACAGCACAGTCAGCGGTGTACGTTTCGCAATCGACTGCGCGATGATTTCAAAACAGCCCAGATGCGGGGTCAGGAAAATCACGCCCTGCCCGGCGTCAAGCGCGGCCTGAGCCACTTCCCAGTTTTCTGTGGCCGCCGTTTTCAGCACCCGGGTCGGATCGGCGCACCAGATGAATGGCAACTCGAGTATGCTTTTTCCGGCTTCGGAAACGGCGCTGTGCGTATACTTTTCGAAACCGGCCAGCCTGATATTTTGCTGCAGGCGCAGCCGGTACGAGGGGCTGATCAGATATACCAGCCAACCCAAAGTGGCACCGATGCCATGCAGTACAGGTAATGGTAAAAAAGACAAAATTCGAAATAAAGCGATCAGCATAAACCGGCAGGTTAATTGAAAAGTTGAGTAAATGATTGAGTAATGACAAAGCAAAAAAATCCACAGAGGCGTAAAATAGCACGAAATTCAAGTTAGAAGCCGTCCGGAATGGTTCAATGTTCTGGTAAAGCTTCAACTTTGAACTAAGCTCAAAGCATCCGGGCACCGCCGAGTTAACAGACAACTTGCGAGGCGGTATATAAATTCCGCTAAAGCGTCGCAGGCCCCTGATCGCTGCGACTAGTTCAACCAAAAGCTAAGGAGCCTGACATGGCAAATGATTATCTCTTCACCTCGGAATCCGTCTCCGAAGGTCACCCCGACAAAGTCGCCGATCAAATTTCCGACGCCATTCTGGACGCCATTCTGGCTCAGGATCCGCGCGCCCGGGTAGCCGCTGAAACGCTGTGCAATACCGGACTGGTAGTACTGGCCGGAGAAATCACCACCCACGCCAATGTCGACTATATCAATGTCGCGCGTGAAACCATCAAACGAATAGGCTACGACAATACCGAATACGGTATCGATTACCGCGGCTGCGCCGTGATGGTCTGCTACGACAAACAGTCTCCGGATATTGCCCAGGGTGTCGATGAAGGTCGCGGGCTGGATCTGGATCAGGGTGCCGGTGATCAGGGCCTTATGTTTGGTTATGCCTGTGATGAGACCCCGGATCTGATGCCGGCGGCGATTTACTATGCGCACCGCATCGTTGAACGCCAGTCGCAATTGCGCAAGGATGGCCGTTTGCCGTGGCTGCGCCCGGATGCCAAATCCCAGGTCACGCTGCGTTACGTGGATGGCCGGCCGGTTGAAATAGACACCATTGTCCTGTCAACCCAACACGCGCCGGAAATGCTGCACAAGGCCATTGAAGAAGCTGCCATTGAAGACATCATCAATCCGGTCGTGCCAAAGGAATGGCTGAAAAATACCCGTTATCTGATTAACCCGACCGGTCGTTTCGTGATCGGCGGACCGCAGGGCGATTGTGGGCTGACCGGCCGGAAAATCATCGTCGATACCTACGGCGGAGCCTGCCCGCACGGTGGTGGTGCCTTCTCTGGCAAAGATCCGACCAAGGTGGATCGTTCCGCAGCCTATGCTGCGCGCTATGTGGCCAAGAATATTGTGGCTGCCGGCCTGGCGCGTCAGTGCCAGATCCAGATCAGCTATGCCATCGGTATCGCCAAACCGATCAATATCACCGTGTACACCGAAGGTACCGGCGTGATACCTGATGAGAAAATTGAAAAACTGGTGCAGGAGTTTTTTGACTTGCGACCCAAAGGCATCGTCCAGATGCTCGACCTGCTGCGCCCGATCTATCAGAAAACGGCAGCGTATGGTCACTTCGGTCGTGAAGAACCCGAGTTTACCTGGGAGCGTACCGACAAGGCAGCCCTGTTGCGCGACGCGGCCGGGTTGAAATAACGATGGAAATGGGAAGTCACAACGGTGCATAAATTTTTTTCAGGTTGTCTTCTTTCCATAGTCTGTCTTTTTTCCGCGCACGCTGAAAACGTCAAACCGTCCAGCATATCGAGTGTAAAAAAACCGGTAGCCGTGCTGAATCAGTGGTGCGCGCCACTGGTTGAGCGGTTGCCTAAAATCTCGCTCACGCAATGTCAGGGCAGCGAGCTCGTGGCCAGTGGTGCTGTTTCGCGCAAGGGCTTTCCGCTGCTCATCCGTGACGTGCCGGCCAGCGCTGCGGAAGTGAATTCTGCAATCCGGCCGACGATTAAAATTCTGCTGATCGGCGGCATACACGGCGATGAAAAAACCGCCTCGGCCATTGTGTTCAAATGGCTGGAAAAACTGAATTCGTCGGGCCGGCAGTCCAGCAATGAATTTCACTGGAAAATTGCACCGGTAGTCAATCCGGATGGCTTGCTGGCCAGCAGATCAACCCGGGTCAATGCCGGTGGCGTAGATTTAAATCGTAATTTCCCCACCCCGAACTGGCAGGCTGAAGCACCGCAATACTGGCGTAAAAAAACCCAGAGCGATCCACGCCGTTTTCCCGGAAAATCTGCGCTGTCGGAGCCCGAAAGTCGCTGGGTGTTTAACCAGATGGAGCAGTTTGCGCCGGACGTGATTATCTCGGTGCATGCCCCGTTCGGGGTGCTCGATTTCGATGGTTCAGGCACGCCACCGAGCAAATTCGGCCGGCTGATGTTCAACCGGGTGGGCGTATATCCCGGCTCGCTTGGCAATTACGGCGGCCTGCATAAAGATATTCCGGTCGTGACCATCGAATTGCCGAATTCACAGCAGATGCCGTCCGACGCGGAAGTCAATCGCATCTGGCAGGATATGCTCAGCTGGGTGCAGGCCAATATTTCGTCGCAGGTGAAGGTCGCCAATCTGAATTGAGTTAAAGTTGCATCCCACTACCACTTGATCCGAAAGGTAAAGCAGTGAGCTTCTCGCAACTGATCTTCAGCTTTGTTTTACGCCACAGGCGCAATTATCTGGCCGCTGCTGCCATGCTGCTGGCGGTCGCCATACTGACTGTACTGATTCCGCGTCAGGTCGGGCATCTGGTGGATGAACTGGTGGCCGGACATTTGACCGAACGGCGCATCCTGCAACAGCTTGGCGTGCTGCTGCTCATGGGAATTGCGATTTATTTTCTGCGCGTCGGCTGGCGCATGCAGCTGTTTGTGGCCTCGTACCGGCTCGGCGTACATTTGCGCACCGAACTCTATAAACGGCTGTGCCTGCAGGGACCGGATTTTTTCCAGCAGCAGCGCACCGGTGATCTGATGGCGCTTGGCACCAACGATGCCGATGCAATTGAATTGGTCGCCGGCGAAGCAATGCTGGCTGGGTTTGACGGCTCCATGACGCTGGTGCTGGTACTGGCCATGATGTTTCTGGGTGTGGACTGGCGCTTGACTGTGGTGGCGCTGTTGCCATTCCCCTTCATGGCCGTTGCCTTCAAGCGCATCACGCGCCAGGTGCATGACGCCTCGCACGAAGCGCTGACCTGTTTCAGCCGGCTCAATGACCAGGTGCAGGAAAGTCTGGCCGGCGTGCGCACGGTGCGCGCTCTGGGACTGGAAGCGCGCAATGCCAGTCAGTTTGCTGCACTGGCACAGCATGCTTCACAAGCCAGCCTGCGCGCGCAACGCTGGGAAGCTGCTTATGAGCCGTCAGTCGGCATTGCCCTGACCACGGCCGGATTTTTTACTCTGGCGCTGGGTGGTTATCTGGTCTGGCACAATCAGATGAGTATCGGCGCGCTGACCAGTTTCACGATGTATCTGGGCCAGCTGATCTGGCCGATGTTTGCCGCCGGCTGGGTACTGTCACTGATTGAGCGCGGACGCGCCGCATGGCGTCGGCTTGAACCGGTGTTGAGTCTGCCGCTTAAGGTAGAAGACGCAGGAACAATCGCCACACCGCCGCAGGGTGGGCTGTGCATCAGCGACCTGCAGTTTGCCTACCCAGAACAGGCCCAGCCGGCACTGCAGGGAGTAAGTCTGACGCTGGGGGAGGGCAAGACCGTCGGGCTGGTTGGCCCGACCGGTTCCGGCAAATCGACCCTGATCCGCCTGCTGCTGCGTCAATACACGGCGCAGCACGGGTCCATCTTCTGGGGCGAAGCAGCGCTGGAATCCTACCTGCTCGATAATCTGCGCGCGCACATCAGCTGGGTCGCCCAGGAACCCTTTTTATTTTCCGCCAGCGTGGCTGTCAATATCGCTTTGGGCAAACCGGACGCGACCATGGCTGAAATAGAACAGGCCGCACAACTGGCGTGCGTCCATGACGACATTCTGCGTTTTCCGCTCGGGTACGAAACGCCGGTCGGAGAGCGCGGCGTAACCCTGTCAGGCGGGCAGCGCCAGCGAGTTGCGATTGCCCGTGCGCTGCTCACCAACAGCCCGCTGCTGTTGCTGGACGACGCGCTGTCGGCGGTCGACACCGGCACCCAGACCAGCATCCTGCAGCATCTGTGCGGGGCCAGAATTGGCCGCTCGGTGCTGATCGTCAGCCACCGCCTGTCTGCCGTGGCTGATGCCGATCTGATTGTGGTGCTGCGGCACGGGAAAATAACGGAACAGGGCACCCACGCAGAATTGCTCGCGCGTGACGACTGGTATGCCAGTCAGTGGCGCTACCAACAGCTGGAGGCTGCGCTCGATGAAATCTGAGACCGCCCAACTGAACGGCAACGAACGGCGCCTGGCCGTGCAGCTGCTCAACCACTCGGCCCGGCCAGATCACCGGCAAATCCGCACCGGCATTGTGCTGCTGGTTCTGGCTGCCGGCCTGGAAGCGATGGGGCCATTACTGGGCAAAGCGTTTATCGACAATTATCTGCTGCCTAAACATGCCGACTGGCTGATGATTGCCTTGCTGCTGCTGGCCAACTTCGTCACTGGCTGTTCTGCAACCTGGCTGCGCTATTTGCAACTGATGCGCTTGGCTGGCGTGGCGATGCGTTCGGTGCAGCGTCTGCGTGATCAGGTGTATGCGCATGTGCTGCGATTGCCGATGCGTTTCTTTGACAAGGCCATTACCGGGCAACTGGTCAGTCGCGTCACCAACGATACCGAGTCGGTGAAAAATCTGTACGTGCAGGTCCTGTTTGTCATGCTCGACAGTTCCATCACGGTGCTGGGCGCGATGGCCGCCATGGCCTGGCTGGACTGGCGTTTGATGCTGATCGTGGCGGCACTGATCCCGGCCATGGTGGTGATCGTCTGGCTGTACCAGCGCATGAGCGCACCGGCTGTGTCACGCGCGCGCCAGTTGCGCAGTGATATCAATGCGCGCCTGGCCGAGAGTATCGCCGGCATGAGCGTGCTGCAGGCCAGTCTGGCCGCCGGTCGTTTCTCGGAAAAATTTGACCATACCAATCAGTCGCATTACCAGGCGCGCATTGCCGAACTGCGCGCCAATGCCTGGCTGTTGCGTCCGGCGCTGGATTTGTTGAACTCGGTGCTGCTGGTGGTGGTGATCTACAGCTTCAGCCGGCGTACCTTCGATGGTCTGGAAGTCGGTATTCTGTATGCGTTTGTCAGTTACATCGCCCGCGTGGTTGATCCGCTGATTCAGATCACCATGCAATTCGGACAGATCCAGCAGGCGGTGGTTTCGGCGGCCCGGGTCAATACACTGCTGCAGGAACCGACCGAATCGTATCCTGACTCCGCGCAGGTCCTGCGCAGCGGCAGCGTCGCTTTCCATGACGTCAGTTTTGGCTATGACCCTGCGCATCCGGTGCTCAACAATATCAACATTGAGATCGGGGCCGGCAGTTTTTACGGCATCGTCGGACATACCGGCAGCGGCAAATCGACCCTGCTGAGCCTGCTGCTGCGTTTTTATACTGCCCAGACCGGCCGTATCGAACTCGATGGATTGCCGCTGGCCGGCGTGAGTGAAGAAGAGTTCCGCCAGAAAGTCGGGCTGGTGCCGCAGGAACCGTTTTTGCTGGCCGCCAGCGTACGTGACAATATCGCCATGGGGCGCACTCTGACACAGGAGCAGATCGAAACTGCGGCCAGAAGCGCCCACGTGCATGGCTTCATCATGCAACTCTCGCAGGGGTATGACACCGAACTCGGTGAAGGTGGTGCCAAACTGTCCACCGGCCAGAAACAGTTGCTGGCCATTGCCCGGGCTCTGGCCGGCTCACCGGTATTGCTGCTGCTCGATGAAGCCACTTCACATATCGACAGTGAAACCGAACAGGTCGTGCAAACCGCATTGACAGAATTGCGCGGCAAGGTCACCATCATCGCCATTGCGCACCGGCTGTCCACGATTCGTGACGCTGATCAGATCATCGTGCTCAATCACGGCAGACTGGTTGAGCAGGGCCGGCATGCCGAGTTGATGGAGCTGGAGCAGGGAATTTATCAAAAGCTGTATCTGCTGCAGGCGCTGGAAGGTTAGTGGTTGAAAATACGGTTTCGTGATGTTGCAGCTGCTGCGTTTTTACAATAACCATTCGGAGGCGTTTATGTTGACCACAGCTATATTGGTAATCATTGCCGGCCTGCTGGTACTTGCAGCCTCCAGACCGGACACCTTTCGTATCCAGCGTTCAGCCAGTATCAATGCAACGCCAGAAAAAGTCTCTGCGTTGCTGGCAGATTTTCATCACTGGGGCAGCTGGTCACCGTGGGAAAAACTGGATCCGGCGTTGGCGCGCAAATATAGTGGTGCAGCCACCGGAATCGGCGCAGTCTATGAATGGGAAGGGAACAAGAAGGTCGGCAAAGGACGCATGGAAATTACCGACCTGTCAGAAAATGCGCGAATTCTGATCAAACTGGATTTTTTTTCCCCCTTTGAAGCGCACAACACCGCCGAATTCACACTGCATCAAGACGGCGGCACTACCAACCTCACCTGGGCAATGTATGGCCCTACTTCATTCCCGGTAAAAGTCATGCGCCTGTTCATGAATATGGACAGAATGGTTGGCAAAGATTTTGAGGCTGGCCTGGCCAGTCTGAAAGCTCTCGCTGAAAAATAACCGGCAGGTCGACAACTTGCGAGAAAAATCATGAAAAAATTTCTCGCAGTCTTTACTGTCAATTCCGAAAAAATGGCTGCATTTAATCAAAATCCCGATGCGCAACAAATCAGCATTAAAGAAGTAACAGCCTGGCATCACTGGATGGAAGTCAACAAAGTATCGATCGTGGAAAACGGGAAGTTTCCTGGGTGCGTGCACGTAGTGCATCTTGCTGATCACGTCAGGGCGACTTAGGCTGGTTTTTAAAGAAAAATGTTAATGCGGTGATGGTGGCGTTAAGAGAAATCGCAGAAATACCACAATCAACTAAATACAATTGATAACGGCGGCAATCTTCATCGCTTGCTGTATCTGGTGAGCCACAAATAAAACTGGCGAAACGGCTGACGGAGCGTAAATAATCGTCCTGTGTTTTAGGGGCGAGTTTGCGCATCCGCATATCGTCGATCATGCGTTGACGCAATGGTCTGACTGGTTTAGTCTCTGGGTTCATTCTTGGCTCCTGGCAAGAAATGAGGCAGGATACCTCAAGCCTTAGAATAAGAAGCCGTTTCAATCGTGAAATCAACAAGCAGTGGTCGCGCAAAGCCTTCTGCCGCGCGAGCGGTTTAGTCCCCCGGCACATAGCAGCCATTAATGCCTGTCTTCAAAAAATTGGTTTTTACCAGCAGAATACTGAATCGAAAATTCAATTAAGGATCCAAGCATGTTAGATGTTCATCCCCCGCATAGCCCGACTCATACCTGGAAGGATTTCTTTATTCATCTTGCGACAATTGTAATTGGACTGTTGATCGCCGTCGGCCTAGAGCAAACCGTGGAATACCTGCACCACCGCCATCTGGTGCATGAATTCGAAGAGCAGATGAGTGAAGAGTTCATCAATGACCGCAAGATATTGGAAAAAGATTTGGAAATACAAAGCGCATATAGAATGTACCTGACCGACCTGCAAACAGCAATTAATGCAAAATTGGAGGATCAACCGTTCATGATGCCCTCCAGAGATGATCCGCGCAATGTGTATGAATTTAATATACCTCAGTTAAGCGCCTATTACGTAGCAAAACAAAACGGCACCCTTTCATATCTCGACAATAAAAAGTTGGGAGCGTTCAATAAAATCGCACGGCAACATGATGTTCTTCTCGATACTTTCACTACGTACCGCGCCGCTGGGCTAGCCAATCAGGCCTTCAGGCTTCAATACGAACCTCAGCCAGAGCCTGTCAGCACTTTTAGTGAGCGCCCTCGTTATGTCGATGTCGGTATCCTTTCTAAACCGGATCTGCTGCATTACAGAGAAATTGTTGCAGACTTGATGGTTCAAGATGATGCGATGATATGGCGGTTCAAATATATGAACAGACTGGTACAGCTTGTACAAGATGGTGTGTATGACGAAGTTGAACTGTCAAAACAAGTACATGAAAAATTCACTGCAACCGAGAAAAAATGATTGCTGAGTTTTCTGTTCGTTTGACTCGGTGAAGTGTCCACCGGTCCAACGAAACGGAGGGTATTGTGGATAGTCAGATTGGCACCTTTATTTATAGCAGTGGAAGTTACCTGATGGCGCGAAACGGCACAAAATTGTCATTGAGCTGCTCAGCCAAAATGCGCTGATTGAATGGCTAATGCCTTAACACGGTCGATTTGAACGGGACCGGTTTTTGAAAATCATTATTGAAAAAAACAACCAAACAGGGATACAAATGGACATTCACAAGCCGAAGCCGGTACATAGCTGGCGCGAGTTCCTCTCCGAGATCTGCGTTATCGTCACGGGCATTGCAATCGCTTTGGGGGGCGAGCAGGTGATCGAAGCCATACACTGGCATCACAAGGTCGAGGCAACGGAAACCTCGATCAAAGCCGAATTGGGGAACAATCTGCGGTGGGCATTGCAGATCAAACAAAATGGCCTCTGCGCGACGGAATTCCTGGATACATTTCAGGCGGCTGTGATTGCCAATGACACGCCGACAATAAGCAGACTCGATGAGTTGCGCGGTACCGATAACGGTCCGTTCTCACCTGCGCCTTGGTCGTCTGACACTTTTAAAGCAGCGCTGGGAAGTCAAGTCGGAGACCATCTGGCAGAAGGCAGGATGGTCGCTTACTCAAGGGAATTCACGTGGATTCCCCTGCAGATGGAATTTCAAGTGAAGCTGTATGATGAATTGGCGACGGCAATGACTGCCAGATTTGGACTTCCAAGAACCCCTGATACATTGGACCGGCAATTGGCTGCAATCTCGAGACTTCGTTCTGACGAGAACGGACGCCTTGACATCGCCGCAGCGATGCTGGCATACGCAAGCGAAAATTTGGCGATCTCGCCGTCTAATCCAACCTATCTCGCCGCGAATGTTACTCAGGCTAAGAATTGCGAAGCCCAACTTCAGACGATCCAGACGGCAACCAGGCACTAACTGTAGGGACTGGCCGTGAAATGGCTAATTTATGTCTGCTCAAATTTGGCAATCAATTTTAAAACTACGCAAAGAAAAAATTTTTTTAAAAGTTAATTCAATTGCGTTCCCTTTAACGGTTTGCAACAGTCAAACAACTTGAAGAGGCCATTCAAACGGGCGCTCTGCTGAAGATTTGCCATGACAAACAAACCTAAATCAAAAAGCAAAATTCTCGGTGCTGTACGTGAAACGGCCATCGATTTGCTCAAATTGGGGTTCATTGATAAACGCAAGATGCGCAATTTTGATTTGCTATGTCTTGAACCGATACCAGAATATAGCAGTGAAGAAATCTGGGCTTTACGTGATCATCTCCAATTGAGCCAATCAGTATTTGCCGCTGTGTTAAATACGAGTCTATCGACGGTACGCAAATGGGAAATTGGCGATAAGCATCCAAGTGGTCCTTCACTCAAATTATTAAATTTGCTTGATCGGAACGGGCTGGAAGCGATACTTTGATATTTTGGATTGATTTTCCAATGACCGCTTTATAGAGCATCGTCAGGTCGGTTAGGGCACGAACCGGTCATATGAGGTCTGCATGCAATACCGCACGCGCCCATTCAGCATGCAACAATGGTCGCATACCGAACATTCACACCATCGGTTTGGCGCGCAGGCTTTTAATCTCGCCACGCTGCGATTTTTTCTCCATGCGTTTCGATCTGGCAGCCCGGGACGGTTTGGTCGGATAGCGCAGCTGCGGCACATGACTGGCCTGCTGCACAATGGCATGCAGTCGCTCAATGGCCTCGGCCCGGTTGCGTTCCTGAGTGCGGTGCGACTGGGCTTTGAGCACCAGCACGCCGTGGCGTGTGATGCGCTGGTCGCCCGAGGCCAGCAATCGTTGTTTGACCGGCAGCGGCAGAGTCGAACTGTGGATATCAAAACGCAGGTGGATGGCTGACGATACCTTGTTCACGTTTTGCCCGCCGGCGCCCTGTGCACGGATTGCGCTGCATTCAATTTCAGATTCGGGAATGACGATGTCAGGTGTTTTCATATTCTTGGGTATCGGTTAGCGCTTAGGGTAGTGACAAGCCATTCTGATGGCAGATCGTTCGGCAGTGTTTCAGTTTGCTACAAAAACAGACCGATGCCCAATGGTCAAGGCGTCAGGCGGAGGATAGACGCCGGCGCAACCCGTTTGATGCGCGGTTTCAAATACTCTCCAGCCCACGTGTCATCATGACCACCCAGCTCGGCTCTGCCGCTGTAATTCTGCTGGGATTGTATACCCTACCTGGCAGGGTTGACCAGCTGTGCCATGAAGGGTTGTCCCTGACAAGGTATTACCCGATTTTCCTGACCGTGTGATCTAACGAGAATGGCAACGCGCTGAATTTTCAGATGCCACTGTTTTGAATATCACACCACAAGGGAAAAATTTATGTTACCAGCAGCACCAACCATCGTTACAGCGACGACTTACAAAGAGATTGTATTGGACACGGTCACCACGGCCGACTCAGTGGCGGATATTATCGGCAACTATTATTGTGATGAGCCGGATTATTCAGTGGCAGCTCAACCGCTGACTTTCAATGACGCCGGCGTATGCACCAATCCGGAAATCCTGGCACTGCAAAAGCAGGCCATCACGTCTCAAAGCTGTCCCGTCTGGGTTAAAAACGCAATCCTGTACAGCTGAATTCAAAAAAATGTTAAATGAGCTTATCAAAGATGGCTATGTAGTCGATCTGAGTGACACCAGATCGAATGGTGTGGATATCAGCGGCGTGGATTTCAGTGGAGGAAGACTTAATGCCAACGGCGCCAAGTTTCGCAACCTGAATGCAACTGGGACAAATTTCAGCGGCGGGCTTGTCAGTGATATGAATATTTTCAGCGGAGATTTGTCTGGATCTGTGTTCAAGAATATGCCTCCTGATCAATTAATGACAGTGTATGGAGGTGATGTGACTACCGAGGGCATGGAATTGGATGATTCCGGTGATGCATCTATTATGCAAATACAAGGCCAGCCCGTTGAGACTTACTATTGATTGGCAGGACGCAGCGGGTAACATGCCCGCTGTTTTTATTTCAATTGCAACGCATTCTCTTTTGCTGTCCGTTCAAGCCTGAACATTACCAAAATCATGGTGGAAAAAATGGCGGGCAGTATCGGGTTTGATTCAATGCCGGGGCAGGGGGCGACGTTCTGGATCGAATTTGCCGGCCAGGACTAAATTATTTTTTCACAAACTGACTATCAACCCACACCATAAAATCACGTTGGTCATGCATGAACTCCGGGTCATTCGATCCATTCTCGCCTTTGAGCATGTCATTGATACGGTGTTCCAGATCGCGCGCCCGGTCACCCAGTTCGGCATGACCAAACGTGCCGGCGGTGCCGGCCAGCGAATGCAGTTGACGGTGCAGGTTTTTCCAGGCCACCGCGTCGTTGCCGTTGCGGATGATGGCGTCCAGCTCGCTTTCCATGCTGCTTAACGTGGATGGTATGCGCCCGACAAACACGTCCCCCAGCGCACGAATGGCGTCAGCCAGCTCCTTGTCGTTGCCTTCATCCCCGGTACTCATTGGACTTCACTCCATAACTGACGTATCTGGGTTGCCAGCATCATGGGATCGAATGGCTTGGCAATTACCCCGATCGCGCCCAGCGATTTGTAATAGGCGACCTCACTGGCCTGCACCTTGGCGGTCATGAAAATAACCGGTGTGTTACTCAATTCAGGGTATTCGCGCAATTTCCCCAGCGTGGTCGGGCCATCCATTTCCGGCATCATGACATCAAGCAGCATCAGATCCGGTGCAAATTCGACACTTTTTGGATCCAGCGCTTCTTTGCCGGAACTGCAGCTGCGCAAGGTAAATCCGCCCACAATTTCCAGTGCAATCTTCGCGACCGATTGAATATCCACATCATCTTCGACGTACAGAATCTTGGTCAACGTTGCTGCCATGTGCTACCCCCGGTTAATGTTGAACAAAATGAATCAACTGCCAATTGCAAATCAATATAGTCAACCGCAAGCAAAACAGTTGCAGTAATGAACGATATTAATTTATAGCACAAAGATTTTGCATTTATCAGGGGAAAATTTTTAATCTCTTTGATTCAGCTCAGGATTTGATGAACTGGCAATTTTAAAACTTGAATTTCAAAAGTTGTGTGCTGTAATAAAACACGAGAATTCGATACGCCCCAAACCTGTTTGCATTATGTACTGGAGATTGTCATGGATGTAACGTCACTTAGAATTTTGATCATAGACGACAGCGACCTGAGTTGCGCGCTGCTGAGTGTGATTTTGCGTAGTGATAACTACAATATTGTCGGAATAGCCAATGATGCAACAACAGGTCTCAAAATGGCGCAGACCCATAAACCGGATGTGATTTTCCTGGATATTGTGATGCCTGAAATTTCCGGGCTGGATGCCCTGTCTTCATTAAAAAAGATGTTGCCGAATGCCGCCATCGTCATGGTCTCCGGTGTGGACGACAACGATATGGTCACCAGTGCCATTCAGTTGGGTGCGAATGGCTACATTATCAAACCGTTCAATACGTCCTCTGTTATTGGTACGGTGAGAAAAATAAAAGAAAAATTTGTTTTGGCCAAACCGGTTCCGGATACGCATTAACTGGCGGGAATTTTAATCATTACAGCGTTACTGCAGCGTCACAACTTCTACACGGCTTTATATGGAAATGAACACAATGAAATCAGGGTGGAAAACCTCACTGGGGCGGTTGGATCCGACACTGCGGTTTACGCTGATATGCACAGTGATTGCTGTTGCGTTTTCGCTGCTGCCGATGCTGCAGCATGCCGGTTGGCTGCAGGTGCTGGCGTTCGTCGGCGTAACCGCAATCGTGCTGGCCAATGCCTGGCACGCCTGGCTGGTGTCGCAAAACAAGGAAACCGAGGAAGAAATAGCTGCCAAGGCCCGAGCCAATACCGAAGAATTAAGGCAACTGATTGTGCAGATTATTGATATATGGCAGCCCCAGTCGGCCTCGGTTAAGGCTCAGATCGAAAAGGCCGGCATGCAGGTCATTGATCATTTTTCCCTGATGATCAAAGAGTTTGATTCAGCCGGGTTTGGCGGTGTAAGCGGTCATGCCGATTCTTCCCGGGAAGAAACCACCATCTCGTTGCTGACCATGTGTGAACGCGATTTGCTGCCGGTGCTGAATTCGCTGGAACTGATCATCAAGAGCAAAGACACCCTGCTCGACAGCGTCAATGCGCTGGTCAGGGAAACGGTGGAACTAAAAGAGATGGCCGCGCAGGTGGGACAGATTGCGGCACAGACCAATTTGCTGGCCATCAATGCCGCAATCGAAGCGGCGCGGGCCGGCAATGCCGGACGCGGTTTTGCCGTGGTGGCCGGCGAAGTCAGGAAGCTGTCGCAACTGTCAGCCGAGACCGGCAAGCATATTGGCGAACGGGTCAATAAAATCGGCGTCATCATGGCCACCACCCTGAGTTCAGCCAAACAGGCAGCAGAAACCGACAAAAAGGTGATTGAACATACCGGCGGTGTGGTCGGCAATGTGCTCACCCAGGTACGTTCACTCGGCGGTGCGGTGGAAGAAATGCGCGAACATGGCAATACCATTCGGATCGCCGTGGAAGAAGTCATGGTGACACTGCAGTATCAGGACCGGGTTTCGCAGATTATTGATGTCATCAGCAACGACATGATCCGCCTGAAAGGATTGATGGAAAGTGCCGATAATGCCTTGCCCGGTCTGGAAGAATGGGTTGAGGGCGGTCAAAGTTCATTCCGGCGGCACAGGGGAATTCTCAAGACCGGTCCGGTCGAAGCAGGCAGCAGTGTTCAGATTGAAGAATTGCGGCCCAAGGTAGACAGAAACAGCCGGGCGCTGAAAGCCCGGCCGGCAACAAAATCCATTGCAAAGCCAGATGAAAGTTCGGACGTCACATTTTTTTAAACGCAGTGCATTTTTATATTTTCTTAAATTAAGAGGCAGTTGTTATGGCAAAGACAATTTTGGTTGTGGATGATTCGGCGTCGTTAAGACGGGTCGTCAATCTGGCATTGACTGCGGCCGGTTACGAAATCATCGAAGCAGGTGATGGTGTGGAGGGCCTGAAAAAGCTGGCCGCGCTGGCTGGCAAAAAAATACACCTGATCATCAGCGATGTGAATATGCCGCGTATGGATGGCATCGAATTTGTGACGGAATTAAAAAAGCAGAGTGCCTTTAAATTTACGCCGGTCATCATGCTGACTACGGAAGGCGATGACGAAATCAAACAGGCCGGACGCATGGCGGGCGCCAAAGCCTGGATTATCAAACCGTTCAATCCGGACCAGATGCTCAATGCGGTGTCGAAACTGATACTTCCGTAATTCCACGATCCGCACCAGGGAACGTCATGAGTATGAAGCCAGTCGTGATCAACAGCTCCTTTACCATAGAAAACGTGGGGGATATTCAGGAGCAGATGCGCGCCATTCTGGCGCGCCACAGTGGCGAACAGAAAATCGATGTGGACCTGTCTGAAGTCACCGAATTCGACGGCGCCGGCATGCAGCTGCTGCTGGCCTTTCACAAGGCTACCCAAAAAATGGGTGTGCAGATCCAGCTCAACAATATGCCCGAGGTGGTCAGCGCAGCCCTGACCCGCTATAACGTAATCAGCCACTTCAACGCTTTGGAGCCGCTATGAGTGACAATGACGGCCTGTACGATGATGCGCTGCTGATCTTTTTTGATGAAGCGCGCGAAATGCTGCAGCACATCGAGGACGCCTTGCTGCAGTTGGAAAGCAGTCCGCAGGATGAGGAAGCGGTCAATGCCCTGTTTCGTGCCGCCCACACCATCAAGGGAACCAGCGGCATCTTCAATCTGAACCGGGTCGTCAAATTTACCCATCAGGTTGAAAGTGTGCTGGACAAGGTCAGAAAGGGCGGCCTGTCGATCGATCTGGGTTTGAGCGAAGTATTGTTTGCCAGCTGCGACATGATTGCCAACCTGCTCGGCCAGGTGGAAAAACACTGTGAAGATCCGGCCGAACTGGCTGCCACTGACCAGGCTGCCGATCTGCTCGCTGACCGACTGGGCGGATATCTTGGACAGGCGCCCAAACATGCAGTTGCTGACCATAGCCCCGAAGAACCGGCAGTCGGCTTCACACCGGCTCCTGGCGAAGCGGTCTGGCATTTGTCAGTGCGTTTCCATCAGGGCACTTTTTTAAGCGGATTCGATCCGCTCACCGTCATCGAGTATCTGAAAAGTATCGGCGAAATCATCTCCATCTTTACCATTGCCGACAGCTTTCCGGAATGGGATAAATTTGATGCAGAAAACTGCTATCTGGGTTTTGAAATCCGTCTCAAAACCGGCGCGGCCAAAGCCGACATCGAAAGCGCGTTTGAATTTGTCGCCGATGACTGCGACCTGCGCATTATTCCTCCCACCCGGCGTGCCTCCGACTTCATTGCGCTGATTAATGAACTGCCCAATGAGTTGCGGCTCGGCGATATTCTGGTGGCCTGTGGCGCTGTCACGCGCGAAGCACTCGACAAGGCGCTGGAAGTACAGAATGAAATCGCACCGGGTCCGGTGCGCAAAAGCGGCAGTGCCATCGGTGAAATTCTGGTGGCGCAGAAAAAGGTCAATCCGGAGGTGGTCGAAGCCGCACTGGATCGTCAGGCCAAAATGCCGGCCACTGCAGGAGCGCGTCAGGAAAGCGGACTGTTTGTGCGGGTGCCGGCCGACAAGCTCGATGAATTAATTAATCTGGTGGGCGAACTGGTGATCTGCGGTGCTTCGGCCAGCCTGCAGGCAGTCACTGCCCAGGATGCCGGCCTGATCGGCACCACTCAGCAACTCAGCCGTCTGGTGGAAGAAATCCGCAATGGTGCGCTCGGCCTGCGCATGGTGCGTATTGGTGAAACCTTTGTGCGCTATCGGCGCGTGGTGCACGATGTCTCGACCGAACTTGGTAAAACCGTGAACCTGGTGATAGAAGGTGCCGACACCGAACTGGATAAATCGGTGGTGGAAAAAATTGGCGACCCGCTCATGCATCTGGTGCGGAATTCGCTCGATCACGGCATTGAACTGCCGGCAACCCGGATGGAAGCCGGCAAACCGCCCGACGGTACCATCTGCCTGTCGGCACGCCATGATTCAGGCAATATCGTCATTCAGGTCAGCGATGACGGCAAAGGATTGGACGGCGAAAAACTGCTGGCCAAAGGGCGTGAAAAGGGACTGGTTTCAGAGAATCAGATCCTGACTGAAGCAGAAAAATTCGATCTGATTTTTGCCCCCGGTTTTTCAACTGCGGAAAAAGTCACCAACTTGTCAGGTCGCGGTGTCGGCATGGATGTGGTGAGAAAGAATATTGAAGCACTGCGCGGCTCAGTCAAAATCTCAAGCGTGCTGGGCCAGGGCACGGCCATCGAAATCCGTCTGCCTCTGACACTGGCCATCATTGACGGCTTCCTGGTCAAAATCGGCGATGGCGCTTTCGTTATTCCACTGCACGCCGTGCTGGAATGTATCGATGCCGAACCGGGCATGATGAATCTGAATCAGCAAAGTGCCGGTTTTATCAAACTGCGTGACGAAGTTCTGCCGCTGCTGGATCTGCGTTCGGTATTTTCCTGTCAGGGCAGAAAACCGGCCAAACAGCGCATTGTGGTGGTACGCGGCGGTGCCGATGCCAAGGCCGGTCTGATCGTAGACCGGCTCGATGGAGAATATCAGACCGTCATCAAGCCGCTGGGAAAACTGTTCAGGAACCTCAATGGCATCAGTGGCTCAACTGTGCTGGGCTCAGGCGAGGTGGCACTGATTCTGGATGTCGGCGCGCTGGTCAAACTGGCCACGCATCAAAAAAACGATGAAGCCAGTGAGCGCCAGAAAATGCTGATGAAAGACTTGCAGATAATGGGTGTAAATAATTTTAACCGGGGATGATCATGGCAACACAATTGGGTACAACACAAAAAGCGCTGGTGGCAATGGCGCTCATGATAGGGCTGGGTCTCTACATTTCACTGGCCGGCGCAACCGGCATGGGCTTGGCGCAGGTGGTTCTGATTGTCGCCGGCATTGGTCTGGCGCTTTGGGTCGGAGCGACCAGACCAGTCGATTACAGCGAACTGGTGGCGGTGTCGCAGTCGTTTGCCAAGGGTAATTTTTCAGCCAGCTGTGCCAGTCACGAAGCAGATGGTCGTGGTGCGATCGCTCTGGCACTCAATGAGCTGGGTAAAACCGTGCAACAGTTCAAAAGCGCGCAACAGACCATGATGCAACGCCATGCAGAAGGCTGGATCGATGACGAGATTGACGCAGCAAAACTGCCTGGCGCATTTGGCGAGATCGGTGCATCGATCAACCAGCTGGTCAAATCTCACATTGCAGTAAAGATGCAGATCGTTGATGTGGTGACCGGTTACGCCAAAGGGGATTATTCGCGCGACATGGAACGGTTGCCCGGCAAAAAGGCCACCATCACCGCTGCCATTGACGTGGTGCGGGATCAGTTGAAAGCGGCGGCAAAAGCCAATGTGGAAAATTCCCGCATCAAAATGGCGCTCGACGCCACTTCCACCTCGGCCATGATAGCTGATGTGGACGGTCAGATTATTTACATGAACAATTCGGTGTCGAAACTGCTGACCGAGGCCGAGAGTGACATACGCAAGGATTTGCCGGACTTCCGTGCAGCGCAGGTAGTGGGAGGCAATATCAGCCGCTTCCATAAAAATCCAGCGCACCAAACCAACGTATTGAGCCGGCTGACCGCGCCGCATGTCGTAGATATCAATGTGGGTGGGCGTGCCTTTGGCCTTGTCGCCACACCGATGTTCGGTGCCATAAATGAGCGTCTGGGTACCGTGGTGGAATGGAAGGACCGTGCTGCTGAAATTGAGGCCGCCAAGCAGGCGGCGTTCAATCTGCGCATTCGCCAGGCGCTTGACTATGTCTCGACACCGGTGCGCATTTCTGACTCGGATGGCACCTTGGTGTATATCAACAACGCGCTCAAGGAAACGCTGGTGCGGGACCGCGACGCGTTCAGCAAATCCATTCCTGGGTTCGATCCGGACAAAATCGTCGGTGGCAGCGTTGGCGTGTTTTATGCCGACCCTGCCGCAGCAATGCAGCGGCTGCACGCGATTGACCAGACTATTGTCAGCCGACTCCAACTCGGTGGGCGCGATTATGACGTGATCACTTCGCCGATCCGCAATGTCGACAGCAGTAAAGTCGGTACAGTCGGTCAGTGGGTCGATGTTATCGATCAGTTGATCGCGCAAGATGAAATCGGTCAGATTGTCGAGGCAGCGTCGGCCGGCAATTTTACACGGCGCATTGAACCGGAGGGAAAAAGTGGTTTCTACCTGCAGCTGACCGAAGGAATGAATCGGCTCATGGATACCAGTGAAACAGGTTTGAATGAAGTGGTGCGGGTACTCAGGGCACTGGCTGCCGGTGATCTGACCGAGCGCATCACGGCCGATTATTCAGGCACATTTGGAGAACTAAAAGAATATTCGAACTCAACCAGCGAGCAACTGGCCGGCATCATCGGTGAAGTACGCAATGCGGCGGAAGCGCTGACTTCGGCGTCCGAGCAGGTCAGTTCGACCGCGCAAAGTCTGGCGCAGTCCGCGTCTGAACAGGCCGCCGGTGTGGAGCGAACCAGTTCGTCAGTAGAACAGTTGTCCAGTTCGGTTGCACAAAATACCGAAAATGCCAAAGTTACCGACGGCATGGCAACCAAGTCGGCAACGGATGCGGTCGAAGGCGGTGAAGCCGTCAATCGCACTGCTGACGCGATGAAACAGATCGCCAATAAAGTCAGCATCATTGACGATATTGCCGATCAGACCAATCTGCTGGCGTTGAACGCAGCCATTGAAGCAGCGCGCGCCGGTGCTTCCGGCAAGGGCTTTGCGGTGGTGGCAGCCGAAGTGAGGAAGCTCGCAGAGCGTTCCCAGATCGCGTCCAAGGAAATCGGCGAGCTCGCTACCGCCAGCGTGCAGATGTCTGAAACGGCAGGGCGTTTGCTGACTGCGATGATTCCTTCGATCCGCAAAACTTCCGATCTGGTGCAGGAAATTTCCGCTGCGTCAGACGAGCAGACCAATGGACTCGGTCACATCAGTACCGCGATGAACCAGCTCAATCAGGCCACCCAGCAGAACGCTGCGGCGTCCGAGCAGCTTGCGGCAACCGCCGAAGAAATGTCTGGTCAAGCCGGCGCACTGCAGCAGCTGATGGATTTCTTCAAGGTGGAAGAGGGTGCCAAAATCCGCACCAGTGCCGAACCGGCCAGACGGGTCAAGGGTGCGACCAGTCTGGGCAGTGGCGGCACCGCAGCACGCAAGGCAGCGGTAGCGCCAACCCCGGCGTTGATCGATGAATCGCAGTTCAAGAGGTTTTAGGAAAATCTGATTTGGTGGTGTAGGGTGCAATAACAATGCACCCGACGAATGAAGTGGTTAGATATAAAAGGTAATTGGTGACTCTCATGCAAAAGCAAAGATTTGGAAACAGTGCGGCAATCAGTGAAGAAGAGCAGGTGTTGGAAACCAAACAGTACCTGACTTTTTCAGTCGGCAAGGAAGTCTTCGCGCTGGGCATTGCCACGATCAAGGAAATCCTGCGCAACGTCCAGCCTGCCACAGTGCCGCTGATGCCGGCCCACATGCGCGGCGTCATCAATTTGCGTGGCGCAGTGGTGCCGGTGATTGATCTGGCCGTCATGTTTGATCGCGCACCGCTGGAACTGACCAAGCGCACCTCGGTGATTGTGCTGGAAATCATGGATGAAGACGAACTGATGGATATCGGCATCATGGTTGATTCAGTCGCGGCGGTGATTGACATCGGTGACGAAAAGATTGAACCGGCACCCAGTTTCGGTACGCCGGTGCGCGGTGAATTTATCGAGGGACTGGGTAAGCTGGATGAAGGATTTGTCATCATTCTGAATGCCGAGCGGACTTTCTCGTTGCGGCAGATGGCCCCTGAGCCAACCGCCGATGCTTAAATTATAGTGGTGCAAAGTATATGGAATTAAATGGCATCAGTGATTTGGAGTTTGCAACGATACGCGATTTTATATTCAGCAAGGCAGGCATTTCGCTGGCGCCATCGAAGAAAGCACTGGTCTGTTCCAGGCTGTTCAAGCGCGTACAGGTTTTTAATTTTCGCACTTATGGTGAATATTTTGACCTGATCAAATCAGGTAAAAACATGGCAGAACAGCAGATGGCGATCAATCTGCTGACCACCAATGAAACCTATTTTTTTCGTGAACCCAAACATTTCGACATGCTCTCCAGCATCGCCGAGCAGGCCGATCGCAGCCGCGTGTTCCGGGTCTGGAGTGCGGCCTGCTCGACCGGCGAGGAAGTCTATACCATCGCCATGACGCTGGCCGAGCTCACACGCGTGGCGCGCGCACCGAAGTGGGAAGTGCGCGGTTCGGATATCAGTACCCGCGTGCTGGATGCCGCACGCGCCGGACATTATTCGTTTGACCGTACAGAAGACATTCCCCCCGACTACCTGAAGCGTTACTGCCTGTGCGGTACCGGTCCGTATGAAGGAACCCTGCTGATCGACAAGACGCTGCGGGAAAAAACTGAATTTGCCCAGATTAATCTGATTGAGCCGCTACCCACGCTGGTGCCGTTCGACGTGATCTTTTTGCGCAATGTGCTGATCTATTTTGAGGCGCCAGTCAAGCGCAAGGTGGTCTCGCAACTGTTGGCCAATCTGACTCCGGATGGCATCCTGTTTATCGGGATGGCAGAAAGTCTGTCCGGTCTGATCGAAGGGCTGGTGTCAGTTGGGCCAGGCGCTTACCGGCTGGAGCGTCGCAAATGACCATGCGCAACTTCAATGACCTGGCCGCAAGAGAAATTTTTCTCAATCCGGGCGATATCGGCTGCGGTCACAAACATGAAGTATTCGGTACGCTGCTGGGCTCCTGTGTCGCCATCACGCTGTGGCATCCACGGCGCAAGATAGGCTCAATCTGCCATTTCGTGTTGCCTGCGGTGCCGGCCCTGCGGGATGCTGACGGGCGCTATGGCACAACGGCGTTTGAACACCAGAAGAATGACCTGATCCGGCTGGGCGTGAATGTTAAACAGTGCGTGGCCAAGATTTTTGGCGGCGGAAAAATGTTTACCCACTCCGGCATGCAGGATGTGGGCTTAAGAAATATCAACATGGCCAAAAAACTGGTCACCGATGAAGGCTTGACTATTGCGGCAGAGAATGTGGGTGGAGAAGGCTACCGGCGCCTTTACTTTGATGTGGAAACCGGAGAAGTCTGGATTAAATTCGACTGGCTCGACAGCGACGAGGAAGACAAAATTTTATGACGAATCGGATCAAGGTATTGATAGTGGACGATTCTGCCGTGGTGCGCCAGGTACTGACCAGCGTATTGAGCAGTGATCCGCAGATACAGGTGATTGGCGCTGCCGCCGACCCGATTATTGCGCAGGAAAAAATGGCCCACGAGTGGCCGGATGTGATTGTGCTGGACGTGGAAATGCCCAGAATGGACGGGATCACCTTCCTGAAAAAAATCATGGCCGAACGCCCGACCCGGGTCTTGATCTGCTCCACCCTGACCGAGGCTGGCGCTGCGACTACCATGCAGGCCCTGTCGGCCGGCGCGGTCGGCTTTGTCACCAAGCCCAAACTCGGACTGAAATCGTTTTTATCAGAATCGGCCACCGAGCTCATTCGTGACGTCAAACAGGCTGCGCAGGCCACGCCGAAAAATTTTGGCAGAGGGGCCATGCAAAGCGCAGACCACCCGGTGGTCAAGGCAACGGTGCAGCCGCAATCGATGGCAGAATCGTCGCACAAGATTATTGCAATCGGTACTTCAACCGGTGGTACCCAGGCGCTGGAAGTGCTGCTGACTGCGTTGCCCAGAGTCTGTCCCGGTATCGTGATCGTGCAGCACATGCCGGAAAAATTTACCGCACTGTTTGCCGACCGGCTCAATGGCCTGTGTGAAATTGAAGTGCGTGAAGCCAGACATGGTGATCGCGTCAATAACGGTCGTGCACTGATTGCGCCGGGTGGCATGCACATGAAAGTCAGTCGCAATGGCGCGTTTTTTGTGGTTGATGTGATCGACGGTCCGCCCGTCAACCGGCATAAACCTTCGGTCGATGTGCTGTTCAAATCGATGGCCGCTGTTACGAAAAGAAATGCGCTGGGCATCATCATGACCGGCATGGGTGACGATGGCGCGCGCGGTCTGCGTGACATGCATGACGCCGGCGCGCATACCATTGCGCAGGATGAATTGAGTTGCGTGGTGTTTGGCATGCCCAAGGAAGCGATCAAGCTCGGTGCGGCGGATCAGGTAGTGCCGCTGGATCAGATTTCGAAAGAGATTATCAAGTTTTCGCAGACTGACTACTCAGGTATTTAAATGGACACTGCTCAAAAATTGCTTTTTCAGTTGCGTCAAATTTACCTGACCGAGATACCGGAACGGGCCGATGAACTTGAAGAGCTGGTTTTGGAAATGGAGAATTCCGGTATCACTTCTGACCGGTATAACGATTTGTTCAGGCGCATACACAGCCTCAAAGGCAGCGGCGGAACTTATGGCGCGCACATCATTACTGCGATCTGTCATTGTTTTGAAGATTATTTGACCGCCAGTAATTTCAAGGATTCCAATCCCACGCTGCAATCAACAAAAATCACCCTGTCGTTTGTCGATTTGTTGCGCGGTGCCGCTGATACCCTCAGAAACAGTCCGGATGACATTTCGAAAATTGAAGGCCGGCTTGCCGACCTGCGTCAACAGGCCTTTCTTCCGCAGTACGTGGCTCTGGTAGTGGAATCGACCGGCACCATCATCAGTATCATCAGAAAAGCACTCAAAAATTACGGGTGCCGCATGGTACTCATGGAGGATGGTTATCAGGCCTTGGGCAGGGCGCTGGTCGAGCCGTTTGATCTGGTCATCTCTTCCATGGAAACGCCGGGCCTGAACGGCAGTGCCCTGATCACGGCGCTCAAACTGGCAGTCAGTGCCAACAGCAATGTCAAATGCATACTGCTGACTGCCAATCAGAATCTGATACTGCCGGATCCGGAGCCGGATTTTCTTCTGTTGAAGAATGGAAGCATGATGGCTAATCTAAATGTCATGGTCAAATCCGTTATTGAAGAGTCGGGCGGTGGATTAGTTGCACAGGGCCGGATGTAATTCCGGTGTTGCAGAGCCAGTCACTCATCGGAGTTCCTTAATTTTTTCATTTCCTTGCGGAATGTGCCGGCCCGTTCAGACACGGTCCCTGATTTTTGTAACAGTGAGTCCATAATCTCCCCTCTCCTGGTCAGTTTTTCTATGGCGGCCCGGTTGGCAGCACGCGCGAGTGCCAGGTTTTTTCTGATCAGGCCGATTTTGGCCTGAAATGCCTCGCTGCGCATATGGCGCGCCCAGTTTTCATGACTGACCGGGGTGCCATCAGCGGTTGTTTTCGGCGCGTGCAGTTCAGTTCTGCTCAGCGAAAAATCGTCATGTTCGCAGTCCAGAATTTGCTCATCTTCAGCAATAATATGGCGCAGGTGTTGCAGTATCGCCACACGCATTTCCTGCAGGTTTTGTTTTGTATACGTCTTGGCCGGATTCTGCAGATTCTTGCGCAATTTAAGCAGCGTAACAATCCGCGCATAGGTTGCCGGCGTATAAAAGCTCTTTCCAAAATCGGGGTCAAGACCGGATTGGTACAGTTCACCGGTTTCACTGAAGACGCACAGCCGCATATTGGCTTCAATTTTATCGGCCAGACCCTTTTGACTGACTTTGATCTGGTACAAAACCTGGTTTCTTTTGACCATATTGTCCATCATTTGTAACACTTCGCTCAATGGCTTGGCCGGATTGGTCAACAGACTGATCAAGGTTTTCTGATATACCCGCGCAACCGGGGGAATGATGCCATCTTTTAATGTGGTCGGCGTATCCGGAGGTGCAATCAGTCTGTAGCATTGCGCGATTTCGTTGCGGCCGAAATCCCTGAGGAACACCTGTTGGTTATCCAAAATGTCATTCAATGCAGACACTTCATGTTGACCCATTGCCGAGCTTGAAAATTGGGAAATAAAGGACTGAAAATTGATCATGCGCTGTCTGAATATGGCGCTCATTTGTGGCTCTGTGCAAAAACTGAGTAGTTGGCTGAGATTGTTCAACTCACTTTTCAGGCGCAGCATATTTCTGTTTAACGTCGCCAGTTTCAGAACCAGTTCACTCACTCTGGCGTGACACTTCTTCAAGCATCGCCGCTCAGGTATGCCCGGATTTTGGATCAGTGCCAGGCGCGACAACTCAGGCAGTACAGCCAGATAGGGATTGTTAATGTGTTGCTGCATTCGGGTCATGGCCTGGTTGAACTGGGTTTGGATGAATTTCGCAAACCTGCCCAATTCCAAAGCGGCCAACTGTGTCTCGTTTGGCTCTTCCTCATCAGCGCCAAGCTGTGGAGCCGGTGGGTTAAGTTGCAAGGTTAAATTGCATGCGCCAGCCGCATCCAGTCGTTCCAATTGGGCGTGGACCGCATTCAGAAACCACAGGCTGGTTAATTTTTTTTGGAGCGCCTCGGCGTGTGCCGCGGCACGATTGCTGCTGATAACGATGGGTTCATGGTCTTTAATGAGCCGGACTGTGACTTGTTCACCGGTGCAGCGGAACTTTCCGGCCGTCAGAATTCTTGGCAGGTCAGCCAGCTGAATTGATTCTGGACTGTCACAGTTGAACAGATCTTCAGGCGCCGGAATGGCAGGTCCCGGCGGGTTGTCGGTGGACGGCGTGCACAGTGCAATGCCGCATGGAAGTCGATTGCTTCGGTTCCTGAATACTAAAAATCCGGAACTGGCCGGCTCTGCCAAGCGTTCATATTCAATGGCCACCGTCTTTCCGGAAATGACTCTGTTTAACTGTTCCTGTGCCGCCTGAATTTCACGCTGACAGGTTTCAATCATTGCCGTATTTCGTTCGTCGACATTTTTTTGCAATTCCATTGTGAGCAGGGCGGTTTTGCGGCCAATTTCGTGAAAGCGCGCCAACACATTTGTTTTGATGCCGTTGCAAAAAACATGGTCTGTAAGCCGGTCTATCGGTCCCATATATCTCGGATCTGCAGTCGGGGCCGCGCCCGGCGCAGCTTCACTACTCCGATGGGCTGCCTGGGTCACCTCCATAACGCGTTGCCGGGAAATTGTTCTGGAAAACAGGCCACTCGATACAGTTAACATTGTCCACCTCGATGTTCAGTTTGCGGTTTGCATACTTAGCCCAGCAATCCATTTGCTTTTGCCTGATGGACGGTGTCACCTGTATTGACTGCGCATAATTTGTCTTTCAGGATGGCCAGTCGATGGTAAAGCGTGCTGGGCCTGGTTTCCAGAATCGCCGCAATTTCGGCAACCGTCTTTCCATTGCTTAAATGTTCAAGCACGCACAGTTCAAATTCTTTTATTTTGAATTTCTGAATCGCGACCGCGCGGAAATGATTTCTCCACCAGTCCATCAACTCCATGGCCAGCGCCCGAAATGTGATCCGGTTCGACAAAAAATGTTGTTCCATGCAGGCTGGCTCCGAGGAAGAACCGATAAAAAGAATGCTCAGACAGTCATGGGAACCAAACCTGCTGTGCGCGGGGATGATGATGCCGCTGCGGAAACCGTGGCAGGCCGCGGCGGCCATCATGTCGCTTTGGCCCCGGGTGATGGGTATGATTTTTGAGCTTAAAGTCGGTTCGGTGTGCAATTTGGCATATTCAATCAGCGGATCGTTCATATACCACTTCCGCTCTTCATAAATGGAGCGCCACTCCGCTTTGCAATCCTCAAAATAATGATGAGAACCGAACTCGTGGCCCGAGTCGCTGAGACGAAATGTCGAGTAGATAAAGTGTTCCGCACCGGCCTTGCGTACGGCCAATCTGGTCATCAGTCTGACACTGTCTTCAGAATCGGCGGTGGAAATTTTCTGAATAATATTGAGCACTTCGGCACGGGTTTTAGTCGCATTCATTCTTCGTCCTGAATTCGGCAGGTTGACATTCATGGGGGCACTGTCGGGGGGCATCATATTTTTTAAATCCGGAATTGATTAGTCCAATAATTTGGACTTGCTTTTTTTCCTTGTGACGCCATGCGGCTTTCTGTGGCGCAGGGTGAATTGAATCGGGGAGCGGTAAACCGGGCGGTTCGCAGTGTTCTGAATGGCTTTTTGACAACACATTTAAGCAATTTCAACAGATAAACTTAAATTTTTGTTAATTTAAGTTTATATTTCAACCAGTTTTCATCAGCAGGGGAAATTGTGTCAAACCTAAACACGCCGCCTTACAATTTGGTTCAACCCAATGAATATAACGAAGAGCAAAAGAAGTTCATTGAAAAAATCAAGGAAACCATTGTCATCATTTCGACACAGACCGATTTGATTTTGGGCGCCAAAGACATCAATTCCCGCCATCTGGTATTGACCGAGGCCTGTGCAAAGCTGCTTGAAATGACCAGTTGCACCGGCGCGGCTCAGATCAATGGCTGCGCAAAAGCAAGCAGTACCCAGACATGCATGATGACGCAAGAGGATCAGGAAGACCGTGCCTTGTTGATGCAGGGTGATATCAATAAAAAAATATCCGTGCTGAATTTCCTGCAATGTCGGGATGGGATGCGCGCGATGGTTTTCGATAAACAACTCTTGAAGCATATGCCATCGCACTCGGTGCTTGGCATTTTTTTCAGTGTGCGTGAAATCGAACTGCAGCAGTGTTTTACCGTTATTCCCAACTTTGTTCTTGAATTTGGTACCGGCATCAGCATTGAAAAATATCATGGTCCGCTGAGCCTGCAGCATGTCAAATTTTCTGAATATGAACACGAAGTCTGCTATCTGATGACGATGCACTGGACCTGCAGACAGATAGCCGATTTTTTCAATCAGTATCGTCCCAATGCGGTACCCAGATGTGTCGACACCATCTATAAGTGCCGCAACCGGATCTGTGACAAGTTGGGCATTGCCGACTACAGCACGGAAAAACTCAGAGCGCAATTGATCAGTATGGGATTGCACAGAAAAATGCCGCAGTCGTTCTTCAATTGCATACTGGAGCGCAATGCCAAACCCTTCAAGTCATGATTTGCATCAGTCAAAAATTTTTTGATTCTAAATGCAGATCGACAAAATTCAAAAGAATTTAACCCATTGAATTTACCGGTTCATTCCGTGATGATGGACACCCGGCAGCACTGATTCAGGCGCACTCGAATCTGTTCCAGGCTGCGGATTAATTCACCATTCTTGATAAGGGTGTCCAAATCAATGCAGATCGCTAATCAACCAGAAAATTTACCGCTGCGGTCTGGCTGCAGAAACGCAATGCTGCCAACGGCCGTCACAGCCTGCTGCGCATGGCTGATGATAAGTGGATGCCAGGCTATGCAGGGCAGGTCCGAAGCGTGGTCCGCAGTCAACAATATTCAGACGGCCAGAATACTGTCTGGGCCTGTTGAGGCCGCCACTGCGCCAAAGTTCTCGAGGCTGACCCTGACACTGAAACAGGCTATTGATGATCTGGTTCCATCCACCTACAGTCTGGACATCGCTGAAGATCTGAGCCTGAATACGTTTATCCATATCGATACGTCAAAAAATTGGCTCGAAGCGCTGGGGCAGGGTCTGTCGGAAGCAAATATAGAATTCGTCGCCAATCTGTACAGCAAGTCGGCAACCATCAAATGGAACAAAATCGCTCTCGCGCAGGTCATCAAGACTTACCTGCCGGAAGATTTCACCGTATTTTCCGATGCTGGAATTGACCTGCAGTCGCTGGTGCGGTTTGATACGCGCCAATACTGGGCCGAAGCATTGAGTTTGGGCACGCGGGACAACGGCATTGCGCTGACGATCAACTACGAAAATAAAATCATTTCGCTCAGACCCGCGCACTTGCCCGTGCAATCAACCGATAAGCCGGGCATTAAGCGAAATCCTGCCGCGTTCCAGTCACCCATGCAGTCACTCGCAACCTTTTGATGCAGGAAAATATAAATCTATGAGCCTGATACACAAACTGCTGCCACTTACCCTCTTCGTCATTGTTGTCACGGTTTTGGCAACAGGCCGGGCTGCGGAACTGTGCATGCAAAACCCAGGCTCGACCGAATACCGGTCAGACAGTCCGGCGGCGGATTGTGCCTTGCCGGAACCGCTCAAAACCAGGTTACCCAAAACTGGCTTTGCAAACGCGCTGTCTGAACCGTCAACCACGCAGTCAACCAGACAATCACCTGCATCAACAGCCACGGCCAGCTGGGAATTGCGCGCAGAAGACGGCACTGTTTACGCCGCGCTCAAACGCTGGTCGGTTCTGGCACAGTGGCAGATCAGCTGGGAGATTCCGGTAGATTTTCCAATTGAAATTGAAGATGCCGCAACTGGTACTTATGAGTATGCGGTACAGCGGGTATTGGCGGCGCTGCGCGTGTCTGACTATCCGCCTCATCCCTGTTTTCATGAAAACAGGGTGGTCAGAATTGTGCGGCGCATTCTGGGGAATGATGATGAGTGCAAATAACGGAATTGAGCTGCCATGAAAATCCTGATCCTTCTGGTGAACCTGTGTCTCTTACCCGGTCTGATTGGCTGTGCATCGGTGTTGACAGCTCAAACGGATGAAGCCTTCAGCAAGAATCTCAGTCACAGCATGCAGCAGAAGCATCAGACTGAATCTGGCAAAACAGATTACCCATCCGGGGGCGCACTGCCAACCTACCTCGGTTCAAAATCAATGCCGCTCAAATCAACTGCGATTCTGCCGGTCATTTTTTACCAGCCGCGCCGTTACCAGTATCCGGGCCAGAAATTCAGCATTGAAAGAGCGGCCGGCATCGTGTCAGCTGAAACCGGGGTATTGATCAGGGTTGCGCAGGATGTACGCGGTGAGTCTTCTCTGTTATCGACAGTGCAGGGAAAAAATGCCAGCGTGCTCAGGCCGCCCTTGCCATGGGCGCTCGACACGGGCAGTGGCAGCCTGAATAATTTAAGTAACAGTATTGACGGTATAGTTTTGAATACGGAAAAAAATCTGGTTGAGGTGCTCAATTCCATCTGCACGCAAATGGGATTGAACTGGGAATATCGCGACGGTGTTGTTGTCATTCAAAGGCTGGTCACACGCACCTTTCAACTCAAGGTTCATCCGGGAACGCGCCAGTTCGATACCTCGAATGACAAATCCGGAAATACCCAGGCCACTACCGGACCGGGGGGCGCAAGTTCCGGAGGTATTACTACCGGAATCAAATCAACCGCAACGGTGATGACATCAAGTGGAAAAGTGGCTGCCATCGACGCCGTCGCAGAATCGGTGCGCTCGGTACTGAGGCCACGGGGCAAGGCCATACCGAATCCTGCAACCGGAACCATCATGATCATTGACACGATCGATGGCATTGAGCGTGCCGAAAAAATAATCAATCGTGAAAATGAATTGCTCAACCGGTTTACCCAGATTCGGATTGCCATCTGTACCTTTGAGCAGAATGACAGTGATGAGCGCGGTGTGGACTGGACGGTTGCCTTTCAAAATCTGAACAAGCTTGGTGCCGCAATCAAATCGCCGGCCACGATAACCAACGGTCTCGGTGGCTCCATCTCCCTGAGTGTGCTTGCTACCGACTCTCCCGGCAAATTTGACGGCACCACTGCCTTCATCAAATTGCTCAATGAAAATGGCAAGGCCAATACCGTGTATGACCAGGTGGTGCAGGTACGAAACAGGGTTGCAACGGCCGCTTCCGCCACCGTGCAAAAGGTGTATCTGGCAGAAACAAGCCCGGCTCCGGCCAACCCCGCGGGTGCATCAGGTGGCGCAGTGGGTCTGGTGCCCGGCACGATCACCACCGGTCTGGATTTGCAGCTGCAACCCAACATTTATGACAGCGGGCAAATGTCATTGCTGTTCTCGCTGGGGTTGCTTGACCTCATTGACATTCAGACGCTGTCCAGTGGTACCGGGCAAAGCCAGTCATCGATACAGGGTCCTGAAACCAAGGGCTACAACTTCCAGCAGGATGTGCCGCTGCGGGTTGGGGAGACCACATTCATCACCGGCTATGAAGCAACCATGAACAGCTATACACGGCGCGCGCTGGGCCGGGATGTGTCGCTGCTGGCCGGCGGATCATATAAAGGCAATGCCAACAATCAGAAACTGTTCATTTTCATTACACCGGTTTCGATTGGGACAACCTATTAACGGAACCGATACCGGCGAGGCCTTGAATCAGGCGGATGAAATATTTGGAGGTGTCAATTATGGAGATGTGCTGTGGCTGAAATCATATCAATCAACGGTAAATGTCTGGTTTTCGGTCTGACGTGGATCACCATCGCCAATCCAAAAATGGAAAAGGCTGAAATAGCGGCGTTTCTCAGAAAAACCAAGGCGAAACAGGTGGTGCGGCATTGTGGTTCCGAAATCAAGTACGGTCTGATTCGGCAGGGCCCGGAATTGGACGAATCGCAGCGTCGGGAGCCACTGCTGTCAGCTGCCATGCTGTTTTCAGATCAGCGCTCGAAAGAAGTTGCCACAGAAAACAGTTTGCTGATTCAACGTCTGGATGAACAGAAAGTGGCGGTCATTGTACTGCTCAAGGGTGCGCCCTACCTGGACATGGTGCTGGCCAATTCAGAACTTGACGAACAACTGGCAGAGATCCGCAACGAAGGCCATGCCGAACTGGTGGCTTATGGAAATCTGCATGGCTATGTTGCGGAAAAAATGACGCTTGAAATGCTCTTGTGCGGAAATACTTCCAATTGCGAACTGCATCAGTTTAAAAATACCGCGCACGGCCTGCAACGTTACGCTGTTCTATTGGCACTGCTCGCACTTGCTGCAGGCTATGCGCTGTGGGAGTGGGTCAAAGTCGGACAGCAGAAAGAATTGAGCCAAAAAGCGGCAGATCCGGCGCTGATTTATGAAGCAAGTCTGCAGAAGCTATTGGCAAGCGCCAATTTCAATGCGGATGCAGCATTGAAAACCATCTGGTCCGTGGTTCGGAACAGAGAAATTGAAATGGCCGGCTGGACCCTGCAAAGCATGCGCTGCACATCGGCACAATGTGAGGAGCGCTGGCAGCAGGGCAATGGCAGCTACGCGTCGCTGAAGCAAAAAGTGCAATCCGGCCAAACCATCAGCCTGCAGGCCAATAATGTGACCAGTATTATTCAGACGCCGCTGGATGGAAAAAAAACTGCATTGCACCGGGCCGATCTGCCTGAAAAGAATGCGTTGTGGGCGGATCTGATCAGCCAGCAACAGCGCATGAAACGGATTCATCCCTCACTGATTTTTACCCCCAAAGCCGCCAAAGTAATTGGCCAGCCCGGTGCCGCGCTGACTTCAGTAACGCAGGTACCTGTGGCTGCCAGTGTCCCTGCTGGCCTGATTGTGGTGGCCGGCGACATGACCGTCGATGCACCAATTGGGTTTGCCACTGAAATTATCCAGCGTCACCTCGACCACATCATGATCAGTGAAATCCTGATCGAAGCCCCGGGTGACGTGAAGAATGCCAGGATAAAGATTAAAGGAAACTATTATGCAAAAAGTTAACACTGCCGTTCATTACGCGCTGTACAGCATGCTGTTGTGTTTTTCAGTCCGCCTGTCGGCCCTCACCATTGAAGACATAGCTGTTAAAAACAATAAAATCATTGAACTCGATCAAGACATTGCCATTGCCGAGAAATACAAAAAGCTCGCTGAAATCAAAAATAGTTCAATGCAATCGGAAACCCTGGCTTTGCCCAGACTGGCAGCCATGCGGCGTGATCAAAACATGGCGGTCATTTCCGTACATGGTGCACCTGGGAATCCGGTGGTGGACGTGCAATATGGCGACACGGTTTTTCAAAAACAAATCGGCGATGTCATGCCGGATGGCTGGCGGATATCGGCAATCGGAACGGACAGCGTCACGTTCAGAAAAAAAATCAAGCGCAAGCCTGATTTCATCAAAACGACCGGTATAGGGATAGTGGCCGGCACCGGTTCGGACAGCAAGCCAGCCGTCGATGATGCGGGCGTTTTTTCCAGTCCACGCGAGCCGGTCCCTGTGCCGGCTCCCGCTTCAATCAATCCTGTGGCGGGAAACTAACATGCTGCAGGAATCCGGTACCGAGGCAGCGCTGAATTTAAATGTCAGGCCAATCAAACCTGACTGCGCCGCTTTGGGCGCGGTTCGTTCTGACAGTTCATGTCCGGACGTACCGGCTGCGGTATGCAAAAGCCCGCTTGATCTTCCTGACTATGATGCCGTCATCGCTGGGACGTTCAAGGGCGCGCAGGTGAAATTGACAGCGCAACAGACCCAGCACATTGCTGTGGTCGGAAAGGGCAGAGCAGTACACATCGTGGCAAGCACCGTGTTGTATAACACGGCTCAGGCACCGCAGCTGTTTGCCCATATCCGCCAGCAACTGCATCCAACCGACTGCGCAATGCCGAAAGTGCACTGGGCATTGCCCAATCTGGTTGCTGACTTGAACCGGTTGCGTCATGAAGTCATTTCCCGCTCGGATGAACTGGATCTGTTCAATGCCAGAAAAACCGATCACTGGAAGCGGTTTATTGAATGGATCCGCTATGGAATTGAGGTTAAGGCTTCTGATATCCATGTCGAAGTTGATGGCGCGCATGCGCGTATCCGCTTCCGTGTCGATGGCATCATGGTTCCCATGCAAAATGATGCCAATGGCGATGTGCTGGCCCAGTTGGCCAGAGAGAGCATTGCCCTGGCATTTAATTCCATCAGTGACGTTGGTACCGCGACCGGCTCCAATTTCAACAGCAATGAATTTCTGGAGAATATTGTTTCAGTTGACGTTGACGGTCAAAAAATAAAATTGCGCTGCGACTCCATTCCTACTCAGGACGGTTTTCACTTCATTGCCCGCTTTTCCAGAAACAATCAGAGTTATACCTACGCCTCGTTCGGTTACGAGCTCTGGCATTAGCAACTGATCCGGCGTGCTATCGCATCACGCAGAGGCATGATTGTGCTGGCCGGCATACCCGGTTCCGGAAAAACCACAGCGGTACAGGTAATGCTGGAAGATCTGGCCAGAAATGACACGTTAAAAATAGCGACGATCGACACACCGGTCGAAAAAAAACTGGGCGGCATTGCGCAAACGCTGTTGCCCATGGATGAAAGCAATCCGGATGAAAGTCACCGGCTGTTCAATAAAGCTATCCAGCACTGGGTCCGAGGCAATCCGGATGTCATGTCGCTGGGCGAAATTGGCAGCGCCGCTTCGGGCAAAGCGGCCATCATGATGGCAGAAATTGGCTGCCTGCTGTTTGGCACCACCCATGCGCATAACTGTCTGGGCATATTTCAGAGATTGATTTCCATTGGCGTAGACCTGTATTCACTGACTGCGCCTGGCATCATGAATCTGTTTATTCATCAGTCACTGGTTCCCGTGCTGTGCCAGGCATGCAGGATACCATTGGCCACCATGCCGTGCGACGTGAGAAATGCCATGCACGAAACAGCCCGAAAACTGGAAGTGTGTGTCGATGGCATTTATTACCAGGCCAGTAACAGCGACTGTCCAAACTGCATGGGAACTGGCATTCATGGCCGCACGGTAGTGTGCGAGATGATCCAGCACGATGCGCAGCTGCTCGACTTCATCTTAAGGCGTGATCTGTACGGTGCAGAAAAGTATTGGAAGTCTCAAAGTGACGGTCGCTATGACACGCTCAATTTCACCGGAAAATCCAGTTTTTATCACGCCTTTAACCTGGCCCTGCGCGGCATTATTTCGCCGGATGAAATCAGCAAATTCGGTTTTTTGGATGATTTCCCCCCGCCTGCGCCCCGCTAATCCCAAGGATCCCAGAACAATGACTCTTTTTGAACGTATTCAATTCGTATTTGCCCGATCGGCATTTCAAGCCCGGCGCGAAGAATTTTATGTTGATTTAAGCGAGGCAATCCGCGACCGGGAAACCCTGCATACCTTTTTAACCAACTCCTGGGAATTCAGTAAAAAATACCGCATGCATGGCCATGCGCAAATCATGTCGGTCATGCTGATCCGGTTTCAAAATGAGGAAGGCCGGCTCGGTCATATGCTCAAAACCATAGTTCCGGATGTTGATCTGATGACGGTTGCCGCTATCGACGGACTGAGCGGCAATACCGAACGCGCTGATGGATTTTTGCGGCTGGCCCAGCAGATCGAACGAACCAGGGCGATCAAAGGGGCGTTAGTCAAATCCCTGATTACTTCCGTCATTCTGACCCCGGTCATTGTCGGGTTTGCCGTACTGAATACCAAAAAAATTCCGGCCTATGAGCGCATGGTGCCAGACCGGTCACGCTGGCCGGAAATCGGACAGATACTGGGATGGGTCTCGGATCTGATGTTGAATCACGCAGTCGAGCTTGGCCTGGTGCTTGTTGTCCTTGTCGGCCTGCTGGCCTGGTCATTCAGAAACTGGTACGGAACCCTGCGATCCAGAGTGGATCAGCACCTGCCCTACAGTCTGTACCGGGACCTGAACTGTTCGGACTTTTTGCTGAATATGGCCGGCCTGCTGCGTTCCGGCCGACAACTGGTCGAAGCGCTGCATATTCTTGGCTCACATCAATCGCAGGTCTCGCCCTGGCTGCGCCATCACATCAGTACCATTCTGCATCGCCTGAATGCTAGCCCGGATGATTATGGGCGCGCGTTTGATACCGGCCTGTTCGCACCTGCAGTCCATTTGCGTCTGGTGACTTACGGGCGGCGTGACAAAAATTTTTCGGCCGCGTTTATCCGGCTCGGAACCTCCAGTCTTGATTGTGTGCACAAGCAGATGGAAAAAACCGGACGTCGCCTGTCAGCGCTCTCTGTGACGTTGTCCATATTGATACTGGGATTTTTTTATTTCGGAGATTACTTCACCAGTGACGCAATCGGAAAAATAGTCAAAGCTGAAATGAGCCTGAGCAATTTGCCGTGAGAGTCAGTTGTTATGCCGTTGTTGAATTTTTTAAAGGAGCTGCCATGCACAATTTATCTTGCCGACTGTTTGCCAACCGCAGATTTGAGTTTGGATTTACCCTGGGTGAACTGGGTCTGGTACTGTTAATTGTTGCGATCATTTCCATGTTTGCCTATCCCAAATTCATTGAATATAGTGAGACAGTGGTAGCCGCCGAGGAGGCCGACAACATCACCCAGTACGTTTCCAAAATGAAGGCGGCCCATTCCACCGACAGTGATTTTTCGCTGGTCACAACTGGCGAACTGCTGAGTACCGGAATTTTCCCGGCCTCGATGGTGCAGGGCTCGAATGTGGTCAATAAATATCAGGGCAAGGTGACCGTGGAACCCAACACGCTGTCCAATCCGAATGATTCGGTCACTTTTACCAGCACAAATTATTCGCGGACTGGCTGCCGGGAAGTGGTGCCGCGCATGGCCGCCGTGGCGCGCATGGTCAGTGTGAATGACAACCCGGTCAAACCTCTGGATATGCCGCTGGTACGCGAAGCGCTGGGCAGCGCGTGCACCGTCGCAGTCAATACCATCACGTTTGTCGTATCCAAATAGAGCGTGCCGACATGCGATTGCTGCCTCATCAAACTGCTGGCCAGCGCGGATTTTTACTCGAATCGCTGGGTCTGGTGCTGCTGATACTGAGCATGATTGCGCTGAACCAGATGAATCGCCAGTTTGAGGACGATCTGGACGCCGATGCCGTACAGCGTGGCAAGGCACTGGCGACGGTCAGCAGTGCAGCGCATAACTATCTGGTGACGTATGCGTCGCAGTTGGTGGGGCTGACAGATCTGGATGCGGGACTCGATCTGCTGACCGGTGCCGGCGTGACTGTGCATGTCGCCAGAGGCGGGTATCCTTCGATTGCCGAACTTAATGACTTGCGGCTGACGCCACCCAATCTGAGAGCAAACGCACCGGGCGGCGGCAATTATGTGATTCAGATAAAAAAAACCCCCGACGACTGCGTGGCCCCGAACTGTAATCTGGAAGGACTGGTCACCGTCAACCAGCCGTATCTGGTGGGCGGCAAGGTGGATTACGCCAGACTGGGAATCGCAGTCGGCGCAGCGGGCCCGGATGGCGCGATGTCGGCCAAAAGGTCGCCGGACGTATTGACGGGCTTTGGTGGCCTGTGGCAGATAGAGAATCCAGCTATCCCGGCGCTGGGCCGACCGCCAGGCATTCTTGCCTCACGCTTTGGCTATGCCTCTACCGAGTTGGCAGTCTTTTACAAGCGCGATGGATCAACCCCGCTGACCGGCGACATGGATGCCGCCAGCCATGCCATCAAAGGTGTGACCACCTTGACAGCCGACGGAAAAATTACCGGGAAAAGCTTTATTTCGCCGCTTTATCGACAGGGTGACTCCTGTGAAGCTGCCGATGAAAGCGCGTTCGGCAGCGGTGCTGGTGCGCTGCTGGTCTGTCAGTCCGGCCAATGGCAGTACGCCAGACACAATCCCGTGGCGCAGGGAGCCGCCTGCACGCCTGACGGCACCACCGGCACGGCTGCGAATGGTGAAACCTTGATGTGCAAAGGTGCCATTTATGTCCGGCTCAACAATCTGGTCGCCAGAATTGTCCAGGTGGAACGGGCATTGGTCAGAGATGACAGCGTTGTACGGATTCCAGACTGTGAAAGCGGCGGCCTGCCTGAAAATTCCATCCTGATTGATCATGCCGCGCTTGATCTCAGCGAGATTGATCCCAGGCAGGCCATGGATGTGACCACTGTCAGGGCGGGAGACTACTGGCAGGTCAGTCTCAAGCTCATCGATACCCACGGTGGACGTTATTCGGGAAATGCATATGGGCTGCATGCCGTAATGAATCTTGAATGTCGCTACCAGTAACCAAGGAAATGGCATGAATAAATATCTGTTGATCCTGACGCTGTCCAGCGTCGCTGCACTGGCTCTGGCTCTGCCTGTGCCTCTGCCTCTGCCTGTGCCTCTGCCTCTGCCTCTGCCTCTGCCTGATACCCAGGTTGCCCAACTCATTCATCAACAACGACCTGAGGATGGCAGGACTGCCGAACAATATCAGGCCGACTGTGCTGCAGGCCGGTCTTTGTCGGCGTGCGGCACGATTCCCATTTCGAGGGATTGCGGGTCAGGCAGACACTGGTCATTGGCCGGATTGAATTATGCCCATTGCGTACAGGATGACACCGACTGCGCGCTCGGCACCAGATTGGACCATGATGTCAACGGCAATCCATCCTGCGTGGGTATTGTTTGCCCGCCACAGCAGAGTTTGATGAACGGGATCTGTGTTGATAAAAGTCAGCCGTCTGACCTTAAGCCACCCTTGCCATCCCCCAGTTTTGACGGCAAGGTTTATGTGGGCGGGGCAGATGCCGGCAATGGGGTCGCTGCGTTGAATATTCCAGATCGAGGTGTGTTCGCCAAGCTGAACCTGATCCTCAATACCGGCAATGGAAGCTGGCTGGTGTCCGCTACCGCCACCAACAATCCAGGCGGTTGCTGCACGCCGACTGCTGCGCCCAACTCCGGTATCTGGACCACCACGCCTGCGGCAACCTATCAATACCGGATTAGCTCGGTGGTCTATGGCTCCATCAATTCGGTGTTGCCGGCTGGCCGAGCCTATAACGTTCTTGATACCACCGACTACTGGACCCTGCTTACTCCCCAGCCTGCCGCGCCAACTGACTGGATCACGCTGCCAGCCAACAGTCTGGTTGCGGTCGGCGGCATCAATATGAATTTGGGTGCGGGTGCATGTTCGTATGTGACAGCCGGAAACTATCCGCTGGATTTAAAGTTTACGCTGCAAATCCGGGACGCTGCCGAACCGACAGCTGTGGCAACTTCCGTGTTTGAACTGGTGTTTGGTTTTCATGACATGAACGCCTGCGGAACAACCGGATAGGTCTGGCAAGACTGATGTTTGATCGTTTATTTAGAAAAGGAACTGCTATGAAAATATATTTGATCTGTGCCACGTCGTTGCTGTCGTTGAATCTGACTGCCTGTGGAGGCGGCAGTGGCACCCATGCTGCAGGCAATACCCAGCCTGACCCGCATAATCCGGCGACGTACAGCGGGAATTATTACTATGGCGCAGTCACAGGCAGCGCTGATTTGTTTGCCGTGCCGAACCTGCCAGCCAATGCCCCGAATCAAATACTGTGGAACAGCATTGCATTGATGTTTGACACCGGTTCGGGTAGCTGGACTGTTGCAATGAACCGGCCCGACTCTGATCCCGGGGTGGGACATGCGGTTTTGATGGGACCCCTGTCCGGTACCTGGACCACAACCCCGACCCATTCTTATCAATATCGTGTCACCGGTGTCAACTGGTCGACCGGACTCACGGGCAATGCCAATCCTGTCAACAGTGGCGTGCCCTACGATATTTTTCAGCCTGCCGGGCCAACCGGATGGAGCGACATGCCGGCCAATAGCGTGGTCAATGTGTGTAGCGTGAGCACCAATTCGATTTACACAAGTTATATGGGTGGCGGGACCATTTTCTGTGCTGTCGAAGTCATGGATTTGACGACTGCGGAAGTTAAGGCCAGTACGGTCAATCTCAGTATCAGTAACGCCACGGCCGCTGGTAACTTATAAAGATCAATGAGTGCCGGTTGTGCGCAATACTGCCGGCGATTGGGTTACCCAATTCCAGTTGATGCGGATTAAACAATCCCGCAATCGACAGCCCCGCAACGCCCGGCCTGGTTCGGGTTGAATTTACACATTGCAAAACCCGTGAGGCAGGTTAAACTGCCTGTTACCCGCACCGCTGGGTCCGGGCAATTTCCTGTTAGGTATGTGCAAACTCAAATATCGATGACGGCCACCAACTATTCAACATTGACGTTGCAACCGAAACGACTGGATAAAGTGGTCTGGGCCATGCTTGTGGCCATTTTCGTGTGTGCGCTGCTGAGTTTTAGCGCCAGTGACTGGATCACCACGACGCTACTGTTCGGAACCTGCGGCTTGCTGGTGCTGGCTTTATGGCTGATCCGCCATGGCATGGCCCGACAGGCCGGCAATCTGGTGCTCGTGACCCTGACCATCTCGATGTCTTTTGTGGTTTTTATATCTCAGGGCATCCGGGATCCGGCTGTGCTGGCATTTCCCGGCATTTTGGTATTCGCGAGCATGTTCGCTACGCGGCGGGTTTTTGTCTCGGTTGTGAGTTTCTTTTTTATCGTGCTAGCTCTGGTCGCTGTCAGCAATCTGCAGGGCTGGCATGTCAATCAGGTTGCTGAACCAAGTATACGGACTTTGGGCTACACGCTGGCGATTCTGACGGTAACGGCTTTCTTTGTCTGGCTCATGGCCACCGACCTGCGTTCGATGATGGAGCGACTGGTTCTGGAAAACGAGAGAATTCGCAATTCCAATGTGCAGATCGACCGGCTGGCGCGCCACGATCCCTTGACCGGGCTGCCGAACCGGCTGGAAGTGCGCGATCAGTTTGATCAGGCCATCTTGGTTGCCCAGCAGGCCCGTTCAACTATTGCGCTGCTGTATTTTGATCTGGATGATTTCAAATCAGTCAATGATTCGCTCGGTCACGCCACTGGCGACATGCTGCTGTGTGAAATCGCCAAGCGGCTGCTGTCCTCGGTGCGTTCGACCGATATAGTAAGCCGGCACGGCGGCGATGAATTTTTGATCGTCATGACCAACGTGGCCGATGAATCCTCCGTCACAACCATGGCCTCAAAAATTCTCGGTTTTCTGGAAATGCCGTTTTATGTCGATGGTGTTGAACTCTCCACGACCTGTTCCATCGGTATTGCCATGTATCCGCCGGACGGCAGTGATTTTGCCAGCCTGATGAAGGCGGCTGACATGGCCATGTACCGCGCCAAGGAATCGGGGCGCAATGCGTTCCGCTATTTTGACGGCACCATGAACACCAGCGTGGTGGAACATCTGCATCTGGTCACCGGAATCAGGGCCGCGCTGGCCAAGAATGAGTTCGCGCTGTATTACCAGCCGCAGTATGAACTGGGCAGTAATAAAATTATCGGCGCCGAAGCGCTGCTGCGCTGGAATCATCCTGAACTGGGCCATATTCCGCCGAATAAATTTGTGCCGATTGCCGAACGTTCCGGGTTGATACATGAACTGGGCCGGTGGGTGATCAATGAAGCGTGCCGTCAGGTCAAGGAGTGGCAAGGCCGCGGCATTATTGATCTGGTGGTGGCGATCAATATCTCGCCAGTACAGTTCAGGCGCGACAATATCGAACGCGATGTCATCAATGCACTGACTGCGTCGGGACTGGCTGCGAATTTTGTGGAGCTGGAATTAACCGAGTCACTGTTAATGGCAGATTCCACTTCTCTGACTGAAATGCTGGTCCGGCTGCGCGGTCTGGGTCTGCGCTTATCGATCGACGATTTCGGTACCGGTTATTCCAATCTGGGTTACCTGAAAAATTTCGAAGTGCACTGCCTGAAAATCGACCAGTCCTTTATACGGCGCATGACGGTCAATAACAATGACGCAGGCATCGTCCGGGCCATTATTGAAATGGCGCACAGCCTTGGTCTGACCGTGGTGGCCGAAGGCATCGAGGACGCGCCGACCTTGCAACGGCTCATTGAATTGGGCTGCGAATATGGCCAGGGATTTTATTGGTCGCCGGCTTTACCGGCAGAAAACTTTTTCGCCTATTACATGGTGAATCAAGCCTGATTCAACGCGTCGCTTTTCGCTTTCGGTTTGAAGTTCCATTCCCCTGCCAGCACCGCCAACACCACGATCAGCGCGCCGATGCCGGCGCGCAGACTCATGGTTTCTGCCAGCCACCACCAGCCGAACAGAGCAGCAAATACCGGTTCCAGCGCGTAGATGACTGCCGCTTTTTCGGCCGAGATATTCTGCTGGGCCAAAGCCTGCAGAAACAGTGTTCCTGCACTGGCGACCAGTCCGAGGAACACCAGCACCTTCCAGACCGGTTCGGCGCGCGTGAGTAAAGTCGACAGGGTGCCGCTGTACCAGCCGGTCGTCGCAGTGGCAACGATACAGAGCAGCGCCATGACCACGGTCAGCGTGGCAGCCAGCGTAATCGGGTTGTGTGCCCGGGCAAAGCGCGACAGCAGAATGATATACAGGGCATAGGCCAGCGCACTGCCCAGCGTGGCGGCGTCACCTGCCAGATTGCCAGCGCCGTCCCATGACATCAAGCCGATGCCGGTGCAGGCCATGCACGCGGCAATAATGATTTGCAGTGACAGCCGGCCGCCAAACATCAGGCCCAGTATCGGCACCATCAACACATTCAGGCTGGTGATAAAGGCACTGCGATTGGACGTGATCAGTTCCAGACCATACGCCTGAGTTACATACGAAACCAGGGCAACACTGCCCAGAATGGCTCCGTCGTGCCAGGTCTTTCTGTCGGCCTTCACGGCAAACGGCAACAGGCACAGTGCGGCCACCACAAAACGCAGCGTGGAAGTTTCCAGACCATTCAAGTGAAAGCCGGCAGTGCGCAGCAACGGAAAGGTGGTGCCCCAGATGACCGTGACGATGATGAGAAGAATAACGTTCAGATTCATATTATTGTTATTTAAAGAGGAATCAGTTAGCTCAGTGCATTTTGATGAAACGGAATTTGTAGTCACCAAAACCGGCGCCGCCTGACACACGCGCAATGCCATCCACAAAATAACCGACATTGGCAAACACCGGCTGAATGACAAATTTTCCGGATTTATTGATAAACCCGTAGTTGCCATTCACGGAGACCACGGCATAGCCGTTTTTAAACGGGCCGGCATAATCAAACTGCGGTTCGATCACCGTTTTACCGGCCTTGTTGAAGTAGCCAAACTTGCGATACATTCTGCCCTTGTTGTCGTTGCCGCCCAGTTCATACTGACACAGGTCTTCCGAAAAATACATCAGCCGTTCTTTCTGTGTTGAGCTGTAGGTGAATTTGGGTTTGATTTTGACTGTGCCGCTTTTATCGATGAAGCCGACCTTGCCATCCTCTTCAATGCGTGCCAGCCCTTCGGAAAAGGCGCTCAGTCCGGTATAACCCTTTTCGAATACCTTGTGATTATTTTTATCAATCACGTAACTGAGCTTGCCCTGCTCCACAATCGCAATGCCATCCTTGAAAAATCCTGGCGCATCATAGGTTGGCGCGATCACCATGCGACCGGTTTTGTCGATGAATCCGTATTTGCTGCCCACTTTGACTGACGCCAGATCTTCGCTGAAATCAAATGCCTCATCAAATTTCTGGGCAATGACCATGGCACCGGTTTTGTTGATATAGCCGTATTTGGTATTCATGCCGAAGGTGGCAATGGTGGTGCCGATGAAGCTGCCACCGATGACCGCCAGTCCGTTGGCAAAATGCGGCGGCGCATAATAATTGCCCTCGAATTTGGGCTTGATGACGACCTTGCCGGTTTTGTCGGCAAAGCCCCAGCGCAGGCCAACCGGGTCATTGCCGGCCGTGCCGCTTTTTTGCGCGGAGGTGAAATTTATCGCAACGAGTCCGTCAGAAAATGCCGCATTGAATTGCGCCTGATACAAATTGAACTGCGGTGCGATCACGACTTTGCCGCTCGTGTCGATAAAGCCCCATTTGTTGTTGATTTTGACGGCCGCCAGTCCTTCGCTGAAATCGCTGGCGTTGTCGTACGCGTCATTGGTCAGTGTTTGATAGGGCAGAGCGCTCGAGCCTGGATTGCTGTTTTGCGCAGCCGCTGCCTGTGCGAACCAGGCGGCGATGAGGAGTAGGTAAAATTTCTGCATGGACTGTCTGTTCCTGATTCTGGATCTCGGTATTATCTTAAAAGAATTAACTGCGCTACGCCGTTGTCGGCAGCCCAGATTATGGCATCCTGAAGGTATCTGGACCCAATTGTTTTTGCCTGATCCAGTTCAATTCCGAAAATAAAACACCCCCGCTCAGCCGGCCAGGACGCGTCCTTTGCAATCGCCGCAGCGTCTATCCACGCAAACCCAAGCTGCGCCAGTTCTTTGACCAGCTGTTCCTGCGCAGCCAGATTGGCCTGCTCTGACTGTTCGGTGCCAGCCGGATTGCAGGCGGTAATCAAGGCACCGCACTGCGTATTGAAAACTGAAAACAGCTCCAGCAGGGCATCCGAGCGCGCACCAACTGTGAGGCTGAATGGCGCAGGCACGTGGTTGAGCCGGTAATCCGTATTCAGGTACGCGTCAATTTTTTCTTTTGAAATACGTGTTTTGTGCATTGCGTATCCATTTTGATGAAGAAGATGTAAATCGCATTCTAAAGTCGATTGCGCATTATTGCCTCAAATAAAAATTATTATTTTTTCTTCGTTGTCTGACAATTTTTTCGTAAAAATCAATTTTTACTGATATGCTTTTGACATCCTGAAGCGAGATTGCGGGTTCCGGAGCTGGCCAATAATCACTGCAAAGACCGTTCAGGATTTTTACCAACTTTTATTGGCGAGCTAAAGGATTTAAAAATGATCACTATTTCGAACGGTTGGTTGAACAACACCATCAGCTATTCACGCATTAACAAAATTGCAGATGCCGCGCGCGCGAAAGCCTGGCTGAAGCCGAATTCGGATCCCATTCAGGCAGATCACTCCCGGGATATGGAATTGGGTGAAATGATTTATGACTATTTTTTTTGTGCTGGTGTAAAAAAAGAATTTATGAACAATTTGTATGCGATGGCATTCAGCAGGGAATCGTTGTTGTTCGGAGAGGCGCAATTCGATGCGAAAAATGTGCCGGGCAGTACCCAGCGGATTGAGCACGCAAAATTGGCGTTGACAGACCTTTCGGTAGTGTCAAGCGAAATAGACCCGGAACAATATTGCAGCGAACTTGGTCGGTATTGGTACAAAAGCATACTGGAGAAAGCCGAGCTGCCACTTACACACGTTATGTCAGGAAATTCCCTGCAATATGGCCACGACCCATATGACCACAGTGCGGGCGACCAAAATTTTTTAATTTTCAGAGACAGGCACCGCCGCATCGCCGCAGGCATTCCCACCACGTTACCAAAACCGGCCGGGCAAATCGCGCCTGCCGATGACAGCACGACTGCAGTTGATACTTATGATGGATTAAATGAGCTTCAGGTTGAATGTCTTGGCCGTATCCGGCAACAAAAGAAGTTGACAGTGGCAGGACATACTTTCGATGTCAGATTCACGAACGACACAGAGCCTGTCGTCCTGGTGCCTGATGACACCGTACTCGTTCATTCTCTGCAGACCAGATTGAGTAACTTATGGGTGATCGAGACTGTACACCGACTTCTCGACGAGTTGAGGGGGCGTTGCTTTCAATCGACGCAGGACGATTTTTATCGGTTTGGCGTGATTTCAGACGACATGCGACGCATCTACGACGCAACCATGGATGGGCTGGCTGAAAAAGTGAATCAAGGATGCGCAGAGCTTGGTCGCCTCTTGCATGATCTTGAATCGGAGACCAATACGAACAAGGCGGCGATACAGGACTTCAGGCACTTGAAGGAAAAAATCATTTTACTCGATCGTTCGCAGCGCTGGGTCAAAACCAGAGTGGATCACGTCAAAGCGCAAATTGAGACACTCTACGACAGGTTAGTTGACCGATCGGATCCTGCTCATCTGTTGAAGCTATTTGATCTGGCGACCGGTTTTATTCTGTCGAACGCCGGTATCTGAGCAGCGCCAGTATCTGCGATGCTTTAGAAAAAAATTGATACGGAAACAGGCAGAAATTTTGTGTGCGCCGGTGCTTGAGGGCAACGACGATCTGGTTATTGCGCTTAATGAATCACAGGCAGGTTTTATATTGTCAATTGCGCTGCTGAGATACCGCAATGCCGAAATCAAATTCTGCATCTTTGGTAATTCTACGCATGGAAAAAAAGGTAAACCTCGACTATTTTCCAGTGAAGTCAGAGCGGTGAATTTCCATTTCCATGTCAGTTCCAATTTTTAAAGGATTTAAGAATGATCAGTATATCCAACGGTTGGTTGAACAACACCATCAGTTATTCACGCATCAATAAAATCGCAGCGGCCGCGCAGCAACAGGCCGGAACGGGAAATACAGTAATCAATCAAGACGATCACTCCCGGGACATGGCGCTGGGTGAAATGATTTATGACTATATCTTTTGCGGCAGCGTAAAAAAAGAATATATGGAAAATTTGTACACCATGGTGTATCGCCGGGAATCGCTGCGGGTCAGGCATGTCAATGAAGATGCACAATCGTTGCCGGGCAGCCAGGAGCGAGCTAAAAGAGATAAAGCCTATGTGGAGGGAGTGTTGAATAGGCCCAGCCCCAGAGATCCATTGAAATCTCGATTCGAAACTCGGCAAAAATCGAACCTGTGCGCAATACGGGAAACTGAGTCCCCACTGGTGCGGGTCATGCCGACACATACTTTGCAATACGAGCACAACCCGTTAGACAACAATGCTGGAGAACATAATTATTTAATTTTCAGAGATAAGCGCCGCCGGATCGCTGCGGGCATTCCCGTCACGTCGCAACCGGGCGCTGTAACGAGCGCAGGTACTGACGCAGTTACACCAGCAGTCGCGACATATAAATCGTTGACTGAACTTCAGGTCAATTGTCTTGCAACACTCCGGCAAAGTCACCAGTTGGAATTGCAAAAGCATATTTACCATGTCAGATTCACGAAAGAAGGGGAGCCCGTCGTTCTGGTTGCCGATAACGCGGTGCCCGCAGCGTCTTTGCAGAAGCGACTGACCAATTTATGGCTGATTGAAAATGTGCAGCAACGGCTTACCGCGTTGAGGGAGCGTACCGCCCGAACCTCGGAAGCAAGTTTGTATCAACTCAGCGCGATCTCTGAAGGCATAGAACGAGCCTACTTCAAAGCAATAGACGCTCTGGATAAAAAAATGACTGAAGAGTGCGCAAAAATTGAAACCCGGCTGAAAGCCCTGTTGAAAAAGTTTGAATCTGGGACCGATCCGGATTGGGAGGACAAGCCGGCTTTCAGGAAGCTGCTGGAAGAGATTAATTTACATGAACATGTGAAGCGTTCGGTTAAAGCGAAAGTGGAGCATGCCAAAGACCAAGCCCAGATGATGCATCTCGAGGAATGTAGTAACGGCCGTATGGAGCAGACACATCTGGTCACTGAATTTAATCAGGAAACATTTTTAATTCTGTCGCGGGCGGACGTTGGGGGTGGTCAGAAGCGAACAATCATTTGATGCGAACAAACCTGCTCCATCAAGAATTAAGCATTCGTCAATTGCGCCTGCCCTTGCAGATTCAGTGCGGCGCAAAACAGGTTCCAATCAGCCTGTGTGATGCCGTGTGCGCGCAAACTGACCATAACGTTTTCGGTTGCCGCCATCGCACCGATCAATCCGGATCCGATTCGCAACTGGTTACCTGCGACATCAGGCGCTCAGACACTGGTGCAGACTCTCTGATCAGTTGATCCCAGTCATTGGGTGGATGGCCGTTTTGCAGCATGGCCCGAAAGACCCGATAAGCGTCGGCCGGGTGCGAGGTATATCAATGCTTTTGACTGATGCCTGATTATCACAAATGCAGCTTCACAAACACTTTCGCATCATTGAGTGTTTTGAACACGGTCAGATTAACGCCAGCATCAATATAGGCGTCAATCAGGCGCGAGGTCATGACATCGGCGCCGGTTACGGTTTCATCAATCACCATGGCAGTGACAGTGGCGTTCAGATTCTGGCGGCCCAGTGAAATTAAATAGCCGGTAAATTCCTCCAGTGCTTCGGTCGAAGCCATGGCATTTTCTTTGATGATGACAATGTCAGCCCACCTTGGGTGGACCTGCATCTGAAGAATCATGTCGCGCTCGGTAGCGGCAATGGCCAGCAGCAGCTCCTTGTTGAACGGGCCAGTGGCTTCGCAGATCAGCAGGTCGCCATCTTTAATAAAAGTGACCCGGCCATGCGGTCTGAATTTGACGGGATCGTAATCGTCAGTTGAGGCAGATTTTTTGGTGCTCATGATATTGGCTTGGATTCATTGTTGGAAATACGCCTGTTAAAGATGCAGTTTGACCCAGACCCTGGCTTCATTGAGGGTATCAAATACAGTCAGCTCAATGCCGGCATCCGCATAGGCTTTTATCAGATGAGGCGTCATGACACCGGCTCCTTCGACCTGATCGTCTATGACCAGGGCGCTGACATCGGCCATTAATTTATGCGCCACCAGTTTTTTCAAATAGTTGGTAAATGCCACCAGAGTCTCGGCTGAACTCAGAGCGCTGCCAGTGATGATGATTATTTCGCCCCACTTTTCCTTCGGTTTCGATTCCTCGAGCAGACCGATTTCGACTGATTCGATCGCAGTGATCAATTCTTTATTGAATGGCCCGATGGCTTCGCACACGAGTACATTGTCATAGATTGTAAAAGTGACCCGGCCATGCGGTCGGTATGTCGGCGGGTCGAAATCGTCGGTGGAACGATGTTTTATCGATGTCATGGTATTTATCTGAAACGTTTCATTGAATTGCGGCCTTGTCATGAAGTCTAGTGTCTGAATGGAATAGAGCAAGGTCTTGTTCCCGGTCGAGGTATTTTTTTATCCGTCAAAGCGGTGTTTTTATGTAGCGCAGCAATGCTTTCATTTTTCAAAACGACCTTAATACAGTTCAAATAGTGCAATATTAAAAAATTAAAAGCGCTTTGGATTTTCAATAATTTTTATTAAAAGCGCTTTGAATTATGCGCAAAAGAAAAATTTTAAACAGAATTTGAAGTAGTTTTACTACTTAAAGTTTTGATGTGATTAAACAACGAAACCTGATGTTTATAGGAGAAATCGTAATTAATTCTGATTAAGTTGACCTATTTTGCATTGACTGCAAATTTAGTTTTAGTACAGAATGGCTGCGGAACTAGAGTTCTGTAACCCGAAAGCAAAATTTGGCAGCGTGGCTGCATTGAATAAATTAAAAAAACCAGGAGAAAACAATGAGTGAATTCACCAAAAGGCAGCACGGCAATCTGAAGCAGCAAGCAAATGCGTTTAAATTGAGCCCGGTTGCAGCGGGTTGTGCTGTTTTGTTGTTCGGAATGATGAGTGTTGCATCTGCGCAAGAATCTGCACCAGTCGTCGGAGATACATCGGAAGCCAATACCGTGGTGGTGACCGGTATTCGTAGAGGCATTGAAGATGCGATTTCCGTTAAGAAAAATTCGGGAAATATCGTTGAAGCAATTTCTGCCGAGGATATCGGTCAATTGCCGGATCAAAGTATTGCTGAATCGATCGCACGCCTGCCAGGTATTTCTGCGCAACGCGTTGCCGGCCGTGCTCAGGCAATCAGCATTCGTGGTCTGTCCCCCGATTTTGCCACCACTACCTTGAACGGTCGTTCGCAAGCCAGTACCGGCGATAACCGGGCCGCTGAATTTGACCAGTACCCAGCCGAACTGTTCGGTGGCGTAGTCATCTATAAGACACCCGATGCGGCTCTGACAGAGCAAGGTCTGTCCGGTACGATTGATATGCAGACCTTTGATCCTCTGGCATTCGGCGGACGTAACGTTTCGATGAATATCCGCGGTGAGAAGAATTCTCTGGGACCAATTGCCAACGCCAAAGATACCGGCAATCGATTCAGTATCAACTACATTGACCAGTTTGCAAACCGCACCATCGGTGTGCAGCTCGGTATTGCTCACCTTGAGTCGCCACGCAATGACCATGAAACCGGTCTGTATGAGCCATGGGCAGTGGGCCAGATCGGTGGTTTCCCTGGCGTGAGCACCGTCAACGGTATTAAATCTCTGGCGGTCAGCGGCACCACCAACCGTGATGCCATGGTGGGTACCGTGGAATTCAAGCCAAACAAGGATTTCACCAGCAAAATTGATTTGTTCTATTCGAAGTTCAAGGAAGTTACTACCAACAACCAGTGGGAAGAAAATCTGGGTTGGGGCGGTCCGGGGAATCCGTCGCCAGTTGCAAGCAATGCCAATATTTCCAACGGCGTAATGAATGGCGCCACATTTAGCGGTGTATATCCACTGGTGCGCGGCGAATACAACGATCGGGAAGACAGCATCAAGTCTGTGGGCTGGGGTAATACAATGAAGTTCCAGGGCTGGAAACTGTTGGGCGATCTGAACTTTTCGAAAGCGGTACGTAATGAAGACTATCATGAGATGAACACGCAGCTCATTAACGGCGCTGGCGGTGCTCCGATTCTTGATACGTCGGCAGTCAATTGGGCAACCGGTAGTTTCCCGACCATGAGCGGAATGAAAGACTACAGCAATCCGAACACGCTGTTCCTGAATAATTCGATTTATGGTTCCGGCTGGGGACATGCTCCGCATACTGATGACACCATGAAAGGCGTTAAGCTGGTCGCAACCATCGATGCGCCGAAGTCAATTGGCTGGGTGTCTGATGTTGATGTGGGCCTGGATTATTCTGATCACACTAAAAATCACAGCAATTTGTCTGGTCCTCAGTCGCTGATTGCACCGTTGGGTTCGACAGTTGATCCAAGCCTTTTGTATGCACCAACAAATCTGGGCTTCTCCGGAACAGGCATGGTTCCGTCGTTTAATGTTCCAGGCATCATGGCCAAGTACTACATGCCGTTTGCTCCGAATCCTGCTGATCCTGCCAACGTGGCTCAAAACTGGAGTGTGACTGAAAAAATAACCACTTCATTTGTAAAAGCGAATCTGGATCAACAACTCAGCGCAAATGTTACCCTGAGAGGTAATATTGGTGTGCAGATCCAGAGCACAAAACAGACATCAACCGGTGAAGTCGGATTTAACGGCGCCGTGACTTCAACGACAGTTGGCAAGGAATATACCGATGCCCTGCCACAGATGAATCTGATCTTTGAATTGCCTAATGACGAAGTACTGCGTATGTCAGCCGGCAAACAGGTTATGCGTCCGCGTCTGGAAGATCTGAATGCAGGTTTCAACTTCAACGTCAGCACATCAACCAATCTTCCGAGCGCCAGTGGTGGTAATCCGATGCTTGATCCATGGCGCGCCAATGCATTCGATCTGTCTTTTGAAAAGTATTTTTCCAATAAGGGTTATGTCTCGGTTGCTGGATACTACAAGAAGCTGACCAGTTATATCTACAGCGAGACCAATCCGTATGATTTCTCGCAGTGGACTCCTGGCACTACCGCAATCACCAATCAGGGTCTGTACACTTCGCAATACAACGGTCAGGGTGGCAGCATCTCTGGTCTGGAAATGGCCGGTTCTTTGCCGCTGGAGTTTCTGAGTCCAGCACTGCGCGGTTTTGGTGTGCAGGCCAGCACGGGGCTCAATAACAGTGCCATCACAGTCAAGTCCAGTACGTTTGACGTTGGCAACCCAATCCCGTTGCCTGGTATGTCGAAACACGTGGCAAGTTTGACGACTTACTATGAAATGAACGGCTTCTCTGCTCGTATCGGTGCGCGTTATCGTTCCGAGTTTGTCGGCGATATCGAAAACTTTGCCGGCAATCGTAATATGCGTTTCATCGCAGCCGAAACCACTGTTGATGCGCAGATTGAGTACACATTCCAGCAAGGTACGTATAAAGACCTCGGCCTGTTCCTGCAAATGGGTAACCTGACCGATGCTGCCTACAAAACCTATCAAGGTACGCCAAATCAACCTCTGGAATACGCCAAGTATGGCCGTACTCTGCTGGCTGGTCTGAACTACAAGTTCTAAATGTAAGTGCATTGTCTCTTTAAGCCTGTCATCGATCGATGGCAGGCTTTTTTTGGCATGATCTGGTTTCAAAGAAAACAGCTGCCCGCTATAGTGTGCGGTTGGGCCGGCCTAGCTGGTCCAGTGGCACTGGTTAGATGACTCACACTTTTAGAATTGACGACATGCAAAACCAATTAAAAAAATCGCTGGACGAGACAACCAGCCAGGATACTAAACCGCAGCTCTCCTTCTGGCAGATCTGGAATATGAGTTTCGGATTTCTGGGAATTCAGTTTGGCTTTGCCCTGCAAAACTCCAACGTCAGTCGTATTTTTGAAACACTGGGTGCCCGGATCGATGACCTGCCCCTGCTGTGGATCGCAGCACCGTTTACCGGCCTGCTGGTGCAACCGCTGGTCGGCTTTTTAAGTGACCGCACCTGGAACCGCTTTGGCCGCCGCAAACCGTTTTTTCTGGTCGGTGCGATTCTGGCCTCGCTGACCCTGATCGCCATGCCCAATTCCCGCGTTTTATGGGTAGCCGCCGGGCTGCTCTGGATCCTCGATTCCTCCATCAATATTTCCATGGAACCGTTCCGCGCCTTTGTCGGCGACATGTTGCCGCAAGATCAGCTGACTGACGGTTTTGCCTTTCAAAGTTTTTTCATCGGTATCGGCGCCGTGGTTGCTTCGGCGTTGCCGTACATGCTCAGCAACTGGTTTCACGTTGCCAACAACGCAGCGCCGGGACAGATTCCGGAGTCGGTGCTGTATTCGTTTTATCTGGGCGCCTTCGCCTTCCTGTCGGCAGTGATCTGGACCGTGGTGAAGACTAAAGAATATTCACCGGAAGAATTAAGACAGCAAAACCCGGCAGCATGGAAGGATGTGGACGGTGCGCCGCAGTCATCCTGGCTGTCGATTTTTACCGATCTGCGCCACATGCCCAAAACCATGGTGCAGCTGGCTTTCGTGCAATTTTTCACCTGGTTCGCCCTGTTTGCGATGTGGATCTACACCACGTCGGCGGTCACCAAACACATCTACCATGCGGTCGATACGACTTCAGTAGCCTATAACGAAGGTGCAAACTGGGTCGGTGTGTGCTTTGCCGCCTACAACGGTTTTGCAGCGGTTTTTGCATTCCTGCTGCCGTGGATGGCCAAACGCAGCAACCGCAAAGTCACGCATGCCATCAGCCTGTGCGTCGGCGGATGCAGTCTGATCTCGATCTATTTCATTGCCAATCCGATGCTGCTGATTCTGTCCATGATGGGCGTCGGTCTGGCATGGGCCAGTGTTCTGTCCATGCCTTACGCCATTCTGGCCGGTGTCTTGCCGGCCCACAAAATGGGACTGTATATGGGTACATTCAATTTCGCCATTGTGCTGCCACAGATTCTGGCTGCAGGAATTCTGGGATTTTTTACCAAAAACCTGTTCAATGGCGAAACAGTGCTGACCCTGGCTCTGGGTGGCTGTTCGATGTTGCTGGCCGCAGTGCTGGTATTGAATGTGCAGGATAAACACGGCTAAAGAGGTTGTCTTTCATGATGAAAAGATTTGTTGTCAGTCTTTGCCTGCTGTGCGCCATGGCTGTGCCTGCGATCTGCGCTGCAGCTGAGGTTCATACTGTCCCCGGCATTGAACGCATCGAGCCGGCCAGTTGGTGGGTCGGTATGAAAAGCACGCAGTTGCAGCTGATGGTGCATGGTACCGGCATCGCCGCGTTCAGGCCGGAACTGCATTACCCCGGCGTGCGCATCGATACGGTCAACGCGGTGGACAACCGCAACTACCTGTTCGTGAATCTGACCATCAGTCCGACTGCCAGACCTGGCACACTGGAACTGAAATTCAGGCAGGGCGGCCCGCGGCAGGACGCTCAGGTGCTGCATTATTCCTATCCGCTGCTGGCCAGAAAAGCGGGTTCGGCCAACCGTGCCGGCTTCACGAATGCCGATGTCATCCTGAATCTGATGCCGGACCGGTTTGCCAACGGCAATCCTGCCAATGACAATGTGATCGGCTTTGCCGATACCCTGAACCGCGCCAGCAACGAAGCAGGCCGGCACGGTGGCGACATACAGGGCATCATCGATCATCTCGATTACATCGCCGCGCTGGGTTACACCATGATCTGGTCAACACCGCTGACCGAAAACAATCAGGCCACCTACTCGTATCATGGGTATGCCGCCACCGATACCTACAAAATCGATGCGCGTTTTGGCAGCAACGACGACTTTAAACGCATGGTGCAGCAGGCCCGGCAAAAAGGCCTGGGTGTCATTCAGGACGTGGTGTTGAATCACATCGGCTCGGAACACTGGTGGATGAAAGACATGCCGATGAAAGACTGGCTGAGTTATGACGGCAGCTATGTTCCGACCTCGAATATTCACAGCAGCATCAGTGATCCGTATTCGTCCGAGGAAGACAGAAAGCTGTTTACCGCCGGTTGGTTCAGCCAGCACATGCCGGACATGAATCAGAAAAATCCGTATGTGGCGACTTACCAGATTCAGAATGCGATCTGGTGGGTGGAGTATGCCGACCTGTCCGGACTCCGGGTCGATACCTACGGTTATTCCGATACCGCGTTTCTGTCCGAGTGGTCGCGCCGCCTGACACAGGAGTATCCGAATCTGAACATCGTCGGTGAAGAGTGGAGCCTGAACCCGGCGATTGTTTCCTACTGGCAGACAGGCAAAGTGCACGCCAACGGTTACGTGTCTTATCTGCCCAGTCTGATGGATTTTCCGGTCAATGATGCGTTGCGCACGGCGCTGTCCGAACCAGAAGGACAGTATGCCGGGCTGGTCAGACTGTATGAGGCACTGGCCAATGATGTCCAATATCCCGACCCGCAAAATCTGGTGCTGTTTGAGGGTAACCATGACCAGAGCCGGCTTTACACGGTCCTGAACGATGACCCCGCACTGGTGAAGCTGGCGATTGCTTATGTGGCGACCGCGCCGCGCATACCACAGTTCTATTACGGTACTGAAATTCTGATGACCAGCCTGAAAGAAAGAAATGACGGAGAGACACGCGCCGACTTTCCGGGCGGCTGGGCCGGCGACAAAGTCAATGCGTTTACCGGTGTCGGTCTGAACCAGGCGCAGCTCGACACCCAAAGCTTTGTCAGGAAAGTGCTGAACTGGAGAAAAACTCAACCGGTGATCCATCACGGGAAAATGCTGCACTACCTGCCGCAGCAGGGCGTGTATACCTATTTTAGATATGACCAGAAGCATATCGTCATGGTCATGCTGAGTAAAAATAAAGCGGACGTTGAGCTCGATACCAGCCGCTTTCATGAAATTCTGAAGCAACCTCATGCTGCACTGAACGTACTGACCGGAGCCAGTCTGGATATCAGTCACAGCGTCAGCGTGCCGGCGCGTTCTGCCTTGATACTGGAAATACAATGACTGTGATGCGACCTCTGTTAATTCTTGAACTGGCAGCGTTGTTACTGATGGCGCCACTGGCCGAGGCACAAAACGCGCAGCGCCAGTTGGTCGGTTACAGCATGGCAGACAACACACTCACCGTGCAGGTCAGTGATGGGACTTACCTGATCAAACCATATTCAACCCAGATCGTGGAAACCTCATTTATCCCGCAAGGGCAACAATTCAATGCGGTGTCGGTCGCTGTTGTCATGACTCCGGCAACGGTCAATGCCAGCGTGGAGGACACGGCTGACAGTCTTGAATTGAAAACCACCGGCATAACGGTCAGCATCAAGAAAGCACCGTTCCAGATCAGTTACTATTATCAAGGCCGGTTGCTGACCTCGGAAAAAGAGGGTTACGTAAAAGATGAACGTGGCGAAACGCTGTCCTTCAATCTGGATCCGGGTGAAGCGCTGTACGGTACCGGCGCGCGCGCGTTGGGCATGAACCGGCGCGGCAATCGAGTGCCTTTGTATAACAAGGCGCACTACGGTTATGAGCAGCATTCCGAGCAGATGAATTTTTCGATTGCGCTGATTTATTCCTCGAACCTGTACGGCATCCACTTCGACAATGCTCCGATCGGTTATCTCGATCTGGACAGCAAACATGACAACGTCCTGACCTATGAGACTATCGGCGGTCGCAAAACCTATCAGATTCTGGCAGGCGCCAACTGGCAGGAACTCATGGCTGACTACACCGGCCTGACCGGTCATCAACCGTTGCCGCCGCGCTGGGCGCTGGGTAATTTTGCCAGTCGCTTCGGCTACCACAGTGATAAAGAAGCGCGCTCGATTGTGGATCAGTTTATTGCGCAGCAGATTCCGCTGGATGCGATTATTTTTGATCTGTACTGGTTCGGCAAAGAGATCAAGGGTACCATGGGCAATCTGGAATTTGATCCGGACAATTTCCCCGACCCGAAAAAAATGATTGCCGATTTTACTGCCCAGGGCGTCAAGACCATACTGATCACCGAACCCTTTATTTTGACCAACTCCTCCAAATGGGACGAAGCGGTGCAAAAAAACATACTCGCTACAGGGGCTGACCGCCAGCCATATGCCTATGAGTTTTATTTTGGGCACACCGGACTGATTGATATTTTCAAACCGGAAGCACAGCAATGGTTCTGGAATATCTATAAAAAATATGCACAGTGGGGCGTGGCCGGTTGGTGGGGTGATTTGGGCGAACCGGAAGTCCATCCGCAGGATTTGTACCATGAGTTTGGGCACATCTTCGTGTCAGCCGATCAGGTGCACAATATTTATGGTCACACCTGGGCCAGTTTGATCGCTGACGGTTACCGGCGCGACTTCCCCGAGCAGCGTCCCTTTATTCTGATGCGCTCCGGTTACGCCGGTTCACAGCGACTGGGCATGATTCCGTGGTCGGGCGACGTCAGCCGGACCTGGGGTGGCCTGCAGTCGCAACCGGAAATCGCGTTGCAGATGGGTATGCAGGGCATGGCGTACATGCATTCCGATCTGGGCGGCTTTGCCGGACCGAATCTGGACGATGAACTGTATGCGCGCTGGTTGCAGTACGGTGTGTTTCAGCCGGTGTTCAGACCGCATGCTCAGGAAGAAGTGGCGCCCGAACCGGTGCTGCGCGAACCGGCAACCAGAGCGCTGGCCAAAGCGGCGATTGAACTGCGCTATCAAATGCTGCCGTATAACTACACGCTGGCTTTTGAGAATGCACAATACGGCACGCCGCTCATGCGCCCGCTGTTTTTTGCCGAGCCGCACAATCAGGCTTTGTATGCGGTAGCAGACAGCTATCTGTGGGGCGACAGCTTTCTGGTCAAGCCGGTTCTGCAGGCGGGCGTCAAAGAAATGCCGGTGTATTTTCCTGCCCATGCTGCCTGGTTTGATTTTTATACCGGACAGCGCTATGACGGTGGCACGACACGCAGCATCCCGGTTGTGACAGAACACATTCCGGTATTTGTGCGCGCCGGCGCTTTCATCCCGTTGATCGACGTAATCCAGAACACGGAAAAGTATTCAACCAGAGCAATCAATCTGCACTACTATCATGACCGCGCAGTTGCTGCCGGCAACGGCACTCTGTATGACGACGATGGCAAAACGCCCGACGCGTTCAAAAAAGGCGAATATGCGCTGCTGCATTTTTCCAGCCAATTCTCCGGCAATCAGCTCAGTATTGGCATTAGCGCGGAAAGCGGAAAAAATTACCCGACGATTGAGCGAAACATCAAACTGCTTATTCATCATGTAGAGGCAAAACCAAAGCAGGTGCTGTTGCTGGCCGGAGCCGAACACCATGCCGTGCCGTACCATTGGGACAGCAGCAAACAGATACTGGAAGTGACTGTGCCGTTAAAACAAGCTGCAGCCAGAGTGACGGTCAATCTGGCCAACCAGAGAAAGACGCAAAACTAATGGCAACCAATCTTAAAAAACTGGCACAAAGTCTGGGCATCTCCGAGACCACCGTCAGCCGCGCACTGAATGGCTATCCGGAAGTCAGTGCGCGCACCCGCGAACGCGTACTGGCTGCGGCGCAGCTGGCCGGCTATCGTCCCAATCCGATGGCGCGCAGCCTGGCCTCAGGCCGCACCAACGTAGTAGGTATCATTCATCCGCTGCCCAATGAACTGGGTGATCCGATGTTCATGCAGGTGGTCGGCGGCATGATACAGGCGCTGGAAAGCCGTCAGATGGATCTGATCATTGCACCGGTTTCGCAAGACCATGAAATGCGCTCCTACCAGCATATGGTGCACGGCAAAAAAGTGGATGGCCTGATTGTTTCGCGTACCCAGCTGTATGACGAACGCATTGCCTACCTGACCAATTACGGTTTGCCGTTTGTGGCGCACGGACGCACCCGGGTCAACAAGCCGCATGCCTGGTTCGATTACGACAATGAAAGCGGCATGCGCATGGCCGTGGAATATCTGCTGTCTTTCGGTCACAAAAAAATCGGTCTGATCAGTGCGCCGCTCGACATGAATTTTGCCCGACAGCGCTGCGACAGTTTTAAGGTCACGCTGCAAAGCGCCGGCGTGATGGCCAATCCGGACCACATGATCGATGGCGCCAATGACCGGCGCAGCGGCTATCTGGCCATGCAGGCCATACTGGAACATCCGCAACCGCCTTCAGCCGTCATTGTCGATAACCACATGTCTGGTGTGGGCGCGATGCGGGCACTGTTGGATCGGGGTATTGTCATTGGCCAGAAAATGTCGGTGATTGTCTGGGGCAAAATGGAAGATTCGCTGGCCGGTCACAACGTAACCACCATTGAGCAGCCCAATCCGGACCAGGCGGGCGTCAAAATGATTGAAATGCTGCTGGAGCTGCAGAATGGCACGCCACCAGCGGAGCTGCAGGAATTATGGCAGCCGGTGTTACTGCCGGGAGAAACCGTAGGTCGCCCTCAGGCTGGCTGACGAATACAAGAAACCCCAAACAAGACATTGCAAGTCTGAACAACAGAGAAACCATGAAAAACAATTCGACCCCCCAAGCTGCCGACTGGTGGCGCGACGCGATCATCTACCAGGTCTATCCGCGCAGTTTTTGCGACACCAATAATGACGGCATTGGTGACCTGGCCGGCATTACCTCCAAACTCGATTACATCGCCGAGCTTGGTGTGGATATTGTCTGGATTTCGCCGTTTTTTACCTCGCCGATGAAAGATTTCGGTTATGACGTATCGAATTACTGCGACATTGATCCGCTGTTCGGAACGCTGGCTGATTTTGACCGGCTGGTGCAGCGCGCCCATGCGCTGGGATTGAAAATCATGATCGATCAGGTGCTCTCACACAGTTCTGACCAGCACCCGTGGTTTGTGGAAAGCCGGGCCAGTCGCACCAATCCGAAAGCCGACTGGTACGTGTGGGCTGATCCGAAACCGGATGGCACGGCACCGAATAACTGGCTGTCAATTTTCGGTGGTCCGGCCTGGCAGTGGGATACCAGACGGCGCCAGTATTATCTGCACAATTTTCTGACCAGTCAGCCGGATCTGAATTTTCATCAGCCCCAGGTACAAAAGGCTCATCTGGACAGCATGCGATTCTGGCTCGAGCGCGGTGTCGACGGTTTCAGAGTGGATGCCTGCATTTTTCATTTTCATGATCAGCTGCTGCGCAATAATCCACCGGCCCAGATTCAGAATACCGTGAGTGTGCCGGCGTCCAATCCGTATGGTTTGCAGGCCCATATTTACGACAATACCCGTCCGGAAAATATCGAGTTCTTCCGGAAAATGCGCTTGCTGCTCAATGAATACAATGCCATTTCGATCGGCGAAATCGGCTCTGACGATGCCCTGTCGGTAATGGCCGAATACACAGATCACGGTGACCGGTTGCATATGGCGTACAGTTTTAATCTGCTCACCAGTGAAAAATCGGTCTCACATATCCGCGCGCAGGTGGAAGGATTTGAACAGAAAATCGCCGCCTCACAGCAGCCCGGCTGGGCTTCCTGGTCGATCGGCAACCATGATGTCGACCGGGTCATGACGCGCTGGGGCGGTAACGGTCAGACCGACTTTGCCAAAGTGCTGCTGGCCATGCAGCTGTCGTTAAAAGGCACACCGTGCCTGTATCAGGGCGATGAACTGGCGTTGACTCAGGCTGAGCTGGTGTTTGAAGATCTGCAGGATCCGGTCGGGATCACTTTCTGGCCCGAAGTCAAAGGCCGCGACGGTTGCCGCACACCGATGCCGTGGAATGCAAGCCAGGTCAATGCCGGTTTCAGCAGCGCCAAAACCTGGTTGCCGGTGCCCCCGGAACATGTACGCGCGTCGGCCCGGCAGCAGCTCGAAGATCCTGCTTCACCGCTGAATTTTGCGCGTCATTTCATTGCCTGGCGCAAGACGCTGCCACAGCTCACACGCGGCGCGATCCATTTTTATGATGTTCCCGAGCCGGTACTGGCGGTGCGGCGCGAACTTGCCGGGCACAGGGACGTGATCGCCGTGCTGAATCTGGGCGACGCTCCGGTTCAGTTTGATTTGCCGGACAGTGCTGCTTATCAGAAGCTGTCAGGTCATGGCATGTCTGGCACGGCTGACCATGGCACGATCATGCTGCCGGCGTTTGGCGGGTGGTTTGGCGAACACATCACAACGACAGAAAAAGGATAACCATGTTCAACCCATTCATCTCCTTGGTACGAATCTTTCACGCACTGGCCCTGGCAACCCTGCTGTGCGGGTCAGCCTTTGCCGGCGAGGTCGCACCTGATATGGCCCATGTTGCCTGGTCACGCAATGCCGTCATTTATCAGGTCAATGTGCGTCAGTACACGCCAGAAGGAACCTTTAACGCCTTCACCAGACAATTGCCCAATCTGAAAAAAATGGGCGTGGATGTGATCTGGCTCATGCCGATTCAGCCGATCGGCACGCTCAATCGCAAGGGCACGTTGGGCAGCTACTATTCGATCAGTGATTACACCAAAACCAACCCGGAATTCGGTTCGATGGCTGACCTGAAAACGCTGGTCAAGACCGCGCATGGTCTGGGCATCAAAGTCATTCTGGATTGGGTCGCCAACCACACCGCCTGGGATCACCCGTGGGCCAAACAGCACAAAGACTGGTACAAACTGAATACCAAAGGCGAAATTTATCCTGTGACCTTTACCGCTGAGGACGGCACCGCGACCGACTCCTGGTCGGATGTGATCGGATTAAATTACAACAATAAAGACATGCGCAAAGCCATGGTCAAGGCCATGGAGTTCTGGATAAAAAATGCCGATCTGGATGGCTTTCGCTGTGACGTAGCCATGCTGGTACCACGCGACTTCTGGGAAGATACCCGCGCGCAGCTGGACCGGATCAAACCGGTGTTCATGCTGGCAGAAGACGAAAACGTCTCGTTGCACGCCAGGGCCTTTGATATGACTTACAGTTGGGATTTTGGCAATCTGATGCAAAGTTTCGGTGCTCGGAAAACCGGCGTGCAGGGCTTTCTGGACTATATCAATGCGGCTAAAACCAGGTATCCCAAATCCGCTTACCGGATGATGTTTACCAGCAACCATGATTACAACTCCTGGGTAGGTACCGATGCGGAACTGTATGGTGCCGGCTACGAGGCGATGATGGTCATGACCTTCACGCTGCCGGGCATGCCGCTGATTTATGGCGGCCAGGAATCACGCCTGACCAAACGTCTGGAGTTTTTTGAAAAAGACCCGATCGACTGGAAGTCGCGTGAAATGGAACCGTTGTATACCCAGTTAATCGCGCTAAAACACAGCAATCCGGCGTTGGCCAACGGTCAGTATGGCGGCGACGTCACGGTGCTTGATGTCGGTAACGACAATGTGCTGGCCTATCGGCGCAAGTTGGGTAGCAATGTCGTGACGGTGGCGTTGAACCTGTCGAATCAGCAGCAGAGCTATCAGCTGGAAGGTCAGGCTTCGGTCAGTCTGGCACCGTGGCATTGGCAGATTGATGTGTCGAAATAGGTTCTATCCTTTGCACAGATAGGCCTGTGGGGGACAATTTGCGCTCTTTAGTCTATATAATAATCGCCAACCGCCGTTGAACCGATTATAAAAAACTACAGGCATCAAAAAGCGCAATGAACTATTTTGAGACACCCCGCTTGATTGCCGACATCGGCACTACCTTCGCCCATTTTGCCCTGGAAACTGCCAAGGGCAATTTTGAAAACATCACTACGCTGCGTTGCGCCGACTATTCCGATTTTCAGTCGGCCATAACCCATTACCTCACTCTGGTCAGTCCCGCGCAGATCGTGCATGCCGCAGTGGCCGTAGCCAATCCGGTGATCGGTGATATCGTCACCATGACCAATTATCACTGGCAGTTTTCCATCGAACAGACCCGGGTAGCACTGGGTCTGGAAACACTGGTGGTGATCAATGACTATACAGCACTGGCCATGGCGATTCCGCGGCTGTCCGGTGCCGATCTGCAAAAAATCGGTGCGGGTGAACCGGCGCTGAGCAATACCGCCAAAAATGTCTGCGGCATTATCGGCACAGGCAGTGGTCTGGGCATGTCGGGGCTGATACCGGCCGGTGACGGCTGGATTTCTCTCGGCTCGGAAGGCGGACACTGTTCCTTTTCTCCGCATGACGAACTTGAAATTAGCGTGTTGCGGTATGCCTGGAAGTCGTTCAAACACGTTTCCTTTGAACGCTTGCTGTCCGGTCCGGGTATTGAGCTGATGTATCGGGCCCTGGCCGATCATGCGCACGTGCAGGGTCAGGATTTGACGGCACCGGAAATCAGCCGGCGTGCTTTGGATGGCAGCGATAAAATCTGTGCCGAAACGCTGGAGGTATTTTGCGGCCTGCTCGGCACAGCTGCGGCCAATCTGGCGGTTACGCTGGGCGCCACCGGTGGTGTGTATATCGGTGGTTCGATCGTGCCGCGTCTGGGCGATTATTTCGTGAAATCAAAGTTTCGCGAACGCTTTGAAGAAAAAGGGCGTTTCAGCAATTACCTCACCAATGTGCCGACCTATGTAATTAAGGCCGGGCAAACCACCTTCATCGGCATTTCAGAAATTCTCGATGCGCAGCTGCGTTCGATTCAGGCCAAGCCGGGTGCGGCGATACTGGGGCAGATCCGCCGCTCGCGCAGTGAACTGTCACCGGCCGAGCTGCGCGTGGCAGATTATGTGCTGGAGCACCCGCGTACGGCATTGAATGAACCGATCGGTTCGATCGCCAAAGCGGCCAAAGTCTCCCAGCCGACTGTGATCCGGTTCTGTCGCTCGCTGGGTTGTGAAGGTTTGTCCGACTTCAAGTTGAGACTGGCGTCGGGCCTGACCGGAACCATTCCGCTCACGCATACCCAGGTAACCAGCGATGACTCCATGGTTGAACTCGGCGCCAAAGTGCTGGGCAATACCGCTTCAGCGATTCTTCAGGTGCGCAACCAGATTAACCGCGACATGATCGACCGCGCCATCGAGTTGCTCATTGCCGCCAACCGGGTCGATTTTTTTTCCGTCGGTCATTACGGTGTGGTCGCGCATGATGCGCAGTTCAAATTTTTACGGCTCGGCATTTCCAGCGGTGCCTATACCGATCCCAAGCTGCAGCCGCTGGCCGCCGGCGTATTGAAGGCTGGCGACGTGGCCGTGATCGTCAGCAGCAGCGGCAAAATTGCCGAACTGCTGGAAGTGGCAGAAAAAGCCCGCACCCGCGGCGCAGCCATCATTGCCATTACTGCCAGTCAGTCGCCGCTGGCGCGGATTGCCGATGTGGCACTGATCGTGGACCACGTGGAAGATATCTCGACCTCGTTGCCCATGATCAGCCGGATTCTGTATCTGCTGGTGATCGATATTATCGCCGTCGGGGTCGCCATACGCAGGAAGGCCGCTCAGTCCGGGTTTGCCGACAATGACGCCGATGAAAGTCTCGATGAGCTCGGGCAGTCACAGCCCAATCCTGAAAAACGCGTGCCGGATGCCTCGCAGGGCATCAGTATTGCCTCACCACTGGCAACGCTGACTTCGCACAGCCGGTGAGCTTTAGCGTGTGAGTAATTTGAACTACGCGGCGTAGCCGTAATTGCGGTTTGATTTCTGACCGGTCATTTCGGTGACTATGCCGAGTGCGTCCAAAGTCTGGACAGCAGCGTTGGCCGTCGGAAAGGTTGTGCCCAGTTTGCGACATACATGGTCTACGTTAAAGCGCGGCATCACCGGCAGCATCTCAAACAGGCGATAGCTGGCTGGGCCGGCCCGCTCCGATAGGCGTCGGTCGGTTGTCACCAGACTGGCTATGCTGGTGATGCTGCGTTCTGCTTCGGCAGTAGTGGTTATTTGATAATTTCCGAAAATGCGCTTCATTTGAAAGGTTCTTTGACGGCAGTGAATTTAATTAAAGAAAACGTTAATTTAGTTTGTTCAATTAAAGTATTTTTTAATTACGTCGATTTTGTTGTTTATATGATCAGGAGGCGGAGGCAAGCATTGAACGGCTTGACGGCAGTCGATTTGATGCAATCTCTCATTTTGGAATTCACCGTTTATGAGCTAAAGTGAATTAAGAATTCACTTAGGCAATTAATTTATGCGAAAACTGCTGTTTTTCAGTAACCTGGGAGGACTGTTACTCTTGCTGTTGCTGGCGCTGGCGCACCGCGAGGCAAAGGCCGACGAATGGCTAAAAATAACGCTCACCGATGTGCCGTACCCGCCATTGGTTTTTGTCAACACACCGAATACCGGAATTCTGACTGACATCGTAAGAGAATCGTTCCGGCTTGCCAAAGTGCAGACCGAATTTTTGCCGATGCCCAACAACCGGGCGATTACAGGCTTGTTGCTGGGTGCCTATGACGGCAGTTATGGCTGGGCGCACAGTCCGGAGCGTGACGAAAAGCTGCTCTTTTCCAGCAAGCCTATTTATTCTTTTCGGATGGTGTTCTTTCAAAAAAATGGCACCGATATTTACTGGAATTCAATACGGGATTTGGCGCGTTACCGGATTGGCACCACGCTGGGAAATTACTATTTCCCTGAATTTGAAGCGCTGGTGGCTTCCGGGGTGCTCAGGGTCGACCCGGCAGACACGGATATTGCCAATTTCAACAAATTGCTGCGCGACCGGATCCAGCTTTTTCCGATAGATGTGGATGTGGGGCTGTATCTTTTAAAAAATAATTTTTCTCTCGAAGAGCGCAAAAAAATCACCTACCAGGACAAGGCGTTTGCGGTGGTCCCGGTCTATGTAGTCATCCGGCGCGACCTCCGGCAGGCCGTGGAATTGCGTGACCGGTTTGATCGTGGTTTTCAACAACTGGTCGAATCCGGGAATTACAGAAAAATGGTCGAGACGTATCAGGCGGGCCTGAAAATTCAGCAATAAGGCGCGTTGCATGTCCATAGACCGGAAAGCCTTACCAATTGGAATAGTGCAGGTTGTTGCCGGCGGCAGTTCCGGCAGCCTTGACATCAGCTACGGATTCGGGAATCTGACTGAGGATGGCTACAACTTCATGGCTACGCTGAACGTCACCCGGCAGCAGGAACTGCAGGCGTCGCAACGCACCTTTGCCAGTACCGGCGACAGTCCGGCGCGCGGACTGGTCAACATAAATGGCGCCACCGGACCGGCACCGGGATCTTATACAGACGCCAGCGGCAACTTCTGGCAGGTGGGCTATCCGGGCTGTGCCGGCAACAGGAATGTGGTGGCACTCTCCAACGTCGACGACCGAATCCGGACTGCTCCAGCTGACCAAACAACTGCCGGACCGTAACACGCTCACTGTCCAATATTTTTACAGCCATATGCGAATTCTGACCAAGGCGCAGACTCTTGTCTGAGACCCTGCGCAACTGACAGCGCTGCAGACTTCTATCTCAGTGCAGCGCAGTTTTTCTTGATATAGTCGGCATGCTCCGGCATGGCATCGACACATTTTGCAATCACGCTGCTCACACTTCTGAAATATTCCTCCATGTCCTGTTCAGGCTGCAGATCAGCGAACGGATGGTAGCTGCGCGGTTTCAGGTTTTGCCCCTCCATGACCTGGAGCCACGCCACTTCAGCGAACAGTTCATTGTCTACCCGCACCAGCCGGCCACTGCTGCGATACAGTTCCATTTTGTGCGTGAGCGAATCCGGGATCTCCATGTCGGCACAGTGTTTCCAGAACGGCGCATCGGTGCGCTGATTGAGTTTGTAATGCAGGATAATGAAATCGCGGATGCGCTGGTACTCAAAACGGCTTTGCCGGTTATACTCGTCGATGATCACCTGATCAAAGCTCTCATCAGGGAAATAATCAATCAGGCGCATGATCGCAGACTGAATCAGGTGAATGCTGGTTGATTCGAGCGGCTCAAGAAAGCCGCTGGAAAGTCCAATCGCAATCACGTTGCGGTTCCAACCCAGCCGGCGCATGCCGGTGGTGAATTTGATCAAACGCGGCTCGGCCAGCGGCGTGCCATCCAGATTGGCCAGCAGAACTGCCTGCGCTTCGTCATCGCTGATAAATTTGCTGGAATAGACATGCCCGTTGCCGATGCGGTTTTGCAAAGGGATGCGCCATTGCCAGCCGGCCTGGTGTGCGGTACTTCGGGTATATGGCAGCAGTGTCTGCGCCGATTCGCACGGCACGGCAAGCGCCCGGTCGCAAGGCAGCAGGTCAGTCCAGTCTTCATAGCCGGTTTTCAAAGCGCCTTCGATCAGAAGGGCGCGCATGCCGGAACAGTCAATAAACAGTTCACCCTCGACGCGCTCGCCACTTTCCAGAATCACGGCGTCGACATGACCGTCACTGTCGCGTAACGATACCCGTTCAATTTTGCCTTCAGAACGAATTACCCCGCGTGCTTCAGATAACTTTCTCAGAAACCGTGCATACAGGCTGGCGTCAAAATGGTAGGCGTACGCAATATCATTGAGCGGTGAATTTGCCATGTCCGGCGGCGTGGTCATGAACTTGTTGGCACGGGCGGCCATCCGTGTGATCGAGTAGCACTCCAGAGCGTCGGCCTTGCCGATGCTGCGCATTTTTTGCCAGTACTGATCAAAACGCACGGTGCGCAGTGTCTGGCCGATTTTGCCAAAACCGTGCATGTAGCTGTCGCCCTGCCTGCCCCAGTTAACAAATTCGATGCCCAGTTTGAAGGTGCCGTTGGTGGCTTTCACAAATTCATTTTCTTCGATCCCGACCATGGTATTGAAGAGTTGAATCGCAGGGATGGTGGCTTCCCCGACACCGATGATGCCGATCTCGTCGGACTCCACCAGCCGAATTTGATATTTGCCCTGCAACAGGTGGGACAGCGCAGTGGCAGTCATCCAGCCGGCCGTTCCGCCACCGACAATGACGATGTTTTTAATGATGGGATTTTGCATGTCGAAAGGTAAAAAGTTGAACGAAATTAGTTTTGCATAATAGTAACTGATTACGTTTCATTTCAAGTGTACATTTCGCCTGCCTGCGTGCCGCATTGGCGCGCACCTGACCGGCCGAATACCAATTTATTACCAAAACGACCGCTCACGAGTACAACCAATATCGTACAATTGTTGCCTGCTCTGAATCGCATGCAGAATCCCGCCAACTTCTTCTGGTTTTTCGAATAATTTATGACAAATCCCCGGATTGCATTTTTAGGTACCGGCCTGATGGGCCAGCCCATGGCCAGCAGACTGTTGCGCGCAGGTTACGCGCTGCAGGTCTGGAACCGCACCCGGTCCAAAACTGGCCCGTGCCAGGAACTGGGTGCGCAGGTCGCTGCCACACCGGCCGCAGCAGTACACGATGCTGATCTGATCATCACGATGCTTGAAGCAGGGCCGATTGTGCATGATGTTCTGAGCGCTGCGCTCGCACAGATCAGACCCGGAGCACTGGTGATCGACATGAGCTCAACCCGCCAGTCCGAAGCCCATGCGTTGCATGACTGGCTGGCCGCACACGCTATCGGGTTTGTCGACGCGCCGGTCTCAGGTGGTGTGCTGGGTGCAGAATCCGGCCAACTGGCCATCATGGCCGGTGCCAGTGCAGAAAATTATGAACGTGCCAAACCGATACTGTCAGTGCTGGGCAATCCGACTCTGGTCGGACCGAGCGGATCGGGGCAGTTGGCCAAACTGTGCAATCAGCTCATCGTCGGCGGCACAATCAATCTGGTGGCCGAAGCACTGTTGCTGGCTCAGGCTGGTGGTGCCGATCCGGCTGCAGTGCGGCAGGCCTTACGCGGCGGTTTTGCAGAAAGCAAAATTCTCGAAGTGCACGGGCAGCGCATGCTGGAACGTAATTTTATGCCGGGCGGGCAGGTGAAAAGCCAGTCCAAGGATATGGATAACATTCTGGCCGCAGCACAGGCCGCAGCATTGCAGTTGCCGCAGGCGGCCGTGATTACCGAGGTTTATCATCGCCTGCTGGCCACCGATCCGCATGCCGATCAATGCGCCGCATTGCTGGATCTGGAACGACACAATCCGGGCTTTCGGTTAGGCACCGGTAATGACCGCAAGCCTGACTGACACCAAGACAACAGAAGGAATGAACATGACTACCACCATCGTACGCGGCACCTGCCCGCATGACTGCCCCGACACCTGCGCGCTGCTGGTAACCGTTACCGATGGCGTGGCCACCGAAGTACGCGGCGACCCGGATCATCCGACCACTAACGGGGTGTTGTGCACCAAGGTGTCGCGCTATACCGAACGCACTTATCATCCGGAGCGCCTGCTGTATCCGCAAAAGCGCGTTGGCAAAAAAGGCGAAGGCAAATTTGTGCGAATCAGCTGGGATGAAGCAATCGATACCATCGCTGCCCGGTTGCAGCAGATTGCTGCGGTTAATCCCCAGGCGATTCTGCCTTACAGCTATGCCGGCACCTGCGGACTGGTGCAGGGTGAATCCATGGCGTTGCGCTTCCTGCACAAAACCGGCGCTTCGCTGCTGGACCGCACCATTTGCGCCACGGCCGGTGCCACCGGTTACAAATACACCGTGGGTGCCTCGATGGGGACTGACCTGGAACAGGTGCAGAATGCGAAACTGATTTTGATTTGGGGCTCCAACCCCATCGTGTCGAATCTGCATTTCTGGACCCGTGCCCAGGAAGCCAAGCGCCATGGCGCACGTATCATCGCGATCGATCCGTACCGTTCCCTGACCGCAGAAAAATGCCATCAGCATATCGCGCTGTTACCCGGCACCGATTCGGCACTGGCTCTGGGCCTCATGCATATCCTGATTAAAGAAGATCTGCTCGACCATGACTACATCAACCAGTACACGCTCGGGTTTGATCAGTTAACCCAGCGCGCACTGGAATGGACTCCCGAACGCACCGCCAGTACCTGCGGCATTACGGTCGCTGAAGTCGAACAGCTGGCCAGAGAATATGGACAGTGCTGCAAAAACGGCGACGCCGCCATGATCCGCCTGAATTATGGCGTGCAGCGCACCCACGGTGGCGGCATGGCGGTGCGCAATATCGCCTGTCTGCCGGCGCTGACCGGTGCCTGGCGTCATGCAGCCGGCGGGGCGATGCTGTCGCTGTCGGGCGGCTTTCCCAAAAACCATGACGCCATGGAGCGTCCTGATCTGATGCCCGCGCACATTACGCCGCGCACCATCAACATGACCTCGATCGGGGATGATTTGCTGCGTGCGGCCAGTCCCGATTTTGGCCCGAAGATTGATGCGCTGATTGTTTATAACGCCAATCCGGTAGCGGTCGCGCCCGATTCGGACCAAGTGGCGCAGGGTTTTGCACGCGACGATTTGTTTACCGTGGTGCTGGAACATTTTCAGACCGACACGGCCGACTATGCCGACATTCTGCTGCCGGCCACCACCCAGCTCGAACATGTGGACGTGCATGGGTCGTATGGGCACAGCTACATGATGGCCAACAATGCCGCGATTGCACCACTGGGCGAAGCAAAATCGAATACCGATATTTTCCGTCTGCTGGCGGCCAAAATGGGTTACAACGATCCATGCTTCAGTGAATCGGACGACCAGATTGCCGCCGTGGCGTTCAGAACTGACGACAGCAAAGCCGTGCATTTTGACTGGGAAGCGTTAAAGCGCGCCGGCTGGAAAAAACTCAATCTGCCCGATGCACCGTTTGCGCACGGTGGGTTTTTAACGCCGTCGGGCAAGTGCGAATTTTATTCAGAGAAGATGAAAGCCGATGGCCTCGATCCCTTGCCTGCGTATATCGCACCGTATGAATCACCGGCCAGCAATGCCGAGCTGGCGCGCCGCTTTCCGTTGGCCATGATTTCACCGCCGGCGCGCAATTTTCTGAATTCGACCTTTGTGAATGTCAAAAGCCTGCGCGACACGGAAGGTGAGCCGCATCTGGATATTCATCCTGACGATGCCGCTTCCAGAGCGCTGCACAGCGGTGACATGGCACGCATTTTCAATCAGCGTGGCAGCATGCAGGCGCGGGTGCGGGTGACCGACAAGGCGCGCCGCGGTTTGGTGGTGGGATTGTCAATCTGGTGGAAAAAACTGGCCGGAGATGGTCAAAACGCCAACGCCGTGACCAGCCAGAGACTGACCGACATGGGCGGCGGCGCAACTTTTTACGATGTGCTGGTGGAAGTTGAAAAGGTAAGTTAACCGATTGATTTTTATGATGTTTTTAAAATATCTGCGTGGCGCCGATAAATAGAGGGTGAGCTCCATAACAGTGAAACTGCTTGCGCCGGAGCGCGTGCCTGCCTTAGCATTTATCCTCGGCAATAAAACCGCATAATAAAAAAACATTAAGAGACTTGAGGAATACATGGAAAAGCTTTGGTTGAAATCCTACCCGGACGGTGTACCTGCAGAAATTGATATCGCCAATTACCAGTCGCTGGCCCAACTTATCGAAGAATCGCTTAAAAAATATGCCGGACGTCCGGCGTTTGCCTGCATGGGCAAGGCTATCCTGTATGCTGAGCTGGACGCCATGTCGCTCAAAATTGCCGCCTGGCTGCAATCCCGGGGTCTTAAAAAAGGGGCCCGTGTTGCGGTAATGATGCCCAACGTGTTGCAGTATCCGGTTGCGATGCTGGGTATCATTCGTGCCGGGTATGTTGTCGTCAACGTCAACCCTTTGTACACGCCGCGCGAACTGGAGCATCAGCTTAAAGATTCCGGCGCCGAAGCAATTTTTATCCTGGAAAATTTTGCCACCACCCTGGAACAGGTCGTCACCAAAACGGCCATCAAGCATGTTGTGGTTGCCAGCATGGGCGATCTGCTCGGTACCGTTAAAGGGACCATCGTGAATCTGGTGGTGCGCCGCGTTAAAAAAATGGTGCCGGCATTTTCCCTGCCAGGGTCATTCAAATTCAATCAGGTACTGTCGAGCGCTTCCGGCCTGAGATTGACTGCGCCACAGATTACGCTTGATGATCTGGCGTTTTTGCAATACACCGGTGGTACCACCGGCGTGTCCAAAGGCGCGATGCTCACCCATAAGAATATCGTCTCGAATATCATTCAGGCCCACGCCTGGTTCAAGCCGGAACTCGACAAAGAAAGCAGCGAGGTGCAGATGACCATGATGTGCGCGCTGCCTCTGTACCATATCTTTGCGCTGACCGTGTGTGGACTCATGGGTATGCGACTGGGCATGATGAATCTGCTGATCCCGAATCCGCGCGACATGCCCGGGTTCATCAAGGAACTGAAAAATCACCAGGTTGATTTCTTCCCAGCCGTAAACACCCTGTTTAATGGACTGGTCAATACCCCGGAATTTGCCAGCCTGGATTTCTCGCGCCTCAAAATCAGTATGGGTGGCGGTATGGCGGTACAAAAAGCAGTGGCTGAACGCTGGCTGGCAGTCACTGGCTGTTCCATCTGCGAAGGTTATGGCCTGTCTGAAACCTCGCCGATCGCTTCAGCCAATCCCCTGTTCAGTGGCAAGCTGGGTACGATCGGTTTGCCGGTGCCTTCCACCGAAATCGCGATTCTGGACGATGCCGGTCTGGAACTGCCGCTGGGCCAGTCTGGTGAAATTGCGATACGCGGACCGCAGGTCATGAAAGGTTACTGGCAGAATCCGGAAGAAACCGCCAAGTGTATGACTGATGACGGCTTCTTCAAATCCGGTGATATCGGCGTCATGGATGGCGACGGCTATACCACGATCGTCGACCGCAAAAAAGACATGATTCTGGTTTCCGGATTTAATGTTTATCCGAATGAAATCGAAGGCGTGGTGATGATGCATCCCGGCGTCATGGAATGCGCCTGTGTGGGCGTGCCCGACGAACACTCCGGTGAAGCCGTGAAGCTGTATGTCGTCAGGAAAGACCAGGCACTGACCGAGAAGGACATTCTGGATTTCTGCAAGCATGAACTGACCGGATACAAAAAACCGCGCCATATTGAATTCAGAGCTGATCTACCCAAGACCAACGTCGGCAAAATTCTGCGTCGCGAATTAAGGGATGACAAAAAGAAGGCTGCTTAAGTAACAGTGCAGCATGGCAGTAACTGTCCGGCTTCGTTAACGCGATGCCGGATTTTTTTTGCAAGTGGGACCCCGGGTGTCATGTCGTTTGCACCAAAATAAATTCTTTGCTGCATTTCTGATGAGGCACTAAATCCCTGCTGCTGAACCAGGCAGTTTTTTATTAGATCAAACTCAGACCAGTCGCTTATAGAAATTGCAAAATCTAAATCTGTTGCGACTCGTCGTACAGGCATTCCGAATACATGCGTCAACATAAGGTCTCTGGCGGTAGCGCCTACAACAACATATTTGATGCCGAGTTCCCGCGAGACTTTACTGACCAGTTCCAGAATATTAATCGTTACAGGATCAATCGGGTAATTGGTCTAAATCAGGTGCATTTTGTATCCAATCTTTTTCAATTTGACCCGCAACTTCGATATTTCTTGGATCTAATGATGTCATGAGATCTGTATAAATTAGAATTGCAGGCGCCACATCTATTGGTTCTTCCTGATTTGAGAAATTCCAAAATTTTTCTCTGACCTCGATTGCCCCATTTGAATCAGATTTCATTCGATATTCTTTAACTAAATGCTTTAGCACATCCGCCATATGGTTCTTATCGATGTATAAGGTTTGTGTCACTGGTCTAAGATACTGCGTAATTTTTTGAGCCGCAACTTCACCTCCCCACGCTGCGGGAAACTCATCCAACCGTGCAGTTTTCCACCAATTTGGATCGGTACAGCTAAAGCGCCGAGCGTTTAATTTGGGGAGCAGGGTACCCTGATAGTTTAATACCCATCTATCTAAAAGTTGCCTTGAGTGTGTGAGGATGCGTGTCTTTTTACCAGAGCTTGCGCTGCTAGTCAGTAAATGACCCTGCTTGTTTAGATTGGTCAAAATTGGCCCGACGATACCCAGTGGAATATTCGCTTCCGTTGCAATCTGGCGATAGGGCGCATTCAATAAATCTGGTTTTGCAAGTAGTGCAAAAACCAGTTTCATGAAACTGGGACTATTGGTGCCCCTTGTTGTGTGCATTTGATTGCTTCTGGTTTCATTGGTAAGCCCTCGAAGTCGTACATGCAACCCATCAGCGTTCAGGTAGGCATTACCTGCACCATCGATGAATTCCAGCGCAATAGATCGGCAGTATTCTGCCAATTCTGTACTTATATAAGGTGCGACCAACAAACTTTTTGAGGGGATCTTGCTGAGTTTTTCTTTGACGCGTGCAATTGTAATTTTCCGGTCGATCAAAAATTTGCAGTCAACGTAGTACTTATATTTTTTTCCCCCGACATCGAATGTGACAGATCCATCGCACAAGTCACGATATTGGCCCTGTCCATCCTCGATAATCGCTCCTTGTATTCCGGTTTCAGTTGTTAAGGCGGTCAACGCAGACTGTATGAGTTCACGGTTCTGATCTGACAGGCCTGATTTCATACTCATAACAGACTCCGTTCGTTAATTTACGGTGTTCACGTAACGTGAACGGTGTAATTTTACGAACATTCACCAATATGTTCAAGTTTTAAATATGTTCACGTAACGTGAACATAAATATTTATTGAACAAAAGATGTTATTTTGAAACTTATTTGAAGCCAATGGTGTAATTTGGTTGTGATGGGAGCACAGAGAGATTGAAATTTATTTTCCGTTTCAACAACTTAATGTAGTGAAATTGTCAGCATATAAAGTAAAATCATTTGCTTCCAGCCAATAATTACTACAAGTAAGGCCATGAGCAAAAAAGACCTCTCAGAGCGCGACATTTGTTCCAAATTCATCACGCCGGCCGTGACCAACGCAGGCTGGAATTTGCAGACACAAATCCGTGAAGCAGTCACTTTCACCAAAGGCCGCATCATCGTACGCGGCAAGCCGCACACCGTTCCTCAAGCGAGGTGCATGCACCTCAGTGCTAAATTGGCCTGTTCCTGCGCCAGCACGCCGTAAAACGCGACAGACAATGCCAGCATCAGTACCGAAGCGCGCTTGCTGTGACCCCTGCAGTCACCATGATCAGTGGTGCAATCGATCCGATAATGGAGGGTTGCATGCCAGCCACAGTCAGTGAATTAAAGCAGGCGTAAGATCAGTAGCCCCAGCAGAACAGTTTGAAGGTCCGGGTGGTTCGCCCCTTCCTGAGCAGGATGAACATGGTGCCCAGCCACGCCGCATAGTAAACACTGAATGCAATGTCGACTCGCCGATACAGGTCCTGCTCGATACTGGTGAAATTGCCAATGAAACCGATTAACAGAATCCAGCTCAGAGCAATCTCCATGCGGTGCGAAATCAGCTGCTGAATTCGTGCTGGGCCAGATGTCAGGCCCGCTTCCGTTTTTGGGATGGCAAATGCAGCATTGAACGCCATACCCGTTTAAACAGAACATTTCCTGGGTTTGTTTTTTATTAAAAAACGACAGTCCAGTGGCAAAAACAATTCGCGCGACGTGCCAAAGCGTTTTTGATAGTCATTAAAAATGATGTCGATCTCGCCGCTTCGGTAGATTGCTTCAATACCCCGTTCAAATTGATCGCGCAGCATTTCTGACCGGAAGCCAAACCAGTATTGGTTGATATTGCCGATGACATCATGATATTCATACTCGTCAAGATCGAGCATGGGAGCGGTCTTATTTTCATTAATCAGGTTGTACAGAAAAATGTCACGCTGAGAGATCGCAACGTCGGTGTGATCAACATTGAGCATACGTGACGGCATTGTGGACAATTCAAAATACGATTTGTTATGTGCGGCCATTTCCGCAAACTCGGGTCCGAGGTATTTGCTGGCATTTTGAAAGGTGATGATGCGCAGCCTGGCAAGATCTGAAATGGATTCAATTTTCAAATCTCTCTTTTTCAGCGAGATGACCACATTTTGGAATGCCAGCACCGGCCAGTGGGAAAAAACCGCCCTGTCATTGGCGTCAGGCTTTGCGTTAGTCACAACGTCCACATCGTTTTGATTAAACGCAATCCAGCTTCTGGCCGCCGGCAGAAACACGAATCTGGTTTGCAGGTTCTGGCTGGCAAACGCACTCCTGATAATGTCGACCAGCAGACCCGAATCTGCTGCAGGCAGCGCAAACGGCTGGATCGCCTGGTTGATTTGTATTCTGGTCGCTTGATCTGCCCTGCACAACTGTGGTGCAAGCATTGCAAGGCAGATAATCAGGATCAATGACTGAATCACGCCATCACCAAGGTGGGACGTGGCAAAATCATTTTTTAATGCTGCGGTCATTTTTTGCTGCTGGTCTGTAAGAGTGAAATGACGAAGGGCCAAGTTCATCTTAGTACGATAATCCCGGGAATACAAAATTCCATTGAAAAAAGCGGTTGTGACTATTCACAACCGTTATTGATTTGACCTGAGCTTCAGGTGTTGTCGGTCAAACAGTCAGCGGTGCCTTGAGCCAGTTACCACCCAGTGTGCTTTGAATCAGATTGATACAGGCTTTTTCATCCACCTGCAAACAGGCGCGCGTGGCAGGTTTGTCCGGTTCCCAGCCTGGCTGTGGATAAAACAGCTTGCCGCCGTGCCGGTCCATCATGGTCTGCCCGTTGGCAATACCCTGGGTGGCCACGCGAATTTTGCCCTCCTGAGTCTGGAACAGTTCCGGTGCCACCAGATAGACGAAGGCCAGCACGTCATGTCCATAGCAGGCGTGGCCCAGTTCAGGGCGGATCGCACCGTAGAAATTGCAGTAGAAATGCACCGCATGGCGCAGCGTTTCCATGGCCAGATGATTGTGCTGTTTGGCCAGCGCATCAAAAAAACTGGAAGGCAGTACCACGCGGTGCGTGACATCCAGGCCGACCATGGTCAGATTCCAGCCCGCTGTAAATACCAGATCTGCAGCATCCGGATCATTCCAGACATTGGCTTCAGCCACCGGCGACACATTGCCCGGTTCGGTCACGGTGCCGGCCATTAATACCACCTGCTTCAACAGCCTGGGCAGATTCGGTTCTATCTTCAGCGCCAGACCCAGGTTGGCCAGCGGAGCCACTGCCACCAGCGTGATTTCGCCGGGATGTTTGCGCGCCATGGCAACGATGTATTCGGCTGCGCTGCAGGCTTCGGGTCGGGCTGAAATGGTACTGCGCGATGTCAGATTGCCCAGCCCGTCATCGCCGTGGATAAAGCCCGGTGGTTGACCGGGCGCTTTGGCCAGCGGTACCGGGGCACCTTGCGCCACCGGAATGTTATAACCGGCAATGCGGGTCAGATACAGCGCGTTCTCAGTAGCCTGCTGCACGGTGACATTACCGAAAATGGTGGTGATGCCCAGCACCTCGATATCCGGGTGTGCCAGCGCAAAATACAGCGCCATGGCGTCATCCACGCCCGGATCGGTGTCAAAAATAACTTTATGCTGTGCCATGAGAGTGTCCTTCTGTAGTGTTGAGTTGGGCTTTAAATTTTTCCACATCGAAGCGATGCGGAATGGAGCTTTGTGCTCCCAGTTTGGTCACGGTTAATGCGGCGCTGTATTGCGCCTGTTCTGCTGCATCGGTTTCATTCATGCCACCAGCCAGTGCCACAGCGAAGGCGCCCACAAAGGTGTCGCCGGCAGCAGTGCTGTCAACCACGGTGACCCGGATTGCCGGCAAATGCAGAAAGTGATTGTGCTGCGTGACGCACACGCCCGCCGCGCCCATTGTCAGCAGCACGCACCGTACACCCTGACTGAGCAGTTTTTGTGACGCAACTCTGGCGCTGTCGATGTCGGTAACCTGGATGTCGGAAAGTTGTCTGGCTTCAGTTTCATTGACGATCAGATGACTGACTTTGGCCAGCAGGCCGGCCGGCAACGCGATTGCCGGTGCCGGATTGAAGACAACTTTGACGCCGTGGGCGTGCGCCATGTCGATGGCGGCCTGAATCGTTTCCAGCGGGGTTTCACACTGGCAGACCAGAATCTGCGCGGTACGGATTACAGTCTGTGCGGCCTCGATGTGCGCCGGGGCCAGATGCGCATTGGCGCCCGGCGCAATCACGATACTGTTGTTGCCCTGGTCATCGACAAAAATTCCTGCCACGCCGGTGGCGCAGTGGGCAATGGTGCTGATGGCATCGGTGCTGATGCCGTCCTGCTCCAGGCCCGCCAGCGACTGTTCACCGTAGGCATCACTGCCGACACAGCCAATCAACGAAGTTCTGGCACCCTGTCGTGCTGCAGCAACTGCCTGATTGGCACCCTTGCCGCCGGCGATCTGGAGAAATTCATGACCACTGATGGTTTCACCCACACCCGGCATGCGCGGGGTACGGAACACCAGATCCATGTTGATTGAGCCGACTACACAAATGGCAGGAGATGATGGCATGGCAAAAATCCCTTATATATTGATTTTTGAATCGGCCTTGATTGGCAGGGTGCAATAACATTGCACCGTCTCGGACTGTGCGAACGATGGTGCAATAGTATTGCACCCTACGACTAACTTCAGCCTGCGATTTAACTGCAAATAATTCCACCGCCCAGACAAATGTCACCCTGATACAGCACGGCCGACTGTCCCGGTGTGACGGCCCATTGCGGTTCATTAAAACTCAGCCGGAACTGCTGCTCATTGATGACCGATAAAACGCCGGGCACATCTGCCTGGCGATAACGGGTCTTGGCCATTAACTGCTCCACATCGGGCGGCGCGCCGGCAATCCAGCTGGCCTGATCGGCGCTGAGCTGTGGCGACAGCAGCCAGGCATGACCGTGACCCTGCACCGCGTACAGTGTATTGGTGGCCATGTCTTTTTTTGCCACGTACCACGCATCGCTGCTGCCGTCTTCATTCTGGTGAGACTTGATGCCGCCGATGCCGATACCCTTGCGCTGACCGAGCGTGTAAAACGACAGGCCGATATGCTCTCCGATGACTTCACCTTCCGGTGTTTTGATCGGACCGGGCTGTTGTGCCAGATAACGGTTCAGAAATTCACGGAATGGACGCTCGCCGATGAAACAGATGCCGGTCGAATCCTTTTTGGCGGCATTCGGCAACTGCAGCTGTTCGGCAATTTTGCGCACTTCGGTTTTGTGAATTTCGCCGAGCGGAAATAGTGTTTTGCTGAGCTGAGCCTGATTGAGCCGGTGCAGAAAGTAACTCTGGTCTTTGCTCAGATCGAGCGCTTTGAGCAGTTCAAAACGGCCATCGACTTCGCGTACCCGGGCGTAATGTCCGGTGGCGATGTAGTCTGCGCCGAGCTGCATGGCATGGTCCAGAAATGCCTTGAACTTGATTTCGGCGTTGCATAACACATCCGGATTGGGCGTGCGGCCAGCCTGGTATTCGCGCAGGAATTCAGAAAATACCCGGTCTTTGTATTCGGCGGCAAAATTCACCGCTTCAATATCGACCCCGACCACGTCGGCCACACTGGCCGCGTCAATCCAGTCTTGCCGGCTTGAGCAGAACTCGGAGTTGTCATCGTCTTCCCAGTTTTTCATGAACAGGCCGATGACTTCATAGCCCTGTTCCTTGAGCAGGTGTGCCGACACCGAGGAATCTACCCCGCCCGACATACCGATCACGACTCGTTTTTTACTCATAAATTCCGGTTGCGCTGCTGTCTGTATAAACGACTGAAAGTGGTACGACCACGCCGGCCCGATAATCATCAATACACTTCAGTATCAATTCGCTGCGATGGCGCTCTTTTGTTGCCACCAGTTCGTCATAGCTCATCCACATGGTGCGCACGATACCTTCATCGAGCGGCAGGTCGTGTTTCTGACCCAGCTGGCCGGCAAAGGCAAAACGCAGATAAGTAATGGGGATGCCGCGCCGGTTCGACTGGTAGCGTGCCAGATAGGTGCCGACCAGATGGCTGGGCACAAAATCATGTGCAGTTTCTTCTCGTGTTTCGCGAATTACGGCATCGATCAGGGACTCACCCGGGTCAAGGTGGCCGGCCGGCTGATTAATTCGTCTGCCTTCCGACGTATCTTCTTCAATCATGAAGTACAGTCCGTCACGTTCGATAATGGAAGCTACGGTTACAGCTGGTTTCCAGACTTCTGGCATTTTTTCCTCGTACAGTTCGCGAAGGAGTTCTGGTTTTATATGGACGGATTAGGCTCGACATGTCGAGGTAATCCGGCCCACCCGAATCAACAAGGTCGCTATTTTAACGGTTCTTGTTGCAATAACGCGCATTTACCTGTCATGCACGCCCATTCAGGTTAATAAATATCAATACTTGTACCGCAAATGGTGAAAAAAGTTGACTAAACCTATATAGTACGGTCTCGGTTGATTGGGCAGGCCGATTCAAAGAATATTATTTCTGCAACAGGGCAAAACAGACCGAACAACAGTACCTGCTTGCTGAATTATTACCAGGTTGTCACTAAGGCCTTCATAAAATTTCGATTTTTGTAATTTGAAAGGGAGTAAAGCATGAGAATTGGCATCCCCGCCGAGACCAGACCTGGTGAAACCAGGGTCGCGGCGACCCCCGAAACAATCAAAAAGTACCTGGCAGGCAAACATCAGGTGGTGGTGCAGTCCGGTGCCGGACTGGCTTCCAGTATCACGGATGAAGCCTATATTCTGGCCGGAGCGCAGATTGTAGATGCAGCCGAAGCGCTGGGTTGTGAACTGGTGCTCAAAGTGCGAGCGCCAGACGCCTCAGAACGTGCGCTCATGAAACCGGGCAGCGTGCTCATCGGCATGTTGAATCCCTTTGATGCAGAAAACACGGCCGCCATGGCGGCAGCCGGCATCCAGGCATTTGCCCTGGAAGCTGCTCCACGCATTTCCCGCGCGCAGTCCATGGACGTGCTGTCCTCGCAGGCCAACATCGCCGGCTACAAGGCGGTTATGGTGGCAGCCAATACCTACGGCCGTTTCATGCCGATGCTGATGACTGCAGCCGGTACCGTCAAAGCGGCGCGGGTTCTGATCATGGGTGTTGGTGTGGCCGGTCTGCAGGCCATTGCCACGGCCAAGCGTCTGGGTGCGGTGATTGAAGCATCGGACGTGCGTCCGCCCGTCAAGGAGCAGGTTGAATCGCTCGGCGCCAAATTTATCGATGTGCCGTACCTGACTGATGAAGAAAAAGAAATCGCCAAGGGTTCGGGCGGCTATGCGCGCTCCATGCCGGCTGACTGGATGAAACGGCAGGCCGAACTGGTGCATGAACGGGCCAAGCTGGCCGACATCATCATTACGACAGCGTTGATTCCGGGCCGCAAGGCGCCGGTACTGATTTCGGAAGAAACCGTCAAAGCCATGAAGCCGGGTTCAGTGATCGTCGATATGGCCGTCGAGCAGGGCGGTAACTGTCCTTTGTCGGAACTGGGCAAAACCGTGGTCAAGTATGGCGTGCACATTATCGGTGAACCGAATTTGGCCACACTGGTGCCGGCTGATGCGTCAGCCCTGTATGCGCGCAACGTGCTGGATTTTTTAAAGCTGATCATCAATAAAGACGCCGGACTTGAAATCAACCGTGAAGATGAAATCGTCGCTGCGACGCTTTTATGCTCAGCCGGTGCAGTCCTGAAAAAATAACCGAATCATACTTACGAGGTCATTATGGAAGTCAGTCACACTCTTACCAATCTGATTATTTTCGTGCTCGCCATCTACGTCGGTTATCACGTAGTCTGGACCGTCACACCGGCACTGCATACGCCACTCATGGCTGTTACCAACGCCATTTCCGCTATCATCATCGTCGGTGCCATGCTGGCAGCCGGCCTGACTGAAGGTCTGCTGGCCCAGGTAATGGGTACACTGGCCGTGGCACTGGCTGCCGTCAATGTGTTCGGTGGCTTTCTGGTCACGCAGCGCATGCTGGAAATGTTCAAGAAAAAAGAACCCAAGGCAGGCGCCGCTACCGGGGAGAAAAAATAATGAGTATCAATTTGGTAGTGATGCTGTATCTGATCGCATCGGTCTGTTTTATACAGGCACTCAAAGGGCTGTCGCATCCTTCCACTGCGCGGCGCGGTAACGCGTTCGGCATGAGCGGGATGGCGATTGCCGTAGTCACGACGATTGCAATGATGATCGAACAAAAGTCGGACGCGGGCAGCGCCGGCATCGGTCTGGAACTGGTCGGGCTGGGCGTGGTGGTGGGGGGCGTGATTGGCGCAACGCTGGCCAAACGGGTCGAGATGACCAAGATGCCGGAACTGGTAGCGGCCATGCACTCACTGATCGGTCTGGCTGCAGTGTGTATCGCTGTAGCTGTGGTGTCCGAACCGTGGGCGTTCCATCTGACTGAAAAAGGTGGCTTGATTCCAGTCGGTAACCGGCTTGAGTTATTCATTGGCACCTTTGTCGGTGCGATCACGTTCTCCGGCTCTGTGATTGCGTTCGGCAAGCTGTCTGGCAAATACAAATTCCGTCTGTTCCAGGGTGCACCGGTCAGCTTCGCCGGCCAGCACATGGTCAACTTGGTGCTGGCGCTGGCCATGCTGGCGTTGGGCATTGCCTTTTGCGTTACGCAAAGCTGGACACCGTTTGTGTTGATGACTGCCATTGCCTTTACGCTGGGCGTGCTGATCATCATTCCGATTGGCGGTGCCGATATGCCGGTGGTGGTATCGATGCTCAACAGTTATTCCGGCTGGGCTGCCGCAGGTATCGGTTTTTCACTGAACAACTCGATGCTCATCATTGCCGGTTCACTGGTTGGTTCTTCCGGCGCGATTTTGTCCTACATCATGTGCAAGGCCATGAACCGTTCCTTCTTCAATGTGCTGCTGGGCGGGTTTGGCGGCGCACCGGCTGATGCTGCTGCCGGTGGTCAGGTAGCACGCAGTGTCAAATCCGGCTCGGCCGATGACGTGGCATTTTTGCTGGGCAATGCCGAAACTGTCATTATCGTTCCGGGTTACGGTCTGGCAGTAGCGCGTGCTCAGCATGCCTTGAAAGAGTTGACCGAGAAACTCACGCACAAGGGTGTGAACGTCAAATATGCAATTCACCCGGTGGCAGGGCGTATGCCGGGACACATGAACGTGTTGCTGGCTGAAGCTGAAGTGCCGTATGACCAGGTGTTCGAGATGGAAGACATCAATAATGAATTCGCGCAGGCTGATGTGGTGCTGGTGCTGGGTGCGAATGACGTGGTCAATCCGGCTGCCAAGGACCCAAAATCAGCGATTGCCGGCATGCCGATTCTGGAAGCCTACAAAGCCAAAACCGTCATCGTCAACAAGCGTTCGATGGCGTCCGGTTACGCCGGTCTGGACAACGAACTGTTTTACATGGATAAAACCATGATGGTGTTTGGTGACGCCAAAAAAGTCATTGAAGATATGGTTAAAGCTGTTGAGTAAGACGTTGTAGCATTGAAGACATCAACCTGCCTGTCTGCAGGTTGATGCAGCATCGTTTTTGCAGTTTATTTTCAATTTCATGCCATTTTAGTTGATCATTACCTGACTTCGAATTCTGCAAAGAGGCTGTAATCTTTACCACGCTCAATGATTTCGATGTCGTCAGACACGAGGTTATTATGTTTGGCCATGCTGGCAACGAAGTCATCGGTTAAATCAAACTTTTCCAGTGCTTCCAGATAGCCTTCCTTGTCTTGACTCGAAGCAGGACCAAATGCATTAGCAATCAACGCTCTTTCATCCTTGTTACCCCAAAACAGTAACTTCCGGCGTTCATCTTCCGTTTTATTAATTTTTGTGCCATCAGTTTCAGGTATGGCGACCTTGAGCATGCCGACATATTCACTGAATGCGCCGGGTGTTTTGAACGCAGTTAAATTGAGCAATGCCTTAAAAAACGTTTTCAGTTTGAGAAACAGGTTTTTTCTGCCAGGGATTTCCTCTGATTTAATGATGGACAACGTATTTTTTCAACCTCTTCAGGATTGTCGGGCATAAGCAAATTGCGCCGATCTCCGGCTGGCACTGAATCCAGCAGTTTTACATATTGATCATAGGATGTGAACTGTCCGAATTTCAGTGCTGTGGCGGTATGCGCTTTGCCAAACCTGGCCAGCAAATCAAACCGCTGCTGTGGTGATACGAATTTCAGTAACTTCCCGAACGCTTCAATGTTGCGAGGTTTGCCATCTTTCAAAGCATCGGTAAGTCCTGCACCGCTGGCCGTTTCCAGTATCTGAAACAGCTCTTTGCTTCCGGGTGGCACTAGTTCCATTAATTCACCATAGGCCTCAATGGCTCCGACCTGATCAGACTGCAGTGCGAGTTCCAGACCTTCCTGAGTGAGCGATTGGAGCAAGGCGCCGCGCTGGTTGGGTGGTACTTCAAGCAGGATTGCTTTCATGATTTTAATCGCTTCAACATTCCCCGTTTCCAAGACAGTCGCCAATACACTCTGGCAGGCCTTCTGAAGCACTGCAGTCTTTTCTTCATCCGGAACCAATTTAAACATGGCGGTCCACGCTGAAATTGATTTTTCTTTCTTGCTGGTGAGTGCCTGAGCGAGACCATAATGTCGATCCGAAGGACTTGCCACAACAAGGTCGATCAATTTTTGGGGATTGGTCTGTTGGAGTTGCTGAAACAAGGGCATCAAATCCTGCAGATTCTGATCACAGCCCTGATAGAGCAGATGCAAAATGTGAGTGGGGTTGATGGTGTCGACGGTAAAGTCACACTCGGCTGATTTTGATTCCATCGGCTCAGTCAGTATCGGCTCTTCTTTTTCCGCTTTAGTAACGATGTCAGCCATCTGGTCCTGGTCAATAAACGCAAGGGAACAAGTATTTGATTCGCCAAAATAAAAATTATTGTTCGTTCTGCCCAATAAATCTATTGTGCTCAGATGCGCCAACGTTGATTCGTGTAATGGTGGGTCCAGCTCGAGCCGTACATGGGAGTTCGTCGCGTTCGGGTCATAAAAGGTAACGACATATTTTTTGACGCCATCGATGGTTTTAATCTTCAGCGCCAGAGCCATGGCATGTTTTGCCGAGTGCAGGAAACAGCCCGCTCTGGTTTTACCACCAGATTCCATTTCGGCAAACTTATCCACCAGGTGTTTTCCGATCTGGTCGTTATCGCTCACTTTAATTTTTGCTGCTCTTAAGGCCGCCTGATAGATGTCCAGCGAATCGGATCGAACATGGTCTGCAATTTCTTCGCCCTGATACCGGGCATAATCAACCTTTCCGTCACGAAGATTATCGATAAGCCACTGGGTAGACAGGTTGCTGCAGACAATCCGTGTAGCTTCGTCCTGGTCGTCATGACGACGGGTACAATTTTCAGAAACCGGACGGCCATATTTTGCAGGGAAGTAGGGGATGTTTTTGTCAAATTTTGCACCGGGTTCGCCAGTTTGATTAAATTGACGGTGCAGGGATCTCGAATGGGATGTCCCGGGCGGAAGAATGGAGGGCATATGAAATTTTCTTATAGTTTAGGTTTTATCCTGCTGGCGACCATTCGAGTTCAGAATTCGATTTGATTCGCGCAGAGTTGGAATTGCCGCAATCTTCCTGAAATATCCGGCTCAGATAAATTGTCGGTTGTGTCAATGCCGGCAACCGCGACTGGGTTTTGACTTACGCACCGCTGCTCATTAACTCAGGGCAAGGTTGCGCATATTTTTTTAACAATAGTTCCAGCCCGGTCCAAAACCCGTCCGGACTCACTTGCATAAACCGATAACCTGACATTCTGAACCAGTCATTTATGACGCCAATACACGCGCCTAGAATTATTTCGCTAAATATGCCCGCCCCATTTTGATGGGGCCGTTGATAAAAATAATCATTTACCTTACCCAGGAGTCATCATGTTAGTTGGCGTTCCAAAAGAAATTAAAAACCATGAATACCGCGTAGGCCTGACACCGGCCAGCGTGCGTGAGTTGACCTTGCGCGGTCACAATGTGATGGTGCAGACCGATGCCGGAACGGCAATCGGATTGCAGAACAAGGATTACGAAGCAGCCGGCGCTGAAATGGTGGCCAGCGCTGCAGAAATTTTTAAACGGGCTGACATGATCGTCAAGGTCAAGGAACCACAACCGGCCGAATGCGCCATGCTGCGCCCTGGTCAGATTCTGTACACATACCTGCATCTGGCTCCGGACCCGGAACAGACCAAAGCGCTGATCGCTTCCGGTGCCATCTGTTTTGCCTATGAAACCATCACCGGTCCGGGCGGCGGCCTGCCTTTGCTGGCACCAATGAGCGAAGTCGCCGGTCGCATGTCGATTCAGGCCGGTGCTGCGCATCTGGAAAAATCCAAAGGCGGCATGGCTCTGCTGCTGGGTGGCGTGCCGGGTGTCGCGCCTGGTCACGTGGTGATTCTGGGTGCCGGTGTGGTTGGTACCAGCGCCCTGCAGGTTGCCGTTGGCATGGGTGCACGGGTTACCGTGCTGGACAAAAACATCGACCGTCTGCGTCATCTGGATCTGATTTTCGGTAACCGCATTACCACGCTGTTCTCCACGGCGCAGGCCGTCGAAGAATCGGTTCTGGCAGCGGACCTGGTGATTGGCGGGGTGCTCATACCGGGTGCTGCGGCGCCGAAACTGGTCACCAAGGAAATGATCAAAAAAATGAAACCGGGCGCCGTTGTTGTTGACGTGGCAATCGATCAGGGTGGCTGCTTTGAGACTTCACACGCAACCACCCACGCCGAACCAACTTATATAGTCGACAACGTCGTGCACTATTGCGTGGCGAATATGCCAGGCGCAGTGGCCCGCACCTCAACCTTTGCACTCAACAACGCCACTATCGGTCACGCTCTGGCGCTGGCTGACAAGGGCTGGAAACAGGCCTGCAAAGACAATGCGCATCTGAAAAACGGTCTGAATGTCTGTCAGGGCAAGGTTACTTATGAAGCCGTGGCACGTGATCTGAACATCCAGTATGTGGCAGCAGAGAGTCTGATCTGATCTTTGATGGAATGAAGTAATTACGGCGACTATAGTGTGGCGGACTGTTACAATCCGTGGGTCGCCGTAATTATTTGAAGGACCAGCAATGAGCATGACTTACGAAGAATACCTGGATGAAGTCACCACTTTGATGACAGAAATGTACGATCTGACCGACGCGGCCGCGATCAAGTTTGTCATGCGCGCCCAGGCCGGTGATTTTTTTACCCTGCATGACGATCATCCTGACATGTGCACACCGGAGCGCGCCCAGCAGGACGCCAAAACCATCTACGAACAGCGCAACAAATCCCGCCCTGAAATTTTCAAGAAATGATTGTTCTCGGTATCGAATCCTCCTGCGATGAAACAGGCCTGGCTCTGGTGGACACCGAGCGTGGCCTGCTGTCGCACGCACTGTATTCACAGATCGCCATGCATCAGGAATACGGTGGTGTAGTCCCGGAACTGGCGTCACGCGATCATATCCGGCGCGCCCTGCCGCTGCTTGAACAGGTACTGCAGGAAGCACAGCTGAACAAGACCGATATCGATGCCATCGCCTATACCCAGGGTCCGGGTCTGGCCGGCGCGTTGCTGGTCGGTGCTTCCGTGGCCTGCGGTCTGGGACTGGCGCTGAACAAACCAATGCTGGGCATCCATCATCTGGAAGGGCATCTGCTCTCACCACTGCTGGCATCGAAGCCACCGGCGTTTCCCTTTATTTCGCTGCTGGTTTCGGGCGGGCATACGCAGTTGATGCGGGTTGAAGGCATCGGCAAATACACGTTGCTCGGTGAAACGCTTGACGACGCTGCCGGTGAAGCATTTGACAAATCGGCCAAGCTGCTCGGGTTGTCTTATCCCGGTGGTCCGGCAATTTCAAAACTGGCCGGGCAGGGTGATCCAACGGTATATACATTGCCGCGCCCCATGCTGCATTCCAAAGATTTCAATTTCAGTTTTTCCGGCCTGAAAACTGCGGTGTTGACGGTGGTGAAAAATCATCCCGGCGAATTGACCGGGCAAGACAAGGCCAATGTGGCGCGCGCCTTTGTGGATGCGCTCGTGGATGTGATCGTGGCCAAATGTTGCAACGCCATGCGCCATTCCGGACTAGAGCGGCTGGTGATCGCCGGAGGAGTGGGCGCTAACACCCAATTGCGCGCCGGACTCAATGCCGCTGCCGCCAAAAAGCGTTTTGAAGTGTACTACCCTGAACTGGAATTCTGTACCGACAATGGCGCCATGATTGCCTTTGCCGGCGCCATGCGCTTAAAGGCCGATCCGGAACAGGCGCAGCGCAATTATGCGTTTACAGTGCGACCGAAATGGCCGCTCAATGAATTAGCCCGCTGATTTTTTACTGCCCAGACGGCTTTCCTTGCCCTGTACCAGATTCTTGATATTTTGGCGATGTCTGAAAATCAGCAGGGCGCTCATCACACAGGTTGCAATGACCAGCGGGCTGGACGTTCCCAGAATCAGCGCTGCATAAAACGGTGCAAACAGAGCTGCGATCAAGGCCGCCAGTGAGGAATAACGAAAGCAGAACGCCACCACCAGCCAGGTCAGCACCGTACCTGCACCAATCCACCAGTTCAGTCCCAGCAATACGCCCGCTGCTGTGGCCACACCCTTGCCGCCAACGAATCTGAAAAACACCGGCCACAGATGTCCCAGAAAAGCCGCCAGCGCGCTCAGTGCGATAAGCTCTGGCGACAGGTTCAGCCGGTATGCCAGCCATACCGCCAGCCAGCCTTTAAACGCATCACCGAGCAGGGTCAGCACTGCTGCTGCCTTGTTACCGCTGCGCAGTACATTGGTAGCGCCCGGGTTCTTGGAACCGTAAGTGCGCGGGTCCGATAGACCGAACAATTTGCTGACCACAACGGCAAACGATACCGAGCCGAGCAGGTAAGAAAACACAACAAACGCGATGGGAACAATGAGTGGGTTGGTCATGAAGTTGACTGAGAGGAAGTTGGAATGGACGGTATTTTAAGCGATTGGATGCAGAAAATGACCAATGCGGGGATTTAATTAACAGGCCAGGCTTCGGAACAGTGAACTCATTAATGAGTTCTTGTGACCATTTAAACGTGCTAGTATCAGCCCATTTAAATGACTGTCAAAGGTATGAATATGGAAGCACTGTTAGCCCGCGCCTCTGTAGGCATCAGTGAATTGAAACTGAATCCAACCGCTGTTTTGGAAGCATCAGGCAATATGCCTGTTGCAATTTTGAACAGAAATAAACCCGTGGGATATTTGCTGACAGCCCAGGCGTGGGAACGGATACACAACATCCTTGAGGACAAAGAAATCTTAAAAATCATCGGGGCCAGAATGACCGATGGCAAGAAGCCGGTAAAAATCAAGATCGATGACCTATAGCCTTGAATTCCATCCGGATGCTCTGAGGGAATGGAGAAAATTGGATGAATCAATCAAGCACCAATTCAAAAAGAAACTAAAAGAACGTTTGGAGCATCCAAGAGTTACCAGAGCCAGCATCAGTGGCGGCAAGGATATTTACAAAATCAAACTTGCCGCGCTCGGTTATCGTCTTGTATATAAAGTTGTCGATAGTACCGTCACCGTCTATGTCCTGTCTGTCGGAAAGCGCGAAGACAATCTTGCCTATATCACTGCACTGATCAGAAATAATTGACCAGTTTGCCCCAGTTACCACCAGCTCTCAAATGGCTTCATTCTCCAGCCGGTACAGCGCAACCAGCAACCCCATCCCCGCCACCAAAACCACAGCCGTAATCACCAGCGCCCCGTGATAACTGCCCGTGGCGTTGGCAATGTAGCCGGCCATTACTGGCGCGAGCATCTGTGCTACGCCATAGCTCAGCGTCAGGCGCGCCATGGCCTTGGCCGGATTATTGGGGAAGTGTCTTCCGATCAGAGACAGCGTCAGACTGACAATGCCGACAAAGGTGCTGCCATACAGAATGGCACTGACCACGTTCAGACTGATGTCATCGGTTGCGACCGGTAATATCACCGAAACCACCTGCAATCCGAAGGCCAGCAGCAAAGCTGGAATCTGCCCGGTTCTGGCCGCGATCCGATCCCACAGAAATGTTGACGGCGCTGCAGCCAGACCGACCACCACCCAGACCCAGCTGCCCCGCCCTGCCAGCACCGGCAGTTTCTCAAGAATGGCAACAATGAAGGTTGCGCTGATCACATAGCCAAAGCCAGCGCAGAAATAAGAGGCAATTAACAGTGTCATCCATTTTCTGGAAGGGGCAGCCTGCACCGGATGTGCTGCATCTGTTTTGATGTCGGCAGGTGAGGGCATCCAGAGCCAGGCCGGAATCAGGAAAACAATGCCCAATACACCCAGCGCAATCCACTGCTGATTCCAGGATAAGTGACCAACCATGCTGCCAACGGCAATGCCTGAAACGACAATGCCCAGCCCCAGGCCGGCAAAGTGCAGACCGAGCACTGGCTTGTACTGATGACGGATCAGCCAGTTCATGATCAGACCGGATGCGATGAGCATGCCGCAGGTTGTGGTCAGGCCGGCGATGTAACGCAGAATGGCCCAGATCACGACATGGTCAGTCAACCCCATTGCTGCGGTACTGAACACGGCAACAAGGAGCCCAATGTGATACAGATGGTATTTCACCTTCAGTTGGTTGATGGACGAGGCCAGCAGGGCGCCAGTCATGTAACCCATGTAATTAAAGGTGGCGAGCCAGCCGCTAGCCAGATACGACAGGCCGGCCTGGTCACGCATGATGGGCAGCAGCGGCGTGTAGGCAAAGCGTGCCAGGCCAGCCGTGAGTAACAGCGAACAGACGCCTGCGATGAAAACGCGCAGCTTTTGTGCGTCGACGGCCTGCGATCTGCTTTGTTGTTGGGAATTCATTGTGTCTTCGGTCCGGAGTTTGGTGGATTATATAGGAGTGCGCCGATATTCCTGATTTATCACTAAGGAGTTCGCAGACTGGGCTGGCCTTGATACATATCAATTCACCCCCCGGTACCTGTGTTAACTTCTGACGGTTATTGCCGGTGAATCTAACTATGCCTGATCTGCGCCACTTTACCTCATGCCTGAAATTCCCAGGGATGGCGTTGCTCGGGTTTCTGATGGCAACCCCGGCACAGGCGCTGATCTCCGTTACAACGGGAGCCGGCACGGCCACAGCGCCGGATGCACTGTGCGCCCATGGCACAAGGCAATCCCCTGTCGATATCGTTTCCACGCAAAAGAAAAACCTGCCGGCAATCCAGTTTAACTACCAGTCCGGCCCCTTAAAAATTGTCAATGACGGGCATACCGTCAGGGTTCGATTCTCCAATGGCAGCCATATCATCATCGGCAAGAAAAAATTCATTCTGCAGCAAATGCATTTCCATTACCCATCCGGTGACCGGATTGCTGGCCATGAATTTGATCTGGCCATGCATTTCATTCATAAAAGCACTGATGGACAGCTTTTGGTCGCGGTCGTGTTATTTCAGCCAGGTCAGAGCCACGACGGGTTAAATGATCTGCTGCCCAATATGCCTGCAACGAAAAGCCGTGAACTCGATAGTGCCGCAGTGCGGGTCGATCCATCGCGCTTTATACCGGCGCAGCACGGCTATTACACCTACACCGGTTCGCTGACGGCCCCGCCATGCACAGAAGGAATCACCTGGCTGGTGTTCAGACAGCCAGTGGGACTGGCACAGGAACAGCTGAATACACTGAAAAGCTTGTTCCCCACCAACGCCAGGCCGGCTCAACCCCTGCATGGCCGGGTGATTCAGGAAAGCTTATGAAACCCGCACGATTTTTATCCACTCACCACCACTTTAGAGGATCAGAATAATGAACAATGAAAGCAAGTCAGCGCAGTCGGTTCGGCGCTGCGACAATGTCAACCTGCGATTGATGCACAAACTTGTTTTGACCGGCATAACCTGTCTGGCAGTGCAGCTGAGTGCTTCGGCTGCCGACACCGGGTCAGCACAGGGCAAACCCAAAAAGGTGGGCATCGATGTACCCGTTACCGCAGAAATGACTGGCGCCGGCATCGTGTCCAGTGGCGCGGTACTGCCACCCATTCCTGCGGTGACCGGCAGCAGAAAGAATCCGGTTCCATCCTGGGGCAAGCCGCTGCCGTATCCGATCATAATTGCTGACCGGCGCAATAACCGGCTCATTGAAATAGCACCCGATAAACGCATCATCTGGGAATTCCCGTCACCCAACCTGAAAGTCTATCGTGGCAACGAGGATGTCAATTTCTCGCAGGATGGCACCATGCTGGCCATCAGTGAAGAAGATAATTACGATATTCATCTGGTCGATTACCAGCAGCGTCAACTGGCTTTTTCATACGGCATTCCCGATGTGCGCGGCAGCAAACCCGGTTTGATGAATTATCCGGATGACGCACATCTGCTGGCCGACGGCATCATGGCAACCGGCGATATCCGCAACTGCCGGGTATTATTTCTTGATCCCAAAACCAGCAACATTGTCACGCAGTGGGGAACCCCGGGAAAATGCGAACACAACCCGCCGACAACGCTGGGCTATCCGAACGGTGTCACACCGATGGAAAATGGCGACATGCTGATCAGCGAAATTCGTGATGCCTGGATTTCCCGCATTACCCGCGCAGGAAAAGTTGTCTGGAGCATGCGCGCACCGAAAGTGAAATATCCGTCTGATGCCTTTCCTACTGTCGATGGCAAGCAGATCATCGTGGCCGATTTTGTCAAGCCTGGGCATATCGTCATCTTTGACCCTGCCACCCGCAAAGTGACCTGGGAATATGCGGTAACACAGGGTGACGGTGTGCTCGATCACCCGTCGCTGGCGCGTGAGCTGCCTGATACCGGCGATATTCTGGTGTCGGATGATTTGCGTGATCGGGTGGTCGTGATCGATCGTCAGACCAAGCAGATTGTCTGGCAGTATGGCGTCACCGACACCAAAGGACATACACAGGGTCTGCTGAACTACCCGGACGGATTTGATATTGATGTATTCCGTGCCTGGAAGCAGTCACTGAAAGAAAAATAATTTCCATTCGGACCTGCAGCGACTGGCTTCAAGATGGCCAGCGCTGCAGGGTTGGCGGCAGCCATTTACTTTGGCAACTTCAGCATGAAGTAGGTGGCCTTGACCATCGCAATCGCTTTGCCTGACACATCCCGGACTTCAATTTCCCTTGCAATTTTAAATTTGCCGTGGATGCCGGTTTCGCGTTCCATTTCTTCCCATTCCTGATCTGTCACCTTAAGTTCAACGATTAAAGGTTGGATGGCAGGTGCCAGATAGCGAATCGTCACTTCCCCGACCACCGGCACCAGATTCTGCAGGCCGAATTTGAGTACGCACATCATGCCAAACGGGAATTCGGCCAATGAAAAAATCGCGCCGGCATAGATGCCGCCAAGATGATTTCTGTTTCCTTCCAGCGGCATTTCAACCTTGAACAGATTGGGCGATTGCTCCAGTACCCGAATACCCATATTTTTCAAGGTATCTACGCTTCGAATCATGTGTTCGAGATTGACTGTCATTGAGTACTTTCCTTGTTGGTCATGAGTGGGGTTTGGGTATATTAACTGAAACAGGCAGTGCGGGGACTTGCAGAAATAACATGCCTCGTGAAATAATTCACATTACATTTCCTCCAACGTATACCTATACTCAAATTGCAATCATCATTTTTTTGCCAGGCGAGCAGTCATCAAGCCCCGCGCAAAACATATCAAATTTGAATATAAAAAAAGTATCAGCCGCACCTTGTCGTACTTCACACCAAGGGGAAATAATTTTGGATGCTCTTCGCAATCTGACAATTCAGAAAAAACTGATCCTCAGCATGGGCGGTTGCCTGGTGCTGTTTCTGGCCATATCCACGGTGCTGTCAGTAACCATGACCAGCAGCGGAATTCGGGGACGGGTCATCCAGACCGAGTTACCTGCGCAGGTCGGAGAAATCCGCAACGATATCCTGCGTCAGATCGGTGAGCCACTGGCCACATCGCTCGGGATTGCCAACAACACTTTCCTGCATACCTGGGAAGACGCAGGCTTGCCTGACAGCGGTTTGCCACAATGGAAGCAGTACGCCGAACAAATCAAGAAATCCAGCAATGCCGCCATGGTGTTCTGGGTGTCGGAAGCGGCTGGCAAACACATCAGCGAACAGGGCAACAGTCGCAGCGTCGCCAAAAGCGCGCCGGGTGACCAATGGTTTTACAACTTTCTTTCAGGTGGCAAGCTGTACACGCTCGATCTGGACAAGGACGTCGGTTCGAGCAATGTCATGTTGTTCGTGAATGTTCGTTTTCAGACCGCCGCCGGCAAGATTGGTGCAACGGGCCTCGGTCTATCGGTTGATGCACTGGCTGATAAGATACGCAGTTACAAGCTGGGCAAATCCGGCTTCGTCTATCTGGTGCGCGCCAATGGCAGTGTGCTGATACATCGTGACGCAACCCTGAGTGACGGAAAGCATTTTCTGAAGGACTTGCCCGGCATTAATGATGCTCTGGCCACGCAGCTGCTCAGCGGCAAAGCGTTTGGCAGCACCAGTTATTCTCTGGCCGACGGCACCCATATCCTGGCCTCCTCGTTTGTACCCGAATTGAATCTGTATGTGATCGCCGATGTACCTGAAAATGAAGTGCTCAGTGGTGTGACCCGCAATGCCACAATTACTGCACTGGCGGCAGGCGTGATCGGCGGCGGCATAGGATTGCTGATTATTTATTTCATCAGTGGCGCCATCGCCGCTCCGGTGCGGCGCGCCGCCAGCATGCTCGACGACATAGCCCAAGGCAGTGGCGATTTGAGTCGGCACATGGTTGTTGAAAGCCGCGACGAAGTCGGATTGCTGGCGGATGCCTTCAACCTGTTCGTGGCTTCACTCAACAGGACCATCAGCCAGGTGCGCGGCAGTACCGAACTGATTGCCGCGGCCTCAACGGAAATCGCGGCGGGTAATCTGGATCTGTCGGGCCGAACCGAAAATCAGGCCTCCAATCTCGAGGAAACCGCAGCCGCCATGGAGCAGCTGACCTCAACGGTCAGGCAAAATGCCGAAAACGCCAGTCAGGCCAATCAGCTGGTTGCCAATGCTTCCGGTTTTGCCCTCAAGGGTGGCGAGGTGGTGGGGCAGGTAGTGACGACGATGGGTTCGATCAGCGAGAGTTCGCGCAAGATTGTTGACATCATCGGTGTGATAGACGGCATTGCCTTCCAGACCAATATTCTGGCACTGAATGCTGCCGTGGAAGCCGCCAGAGCCGGTGAGCAGGGACGCGGTTTTGCGGTTGTCGCGTCAGAAGTGCGCAATCTGGCACAGCGTTCGGCATCGGCGGCCAGAGAAATTAAAGGTCTCATTGATGATTCGGTCAGCAAGGTCGATGCCGGCAGCAGACTGGTCGATAGCGCCGGGCAAACCATGCACGACATCGTCACCTCGGTCAAACAGGTCGCCGACCTGATGGGTGAAATCGCGTCGGCCAGCCGTGAGCAGAGCGAAGGCATTGGTCAGGTAAATCATGCGATTACGGAAATGGATAACGCAACACAGCAAAATGCTGCACTGGTTGAAGAGGCTGCTGCTGCGGCCGCTTCGCTGCAGGAACAGGCGGCCAATCTGGCCCGGGTAGTCAGCGTCTTCAAGCTCGACGAACACGCAACGGCACCTGGTTCGGCCGGCACGGCGTTGGCGCGCAGATTCGTAAATTGAGACGATGTAACTTTGAAAGCGATTATGAAGACAATGACGATTTCGATTGCCGCCGTGGCGATTGTGTGCGCGACACCCTGCGCATTGGCTGCTGACTGGAGCGACACTGCAATCAGCGTACGTGTCGGCAACGATTTTCGTGAGCCGTTCAACCCTGATGCTATCGGCAAAACCATTTTTGCCCTGACCCATGTCAGCGGTTACCAGTACGGAACCAATTTCTTTAACGTTGATTTACTGGAGTCCGACAGCAAAGACCCGGCCTCGTTAAATTCAAGTGCTGGTGCGCAGGAAGCCTATGTGGTGTATCGCAACACCATCGATTTCGGCAAGGTGTCCGGTGCAGATTTGAAATTTGGAGCCATCCGTTCAATCGGTGCCACCGTGGGATTTGACTGGAATACCAAAAATGATGTGGGCTACAATTCAAGAAAGCGCATGCTGGTGGCCGGTCCTACCTTGATATGGGATGTGCCTGGATTTCTTACCACCAGCCTGTTTTTGCTTGATGAAAGCAACGCGCCCAGCGGCGCATTTCCACCCATTTCAAGCGTGACCGGACGCTACACCTATAAACTCCATCCGATGCTTGGCGCAGTCTGGGGCATTCCGCTGTCGGAGCGGTTTGCCTTCGAGGGTTACGCCGATTTCATTGCCAGCAAAGGTGCTGACGAAGTTGGGCGCGCCACCGGTGCCGAAACCAATATCGATATGCAGGTCATGGTTGATCTGGGCTCAATATTTTCCGTTGCCAAAAATGTGTTCCGTGCCGGGCTCGAGTACCAGTACTGGAACAACAAATTTGGCAATACCGCGGCCACCACGAATAACATCGGTCAGCGCGCGCAAACGCCGATGGTGCGGCTTGAATATCACTTCTAGAACTAAAACGCATCCCCAGGCACGCGCACCCAACCTTCCATCAGGACCCGCGCACTGCGGCTCATGATGGCTTTGGTCACGCTCCACACACCATCAGCCTGTGTTGCTTCGGCACCGACCCGCAAGGTCCCGGACGGATGGCCAAAACGTACTACCGTTCTGTTGCCACCACCGGCTGCCAGATTCACCAGTGTGCCCGGAATCGCAGCGGCCGTGCCGATTGCAACTGCAGCCGTACCCATCATGGCGTGATGCAGTTTGCCCATCGACAGCGCGCGCACCAGTAAATCGATATCGGTGGCACTGACCTGTTTGCCGCTGGATGAATTGTAGGCAGCCGGTGGCGCAACGAACGCGACCTTGGGCGTATGCTGGCGGGTTTGCGCTTCCGACAGCTCTTTGATCAGTCCCATGCGCAAGGCACCATGGGCGCGGATCAGTTCAAACTTTGCCAGTGCGGCAGCATCGCTGTTAATGGCCTCCTGCAATTCGCAGCCGGTATAGCCGATCTCGTGTGCGTTGATGAAAATGGTCGGTATGCCGGCATTGATCATGGTTGCCTTCAGAGTGCCGATACCTGGTACCACCAGATCATCAACCAGATTCCCGGTCGGGAACATTGCGCCACTACCGCCTTCTTCTTCGGCTGCAGGGTCCATGAATTCCAGCTGTACCTCTGCCGCAGGGAAGGTTACGCCATCCAGTTCAAAGTCACCCGTTTCCTGTACCCAGCCCTTGGTCACAGGAACACGCGCGATGATGGTCTTGCCGATGTTGGCCTGCCAGATTCTGACGATGGCCACACCGCTGTCACCGTCAATCTTGCTGCGTGCATCGATCAGTCCGCTCGACAGCGCGAACGAACCGACTGCCGCAGACAGATTGCCGCAGTTGCCGCTCCAGTCCACAAACGCTTTATCGATGGCGACCTGACCGAACAGATAATCGACATCGTGGCCCGGCCGACTGCTTTTGGACAGGATGACCGTTTTACTGGTGCTGGAGGACGCACCGCCCATGCCGTCGATCTGTTTGCCATACGGATCGGGTGAGCCGATCACGCGCAGCAGCAGCGCATCACGGGCCGGACCCGGAACCCGGGCCGGGGCGGGCAGATCCTGCAGACGAAAGAACACGCCCTTGCTGGTGCCGCCGCGCATATAGGTGGCCGGGATTCTGATTTGAGGTACGTGGGACATGACTACTCCTGTATAAATTGGCGGGGTGGATGCGTAGGGTGCATCTACATTTTAGGCGGCCTTGACTGACTCAAGAAAGTCCTGCGCAAAACGCTGCAGCACACCGCCGGCTTCATAAATTGATACCTCTTCAGCAGTATCCAGGCGGCACAGCATCGGCACGTCCAGACGTTCACCATTTTTTCTGTGGATTACCAGTGTGAGCGTGGCGCGCGGTGTGCGTTCCCCGACCACATCATAGGTCTCACTGCCATCCAGCCCCAGAGTCAGGCGGTTCACCCCCGGCATAAATTCCAGAGGTAAAACGCCCATGCCGACCAGATTGGTGCGGTGGATCCGTTCGAACCCTTCCGCTGCAATCGTTTCCACGCCGGCCAGTCGTACCCCCTTGGCGGCCCAGTCGCGTGACGAACCCTGACCATAGTCAGCGCCGGCAACAATGATTAACGGCTGCTTGCGTTCCATGTAAATTTCAATTGCTTCCCACATGCGCATGACTTTGCCTTCCGGCTCGACGCGCGTCAGGGAGCCGACCTTGACCTTGCCGTTTTCCAGCACCATTTCGTTTTTCAGTGTCGGGTTGGCGAAGGTGGCGCGCTGTGCGGTGAGATGATCACCACGGTGCGTGGCGTAGGAATTGAAGTCTTCTTCCGGCAGTCCCATTTTGGCCAGATAGGCACCGGCAGCGCTGTCGAGCATGATCGCGTTGGAGGGTGACAGATGGTCGGTAGTGATGTTGTCACCCAACACCGCCAGAGCGCGCATGCCGCGCATGGTGCGCGCACCGGCCAGTGCACCTTCCCAGTATGGCGGGCGGCGGATGTAGGTAGTCTGTGGACGCCAGTCATAGAGCGGGCTGACTGCTGCGCTGGTGTCGGCTTCGCGTGCAAACATCGGAATGTAGACCTTGCGGAACTGTTCTGGTTTGACGCTGGCAGCAATCACGGCATCGATTTCAGCGTCGCTCGGCCAGATGTCATTGAGTGTGACCGGCTGCCCTTTGGCGTCGCTGCCGAGCACGTCTTTTTCAATGTCAAAACGGATCGTGCCGGCAATCGCGTAAGCCACCACCAGTGGTGGTGAAGCCAGGAACGCCTGCTTGGCGTATGGATGAATCCGGCCATCAAAATTGCGGTTGCCGGACAGTACGGCAGTGGCATACAGATCGCGTTCGATGACTTCTTTCTGGATTACCGGATCAAGCGCGCCGCTCATGCCGTTGCAGGAAGTGCAGGCATATGCAACCACGCCAAAGCCGAGCTGTTCCAGTTCCTTCATCAGGCCGGCCTGTTCCAGATACAGCGTGACGGTTTTCGAGCCGGGTGCCAGTGAACTTTTTACCCAGGGCTTTCTGGTCAGACCGCGTGCGTTGGCATTTCTGGCAATCAGTCCGGCAGCAATCATGTTGCGCGGATTATTGGTGTTGGTACAGCTGGTAATGGCTGCAATGATCACCGCACCGTCCGGCATTTTTCCCGGCTCGTTTTCAACTACGCCGCTGACACCGCGTGCGGCCAGTTCAGACGTTGGTACGCGATTGTGCGGATTGGACGGCCCGGCGATGGTGCGCACCACGGTGGACAGATCAAACTTCAGCACGCGTTCGTATTCGGCATGTTTCAAGCTGTCGGCCCACAGACCGGTCTGCTTTGCATATTGCTCAACCAGTTTGACCAGTTCATCATCACGGCCGGTCAGTTTCAGGTAGGTGATGGTTTGTTCGTCGATATAAAACATCGCGGCAGTGGCACCAAATTCCGGTGCCATGTTGGAAATGGTGGCGCGGTCACCCAGGGTCAGTTTTGCCGCGCCCGGACCATAAAATTCCAGGTACGAAGAAACCACCTTCTGTTTGCGCAAAAATTCGGTCAGTGCCAAAACGGTATCAGTAGCGGTAATGCCTTCCTGCGGTTTGCCGGTCAGTTCCACGCCGATGATATCCGGCAAACGCATCCAGGAAGCGCGCCCGAGCATGACGCTTTCAGCTTCCAGACCGCCGACGCCGATGGCGATCACGCCCAGCGCATCCACCATCGGTGTGTGGCTGTCGGTGCCAACCAGCGTATCCGGGTAGGCCACCCCGTCCTGCACCTGAATCACCGGCGACATGCGTTCCAGATTGATCTGATGCAAAATGCCGTTGCCCGGCGGGATCACGTCGACGTTTTTGAAGGCTTTCTTGGTCCAGTTGATGAAGTCGAAACGATCTTCATTACGCCGGTCTTCAATGGCGCGGTTTTTTGCAAACGCATCCGGATCGAAACCACCGCATTCCACTGCCAGTGAATGGTCGACCACCAGTTGGGTCGGCACCACCGGATTCACCAACGCCGGGTCACCACCCTGTGCGGCAATGGCGTCGCGCAGACCGGCCAGATCTACCAATGCCGTTTGCCCCAGAATGTCATGACAGACTACCCGGGCCGGAAACCAGGGAAAGTCCAGATCACGTTTTCTGTCGATGAACTGTTTGAGTGAATCGTTCAGTGTGGCCGGATCACAGCGCCGCACCAGATTTTCAGCCAGCACGCGCGAGGTATAGGGCAGCCTGTCGTACGCGCCGGGGGTGATGGCGTCGACAGCCGCACGGGTGTCGAAATAATCCAGTTTGGTGCCGGGCAGATTTTTGCGGAATGCTTTGTTCATGGTGGACTCGATATGGATAAAAAATCAGTTGCGGCTTTTGATCGGAACAAATTTCAGATCTTCCGGTCCGACATAATTGGCGCTTGGACGGATGATCTTGTTGTCAATGCGCTGCTCGATAATATGCGCAGCCCAGCCGGAAGTGCGCGCAATCACGAACAGTGGTGTGAACATGGCAGTGGGCACGCCCATCATGTGGTACGACACGGCCGAGAACCAGTCCAGATTCGGGAACATTTTCTTGGCATCCCACATGACACTTTCCAGACGCTCTGCAATGTCAAACATTTTGGTCGAGCCGGCTTTGACGGACAGCTCACGCGCGACTTCCTTGATGACTTTGTTGCGCGGGTCGGAAATGGTGTAGACCGGATGGCCAAAACCGATCACGACTTCCTTGTTTTCAACGCGGCGCTTGATGTCTGCTTCGGCCTCGTCCGGATTGTCATAGCGTTTCTGAATTTCAAACGCCACTTCATTGGCACCGCCGTGTTTGGGGCCGCGCAGTGCACCGATCGCGCCGGTAATGGCCGAGTGCATGTCGGAACCGGTGCCAGCAATTACGCGTCCGGCAAAGGTGGAGGCATTGAATTCATGTTCGGCATATAAAATCAGTGAAGTATGCATGGCACTGACCCATTCGTCGCTGGGTTTGGTACCGTGCAACAGGTGCAGGAAATGTCCGCCGATTGAATCATCGTCGGTTTCCACGTCGATCCGTTTGCCGTTATGGCTGTAGTGATACCAGTACAGCAGCATGGAACCGAATGAAGCCATCAGGCGATCGGCGATGTCGCGCGCACCCGGCAGATTGTGATCATCTTTCTCCGGCAGTGTGCAACCCAACACCGAAACACCGGTACGCATCACATCCATCGGATGGGCTGAAGCCGGCAGACATTCCAGCGCCGCTTTCAATCCGGCTGGCAGGCCCCGCAATGCTTTCAGGCTGGCTTTGTAGGCCTTCAGTTCAGCATGATTGGGCAATTTGCCGTGCACCAGCAGATAGGCGATTTCTTCAAATTCGCACGAAGTGGCCACGTCCAGAATATCGTAGCCGCGATAATGCAGATCATTGCCGGTTTTGCCGACCGTGCACAAGGCCGTATTGCCGGCGGTAACGCCGGACAGTGCTACGGATTTTTTGGGTTTAAAGGTTGGGTTTGCTTCTGACATGATTAATCTCCTGTTTTCATTAAAAAATTTTCCCTGACCGGGCTGATATCTTTTATTTTTTTTGTTGGGCGAACAGTGCATCAAGCTTCTGTTCAAAGCTGTGGTAATTGATGCGTTCATACAGTTCCATGCGGGTCTGCATGGTATCGACCACATTCTTTTGCGTGCCGTCGCGTCGTACCGCGTTATAAACATTTTCAGCGGCCTTGTTCATGGCGCGAAATGCCGACAACGGATACAGCACCATACCGACACCAACCGACTTCAGTTCTTCAACGGTGAATAACGGTGTGGCACCGAATTCGGTGATGTTGGCCAGAATCGGTACCTGCAGTTTGCTGGCAAAACGCTGGTACATGGGCAGTTCGGTAATCGCTTCCGGAAATACCATGTCGGCACCGGCTTCCACATACCTGTGCGCACGTTCCAGAGCGGCATCAAAGCCTTCCACGGCCAGCGCATCGGTGCGTGCCATGATCACAAACTCGGGATCGGTACGCGCATCGACTGCCGCTTTGATGCGGTCGACCATTTCCTGGGTGGTGACAATTTCCTTGCCGGGACGATGGCCGCAACGCTTGGCACCGACCTGGTCTTCAATATGCACCGCGGCAGCGCCAAACTTGATCATCGATTTGATGGTGCGCGCCACGTTAAAGGCCGACGCGCCAAAGCCGGTGTCGATATCGACCAGCAGCGGCAGGTCGCACACATCGGTAATGCGGCGCACATCGGTGAGCACATCATCCAGATTGGAAATGCCCAGATCCGGCAAACCCAGCGACCCGGCAGCCACACCGCCACCGGACAGATAAATGGCTTTGAAACCGACCCGTTTGGCCAGCAGCGCATGGTTGGCATTGATGGCGCCGATGATTTGCAGCGGGGATTCTTCTTTCAAGGCTTTGCGGAATGCAGCGCCGGCGGAATGGTGGGACATCGAGATCTCCTGAGTTGTAAATGCTGGGAGATGTACAGCAATCCCCGTGCCTAAGTGACGGAGAAGGAATAATTCTTTTTTAATTCAAAGGGTTGACTGCGCATGGATGACTGCGCAGCTCGTAATTACAGTTTTCAGAAGATGGTTTTGTTTCATATTTGTTTCAATGAAACATCGTATTTGAAACAAAAATGAAACAAATTTGTGTTTCAGGCTATCCAGTCACCTTCCGGAATAAAGCCCGCCCGACCGCCCGCGCCTTCTGCGCCAGCGTAAAGCGCGCAAAGTTTGTTTTGACAACGCCCTCGGTAAAGGCAGTGCGCTTGCTGTAATCAATATTGACTTCCACGATCACTGGCCGACCGGCCGCAGCCATGGCGTTGGCAACGGTAATCTGACCGGCCAGATCGGCATCCGTGTCAATTTTGACGTAACCCGCACCAACCGCCATGGCCACGCCTTCCAGCATGACGGTGGGCAAAATCGTGCAGGGTTTGCGGTTGTAGGGAATTTCCTGGGCCTGCGCAATCTGTGACAGTTCGCCGTCGCAGAACACGTAGTACACCACGCCAAGCTGGTAATGCGTAGCCGTGACGATTTCCATGCAGGTCATGCGGAAACAGCCGTCACCGACGATGCAGTTGACCGGCACAGTGGGGCGCGCCAGTTTTGCGCCGATGGCCGCTGGTATCGAGTAACCCATGGCATTGAAATCGGTTGGCACGATACCGGTTCCGGCTGTCTTGATCTGCATGAGTTCGGCAGTCAGATACGTGTGGTTGCCGTCATCCACCACCGTCATGGCTTCGTTTGGACTGGCCTCGCGCAGCGCATCAAAAAAGCGCGCCGGATTAACGCGGCCTTTGCTGTCGTGGTCGTACCAGGTTTGGCGATAGGCCTGTTTGTCGGCGGCAATCTTCGCGTGCAAAGCGGTGTTGGCCGGCTTTGCCGGTGTGGCGCGGCGCAATGCTGCCAGCAGCTGCGGCACCACTACACGGGCGTCTCCTGCGATGGCGACCTGGGCCGGGAAGTTGGCGTTTAATACTTTCGGGCAGATGTCGATATGGATCAGCTGCTTTGGTACGGTAACGCCAAAGCTGCCGGTGGCAATTTCACCAAAGCGCGCGCCGATGGCCAGCATCACATCACATTCGGCGAACGCATTCTGCGCCGCAGGAACCGACGATGGGCCAAAGCTGAATCCGGCGTGCAGCGGGTGCGAGCCGGGGAACATCGAAAAACCCTGCAAGGTGGTTGCGACCGGAGCCTGAATGTACTCCGCCAGTGCCTGCACTTCAGCCGTGCAGCCATTGGTGCCCCAGCCGACAAACAGACCGGGATTTTTTGCGTTTTTCAGCAAGGTCACGGCCGCGTCGATCTGGCTTTGCTCGGCCGGTGCACTTAGCGCGGGGGTGGCCCAGACCGGCAGCGTTCCGACCTCGTCAGGGAACATCTGGATGTTCATCGGGAACTCGATAAACACCGGGCCGGGTTCGCCGGCAGTGGCAACCCGATAGGCTTCGAAAAAGGTGCTGACCACATCACTGTTCTTTTCGATCTTGAAGGTGGCCTTGGTGATACCTTTCATGAACTGGTGCAAATCCATTTCATGCAACTGGTACTGCCAGCTGATGTCGGTGCGGATGCTGCCACAGATCACCAGCATCGGCACGCCATCCAGAAAGGCTTCGCCGATCCCGCTGGCTGCGTGGGTCAGCCCTGCTGCTGGTACCACCACCAGCGTGCCGACCGAATCGGACAGCCGGCTGTAACCGTCGGCCATGAAAGACGCGCCGCCCTCGTGGCTGACCAGCATCGGTGTGATCGATTCGGACATATTGAGCTGATCATAAAACTCGGTGTTGTGTACACCCGGTATGCCAAAGGTATACCGGATGCCCAATTGCTCTAGTGCGTAGCGTGCCAGCCATGCGCCGGTTTTTTTCATGTGAAATCTCCTGGTGATTATTTGTTTTTTAAAGGTTGTGGCCGGTAATGATTGAACGGGCAGCCGCACGCGCAGTCAGTATGCACCCAGGTAAAAAAGTGCCTTCCAGTGATCGTTTTCCGGATGCGCCACCACCACCAAAGCCGGCCGCTTCACCCACGCAGTACAGCCCTGCTATCGGCGCTCCCGCAGCGTTCAATACCCGGCTTTGCAGATCGGTCAACAACCCACCCAGACTTTTGCGCGTGATCAGTTGCAGTTGCATGGCAATGAACGGGCCGGAATTTTTTCCCTGCAGCGGTGCCGGTTTGCAGGTGCGCAGTTTGTCCGGGCCCCAGTGACGGGCATGTTCAATGCGGCGGATCTGATCATCATTGACGACCGAAGCGCCGCGTGCGAAGTTGGCATCAAACGCATCGGCCGTGGCCTGCAGCACTTCGGCTCGCACATCCTGGGTGCCAGTCAGCGCATTCATTTTTTGCGCCAGACCAGCCAGCGACTCATCGACCAGAAAGTGTTTGCTCTCGGCGGCCAGTTGTCGCACCAGCCGGTGATTGCCGAGCAGGATTTCCTTGAGAAACATCGGGAACTGCTGGTCCCGAATGCGCTGATTGTGCTCGGCGCCTGACAGCGCCAGTTCTTTGGCGGCGATACGCCAGTTGAGCAGATGCCAGGTGTAGGGCTTTTCCTGAGCGGCGACCTGCTGACACAGGTGATGCGTATCGAAACCAGTCATCAACGGTTCCGGTCCGATGCGCCGACCGGTGTGATCGAGCCACAGGGCCGACTTGCATGGAATGGCCGACAGACCGTGGCCCGGGAAATGCGGTTGGGGATGCGGAATGCCGGCGGCGTAATTCCACATTTCACCGGCATGAGTAATCTCCCCGCCCAGTGTGGCCACCAGTCGGTGCAGTTTGCCGTCGGAAAACGGATGGGCCCCATTGAGCATGCTGGCCGGAACAGGACGTCCCGGTACCCAGTTGGCTCGGGTCTCCTCATGTCCGCCGTTGATGCCGCCCATGGCCAGCACCAGCGACTGCGCAGTAAACTGCACCTGCTGTCCGGAATCGTGATTGATTGCGATCGCACCGCACACGGTGCCATTGGTTGATTCCAGACTGATGACTTCATGGTTGGACAACAGCGTCAATTGTTTGCCGGTAGCTGCGTCATGCAGGGCCGTGATCATGCGTTTGGTCAGCAACTGCGATGTGCCCCACACCACGTGATAGCGCGGCAGCGTGTTGCCGTCGCCCAGTTGACCGCGCTCGACCCAGTTCACCGCAGGCATGAATTTCAATCCGTGTTGAATAACCCAGTCATACACCTGGGTGCGCGAATGCTGCACATAAAAGGAAGCCCACTGGCGCGGCCACAGTTCATGCTCACCCAGTTCACCAAAGCGGATCCAGTCGGCCAAAGCCAGTTCGGGGGAGTCTTTGAGTTTCATGCGCTGCTGCAGCGGCGTGTCAATCAGCGCCATGCCGCCAAACGCCCACAGCGCCAGACCGCCCAGTCGTTCCGGTGTGTCGCGGTCGACCAGAGTCACGCTTTTACCGGCGCGCAGCAGTTCGATTGCCGCGACCAGACCAGCCAGTCCGCCGCCGATCACCAGTGCATCGGATTGCACCTTGTTTGTTGTCATTGCCTGTCTCCGTTTTATTTATATTGAATGGCACCAACAGGCGTAAAGATAGCTGGTATCATGCCAAATCCCTTGACCTCAGGAGCCAATAATCTTGACCTCAGAAGCCGGTGCGCCTGCTACCGTATCCATGAGCTGGATCAATATTGTGCTTAGTGCGGCCGAGCGCTATGGCATCAGCCGGGAGCGCCTGCTGACTTGTGCCGGACTGGCGCTGCAACAACTGGCCGAAGAACGCTGGCCGATTGATGACATTACCCGACTCTGGCGTGCTGCAGCAACACTGACTCAGGATCCTGAATTTGGCCTCAAGGCCGGCTCTTTGGCAGGGCCATCCAGTTTCAATGTGGTCAGTTTCATATTTCAGTCGTCCCGTTCACTGCGTGAAGCCATGGGCTTGCTGCAGAAATTCCAGCGCCTGATCAGCGATGGCGGGCGGTTTCAGATTATCGACAGCGGTGCCAAGAGTTGGGTAATCTACCATCCGCGTCAGGGTGAACTGGCTTTCAGCCCGCATCAAATCGAAGCAGTGCTGTCGGCGCTGACCAGCTTTAGTCGCTGGATCAGCAATGCGCCATTCATTCCGGTTCAGGTGCAGTTCAGTCACAGCCAGCTCGGCACTATGACGGGTTACCAGAAAATTTTCCAGACCACGGTCAGCTTCAATCAGGCCTTCTGCGGACTGGAACTGGACAATGCGCTGCTCGACAGTGCCTTGCCGCAGGCCGACGCCCAGCTGGCTGCGATGCACCGTGACTATGCCCAGGCGCGACTGGAAGCGTTGAGCGAACTGACGGACTTTATCGGGCAGGTGCAGCAGTGGCTCGGCACGCAATTGGTCCATGGTGTGCCGGAGCGACCCGTCGCGGCGCAGAATTTTGCGCTGAGTGACCGGGTGTTTTCACGCAGGCTGGCAAAACACGGGATCAATTATTCGGAGCTGGTCGATACGGTGCGCAAGGACCTGGCCTGTGATGCGGTAGCACATACTGAGCGGGCGTTTTCCGAGATTGCGCAAAGTCTGGGGTTTTCAGAAGCCAGCGCGTTTAATCGTGCGTTCAAACGCTGGGTTGGACTGTCGCCGGGGGAGTGGCGCAGTCGTATTTAGAGTCCTCGGAGAATAATTTTCAGGCCGATTTGTTGCATATTGAACTTGTTGTTTGGTACCACTATTGGTACCATTATTGAATGAAATCTTTCGAAAAAATTCTCGATCAAATGAAATGTGAACCGGCCAATGTCCGGTTCAAAGATCTCGTCACCGTTTGTCTGGAATATTTTGGAGCCGCGCGCCAAAGTGGTTCCAGCCACCAAATTTACAAGAGCCCCTGGATCGGCGATGCGCGCATCAACATCTAGGACGACAAGGGTAAAGCGAAGGCCTATCAAGTGCGGCAGGTATTGATGGCAATCGAAAAACTAGGGGAAATGAATCGAGAAAAATGATCACTATACTTACCGGGTCACTTGGTCACCGGAAGATGACGAACATGTCGGTCTTTGTGCCGAATTTCCGTCGCTTTCATGGCTCGCCAAAACACCGGACGCTGCATTGGCGGGAATTCGAAAAACTGTTGCACAGGTAGTAGTTGAAATGACGGCTGCAAAAGAAAGCATCCCTGTACCACTTGCGGGAAAAAGATACAGCGGCGAATTTCGTGTGCGCATACCTCCCACGTTACATCGTCAATTGGCCTTGCAGGCAGCGGAAGAAGGAATCAGCCTGAACCGCTTGGCGAGTGCAAAACTGGCTTCTTGCTGACTAATAAAGTGCGGCCGGAACGGTGTGCGCATGCAGGGCAAACCGCATTCAATCCCGGCCTGCCTTTTCGTCACCCACCCCGAATCAGCATCGCAGCCTTCTCCGCAATCATGATAGTTGGCGCATTGGTATTGCCGGTCGTAACCTGCGGCATCACCGATGCATCCACCACTCTGAGCCCTTTCATGCCATGCACGCGCAAGGTGGCATCCACTACCGCCATCGGGTCTGACGCCGGGCCCATTTTGCAGGTGCCCACCGGATGGTATTCGGTGTCTGAATTTTTGCGAACAAACTGCTCCAGCTTGGCCTTGTCGTTGCGATCCAGTTCATGCAGCATCGCGCCCCGATACGGCTCCAGTGCTTTGGCCTGCATGATGTCATAGGACATTTGCGTGGCCTTGCACAGCGTTTCCAGATCACGCGGGTCACTCAGGAAGCCGATGTCAATGACAGGCTTGTCTTGCGGATTGGCGCTGGCCAGTGTAAGGCTGCCGCGGCTCTTGGGACGCATGAGCGTGACGTGCAGCGTGTAACCGTGACCCAGATGCTGTTTGCGGGTGTGGTCGTCGACAATGCCCACGCACAGCGCCAGCTGGATGTTGGGGTAGTCCGGATTGTTTTCGGTAGAAATAAATCCCTGGGTTTCTGCCACGCAGCTGGTCACCCAGCCGGTGCGTTTCTTGCGCCATTCAAAAATGGCCTTGAGCATGTCGGCGCCACCGCGCAATGAAATTCCCAGTGTGGCATCGGTGCGTTTGGTGCGATAAATGATGACAGTCGAAAGATGATCGTGCAGGTTCTGGCCAACGCCAGGCAGGTCATGCAGTACCGGAATGCCATGTTTGTTCAGCTCGGCTGCAGGTCCTATGCCGGACAGCATTAAAATCTGTGGTGAGTTGAACGCGCCGCCGCACACCAGTACTTCGCGTTTGGCCATGGCCTTGTGCAGTGCACCTTCGTGTTGGTATTCCACCCCTGTGGCAACTTTGTTTTCAATCAGTATTTTTGTGGTGAGTGCCCGCGTGATTACAGTCAGATTTTTACGATTCAGGTTGGGTGTCACATAGGCTTTGGCGGCACTGTAGCGTTCGCCATTTTTTTGTGTCACCTGAGCTGGCGATACGCCAAACTGACGCGCTGCATTGTAGTCGGGATTTTTCGGGATGCCGTTCTGTTCGCAGGCTGTGATGAAGGCATCATTGATCGGACTCGGGCTGCGCAGATAAGCCACATTCAGCGGACCGCCCACGCCGCGATATTCGGTCTGGCCAAAACATTCATTGTTTTCTGCTTTTTTAAAAATGGGCAGCACGTCCTGATAACTCCAACCCGGGTTGCCCATGTCAGCCCAACTGTTGTAATCAGCCGGATTGCCGCGGGTGTACACCATGGCATTGATGGAGGACGAGCCGCCCATGACTTTGCCGCGCGGCTGAAAACCCTTGCGGCCATTGAAGCCGGCCTGTGCAACCGTTTCATAGCCCCAGCTGAATATACCGACCGAAGCGGTTGCAGCAAAACCGAGCGGCGCGTGGATAAATGCCGATTTGTCCGGGCCGCCTGCTTCGAGCAGACAGACCTGTACGGAAGGGTCATCCGACAAGCGACCTGCCAAAACTGAACCTGCAGAACCGCCCCCAACGATAACGTAGTCAAACATGATCTGTCCCTGTAATAGTTTTTATGCGGCTTATGCCGGCTTTTTTATGCCCGCAAATTCTACTACGAGAAATTCATCGCGCAAACGAATACTACAGTCCGGACATGTCAGGTCCCGCGGCAGATCAAGCCATTTGGTGCCAGGTTTGTAGCCTTCATGTGTGTCTCCGACGGCCTCGTCATACTGATAGCCGCATTCAGGACAACGGTAAATACTCATGAGCGCTCCAGTCCGAATTTATGCATCAGGTATTCCTGTTTTCCAGGCTGGAAATTGATGCGTGTCGTATCGCTCTGTGACTGCGCCACCACACGTGGGTCCATCAGATAAAACCAGAGCGGCGGGATATAACAGATCAAAAACATACCGACATAACCGTTGGGCAGTTGCGGCAGATTTTCAAAATGGCGCAGCGACTGATAACGCCGGGTCGGGTGCGCGTGATGATCCGAATGACGTTGCAGATGAAAGACAATCCAGTTGGAAAAAATATGGTTGCTGTTCCAGGAGTGGTGTGGCTGACACACCTCGAAGCGACCCGGTGCGCGCTCTTTGCGCAGCAGACCGTAATGCTCAATATAGTTGGCCGAAGTCAGCTGGAAGTTGGCCCAGAAGGCAATGAGCACCATGTAAGGCAGGGCGCCAAATCCCAGCCAGAGCAGCAGGCCGCTCCAGATCAGTACCGTCAGCAGCGCCGGCTGCAGAATTTCATTGTGCAGTGACCAGACCGGCTGTTCGCAGCGCGCCAGGCGTTCCATTTCGATGCGCCAGGCACGCTGGAGTGCGCCCGGCATTTCGCGTTGAATGAAGGCGTAAATCGATTCGCCCATCCGGGAGGAAGCCGGATCAAGCGGCGTGGCCACGTCGCGATGATGGCCGCGGTTGTGTTCGATGAAAAAATGACCATAGCCGGTGGGTGCCAGTACGATTTTCGCCAGCCAGCGCTCCAGAGCGTTGTTTTTATGCCCCAGCTCATGGCCAAGATTAATCCCGAAGCCGCCAGCCAGACCGGCTGACAGTATAAGTGCCACACGGGCATGCCAGGGCAGCTCATGGGAGGCAAGAAACCACACCGACAGGATGAATGAAATCCATAAAATTGGCGCGGAAGCATACGTGATATAGCGGTAGTAACGGTCTGCTTCCAGTGCCGGTACGGCCGATTCGGGCGGATTGCTCTGGTCTTCGCCCAGCACAATATCCAGCAGCGGCACGATGCAGTAGATAAAAATAACCGGCAGCCAGGCCGCACGTGCATCGCCGCTGAGCAGTACCAGCAAGGCGCCGGAACCCATAAAGGCCGGTACCAGTACCGATAAAATCCAGGCGTAACGTTTGCGGTCGCGATAAGTTGAAACAGCCAGATTGGCCGATGATGTGTTCATTGGAGGTCCCCTGATTATGTAGTTATATTTGACGCATCCACAGTTTCCCTTTGACTCTGGCTTTTAATAACCGCTAATATTTGCATCAAATCGTCATTAACTTCCAAGTCCATGAAACTCAAACGAGAATAGCGCATGAATGACGCCGCTTCCACCGCTGACACACCCGCGGTTCATCCGACTTATCTCAAGCTGCTGTGCATCGCCCTGCGCAACAGAGGAGTGGATGTGGATGCGTTGCTGAGTTCTGTGGCATTGGGGAACTGGGAACGGCTGGCCGGCCGTGCCAGTCTGGTCGAGCACCGCATCGTTAACAACTTCGTTCAGAATTCGCTGCGCATTTCGGGCCTGCCTTCATTGGGACTGGTGCTGGGAACTTCGATGAAAATTTCGGCGCACGGTCCCATGGGTTATGCTGCAATGGCCAGCAAAGATCTCCGGCAGGCACTGGAGGCAGTCTCACGTTATCTGCCGCTGCGCAATTCGCTGTTGCGGGTCAGGCTGCGTGAAACCGATACCGGTATTGCAATTGAATTGATCGAGATGCTGGATCTGGAAGAGTCGCGTGATTTCATCAATGCGGTGGTGTTCGCTACCCTAATCAGCCTCATGGAATCCATTACCGGACATGTGCTCGACAACGTGCTGGTCGATCTGCCATTCCCGGAGCCAGCCTGGCGCGCCGAAATTGACAGTCTGTTTAAAGGGCCTCTGCGCTTTGGTGCGCAGCGCATGGTGTTTTATATCAGCAATAAAGAATTGGCTCTGCCGTGTATTACCGCTGATCTGCATGCTTATGAAAAGGCCTGCATGGAATGCGAACAACTGCTGTCCAAAGCGAAATCAACCGGTATGGGACAAAGGGTAAAAGAATTTTTGACCGGACGCGAGGGGCAGTATCCCAGCCTGGAAGATGCGGCGGATTTTTTTAATATTTCTTCGAGCACCCTGATCAGGAAGCTGAAAAAAGAACAAACCAGTTTTCAGGAACTGCTGGATGAAATCCGGCGGCAGCGTGCTGTCTGGTATCTGACCAACACCAAACTCCCGGTGGAAGAAATTGCTGCGCGACTGGGCTTCGAAGACACCAGCAATTTCAGCCGCACCTTCAGGCGCTGGCATGGCGAGCCGCCTAGCGCACTGCGCAAAAATGGCAACCCAGATGCCAGTGATTGAACGCCGCAACCATTGCTGATCAGCCAAACTCGCTCATTTCAAAATCACTTTTTGCGTAGCCGCAATCGGGACAGCTCCAGCTGTCTGGAATATCCGCCCAGCGGGTGCCGGGTGGGAATCCTTCAGAGGGCAGACCCTGGGCCTCGTTGTAAATAAAGCCGCATAAGCTGCAGACCCAGACTGTTAAATTTGTATTTTCCATGCGCTGCAGTCTGGCTGGTTCCGGCATGGCTGCCTACCGCATTAATTGGCAGATTGTCGTCATTTACTGGCATCGTCATCCGTTGCCGCGGAGGGTATTTCCCAGTCCATCCCGTCCGGTCCGAACAGTTCCGCCGGATGCGGAGTACGGTCTGAACCGTTGCCGCAGGCCAGAGAATCGGCAGGACAATACTGATCACAACCCCAGCAGATACGCTCGGGCTTGACTGGATTGATTGGAAATTTTTTGGCCATTTTTTAGTGGGAGCAATATTGACAGGAGTTTGTCGCGCCTGATTTGAGTCTATTGCTGTTTTGCCGAGTGCTTCTTGAGCTTGCACAAGAATATGTGTGCCTGGTCGGACTATAAAAATCCAGAACTGAGCAATGCCGGAATCGAAAGGAACGATTCTGGAAACAATCGCCACCAAGCGGGGCGGGCGGTTTGATCTGGCCAACAGTGGCGCCAATTCCATCGACAAACTCATTTTCCGGCGATCTGCTAACTCACCTTGGCCCGCTTTGCACACCACAAATACAGCCATGTGACGGTCGCGGCGCCGACAACCAAAGCAATGACCATGGTTTGTGGCTCGCTTAAACTGTTTTCAATGGCCAGCGGCTCACCTTTGCCGGACACGACGATCAAACCGGCCAGCGCAACGTTGAATAAACTTTCCCCTACGATGAATCCAGACATCACCAGCACGCCCAGACGTTTGGCCGTTTCCCCCCAACGCTGTTGTGAGACAGTCCGTTCAAAATACCAGCCCGCAACGGCCCCAATCACGACCGGCAGGGTAACGGCGCTGGGCAGGTAAATGGCCAGTCCGACACCAAGCGGTGGCAGGCTGTATTTATCATTGCTGTATTTTTTTAACAGGGCGTTGATCAGTACCAGTCCAAGACCGATCAATGCGCCGTACTTCAACAGGTCCCAACGCAGATCGCCGCCAATCACACCTTTGGCCAGCGTCGAAATTAGGGTTGCTTGAGGTGCGGCCAGCGGTTGACTGGAAATGGCGTCCAGGTTCGGCGCACCGGCAAAACCGTTGGCATGATTCAGCAGCTCCAGTACCGGCGGGACCACGACCGATCCGGCCAGCACCCCTATCAACAGACCGACCTGCTGACGCCATGGGGTTGCATCGACCAGTTGGCCGGTTTTCAGGTCCTGCAGGTTATCGTTACCGATCACGGCAACTGCGAGAACCACAGTTGTGATAAACAAGGCATAGGCGACCAGCGCCTGGGTTACTTCCGCGCCGATCAAATGGCGCGCTACGGCACCGACACTCAGCGCCGCGCCAAGTATGGTCAAAATTGCGATGCCCGATACCGGTGAATTGGAAGAACCGATCAATCCGGCCATGTAGCCACATACCGCAGCAGCAAACATGCCGGCAATCAAAATATAGGCAATACCAACTGCGATGAGCGCAACAGCGGCGCTGTCAAGCACGCCGCCCTGCAGAAAACTGGCCAGCAGCCAGCCGGCCGGCACCATGGACAGCAACGTCACCAGGCCAACGATAAAAATCGGCAAATCCTGTTCGGTGCGTGGAATGTCGGTACCACCGGCCTTGACCTGACGCGCGGTTTCCAGCGCAGATTTCAAGCCGCTCAGCACGGGTTTGGCCAGACCGGTGAGCGTAACGATCGCAGCCGCACCAATTACACCGGCTCCCATCATGCGCACATTGGTTGACCAGATTTTAAGGGCCGCGTCGGTTGCCGACAGTTCCGGCATAGGATAAACAATGGTCAGCAACGGCACCAGGATGCCCCAGGCGATGGTCAGACCGGCCAGCATGGCGATGCCGACTGTGATACCCATCAGGTGGCCGGCACCAATGAGCGCAAACGAACTTGATGCACCGATGCCGGTTGAACCTTTGCCGACACGGAAATAGATCGACATTTCGCCGGCCATCAATTTGACTGCCGCACCGGCTGCATACAGCAGCGAAGTGACGCTGCCGAGGACAATTGCCACCAGCCCGATTCTGCCTTCCGAACCGCCTGCGCGCGACGCCATGCCCACCTTGAGTACTTCAGCCGCAGCCACACCTTCCGGGTAGGGCAGATCAGATTTCGAAACGAGCGCGCGGCGCAACGGCATGGTGTACATCACGCCCAGCACGCCGCCGATTGCGCAGGCACCAAAGGTCGGCCAGAAGGGTACATGTACCCACCAGCCTATCATCAGCAAACCAGGCAACACGAAGATGACCGAGGCCAGCGTTCCCGCGGCCGAAGCAATGGTTTGAACAATATTGTTTTCCTGAACCGACGCATCTTTGAATGCGTTGAGCAACGCCATGGAAATGACGGCAGCCGGAATCGAAGTGGCGAAGGTCAGGCCCACCTTCAATCCCAGATAAACCTGTGCCGCGGTAAAGACGAGGGTGATCAAAATGCCGAGAATAACTCCCCGCAACGTAATTTCTTTCGGCATGGCCGCCTGTACATTACTCATCTCCGTTCCCCGCTTTGTCGTTATTGGTTATTTTTGATAAAACGCGCCTATCATATTCGAATTTCACTCAGAATTGCTTTTTTTGAGCCTTGCGGTTGATGTTCCGGTGGTCTTTGCCAATGCGGCATTGAAGGATTTGCAATGCATGGGCCGAACTGCATCAGCCTTGTTCTCAGGGTTGGAGGGAGTTTGTTAAATAATTTAGAACCGAATGGTTTTCCGGAATTTGAAATCAATGCCGCAGTGGATTCGTCCACAAAGTGACGCCAGAAAATCTCAAGGCAGGGCGCTTAAAAAATAGTTGACGCGTCTGAGCTAATACTTAAGCGACGAATTACGTCTTGGTCGAAGATGCCGCGCGAAAGTGTGCGTTCTTCACTTGGAATTTTGGCAAAAGGTGCGAGCGGTCCTCCCAGCCATTCACCCAACGGTGGTCGGAAGTCAAATTTCGGCGCATAAACCAGGTCTTTCGGTACATACCTGCCGGTCAACCGCTTAAGGACTGGCTTTGCGCCACGGTGATCATGTTTTATTGTGTCCGACAGCGTTAGTCCAACATTCCAAGGCTGCAACCGACACTGAAGATTTGGCGCATGCTCAACGATTGCTTGGCCATAAAAACAGAACTACTACTGAAATCTATACCAGGAATAGAAAAGGGGAAATAGTCAAACCTCTAAAGAGAAATTAAACGGATGCGATTACCGATGTTTTTTTGCGGGCGGATTATAGGTTGGAGGCCTGGTGACCAGAACGCTTCCAGTCGCATCAACAATCTGTTCAGGAAATAAATTACGCTCGATATGATTTTCTTTTATTCTTTTTGCGTTGGAGCAGGCATTTCTAAGTTCTAGGGCATTTTGGAATCGAAGTTCTGGTATAACGGCATCTACGTCTTTATCCGGGAATGTAACCCTCACCAACTTGATTGCTGGGACTAAATCTGTATCGGCAGTAAGAATTAGGGCTTTATCAAATTCGTTCTTGTGTGCCTTGTCTACTAGATGAATGCCAAAATTTACATCCGTTTCCTTTTCCTCGTGGGTGTCCCATACGGAGCCGCACGATTTGCATTTAGCACTCTTCCTTTTAAAATGGCCCATTATTACGGTAACGCCGGACGCCTCAAGCGCTTTGACGTATTTTAGGTGACGTTGGTACGCATCGGGCAGCTAGGTCGCAAACGCCGAAAAATAATATACAGCTACTATTTCCTCTGTGCTGGGCGTGATAAACGCAGAAGCGAGCGACTTAATATCTAGCCACTTGAGATGATTTTTTTGGTGGAGACGTTTTTTTGTGCGTGGGTGAAAATCGAGCTCTGCCAGAGCATGATACAAATTGAATCCATCTACGAAGCATGCCACTCGTCGTTTTGTCAATTTAACGCCCCAAAAAAAAAGCCGGCTGCTCAGGCAACCGGCGCTGTGACATCTAGTACCACAGGATGACTCTCCAACGCCGCAGGGCGAAGGGGCCGCAAGGTCAAGCCTTACGGGGATAATTCTTAATCGCTCGGGCAATTAAGGCTACGAAATCAAGTTTCGTAGGGCTAATTGAAATTACTATAAAGCGTAAATTTAGTTTTTGCAAGGACACTACGATGTTTTGTAGATAAACAGCATTTTTTGTAGACAAAGACCCACGTTAAGAATGCCGTAACCCTTTGATTTATTGGTGGTGTAGTACGATAGTGATTCAAACCACCCCGTCATTTTACCGAGCAAACCAACGCAATCCCGCGCAAATCTGCGGAGGTCAGGACTTGGTTGGAGCCCGGAAAGGGAGCACGGTGCTTCCCTTGTCGCCCTTTTCCTCGTTGCTCGTTGGAACCAACCGGAGTTTTGCAAACTGCACAACATTGCTCTTGCCTTGAAAGTATCCCTCTGGCAGGCCTGTCAGCATTTCTATATCAGACGCTGCTAGGCCGACGTGCCTCGGAATGGCATCAAGCGGCATTACATTTTCATCGACCAACAGATCGATAGTGCGGCGGAGCAATCGAGGTTGCTCGGGCTTCCGATCACCATCGCCTGGTTCGGATTTTCCACCCCACCGTGCAGACCGTCGCTTGAAAAGCGCCAACTTTGCTTCTTCATCCAGCAACCCCAAAGCGTGAAGCCTCATCATTATTGCCGCTACCGATACGCCCCACCGGCGCTTGAGCAATAACAGATCATCCAAGGTGACTGGCATGCGCACCTCGGATGCGAACGTTTCCGCAGGCAGCAGGAATGCGCCAGCAAACTGGTGCGCTTGCTTCTCCATCAGCTTGTGACGGTCACGGTCCGTTGTGCGCTGGAAATGCCGATGCAACACCAGATGACCCAATTCATGCGCCAAGTCGAATCTACTGCGGTATCCGTTATCCTTGTCCGCAGACAGCAAAATAAGCGGACGCCCAAGAACGGCGCTCCAGGCTGAAAGCCCTTCAATTTGCGCAATTCCGGTTTCCTCACGGATCAGGATGACACCTGCGCCTTCAACAGCAAGTGCCAAATCTTGGGCCGCAACACGACCAAGGCGCCACATGTCACGGCATTCACAAGCCGCTTTTTCGATGTCTTCGTCCGTGATTTCTTCCGGCTCGGCAAAACCACGAACGGGGAGATTTAAGTTCGGGTAGTCCACGAACTCCATCAGAGCTACGGCAATGTCCTGCGCCCACTCGAGGCGAGCTTCAAGCATTGCACGCGCCGCCACATGCGCCGACGCGTTGCTCCGAAACAGCGGCAAAGACACTTTCTCTGCCGTCGGCCGGGTGAACCATTCTGGCGTGACGTTTACTACCCCCGCGAGTCGATCAAGCGCCTCGCTTTCTGGCGCTTGCGTGCCAGCGCGCCACTTGCTGATCGTGGCTGGCGACACACCGACCATGGCCGCCAACTGAACTTGGGTTAGGCGCCGCACGGCTAGGACCTGACTCAGCCGATCCCGCTGAAAACCTTGGATTCCACCCCGACTCATTGGTTTGTTCCATCTTTATCTTGTTTGCCAATGTTTTTCTTTAGTTTCGGAATTGCAAGATCATCCTGACCTTCCACCGGTTTCTGGTCATATCGCTTGATGAATGCATCGAGGGGCTCCCGGAAGAGCCATCCCTGCATTTTTCGATCCGGCACTGCGATCTGAATTGAAACGGGAGATTCAGGTTGACTCCGCAGCGACCCTGCGAAACAGGCTACAAAAAACGCAACGGCCTCTGATGGAGGCACGTAATCAGCGAACAACTCTGGTTGAACCAGCGGCTCAATGGCTGCGTTGGCCTTCGACATCTGTCTGCGGGTTTCACTGCGGCGGCCGTTGATCCAGAGCCCTTCCTTGATGTTGAATCGTGCTAGCGTGAACACGCCTGTCCGCCCAGTAACAATCTGATTGCCACGGAGCGGGGAAGGCGATGCATCGCCTGCCGCGAGCGCGCGTTGAAACGACTCGTTCATATGGAAATGGCGCAACTGCCCAACGACACTGGGGAGGTGCCCATTATCCATTCCGTGTGCTGCCGTATAGGCGCGCTGGGCGCCCACCGTCAGCGCATCTTCAATACCCATAACAATTTCTCGAGGGATGTTCCTCAAGAGCAAGTCTTGAATCGTTTCTTCAGTGGGCTGGGCCATTGGCAACTCCAGATGTGGGTTTGGTATAAGCGGATTATACATAATAAATATTTCGCTTAACAAGCTTTTTGTGTATTTTACGAAGAGATAGTTAGTCAATCGTTACACTACGTTCCTTTAATTCGTCGAATACTTGCATGCAACGAATAAATGGAACATACTCGTAACATGCGCCCTGACTCTCACCCCCAACGCGTCCTCGATCTGCTCGGCCAGAAAGGGATGTTGCGCCCAAGCGATCTGGATACCATAGGGGCGCCACGGGTGGTGCTGACGCGAATGACTGCCGCCGGCCTTCTGGAAAAAGTCGGGCGCGGCCTATACCGGCTACCCAACAGTTCGAGTTCTGAACATGAAAGCCTGGTCACCATTGCAGCCAAGGTACCGCAAGCTGTGTTCTGCCTGCTCACGGCGCTGCAATTTCACGAACTGACCACCCAACTACCACGCCAGATATGGATTGCCATGCCCCGTGGCAGCCATACGCCCAAGATCGACTACCCTCCCATCAAAATGGTCCAGATGACCGGTGAGGCCTATTCGGCGGGCATTGAGGTGTTCGAGCGCGATCAGGTCAAGCTAAGTGTCTACAGCGTGGCCAAGACAGTGGTCGACTGTTTTAAGCATCGTAACAAGATCGGTATGGATGTGGCACTAGAAGCGCTCAAGGATGCCCGGGCGAAGAAAAAGGCATCGGCCGACGATCTCTGGCGCTATGCCAAGATTTGCCGGGTCGCCAATGTGATGCGCCCTTACTTGGAGGCCATCGAATGAGCAATGACCTTGCCGCTTCTGTCCGGGCGCGCCTGTTGAACATAGCCAAAACGCAAGGCGTGGATTTCAACCAGGTTCTGATCCGTTTCGCATTGGAGCGCATTCTATACCGTCTTAGCCAGTCTGAGCATGCTGATCGTTTCTTGCTCAAGGGCGCGCTGCTGTTCACGCTCTGGTATGACATGCCACATCGCGCGACGCGCGATGCCGACTTGCTCGGATTTGGGGCCAGCGATCTGGATTCCGTCGCCCAGACCTTCCGAGACATTGCAAGCGTCGAGGTGAACGACGGCATGGCTTTCGACCCGGCATCGGTCAGCGTCGAGGAAATTCGCAAGGATGCCGGATATGCCGGCGCCAGGGTCTTGATTACCGGCGAGATCGCCCGCGCACGGTGCAAGACGCAGATTGACATCGGGTTCGGGGACGCCGTTACACCAGATCCGGTGGATGCCACTTATCCAGTCCTGATTGGCGACCTGCCAGCGCCTCAGCTGCGCACCTACCCGGTCTATACCGTCGTCTCCGAAAAACTGCATGCCATCGCGTTGCTGGGCATGACCAATAGCCGGTTGAAGGATTACCTCGATTTGGCAGTCTTGCTGGACCGCGAAACCTTGGATGCCGAAACCTTGGCTAAGGCGATTTCGGCCACTTTCGTCCGACGCGGCATGATTGTTCCGGCCGCATTGCCGGTCGGCCTTACAGATGAGTTTGCGACCGACCCATCGCGTCAATCGCTGTGGCAAGCATTTCTCAAAAAAAACGGACTGGCTCCACAGCCACTGCCGAAAATCGTGGCCACCTTGCGCACGGTCCTGGAGCCAGCCCTGGCCAGAGCCATCTCGCTGACAGATCAAATGTCCTAACGCCTCGGCCGCCTTAACGCTATCGCTACAGCGGATAAGCCGGTAACCGGGCCGATCGCAGCGTGCCCCGCACGGTCTCCATACGTCTTTTTGTATGGAGAAAACTGATGACCACCAAGCGCTGTAGCTGCTGTGGAAAACCATTCCAGGCACGCCCCCAAGTTCCAAAACAAACCTACTGCGCGACTCGGGAATGCCAGCGACACCGTCGGCAACAATGGCAACGTGAAAAACTCAAAACGGATGGGTACGGTCACATGGCAATAGAAATGACCGGATATTTCCTGTTCGACAGCGAGTTTGTCGAACCGCTTGCAGCGTGGCAAACGCACACGATCCCCGACCTCTCGCAGCCTGCTACGCAAAATGCCACGCCAATCCAGCAAGTACGCGGCACTCTGTCAGCCAGCGACTATTTGCAAGCGTTGCACAATCTGCTCCCCTATGGACCCGCTTGGACGGATGATCCAAACGCGGTCATCAGTAAATTACTCGATGGTCTATCACAGGAACTAGCACGCATCGATGGACGTTGCTGGGCGTTGATCGACGAGGCCGACCCACGCAGTGCATCAGAATTATTTTCTGAATGGCAATCCCAATTCGGTCTGCCTGATCCCTGTGTTGTGGCCTTGGGTGGAAATCAATCCAGCGCACAACGCAGGTCGGCGTTGGTGAGCAAAATCACCAATGTCGGCGGTGCCTCTCTTACCTACTACATCTCAGTCGCCAAAACACTGGGGTACACAGTACCAGCAGCGCCCGACAGGCCGAACGCATTCAACAGTGTCTGCCCCAGCATCGCTGGAGTGCGGATGAACGACGCGGCTTGGGTGATCAGATTGGCGGTAGAAGTTGCGGTGCCGAGTAGCTGCGCGATCTGACCAGTACCGAGAAAACCCAGCATCGTCGACAACTGCCCGTGCGCAGCGCTCGAGACAAAACTCTGAAAGCCAGCCACAGTAAACGAGTGAGAAAAGTCCAGAACCGCTGCGCTCGCCAGTTTGTCCGCCGCCAGCCTGCTTGCCGCCTGCGTCGAACTTGTTGCTTTGGGAAACGCCAGCTCGCCCGATTCCACGAAGGACATCGACACCGTGGCCATGCCCAGACCGGAATCGAAGCATACCCGTGCCGGCGCCGACAAGCACACCTGCATCGAGCCCAGCCAGGGATGCACGAGTGTGGCCGCACCGGCAGTTTCCAGTTCCGCCAGCAGCCGGTTGGCCTGATCGATGAAGTCGGCGCCAATCAGAAAACCTTCAAAGGCAATCTCACGCGTAGCACGCCCCAGGTCTTCCACCCAGGGTTGATCACGCTGGGGATAGTCATGGACCTGCACGCGCCGGCCCACACCGAGATCACTGCCATTAACTTGGAAAGGTACGCCCCGAAACGAGGCCGGACGCAGCAGATTGGATAAGCGGTTCATGTGATTTTTCCTGGTATCACGGCATGGCCAGCGCGTAAGCGCTATAGCCTGCATCCACATTGATCGGCATCGTTCCGCCCCGTACCTGTTCAATGCGCGAGCCGGTGGGCAGGCCATCGATCTTGATGTTGACTTGGCCCTCTACCTTGCCGGCGGACTGCGCGGAGGGGATCAGGGAGGTACGTTCAGCGCCGACTGGCAATGGCGTCATGCCGGCCGTGCTGGCACCTGCTGCTGAGCCATTTAAGGTGTGATTCATCGTCATATCGCCGCCACTAAGACCCAATGCGTGACCGACTGATTGGGCGGTATCGATGATCCAGCGAAATTTTTCGGAGAGCCATTGGGTCAGGTTGCCGAACCAGGCTTTTAACGGCTCCCAATGACCGATGATCGTTTTGGCGATCCAGCCGATGGGGCCAAGACAGGTCAGGATCAGATCGGCATGCGCCTTGAGCCAGTTCCAGAAAGTGGCAAACCAACTTTTGACGGTGTCCCAGTTTTCAACAATGAGCCAGGCGGCCGATGCAATGGCTAAAATGATGCCCAGCGGGTTGGCCATGAGCGCAGCGCCGACGGCGCGAATGCCACCACTGACCAGGGCGAAAGCACCAGTCATTACGCCGCCCATCGACAACGTCGTTGTACCCAGCAGCGTCCATGCCGCGCGCAACAGTCCTAAAGGGCCGATGGCAAGCAGGGCTGAAGCGGCAGTGCGTGTCATCGCGATCAATCCTGCATTACCGGCTATATAAGCACGTACGGCCATGTTCACAAAAGCGATTCCCGCCCGCAGTACGGATTCGCTCAGTTCCACGAGTGCCATGATTGCCTGGGCATTGACCACCACGGCTAAGGCGATAAGTGCGTTTCGCGCGCCACCTAGCCAGCCCACGACGGTGCTCAGTGTTTTTGCGTCAGGCCCTTTCCGACGACACTGTTGGCCAGATCTTGATCGACATCGACAGTCCCGGTGGCAGTGTCTACGGCGTGGCAGAACTCGCTGACCAGATTCAGGCGGCGCGCAGTCAGAAGCCCGTTGTCGCGATCGCCAATAGTCTTGCCGCCAGCGCTGCGTATTGGCTGGGCTGTGCCGCCAGCGAATTCTATGTCACGCCCGGCGGTGAGGTCGGCTCCATTGGTGTCTGGCAGGCGCATTTTGACTACTCGCAGGCGATCGCTTCTGAGGGTGTAAAGCCCACGCTGATTTCTGCGGGCAAGTACAAGGTCGAGGGCAATCCGTATGAGCCATTGAATGATGAAGCGCGCGGTTTTATGCAGTCGCGTGTGGACGACTATTACGGAGCATTCACTAAGGCCGTAGCCAAGGGACGCGGTATGCCGATTGCCAGCGTGCGCGACGGGCTCGGCCAAGGTCGGGTTCTTGGCGCTGACGCCGCCGTCGCGCAAAAGATGGTGGATGGCATCAGCACCTTTGACGATGTCATCGCTGCAATGCAAAAGCGCACGCGGTCGCAAAACAGATCCGCAAATCGCCTCGCACGAGCCAGAAATGCGCTTGCGTTAATGTGATCTGAACTGATTTTTATCTATCTGCTTGGCCTACCCAAGCAGGCGAACCGAACAGCCGCCCTGGGAAACTTTGGCGGCTTTTTTCTTGCCCGCCTTCGTGCGGGTTTTTATTTGGAGAACCCGCAATGAGTAAACAACTCCGCGAGCTGCAAGCGCGCAAAGCTAATCTTGTCAAGGACGCACGCGCCGTGACCGACGCAGCCGTCGCTGAAAACCGAGACCTGTCAGTTGATGAGGCGACACGCTTCGACGCCCTGCGTGCCCAGATCGAAACCGCATCCGCCGCACTCGATCGCGAAATGTCCTTGATCGCCGAGGAAGCGCGTTCGGCCAGTGTGACCGCTGCTTTGGCCGCCAGTACAACTTCTGGACCGTCCGCTGCCAGACAAATCCTCACCGTGCCATCCGGCAGCGGTTTGATTTCCCTTACCGAAAACCGCGATCTCGATCCCCAGCGCGGCTTTGCCAGCATGGGTGAGTTCTTTCGGTCCGTGCGTCAGGCCGAGGTGGCGCGGCGTACCGGCGGCGCGGTCGATGAGCGACTGTTGGGCGGCGCCGGTATGAATGCGATGGCGCCCGGATTGGTCGCCAACGAATCCGCTGGTGTCGATGGTGGATTTGCGGTTCCACCCCAATTTGCGCAGGATATTTTTACGCTATCGCTGGGTGAAGATGGTCTGCTGCCGATGACGGACAACGTCGAGATCTCCGGCAACAGCATGTCGTTCCCGAAGGATGAAACCACACCGTGGGGAAGCAATGGCGTGCGCGCCTATTGGCAAGGCGAGGCATCCATCGCGCAGGCCACTAAGCCGCAGCTGGGTCTAACCACCTTGCGTCTCAAAAAGCTGATGGCGCTGGTGCCGATCACCTCCGAGCTGCTCGAGGACACCAATGCCCTCACTTCCTACCTACCCAAGCAGATCGCCGAACGTATTCGCTGGAAAACCAACGAAGCCATTTTGAATGGTCAGGGTGATGGCGTACCACTCGGTGCTTTTCAGTCAGGCGCCGTGATCACGGTATCCAAGGATCAGGGCCAGGCGACACAGACCTTGACCTTGTCGAACCTGCTCAACATGCAATCGCGCTTCATGCCTGGTTCAGAAAACAAGGGTGTCTGGATCATCAACAAATCAGTCCAGGCGGCGCTCTACGGTATCACCTGGAACGGCATGCCGGCCTTCATGCCGATCGGCTACCAGGTCAATCAGGGTGGATCACTGGCTCAGGTGCAACGCAATACTTTAATGGGTCTGCCGGTGATCTTTTCGCAGCACCCTGCAGCGTTCTCTGCCCAAGGCGACGTGCTGCTGGTGGACCTAAACTATTACCACACGATCACCAAGGCAGGCGGCCTGCAAACCGCCACCAGCATGCATCTGTATTTCGATGCCGATGCGGTGGCATTTCGTACCACCTTCCGCATGGACGGGCAAAGCAAAATCGCGCAGCCCGTCGTTCCCGCCAAAGGTGCGGCCACCCTGTCGCCCTTCATTCAGCTAGGTGCGCGCTGATTTTTCTTCACTCATAGAAAAGGATATCCCATGGGCTTTCCCAATACCAAAGGGTCGGAACAGTTCGCCATTCTGGGCGGAACTGGACCCTTGAATGCCAACGCCGGGCAGACCGCCTGGCTTTCCGTCAGCAATTTTCATCGCCTACTGGCGCTGGTCAATACTGGTGCCAGTGTGAGCGGCACCCTTAACGCGCAGCTGATGCAGGCACAGGACGTCAGTGGCACCGGTGCCAAGCCGATCATTGGGGCCAATGGTCAGGCCAAAGCGATCGTGCCGATTGCGGCCGGCAACGCGGCCAATATTCAGGCGTTGATCGATTGCTCAGTCGATGAGCTCGACACCAACAACGGTTATGTCTTCATCCAGTTGCAGGTCACCTTGTCGGCGGCAGGCCTGTTTGATGGCCTGCTGCTGGGCATCAATGCGCGTTTCGAGCCGGCCAGTGCACTCAATGCCGCCTCGGTCACGCAGATTGCCGGCTGAATCGTGCCGCCCGATTTCATTTTTTCTTAATTTTTACCCACCACCTCAACAAGGAACTTCACCATGAATCTGATTCGCTATGTCATCGATTTTTTCCACATCAACGGCGCTGGCCAACAGTCTGTCAAATATGCCAAGGGACAGACTTATCCGGAATCCGATGAAACCATCTCGCACGTCGAGGCCGGACACGCTGAGATTATTGTCGTTGACGTATCCGGCACGACAGAGGCCACTGATGCAGAGGCCGCACCGCAACCGGACAACAACGTCGAACAAGGCAGCCCGGCTGTCATAGCGGGCGCGCCAGTTCAAAATGAAACAACACCGGTTGCCCCCGCTGTCACGGATACGCCTGCTGTAACCGATGCAACCGCTGTGTCGGATACGACCAATTCGACCGATGCGACAGCAACTATCGCTCAACCACAGCCCGACCTGACGCAAACAATTACCACAACCGATCCGGCAAGCGTCGTTGCGCCGCTGGCACAGACTTTACCAGCGGTTGACGCCACGCCAACTGTAACTGTGGCAGATCCTGACCAAGCCGGCCAAAGCTGATGCCATTTCACCTCGTCACCCCACCGGTCGTCGATCCCGTCACCGGAATTGCCGAGCCGGTGTCGCTGGCCGAGGTGAAGCTGCATCTGCGCGTGGACATTCCCGATGACGATGGATTGATCACGGCCCTGATCAGCAGTGCGCGGCAAATGGCGGAGACACTGACCAACCGTCAGTTGCTCACCGCCACATGGAATCTGGAGCTCGACGCCTTCCCGGGACCGAGCCTGATGGGTTTGCCAGCTGGGTCATCGTATTCCCTCCCGGGACACGCAATTTTGATCCCCAAGGGACCGGTGCAGGCAGTGTCGTCCATCACTTATCTGGATATGAATTTCAATCGCGTCACGATGCCACCAGCGGACTACGTCGCCGCCTCCACTGACGACCTGACACGCATCACGCCGATCTTCGGCCAGATCTGGCAGCCGACTCTGCCGCAAATAGGCGCGGTCACGGTTCAGTTCGTCGCCGGTTACGGTGACTCGACCCAGGTGCCTGCCGGTATCAAACACTGGATCAAGCTGCGGGTAGACAGTCTCTACAATCAGCGCAGCGAGGTCGCCTTCGCGCGCGGGCGTATGGATAAGCTGCCTTTCGTCGATATGTTGCTCGACCCTTACCGTGTGGTCTTGCTATGAGCGAAGCCTTGCTATTGCCCGATACCGGGGAGCTCAATCGCCGTATCGTCATCCGGTTATGGACCGATCTGCCCAATGCCAGCTTCAACGTCGATCAGACCTTCGATGCTGGTATTACCCGATGGGCCAAGGTCGAGCCGATACGCGGTATTGCAGAGCGCTCAGGCGTGGCCACTGGCGAAGATCCCACCCATTTTTTCTGGGTGCGCTATAGCGTGGGGACACCCGCCGAGTATTTTGCGCAGAACCGCGTCATCGACTATCGCGCCCGACGGTTTCGGATCATCGAGGCGCAGAATTTTCAGGATGCCGACCGGTTTATCCGGATCACGGCCAAAGACCTCGGTGCCATCAACCCGGTGGTTCAAGACCTGGCGCAGCCACCGAAGTAAAGGGGAACGATATGACGCATCAAAGTAACAGTGGTGATATTCCCGGCATCAAGCTGCACGTCGGTCTAGAGTTTCACAGTGTCATTGACTATGACCGAAAGCAGATGCGACGTGCCCTGATCAAGGGCGCAGCGGTGGTGCGCAAGGAAGCACGCACTTTAGTTTCGCGCCACATGGTGTCGCAGCCAGGCGAATTTCCGGGCGAGCAAACGGGTGCCATGCGGCGCGCCATTGGTGTGATCGGCAAAGGCTCCAAGGGTGGCTGGATCAAGGTCGGTGTGCGCGCCATTCCAGGTAGTTTTTATTACCCGGCCGTGCTGTTTTATGGCTCACCGGCGCGCAATATCGCGGCACGCGGCAATTTCATGACGGCGGCGCTGGGCAATCGCGCAGAACAAATTCGTGATCAGGTGCGTGATGCTCTGCGCCATACCCTGGTGCCCCGCTAAGGTGAGAGATTTGCATGCAACTGGAACTCATCATTGCGCAACTACGCGCGCTGTGCCCATCGCTTAATGGTCGGGTAGCCGGCGCAGCGGAATTCAAACCGGTGTCCGAGGCAGCCGCCTTACCCGTGCCTTGCGCGTTCGTTATTCCACTCGATGACCGACCCGAGCCGCCGAAGGTACTGAACGCGGTCGGTCAGGAAATGACGGACAGCTTTGGGGTGATCGTCGCATTGGACAACCGCGCTGACGAGAAAGGTCAGAATGGCGCCGCAAGCTTCAGCGCTGTGAGGTCGAGCGTCGGCGGCTTGATCCGCTGGGCGCTGACGTTGACGCCCAGCAGATGTTCGGCAAAGGCCTGCGCCAGCATTTCGTGGTACTTGGCGCCGCCACGAATGATGGTGCGCGTCACGCCCGTGGTTTCGGAATATTCCAGCACCATGTGAATGTTCGGACTGCCGACGCGCCGCGTCAGGACCGTGCCCTCGAATTCCAGTCGCAGCATGGCCAGGTCCTTCGCGTGCACCGTGACCAGTTGGGTGCCTTGTGCCCGGTCGAGAATGTGTGCCACACACACCTCGCCACAGCCAAGTTCGATTTTGTAAAACGCCTTGATCGCTTCGCAGAACGCTTTCATCGAAGTATCGTCGCGACGGATCGGCGGCTTTACGCCCAAGTCGTGCTGCTGAGCCTGCTGGACGCGACTTTCGACGTATTCAATTTCAGCAGCCTGTTCGAACAAATCGGGATGGTGGACAAAGAGCCAGAACGCGCGATGCTGGTCACTCTTGCATGCGATCAACCCGATGAGAGCATTGGCATGCCATGTACCGATTTGGAACATGGCCTGTTTGCCGCGCGGATGGGCAAGTTGGGCGCTCACGAGTAGGCCGGCCACGATTTTGTCGCGCACCGCCGGGTCGGTGCATTGCTGGATGGCTTCGATCAACCTGGTGGTCGTACCGGTGTGGACCCAGCTATTCCCGAAAGAGCAGCATCGCATCCTGCGCCTGCTGATTGATCGAGTTCAACTCCATGAGGATGGATTGGACATCATTTGGCGTGACGACAGTTGGTAGCGGTTCTGTCGAGAACTGGAAAACATGCCACTGGTGGTAGAGCAGCGCGCACCGGCAGACTCCGATGAATTGAGTGGGGTGTTGTGATGGCGGATGGCAGGAAAAACGAGCGCACATCAGGTCGCCGCGTGGAGGTGACACCCACCGGAATCCCCAGGCAATTTGAATCTGGCGGGCGGTCCGTGACCTTTGTCCCGCTGGCGATCAAGCGACGTCATTTCAGCAAGGTGCTGGTTCCGCCGCCAGGTATGAACCACGCAACAATCAAATCCTCAATCGATCTGCCGATGATCCGGACAATTGGCAAGGCCTTCTATTGGCAACGATTGCTCGACTCCGGTGAAGTTGCGAATGCCACGGATCTCGCCCGTAAACTGAAACTGGAACCTGGCTGGGTTGCCGAGGTGCTCCGGCTGACACGGCTGGCCCCGGATATTGTTCAGGCGATCATGGATGGGCGCCAACCCCGCCAATTGAATCTTCACGCCATCCGTGGTCGTCAGGCCGAAGTGCCGGTGGATTGGGTCAAGCAGCGCGTCACGTTCGGGTTCACAGGCGCCCGCAAGTTCGTCGCATGACGACAATGCAGCACTAATTTGCCATGCAAACAATTCTTTCTGGCGCGCGTGTATCCTGTTGATACGAAACGGGTTCTGCGAGTGCCAAATCGATACGGTTCCCCACTGTTTTTACAGAACACAGAGCAGAAAAGAATCGAACGGGGGCGGAATGAGGCGAGTTAGTGGCTAGTCAGCAACGCGACTGGCACTGGCAGAACTAGGCGGAACGCCGCGTAGCTTGGCGGAAACCCAGAAATGCGAAAGGCCAACTGAGAACAGTCGGCCTTAAATATTGGTGGCCCGGGGCGGAATCGAACCACCGACACAAGGATTTTCAAGCTCAACGTCGCTCAACATCGATCAATACCTGTCTTCTATAGATCATTGTCTGGCATTTTATGGCCAACTGACCCAAGGTCTACAGATTTGCATAGATTGTTGAGGATGGCACCAATCGCTAAGTTTGACAGGCACGTTTTTGCGCCGTTCGATCGGCATGCACAGATTATTGCCAATAGACACTTTCTGGCGATCCGTTTTTCAGTTACCCGCAATAGGCCGGACAGCGGCCAGCGCTTTCTTGCGGGCAAAAAACTTCGGAGCGGGATTCATCGTTGACGCAGCCCTTTTCTTCGCCGGGCAAATGCCGCAAATTTTTCAATGGCCGGACCGGCGCAAGACCGGCGAACCCAAATTGGCATAGCCGCATAACTGACTCGGCATAGCATTCATGCCAGTAGCCAATCCACATCGTTGCCCCCTCCGTTCGCTGAGTACGTCGCCTCTGCGATGGCGCATTTTCACATATGACTAATTCGATATGGCTGCGAAGTGCTGTGCGCACATGCGTTGAAATGCCGCTTAGAAACTAACATCGCACTAAACGGCAACGTGCTGTGATGCCGCGCTGCTCAAGCTCTCGCTTTCTGGTCGTGGCTCTTGAGTTTCCATACTAATTTTCGTATGGAGAAAACGATGGTCACAAAACTCTGCGCATGCTGCAACGAAGCGTTCATTTCGCGCCCCCAAGTCCCTAACCAAGCTTTCTGTTCCTCGTCGGCCTGTCAGCGGGAGCGCCGCCTGCGATGGCAGCGCGACAAGATGTTGAACGATCAGGATTACCGAATCAACCAGTCACGCAGCCAACGCGCCTGGCTAGATCGTAACCCCGATTACTGGCGCAAGTACAGGGGGAATAGCGACGACAGACCACAGGCTCCGGTGAGCACAGCCCGGCCAGACCAGCCCTTGCTTTCCGGGCTTTACCAAATCAAGTTTCTCCAGAATACCGACCCTGCTAAGAGTGACGCGTGGATTGTCGAGATAGCGCCTGCGTGTGGTGACTGTCCGTGCAAAAAAGACGCGTGCAAAGATAGGACGTGATGGTCATTTCAACTCGCGGGCATTACCGTTGCGTTCAAACAAGCTCTCGGCAATATTGCATGGCAAGCGCCTCAACGTTATGTGGGCGCTGGCGACCGCCAGCACCCGCATGCTGTTGTTGAAATGCGGGCATGAAAGCTTCACTTTCAAACATTGAATGATCGGTCCCTATGCAGTCAGAAGAGTCGAAAAGTGAGGTGCCAGACCCGCCAGCCATTTTCCGGGCCGCTGAATACGTTCGGATGTCGACCGAGCACCAACAGTATTCCACAGAAAATCAGGGGGATAGTATCCGTGAATATGCCGCTAAACGCGGCATCGAAATTGTGCGCACCTATGCGGACGAGGGGAAAAGTGGTCTGAACATCGGCGGCCGATTGGCCCTTCAGCAACTGATCAAAGACGTGGAGGCCGGTCCAGTCGACTATCAGATGGTCCTGGTGTATGACGTTAGTCGCTGGGGACGATTTCAGGACGCGGACGAAAGTGCCTACTACGAGTATATCTGTCGCCGCGCCGGAATCCAGGTTACTTACGTTGCTGAGCAGTTTGAGAATGACGGTTCCCCCGTCTCCACCATCGTCAAGGGCGTCAAGCGTGCCATGGCGGGCGAGTACAGCAGAGAGCTGTCAGCCAAGGTGTTTGCAGGCCAGTGTCGGCTGATTGAACTGGGTTACCGGCAGGGTGGCCCGGCTGGCTTTGGGCTGCGCCGGGTATTGATCGATCAGACGGGCTCCATTAAAGGCGAACTGTCCCGTGGCGAGCACAAAAGCCTGCAAACGGACAGGGTGATCCTGATGCCTGGTCCGGAGTCAGAAGTACAGACCGTCAATCAAGTCTACAAGTGGTTTATCGATGAAGGCATTCCCGAATCCGAAATCGCAGCCCGGCTCAATGGCCAAGGGATACACACTGACCTGGAGCGCGACTGGACACGTGCAACCGTGCGCGAGGTGTTGAGCAACGAAAAGTACGTCGGCAACAACGTCTACAACCGAATATCGTTCAAGCTCAAGAAGCACCGTATCATCAATCAGCCTGACATGTGGATCAAGAAGGAAGGCGCGTTCGAGGCCATCGTGCCGCCGGAGATGTTCTTCATGGCCCAGGGCATCATCCGCGCCAGGGCTCATCGCTTTAGCAGCGAGGAGTTAATCGAAAAACTCCGCAACTTATACCAGCATCGGGGATTTCTATCTGGTCTGATCATCGATGAGGCTGAAGGCATGCCATCGGCCGCAGCGTACATTCACCGTTTTGGCAGTCTGATCCGAGCCTATGAAGCTGTCGGCTTTACCCCCGATCGTGATTACCATTTTCTGGAAGTAAATAAATTCCTCCGTAAGCTGCATCCGGAAATCATTGGACATACTGAACGCGCCATTGCCAGCCTTGGCGGCACCATCGCGCGCGATCCGGCAACCGATCTGCTTACCGTAAACCGAGAGTTCACCGTGTCGCTAGTGCTGGCGCGTTGTCAGACCCACGACAACGGGCGTCACCGTTGGAGGGTTCGCTTTGACACTAGCTTGGCACCTGACATCACGGTCGCCGTGCGACTGGACGAGCCCAATCAAACGCCACTGGATTACTACCTGTTACCACGCTTAGATTTTGGCCAGGCGGACGTGCGCCTGGCAGAGCATAACGGCATCGAGTTCGAGAGTTTCCGTTTCGACAGCCTCGACTATCTCTATGGGATGGCAGAACGTACACGTGTTAGGAGGGCAGCATGAGTAAAGAGCATCCATCCAGCAATCTTCAGATGATTCCTATCGACAAAATCGAAGTGATCAATCCGCGTGACCGCAATGGGAAAATCTTCGATGACATCGTCGGCAATATCAAGAACCTTGGACTGAAAAAGCCAATCACAGTCACCCCCCGAAAGGATGCCGACGGCCACGAAAAATTCCTGTTGATCTGTGGTGAAGGCAGGCTCAAAGCGTTCAAATCGCTGGGTGAAACCACGATCCCGGCCATGGTCGTCGACGTCAGCGATGAAGACGCATTTATCATGAGTCTTGCTGAAAACATCGCGCGCCGCCAGGGGCGCACCTTGGAATTATTGGCAGGCATCGAGCAGCTGCGTGCCAAGGGATATGAAAAGAGCGCCATTGCGAAGAAAACCGGGCTCAGTTATGACTACGTCAATTGTATCTTGCAGCTACTCCAGAATGGCGAAGAGCGATTGCTGATTGCAGTGGAAGGCGGGCGCATTCCTCTCAACGTTGCCGTGACCATTGCCGGCGCTGGCAGCAACGACAAGGACGTGCAGGCTGCGCTGCAGGAAGCTTATGAGAATGGGCAATTGCGTGGTAACCACCTTATTCAGGCGCGTAAGGTCATCGAGAAGCGCCGCTCTCTGGGACGGAGCGTCGCGCGAGGAGCGCCACGAAAAATGCCGGATGTGACTTCGTCCAGCCTGATCCGGACGTATCAGAAGGAGGTCGAGCGGCAAAAGTTGATGGTCAAGAAGGCAGAGTTTGCGCAGCAGCGATTGCTCTTTGTAGCAGAGGCCATGCGCCAGCTAATGGCGGATGAAAATTTCACCAATCTGCTTCGCGCAGAAGGCCTTGATAGCTTGCCGAAATATATCGCCGAGCGCGTTTGGCCGGGAGGTCATGCTATATGACTAACGAGTATCTGGGGTTCATTCCGGAGCCCATCATCATTTCTTTTGACAGATTGCTGCCATCACACAAGGTGCCAGACGGTCTCATGAATTCCCGGAAATTCAAGCAGATCATCGCGTCCATCGATGCCATTGGTTTGATCGAACCTTTGACGGTTGCGAAAGCCGACAAGATCAGCGGTATGCACCTACTGCTGGATGGACACAACCGCATGATTGCGCTGCAGGAACTGGGATTCAAGGACGCGCCTTGTTTGATCGCAAAGGATGACGAAAGCTACACCTATAACAATCGGATCAACCGGCTCTCGACTATCCAAGAGCATTTCATGATCCGCCGTGCGGTAGAGCGAGGTGTCACGCCCTCCCGTTTAGCGAATTCGCTCGAATTGGATATTGAGCTTATCACCAAAAAAATCAATCTCCTGAACGGGATCTGTTCAGAGGCCGTTCAGCTGTTGAGGGACAAACATTTTTCAGCCAGCTTGAGCCCGGTCCTGCGGAAAATGAAGCCTACTCGTCAGGTCGAGTGCGTCGAGCTGATGGTGGCGACCAACAATATCACCGTATCTTACGCTCAGGCACTCCTTGCGGCGACACCCAGCAACATGCTGGTGAACGAAAACGGGCAGAAGAAAGTGAAAGGCATTACCGCTGATCAAATGGCCAAGATGGAGCGCGAAATGGCAAACCTTGAGGGGCAGTTCAAACTGGTTGAGCAATCCTATGGACAAGACGTCCTTAATCTCGTCCTCGCCAGGGGCTACTTGGCGAAGTTGCTGGACAACGAGGCCGTGATTCGATTTTTGTCGCAAAACAATCCAGACATTTTGCGCGAGTTTTCTGCCATCGTACAAACGGCGTCGCTGGACAAATAGTGAATGCAGGGCGAACCACCTCCAACTGCGACGAGCCTGCTGGCCGGATCGACAGCACCACCGAGCCATCGACAGCTGATGCCTCGACAGAAGTGGGCAGTCACCGGAATGCGCCACGCCCAAGCCGTACCTGCTTGTATGGCTTAGTAGGCGAGGTCGCGTGTGCTGGTAGTGATGGAGCAGAAACCAATCCCTATGCTATCGCCGCGAACTTCATGGCCTATCTCTCGTGCGCGATTGGGCGTGGCGTGTATCTCCCCATTGGCAATACATGGCACCATGCGCGCTTGTTTTGCCTGCACATTGGGCGTTCCGGTCGTGGCCGAAAAGGTGATGCGCTACAGCTGGTCTTGCGCCTTGATCAGGCTCTGCGCGAAATCGACGATCGCTTTGCGCCGCATGTTCACCGTGGCGGACTATCCAGCCGTGAAGGGCTCGTGGCCCTGATGCACGACGGATATCGACAAGGTAAGCAGGATGTCGCAGCCATTACTGACAAACGGCTGTGGGTGGTCGAATCTGAGTTCGCCAACGTGTTACACCAAGGACGGCGTGAAGGCAACACGCTGTCCGCAGCGCTGCGCGATTGCTGGGACGGTGTGAGCCTCCAGCCAGCGACGAAATCGAATCGGCTATACGCCAGCAACCCTCATTTATGTCTGAGCGGCGCAATTTCGCCGGGCGAACTGACGGACATGATGAGCACGCGCGACTTGACCAACGGCTTTGCCAACCGGTTCCTCATGATCTGGGCCGAACGATCACAAATTTTGCCGTTCCCGAAGGCGACGCCTCAGTCGATCGTGGACAACCTTGCGTGCAAAGTTTCGGAGATTTTGCAATTTGTCGGTGCAGATCGCCATGATCAGCGTGACAACTTGCGAATGGAGCTCACGGCGAGGGCGCAGTGGCGCTATGCCCAGCTTTACCGGTCTGAACTCAACGAGGACCTAGGGGGAGATGTCGTTAGCGCGATGTTGGAACGACGCGCCCCTACGCTGCTGCGTCTGGCAATGCTGTTTGCATTGACCGACCTGCAAACGCTGGTCGATGTTCCGCATATCGAGGCCGCGATGGCCTGGATACGGTACGCTACCGCGTCCGTCCACTACGTCTTTGTGAGTGCGGCTGAGGAAGCCCAAATGGTACAGGCCCTTGATCTATCGAATAGAGTCCTGCTGTTCTTGCGGGAACGCGGCAAGGCCACGCGGACCGAAATCACGACAGAGTGCTTTCAAAAGCATGTCTCCAAGGCGAAGATCGACGCCAGTCTGGATCTATTGTTGGCGGCAACGCCACCGAAAATATGCGTTCAATTAGTCGCCCGCCCTGCGGATGCACCCGGGACGTCGACCCGGATATACAGGCTTGCGTGAAGGATAATTATCGTGGGTTGACTTTATTTCGCGCAGTTCGCGGAGATAAAGATCTGGATAAGTGCTTGTCCCAAAACACGGTCCGCTCATTTCGCTCATTTCCGCGCCTGCGTCCATGTTCGGCACGAGATGAGAATCAATGTCCGGATGCATAAAATGCTTACTCGCTGCCGTTCTACAGGTGACGCCGCGTTATCGTCGCTGCAAATTGTCCACAGAAGCAGATGCGGGCTGTTGGGATAACACCGGCTCCATGACGTAAAAGGTAACCCCCAATGCGAAGGCATTCGCATTGAGGGGAGACTGCTAGGATGCGTTGTCAGACGCGCTCGTCGCCTTCGGCGCATTGGTACGCCACTGCTTGAAGACATGCTTGCGATGGTAGGCCATGTATTCCTTCTGTTGCGCAGTCAGCTCCGGCAAGCAAAAAGCAGGGTCAACCCAAGAATCGAAGGCATCCCTGTCCATCGCCGGGTCCTGAAGCTGATTGCCGTTGTCCTCAAAAGTTACCATGCCCATGGCAAAGTGTTCGGCCAGCTGACCATCCATCAAAACGTAGTTGTTCGGGTCGGTACGCTCGAAGTCGGTGCAGGTCTCCCATGGAACGATACGCGTCGCAACGAGGACAAGTTCATGGTCAGACACAATGCGATGTTTGTCGCGCTCAAGTACGATTTCTTTAGTTGGGCCGTTACCATCTAAGGCCCAAAGGAGTTTGATTTTTTCGTGGCCGATCTTGTCTTTGCGGCTCAGGAGGCGAGCCACCAAAAGAAAGCGTTCGGTTTGTCGGGAAGTCGCGTAGCGGGAACATTGCGAGAAGAGCGAATCGAAGCATGGCATGCTATTCGTCGCAACCGGTAACACTTCCTCGAAACCAGGATATGAACAGCCATGCTTCGCTGCGGTCGCCTTGATCATCTCAACCTCGCGGGATGACAACGCCACAGGCACGGGTGTCGCATGCAAGTTCATGCGGACCCAGCGATCTGGGATGTGGCCATTTTGGATGCGGCCGCTTTTATGTTTCGCGTTGTGCTGGGGTTCGCTGATGCGGCCTGCGGCAACCACGTGATTGTCGCGCAGGGCGAACACAAAGTCGCCGGTTTTGACCTCGGTCGCACCGTTGGCCAGGCCTGCGGTCAATTGGCCGTCCCACATGAGGGTATTGCTCAAGGTGTCCATGTTCACAAACACAATGTTGTAGGGGATGATTTTCGCCATGCTCATTCCGATCAAATAAAATTTCAATACGGGCTAGGCGGTCACAGTGGCGTGACAGCCAACCCATCCAATTGCACTGCGTTACGGGGGAGAGTTTTCCGGACTAGCGATGGATGCAGTCCGAGGGATTTATGCAGGCAGCCCACGCCTCGCTGCGATGACGGCACAGCGGCCGAGAGATCATGTCACGGCCTGCGCCGAATGTTTCTATTTTTAGAATTGCATGGACCGCCCGCTGTTGTCAAACTTTATTTTGACCCGGCGCTTCAAATAAGAAAATCATAGGCAAGAGGACTACCCCGCTCACCTGGATCTGAATTTGCACACTGGAATGTCGGTTTTGCGGTTCTACGCTGATTTGGACCTCAACGTGCAGAGGCGCACCTTAAACCTGTCTTTTAGGATCAAAAAACGCTGTAAGGACGCGTCTACATGTCGCCAGTCGGAATCGGCCGTCCTTGACGGATTATTCGCTCCGAGGGCATGCTGAGGCCGTAGCGGCAACAGCGAGCTGCGTTGCAAAAAAGCCCCAATGCGATTTGGTCGCATTGGAGGCTATAGGGGATTTAATCGATTCTACGCACCTGGAACGTAGACGGGCTTAGGCATGCCTGAGCGCCACTGTTGAAACACGTGAGCGCGATGGTAGGCTAGGTACTTCTTTTGATGCTTATTCAAAGTTGGCAGATTGAAGTCACAGTCGACCCAGGGATCGAATGCGTCGTGGTCCATCGCCGGATCGTGAGTCTGCTCACCAGTGCTTTGGAAACTGACCAGCCCCATCGCAAAGTGATCAGCAAGCTGTGCGTCGAGTAGGATATAGTTATTCGCGTCAAGGCGTTCGATATCGGAGCTTGCCTCCCATGGCACGATGCGCGTTGCCACCCAATCGAGTTCGTGATCGGTTACTGAACGATGCTCATCGCGGTCGTAGATTCGGACAGCCAAGTTACCGCTGGCGCGCAGCGCATCGCACAGACGGATCTTAGCTTCAGCGCTGATATCGGCGCGGGCAATGATGTGAAGGAGTTGTTCTGCCTGTTCATCTCTTTTCATCGTGCTGACCATGCACTGGGCACCTTGAAGGAGCGAAGCAAGCGGTGCAAAATGTTGGGTATCGGCTGCATCAATCGCGAGTACATCTTCGAAATCGGGATAAGCGCATCCGTGACGTTGTGCGCTCGCCTTCAGCGCGGCTTTCTGCGTCGCCGACAGCGTGGCTTGGCTTAGTTCGGGATAAAGATTCATGCGTACCCAAACTTTGGAGATCAGGCCAACTTTGTTTTTCTTACTCCCCCCCATTTGCCAGAAACTGCATTCCGTGACACGCCCAGCCGCGACCACATAGCCGTGACGCAGGGCGAAAGCGATATCGCCTACTTTGACATTGGAATTTGCGCCTGCCATGCACGCCGACAATTGGCCGCTCCAGGAAAAGACCCGTGTGACGGTGTCCAGGTTGACGACTACGACATTGTTTTGACTGATTGTACGCATTTTGATTTCCTTATATTGGATAAAAAAGAGGCCACACGCTGGTGGCCTCAGTGGTAATACTGCTCGTTGACTTAGTCGTTGCTCATAGCGCTTTCCAGGGACTGGCGGTTGTATTGATCGGACTGATACTCCTGTGCATCCAGCAACCAGAATTTGCTGCCATTCGACTCGCGGCTCTCGATGCTGAGCGCCGTGAGTTGTTTGCCGAACTTGATCAGATTCAGGGCAGGGAAGCGGAACCGCGCAGCGAAGCGTTGATACTGTTCGTACAACGCAGCTGGCTTGGTTCCTCTCTTGTCTGCGGAGCAGGCCTCCTTGACGAAATAGCGGACGCTATCGGTGGCAGGCGAAACGACTCAAAAATGATGCAGATAAACGAGTTGTGAAGTCTGCAAAAACAGAGCAAGTCTTCAATTCAAATTCGGCTCAACCAGCCTAAAAACGATACGAAAGCAGAGAACACCATGAGCACATACTTCGCACAGCCCTATAACACCGACGCAAGAGGTTTTTACTTTGACAGCATGGATTCTTATACCAGCCAATCAGAAAGCCTTACAGACGGTTTTGGTAGCCCTGTGGAAGAATTTGAAATCCAGTTTATAGACGGTGACGATTGCGAGTTATTTTCAGCCTGTGGTATTGATCAAAGCAATTTAAATCTGTGGTTTGAAACCATTGTTGATTTAGCTGACCATGAAAAAACAGCCTTGTACTATTTGCGCAGTGTTTCAGGTTACAACTTGGAAAATGCTCTTGATAAGCTGGAAGACGTAAATTTGTCTGAAGGTAATTTGAAGGACATAGCTGAAACTTTGTTTGATGAGTTCTATTTAAACGACGTGCCAGAATCAGTACGTGCTTATATTGATTACGGAAAATTTGCGCTGGATTGTCAAATGGGTGGCGACTTATACGAGTTTGATTTTGAAGGCACAACTTGGACATGCACCAACGCTTCAAGCATTTAGTCAAAATAACGTGGACAGGGTGGGCAGGTTGGACTTGCCGATGGGAAGAACGTGTTTTGACTGAAAATATTGATAGGCTACAGCGTAGCCTATACGTAGCCTAGACACCAAGAAACAAAAAAGGGTTAGTGCCTACTACGGCTCTAACCCTTGATGTACTTGGTGGCCCGGGGCGGAATCGAACCACCGACACAAGGATTTTCAATCCTCTGCTCTACCGACTGAGCTACCAGGCCAAGAGCGGCATTATAGCCAAGTCTGGTGTAAAATGGAAACACTTTTTTGAATTAATTTCCCGCCTCCTGCCACACGGTGTATTTTTGTGTGGTCGATTTTGTAAATAATTGTCTTTTTTCTGTGAGCCACTATGCAATGTGAGATAGCCGTTATCGGTAACGGCGCTGTGGGCAAGACGACCGCTCTGGGCTTTGCCCAGGCCGGTTTCAAAGTGATTCTGGTGGCGCCTTCCTCTGCCGCCAAACCTGTTTCTTTCGATTGGGATGCTCGCGTATTTGCGTTGAACCATACCGCCAAAAATCTACTCAGTAAATTAAAAGTATGGGATGCGCTCGATCTGCAACGGGTGGCACCGGTTCAGGCCATGCATGTGGTTGATGAAACCGGCGGCGTCATCGACCTCGATGCGTATGCTGCCAATCAAGAGCAACTGGCCTGGATCATTGAAGATCAGAATCTGAATCAGGCACTCGACGCCGCATTGCGCTTTGCTCCTAATCTCCAGATTGTGTTCGGCAAAACCGAATCGGTGTCGGCAGATTTTTCTGAGCTGACCCTTGATAATAAAATTAAACTGCAGGCCGAACTGTGGGTCGGTGCTGATGGCGCGCAGTCATGGTTGCGCAATCAGGCTGATATCGGACTTGATTACCGTTCCTACGCGCAGCGTGGTGTGGTTGCCAATTTCAGTTGCGCCAAACCGCATCACGGTGTGGCACATCAATGGTTTGCGGGAGAGCAGGGTGTGATTGCGCTGTTGCCGCTGCCGGGGCAGCAGGTATCACTGGTCTGGTCAGCGCCAGAATCACTGGCGGTAACGCTCATGTCTGAGACCACCCAGCAGATTGCAGAGCGGCTGGCTCTTTTTTGCAGCGAGCCGTTGGGTGAACTGATTCCGTTGCCGCCACAGCGCGCGCTGGCATTTCCATTGCAGCTTATCGGTCCGCACAGCATGATCGCTCCGCGCCTGGCATTGGTGGGTGATGCCGCGCATGTGGTGCATCCGCTGGCCGGTCACGGTATGAATCTGGGCTTCGGCGATGTGGTTGCCCTGCTCGAAGCCGTGTCGCAGCGTGAATCATGGCGCAGTTGCGGTGATGCGCGGGTGTTGCAGCGTTATGCCCGCGAGCGCAAGGAGGATGTGTTACTGATGCAGCTGGCCACCGATGGGCTGTCCATGCTGTTCGGCTCGCAGCTCACGCCCGTTAAAGCGCTGCGCAGTGCAGGAATGAAGCTGGTGAACAAACTGCCGTTTCTGAAAAAGCAGTTCATTCAGCAGGCCATGGGCAAATAGAAATTTTTTCACTTTAGTTTTATATGGGACAGTTATGAACATTTTTAATAAATCAGGTCTGCTGCTGGCAAGTGTGACGATGAGTCTGTTGCTGACATCGGCCTGCGCGCAGACTGATCAGGAAGCCGTTATCAAGAAGCTGATCGAGCCGAAACTGGGTGACAATATCAAGGTCGATTCGGTTAAGAAAACGCCCTATGCGGGCTGGTTTGAAGTATTGGTCGGCGATGATATTTTTTATACCGATGAAAAGGCACAATACCTGTTTGTGGGTAACGTCATGGACCTGAAGTCCCATAAAAACCTGACCAAGGCGCGCATGGAAAATATGCATTCCATGAATTTTAGCGACCTGCCGTTTGACCTGGCCTTCAAACAGGTCAAGGGTAACGGTAAACGCGTGATTGCGGTGTTTGAAGATCCGAACTGCGGCTACTGCAAACGTCTGCGCAAGGCGCTGCAGAGCGTCGATAACATCACCATTTATACCTTCATGTATGACATTCTGTCCGACGATTCCGCAATCAAGTCGCGCAACGTCTGGTGTACTGCTGACCCTGCCAAAACCTGGAATGACTGGATGGTGAATGGCAAGCCGGCACCGGAGGCGCCGGCCAGCTGCATGACCAATCCGCATGAAAAAATCATGGCGCTGGGTGCCAGACTGCATATCAGTGGTACGCCGGCGATCTTTTTCACCGATGGCACGCGCATACCGGGTTATGTTGACGCGGCTGATTTGGAAGAAAAATTAAACAGCATTAAATAATTCTGTCTTAGATGATGACCCGACAAGCTACGGTAGGTATATTGCTGGCTGCCGGTTCCGGCCGGCGCTTTGATGCAACCGGAGCGCGCAACAAATTGTTGCAGTTGCTCGATGACGGTACTTCCGTCGCACAACATTCTGCGCGCACGCTGCTCAAGGTGTTAGAGGATGTGGTTGCCGTGGTGAGCAATGAAAAATTGGCTGCGCAGTTGAAGCAGCTCGGTTGTCAGGTGCTGTTATATCCGGGCGCAGAGCTGGGGATGGGCGCTACACTTGCTTATGCCGTTTCGCATGTCGCAGTCCAGTTTCCAGAAGCGCAATCGGTACTGATCGGTTTGGCCGACATGCCTTATGTGCAGTCGGACACGGTGTCCCGGATTGTGACTGAACTGGAACAGGGTGCCGGGATAGTACAGCCGGTGTATGAGCAGCAGGTCGGGCATCCGGTCGGATTTGCCAGCTGTTATTTTGCGGCGCTGATGGCACTGCAGGGCGATACCGGGGCGCGACATTTGCTGCGTGAATTTCCGGTGCTGCGGCTGGCGGTTCAAGATTCCGGCATTATTTTGGACATCGATTATTTATCCGATATTCAGTTAAACCCTTAATTTAAATCCACCTTCTCCCAAACATGAATCATCAATTTTTAAGTAAGCGACTGGCACATCAACTTGGCATTGTCGGGCTGGTACCGTTTGTTTTTCTGAGCCTGGCCTGCTGGATCGCTCATCCGGAATGGATGGAAGGATTTGTCTACGCGCAAAGCGCCTACGGCATCGCGATTCTTTCATTTTTGGGTGGCATACACTGGGGTGTGGCGCTGACTTCGCCCGGACTGACCGCGCTGCAGATTCGGCGCGCCCTGATCTGGGGCGTGGTGCCCAGCATGATCGCCTGCGCTTCCAAGCTGCATTTTGGGCTGGGCTTTTTTGTGTTGATGTTCGGGTTCATTGTGGCCTACCAGATCGATAAAAAATTGTATGTAACCTACCATATACCGGACTGGTTCCTGGTGTTGCGCCGCAGACTGACGATAGTCGTGGTGCTGGCTCTGGCAGTGACGTTGCTGGCAGTGAATGTGCGCAATTAACTGATATTTGGCTCCTATGACTATTTACTATTCCATTGTTCCCAAAGATCTTGCCGGTCATGTATTCAAAGTGACCCTGCAGGTTGACCAGCCTGATCCACTCGGTCAGCAATTCAAATTGCCGGCCTGGATACCAGGCAGTTACATGGTGCGCGAATTTGCGCGTCACATTGTGCAGATCAAAGCCAGTTCGAATGGCAAAAAGGTGGCGCTGACCAAACTGGATAAACACAGCTGGTGCGCCGCACCGGTAAGCGGACCACTGACGCTGGAATATGATGTGTATGCGTGGGACCTGTCGGTGCGCTCGGCACATCTGGATCAGACCCACGGATTTTTCAACGGTACCAGCGTATTTTTGCGCGTGCTGGGGCAAGAACTTGCGCGCCATGTAGTGGACATTCAAAAACCGTCTGATCCGGTCTGCGAAAAATGGCGCGTTGCAACCACGCTGCCGCTGCACAAGGCAAAGCTTTATGGATTTGGCACCTACGCTGCGCAAAATTATGACGAACTGATTGATCATCCGGTAGAGATGGGCACCTTCGCCAAAGTTACTTTCTCCGTACATGGCGTGCCGCATGATTTCATTCTGACCGGCGTTGTGCCGAATGTAGATCTGGAGCGCATTGCCAGCGATCTGGAAAAAATCTGCGCGTACCAGAGCGCGCTGTTCGAACCCAAAACCAGACGAGCTCCCGTTGATCGGTATGTGTTCATGACCATGGCAGTCGGCGCTGGTTACGGCGGGCTGGAACATCGTGCTTCCACCGCCTTGCTGTGCAGCCGTTCCGAGTTGCCGGTCAAGGGCAGCGGTGCGGCCAGTGAGGCCTACATCACTTTCCTGGGTTTGTGCAGCCATGAATATTTCCATACCTGGAATGTCAAGCGCATCAAGCCGGATGCCTTTGCCGACTATGATCTGCAGCAGGAAAATTACACTTCGTTGTTGTGGTTCTTTGAAGGCGTGACCAGTTATTACGATGATCTGGTGCTGCTCAAATGTGGTCTAATCAGTGAACCAACCTATTTTAATCTGGTGAGCAAGGCCTTGAATGGTGTGCTGCGCGGTTCTGGCCGCAACCGGCAGAGTCTGGCTGAATCCAGTTTTGATGCCTGGTCCAAATACTATCGCCAGGACGAAAATTCGCCGAATGCGATTGTCAGTTATTACACCAAAGGATCGCTGCTGGCCATGACGCTCGATCTGACCATTCGGCGCGCCAGTGCCGGAAAAAAATCACTGGATGATTTGATGCGCCTGTTATGGCAAAAATTCGGACGCGACTTTTATGAGCTGGCAAAGGATGGTAGGCAGCAGGGCGTGACCGAATCACAGTTGCAGGAACTTATCGAGCAGCTGAGCGGCATCAAAATGAAAACGTTTTTTGACCAATATGTGCGCGGCACCAAGGAATTGCCGCTGGCTGAGTTGCTGCCGGAATTCGGTGTGCAGTTGGCAGATTTGCGCAAATCGAACCAGCCCAGCCTGGGCGTGAAACTCAAAGGCGAAAACAATGATTGCAAACTGATGCAGGTGTATTCCGGCAGCGCTGCCCATCAGGCCGGATTGTCGGCCGGCGATGTGCTGGTTGCGATTGAAGGCTTGCGGGTAACCGGTGCTGATGCCCAAACCAATGTTGGCAAATTGCTGGCCAGTTACCGTGTGGGTGATCAGATTGTGGTGCACGCATTCCGGCGCGATGAGTTGATGTCGTTTAACGTGCGACTGCAGTCAGACGATACGCCGATGTGGGCATTTGAACTGATCAAGGAACATAAGGGCGCGAAAAAAAGCAGACGCCCATCCTGGATGAAATCCGGAAAATAAACCTTAACCGAACAGGCGCGCCATTTCAACACCCGGTTCCGCGGCGCGCATAAATGCTTCGCCCACCAGAAAGCCGTGCACATTCTGATCACGCATGCGTTTGACATCATCGACCGTGCTGATGCCGGATTCGGTGATCACGCATTTTTCAGGCGGGATCTGCGCCAGAAGGGTGATGGTGTTGTCAAGCGAGACTTCGAAAGTGCGCAGGTTGCGGTTGTTAATGCCGAGCAGCGCCGTTTTTAAAGTCAGTGCCGATTTCAATTCCTGTGCGTTGTGCACTTCCACCAGCACCGCCATGCCCAGTTCGTGTGCCAGTGCTTCCATTTCGCGCATCAGCCCAACATCCAGTGCTGCCACGATCAGCAGTATCGCATCGGCGCCCCAGTGGCGCGCCTGATAAATCTGGTACGGGTCAATCATGAAATCTTTACGCAGTGCCGGCAGCGCGCAGGCCGCGCGGGCCTGTTGCAGAAATTCCGGCGCACCCTGAAAAAACTGTACATCGGTCAGCACCGACAGGCAGGCCGCGCCGTGTTGTGCATAGCTGGTGGCGATCTGGGCGGGGTCGAATTCTGCGCGGATGATGCCTTTGGAGGGTGAGGCTTTTTTAATTTCAGCAATCACGCCCGGTTTGCCGGCTTTGATCTTGTCACGTATGGCAGATTCAAAATTGCGCAGACCTGCACGCAGCGCCGTGTCCTGTTCGACCTCGCGACGCAGACTGGTCAGCTCCTGAATTTTTTTGGCGACGCGGATTTCGTCTTTTTTGACGTCCAGGATTTTGTTAAGTATGTCAGACATTGTGTGCCCCGAGTTGCTGGGTGACCTGAATAAACTGTGCCATTTTGGCGCGTGCGGCACCGGAAATGATGGCCTGCTTGGCACGTTCCAGACCGTCGGCAATGCTGGTGGCGATACCGGCGCCATACAGGGCAATGCCGGCATTGAGTGCCACAATATCGCGCGCCGGGCTGTGCTGGTCGCTTAATGATTCCAGCATTTTTGATTTTGATTCTGCGGCGTTGGCCACTTTGAAGCTGCGGTTCGACGCCATGGCCAGACCAAAATCTTCCGGATGAATTTCGTATTCGCGAATTTCGCCATTGACCAGTTCACCCACCATGGTGCCTGCGCCCAGCGAAGCTTCATCCATATTGTCGCGCCCCCAGACTACCAGCGCGTGACGGGCACCGAGGCGTTGCAGCACCCGCACCTGTATCCCGACCAGATCGGGGTGAAATACCCCCATCAATATATTGGGTGCACCGGCCGGATTGGTCAGCGGTCCCAGAATGTTGAAGATAGTGCGCACACCCAGTTCTTTGCGTACTGGCGCGGCGTGTTTCATGGCTGCGTGATGGTTGGGCGCAAACATGAAGCCGATCCCGGTCTGCGCAATGGACTGAGCAATCTGTTCCGGTTTCAGATTGATGTTGGCGCCCAGTGATTCCAGTACGTCAGCGCTGCCCGAGGAAGAGGAAACACTGCGCCCGCCGTGCTTGGCCACGCGCGCGCCGGCAGCAGCTGCGACAAACATCGATGCGGTGGAAATATTGAAAGTCAGTGAGCCGTCGCCGCCGGTGCCGACTATATCAATCAAATGATCGGTATTGGCCAGCGGTACCTTGGTCGAAAATTCGCGCATCACCTGCGCTGCCGCGGTGATCTCGCCGATGGTTTCTTTTTTGACCCGCAGTGCTGTGGTCAGTGCTGCGATCATTACCGGCGATATTTCTCCGCTCATGATTCTGCGGAACAGCGAGAGCATTTCATCGTGGAAGATTTCGCGGTGCTCGATGCAGCGTTGCAGTGCTTCTTGTGGCGTGATGGTCATGTTGGACTCGCAGAAGTTTGGTCGGCATTGGTGATGAAATTTTTCAGCAGGGCGTGGCCGTGTTCGGACAGAATTGATTCGGGATGAAACTGCACACCCTGAATATTGAAGCCGGTGTGGCGCACTCCCATGATTTCGCCGTCGTCGGTCCAGGCCGTAACTTCCAGACAGTCGGGCAGCGTGGCGCGCTCAATGGCCAGTGAGTGATAGCGTGTGACGGTGTACGGCGTGGGCAAACCATGGAACACGCCAAAACCGGTGTGCGCGATCAGACTGGTTTTACCATGCATAACCTGTTTGGCGCGGATGACCTTGCCGCCAAAGGCTGCAGCAATGGCCTGATGACCCAGACAAACACCGAGCATCGGAATCTGACCGGCAAAGCGTTGCAGCACGCCGACTGAAATTCCGGCTTCGTGCGGTGTGCACGGGCCGGGTGAAATGCAGATGTGGCTCGGTGCCAGAGCGGCCACTTCATCGAGCGTAATTTCATCATTGCGGAAAGTGCGCACCTCTTCACCGAGTTCGCCAAAGTACTGCACCAGGTTATAAGTGAAGGAATCGTAGTTATCTATCATCAGCAGCATTTAAATCTCCCCATCCAGTCCGTCTTGTACCTGCTCGGCAGCGCGCAATACCGCGCGCGCCTTGTTTTCTGTTTCCTGCCATTCGGCTTCCGGCACCGAGTCGGCCACGATGCCGGCTGCAGCCTGCACGTACAGCATGCCGTCTTTCAACACGCCGGTGCGGATCGCAATGGCCAGATCCATGGCACCACTGAATGACAGATAACCGCAGGCGCCGCCATAAATGCCGCGCTTGGTCAGTTCCAGTTCATCGATGATTTCCATGGCGCGCACTTTTGGGGCGCCGGACAGGGTACCGGCCGGAAAGGTGGCTTTGAGTACATCCAGGTTCGACAGGCCATCCTTGAGCGTGGCTTCAACATTTGAGACGATGTGCTGAACGTGTGAATATTTTTCAATAATCATCTGGTCGGACACGTGCACCGTGCCGGTTTTGGCGATGCGTCCCAGATCGTTGCGCGCCAGATCAATGAGCATGACGTGTTCGGCAATTTCTTTGGGGTCGGCCAGCAGATCTTTGGCCAGTTGTTCATCCTGGGCCGGTGTGGCGCCGCGCGGTTTGGTGCCGGCCAGCGGACGGATCGTGACGGTATGCGAGCCATCGGGTTGACCTTCGTTGCGCACCAGAATTTCCGGTGACGAACCGATGATGTGCATGTCGCCGAAATTGTAGAAGTACATGTAGGGCGACGGATTCAGTGAACGCAGTGCGCGGTACAGCGACAGCGGAGAATCGACATACGGCTTTTTGATACGCTGGCCGATCTGCACCTGCATCAGGTCGCCGGCCATGATGTACTCCTTGGCCTGAGCCACCGCTTTCAGATAATCCGGCTTGGCGAATTCACGGATCACTTCAGTGCGCACCGAAGCCGAGGTGACCGGCGCATCGACACTGCGGCGCAGCATCGAACGCAACTCTTTGAGACGCAGGCGGGCTCTGGAATACGCTTCCGGTTTTTGCGGATCGGCATACACGATCAGATACAGTTTGCCGGACAGATTATCGATGACCGCGAGCTCTTCGGTGACCAGCAGCTGAATATCCGGCATGCCCAGATCATCTTTGGGGCAGGAACGCGCCAGACGGGTTTCGATGTGACGAACAGTGTCGTAACCAAAATATCCGGCCAGGCCACCGCAAAAACGCGGCAAACCAGGACGTAGTGCAACTTTGTAACGGTCCTGAAAAGCGGCAATAAAATCCAGCGGATTACCGGTATGGGTTTCAATGACTTTGCCATCCTGCACGACTTCGCACTGCTCTTGATAAGTGCGAATCGAGGTGCTGGCGTGCAGTCCGATAAAAGAGTAGCGGCCCAGACGTTCGCCGCGCACCACCGATTCAAGCAGAAAAGTATTTTTGCCGGCGTGCTGGCTCTGAGCCAGTTTCAGATAAACGCTTAACGGCGTTTCCAGATCGGCGAAGGCTTCGCTGATCAGCGGAATACGGTTATAGCCCTGGTTCGCCAGGGAATGGAATTCGATTTCGGTCATGACTTTCTCGTTCGCCCCAATTGGGCTGAGTTAAAGATGCGAGTTGAAGATTAATTTACTTTGTTGCATCAACAAGTAAACAGTGTGCATTTGCGCCAGGTTGATTTACAGGTGGCGCGAAGGAAATGCTAGCGTCGCCATAGCCAGGCCTCGTAGGTGCCTGGAATTGTGAAGGGACGTTGTTTGATGGGTAACATGATCGGTGCGTATTAACTGGGCGATGTAATTAACGGACTATAGATTGGTTATGCACAACAGGTTGGGACTATACCATCAGAATTGAACTATTGTATAGTCCGCCCCTGTATCTCGCGCCACAAATTTGGCAAATGATTCAAATTCAGTTTTTTATTTGGCCAGCTCGGCACGCATGCCGGCAATGATGCCAGCGTAATCCGGCTTGCCGAAGATGGCAGAACCAGCAACAAAGGTATCTGCTCCGGCACGCGCCACTTCGGCAATATTGTCGGTTTTGATGCCGCCGTCCACCTGCAGCATAATGTCGCGTCCCGAGGCGTCAATCAGTTTTCTGACCATGGCAATTTTTTGCAGGGTATGCATGATAAATGACTGGCCGCCAAACCCGGGATTGACCGACATCAGCAGGATCAGGTCCAGCTTGTCCATTACATGTTCCAGATAATTCAGGGAGGTGCCGGGGTTCAATGCCAGACCGGCTTTGCAACCGTTATCCCGGATCAGTTGCAGGCTGCGGTCCAGATGTTCAGTGGCTTCCGGATGGAAGCTGATGATATTGGCACCGGCCTTGGCGAAATCGGGAATGATGCGGTCTACCGGCTTTACCATCAGGTGGACATCGATCGGAATCTGCACGTGCGGACGGATTGCCTGACAGACCATCGGACCTATCGTCAAATTGGGCACGTAGTGATTGTCCATGACATCGAAATGGATCATGTCGGCACCTGCAGCCTCAACCGCGCGGACCTCTTCACCCAGTCGGGCAAAGTCGGCGGATAAAATGCTGGGGGCAATGCGGTAAGTTGGCTTTGTGGTCATGGAGTTCAGTCAGGCAGGTTAGTTAGCAGGAAATTTTGTCGCTATTCTAGCGTGGAACATTGAATCGGGATATGGTTGGCGAGGATGTCAAATAGCTTGCGTTGCCGGTTAAATTGGTGTCGAATAGGCACCTGTCTTAGAGTTGGCATAGGAAGCAGTCCATGGCATTGTATGAATTTAACGTCTCGGTCACAACCAAATATTTGGAGCAGCAATCGAACCCTGCTGCGTCCAAGTATGTATTTTCTTACACAATTACCGTTAAGAATGTCGGTTCCATGAAGGCGCAACTGATCGCGCGACACTGGATCATCAAGGATGGTAACGGCAACGAAGAACAGGTGCGCGGACTGGGCGTGGTAGGATACCAGCCGTTGCTGGACCCTGGTCAGGAGTTTGAATACACTAGTGGTGCCGCGCTGGAAACGCCGGTGGGCAGCATGCAGGGCAGCTACCTGTGCGTGGCTGAGGACGGCGCGCAGTTCGATACGGTAATTCCGGAATTCGTGTTGAGTTTGCCCAGGACGTTGCATTGAAACTGTATTGAATCAGCACTGAATTACTCTTCATCGTCCTGTGGTGGCTGTGGTTTGGAATACATGGTCCACCATATTATTAAGGCAAAAACCATAAACGCCGCTATTGCTTCTACAAAAATCAACCACATAGTTCCTCCATGTTCAAATTAAACCGTAGTGTACCGTCTTTGGCGTTGCTGTTGCTGTTGGCGGCCTGTCAGACGCCGGCAATTATTCCACCGTCACCTATAACTTCCCCCGTGGCGACGATAGTTCCGCCCGTTGTTTCAACCGAGAATAAGGTTGCCAAATTCAGACCGCTGGATTTTTCATCCCTGCCCGGCTGGAGGCAGGATAACCTGACTGAAGCGTGGCCAGCATTCAAGGAATCCTGCTCTGCCCAGATGAACAAACCAGACTGGCATGATCTGTGCAAGATTGCCCAAGAGGTGGATGGCAGCAGCGATGCAGCGATACGCCAGTTTTTCGAATCTTTCTTCGATCCGTTCCAGGTGATTAATCCGGATGGCAGTGATTCAGGGTTGATTACCGGCTATTACGAGCCGCTGTTGCATGGCGCAAGGAAACGCGGCGGTATTTATCAAACGCCACTGTATTTACCCCCTTCCGATTTGTTGACCATTGATATGGCCAGCTTGTACCCTGACTTGAAAGGCATGCGTTTACGTGGCTATGTGGTGGGAAATAAAGTCATCCCCTATCCGAGTCGTGCTGATTTATTGCAGTCCGGTGCATTGGCCGGAAAGGAAATCTGCTGGGTGGATGACTCGGTTGATGCCTTCTTCCTGCAGGTGCAGGGCTCCGGGCGTGTGTTTATGCCGGATACCAAAGAAATTATCCGGGTGGCGTATGCCGATCAGAATGGCCAGCCTTACAAATCGATCGGCAGGTATCTGGTTGACAAGGGTGAGTTAAAACTGGAACAGGCCTCGGCACAGGGCATCAAGCACTGGATCGCCACGCACCCGAGCCGCGAAAGCGAAGTATTGAATGCCAACCCCAGCTTCGTATTTTTCAAAGAAGAAAAATTGATTGATCCCAGTCGCGGCCCGGACGGTGCATTGGGTGTGCCATTGACTGAAAAACGCTCCATCGCCATCGACACACAATTCCTGCCGCTGGGCGCGCCGGTATTTATCAGCACCACACAGCCCAATTCCGATCTGCCAGTCAAGCGCCTGATGATGGCGCAGGATACCGGCGGCGCCATCCGCGGAGCGGTGCGCGCCGACTTCTTCTGGGGCTTTGGTACTCAGGCCGGCGAAATGGCCGGGCGCATGAAACAACGCGGCATGCTTTGGGTGTTATGGCCGAAACTGGCCAGTGCCCCTTTAGGGATTATCACAAATTAATCAATCAACACTAACCGCAGAGGAAGAACATGAATTACGAAGCCATACTGGTAGAAAGCAAAGAAAAAGTCGGTGTCATTACCCTTAACCGTCCCAAGGCATTGAATGCGCTTAATGATCAGCTCATGGATGAACTCGGACATGCCCTGAACCAGTTTGAACAGAATGAACACATTGGTTGCATCATCATTACCGGCAGTGATAAGGCGTTTGCAGCCGGCGCCGATATTGTCATCATGGCCAACTACACCTATATGGATGCATTCAAAGGCAACTACGTTACCCGCAACTGGGAACATATTCGCAAAATCAGAAAACCGGTCATTGCAGCAGTAGCTGGCTATGCATTGGGTGGCGGTTGTGAACTGGCCATGATGTGTGACTTTATTATCGCTGCTGAAAACGCCAAATTTGGTCAGCCTGAAATCAAGCTGGGAACCATCCCTGGTTGTGGCGGCACACAACGCATGCCGCGGGCCGTATCCAAATCGAAAGCGATGGATCTGTGTCTGACTGGTCGCATGATGGATGCTACCGAAGCGGAGCGCGCCGGACTTGTATCACGAGTGGTGGCACCGGAAAAACTGATGGACGAAGCGCTGGCCACCGCAACTGTGATTGCCGGTATGTCGTTGCCGGTTGCCATGATGATTAAGGAATCCGTCAACCGCGCGTATGAAACGACACTGTCTGAAGGTGTGCAGTATGAGCGCGCCATGTTCTACAGCACATTCGCTACTGATGATCAGAAGGAAGGTATGAAGGCATTTCTTGAAAAACGGCCACCTGTATTCAAAAACAGTTGAATTGTTTCTGGTGTGATTAAAAATGCAACTACATAGTAAGTCTTATTTACAAAGTGAAAAAGGTGTTGACGGGTTGTGCAGAATGCTGCATAATCTCGTTTCTGTGCTGCTGACAAACAAAACGATTTGCCAGCCAAAAGTAAGCTTG
>JAYVMW010000060.1:0-54632 GCA_043758755.1 Oxalobacteraceae bacterium
ACTGGCGCCACGTTTTCCAATGTGCAGTTCAGCCGGACACTGGCCTGCGAGTTGAGCGGCGATCAGTACGGGATTTATCAACTCAGCTCGATTGACTCAGAATTCAGCTACCTGGCCGAGCAGAGAGTCTCTACGGAAAAAACCTATCTGTACGGTGCATTTGTGACTGCAGCACCGGACTCAGACAGCTTCACATTGGCAGCGCAACGAAACATCGCGGCCAAGACTAAAGAAATCTGACACTTGGTTTTATCCACCTGTTTTTCAAATCAATTCGACCGCAATGTGAAAGGAACCAACATGCACGGCATATCGCCAATCAGCCGCTCGCTCACATCGACACAGGCTCAAGTCAGCGCAAAGATATCCGAAGCGCTTCCGGATTTGCCAACCGCGCTGTCTGATCTGATCAGCGAGATGGCTGTACCTGATTTCTCCATCGCGACGCGCGAACTGGAACTCAATGAGCGCGGCGACATCATTCAGAATGAAAAGAATCAGCGCATTGTTGAACACATTGAACTGGCGCTCACTTCGTCTTCAGACGAATGCCATCCGACCTACAAGGCGCAGATTTTTGTTACTGGATCGGAATCAAATCAAAGCAGCAGAAAAATTAAACCGTATCTGGTTCAAATAATTTTAGGGCTGCAGGATAGCGGAGCCCAGATCAATCTGGATGATGTCGAACTTGTCGGTTTGAACCTGGAACGCGACAAACCCATTAACCTGTCGGGCCTGTCAGCCAGGCGCGCTTCCTTTATCTCAGTCAACATGCAAGGCCTGCGACTGGACCGCGCCGACCTGACGGGTGCGACGTTCACGGACACCAATCTGAAATGGGCGCATCTTAAAAACGCTGTCATCACTGACGCCGTGTTTTCGAGCGTGTCATTCGACGCCACGTTGGCCAACGACATCACCGCCAATCAGTCCGGCATTCTGAAATGCTGCGAGTACGATTCGCACTATGGCGTCATGGACGACCGCAATACGCTCTATATTGACAGCTGGATGTTTGGCAACAACGTCAGCGCTGCTCCTGACACGAAAAAATTCACACTGACTTCAAAAAGAATCACTTCCTGAGAATAAATCTCAATTAATCTACTGTCTATGAAAGGACTCTGCATGCAAGGTGTGTCACCCGTCAATAAATCACTCACATCCATCCAGGCGCAACGCAGCACTGCCATCTCCGAAGCATTGCCGGATTTCCCGTCCGTGCTGTCGGATTTGATCAGCCAAATGGCAACACCCAATTTTGATCTGGCCAAACAGGCGCTGGAATTGAATCCGGCCGGGCAGGTTATCCAGAATCAGTCCAATCAGGAAATCATTGCCTGCATTGAATTGGCATTAACCTCGCCATCTTCAGATTGCGACCCAGCAATCAAAGCTGCCATATTTGCAAACGCCACGGAACAGGTTCCCGGCAGCCCAAAACTCAAACCTTATCTGATTGAGATTTTGGAAGGATTGACAGCAAAGGGGCAAAAAATCAATCTGGACCGCGTCGTCCTCAACGATCTGGCAATTACAAGAAACGAGGCTATCCACCTGACCGGTATCTCAGCCAGAGGGGCTACCTTTAATAATGTCCGTTTTTACATGGTTAAAATGGACCAGTCCGATTTTTCAGAAGCGATATTTATCAATACCCGTCTGGAATGGTCCGACCTCAGCGAGGCAGACATTACCGATGCCACGTTTGCAAATGTGAAGTTTTACTCGACCGAAGCATGCGCTCTGATCTGCAATCAACTCGCTGTTTTCAAATGCGCCAGATCCCACGAGGAACTGGAAACCTGGGCGCGCGGTCATTTCAAGATCTGCAGAACTTTTCTTTATGGCGAGAATGTCACTGCACTGCCGGACTCGGAACTATTGAAATTGCCGACGCGATACAAGTTCTGACAGTTCAAAACCGAACGCAACAGTCAAGTCAATCACCCTCTCATCAGAAAGAAATCAACATGCACGGAATATCACCAAAAACGCCTGGAATGACATCACGTCAAAGTCAAACCAGCGTGGAAATAGCCAAGGCAGTACCCGAAATTCCAACGGTCATTGCCGAACTGATCAGCGCAATGGCAGAGCCCGATTTTATTTTTGCCGCACAGCCACTGGAATTGAATGGGGCTGGCGAAGTAATCCAGAATCAAAAAAACCGGGAAATCATTTCCCGTATTGAACTGGCATTAACTGCGTCCAGCGACGAATGCAGTCCCACCATCAAAGCCTATATTTTTTTCCTGGCAACAGAACAACAGGGAGCGACTGGGATACTGAAACCTTATCTGGTCGAGATCATCGGCGCCATCCTGGCCAAGGGACTGCAGATTAATCTTGATGGTGTGGTACTCAGTCATTTAAATTTGGGCGGCCTGTCGGATCTCAATCTGACCGGCATGTCAGCCAAAGGAGCCACCTTTCATCATGTCAATTTAAGTTTTTTGAAAATGGCCGGTGCCGATTTCACGGCAGCCACTTTTACAGACTGTTCGCTGGAATGGGCCTACCTGGACAAGGCAAATATCACCGGGGCGGTGTTCACCAAGGTATGTTTTGAAGGCACCCAGGCCAGCGAACTGAGCGGCAATCAGTCTGGCATTTATCAATGCCGGAACATCATCGAGCAGCCGGGAAAAATATTTGACCGGGATATTGTGCTCAACATGACCTTTCTGGCCGGGGAGAAGGTCAGTGCAGAGCCTGATAGCGACAACTTCACACTGCCAGCGAATCAGGTATTACCTCCCTTGTTGAATCGGTAGATCCGCTCGATTGCACCGCAGCCCGATTTATTAACAGTTTTTTGTGCAGGAGCCGATCGCAGCAAAGCCAATGTTACTGGCGCCACCTTTGATCCGGATTTTCCCTGATGTTCCGGAGTATAGTGGCGTGATGCTCAATGGAGGATCATAAAAATGGACACTTTCCGAACAGAATCCGACTCGATGGGAAACATCGAGGTGCCATCCGACAAATACTGGGGCGCACAGACCCAGCGCTCGATTGAGAACTTCCCCATAGGCAAAGACCGCTATCAATGGCCGTTTGCCATGGTCCATGCGCTGGGCATCTTAAAAAAAGCCGCTGCGCAGGCCAATCTGGAACTGGGCGAATTGCCGGCAGATCTTGCCACGGCCATCAGCACGGCAGCGCAGGAAGTCATCGACGGCAAACTCAGCGCGCATTTTCCGCTGGTGGTGTTCCAGACCGGCTCCGGTACCCAGTCCAACATGAATGCCAATGAAGTCATCGCCAACCGCGCCATCGAACTCATGGGTGGTCAGATCGGATCAAAGCGACCGGTGCACCCCAATGATCACGTCAATCGCGGGCAATCGTCCAACGATACCTTCCCCACCGCCATGCATATCGCGGTCGTGGGCGAACTGTTTCAAAACCTGTTTCCCGCCGTGCAGGACCTGCGCGATACGCTCTCGATCAAGTCTGATCAGTTTTCCGGCATCGTCAAAACCGGGCGTACCCATTTGCAGGACGCCACACCGATTACGCTGGGGCAGGAAATCGGCAGCTGGGTTGCGCAGATTGACTTTGCGCTGACTCTGGTAAAAAACGCGCTGGACGGCCTGTATGATCTGGCCATCGGTGGCACGGCAGTTGGCACCGGTTTAAATGCACATCCGCGTTTCGGCGTGACCTGCGCTGCGCGTATCGCAGCGTTGACCGGTTACCCGTTCCGCCCTTGCGACAACAAATTTTTCGCGCTGTCGGCGCATGACGCGCTGGTGAATACATCGGCCACCTTGCGCACGCTGGCCGGCTCGCTAATGAAAATGGCCAATGACGTACGCTGGCTGGCCAGTGGTCCGCGCTGCGGCATCGGCGAGATTCTGATTCCTGAAAACGAACCGGGCTCTTCCATCATGCCGGGCAAAGTCAATCCGACCCAGTGCGAAGCATTGACCATGGTGTGTGTACAGGTGTTCGGCAATGATGCCGCCACGGCGTTTGCCGGCAGTCAGGGCAATTTTCAGCTCAATGTGTACAAGCCGGTCATGGTGCATAACGTACTGGAAAGTATCACACTGCTGGCCGACAGCTGCCGGGCCTTCAATGACCATTGCGCGGCCGGGATTGAGCCGCATCTTGAAACGATCCGAAAAAATCTGGACAACAATCTGATGCTGGTCACCGCGCTGAACCGCCATATCGGTTACGACAATGCCGCGCTGATCGCCAAGCAAGCGCAGCACGAGGGCAGTACGTTGCGCGCAGCAGCACTGCAATCGGGGTTGATGACCTCTTCACAGTTTGATCTGTGGGTTGACCCCATGAAAATGACGCAGCCCGAGCAGTAGCGCAATGTCCGACAGGGTAAGTCCGATTGGGTGATATCCGCATGGACTGCGCAAGAATTCGTGAAGAGAATGGCACCTCTTTCAAAAAGTCTTGTTTTAACACCTCAATAACTGGAATCGACATGCACGGACTATCACCAATCAATCATTCATTGACGCTGCTGCAGCGTCAAACCAGCGCGCAAATATCAGACACACTGCAGGACTTTCCCACCACTGTTTCAGATCTGATCAGCCAAATGGCGGTACCTGATTATTCGCTGGCTCTGCAACCGCTGGAATTGAACAAGGCGGGAGAGATTGTTAAAAATGAAAAAAATCAGGAGATAGTTGCGATGATCGAATTGGTGCTGACGTCGTCTTCTTCTGAATGTGACCCCAAAATAAAGGCCGCAGTGCTGATGAATGCAACTGTACAGAATCTACCCTTGAGGCCAGCACTTCAACCGCATATGGCGACAATAATTCGTGGCTTACAATACAAAAAGCAGCAAATCATTCTGGACGATGTCGTGATCAAAGATCTGGACATGTCTACCGCTGTGCCAATTGATTTCAGCGGTATGTCGGCAAAACGGGCGACTTTTGATAATGTGAATATGAATCATCTTAAAATGGATCATGCCGATTTTACCGGCGCCCATTTTTTTGGAACCAGTCTGGAAGCCGCACAGCTCAACAATGCAAATTGCGTCGATGCCAGGTTTACAAATGTCAGCTTCAGAAATACCCAGGCGTGCGAGCTGACCGGTAATCAATCGGTGCTTTTCAAAAGCTGCTCAAGTAAGCTTGAATTGACGATAACCGATGATCAGCAGATGGTTCGGCGTTCCAGCTCGCTTCTGTCTGGACGAAATCTGGTTGCAATTCCCGACTCGGAAAATTTCACATTGCCTGCTCAAAAAATTGTTGAAACAATTGATTAATCCTGAACTTTCCTGCTGCCACTGCCTGACATAACTACTTGCCGAACAATTCCAGATTTTCTGCATCAGTAAACAGGCGCGAGCGGGTATGAAAAGCGACGCCTTCGGAGCCTTCCAGGGAAAAAGTACCGCCGGTGCCTTCGATGACATCAATGATGAGCTGGGTATGTTTCCAGTATTCGTACTGCGCTTTGCCGATATAGAACGCACAGCCGCCGATGTCGCCCAGATACTCGTCACCGGCACCGATAGTCAGGTCACCGACCACGTAACAGTTGGCAGCACTGTTGTCGCAACAGCCACCGGATTGATGGAAAAAAATATTGTGGTGTTTTTTCTTGAGTAATTCAATCAGATTCAACGCCGCTTCTGTGGCAATTACTTTGTCGACCATGGCAGCCTCACTGTAAAAAAAGGGGAATCGCTTCCCCTTTTGTTACGTTGGTATTGATTCGATTAAAAGAATCCCAGTTTGCTTTCGCTGTAGCTGACCAGCAGATTTTTGGTCTGTTGATAGTGATCCAGCATCATCTTGTGGGTTTCGCGTCCGATACCTGATTCCTTGTAGCCACCAAAAGTAGCATGGGCAGGATAGGCATGATAGCAGTTGGTCCAGACCCGGCCGGCCTTGATGGCGCGACCCATGCGGTATGCAACATTGCCGTCACGGCTCCAGACACCGGCACCCAGTCCGTACAGCGTGTCATTGGCAATCGACAGCGCTTCGGCTTCATCTTTGAAGGTGGTCACTGCCAGCACCGGTCCAAAAATTTCTTCCTGGAAGATGCGCATTTTATTGTGACCCTTGAACAGGGTTGGCTGCACATAGTAGCCGCCTTCCAGATCACCGGCCTGCTGTGCGCGTGCTCCGCCGATCAGCAACTCAGCACCTTCCTGTTTGCCCAGATCCAGGTACGACATGATTTTGGTCATCTGTTCTTTGGAAGCCTGTGCGCCGATCATGGTGTCGGTATCGAGCGGATTGCCCTGCTTGATGGCGGCTACCCGTGGCAATACCCGTTCCATGAATTTGTCGTAGATCGATTCATGAATCAGTGCACGTGAAGGGCAGGTGCAGACTTCACCCTGGTTGAACGCGAACAGCACCAGACCTTCGATGGCTTTGTCGAGGAATCCGTCGTCGCGGTCCATGACATCTTTAAAGAACACGTTAGGCGATTTGCCACCCAGTTCCAGCGTGGCCGGAATCAGGTTGTTGGCTGCTGCCTGAGCGATGACGCGGCCAGTGCTGGTCGAACCGGTAAAGGCAATTTTGGCGATGCGCTTGCTGGTAGCCAGCGGCATGCCGGCTTCGCGACCATAACCGTTGACAATATTCAGTACGCCCGGTGGCAGCAGATCAGCGATCAGCTCAGCCAGGATCAGGATGCTGATCGGGGTGGATTCGGCTGGTTTCAAGACCACGCAGTTACCCGCGCCAATGGCCGGCGCCAGTTTCCAGGCCGCCATCAGAATTGGGAAATTCCACGGAATGATCTGACCGACCACGCCCAGTGGTTCATGAAAATGGTAGGCCACGGTGTTTTCATCCAGGTCACTCAGAGCGCCTTCCTGAGCACGCACGCAACCGGCAAAATACCGAAAATGATCCACTGTCAGCGGGATGTCGGCATTGAGGGTTTCACGGATCGGCTTGCCATTGTCTACGGTTTCAGCGTAAGCCAGCAATTCCAGATTGGCTTCCAGCCGGTCGGCGATTTTGAGCAGCAGATTGGCGCGTTCGGTCGGTGAAGTCTTGCCCCATTTGTCTGCAGCAGCGTGGGCCGCATCGAGTGCGAGTTCAATATCTTCAGCAGAAGAGCGCGCTGCTTTGGTAAAGGGTTTACCGCTGATGGGCGTGATCACATCAAAATATTCACCTTTAACAGGCGCAACCCATTTCCCGCCGATAAAGTTGTCGTACTTGGCTTTGAACTGAATTTTGGCGCCTTCGGCACCTGGGGCAGCATAGATCATCTTGGTCTCCTCGTTGAATTTTGATATAGCAAATGCCATCTTGGCGATTTAATATTCGCAGGAACTATGCCAACCTGACATTGCGCATAACTCACTGATTTTAAAGCGATTAATTTAAACTCTGGAAAATGCGCTGTAACACGCCCATTGCTCCAGAGTGTGACACTGTCACGGAACGGAACAGTTGTCTCATAAAATGATCTCCATGCCGTCGAACGCCACTTCAATACCATGTCGGGTCAAGGTGGCACGCTGCTCGGACTCTTCATCCAGTATCGGGTTGGTGTTATTGATGTGGGTCAGAATTTTGCGCGGGTGCGGCATGGTATCGAGCACCTCGATCATGCCGCCGGCGCCGGATTGCGGCAAATGCCCCAGATCCGAGGCCCGTTTGGAAGAAAAACCGTTGCTGATCATTTCATCCATGCTCCAGAAGGTGCCGTCGACCAGCACACAGTCGGCCTCCTGCATGGCTTGCTGCACGTGTACTTCCATCTTGCCCAGACCGGGTGCGTAAAACAGTTTTTTGCCATTTTTCCGGTTCTCGATAATCACACCCAGATTGTCGCCAGGCTGCGAACTTTGCCGGTGCGGCGAATACGGTGGCGCTTTACTCAACAGCATGACTGGCGTGAAGCTGATTTCGGCGATGCCCGGAATTTCGATCGGTACCTGGCTGTGGTTAGGTGCCAGAATATGCCACTGCACGTCGCAGTAATGCGACAGCACCGGTACCAGCAGCAGACCTTCAGTCAGGTCGTCCCACACCGCAGCAGTGCAGTACAGCGGTATCGGTTGGCCTTCGCGCAGCATCAGCAAGCCGGTTACGTGTTCAATCTGGGCGTCCATGAGCATCACCGCGGCAATGCCGCTGTCTCTGCGGCCACGCGCCGGCTGCAGGGCCGGATTGGCGTGCAGCTGCGCCAGAATTTCAGGTGAGGCGTTGATGAGCACCCAGTCCGTTCCATTCGATGAAACAGCAATCGACGATTGGGTGCGGGTTTTGGCGTTGACCGTGCCGTGACGCACACCGGCGCAATTGTGGCAGTTGCAATTCCACTGCGGAAAGCCACCGCCGGCAGAGGAACCTAAAATACGTATATGCATTCGTAATACCCTTAAGCTGCAATGTTTGCAGCAACGGCCTGACATTGTGTGGAGCTCTCAACCAGTCAATCAGCGATTTCCTGATTACTGTTCGCCACCGCAGTCGCAATTTCCATGCCCGTGGGCGCCAGGAGTCACACGTCCGGCGTCACGCCACGCAACCAAGGGGATTTTTAAACAGGGTCTGCGCTCCAAAACCTGACAACACTGCACCATAACGGAACAACTTGCGCAGGTGCGTGATTTGTCTGAGAGAAGGAAACTGACGCCGCGGGCGAAAATTGCCCGACAGGCTATTTGAGTGAATGAATTTTGCGGTAAATCGTATTGCGTGACACGCCCAGCGCTCTGGCCGTAGCAGATACGTTGCCATGGTTCCCTTCCAGCGACTGCTGGATCAATGCCATTTCAATCTGGTCCAGCTGACTGGAGCCGGACGCAGCTGACTGCAGCATATTTTCGGGCAATGGCGCCGGTAGCGCTTCAATATCATCGAGGAAGTCATCCGGCAAATGCTGGCGCTGGATCTGAAGTTCGTCGCCAGCCATGACGATGGCGGTGCGCAACAGATTGGTGAGCTGACGGAAATTACCCGGCCAGCCATGTTTTTTGAACAGCGCCATGATGTCGGGTGCCACCGAATAACGCGGCCCGCTCGATTCTGCGATGAGGATTTTTTCTACCACTACCTCGATATCGGAACGCTCGCGCAATGGCGGCAGGCGCACCACCAGGCCGTTGAGGCGGTAATACAGATCTTCCCGGAACAAACCCTTGGCAATCTGATCGCGCAAATTACGGTTGGTCGCGCAGATCAGCTCGACGTTGACCGTAATCGATTTGCTGCTGCCCAGTGGCGTGACCATGCGTTCCTGCAATACCCTGAGCAAGCGCGCCTGCAGACTCAGCGGCATATCGCCAATTTCGTCGAGGAACAGGGTGCCGCCATTCGCCTGCAGAATTTTGCCGGTAGCGCCTTTTTTACGCGCACCGGTGAAGGCCCCATCTTCATAGCCGAACAGTTCCGATTCGATCAGCGTTTCCGGAATCGAAGCACAATTGACTGCCACAAACGGACCATGGGCACGCGGGGAATCGTTATGGATCGCCTGCGCCAGCAACTCTTTGCCGGTGCCGGTTTCACCCATCACCAATATAGGAATGTCTTTACCCAGCACTTTGTTAACCTTGTCGATCAGCGCGCTGACCTGCGGATCACCGGTATTCAGATAACGCAGACCGGACATTTTACGGGCGGCACCCTGGGTGGCAACCGGAGGGCTGGCAGTGGTTTTCTGGTGCCCGTCTTCGCCAGACCTGGCCAGACCAGAGGCCTGATGAAATACGGTATTGAGCAAATGCAGTTGGGCACGACCATAAACATGCACGCCGCTCGGCATGCACAGATTGAGCAACTCCGGCGCGGCGGTACGGTAATGATCAAACATGGCTGAAATTGACAGGCCAAACAGCGAACTGAAGGTGTTGAGCTGCAGCGCCTGCAACGGCAGTCCGAGCTGAAACAGGCCGACCCGGTTGGCCGACAAAAACCGCCCGTCGGGTCCAAATGCCGCAATGCCTTCCATGAGGGTGCCGATAAATTCAGGGCGGGTATTGAAGTGCAGCGTGAACGCATTTTGAAACGAGGCCAGAAACAGATGGTTTTCAATCATCTGCGCCGACATGCGTACCAATCCCATCGTATGTTTATGAAAGCTGCACTGGTCACCGGTGACATCAAGCACGCCGATCACGTTACCGCGATGATCCATGATGGGTGCGGCAGAACAGGTCAGGAAATGATTCGCCACCAGATAGTGTTCATGCGCGTGTATCTGTACCGGCGCCTGTTCGGTAATGGCCGTGCCGATCGCATTGGTGCCCCTGCTGGACTCCGACCAGTTCACACCTGGCGTGAGCGCAACCCGGTCGGCCTTTTCCAGAAAATCATCATCACCCAGAGAATGCAGAATCAGACCATTCACGTCGGTGAGGATGACCATGTTATGGGTATTGATGATCTGTTCGAACAGATTTTCCATGACCGGCAAAGCATGGGTATGCAGGACGCGGTTCTGATCCAGCAGCAGAGAAAAATCGGCGCGTGCAATCGGGCTGAAATCGGGCCGTTCGGTTTCTGAAATGCCAAATGCCGCCGAGCGCGCACGGGACTGTTCAATCATGCTGGAACCGTCTGAAGCAACTATCTCACCAGGTTTTAACATGGTCGTTCCTGATCAATATGAAGGGTGCCGGGGGGTGGTTTCGTTGACTGTTTAATACAATCAATCGCGCGTCTCGTTTTGTGCTTTTACCGTTTTACTGTTCTTCAATGTAGCACTTGTACCGGAATAGCACAATGCAACAAAGCAATCGATTGGCGATCCTGTTTGGCTTTGACGTCGGCAGTTAAATTGCTGATACGACAATACAGACATGGGGACTCACGTTAATATTCAAAACACAATTTATAGGGAATTTTAAATGGATGTAAATGACAGCTGAACCCGCAAAGTTCTGTCAGCTCAAATTAAGCAGATGAAATTCATGCAGCTTGGCCTGTAATAATTTCTTGTCGGGCAAGCGGGTCTGATATTCGGCAATCATGGCTGGTGACAATGACCGGCTCAATGCATATTCAACGACCTCATCAACTTTGGATGCGCACAGCATATGCTTTTTACAAGAAAGTTTGCACATCCTAAACAATAAATATTATTTGTTCAACTTTACTGCCAACCTGAAGTATTGCGCTGTATTAATTAGTTAGTGCGCCATGCCGACTAGCTGTAAAATTCAGGCCACCGAATTTCAGAAAATCTATAATTTCAAGAAAGCTCTCCATGAATCAAGTCGTCATCAGCGCTACCGGTTTATACACACCACCCTACTCGATTTCGAATCACGAATTAATCACCTGCTTCAATCAGTACGTCAGAGATTTCAACGCCACCAATGCCAGTGCCATTGCCGCAGGCGACGTTGTCGCGCTGGTTGAATCCAGTGTCGAATTTATCGAAAAAGCGTCCGGCATCAAATCACGCCATGTGGTGGAAAAAACCGGCATTCTGGACCCGCAACGCATGGTGCCGCATATTCCGGAGCGAGCCGACGACCAGCCTTCCATCATGTGCGAAATGGCAGTCAATGCCGCACATCAGGCCATGGAACGCGCCGGGCGCACCGCGCAGGATATTGATGCGGTCATCGTTGCCTGCAGCAATCTGCAGCGTCCCTATCCGGCGATTGCCGTTGAAGTGCAGGGCGCACTGGGTATTGACGGATACGGCTTTGACATGAACGTAGCCTGCTCGTCTGCCACGTTCGGCATCCAGGCCGCCATGAGTGCAATCCAGAGTGGTCAGGCCCGTGCGGTGCTGGTGATCAATCCGGAAATCACCAGCGGACATCTGAACTGGCGCGACCGCGACAGTCATTTTATTTTTGGTGATGCCTGTACCGCCATCCTGTTGGAACGCGCCGACATGGCCACCTCGCCACATCAGTTTGAAATCGTGGCAATGAAACTGAAGACCCAGTTTTCCAACAACATCCGCAACAACTTCGGTTTTCTGAATCGGGGCGACGCGTCCGGTATTGGCAAACCGGACAAGCTGTTCCGCCAGCAGGGCCGCAAGGTGTTCAAGGAAGTCTGCCCGATGGCAGCGGCCATGATTACCGATACCGTCAAACAGGCCGATCTGCAGATTGAACAGATCCAGCGCTTCTGGCTGCACCAGGCCAACCTGAACATGAACCTGCTGATCACCCGCAATATTCTGGGACGCGATGCCACTCCGAGCGAATCACCCACCATTCTGGATACCTACGCCAACACTTCGTCGGCCGGTTCCATCATTGCCTTCCACCAGCATCAGGACGATCTGGCTGCCGGCGCACACGGCGTGATCTGTTCGTTTGGTGCCGGTTATTCGATCGGCTGCGTGGTTGTTAAGAAAATATAAAGTCAATTAAACACAAGGTTCGCCAAAGAGCGTGGCTGTGCACGCTCTTTGGCGGGCTTTCGCGGTTTATATGCGATAAATAACTGTATATAAACACAGCACCAGCCAAATACTCCCTGCTATACTACGCCACTGAATTTGGCCCTTTCGATCAACCCCCTGTTCTACTCATCTGAAACTGCATGGCGACCAAAAAACCCGCATCTGACACAACTCCAGCCCGAGCCGATTACAGCGAATCTTCCATCCGCGTTTTAAAAGGCCTGGAACCGGTCAAGCAGCGCCCCGGGATGTACACCCGCACTGAAAACCCGCTGCACATCATTCAGGAAGTCATCGACAATGCCTCCGACGAAGCACTCGGCGGTTACTGCAAACACATCATCGTTACCCAGAATCCGGACGGCAGTGTGTCAGTCGAAGACGACGGGCGCGGCATTCCGGTGGGGCTGCACCCTGAAGAACAGGTGCCGACCGTGGAAATCGTCTTCACCCGGCTGCACGCCGGCGGCAAGTTCGATAAAGGCTCCGGCGGCGCTTATTCCTTTTCAGGCGGTCTGCACGGCGTCGGTGTATCGGTCACGAATGCCCTGTCGTCAAAACTGGAAATCACGGTGTGGCGCGACAATGGCGTGCACCAGATTACCTTTTCCGATGGCGATGTCATCAAGCCGCTTACCTCGCAGCCACAGGTTAAGGGCGACAAAAAATCCGGTACCCGGGTAACCGTCTGGCCCAACCCCAAATATTTTGATTCTCCCAATCTGGCGCAAAGCGAACTGCAGCGCCTGCTGCGTTCCAAGGCGGTGTTGCTGCCCGGCGTCAAGGTCACGCTGCACACCCCCAAAGAAACGCTGGAATGGCAATACGAACAGGGCCTGCGCGGCTACCTGACCGAGTCACTCACCAGTGACACATTGATTCCGCTGTTTGAAGGTGCCCAGTACGCCGGTAACGACAGCGATGGCTTTGCCGAAGGCGAAGGCGCAGCTTGGGTAGTGGCCTGGTGCGAAGAAGGCAATGTGGTGCGCGAATCGTATGTGAACCTGATTCCGACGCCGGCTGGCGGCACGCACGAATCCGGTTTGCGCGAAGGCCTGTTTGGCGCAATCAAAAATTTTGTGGAACTGCACGCGTTGCTGCCCAAAGGCGTCAAGCTGCTGCCGGAAGACGTCTTTGCACGGGCGTCGTTTGTGCTGTCGGCCAAGGTGCTGGACCCGCAGTTTCAGGGCCAGATCAAGGAGCGCCTGAATTCGCGTGATGCGGTCAAACTGGTATCCACCTTTACCAAGTCGCCGCTGGAATTATGGCTCAATCAACACGTTGATTACGGCAAAAAGCTGGCCGAGCTGGTTATCAGGCAGGCCCAGTCCCGTCTGCGTTCGGCGCAAAAAGTCGAGAAACGCAAATCCTCCGGCGTGGCGGTTTTGCCCGGCAAACTGACCGACTGCGAATCCACCGACATCAGCCGCAATGAATTGTTTCTGGTCGAAGGTGACTCGGCCGGTGGTTCCGCCAAAATGGGGCGCGACAAGGAATTTCAGGCCATTCTGCCGCTGCGCGGAAAAGTGCTCAATACCTGGGAAACCGACCGCGATCGGCTGTTTGCCAATAATGAAATCCACGATATCGCCGTAGCAATTGGCGTTGATCCGCACAACCTGAACGACTCGCCGGATTTGTCCGGACTGCGTTACGGAAAAATCTGCATCCTGTCCGATGCGGACGTGGATGGTTCACACATTCAGGTTTTACTGCTCACGCTGTTTTTCAAACACTTCCCGAAATTGATTGAGACCGGTCACATCTGTGTGGCACGCCCGCCGCTGTTCCGGGTTGATGCACCGCCGCGCGGCAAAAAACTGGCGCAAAAAATCTATGCGCTGGACAGCGGCGAATTGCTGGCGATCGAAGACAAGTTACGCAAGGAAGGCGCCAAAGACGGCAGCTGGAGCATCGCGCGCTTTAAAGGTCTGGGTGAAATGAATGCCGCGCAGTTATGGGAAACCACCATGAATCCGGATACCCGGCGCCTGTTGCCGGTTTCACTTGGCGCAGTCGATCAAGGTGCTTCTGAACTGCGCTTTACGATGTTGATGGGTAAAGGCGAAGCGGCTGCACGGCGCACCTGGATCGAAGAACACGGTAATGAAGTTGAAGCCGATATTTAATTAAACAAACCACCATGCCTATACAAACTGATTTATTTAGCGACGACGCTATCAAGCCGCCCGCACAACCACCTGAGCCACCTGAACCACCGATGCCACCCGGCGAAGGTGACGGTGAATCGATTACGCTGGCTATTTTTGCCGAACGCGCCTATCTCGATTACGCCATCTCGGTGGTCAAGGGCCGCGCCCTGCCCGATGTCTGCGATGGCCAAAAGCCGGTACAGCGCCGCATTCTGTATGCCATGAACGATCTGGGCTTATCTGCCACGGCCAAGCCGCGCAAATCAGCGCTGGTAGTCGGTGAGGTACTGGGTAAATTGCATCCGCACGGCGACCAGTCGGTATATGACGCGCTGGTGCGCATGACCCAGGATTTTTCCTTGCGTTATCCACTCATCGATGGTCAGGGCAACTTCGGTTCGCGCGACGGCGACGGTGCTGCCGCGATGCGGTATACCGAAGCCCGCTTAACCCCGATTGCCGGTTTGCTGCTTGACGAAATCGATTCAGGCACGGTCGATTTTCAGCCCAACTATGACGGCTCCAGTGAAGAACCAAAACTGCTGCCGGCACGCCTGCCGATGGTGTTGCTCAATGGCGCTTCCGGTATTGCCGTGGGATTGGCCACCGAAATCCCGTCGCACAACCTGACCGAAATCGCCCAGGCCGCTATTGCCGTGATTAAAAACCCGGCCATTACCACCGCGCAGTTACTGGAAATCGTACCCGGACCAGACTTTCCGGGCGGCGGACAGATTATCAGTCCGGCCTCCACCATCGCTGAAATTTACCAGAGCGGTCGCGGCAGCCTGAAGGTGCGCGCCTGCTGGAAAATTGAAGATCTGGCACGCGGTCAATGGCAGATTGTTGTGAATGAACTGCCACCCGGCACCTCCAGCCAGAAAATTCTGGAAGAGATCGAGGAATGCACCAACCCAAAAATCAAGCTGGGTAAAAAATCGCTCACTCCCGAGCAGCAGAATTTGAAGCAATTGATTCTGGGCGTGCTCGATACCATCCGCGACGAATCCGGCAAGGATGCGCCGGTACGGCTGGTATTTGAACCCAAATCAAAAAACCAGAACAGCGCCGAGCTCATGCAGATCCTGCTGGCGCATACCTCGCTGGAAACCAATTCCTCAATGAATCTGGTGATGATCGGTGGCGATGGCCGTCCGCGCCAAAAGAATCTGGTTGAAATTCTGTCCGAGTGGGCCACGTTCCGCTTTGATACCGTGACGCGCCGCACCCAGTTCAGGCTGCAGAAGGTGGAAGACCGCATCCACATTCTGGAAGGTCGTATCGCCGTGCTGCTCAATATCGATGAAGTGATTCGCATCATTCGCGAATCCGACATCCCGAAACCGGCGCTCATGGAAGCCTTCCATCTGTCGGACCGCCAGGCTGAAGATATTCTGGAAATCCGGCTGCGTCAGCTGGCGCGTCTGGAAGCCATCAAGATTGAACAGGAACTGGCCGCACTGCGCACCGAGCAGGCCGGACTGCAGGAACTGTTAAGCAACCCGGCTTCCATGAAGCGCAAAATCATCAAAGAAATTGAAGCCGATCAAAAACAGTTTGGCGATGCACGCCGCACCCTGATCGAAGTGGCAGAAAAAGCCGTGATCGAGCAAAAGGTAATTGATGAACCGGTCACGGTAGTGATCTCGCAAAAAGGCTGGCTGCGTGCGCGTACCGGCCAGGGTCATGACGCCTCGCAGTTCACCTTCAAGGCTGGCGATGCGCTGCACGGCACCTTCGAATGCCGTTCGATCGACAACCTGCTGTCGTTCGGCTCCAACGGCCGTGTGTATTCAGTACCGGTGTCGAGTCTGCCGGGTGCACGCGGTGACGGTGTACCGATTACCAGCCTGGTCGATCTGGCCAGCGGTACGCGCATCGTGCACTATTTTGCCGGCGACGCCACCACCCTGCTGTTGCTGGCCAGTTCTGCCGGTATGGGTTTCACAGCCAATGCCGCCGACATGATCGGCCGCATGAAAGCCGGCAAGGCCTTTATGAATCTGGATGAGGGTGAAGAGCTGCTGGCCCCGTCGATCGTGACGGCGTCCGGCAGCGCCATTGCCTGTCTGTCTGAAAAAGGCCGGCTGCTGGTGTTTGGCCTGGCGGAAATCAAGCATCTTTCCAGTGGCGGCAAAGGCGTGATTCTGATGGACCTCGAAGCTGGCGAAAAACTGCTGGCGGTGCAGGTAATCTCACAAAAAGGGCTGACCGTGTCCGGCATTGGTCGCGCTTCCAGGCCGCAGGAGGTGAATCTGTCAGCGACCAATCTGGCCCCCCATATCCAGAAACGTGCGCGCAAGGGCAAGGCGTTGGAATCCAAATTGAAGCCGGCCGGATTAAAGGCCAATTAAAAAACAACGCCATTCGATTGAATGGCGTTTTTTTTCAGCGCCACCAATCAAACAAGACTCAACTGATTACGCAACAGTCTCTGAGCTCTTCGCATCTTTCAGTAGTCGCTTCTCTGAAATCGGTATATTCCTCATTTGCCAAACTGCTCAAATTGACCCCGACCAGATTTGTCCCTTTCAATTTGCAATCCTGAAGATTGGCGTTCGTCAGATTCGCGCCGCGCAGACTGGCCTGTCGCAAATCCGACCCGCCGAAATTAGCGCCCGTGAGATTTGATCCGGCAAAGTTGGTGCGGAAACACGTTGAACCGGCCAGGTTCACACCCGTTAAAACCAAATTCGACAGATCAAGATGGGAAAGGATTGCACCCGGGCATAAAACGACATCTCTGTAGTCATGCCGCATAGCCAATCGAATAATGATTCTTTTGGTTTTCAGCAATTCGGGGTTATCGCCGATTTCCAGCATTTTTTTGGTCAGCGCATTTTCTACGATTTTTGCATAGCTCGAAGCAGCACCCTCAAACATAGGCAGGCGTGCCTGTTCCTCCAATGTGCAACAGTGCAGTGCGCGCAGAGCCAGGACCGACTTGGGCAAATGGGCATTTTCTGCGGAAAATAACGCGAAGTAGCTGGGTGCAAATTTATATCTCCTCAAGTCGTGCGGTGTCAGAAAATACTTTTCACCGGGTTGCTCAGCCAACCGACTCGCATCGGTATCCAATGTTACCCGGCCGATTGCACCTGACGGACGAAAACCGGTAATCACTCTGTGCCCCCTTTCATCTACATAATCACCAAAAACATTCAACACACCTACTGGGGTATCGCTTCTGGAATATGCGCGCCAGCGTCAGCACTGATACGACATTTTCTATCAGTACCCCGACACCGGTTTTTTCTGCCGGATACAGTTATGAACGCACCCGGTCTGATTTCCTGTATGAAATCTATTCAAGCAATTCGATGCTGCTGATGGGGTTGCGCTATTTTCACGACTACTGCAATAACTTGATAGACCGGCAATCAGGCGTGGTCGGCCCTGAAAGCTATTATGGAACCGTCAGGGAACTGAAAGCTGAAACGCTGAAATCCATGTTCAAAAAAGCCGGCACAATGCACGATCAGAAGCGCTTCAACTTCGGCGTCCTGCAGGAACTGAATGCCATTGAAAAGGAAATTCTGACTATTCCCGGCCTCCCGACCGAAGCCAGAAAGAAAATTGTTGATGCGAGAAATAAATTTATGGCTGCGGCCGTTGAATTTTCTGCTGATGACTGGGACGCAATTTATGAAAAGACTTTAGCTGCCTTCGAAGCATTGATGCAAACATACTGCCCGTATCTGCTGTCAATGAAAAAGAAATCGGCCTTGTTCAAGCCCAAAACATTTGACCTGCTCGATACACGCTATCACAGCGACAATGTGCTGATGGAACGTATCAGCGAACTGTTCCGACGCAAGGATTCGCACCAATCGCATAGGCCAGATCAGCGGGTCGATCAACCCGCCACAGTGCAAATTCTGCCTTCATCCCGACCACCAGCTGCCCAACCTGCTGCGTAAGTCCCAACGCCCTGGCCGCATTGCGCGTGGTTCCCTGCAATGCTTCCAAGGGCGTCATTTTAAACAGCGTACACGCCATATTCATGGCCAGCAAAATGGAGGTCAACGGCGACGTGCCCGGATTGCAGTCGGTCGCAATGGCGATCGGTACCGATGCCGCACGCAGACCGGCTATCGGGGGCAATGTGGTTTCGCGTAAAAAGTAATAGGCGCCGGGTAACAGTACCGCGACGGTGAGCGCTTCAGCCATGGCAGCGATTCCAGCATCCGACAGATATTCCAGATGATCGGCAGACAGTCCCTGATAGCGCGCTGTCAGTGCAGCGCCGCCCAGATCGGATAACTGCTCGGCATGCAGCTTTACCGGCAAGCCATGTTTTTGCGCCGCCTTGAAAACTTGCTCGGTTTGCGCGGGACTGAAGCCGATTTTTTCACAAAAGGCATCTACCGCATCCACCAGGCCCTGCTCCACCAGTACCGGCAGCATCTGCTCGCATACCATCTCAATGTAATCGTCAGCACGACCGGCATACTCTGGCGGGACCGCGTGCGCGCCCAGAAAAGTGGTACATATCCGCACTGGCAACTGTTCACCCAGTTTTCTGGCCACGCGCAGGATTTTGGCTTCGGTGGCCAGGTCCAGCCCGTAACCTGATTTAATTTCCAGTGTAGTCACGCCCTCTTCCAGCAACCGCAGCACACGTACCAGGCTTTGCTCCAGCAATTCTTCTTCGGTTACCGCACGGGTCGCGCTTACGGTGGAGGCGATACCACCACCGCGTCTGGCGATTTCTTCGTACGAAACACCGTTGAGTCTGTCTTCAAATTCATTGCTGCGATTGCCGGCGTACACGATGTGCGTGTGGCAATCGATCAATCCAGGTGTGAGCCATGCGCCTTTGCCATCATGTACCGCAGCTGCGCTGTATTCCAGCGGCAATGCCGAACGCGGCCCCAGCCAGGCAATCAGGCCGTCTTTGACGGCGATGGCGCCATCGCGTATTTCTCCGTAACAGTGCGGCTCTGACATGGTTGCCAGATGCACGTTGAGCCAAATGCTGTCCCATGCTGCTGTGGTCATAATTTTTACCAGAAAATTTGTACGCAATAAAACCGGCTGTTGGCATCGCAGTGCAATGTAAAGGCCGTGACCTGATCGTCTGCCGAAAACTGCACCGATTCGTCTTCCTGCAATTCGACCGGATTCTGATTGTCTGTCAGCGTGCCGCTGCCCCGCGCACAATACAGCAGTACCGTCCCTTTGGGCACTGCGCGGCGCGCCTGCCCTTCCCAGCAACTTAGCGAATGGGTGCAACTGCCGCGCCGCGTCATCAGGTTGAAATCGGTGATGGGGCCGGCGATCAATTCAGCATGGGTGCTGACGTCGCCAGCAAAGACGGCGATATTGTTAGTGGCATCAACCTGCTGCAGCACATTGTCAACGTTCAGACGCATTCCCTGTCCCTGCAACAAGGCAAGCGAACGGTCTATGCCCTCGAAATGAGAAAAGCCGCCATCGACCATCACCGCAGCGCGCGAAACGCGCCACTGAAAGTCGTTGAGGAAGGCCTGCTCCGGAAAAACGGCGATTTCTATGGTGGTACCTTTGCCATTCTTCCAGGGCATGCTGCGATACTGCGCGGGGCTAAGCTTTTTCATTTGCTCAGGCCAGATACAGACCGCTGAACATGTTCTTGCAATTTGCGCTGACCGCACCGGTCAGCACCATCTGTTTGGCCGCTTCAATATCCGGTGCGAACAGACGATCAGCATCATAGAAACCGACCTGGTCGCGCAGACGCGCATGGACATCGGCCAGTATCGGTGCAGTGACCAGCGGCGCATGGAAATCAACGCCCTGTGCGGCCGCCAGCAACTCAATGCCGACGATCACGGCAGTATTGTGGGCCATTTCATCCAGACGACGTCCGGCAAAGGTGGCCATGCTGACGTGATCTTCCTGATTGGCCGAAGTCGGAATGGTGTCGACCGACGCCGGATGCGCCAGCGACTTGTTTTCCGAGGCCAGCGCTGCGGCAGTGACATGGGCAATCATGAAACCCGAGTTCAATCCGGATGAGGGCACCAGAAACGGCGGCAGGCCGGATATGGTGGAGTCAATCAGCAGCGCGATGCGTCGTTCGGAAATGGAGCCGATTTCGGCAATCGCCAGCGCCAGCGTGTCGGCAGCAAAGGCAACCGGCTCGGCGTGAAAATTGCCGCCCGAGATCACTTCATTGGTATCCATAAACACCAGTGGGTTGTCGGTTACCGCATTGGCTTCGATGAGCAATGTTCTGGCAGCATTGTTGATCAGATCCACGGCCGCACCCATGACCTGTGGCTGGCAGCGCAGGCAATACGGATCCTGAACCCGTTCATCGTTGACCAGATGGGATTTGCGTATCGCGCTGCCCATGAGCAAATCACGGTACAGCCCGGCTGACGCAATCTGCCCTGGCTGGCCGCGCACGGCATGAATGCGCGCATCAAACGGCGCATCGCTGCCTTTGGCCGCATCCACCGACATCGCGCCGGAAATAGTGGCCGCTTCCAGCAGCCTTTCAGCCAGAAACAGGCCATTCAGGGCCAGCGCGGTAGACACCTGGGTGCCATTGATTAACGCCAGACCTTCTTTGGCCGCCAGCACCACCGGCGTAATACCGGCCTGTTTCAGTGCCTGCTGCGCAGGAACCAGTGCGCCATTGACCCGCACATTGCCTTCACCCAGCAACGCCAGCGTCATATGCGACAGCGGCGACAGATCGCCGGAAGCGCCCACCGAACCCTTGACCGGAATGCACGGTGTAATGCCGGCATTGAACATGGCGATCATGGCGTCAATGACGGAACGACGTATTCCGGAAAACCCGCGCGACAGACTGCCGATTTTCATGAGCAGAATCAGGCGCACTACGTGATCTCCAATGAGCGTGCCGGTACCGACCGAATGCGACAGAATCAGATTGCGCTGCAGCAGTTCGAGCTGCTCATCCGGGATGCGCGTCTTGGCCAGTTTGCCAAAGCCGGTGTTGATCCCGTAAGCCGCGTCGCCCTTGGCCACGATGCTGGCAATGGCTGCAGCAGAAGCATCGATATCCTGGTACGCCGCCGGTGCGAGGGCCAAAGTGGAACGGGACTGCCAGACTTTGCGCAGGTCAGACAAGGTAAATTGGCCGGGTTGAATTGTGAAGGTTGTCATTGGAGTTCCTGTTATATATTTTTGAGTGGTGGTGTTGTGGCGGACTGATTATTTAATCATCGGCAAATTCAAATGATTGCGCTTGGCACAGGCCACCGCTGTCTCATAGCCCGCATCAGCATGCCGCATCACCCCTGAACCGCAATCGTTGACCAGCACCCGTTCCAGACGTCGTGCTGCGGCATCGCTGCCGTCCGCCACGATGACCATACCCGAGTGCTGTGAATAACCCATGCCCACGCCGCCGCCATGATGCAGTGATACCCAGGAAGCACCGCCGGCAGTATTCAACAGCGCATTGAGCAGCGGCCAGTCTGATACGGCGTCGGTACCGTCTTTCATGCTTTCGGTTTCACGGTTCGGGCTTGCGACCGAGCCGGTATCAAGATGATCACGTCCAATGACGATCGGTGCTTTCAGCTCGCCGTTTTTCACCATTTCATTGAACGCCAGACCGGCACGATGGCGCTCGCCCAGTCCGAGCCAGCAGATCCGTGCCGGCAAACCCTGGAAGGCAATCCGTTCGCGCGCCATATCCAGCCAGCGGTGCACCGGTTTGTTATCAGGGAACAGTTCCTTGATTTTGGCATCGGTTTTGTAAATATCTTCCGGGTCACCCGACAGCGCCACCCAGCGGAATGGTCCCTTGCCTTCACAGAACAGCGGACGGATATACGCAGGTACAAAACCGGGAAAATCAAAAGCATTGGCCACACCATGGTCAAACGCCACCTGACGAATGTTGTTGCCGTAATCGACGGTAGGAATGCCCATGGCGTGAAAGGCCAGCATGGCTTTGACATGCGCAGCACAACTGGCAGCCGCGTCAGCAGTCAGTCTGGCGTGTTGCGACACATCGGATTGCGCGGATTTCCATTGCGCGACGGTCCAGCCAATTGGCAGGTAGCCGTTGATCAGATCATGTGCGGAAGTCTGATCGGTCACCAGATCAGGGCGATTCTTGCCGCCGGCAGTGCGTTTGACCAGTTCCGGCAAAATTTCTGCCGCATTGCCCAACAGCGCAATCGACTTGGCTTCTTTGGCCGCGCAGAACTGGTTCACCAGCTCGAGGGCATGGTCCAGATCACGCGCCTGCACATCGACATAACGGGTACGCAGACGGAAATCGATACTGCTTTGCTGACATTCGATATTGAGTGACACCGCACCGGCCAGCGTGGCGGCCAGCGGTTGCGCACCGCCCATGCCGCCCAGACCGGCGGTCAGAATCCAGCGTCCGGCCCAGTCGCCATTGAAATGCTGACGGCCTGCTTCCACAAAGGTTTCAAAGGTGCCCTGCACAATCCCCTGCGAGCCGATATAAATCCAGCTGCCGGCTGTCATCTGTCCGTACATGAACAGACCCTTGCGGTCCAGTTCGTTGAAATGTTCCCAGTTGGCCCACTTCGGTACCAGATTCGAATTGGCAATCAGCACCCGTGGGGCGTCCGAATGGGTTTTGAAAATGCCGACCGGCTTGCCGGATTGAATCAGCAGGGTTTCATCTTCTTCCAGATCTTTCAGGCTGGCCAGAATCTGGTCATAACAGGCCCAGTCACGAGCCGCGCGGCCGATGCCGCCGTACACCACCAGATGAGTCGGGTTCTCTGCCACTTCTGCATCAAGATTGTTTTGCAGCATGCGATAGGCCGCTTCTGCCACCCAGGTCTTGCAGGTTTTTACCGGTCCACGCGGGGCGCGGATGACGCGGCTGGCATCAAAACGGGGATCATTTTTCAGACTGTTCATGGTGAGCTTTCATGAGAAAGGGAAGATAATTCTCGAATTCTAAGTTGTATATACAACTATTGCAAGCACTTTAACCTCAATATAAACGATAGGCAGTTTTACTCAAGAACTTAAAGGCATTACTATTCGTTACTTATAAGAACCTTCCAAAAATGTTATTTACATGACACCAAAACCCACTTCTGATGCAAGACTGGCCTTGGACTCCGAAGTTCCGGCATTTCAGCAGATTAAAGATTACCTGTTGGCAGAAATTCAAAAAGGTGAGTGGAAGGAAGGTGATGCCATTCCCTCCGAAGCGGTTCTGGCGCGCCAGTTCTCCGTGTCCAGAATGACGGTGAACCGGGCGGTGCGTGAATTGTCGGCCGAGCAGTTTTTAACCCGGGTGCAGGGCTCGGGCACCTTTGTGGCACAGCACAAATATCAGGCCACCCTGGTTGCCATCAAAAGCATTGCCGATGAAGTGCGCGCGCGCGGCCACACCCACAGCAGTGAACTGCATCTGCTGGAACGCGGCAAACCCACCGCACAACTGCTGCAGCAATTCAAACTGGATGCGGGTCAGATCCTGTTTCACTCGGTAATAGTGCATTTTGAAAACCGCATTCCGATCCAGGTGGAAGACCGCTGGGTCAATTCGCTGCTGGCACCGGACTATCTGAAACAGAATTTCTCCACCATCACGCCCAACGAGTATCTGATGAATGCCGCACCGCTGCAGGAAGTACATTACCGGATTGAGGCGGTCACGGCCCCGGCCAAAATTGCTGAAATGCTGGAAATCGCCCCCGCCATGCCGTGTCTGGTGCTGCATCGCCAAACCATTTCGCTCGGTCAGGTGGCGTCCATTGCGACCATGTGGCACCCGGGCAACCGTTATCAGTTCGCCGGCCAATTTTAAACTTTGCCATCCAACTTATGACCAAACTTATCGATGTCGATCTGGCCAAATGCTATCGCCTGCTCAATCACGGCCCGACCGTACTGGTGACCAGTGCTTTTGAGGACAGGCAGAATGTGATGGCCGCAGCCTGGGCCATGCCGCTGGATTTCGATCCACCGAAAATGCTGGTGGTAATCGACAAATCAACCTATTCGCGGGCTTTGATTGAATCCTCGGGTGAATTCATCTTGAATATTCCCTGTCGCGCACAGGCCGCTGCGGTGCTGAAGGTCGGCGGTTCCAGCGGCCAGCAGAACGATAAATTTGCCGAAAGCGGTCTGATCGCAGTGCCATCACAAACCATGGCAGCGCCACGGGTGGCGGGTTGCATCGGCTATCTGGAATGCAAGGTGATCAATGAGCCACACAATCAGCAGAAATATGATTTATTCATTGGTGAAGTCATTGCTGCGCAGGCCGATGCCGAGGTGTATTCGGAGGGTCGCTGGCACTTTGAAGGTCACGATGAAAAACGCAGCCTGCACTATATTTCGGGCGGTGCGTTCTTCAGCATTGGGGAACAGTTTCAGGTTGAATGACGTGATCATCCTGCATCCGTGATCGAACGCAGGGTTGCCAGATCCGATTTCTTTTTGCTTCCTTGTTCTTCGGTCGCATAAAAATTGATGTGGAAAATGTCGTCCAATTTTTTTATATGGGAATGTGGGTCAGGCTCCCTGCCACTATGCACTTCCAGGATAAACTTCCGAAGCTCCAAAATGCCGTTGCACAAAGCCTCTTTAAGAGGCGTATCTCCGTCTGAAAACAATTGTTCAAAGGTCGGCTTCGGAGCGCCCAACTGTTTGAGGTACTCTTCGATTCGTGAACGCACAAAGTTGAACTCACTACAGGCTATATCCTGGTAGCCGGCATGAAAGCCTTCCAAAAGAAGATACTGGAATCTGTTCACGGTTCCATTTGCCTTGATGATCAGATAAATTTGCATCGCTTCGAGCAGCCAGGCTTTTAATTCGGTGGTAAACAGATCTTCTGCCTTATTCTTTTGGCCATCCGCCAACCCTGTCCGGCGCACTGACTGGTATTGGTCGCGCTTTATCTGCGCGTGTCCAAGCGCTATGTAATCTCTTGCATGACTCAACTCATGCACCATGGTCGGAATTGCGTAGGAGCTGGGCAGTCCCTTCGACGGGCTCAAATTCAAACCATTTTTGGATGGATCGAAATTATTGCTCCCCGGATGATCGGGCTTGCCATGTAAAACAGTCACCTTTTCTGCAAATTTATCCCCGGCGAGTGCCTGCAAGAATATCGGACTGTATTTGCTCAGCGCGGCAGGATAAAAAGCTTTTAAGCTGGGTGGCAGCTTCAGTCTGCAAGAAGCGCCTTCGGTAGTTGGTGATTCAGACCCGGATTTGGATAGCATCACCTGACTGGTGGCAGGTGGTTCATTGACTTCCAGCCGTTCCAGATGTTCGCGAGTGAACGCGGGAGCAAGTTTTGGCAGTCCATTGATGATCACTCTTAAGATGTGCATGTAATCGCACACGCTGGCATGGCGAAAGATGGTGTCGATGTCGGATCGGGAGCTGTCGGCCGATGATAACGCTGCCCTGATATCGGCGAGGATCATTTTATTGCGATCGTTGGAAAGCAGGCTGCCAGAGTCGATGTCGAGTTGCAGTGGCAGCGACGCGTATCTTATTGGCGCTCGCCCGATAAACGATCGGTCGAACATCGTCGGTTTGCTCGTGCCTGAAGATAAAGATTGCATAGTATTCCTGAATTAAATTGTCGAAGTTAATTTCAATATCAATCAGCCAGACGCATAGCGCGGTGCTGATTTTTGAGGTGGAATTTGTGCTGCTGCGCTGTTGTCAGCGACGGCGGATTATTCCACTGCAATTTGAATTCAAGAATAGAGTGCAACCAGAATGAGGCAAACCCTGACGCGGGCAGAACAGCAAAAAAGCACTTGATGTTTGATTCATCAAGTGCTTTTTTTGAAACAGGACAGTGGTAACCGTCAGTTTTTGGCCGGATCGCGATATTTGAATGGATCGGTTTGCACCGGTTGGGTTGGCAACACATTGCGCGGCAACGGGGTATCGCTTTGGGCCGCATCCAGCAGCACCGTGGCCATGATGACCGCGGCCTGACGCAGATCTTCCGTGCGCAAATGATCAAAGGTATCCAGATTGGTATGGTGCACCTTGGTGTCATAGTCGAGCGGGTCCTGAATAAACTGGAACGCCGGCAAGCCCAGTCTGGTCATCATGACGTGGTCAGTCGAGCCGGTGTGCTGTGCCACCACCCGGCTGGCACCCAGACTCTCGAATGGCGCCAGCCAGTTGCGCAACACCGGCATGGCGGCAAAATTACCCTCGGCATAAATTCCGCGGATCTTGCCTGATCCGTTATCCAGATTGAAGTAGCCAACCATGTCATTAAAACCGGGCAAGGTTTGAATCGGCCAGGTTTTGACAAAAAAGGAATTCAGACCGGCCAGCGCCGGATCGGCAGATGCGGGACGTTTGGCCAGATGCTGCTCTACATACGCGGCCGAACCGTTGAGTCCCTGCTCTTCCCCGGACCACAGCGCAAAGCGGATGGTGCGTTTGGGTTTGATGCCCAGACGGGAAAGAATGCGTGCGGCTTCCATCACCACGGCAGAACCGGCTCCATTGTCGGCCGCACCGTCACCGGCCACCCAGCTGTCCAGATGCGCGCCGGCCATGACATAACCGGCTTTGGCATCTTTGCCCGGGATGTCTGCGATGATGTTGTAGGCATTGTGATCCTGGTCTTCAAAATGTACGTTGCTGTCGATCGCGATTTTCACTTCACCCGTTTTGGCCAGTCGGGTCAGGCGCCGGTAATCTTCCGCGGCCATTTCAATTTCAGGCAGTTTCAGCGTTGCGCCGACCTGGTGAAAACGTCCTTCGCCATGAACCAGAGCGTCATCGCTGCGTGACATTTTGACGATGGCTACCGCACCTTCATCAGCCATGAAACTGTCAATAGTTTTGCTAAGGGACAAACGCTCAGCCAGGTTCTTGTCATCCTCGACGTCATAGGTTGGCTGATGGAAGGCGTTCAGTTTGCCGATATCGGCGTCTTCGAATCGTTTAAAGGCCGGGGCGGTTTCATCTTTGGCTGGTTCAGGATAAGTAACCAGCACGATTTTGCCGGACAGTTTTCCTTTCCATTCAGCCAGGTCCCGTTCATGACGGATCGGCGCGACGATAATCGGGGCCGTCAATGTGCCACTGGTAGCCGGGGTCCAGGCAATTGGAATCGAGCGCAGTTCAAGCATGCGCGGCGCTACCATCCGGCTGTGCGCTGATTCTATCCACCAGCCGCGCCCAAAATCAAACGCTTCGGCATGCACGTCTTTCAGGCCCCAACTGCGAAACATATCCTGACTCCATGCCTCAGCCTTGCGCATGGCCGGTGAATTGGTCATGCGGCCACCGATCTGGTCGGACAGATAGGCCACCAGATCAATCACTTGGCCATGATTGAATCCTTCCTCGGCGATCTGGTTGATGGTTGCGGCGTCGACCATTTGGTCGGCACTGGCGTAATTGATATTGAGCAGACTGAGGGCCAGTAAACTGGCCGCGGGAAGACATTTCATGGACTGAACCTCCAATTTTAAGAATAAGAAAGTGCCGGACTGGCATTATCCAACACTTTTTTATTTCCCAAAATAAATTTTATTGGCTGCAGCTTTGACTTCCATGCGCGATTCTGCAAGTCAGGATCAGTGTCCCGTTCTGATCCCACGATTTGATGGTCCAGTCATTGACTTTGTCTGCGCTGCGCTCGAGCGTGGTAAAACCGCTGCTGTTGCTGCTGCTGAATTGCGCCACACTGGCCCGCGCGAACGGAGTGGCGTGTTCAGGCAGATGATCCGGCAGTGCCATATCCGGGGAAGAGCCGCCATTGCCGCTAATGATCTGCATCGGCTGGCCGGTACTGAAGGTCAGCGCTTCGAACAGGTGTACGTGGCCGGCCAGCAGCAGTTGCACGCGCGGGTCAAACAGGGTTTGCGGATGCTGCTCCTGCATGACGCTTTGCAGCGCGCCGTTGCCGGGTTTGATCTGCACCGCGCCATCCTTGCTTTTATCTGGCGCAAATCCGAGTACCGGATGATGTTCGATGAAAATCGAAAAGGTGGCCTGCGCCGCGAGTTGATCAACCTGCCTGAACTGATCCTGATACAGGGCAAACGCCGCATCGTTTTTTGTCAGCGGCTTGTTGCCGGCTGCGGAAGAATCAAACACGATCAGCTGCGCACCGCCACCGACCGGTACCGCGTAGGGCGCGCTGTAATCACCCTGAGAATCGTCACCGACCAGATTGCAGTCACGTCCTGACTGCAGCGCACGCGGATCCAGAAAACGCCACCAGCCCTGACCGGCACGGGAACAGCTTTCGTGATTGCCGCGCGCCATCACCCACGGAGCAGCTGCGAGCAGGGGCGCTGCGGGGGCAAAGAAATCGGCCTGCCAGGTATCCCAGCCAAAACCCCAGGGGCTGTCGGCGCAGGCGCTTTGATTGGCCGGACAGGGACTTTCACGGTATTGATAATCTCCCACATGAATGACCAGATCCGGTGCAAATTGCGCGGCAGTCTGCGCCACTTTGGGAAACGCCCAATGCCCGGCATCATTGCAGGACTGGAAATAATTACTTTGCGCTTTCATGCGACAACCGGTATCGCCCAGCACCAGAATTTTCAGTGGCAGTGGTTTGGGAATGGGCAACGCACGACCCGCCACACTGGCAAACCGGACTCCCGGTTTGATTTCAGCTTCGCAGGTCAATACCGGAAACTGCGCCGGTTTTTCCGAGCTCATCGCGCTGCTTCCAGCGTTCACCGCGCGCTGCACAATGGTGCCGGGCAGCGCACGCCTGTGCATGGCACTACCCTTGCCGTCCATGATCAGAGCGGGGCAGTCCTGCTCTGTCGTAATGACACGCGCCACAGCCTGTGCCTGCTCGCCAAGAACAACCCAGGCGACCGGATCCGGGTTCGACGCCTGCACATAGTTTGCGCATGCAAATATCAGCCACAGTGCGCTCAGGCCAATCAGCTGTTTCGGGTTGAATTTCATGGTCGATCCTGTTCAGAGAATTGGGAGGATGAAAGGCGCGAAGTCTATCTGCCTTTAATGACACGCATATGAATCAAACACTGCCAGACCATAAAATGCAAAGTCAACTTAAAAATAATTCATTCATAACGCAACACGCCCAGCGTATTGTGCGTCCAGGCCTGCGTCAAAGCGATCTTTGCCCCATTATGAAAGTTGACCTCATGCTTTCCTTTCCTCCGTCAACCTACGAGAAAACCGCTTATCTCAAAGCAGCACTGAAAAAACAGGCCGGCATGTCTGAGCCCTGCACCGAAATAATCGGCAAATATCTGGCGCTGAACTCGAATTTCCCAAGAGCGACAGAGTTGCTGCAGTTTGACCGGTACGGTCAGGTAACCAACCAAGCCGTGTATGCGCAGATCAGGGAAGCACTGATTTCAAATGTCTGCGAACTGCAGATCAAACGTCAGATCATCCTGAATCTGCTGTCCGACAAATCCAACCTTTCCAGAAACATTTTTGACCTGCTCCGAAAGGAAATCAATGCATCCGGCTATCGGGTGAATCTGGACTGCGTCGATCTGAGCTACCTGAAACTGGTCAGACTGAATTTCAGTGCGATGAACATGCGATATGTCGATTTCAGTCATTCAGTCATTTATGGTTCAAAATTCGTCAACACCGATCTGCAAGAATCCAATTTTTCATGCGCGCGACTGCGACTGGTGAATATGGAAAATGCCTTGCTGACCAATGCAAACTGGAGCGCAGCGCGCCTCGCCCGCCTGAATATGCTCGGCGCAATGGAAGTGGACTTAACCAAGGCGCATGAAGTCAACCGCATCTGGATTGATACCGGCATGCTGGATGAAATGGAATCAGCCGGAAAATATTGGATTGTCAGGAACGATCCGGACGATGGACCGGAAATGAGTGAGCTCACCCGATCAGACTCAAACCCGTGCTGTTGTATTTTTCTATGAATTGAACCCGGGTTCAGCTCGGTCCAGAAAGAATCAGGTTCCTTCCTCACTGCTTAACAGCACCGGATCAATCATGTGGGTGTCTTTGATTGTTTGCAAAACGATATTGGAACGAATATCCAGCACGCCGGTTGCCTTGTACAGACGGTCCATGATAAAGGCTGAATAATGTTTCAGATCGCGCGCGCGCACTCGCAACAGATAGTTCGCTTCGCCGGTGATGATGAAACAGCCAACTACTTCTGGCCATTCCTGAATTTCTTTACTGAAGTTTTCATGCCACCGTTCCACATCACGTCGCATGGATACCTGAACAAAGGCGTCAACTTCCAGTCCGACGGCAGCCGGGTCGAGCACCGCGCAGTAACTGGCGATCAGGCCAGCCTCTTCCAGTGCACGAACGCGGCGCAGGCACGACGAAGCAGACAGAAAAATTTTATCGGCCAGATCTGAATTGTTGATTCGACCATCTTCTTGAAGGTAGCGCAGTATCGCCAAATCGGTCTTATCGAGTTCCATAAAGAATATTCCTCCAGAATTAAGCAGCAATCCTGTTAATTATTGTTTAGATTTGGGAAATATCAAGCCAATTTGCAAGATAATTATTTGCAATACGGAATAAAATCATCACACTTCACAATTAACTATGCGTAGACATATGAACAATAAGATCTGGGACATCAGCCCTGCGCTGCAAAATGACCTGCCAGTCTGGCCCGGCGACACGCCGTATCAGTCTGAAACCACCTGGGAAATTGCCCATGGCTGCCCGGTCAAAGTCAGCAGGATAACCATGTCGACTCACACCGGCGCGCACTGCGACGCGCCGTCACATTACGATGTCCATGGCAAACCGATCGATTCGGTAAATCTGTCAACCTACATTGGCCCGGCCCGGGTGATCCATCTGCAGGGAATCAGGCTGATCCTGCCTGAACATCTGCATCATTTTTTGCACCAGATTCCGCCGCGTGTTTTGTTCAGAACCTACGCAAAAACACCTGTGTCATGGGACAACAATTTTCCGTGCATTTCAGCAGCAGCAATAAATTTGCTGGCACAATACGGCGTACTGCTGATCGGCATCGATACCCCGTCGCTCGACCCGCAGGACTCAAAAACGCTGGATGCGCATCATGCTGTTGCAGCACACGGCATGGCCATCCTGGAAGGAATAGTACTGGATGATATTTCCGAAGGAGATTACGAACTCATTGCCTTACCCCTGAAGCTTGCCGGACTCGATGCCAGTCCGGTGCGCGCCATTTTACGAACCCTGACCACTTAGCCAAATATAAAAATATGATCACACTCTCAGATTGTGTCAGGATGGATCACCGGGACCCGATTGCTTCCCTGCGCGACCAGTTCAACCTGCCCCCCAATGTCATCTACCTCGACGGCAATTCGCTGGGAGCCCAGCCCAAAGCCGCCATTGCCCGCGCCAATCAAGTGATTCAGAACGAATGGGGCAATGACCTGATCCGAAGCTGGAACAGCGCCGGCTGGTTCGATCTGCCCTCGCGACTGGGCAACCTGCTGGCTCCGCTGCTCGGCGCGCAGGCGAATGAAATTGTGATTTCCGATTCGACCTCCATCAATTTATTCAAGGCACTGGCCGCAGCGCTGCAGATCCAGCAGGAAAAGCACCCGGAAAAGAAAACCATCGTCTCGGAACGCAATAATTTTCCCACCGACCTGTACATTGTGCAGGGCCTCACGGAATGGCTTGATCTCGATTTCGAACTGATTCTGGTCGATAAACCGGAACAGCTCAAATGGGCGATCAACAAAGATACCGCCGTCGTGCTGCTGACCCAGGTTAACTATCGTACCGGCGCCATGCACGACATGCAGCACCTCAACCAACTCGCGCATGAACATCAGGCACTCACCATCTGGGATTTATCGCACTCGGCCGGTGCCGTGCCGATTGATTTGAACGGCACCCGGGCCGATTTTGCGGTGGGCTGCACTTACAAATATTTAAACGGTGGTCCAGGCGCACCTGCCTATATCTGGGTTCCCGAGCGTCACCTGCCTGACTTCAAAAATCCGTTGTCAGGCTGGTGGGGACACGCCAGTCCGTTTGACATGCACGAGAGCTTTACCCCGACTGCGTCGATCCGGCGCGCGCTGTGCGGTACCCAGCCCATCATTTCGCTCGCCTTGGTCGAGTCCGGGTTGGAAGTGTTCCGCAAAACCGACATGACAGCAATCCGCAAAAAATCGCTGGCGCTGACTGACCTGTTCATCCAGTTAATCGAAGACAACTGCAGTTCGCACGGATTGCGGCTGATTACGCCGAAAGAACATGCGCAGCGCGGTTCTCAGGTCAGCTTCATGCATCCACATGCCTATGCGCTGATTCAGGCGCTGATCAAACGCGACATCATTGGCGATTACCGTGAACCCTCAGTGATGCGTTTTGGATTTACGCCGTTGTACACCAGTTTTGCCGACGTCTGGAATGCCGCCGATGCGCTGCGCGATATCCTTGACAACAATACCTATGAAATCAATGCAGCGCGTCACGCTGTGACCTGACGTAACCGAACCCCGACAAGAACAGCCATGAACAACGAACCAAATAAAACTGACAGCTGGCACGCAGCCAAACTCGATTTCAGCAAGGACATGAGTTACGGCGATTATCTGGGACTGGATCAGATTCTGTCGGCCCAGCATCCGCGCTCACCCAACCATAATGAAATGCTGTTCATTGTGCAGCATCAGACCAGCGAACTGTGGATCAAGCTGATGCTGCACGAGTTGCACGCCGTGCGGTTTCAGATGCAAAGCGGTGATTTGCCGCCGGCCTTCAAAATGCTCTCGCGAGTGGCGCGCATTATGGACCAGCTGGTGCACGCCTGGGACGTGCTGGCCACCATGACGCCGTCCGAATACACCGCAATCCGGCCGTTTCTGGGCCAGTCCTCCGGCTTTCAGTCGTATCAATACCGCGAGCTGGAATTTTTACTGGGGAATAAAAATGCCACGCTGATGAAGGTGCATGAAACAGCGCCGGAAAATCACGCCCGGCTCAACGCGGCCCTGACTACCCGGTCGATTTATGACGAAGCGATTTTGCTGCTGTCCAAAAGCGGTTTTGCCATCGATGCCGACCGACTCGACATGGACTGGACCGAGCCGGTCAGATCGAATGCCTCCGTGCAGGCAGCCTGGACGCAGGTCTATCAAACCCCTGAACAGCATTGGGTGCTGTATGAGCTGGCGGAAAAACTGGTGGATCTCGAAACCGCATTTCGGATCTGGCGCTTCCGTCATGTCACCACGGTGGAGCGCATCATCGGCTTCAAAACCGGCACTGGAGGCACGGCCGGGGTGAGTTATCTGCGGAAGATGCTGGATGTGGTGCTGTTTCCGGAATTGTTTGCGTTGCGTACTGAACTTTAAGCAGGCGCACCCAGTCCATTCAACCCTCCCCCAAGGTCCACCTCACCTGCTTTTTGTTCTTTATTGATCTTAAATAAATAACTAGTTTCTGTCGGTTACGAAAACCACTCTGAAACGCCACAAAAACCACAATCTGCAGATTTAAAGTTTGCATGCGCCCTGTCTTTGCCTACACTTTTAATACTGGATGGGCAGTAACGCTGCGCTGCTTTGGGGATGTCCGGGCACACCCCAAAAAAAAGGGGGTTATTGTGAAAATAAAAATAATTGCAATATTGATAGCCGGATCAATAACCAGTTCCGGCGCACAGGCTGGCGATGTGGCACTGTCTGCGGATGTGGGAACGCTTGGTGCCGGAATACACCTGATCATTCCGATCCAGGATAACCTGAATGTGCGCTTTGGCTTCAATGGCTACAACACCACCTATTCCGAATCCACCAGCGACGTCAATTATGATCTGAAGGTCAAACTGCAAACCATCGACACGCTGCTGGACTGGTATCCCATGAGTGGCAGCTTTCACCTGTCAGCTGGCCTGTTCCATAACGGGAACAAAATCACCTCGGTGGCCAACGCGGCAAACAACGACACCTACAACATCAACGGCAATACCTACTCCACTTCCGAGGTTGGCAACATTTACGGCAATATTGATTTCCGGTCTGCAGCACCTTACCTCGGACTGGGATGGGGTAATGCGGTCAGCAAAGAAAAAGGCTGGGGATTCACGTCGGATCTGGGCGTAGTTTTTCAGGGTGCGCCCAGCTCAAATTTAACCAGCAGTGGCTGCGTGGCCAGTGCCCAGTTGTGCACCCAGTTCTATAACGATCTCAACGAAGAGAATCTCAATCTGGAACAGAAAACCAACAATTTTAAATATTATCCGCTGGTACGGATCGGTGTCACCTATTCGTTCTGATCGGGTTCCGGGCAGCGCCGTACCATCAGACCGGCGCGCAAACCCGCCCGCACGTTCTGATTCGGGAACAGCACATATTCAGGCGCATTGCCAACTGCATACGTAACTTCACCGTCAGTGGCAATCACGGCGTGTGGTTCAAAACGGGTGAAGTTACAGGTACTGCCATCAAAGCTCAGTTGAAATGCCTCGCTGTGTTTGATCAGTTCCTGACAGACCCGAAAAACCAGCGGCTGTTTTGCACTGGAAATGATTGGCTGACCAGAACGCAGCAATGCAGCCAGCGCACTTCTGGTCGCTTCGAACTGACTCAAATCATTACTACCCATGACACCAATACGACCGAGTTCAGCCGTACAGCTGTGCGCGCCGTGATGCAGAAAGGTATACGAACTGAAGGTGACGCTGGCATCCGGATTCGTCACTGCCGCTTCAATCCCGGCAGCACCCAGCCAGGAAATGAAAGCGTCATTGCCGGTTCCAGGCACGATGGCAAAGGTCGGGTAATGCGAAGCGCGAATGGCGGTGTGTAGATCCAGATGCCACTTGTCAGCATGGCCGGCGAAAAAATCGTCAGTGACCGCCATTAGCTGATCGGCGCGCTGCGCTTCACTGGTCTGATTGAACTGGGTCCGGCCGCGGGTAAACAGGCGATTCAGATCAATATCGATAAATCGCCTGGCTTGGGCAATGGCGTCGATATTGCCGATAACGAGCATCAGATCGACGGCCAGCTCCAAAGGTTGATTGCCCAGTTCGTGCATGAGCTGCGCCATGATTTCAATCGGCGCAGTTTCATCACCATGCACGCCGACGGAAATCAGCAGACGCTTCCTCGCAGTCGTGCCTGGCGCACAGATCTGCAACACGCCGTGCAGTGGTTGCTGGACCAATAAACCGGCCTCGATAAACGTGCTGGCCAGAGATGAAAAATCACCTCTGGCAAACCGCATATTTATTTCATTTAAGGCACTCACTCGGCACTGGCAGCCGATGCCGCTTCCGACAGCGCCCAGACCTCCAGCACCGCCGTTTCCAGACTCGGCAATTCGTTGCGGCTGCCGGTTTTGATTTCGATCCCTCTGCGCATCAATAACGCATTGATATGCGCAATCAACTGTTCCGGTGAAGACTGCGCTGACGGCATGTGGACCAGCACCAGTTCCAGCAATTTCTGCTGCGCGCGACGCAGGGCATTCAAAGCATGGGTGCGCAATGGTGTGACCTGACTTTGCATTAATACCGGTTCGAGCTGGGCAATGCCGGATTGAGCTCGCAGCAGCATACCGATCTGCAGATAGACGGCCAGATCCAGTCCGGCACTGCGCGGCGCTCCGAGAGACGAGAACAGGAAATCAGCCATATCGATCAGGGCTTCGACGGTCTGACAGGCTTTCGGATAGGGCTTGGTTTCCGACACAAACTTGGCCAGCAGCGGTGAGACCTTGGCCGGAGCGGCAAACAGGGCCGTGAGTTCAGCCAGATTGGCACAGTTTTCTGCGTGTGGGACTGACAGCACACCTTCAATGAGCGCGCGCTGCAGAACCCGGCAACGGGCGTCCAGTGCTTTGGAGATGTCGCGTGATTCAAGCAGAGCATGTTCATCGAGCGTGTTGAACAGCGGTGCCAGATTCAGCGCCGACCAGGCCTGCGCCCAGGCCAGAATCACATCCGCTTCGGACACCTTGTATTTCTCGGCCAGTTCCACCAGCATCACCGGACCACAGCGATTGACGGCTTCATTGGCCAGCACGGTACCGAGAATCGGATTGGCCAGCGGATGATCCAGACTGTTTCTGGTTGCAACCAGCGCGCCGGGGAAATACGGGGTCAATATTGATCGAGCCCAGGTGTGACTGGTGAGGCTCAACGCCGACAGTGTGCCCTTGTAGTGATTTTTGACGTTGGCCACCACGACGGCCAGTTCCGGTGCGGTCAAACCCAGACCGGCTTCTTTCCTGCGATTGAACTCAATCTCGGTGGGCAGCTGTTCCAGTTCACGTGAGAGCACGCCGTCTGCTTCCAGATTGCGTACCAGACTGGCATACGCTTCCTGCATTACCTGCTGCGTCTGAGCCTGCTCTTCACGTACCAGCAATCGGGTCTGCTGGGTGTTGTCACGCAACACCAGATATTCAATGTCATTGGTGATCCTGTTGAGCATATTGTTGCGCTCTGCTTCATCAATGACACCGGCATTGACTTCGGTGTCGAGCCAGATTTTGACGTTGACTTCGTGATCGGAGCAATCCACGCCGGCCGAATTATCGATTGCGTCGGTAAAGATTCTGCCACCCTTCAACGCGAATTCGATCCGGCCAGCCTGAGTTGCGCCAAGGTTGCCACCTTCGGCAACCACCCGCGCACGCATTGCATTGCCGTCCACCCGGATGGCATCGTTGGCGCGGTCCTTGACCTGGGCGTGCGTCTCGGTAGAGGCCTTGATGTAAGTTCCGATCCCGCCGTTATAAAACAGATCCACTTTGGCCATGAGGATGATGTGCATTAACTGATCGGGTGTGACCGTTTTGGCGTCGGTGCTTAGCGCCTGCTGCGCCTGAAGCGACAGCGTGATGGAGCGCGCATCACGCGGATAAACGCCGCCACCGGCAGAAATCAGCAGCTTGTTGTAGTCATCCCATGATGAGCGCGCCAGGGCAAACATGCGCTGCCGTTCTTCAAACGACACTTTCACATCCGGTGTCGGATCTATAAAGATATGGCGGTGATCGAAGGCGGCGATCAGTTTGACCTGACGCGACAGCAGCAACCCGTTACCAAACACGTCGCCCGACATGTCACCCACTCCGGTGACGGTAATCGGCGCGTTGTTCAGATCATGGCCGAGTTCAAAGAAATGGCGCTTGACTGCTTCCCAGGCGCCTTTGGCAGTAATACCGAGTTTCTTGTGGTCGTACCCATTGGAGCCGCCCGAGGCAAACGCATCACCCAGCCAGAAGCCGCGCTCGACGGCAATACCGTTGGCGATATCCGAAAAGGTAGCCGTGCCTTTGTCGGCGGCCACCACCAGATAAGGGTCGGCATCGTCGTAACAGACGGTCTGTTCCGGATGAATGATTTTTCCCTGAATGCGGTTGTCGGTCAGGTCGAGCAGACCGGCAATGAACAGACGATAGACCGCTTCACCTTCGCGTACCACCATTTCGCGGGTTGACACGCCATTGCTGTCCTTGGGAACCATCTTGCACACGAAACCACCCTTGGCACCGGCCGGAACAATCACGGCATTTTTCACCATCTGCGCTTTGACCAGACCCAGTACTTCAGTACGATAATCTTCCATCCGGTCGGACCAGCGCAGACCGCCGCGCGCAACCGGACCGCCACGCAGGTGCACGCCTTCAAAACGGCGCGAAAACACAAAAATTTCACGGAACGGACGTGGCTGCGGCAGCCAGCTCAGTTTGGTGGTGTCGAACTTGAACAGAATGGTGTCATTGACCTGTTTTTTCTGGAAGTACGAAGTGCGGATCGTGGCCAGCATCAATTCGACCAGCGTGCGCAGGATATCTTCCGAATCGGCGTGATTGATGTCGACCAGTTTTTCCTTGATGGCCAGCAGTAGATTGGTGCCGACTTCACGCTGTTGCGCATCGGAGTCCGGATTGAAACGGGTGACGAACGCGTCAGTTAACTGCCGCACATAACCGGCCTGTTTTTTCAGGCAGTCGGCCATGTAGCGAATACTGAAGCGGCAGCCGCCCTGACGCCAGTAGCTGGCGTAGGCACGTATCATCTGCACTTCAATCGAACGCATGCCGGCTTCGATAACCAGCGCATTCATGCGGCCGTCTTCGGCTTCATTGTTGAGCAAGGCTTCAAACAGTTCCTGCGCGGCCGCTGCCACACCAAAGCGCGTGAGTTTTTCAGCGCTGATTTCATCCAGTGACAGACAGGTGACGAAAATATTGCCGGTATCGCCATTGCCCGAGGCGATCTGATAGGTCTGCTCGCGCTCGATGATCACGCCGGCGTTATGCATGGCAGGCAGAATATTCGACAGGGAAGGCACATCGCCAACCGACTGCAGCCGGATGCTGACCGGCGCAGTCGTTTCAACCCGTACCTTGATGCGCGTCGATCCGGCGCTTTCCAGTATGCCGGACAGATCGTGAAATGCCGTGATCGGTGACGTGACGGCGATATATTCAGCCGGTAGTTCGCTGCACAGCTTGCGCAGTCCAACCCGTTTGACAGCATCTTCGACACCATCCACCACATTATTGAAGGTGGTATGCCAGCCTTCCAGCACACCCAGCAGCGGCAGCTGGATATCGTTTTCCAGATCCAGATTCGGTTTGGCAGCCTTGGCAATCAGATACAGACGCGCCAGCGGGCCGTCCGAGACCAGCGTTTCAACCCGCACTTCCAGCGCCCCGACCACTTCTTTCAACGTGTCGGCCAGTATCTGTGACAGGTCGGCACTGAACAATTCGCGCGGCATGTACATGAGCACGTTCAGATGACGGCCATACACGTCACGACGCGCAAACACTTTGGCGCGCGGCTGTTTGTACAGCGCCACGGCAGCACTGGAGACTTCAGCCAGCCATTCGGGCTGCGCTTCAAGCACTTCTACACGCGGCAGTGACTCCAGAATTTCCAGAAATTTCTCGGCGCGGAATCCTTCCGGACGCACACCGGCAATCTGCAACACCTTGGCAATGCGCACCCGCGCAAACGGCAGATCTGCCAGCGCCGTTGCGGTTGCAGCACGCGAGAACAGGCCGACCAGACAATGCTCGCCGAGCAATACACCCTGCGCATCGGTATTGCGCACACCGATAAAATCAAGTTGCTGATCACGGTACAGCGTGGCCTGCACATCGGCCTTCACCAGCGCCAGCGTGTTTTCGCGGGTGAACAGGGTATCGAAATCACCGGGAATACTTTTGAGGCATTCGCCGTACACCGGATGGGATTTGTTTTTCAGCACGCCGAGCGCGCTGGACACATCGCGCACCAGTTCACGTGAACCGGACTGCACTGCATAATACACATAGCCAAAAGTTTCAAACCCGATCTTGTCGGCCCAGCGCAAAAACGCAGCTGTTTCCTTGCCGTCGACGGCGCACGCTTCCACGACTTCAGCCATCTGCAGCATTTTTGCCGACAGTGCCGGTGCATCGTGACGCACATCGGCAGCATCACCAACCGAGAGCTTCAGATGATCAATCAGGGTGTTGACTTCCAGTTCATTGATCTGTTCAGACAGCAGGCACACCACGACCGATTCAAATCCGGCTTTGTTTGCCGGATTGGCTCTGGCGGTTTCAACCTGGGTGACTGTACCTGCTGCGTCACGCTGCACGGCCAGAACTGAATTCAGGATGGCGCGCGAAACGATGTGCTGGTTGCGCAGGGCCATGACGATCGAGTCAACCAGATACGGCATGTCCGGATTCAGAATCAGCAGCGCTGTGGCGCGCGAACCGCGCCCGTCCTGATAGGACAGGGTATTGATCTGACAGCCTTTGGAGGGCGTCCATTGTGCCGCATGTTCGAATGCGCTCCACAGCACCGATGCCAGACTGGCCGGCAGAATCCCCGTCAGATCGGCTTCATCCAGTGAAGACAGCCAGGGTTCCAGCATGGCAATAACCGGCGGATTGTTTTGCGTGTTATGGGTCTGGACCAGAGTTAAGGTCTGTTTGCGTAATTCTTGTGCTTGTGTCATTGCATCCTCTTTTTTTGAAAAAGTATCGTTGATCAGTGTTCGTAAAGATTGGGTAAATCCAATATTCCACTCAACTCATTTAAAGCCGTTTGCACTTCAACCGCAAGTGCCGGATCGGCCAAATCTGCTGGTAACAGCGTATCCCGGTAGTGGCGTTCAACCCAGCTCACCAGTCGGGCATACAAAGTTTCCGTAAATACCACGCCCTGATGCATGGCGCGTGCCTGACTGTCTGTGAGTGCCACCCGCAAACGCAGGCAGGCAGGTCCGCCGCCATTGCGCATGCTTTGGCGCAACTCGAAACTCAGCAATTCATCGATAGTGCCGCCACTCTTGATGAGTCCATCCAGGTAATCGGCAACAGCACGGTTTTCGCTGCACTCCTGCGGAACCAGCAACGCCATCTTGCCATTCGGCTTCATCAACAGCTGACTGTTGAACAGATAGGATGACACTGCATCTGCGACCGAAACCTGCTTGCTGTCGACCCGTACCGGATTGAACTCGGCACCCACCTGCTGCAGCGCAACACGACATTGCTCCAGACAGTTCTGTTCGCTGGCAAACGCTTCCTGATGATAAAACAGGACATTGCCGCTGCCTACCGCAATAACGTCATTATGAAACACACCCTGATCGATCGTGTCAGGATTTTGCTGAACAAACAGCGCATGTGAACTTTGCAAACCGTGCAAACGTGCGACTGCCTGACTGGTTTCAAGCGTCTGACGGGCCGGAAATTTTTTCGGGCCGGTGATGGCGGCATCGAATTCGCTCCTGCCATACACAAACAGTTCGACACCGGCGGCACCATGCTGCGCGCACAAACGGGTATGGTTGGCGGCACCTTCGTCACCAAATGCGGGCGTGGCCGGCAGGGCCTGGTGCACTGCAAAATGTTTTTCATCATGAAAAATGGCGCGCAGGACTCTTTCGGTCTGGGTGTGTTCGAAGGAGCGGTGCAGTTTGTTGTTCAGATTGGCGACAGTGAAATGAGTCCGGCCGTCCGAGGTATCGGCAGACGGGCTGACGGTTGCCGCGTTGGCAGTCCACATCGGCGACGCAGAATAGGCACAGGCCAGCAGCACCGGCGCGGTACGCGCAGCCTGCTCAATCACCTGCGCATTGGTGCCGAAAAATCCCAGGCTGCGCAACAATTTGAAATTGGGACGGTCCTGGGGTGGCAGCAAGGCCTGAGCAAACCCGCGCTGCGATAACGCGTGCATCTTGGCCAGCCCCTGCAGGGCCGCTTCTTTAGGATTGGAGGCGCTTTTGATGTTCGATGAGGAAGCTACATTACCGTACGATAAGCCGGCGTAATTGTGGGTCGGCCCGACCAGACCGTCAAAATTGAATTCGCGTGTGTTTTCCATGATTGCTCTTTTAATTTAAAAAGTCAGGCCAGGGGAAAGCTGTTTGGGCATTTCCAGCAGGCTGTTTTCTATCGACGCTACCGGATAGGCGCAATAATCTGCGGCGTAATAGGCGCTGGGCCGGTGATTGCCAGAATTGCCGGTACCGCCAAACGGTGCCGTGCTGGCGGCACCCGTGGTCGGACGATTCCAGTTGACCACGCCGGCACGGATCTGGATCTGGAATTGCTGCCACAGCGCGGGGTCATCACTTAACAGGCCGGCTGCCAGACCATAACTGGTGTTATTGGCTACCTGTATGGCAGTATTAAAATCGTTGACCCGCACGACCTGCAGCAATGGGCCAAACCATTCTTCATCGGGAATAGTATTGGCATCGGTGACGTCGACTATGCCCGCCGACAGGAAACCAGTATTCGGTTGCAGCGCGCGCATGGCCAACAGTGACTTGCCACCTTTTGCAATCAAATCAGCCTGTGCCTGCAGCAGACGTTCGGCCACGGCCGCAGACACGACCGGGCCCATGAATGGCGCCGGTTGCGCGTCGCTGCTGCCAACCTGAATTGCAGCTGCGACCTGCACCAGGCGATTGAGCACTGCCTGCCCCTGTTCGTTATCCGCAACAATCAACCGGCGTGCGCAGGTGCAGCGCTGCCCGGCACTGACGAAGGCCGAAAAAACCGTGTGATGTACCGCAGCGTCAATATCTTTGACATTCCAGACGACCAGCGCATTGTTACCACCCATTTCCAGTGCCAGCATTTTGCCCGGCTGCCCGGCAAACTGTTTGTGGAGAATGACGCCGGTCTGGTAACTGCCGGTAAATAACACGCCATCGAGTTGCGGATTTTTAGACAGAGTAATGCCGGTGTCTTTGCCGCCATTTACCAGATTCAGCACGCCCTGCGGCAACCCGGCCATTTCCCACAACTCCACAGTTTTTAATGCCGTTTGCGGTGCATATTCGCTGGGTTTGAACACCAGCGTATTGCCGGCAATCAGGGCCGGCACGATATGGCCATTGGGTAAATGGCCCGGGAAATTGTAGGGACCAAATACCGCAAACACGCCATGCGGACGATGGCGCAACACTGCGTCGCCGTCAGCAACCTTGCTCGCGACGGTACCGGTACGGGCGTTATAGGACTGCACTGAAATATCAATTTTATTGGCCATGGTGGCCACTTCGGTGCGCGCTTCCCACATCGGTTTGCCGACTTCTCTGGCAATCAGAGTCGCCAACTCGTCAGTATGCTGCTTTAACAAATCGCGAAATTTTTCGCAAATGCCAATACGCTGCTCCAGACTGGTTTGCGACCAGGCCGGAAATGCCGTGCGTGCGGCCCTGCAGGCCAAATCTACTTCATTCTGTGCGGCTTCATTGCCAGTCCAGATGTTCTGGCCATTGGCCGGGTTGATTACACTGAATGGTGCACCGCTGCCGGTCATCCAGATACCGTTAATGTAGTTGCTGAGTTGAATGTTGGCCGTCATGTTAATTCTCATTGTTTATTCAAGTTCAAAGACATTACGCGCACTTTGGACTCAGGCGCGCATTGCAGGCATTGCAGTTGCTCGGGACTCAGTTGCAGCTCGCCACCTTGCGGCGCACTGTCGCTGACGATGATGCGGTAGTTCTGGATGTCGGTATTGGCCACGAGGTAAGCGGCTGATGCAGGTGGTATATCCTGAACTTGCTGCGCCTGCACCAGCTCACTGGTGCGTACCGACCGCAATTCGTTGACCCGGGCCTGCAATACCGGACCGGCATCAAAAATATCCACAAAGCCTTCGTAATACAGCCCCTCCTGCTCCAGCAGTCGGCGCGCCGGCTCGGTGGCGGTGTGGACCTTGCCGATCACGTCCTGCGCGACTTTGGGCAGATAGGCTACATACAGCGGATGACGCGGCATGAGTTCGGCGATAAATGACTTTTTACCCAGAGAGCTGATATCGTCGGCGCGACTGAAATCCATTTTGAAAAAATGGCGACCCAGGTTATCCCAGAACGGCGAGCTGCCATCCGGATGCTGAAAGCCGCGCAGTTCAGCGATCAGTTTTTCACCGAACAGATGCGGAAACTGGGCGATGAACAGAAACCGGCATTTGGAGAGCAACTTGCCGTTATTGCCGGTGCGGTAATCGGGATGCAGGAACAGCGAGCACAGTTCGGCGCAGCCGGTCAGGTCGTTGGACAGATACAGCGTGTCCATGCGCGAATACACATTGAGTTCCTTGCTGGAATGAACCAGTGTGCCGATCCGGTAATTGTAGAAAGGTTCGTCGAGGCCAACTGCACTTTTGATGGCGCTCACGCCGACCAGTTTTTGGGTCGCAGTGTCTTCCATCACAAATAAATAATCCCGCTGTTCCGGCGGGATTGTCTCCGCAAAAGAATCGCAGGCCACGGCAATGCGCGAACTCAGCATGGCGGTGTCCGGTTTCAGGGTGGTCATACCGTCGCCGACCTGGGTGGCCAGATACATCAATCCGTCCAGATCCTGCTTTTGAATTGCGCGCACTACGATCATGATATGTCCTTAATAGTTACCCGGCCTACTGTTGCTGATTGTCCTTACAGGGGTACACACAGCACCGAATCACCGGTACTTATCTGGAGCGCCTGCATTTCCAGGGCGTTCAGCAGCAACCGGTGGCCGTATTCGAGTGGAACAGACTGCACCATGATTGCGCGGAAAGTTCCTGCAGTTGCAACCAGACAGGGTACGGTCTGCTCTGATGAATCAGTCTGACGCAGTTCAACCTGCAATTTCAGGCCTTGTGCAAAGGAATTCAGTTCCGAACGGCTGGCCTGCAGAATGGGGCCACCATCGAAGATATCAATAAATTCGTCTGCGGCAAATCCCTCTTTGGACAGGATTTCGAACGGCACTTCGCTTTCATCATGCACCTGTCCCATGGCGGCCTGCGCATCCCCCGGCAGCAGTGGTACATACACAGGATAATGCGGCATCAGTTCAACAATCAGGGTGCGGTTGCGTGCGCCATCCACCAATCGTTCGGCTTCCAGAAAATCCATCTGGAAAAATTTTCTGCCCAGCGCTTCCCAGAAGGGCGAATGACCGTTCTGATCGGTATATCCGGCCAGCGAGACAAAGAAATGATCACTGAAGCGCTCCGGCGCCAAAGCGGCATACATCAGCCGCGCGCGCGACAGCAACTCGGCCTCGGGCAGATCATGATGGGAGCGGTGCACAAAAAAACTGAGTAACTGTGAATAACTGGTCAGGTCGGCACACAGCGTCAGGGCGTGCACACTGTGGCTGATGTTCAGATCACGCGACACCTGCTGGATGACGTCATTGCGAAACGAAAAAAAAGTACCGTTGGAGCCGGCCGTGGCCGCGATTGCCGCGCTGCCGACCAGACTCTGGTCACCGCTGTTTTCCAGCACGAACAGATAAGTCTCTTCGCCTGGCATATCGATCTGACTGGCAAAGGAGCGCAGCGACAGTTCTACTGCGCTTTCAATCCCGGCACGAGTCTTGGCCATGGTATGAACGCCCTGCGTTACACCGGAGGCCAGTTCCAACAGGGCGGCAATATCACTGGTCTTGGCAGGCCTGACGATGAACATGGTGCGCGTCGGTCAGGCGTTGGCCAACTGGATCAGGGCACGACGCAAACGCGCGCTGGCTTCCTGGATCTGTTCATCCGTGACGATCAGTGCCGGGGCAAAGCGCAGTACGTCAGGGCCGGCGATGAGCAGCATCAGTCCCTGATCCTCGGCTGCCTTGGTAATTTCCTTGGCACGTCCTTTGTACGCCGCCGTCAGTTCAACACCCAGCAGCAAACCGCTGCCGCGCACTTCAGCCAGGATGTGCGGATATTCTTCGGCCAAGCTCTGCAATGCCAGTATCAAGGTTTTGGACGCATGTTTGACCCGTTGCAAAAAACTCGGCACATTGATCGTGCGCAGTACCGTCAAGGCAACCGATGCTGCCAGCGGATTACCGCCATACGTGGTGCCGTGGGTTCCGACTACCAGCGCTGCGGCAATCGTATTGGTGGTGAGCATTGCGCCTATCGGATAGCCGTTACCCAGCGCCTTGGCGCTGGTCAGAATATCGGGCGTCACGCCGTAACCCATATAGGCAAACAGCTGGCCGGTACGTCCCATGCCACACTGCACTTCATCAAAAATCAGCAGGGCGCCATGCTGGTCACACAGCTCGCGCAGTGCCAGCAGGTATTCGGTAGTGGCAGGCATGACGCCGCCCTCGCCCTGTATCGGCTCAACCATCACGGCGCAGACTTCTTCATTAATGGCAGCGCGGGCGGCTTCGATATCGTTAAAGGCAATGTGGGTCAGATCAGCCGGCAGCGGACCAAAACCTTCGGTATATTTGGGTTGACCACCGACAGATACGGTAAACAGTGTGCGTCCATGGAACGAGTTCACACAGGAAATGATACGAGACTTATGCGCATGACCGTTTTTGGAAGCGTATTTGCGAGCCAGTTTTAATGCCGCTTCGTTGGCTTCTGCGCCTGAGTTACAAAAAAAGGCACGATCGGCAAAGGTGGCGGCAACCAGCGAACGCGCCAGTTCCAGAACCGGTTCATTGGTGTAGCCGTTACCGACATGCCAGAGTTTTTCCGCTTGCTGCTGCAGGGTATGGACCACGTCAGGATGGCAGTGCCCCAGACTGGTGACGGCAATGCCGGCCGTGAAATCGAGATACTGACGCCCTTCCTGATCCCACACATCGAGGCCCTTGGCGCGTACCGGTACCATCGTCGATGGGGCGTAAGTCGGTACGATCACTTCATCAAAGGTGGCTCTGGAAACAGGAACAGAGGTGGAAGGAAGATGGGTAGGGTTGGATGGATGCGTTGCGGTCATGATCAGCCTCGGGTTATCGTGAATGGTTGGATTGTACGCAGCGCAGCCGCGAAATTCTTTTAAAACTGCGACACGAATTTACACATTATTGGACCGGTAAAAAATTTCCAAGCCGCGATTCTACTTGGTTTTATTAATTTTTTGAAATGAATTTACGGCAATCTTATAGAAATCAAATAGTTCTGGATTTCATCCAGTCAGCGTGCAGCAAGCCGAAAAAGGCCGTATCAGACTTGACCCCGTCAACAATCCAGCGTTCGCGCATCAGTCCTTCCTGCAGAAAACCAAGTCGTTGCAGCGTGTTGATGGATGCCGTGTTGTGCGGATCGACATCGGCTTCGATACGGTTCAGCATCATTTCATTAAAACCCAGTTCAAGCAGGGCCAGCAGCGCCTCATTCATATAGGCTTTGCCCCACATGGCAGGGTGCAGGTCATAGCCGATTTCAGCGCGCCGGCACTGCTCATCGAGGTGAAACAGGGTGACAGTGCCTATGAGCTCATCCTGTCCCCTTGGCACCATACCCAGACGCAGGTATTCGCCGCACTCCATGGCGGCCTGATCTCGCGCAATTAATTCCTGCGCCTTGGTCAGATCGGCCCAGGCAACATAGCCGGTAAAGCGGCTCACCTTTGGATTGGAGCGCAGGGCAAACACGGCAGGCGCATCAGCCTGCTGCAAGGGACGCAGTAGCAGGCGGGTCGTTGCAATGGATACTTGATTAAATTGAATCATGATAAAAAATTTTTGTTGCTCAATGATAGCAAGCTAGAATTAAACCATTGCCCGGCAAGTTAACCAAGAATCCACTGAGATGCGCAAGTTATTTTTCGTGATTGTATGTATTCAACTGTTTTTGTTTCCGCCAGCCCGGGCAGCGAGCGTGCGCGCTGTTACAATGTGTGTGGACTCGGACCCGCCGCCGCCGGGTAGCCTGAAACTCGACAGCAACGGTAAAAAAATCATTCCTGTCGAAGGTGCGACCATTGATATTGTCAGGGCTGCGTTTACCCGCCTGGGCATTCCGATTGAATTCAATGCGGATATGCCATGGAAAAGATGTCTGTTGGAAGTGGAAGAAGGCATCATCGATTTTGCGCTGGGGGTGTATTTCAATGACGAGCGGGCCAAAGTGTATGACTATTCAACCCACTACAATACCCTCACACCCCAAATCTTTTATCGGGCTTCCAATCCTGTGCACATTACGCGGGCCAGCGATTTGAAAAAATTCCGCGGCTGCGGCATTTATGGTTCCAGTTATGTGCACTACCAGATCAATTCCGACGATCTGGTCATGGGCAGCGATTATGATTCACTGTACAGAAAACTGCTGGCCGGACGGTGCGATTATTTTGCTGAAGAACTTGAGCCGGTTTATGAAAGTAACAACGGCAAAAATTTTCTGGCCAATCCGCTGATCCGGCATATTGGGGCCGAATGGGCAACGCGACCTGCGCGGCATCTGATCACCGCGAAAAACGGCCCTGACTCTGCATTGCTGGTTCAGATCGATGCTGCGCTGGAAAGTGTCATCAAATCAGGTCAGGCCGAACAACTCTGGAAAAAAACAATGGGTGATCTGCCTTACATGCCCTGATCGACTTCACTCTTTGCTGCGTGCCTCGATCGCTTCCCACTGTTCCAGACTGGTCAGCAACAAATCATCAATTTCTGCATAGCGGCGATTGAGCTTGCTGACTTCTTCCGGCTGGGTTTTATACAGATTGGTATCCTGCAAACGCACCGTGATAATCTGCTGCTCCGCTTCCAGTTTGGCAATCTGTTTGGGCAGTTCTTCCAATTCACGCTGTTCTTTGTAGCTGAGCTTTTTAGATTTATTTTCAGCTTTGGCATCGCCTTTAGGCGCAGCCTTGACCGCGGGCCTGGCAGCGGCTCTGGCGTGCTCACTCTTGGCATACCGCTCCCAGTCGGAAAAGCCGCCGATAAATTCACTCCAGCGCCCTTCTCCTTCTGAAACAATGACCTGGGTAACCACATTGTCCAGAAAGGCGCGATCGTGGCTGACCAGAAATACCGTGCCGGTATAATTTTCCAGTAACTCTTCCAGCAGTTCCAGCGTGTCGATATCCAGATCGTTGGTCGGTTCATCCAGCACCAGGGCATTGGCGGGCTTGGCAAACAGGCGCGCCAGCAACAGGCGATTGCGCTCTCCGCCGGACAGTGATTTCACGGGCGACCTGGCGCGCTCGGGGGCAAACAGAAAATCGTTCAGGTAGGTCATGACATGTTTTTTCTGACCATTGATTTCGACCCAGTCTGATCCGGGCGCGATGGTTTCCATCAGATTGGCTTCTTCATTGAGCTGGGCACGCATCTGATCGAAATACGCCACCTGCAGTTTACTGCCCTGTTTGATGGTGCCGGAATCCGGACTTTCTTCGCCCAGTATCATTTTCAGCAGCGTGGTCTTGCCGGCACCGTTGGCGCCGATCAGGCCGACTTTATCGCCGCGCAGGATCGTGGCACTGAAATCTTTGACGATGCACTTGCTGCCATAACTCTTGTTGACGTTCTCTAGTTCGGCGACAATTTTTCCGGAACGCTCGCCCGAAGAAACATTGAGTTTGACCTGCCCCTGCTGATCACGGCGCGCGGCACGCTGGCGGCGCAGATCTTCCAAACGGCGCACCCGGCCCTCATCACGGGTACGGCGCGCCTGTACGCCTTTTCTGATCCAGACTTCTTCCTGGGCCAGAAATTTATCAAATTTGGCACTTTCAACCACCTCGTTTTCCAGCAGTTCAGCCTTGCGGGTCTGGTAGGTAGTAAAGTTGCCGGGGAAAGAAATAATGGTGCCGCGATCCAGTTCGATGATGCGGGTGCAGACGTTATCCAAAAAACTGCGGTCATGGGTAATGAGCAGCACGCTGCCCTTGAAATCCTTGAGCAATCCTTCCAGCCACAGGATCGAGGAATAATCCAGATGGTTGGTCGGTTCATCGAGCAGCAGCACGTCCGGTGCACTGACCAGCGCAACAGCCAGCGCAACCCGCTTTTTCATCCCGCCGGACAGCGAGCCGATCACGGCATCGGCCTGCAGATTCAGCCGGTCCAGCGTGGCTTCAACCTTGCTGTTCAAGCCCCAGGCGTCAGAGGCATCCAGCTTCAGCTGGATGTCATGCATGCGATCCATCAGCGCCTCGTCGTTATCGCCACCGAACTGACCGCTGATGGTTTCATATTCCTTGAGCAGTGCGGGCAGTTCACCCAATCCCTGCGCCACCACATCAAACACCTTATGGGTCGGATCAAGCGCCGGTTCCTGTTCCACATAGGCAATGCGCAGATTCTGCTGCATGACCAGCGGGCCGTCATCCAGTTTGGCCTGTCCGGCGATAACTTTAAGCAGCGAGGACTTGCCGGTGCCGTTGCGGCCAATCAGGCCGACCCGCTCGCCGGTTTCCAGAGAAAATTCAGAGTGATCAAGAAGTGCGACGTGGCCGAATGCCAACTGTGCGTTTGAAAGAGTAATAACTGCCATAACATTCTTTGACGGCCCAAAGGCTCGTCCCATCCAAGTATAAAGGCGGCATTGTACCGCAGCACCGCGCCATCCCCGGACCAGTTTTCGGTTTTTATGCAGCCCGGCCCGGCCAATTGCCGTTCCGGCAAGGGAAACCGCCAATATCTTTTTCAGTTTGATAAGAAAACAATGCTGGACGCAGAAATGAACCAAGAAAATCCAGTTCTGCCTGACTTACCCCCCGCCGTTGTACTGTAACCCCGGTTTCATTCAAGTGGCATCTCTGCAAGTCCAATATGTATGTTTTACCCAATCCTCATTGTGAAAGAAAATTATTATGAACCCGCTAAAAATTATTTCCGCCACCCTGTTTTCCTTTCTGATGATCCCTTCTGCATTTGCTGCTGAAGAAATCATCGTCAAAATCGGGCATGCCGGACCTATCTCAGGCAGCGTCGCCCACCTGGGCAAGGATAATGAAAATGGTGCGCGCATGGCTGTTGAAGAACTCAACGCCAAAGGTTTTGTCATCAACGGCAAAAAAGCCAAATTTGAACTGATTGCCGAAGATGATGGTGCCGACCCCAAACAGGGTACGGCAGTTGCCCAGAAACTGGTTGATGCCAAAGTCAATGCGGTAGTTGGACATTTAAATTCAGGCACGACCATTCCGGCAGCAAAAATATATCAAATGGCCGGCATTCCCCAGATCGCCCCTTCAGTCACAGCAATCAGCTACACAGCCTTGGGGTATAAATCAGCATTTCGGCTGATTGCCAATGACGGTTTTAACGGAATCAAACTGGGTAACTACGCCGTCAATAATCTCAGCGCGAAAACCATCGCGGTCATCGATGACCGGACTGCCTTTGGCCAGGGTCTGGCCGATCAATTTATCAAAGGTGCCAAGGCTGCCAGCCCGAATATCAAAATTTTGCAGCGCCAGTTTACCAATCACAAGGCAACGGATTTCAATGCGATCCTGACCGCAATCAAGGCCGGCAAACCGGATGTGATCTTCTTTGGCGGCATGGATGCCGTTGCCGGACCGATGCTTAAGCAAATCAAATCATTGGGCATCAACAGCAAATTCATGGGTGGTGACGGTGTGTGTACCGAAAAAATCATTCAACTGGCCGGCGACGCGCTGGGCAACAATAAAGTCTATTGCGCCATTGCCGGTGGCGTGCAGAAGTCCGGGCAAAAGGCGATGGATGAATTCAAAATGGCCTACAAAAAACGCTTTGGCGTCGATGTGCAGCTCTACGCACCTTACACCTATGACGCGGTCATGGTTCTGGCCAACGCCATGCAGCAGGCCAAGTCTGTCAACCCGGATAACTATCTGCCATATCTCAGAAAAATTCATTACAAAGGCATTACCGCCGATATCGGGTTTGACGACAAAGGCGATTTGCAGAACGGGATATTGTCGCTGTACACCTATCAGGATGGGCGACGTACCCAGATCAGCCTGATTCAGTAGAGTCACCCAGCCATCGGGAACTCCGGCAATCTGAACAGGATTGCCGGGCCGCTTTGGCAGAACCTGGCACCGCAGCTTGGCTGACTTTACCAATGTAACCTATCGGCCTTTGTCAGATCCACACAAGTAAAATAAAATCGGCGCCAATCAAGGATGAAAATCAGCGAAGGTCCTGATTACTTCCGGTAGTCAAGTGTTTTGATGCTGCCCGCGCCGCTCAGGGCACATGGCGTAAAGGAGGAATCCTGCTGTAGCCAGATGACGCCATCGGTTGAAGTCAGGATCACTCCATTTGCACCGACCGCCACGAATAAGCCGTCACTGTTTACAGTTACGCCACGCAGGTCATTGGTAATGTTGGAAGTTCTGGCAGTCCAGTTTATTCCATCCGTTGAGGTCATTATTATTCCCCGCACACCAACCGCGGCAAACAATCCAGCCCCGTTCACGGCGATCCCATACAGGTTGGTATTGGCTGCCAGACCAGGTTGCAGATTCCAGTTAATTCCGTCTGACGAGATGAGAATTAAGCCATTATTGCTGGTACCCATATCACCGACGCTCACAAACAATCCATCGTTGTTGACAGCTATCGCTCTGACCTGATTTGAAGGCGTGAGAGGGGTAAATGCCTTGGTCCAGTTTATTCCATCTGGCGAGGTCACCACATTTCCCTGACCAACGGCAGCAAACAACCCAGCCTTGTTGACAGTTACTCCAACCAGGGGATTGGAATATATATTGCCTGCACTGCGCAAAAGCCAGTTCATTCCATCCGGTGAACTTTGAATATCTGACTGATTTCCAACCGCGACGAACTGTCCTGCGTCACTTACTGTGACAGCGCGTACGTAATTTGAAGAGGCGGAAGGGCGCGCGTTCCAGTTGATTCCATCCGGCGAGGTTAACATTGGTCCCTGTCCAACAGCGACAAACAACCCGGCGCTATTACCGGCTACCCCATACAGATAAGCAGTAGTTCCAGCAAACCGATTGGTCCAGTTTATGCCATTGGGTGAGGTATTGACGGTTTGACCGTTGAGACAATTGTCGCTGACTGCCACAAATTGACTGGTATTGGCGCCAGTTGTTGGCGCTGCCAGAGCAGGAGCGTCTGCCACACTGCCGATTAACAATGCGATGGTCGATAGTTTGAAAATATTTTTAATGAATTTAGTCATTGAAGTTCTCCAAAGAGTTAGCAAACAGGTCGGCAATTGAACGCAGCGCACCCTCAACTTTTTCAGTCGAACATTTACATTCAAAATTTGGGGATGCCGGTTATGTACGCCGAGCCATAAAAAAACAAAACACTGCCAGACCGGTGGCGCACTGAAGGCTTTCAAACCTTGATGATCCTGGCGCCACTCAACTCCTATTTTTTTCCGAAAGGATTGAGGTACATCCCTCTTTCATCCTTTGGCACAGTTTTTGGGGCCCCTGCGGTTGGGTCAACTGTTTGTTGCGTTCCTTCGAGCCTGAAAACAGCCGTTGCAATTGCCGGTGGATAGTGGCCAGCAGGGCTTTTACATACCACGGGATAAAGTGTTCCCCCGTCTATCTTTCGATCACTTTCATTGGTGATGTCGGTATCACCGACAATGTGGCAATAGGACCGATTCATCGCGTTGGCCTGTGCCGATTGCTGACCCGCTTTGATCGTCATTGAACCATCTGGATTTTTGATGACGTTTTGTAACAAAAGCTCAGGAGCGACTGAAGCGTAATCCGGAACTTCCGAGATCATATTCAGTGCGGCGCCGTTCACAACGGTGGCAACTAGCGTGCCGGAGGTGAGCGCCATCAGATTTGGGCTGGCAAAGCTCACTGACAAAGTGCTTAATACAATGCTTAACTTCCTCATGCAGTACTCCTAAAAAAAATAATCGGGCTTGGTCTGTGAATTCTTCAGTTCGAAACATTTGATCCAGTTCGAAACTCATCAATCAGACCTTTCGATATTAAAAGATATTAATGTGAATAGCTATTTTATTAATCTTGTTTATTTGATTGTGTTGTGTAAAGCACAGCGGGGCTGCACATGGGTCGTGAATTAGATCAACGACCCGTATCTGCAACAGCATCACGCGATCAACTGCTTTCCAGCCTCGGCGGAACCATGCCCCCCCCCAAAAAGGAATGCCTGCTGAACTGGTGTTTGCTTCGCTGGTTGAGGATGCTTCTGATGGTTTATTTGGCAGCGCCGGAGGACGCTTTTTTGCATGGGCGATTGGCGGTGGGCTTGTGATGAGGGCAACGTAACGCCAGAAGCGTTAGAAAATGCACTGAATCGAATTGCTGGCCCAGTGATCCTGACACTCAACGCCGCGGATTTGATTGATCGATGCTGCGACTATTGCCGCCAACTGGTGCAAGGAATCGGAAATCTTTCTGGCGCAAAAATCGTTTTCAGTCCAATAATGAATCAGGGTCTGGTTCGCTTTGAGAAAGCTGGTGCATCCGATGGTTTTAACGACGTTTTCACTGATGAAATTATTCAAAAAATAAATGCTACCGGAGAAGCATTTTTTTCCGGGACAACGTGGCGCGGCCAGCGCGCTATGCGAATTAGTGTCGTGAATTGGCGAACCAATCAACAAGATATAACCAGAGCAATTGCGGCGCTGTCATCACTTAAAATCGCCTGAAACTTTTCGTGTGTACCAGAAAGCAATTTCAACTGTGCCTACGGCACCACCAATCTGACACCAGGAAAAAAAGTCTTATAGCGTTGAACATCGCGGGTCAATAATGGCAGGCCACTGACGGCAATAACTCGGCATAAATAATTGCATTGATCACCAACTTGTGAACCTTGGATGGCGACTGAAGTTGGGAGACCGACCATTCAACCCAATCGGGATCGTCTTCGAAAACATCGACCAAAATATTCGTATCGACCAACATCAGGATTCACCATGCAGCAGCGCCATCAAATCGTCGGTACGCCATTTATGTTGAACAATAATTTGGTGTGACCAACAGGAATCGAACCTGTATCTAATTCTTAGGAGGA
>JAYVMW010000061.1:0-2098 GCA_043758755.1 Oxalobacteraceae bacterium
AGGTAATAGTCGACTGAAATTTCAGTGTTGACGCTATCGATCATGACAAAACCTCTGTAAATCCTGTAATCTTAGCTTTCGCTGAGACAGAGTATAGCAGTCGGTCAGATCGGCGCAAAGGAGCGGACACCCACCGCGCGCGAAAATTGACAGCTTGCTGGTTGTTGGATACGCTTAGCGGAATTTCCTGTGTGCCGTCGTTGTTTTGTGTGTGGGGATAAGTGTTATGCGTGCTTCTCGTCGTGTCTGGCTGACTTCAACCATTATTTTCGCTCTTTTCCTGATGATTGTTGTCGGCGGTGCGCTGTTGAGCGTTTCCGCACAGACGCAAATCGCCCCGACACTGACCCCACCCGGACTGCCCGGCAAGATCGCGTTTACGTCACGGCGTGATGGCCACGATCAGATTTACCTGATGAATCCGGACGGCTCCGGCCAGATCAACATCAGCCAAAACAGCTTCAATGATTCGCAACCGGCCTGGTCGCCGGATGGATCGCAGATCGCCTTCGCCTCGCAGCGGGAAGGCAACAACGAAATCTGCATCATGAACGCCGACGGCAGCAGTCAGAAATGTCTGACTCACCAGGCAACCCCCGGCAAGAAGGTCAACCTGAAACTGCCGCAGGATTATTCGCCCACCTGGTCGCCGGACAGCCTGCATATCGCTTTTGTCTCGACACGTACCGGCAACAGCGATATCTGGGCGGTTAATATCGACGGCAGCAACATCATCAACCTGACGCAGAGCGGGTCGAACAACGATCACCCGGCCTGGTCGCCCGACCTCAAGACGATTGCCTTTGTTTCCGACCGCGATGGCAACAGCGAAATCTGCGTGATGGATGCCAGCGGCTTCAATCAGCGCTGTGTGACCAACGAGCGCACCGCCAACCGCAAGCCGGATCGCACCAAAGCCAATGATAGCTACCCGGCCTGGTCGCCGGACAGCCAGAAGCTGGCTTTTGTTTCGACGCGCGAAAAGAATCGCAACAAGCAGGTTTTCGTGATGAATGCGGATGGCTCCAACCCGATGAACATCACGCAGAAGTTGTCCGCCGATGACCACCCCACCTGGTCGCCGGATGGTACCGTACTGGCGTTTATGTCCAACCGCGACGGGCTGATCAACGACCTGTACATCACCAATATCGATGGCAGCAACCAGACGCGCGTAACGCAGACTGATAAGGGCGGTGATTTCTTCCCGGTATGGGTGCCTAACGGTTCGCAACTGACCGGCACGCCGACCCAGACGCTGACGCCCACCCCGACCGGCACGATCCTGTTTACGCCGGCGATCACCAATACGCCCACGCAAGCCGGCTACAGTGGTTATCCGGTACAGACTGTCGTCACGTCAACCACAGTCCCGACAGCAACACTGTACTTCCCGCCATCGTCGGTGCCATCGGTGGTGCCGTCATTGACGCCATCAGTGACGCCGATTAACTGTAACAATTACACCGTCAGAAATGCATCCGATGACGTGGCGATCCCTTATTCGCTGCGAAACGCGGTCGCCACTCTGAATGCCGCAGCGAATGCCATACCCGCCGTTAGTGTCAGCAGAACGATCACCATCTGCCCATTGGTCACCCACATCACATATCTCACGCCGTCAAACCCGATCACCATTTCGAGTCCAATGACCATCCAGGGTAACGCGCCGCAGTCGCCAGTGATCGATGGCAACAATATTACCGATTTGTTCGTCATCAAAAACACCAGTGGTACAGTGACGATGAACAATCTGACGATCACCAAGGGCAACAGCACTAATGGCGACTCCGGCGCGATCACATTGCCGGACAATGCTAATGCTTCGTCGTCAGCTCTGATCCTGAACAATGTGACGGTGTCCAACAGTACCTCTGGACAATTTGGCTACGGCGGCGGAATATACATTGGCCAGAATGCTTCGGTGACTGCCAATAACAGCACGATTGCTAACAACTCTGCGGGTAATGGCGGTGGCGTTTACATGTCTCATAAAACATCGTCATTTACCGCGACAAATACTTTTATCACTGCCAATCAGGCCACCTATGCGGGTGCAGGGGTTTACAACGGTACCAATTATTGTTATGCCGGTGGT
>JAYVMW010000062.1:0-68516 GCA_043758755.1 Oxalobacteraceae bacterium
CTGAAATCGGTCACGATAAACCAGAATGGCCGGTCACGTTCAATCGGAATGGCCGGTCACGATACCAGAATGACCGGTCACGATGGACCAGAATACCCATTCTTCGGAGCATTCCAAATTTTGAGTCACTAATTACACACTATTTCGACATGTCAAACTTTGAAGTCGAACTGACTGAATTAAGAAACGAAAATAAATTATTAAAAGAGTTGCTCGTTTCCCACGGCATAAGTTTGCCAATTTCCGCCGATAAAAAAATAACTGTCAAGCCAACTCATCGGTCAGATTCAGTGCAGTTAAATCCAACCGAAAAAATTAAATTGTTTAGAAGCCTATTCCGTGGAAGGGATGATGTTTATCCTATTCGATGGGAGAGTTCGCAAAGCGGAAAAACCGGCTATTCACCAGTGTGTGCAAATGAATGGCGGAAAGGGGTATGTGAAAAGCCCCGAATTAAATGTGGCGATTGCAATCACGGATTATATGTTCCTATATTTATTACCGCCAGAGTATTGATGCAGTTCTCGCAGTAACTCCCAACCCTGCTTCGGCAAAAATGGATGATGGTCAACCTTCCGGGGATTTAATTTCTTTTTCCCCATTTTCATGCGCTGCCAAGGTATGACCCACTTCTCATTTTCCAGATCAATTTCGGACCACTCAGTTGTAGTTAATTCGCTCGTTCGAACAAATGTCAGCATCATTAACCTAAACATAATTCTTGTGGTTGGATACATCCGCCCCTCAATTTTTTTAAATGTCTGCAGGAATTCAGGTAACTCATCGACTGTAATTGCGGCATGGTGCCCTTTAGAGGTGGCTTTGAGAGCTCCTCGCAAATGCGGTACAGGATCGGAGTCTGCCTTTCCCGTGGCAATTGCATAGCGAAATATCTGGCCGCAAATTTGTCCCTGCCGCTTTGCCATGTCGGTAGCACCACGATTTTCGATTTGCCGAAGCATATCCAAAATAATTGGAGCCTTAATATTGGAGACCGGCAGATTGCCGATTATGGGGAAAACGTCCTTTTCCAACCTGTGCAATACGTTTCTTGCGGTGCTTTCTTGCCACGAGTCCGATTTATTGGCGTGCCATTCACGGGCAACCAATTCAAATGTGTTTGATGAAATAACCCCGGAGGCTATCATTTCATCACGTTTTGCCTGGATTGGATCTATCCCATTGGCGAGTAATTTGCGTATTTCAAATCTCTTTTGCCTAGCATCCAACAACGAAATTTCGGGGTAGGGTCCAAACGATAATTTATTTGATTTTTTGGTGACTGGATTGGTGAATTTCATTCGCCAGAGTCTTGTCCCAACATTCGTCACCTCCAAGAACAGCCCTCCGCCATCAAATAAAGCATAGGTTTTATCCTTTGGCTTGGCGTTTTTTACCTGTATATCAGTAAGCGGTTTAACTATTTTCGGCATTTTTAGACCATCCCATTCAACTAGTGGCGAATATGGTCTAAACAATGGACCATAACCATCTATATGTCAATAAACTGGAATGTACGCGGAAAAACAAGAAACCCGCATGAACACTATGTTTCAGGCGGGTTTTTGTATTGCATTGGACGCCCGTTGGACGCCGTAAAACAGGGAATTGGTGGTGATAGGTGGACTTGAACCACCGACCCCAGCATTATGAGTGCTGTGCTCTAACCAACTGAGCTATATCACCAAGTTCAAAGCGAAGCGCACGATTATGTCTGAGGCGTTGTCGTGTGTCAAGAAAAAAGTCGCAAATTTCCGGCGTTTGCGGCTCTCTCTGTAGCCTTTTTGACTACTTGCCAAATTCATCCCCCAACTCCGTGCTGCGCAACGCCGCCGCCTTTAAGGCTTTGACAATCGCCTCCCCCACCCCGCTGTGCTGCATGCTGGTCAGGGCTGCGTAGGTCGTGCCGCCCTTGGATGTAACACGTTCACGCAGCGTAGCAGTGCTCTCCTCGGACTGGCCGGCCAACTGCACCGCCCCCTGAAAAGTTGCCATCGTCAGTTGTCGCGCCTGTTCATCGGTAAAACCCATTTCCTGCGCGGCTTTTTGCATGGTCTCCATAAAATAAAATACAAACGCCGGCCCGCTGCCCGATACGGCGGTGAGCGGATCCAGCATGGCCTCTTCCTCCAGCCAGACCGTCGCACCAACGGCACGCATGATGGCGTCTGCACTGCTGCGCTGCGCTGCACTCACGCCAGGTGCGGCATACATGCCGGTAATGCCCTGGTTGATCAGTGCCGGCATGTTGGGCATGGTTCTGACAATTGCGGGATAGTCGTTCAGCCAGCGCGACAGATCGCCAAAACGGATACCGGCAGCGATTGATATCACCAGCTGGTTCTTGATATGGGGCGCCAGCTGTTCAGCTACTTCGCGCATCTGTTGCGGTTTGACCGACATTAAAACCACATCCGATTTGCTGATCTGCTCGTCTATGGTTTGGCTGGTGGTCACACCAAATTTCGACTGCAGATTTTTAAGACTGTCTGCATTGACATCCACCACGTGAATATCTGAATGATGGCAGATTGATTCACTGCCTTTGTCGCACAGTCCACCGATCAGGGCACCGGCCATGTTGCCGCCGCCGATAAAGCTGATTTTGATTTGAGTTGTTGTTTTATTGAGCATAATTACGTTTTCCAAAAATGGCTGTTCCTATTCTGACCATGGTGCTGCCTTCCAGTATGGCGGCTTCAAGATCAGCCGACATACCCATCGATAAAGTATCCAGATCGAAGCCCTGCGCGTTCAATTGTTCTTTTAACAGACGAACCTGCTGAAAGCTCTTGCGTTGCAGTTCAACATTGGCAGTAGGTTGCGGAATCGCCATCAATCCGCGCAGGCGCAAATTGGGTAATGCGGCAATCTGTCTGGCCATCTGCACAGTCTGCTCTGCCGCAATGCCGCTTTTAGTGTGCTCTTCGCTGATATTGATTTGCAAACAAACGTGGAGTGGCGCCATGCCGGCGGGGCGCTGTTCAGACAGGCGCTCTGCTATCTTGAGGCGATCAACGGAATGAACCCAGTCGAAGTGCTGTGCAATCTGGCGCGTTTTATTACTCTGAATCGGGCCGATAAAGTGCCATTCCAGCACCAGTTCCGGGGCAATGCTGTGTAGCTTCGCTATTTTATCCAGCGCTTCCTGCACATAGTTTTCTCCAAAAGCGCTCTGGCCGGCTTTGGCTGCATCAAGAACTGCCTCGGCGTCGAAGTTTTTGGAAACGGCCAATAACTGAATTTCGGTAAAAGATCGATCCGCCAGTTGGGCGGCATGAACAATCTGTTGCCGTACGGCTTGCAAGTTGATCAGGATTGAGGACATAATCAGGCTAATTTACTGCATCACATCATTGAAATTCACAATCCGGCGTATTGCGCATGCCAAAACTGAACGATTGTGGAACGACCCGGTTTCATTAATTCATACAGGCCCACAGGATTATAAATGGATATTTCCGAACTACTTGCATTCTCCGTCAAGAATAATGCTTCCGATTTACATCTGTCCGCCGGCCTGCCGCCCATGATACGGGTACACGGTGATGTGCGGCGCATTAATTTGCCGCCGCTCGAACATAAAGACGTGCATGCGCTGATTTACGACATCATGAACGATGGCCAGCGCAAGGCGTATGAAGAATTTCTGGAGTGCGATTTTTCTTTTGCGATCCCTGGCCTGGCCCGTTTCCGGGTGAATGCCTTCAATCAGGACCGCGGGCCGGCTGCGGTAATGCGTACCATTCCTTCCAAGGTTCTGACGCTGGAACAGTTGAATACGCCAAAAATTTTTGCAGATCTGTCGCTCAAGCCGCGCGGTCTGGTGCTGGTTACGGGCCCCACCGGCTCAGGTAAATCGACCACGTTAGCAGCGATGGTGAACCATGTGAATGAAAACGAATACGGTCATATTCTAACTGTGGAAGATCCGATCGAATTTGTGCACGAGTCCAAAAAATGTCTGATCAATCAGCGTGAAGTCGGGCCGCACACCTTGTCGTTCAACAATGCGCTGCGCTCGGCACTGCGTGAAGATCCTGACGTGATTCTGGTCGGTGAGTTGCGCGATCTGGAAACCATCCGTCTGGCGCTGACTGCAGCCGAAACCGGTCACCTGGTATTTGGAACGCTGCATACTTCGTCTGCCGCCAAAACCATCGATCGTATTGTCGACGTGTTCCCGGCTGAAGAAAAAGAAATGGTGCGCGCGATGTTGTCCGAATCATTGCAGGCAGTTATTTCACAAACCCTGCTCAAAACCAAAGACGGTTCCGGCCGGGTCGCTGCACATGAAATCATGCTCGGCACACCGGCAATTCGCAATCTGATACGCGAATCCAAAATTGCGCAGATGTATTCCGCCATTCAGACTGGCAGTAACGTCGGCATGCAAACGCTGGATCAGTGTCTGACGGACCTGGTCAAACGTAATCAGATTTCACTTGGCGCGGCTCGCTTTGCTGCCAAAATTCCCGAAAACTTCCCTGGTTAATTCAGAAAGAACTAACGACAATGGAACGCGATCAAGCCACCAAGTTCATGAACGATTTACTGCGTCTGATGGTGTCCAAAAATGGATCAGACCTGTTCATCACTGCAGACTTTCCGCCCGCCTTTAAGATTGACGGCAAAGTTACTCCGGTTTCCAATCAGCCACTGACTGCCGCGCACACGATCGAGCTGGCGCGCGCCATCATGAACGACAAACAGGCCGCCACCTTTGAACAAACCAAGGAATGCAATTTTGCGATCAACCCGGCCGGCCTGGGGCGCTTCCGGGTTTCTGCTTTCGTGCAGCAAAGCCGGGTTGGCATGGTATTGAGGACCATTACCACCACCATTCCAAAATTTGAAGAACTGGGTCTGCCCAATATTCTGACCGATATCTCCATGACCAAGCGCGGTCTGGTGATTATGGTGGGTGCTACCGGTTCCGGTAAATCCACCACGCTGGCTGCCATGGTCGGGCACCGCAATCACAACAGCTATGGTCACATCATTACGGTTGAAGATCCGATTGAATACGTGCACCCGCATGACAATTGCATCGTCACCCAGCGTGAAGTCGGTATCGATACCGATGACTGGGGCGCGGCACTGAAGAATTCTCTGCGCCAGGCGCCAGACGTGATTCAGATTGGTGAAATCCGCGACCGCGAAACCATGGATCATGCCGTGGCGTTTGCTGAAACCGGTCACCTGTGTCTGGCCACCCTGCATGCCAACAGCACCAATCAGGCGCTCGATCGTATCATCAACTTTTTCCCGGAAGAGCGGCGCTTGCAATTGCTCATGGATCTGTCGCTGAATCTGAAAGCCGTGATTTCACAGCGCCTGATTCCGTTGCGCGGCACCAAGGGACGTGCTGCTGCGCTGGAAATTCTGATCAATACGCCTCTGATCGGTGATCTGATTTTTAAAGGTCAGGTGCACGAGATCAAGGAAGTGATGAAAAAATCACGCGAGCACGGAATGCAAACGTTCGATCAGTCGCTGTTTGAACTGTACGAAGCGCAGAAAATTTCGTATGAAGATGCGTTGCGCAACGCCGATTCCGTCAATGAACTGCGCCTTGCCATTATGTTGCACGGCAAAGAAGCCAAGGAACGTGATCTCAACAGTGGCACCCAGCATCTGGGTATTGTATGAGCGGTATTTATGACTTTACCGCCAACAGTTTATCCGGTCAGCCGGTCGCCCTTTCCAGCTACAAAGGCCGTGTCCTGCTGATCGTCAATACCGCCAGCGCCTGTGGTTTCACGCCGCAATACAAAGGTCTGGAAAAAATCTATCAGGAGTTGAAGGAGCTGGGGCTGGTAGTGCTGGGGTTTCCGTGCAATCAGTTCGGGCATCAGGAGCCGGGGGATGCGTCTGAGATCGGGGCATTTTGCGAGAAAAACTTTGGCGTGACATTTCCGCTGTTTGAAAAAATTGACGTCAACGGCAGCCATGCGCATCCGCTGTATCAATACCTGAAGAGCCACTCTCCCGGGGTGATGGGCAGTGAAGCAATCAAATGGAATTTCACCAAATTTCTGGTTAAAAAAGATGGCACGGTGTTTGGGCGTTATGCGTCGCTGACCAAGCCTGAGGATTTGGTTCTGGATGTTAAGAAATTATTGGCTGAATAACTTTTTTTAACCCAAAAATAACCGGCCTGTGAGCCGGTTATTTTTTGATCAAACCAACCGCTGCCAGATCTGCGTCACCGGCTCCGACTGATTCATCGAATAAAAATGCAGGCCCGGCGCACCGCCGGCCAGCAGCTGCTCGCACAGTTTGCTGACCACATCAAGCCCAAACGCCTTGATCGAGGCACTGTCGTCGCCATAGCTGGCCAGTTTCAGTCTGATCCAGCGCGGAATTTCCGCCCCACACATATCTGAAAAACGCATGAGCTGGGTGAAATTGGTAATAGGCATAATGCCTGGCACGATCGGTGCATGAATGCCAATTTTGGCAGCGGCATCAATAAACTGAAAATAGGCATCGGCATTGTAAAAATACTGAGTGATGGCAGCATTCGCCCCCGCCTGGATTTTGCGGGCAAAGTTGTGCAGATCTTCCTGTGGCGAACGTGCCTGGGGATGCATTTCCGGATAGGCTGCCACGTCAATCCAGAACCACTCACCGGTTTCCTTGCGGATGAATTCCACCAGTTCGCTGGCATAGCGGAACGAGCCGCCCAGCCCGTAACCGCTGGGCATATCGCCGCGCAGTGCCACCAGTTTGCGAATATCGTTGGCCTGGTATTGCTGCAGGATCGCGCGGATCGATTCTTCGTCGCCGCCGATGCAGGATAAATGCGGGGCTGCAGCCAGTCCCTCGGCACGCATTTCCAGCACCGTGTCGAGCGTTCCCTTTTGGGTGGTGCCGCCGGCGCCGAATGTCACTGAAAAATAGGAGGGGTTCAATGCAGCAAGTTTGCCGCGGGTTGTGCGTAGCTTTTCTACGCCGTCCGCCGTCTTGGGCGGAAAAAATTCAATGCTGAAATTAGGTTGCGCCATGGTGCAGGTCAGTCTTTAATTAAGAGAGTTGAAAGCGCCCAGGAGATCACGCTGTATAAAATAGCGGCCAGAAACGCTGACCAGAATCCTGCCACGTGAAATCCGACAAACAGGGTCGCTACCATCCAGAACAGCAGTCCGTTGAGCACCAGTACAAACAATCCCAGACTCAGAACCGTAACCGGCAGAGTCAGAATGATTAATATCGGCCGCAATATGGCATTGACGAACCCGAGCACAATGGCCACCAGCAAAGCGGTGGTGAAGCTGTCGATACTGACGGAATGCATCAGGTAAGGCAGAGCCAACAGGGCTAAGGCATTGATTATCCAGGTAGCTAACAGACGCATACGATTCTTTCAAAAAATCACCACCCGCTTTCACTTGCCGGTGCGGATGGTGAAGTGTGTTTAGTAACGATATTGATCAGCTTTGTACGGACCATCTTTGGCCACACCGATATAGGCAGCCTGCTGGTCAGTCAGCACACTGAGCTGAGCATTGAGTTTTTTAAGCTGCAGGCGCGCCACTTTTTCATCCAGATGTTTTGGCAGAGTGTATACGCCGACCGGATATTTACCCGGATTGGCAAACAGTTCTATCTGCGCAATCGTCTGATTGGCGAACGAGGAGCTCATCACATACGACGGATGGCCGGTACCGCAACCCAGATTCACCAGGCGACCTTTGGCCAGCAGGATGATACGTTTACCGTCCGGAAAAATCACATGGTCAACCTGCGGTTTGATATTGTCCCATTCGTAATTTTCCAGCGAGGCGACGTCGATTTCATTGTCAAAGTGGCCGATGTTGCATACGATGGCCTGGTCTTTCATGGCCAGCATGTTGTCATGGCTGATCACGTGGAAATTGCCGGTAGCGGTCACAAAAATGTCGGCATGTTGTGCCGCATATTCCATGGTCACGACCCGGTAGCCTTCCATGGCCGCCTGCAGTGCGCAGATCGGATCGATTTCCGTGACCCACACCTGAGCTGACAGGGCGCGCATGGCCTGAGCGCAGCCTTTTCCGACGTCGCCATACCCGGCGATCACGGCGACTTTGCCGGCGATCATGACGTCGGTAGCGCGTTTAATACCGTCCACCAGCGATTCGCGGCAGCCATATAAATTGTCAAATTTGGATTTGGTGACCGAGTCATTCACATTGATGGCAGGGAATGCCAGTTTGCCTTCCTGATGCATCTGGTACAGACGATGCACGCCGGTGGTGGTTTCTTCGGTAACGCCCTTGATTTCCTTGAGACGTTTCGAATACCAGACCGGGTCATCGGCCAGATGTTTTTTGATCGAATTGAACAGGCAGATTTCTTCTTCGGAAGTCGGATGGTTCAGCACGGCCAGATCCCCTTCAGCCCGGCTGCCCAGATGCAGCAACAGCGTGGCGTCGCCGCCATCGTCGAGAATCATGTTGGCCGGATGATCGGGCCATTCAAAGATGCGGTGGGTAAATTCCCAGTATTCGTCGAGGTTTTCACCTTTGAAGGCAAACACGGGATGCCCGGCTGCAGCAATGGCAGCAGCGGCCTGATCCTGGGTTGAATAGATATTGCAGGAAGCCCAGCGCACTTCGGCACCAAGCGCTGCGAGTGTTTCGATCAGTACCGCGGTTTGAATGGTCATGTGCAGTGAGCCGGCAATGCGCGCGCCGCGCAGCGGTTGGCTGGTTGCATATTCTTCACGAATTGCCATGAGACCCGGCATTTCTGTTTCTGCGATATTGATTTCTTTGCGGCCCCAGGCTGCCAGACTGATGTCGGCAATGAGGTGGTCTTTGGTTAGGTCGTGGGTGGTGCTGATTGTTGCGGATTTATTGATGGCGTTCATCACGCCCTCCTTTCAGTTGAAAAAAGTAACGTGAGCGCAGTTGCTGTGATAGTCCCAAGCCTGGCAAGAAGTTATTGGCATTATATTAGCAATACGCCAACCGGAATCTGTCGCAACGCTCCTCGGGAAGCCGAAGTATATCTGATCCAGTAAAAATAACCAGATCAGGTTGATCTCAAACCGGATAATTTTTAATAGCAAATTTCACAATAAAACAGTTGCGTGATTAAAGTACAACACATTGTGTAACTTCGGCACAGCCGGCCTCAAAATTTGGAATGCGCCAAATTTCGGAGAGTAGAATCGATCTTCTCCGATTTTGTGAGGTCATCATGAATCAAGAAATGGAACGCCATTATGTGCGGCACCCGTCCGATGTAGCTATCGCCTGGAGTCTGGACGACATCGCCATTGAAGGCACGGAATATCTAAAGAATGTGTCGGAAGGCGGACTGGCGTTTCTGTCGACCTCCGAAGTCAATTTGGGCGCAATGGTGGTGATCCAGATTCCGGCGATCGATCCGCAGGTGAATCTGAAGGGGGTGGTGGTCTGGTGCTCACCCTGTGAAAACCACCAGTTTGAAGTCGGCGTACGGTTTGTCGATGAAAACAATCATTTCCGCATGCGCATGGTTGAGCAGATCTGCCATATCGAGCATTTTAAAAAAGAAATCCTGGCAACCGAAGGACGGGTGATTTCCGGCGAAGAAGCTGCGCTGGAATGGATCCGCCGCTATGCACCTGATTTCCCCAAATAATCTGCAACCTGCGTGAACCATCTATAATGCGGTTTTCTTTTTGACCGCAACCACAAACTCTCATCCATGGCTATCCGTCTCATCGTCGGCCTCGGCAACCCCGGGCCGGAATACCAGCTTACCCGCCACAATGCCGGCTTCTGGCTGGTTGACAACCTTGCCAACACGCTGCGCAACTGCACATTGCAGCGCGATACGCGCATGAATGCCCTGATGGCAAAAACCGCGATTGATGGCAACGAAGTCTGGCTGCTCGAACCGCAGACTTTCATGAACCGGTCCGGCGCAGCGGTCGGCGCCCTGGCGCGCTTTTATAAAATAGCGCCCGATGAAGTGCTGGTCGTGCATGACGAACTCGATATTGATCCGGGGATTGCCAAGCTAAAAAAAGGCGGATCGTCGGGCGGCCATAACGGCTTGAAAGATATCACCGCCGCACTGGGCACGCAGGATTACTGGCGCATGCGGATCGGCATCGGTCATCCGCGCAGTCTGAATTCGCAGCAGCCTGTGGTTGACTTTGTACTGCACCGGCCCAGAAAGGACGAGCAGGGCCTGATTGATGGCGCGATCGAAAAATGTCTGGCCGTTATTCCGCTACTAACTGCCGGCAAGTTTGAAACTGCCACCATGCAACTGCATACCAAGACTGCTCCCTGACGCGCCGCTCTCTATGGCAACACACCCTCGTTCTCCCATCATTTTGCGCGCCGGGCCACTCGCCCTTGAACACATCCGCCAGCACGGTTTGCAGGCCGCACATATTGCCGCCATTCCGGCTGCGGCCGGTGGTCCGAAAGGATTGATTTTGCAGGCCCTGGATCAGTGGCTGTTTGGAGAATGGCTGGCCCAGGCACCACGGCCGCGCAGTCTGATCGGCGCGTCAATCGGCTCGTGGCGCATGGCTGCAGCCAGCATGCCCGATCCGGCACAGGGCTTTGCCCGGCTTGGCGATTTGTATTGCCGGCAGCATTACCCCAAGAAACCCGGCAGTACCTTTGTGACCGAAGTCATCCAGGAATTATTACTGCGTTTTATCGACGGCCATGACAATGCCATTGTCACACAGCCCCATCACCGGCTGCATATTCTCACCAATAAAGGGCGCGGCCTGCTGCGTTCACCCAGCCACACCGTGGGCATTAAAGCCGGTTTCGCTGCCGCCACGCTGGCCAATATCGGTTCACGGGCGCAGCTGGCCAGACATCTGGAAAGAGTCGTGGTCAGCGATCTGCGCGACCCGGTGCCCTGGCTCAAAACCCGCTTTGATACCTTTACCACCGAATTCAGTGCCTTAACTGCGGACAACCTGAAATCCGCTTTGCTGGCTTCCGGCACCCTGCCGTTAATCATGGATCCGGTGCGACATATTGCCGGGGCTCCGGCCGGGACGTACTGGGACGGCGGGCTGATTGATTACCATCTGGCCCTGCCTTATTCGCGCCTGAGTTCAGACAGTGAAAACGGGTCGCACCAGGAGCTGGTGCTGTACCCCCACTTTACCGACCACATCATTCCAGGCTGGCTGGATAAGGCCTTCAGATGGCGCCGTGCCGGCAAGGGCAAAAACAGTCACTGGCTGGACAATGTACTGCTGGTTGCACCTTCCGCAGAATTTATTCAGTCACTGCCGCGCAGAAAAATGCCGGACCGGAAGGACTTCGCCTTCCACGGCAACAACAATCAACTGCGCATGCAGGAATGGCAGTGCGCCATCGGAGCCAGTGAAAAATTGCGCGATGCGTTTGCGCAATTTGTCGCCAACCCGGACCCGGACATGCTGCAACCCTTCTGAAGCCAACACCTGCTGGGCTATAACAGATGAATTCAGAGTGCGTAGTTATCCCGCGTCTGATCGATGGAGTAATAGCTTTTATCGTACATGGTGTCGGTTGAATTCAGCTTCAAAATGCCGTACTGATGCGCGCAGCATATCGACACAATCGATGCCATCTGCTTGGGCAATATCTTGATGCCCATTTGAGCAACCGACTTCTGCAACACCGGATTGGCGTAATAACTGGTTACCAGCACGACGCGCCTCAGATCGCTGGCTTCGATAATCTGCAACCCATGCATATTCTGATTGATCAGTTCAAAATCGCACAGCAGATACACTCTGTCCCTGTCATCAGGACTGAGCGTATTGAGATAGTCCAGCACTGCCTGTCCCTGCTTTTCATGCCGCACGATCAGATCCGGCATAGAATTTCGCAATGCATTCAATCGCAAATTCCAGGCGTCATGGATCAGCTGGTCGTCGTCCAGAATAACGACGATATCGTTACTGTTGAAGATGATTTCATCCATGATCCACTCGGCTTTTTCGATTTTTGCAAAGGTCAGTTCGAACGTGGTTCCCTGCCCGGGCTGTGACTGCACGGTGAGATTGCCCTCGTTGTTTTCAACCATTTCCCAGACCTGCATCATGCCCAGGCCATGGCCGTTTTCCTTGCCCTCGGTGAATTTGGTGTGATTGAGTATTTTTTCCACCATGGTGCGGCTCATGCCTTTGCCATTGTCCTGCACGGTGAATTTGACCATGATTTCATCGACTTCCAGCTTGACGCAGATTTTGCCATTCTGCTGATTTTTCAGCGCGTCGACGGCATTGCTGATCAGATTGGTAATGGCCCGTCCAAGCTGACTGGACTGCGCCTGTATGAAGGAAAACTGGGCATTCTGCGCAATATTGACATCAAACTTGACCGCAATATCCTGATACTGATATTTCCGCTCGCTGATTAATTTCATCAGAAAATCAGAGCACAGGATCAGCTTGTGCTCTTCTTTCTCGACGCTCTGGTTTTCATCCATGGAATATTTGTTGAGAATATTGTTGGCAATATCTTTGATCGCGGTAAAGGTGTTTTTCAGGATCAGTCGCTTTGCTTCATTGAGTTCATCGCACACATTCACCATGACCGACAATGCAGTCAGAGGCGATTGAATATCATGGGCAACTTTGCGCGCCATCTGTGCGAAGGCTTCTTTTTCGGTAATGTCACTGAGTTGACGGTTATGTTCCTGCAACCTTCTGTTTTCGCGCTCTGCAGTGACGTCGATCGCCGTCCCTATGACGCCAAAGACGTGACCACCGGGGCCGGTTAATGGCGAGCGGATGGCGGAATAAATGCGCTTTTTACCAGTAGTTTCGTCACGCACCACATCTTCCCGGGTCTGACTGCGTCTGGTCTCGATGACCAGATTGACGTGATCCGATATGTACTTGCCTGCATCATCGGCACAGTACTCAGAGGGGGTTTTGCCAACCACCTGATCAAAGTGTTTCACGCCCAGCGTTTCCAGATAGGCCTGATTTGCTCCTGCCACCCGGCCTTCCAGATCCATCCAGTAAATGGGAAAAGGCATAAAAGGTGCAGCTTGTTCAAGGTGATGCAAAATTTCGGTAGTCTTTTCCATACAGGGGTACTCCTTAGCAACAAAATTGATTGAGTCGGAGCCAGTCCACCTCGCCACAACTCAAGGTGATCCGACTTTCGTTTTCCCTGTACGGCTTTTTTTATAGTCTGATGCGACCACAGCTTTGGCAAGCAAAAATGTGATTACGCAACCAACATTGATTTATTTTCAATACTAATAATTAATTATAACCATTTGCAATTACTTTGCCCACCGATAAATATGAGGTGAAACGCATCGACTCCTTCTGCCGCACCGGCTTCCACAGAAGAAATCTGGGTTAGAATTGGCGGTTAAAATTTTGATTGCAGTTATTGCTGCGTTATTTGCCGCACTGCCCCGCATCTGCAGTGCGCAGCGTTCAACCATTCCGATTCAGTCATCCATAAAAAATCATCCATGCTCACTTTTCAACAAATCATTCTGACTCTGCAGGACTACTGGAACAAACAGGGTTGCGCCTTGTTGCAACCGCTCGATCTGGAAGTGGGCGCCGGTACCTCGCACCCAGCCACTTTTCTGCGTGCCATCGGCCCGGAGCCGTGGCGCGCCGCTTATGTCCAGCCATCACGACGCCCCAAGGATGGCCGCTACGGCGACAATCCCAACCGTCTGCAGCACTACTACCAGTACCAGGTAGTCCTGAAGCCGGCGCCGGAAAATATTCTTGATCTGTACCTGGGATCTCTCGCAGCTGTCGGGCTGGATCTGCAGCAAAATGATGTGCGTTTTGTGGAAGATGACTGGGAAAACCCCACGCTGGGCGCCTGGGGATTGGGCTGGGAAGTCTGGCTCAACGGTATGGAAGTCACCCAATTTACCTATTTCCAGCAGGTCGGCGGACTGGATTGCAAACCGGTGCTGGGAGAAATTACTTACGGTATCGAACGTCTGGCCATGTATCTGCAGGGCGTGGAAAACGTCTACGATCTGGTTTGGACTGAATGGGAAGAAAACGGCGTCACAAATAAACTGACCTATGGCGATGTGTATCATCAGAATGAAGTGGAACAGTCCACCTACAATTTTGAACATTCCAATACCGATTTTTTATTTTCCCTGTTCACCAGTTACGAAGCCGAAGCCAAACGACTCATGGAAGTGCCGCTGGCACTGCCGGCCTATGAAATGGTGCTCAAGGCAGCCCACACGTTCAATCTGCTCGATGCGCGCGGCGCCATCTCAGTCACCGAACGCGCTGCCTATATGGGTAGAATCCGCAATCTGTCGCGCTCGATTGCCAGTGCTTACTACAACTCGCGTGAAGCACTGGGTTTCCCGATGCTGACCCGGGCAACACTGACTGCCTGACTGCGCTACCCTGCTCACAGCTGAATAATTATTACAACATCACACCATGAACCAATCCTTATTAGTTGAAATATTTACCGAAGAATTACCACCCAAAGCGCTGGCAAAACTCGGCGACACCTTTGCCGCCGGCATCGTCAGTGCGTTGCGCTCACGCGACTTTCTGGAACCGGATTCAGTTGCCACCAGCTACGCAACCCCGCGCCGTCTGGCCGTGCACATTACCGGCGTGCGCAGCACATCACCCGAGCGTTTATGCCGTGAAAAAGTGTTGCCGGTCAGCGTCGCGCTGGACGCCAGTGGCAATGCCACGGCACCGCTATTAAAGAAACTGGCCGCCATGGGTTTTGCCGATGTGCAGGTCAGCCAGCTTGAGCGCGCTGCCGATGGCAAAGCCGAGAGTTTTTTCTACAGCTACAGTGCCAGTGGCAGTACGCTCCAGGAAGGATTGCAAAGCGCCATCGAGGACAGCGTCGCAAAATTGCCGGTGCCCAAGCTGATGACTTATCAGCGTCCGGATGGCAGTTCGGTCCAGTTTGCCCGCCCGGTGCATCGACTGGTTGCGCTGCATGGCTCCGAGCTGGTCAATGTCACGCTGTTGGGACTGCGAGCGGACCGCATCACACAGGGACACCGTTTTTTGTCGCAAGGAACAATCTCCCTTGGGGCTGCCGGCGATTATGCAAAAGCGCTGCGCAACAGCGGCAAAGTCATCGCCAGCTACACCGAACGCAAGGAAAGCATACGCAAAGCATTGCTGGAGCAGGCCGGAACAGACCATGTGTTGATGCCGGAATCACTGCTCGATGAAGTCACCGCACTGGTTGAATGGCCGGTGATCTACCCGTGTCATTTTGAAGAACAATTCCTGAGTGTGCCGCAGGAATGCCTGATTCTGACCATGCAGACCAACCAGAAATATTTTGCCCTGACCGACAGTGCCGGCAAACTGCGTCCGCGTTTTCTGATCGTGTCGAATATTGAAACCGCAACGCCTGAACACATCATTCGCGGTAATGAAACAGTAGTGCGTCCACGATTGTCGGATGCCAAATTCTTTTTTGAGCAGGATCAGAAAAAGACACTGGAACTGCGCGCTGCGGGCCTGGCGTCGGTGGTGTATCACAACAAGCTCGGCAATCAGGCCGAGCGCGTCTCACGCGTACAACAGCTGGCCGGCTATATCGCAACCCAACTGGGTGCCGACGTCACATTGGCACAGCGCGCAGCGCAACTGGCCAAAGCCGATCTGCTCACTGACATGGTGGGTGAATTTCCCGAACTGCAGGGCATCATGGGCAGTTACTATGCCAAGATCGATGGTGAACATGCCGAAGTTGCCTCAGCCATGACCGAACATTACCAGCCGCGCTTTGCCGGTGACAGCCTGCCGGTTTCCGTAACCGGAACCATTCTGGCGCTGGCCGACAAATGCGAAACGCTGGTCGGGATCTGGGGTATCGGCCTGCAACCGACCGGAGATCGTGATCCGTTCGCACTGCGCCGTCACGCGCTGGGCGTGTTGCGCATCCTGATCGAAAAACAGTTACCTCTGACACTGTCGGGCCTGCTCCAACATGCTGCATCCCTGTTTGCCGGCAATGCTGCGTTTGCCGATCCCGCTGTGGCACTGACCCAGTTCATTTACGACCGCCTGCGCGGGATATTGAAGGAACAGGGCTACAGCCCGGCTGAAGTGGAAGCCGTAGTCGCGCCGCAACCGGATATGCTGGCCAATATCAAAATGCGCCTGATTGCTGTCAAACAGTTTGCTGCCCTGCCTGAATCAACCGCATTGGCAGCGGCCAATAAACGCATTACCAATATTCTGAAAAAAAATGAACAATCCGTGGGTGAGGTTGATGCGAAATTATTGATTGAACCTGCCGAGCTTGCCCTGTATGAAGCCACGCGCCAGATTTCATCGCAGGTCCAGTCCGCCTTTGCCGGCGGCGACTTCAATCAGGCTTTGCAGATTCTGGCTACCATACGGCCTCAGGTCGATGCATTTTTTAACGATGTGATGGTCATGGCTGAAGACCAGTCCTTGCGCAACAACCGGATTGCCCTGCTGGCGATGTTGCATGACATACTGAATCAGGTAGCAGACATTTCCAAACTGGCTGCCTGATGTTTTTGACAAACCCACTTAAAAACTGACATGCCCCAAACCAAACTCATCATCCTGGATCGTGACGGCGTCATCAACCATGACTCGGCCGATTTTATCAAGTCGCCTGATGAATGGCTGCCAATCGAAGGTTCCATGGAAGCGATCGCCCGACTGAATCAGGCCGGTTATGTAGTGGTGGTGGCCACCAACCAGTCTGGCATTGCCAGAAAGCTGTTTGATATGGAAACCCTGAACGCCATCCACCAGAAAATGCACAACGCCGCACAGCATGTCGGTGCGACCATTGATGCCATTTTTTTCTGCCCGCATGCCGCTGATTCCAATTGCGATTGCCGCAAACCCAAACCCGGCATGATCCGCGAAATCGCCGATCGTTACGACGTCGAACTCAAAGGTGTGCCGGTCGTGGGCGATTCGCTGCGCGACCTGCAGGCCGGATTCATTCTCGGTTGCGAACCGCACCTGGTGCTGACCGGCAAAGGCGAATCAACACTGTTGGCCGGCGGATTGCCACCTGGCGCGACCGTGCACAGCAATCTGTCCGACATGGTCAGCCATATATTGAGCGCTGAAGCGACTTGAACTCGGTTGCCAGTCACAAGTTAATCAGGAGATGAAATGCGTGTTATCCCGTTTTTAAAGTCGCTGCTGTTTTACATTCTGGTGGTATTGCTCACCGTGGTGTGGGCGTTTGTCTGCATGCTGGTCGCTCCCCTGCCCTATAACCAGCGTTATTGGGTCACCGCACGCTGGAATGTGACCGTAATCTGGCTGGGCAAAGTGTTATGCGGAATGAATTATCGCGTGATCGGTGTGGAAAATCTGCCCGATGCACCTGTCATATTACTGTCCAAACACCAGTCGGCATGGGAAACCATTTTCTATCTGATGTACATGCCGCGTCCGCTGGTGTTCGTATTCAAAAAGGAATTGCACTGGATTCCTTTTTTCGGCTGGGGACTGGCGTTGCTGCGCATGATACCGATCGACCGCAGCAAAGGCAAAGACGCCTTTTCGCACGTGGTGGAACAGGGTAAAAAACGGCTGGCCAATGGTCAGTGGATCATCATGTTTCCGGAAGGCACTCGCATTCAGGTCGGACAAAAAGGCGTTTATAAAGGCGGCGGCGCGCGCCTGGCAGTAGAGACCGGTGCCACGGTCGTGCCGCTGGCGATGAATTCGGGCGACTGCTGGCCCAAAAATTCCTTCATCAAAAAACCCGGCACAATTACCGTCTCTATCGGCAAACCGATATCGGCCGAGGGCAGAAGCCCGTTCGAAGTGATGACTGAGGTGGAAGCGTGGATTGAAGCCGAAATGCGGGTTATCTCACCGCAAGACTATCCAGGGTAGCGTGCATGGCGGGAAATAAATCACCATCATCACCATTTTCTTCACTGTCTGCATTGGCTAAATACGTGCAGTATGATTTATTTGACTCGCTCACCGGCACCATCATCGATCTGGTACCGCAAGCCGAATTACCCAAAGTGCTGGCCAAACATGCGCACGGCGTGCAACTTGGTCAGCAGTATATTACCTACCAGCTGCAGCGTTCCAGCAGACGCAGCATCGGCTTTCAGATTACCGCAACAGGTTTGCAGATTACCGCGCCGCGCTGGGTCAGTCTGTCCGAAATCAATTCCGCCATCGTCAGCAAACAGCGCTGGATATTGAAAAACCTGCAGGAACAGCGCGAGCGTCCGGCTCCGTTGGCGCAGGCACCCACCATCTGGAGCAGCGGTGCACAATTGCCGTTTCTGGGCCAGCACGCCACGCTGCTGGTTGAGTACGGTGCACCGACCCGCTTCGATATGGAAACCGCATTGATTACACTGAACCTGCCGGCCGATTCCGATCCGGCGCTGTGCAAGAAGCATTTGCTGGCCTGGCTGATGCGCGAAGCACGCAAACTGTTCAGTGAGCGGCTGACTTTTTATGCCGAACAGTTGGGGGTGCAATATCATTCATTCAGCCTGTCCAGTGCCAACACGCGCTGGGGTTCGTGTAACTCGCAGGGGAAAATCCGCCTGAACTGGCGTCTGATTCACTTTGCGCCGCATCTGATTGATTATGTGATCGCGCATGAGCTGGCGCATTTGCTGGAGATGAATCACAGTGCGCGCTTTTGGGCCCGGGTGAAAAAGGTTTATCCGGACTATCAGGCTGCGCGTGAAGAGTTGAATCAGCTGGGTTTGAAGGTGTTGCCGAACTTGGAGTAGTCTCGGACTGGGCCAACATTGGTGCAATGTTATTGCACCCTACGCCAAATTAGCCAGCGCCACAAACTGTTCCAATCCAACCGCTTCCGGACGCAATTGCGGATCGATCCCGGCCTCAATCAATTGCGCTTCGGTAAACATCCCCGCCACACAATTCCTGATCACCTTGCGCCGCTGCGAAAATGCTTTGGTCACGGTGGTTTGCAGTTTTTTCTCATCACAGGCCAGCGGGGCGGCTTTGGGTATCATGCGCACGATAGCCGACTCAACCCGCGGTGGCGGATCAAACGCTTCGGGCGGCACGATGAACATCAGGTCCATGTGATAACGCCACTGCAGCATTACTGACAGCCGGCCAAACGCCTTGCTGCCCGGCTCGGCCACCATGCGCTCCACCACTTCTTTTTGCAGCATGAAATGCTGGTCCTGCACCAACGGCGCGATATCGGCCAGATGAAACAGCAACGGACTGGAAATGTTATAGGGCAGATTGCCAACAATGCGCAATTTCTTACCGGGTGCTACCGGTATCTGCGCGAAATCGAATTTCAGTGCATCACCGGCGTGTACCTCTACCCGTGCCGGATCAAATTCTTTTTTCAGCCTGGTCACCAGATCACGGTCCAGTTCCACGACATGCAAATGCTTTACGCCACGCAGCAGCAGACGCGTCATGGCCGCCAGTCCTGGGCCGATTTCCACCATGCTGTCGTCCGGTTGCGGATCGATCGTACTGATAATATTGTTGAGCACACCGTCATCGGTGAGAAAATTCTGGCCAAACCTTTTGCGGGCAATATGTTTCATTGGTTCTTATTCAGGTTGGTTGAGGCAGACGTCATACTCAGCGCCATCAGCATGGCTTCGAGCATGCTGCCGGTATCGGCCAGGCCGGTGCCCTGTGCGGCAATATCGAGTGCGGTACCGTGATCGACGGAAGTTCGGATAATCGGCAAACCCAGCGTGATATTGACGCCGCGCCCAAAACTGGCATGCTTTAATACCGGCAGGCCCTGATCGTGGTACATCGTCAGTATGCAGTCGGCCTGATCCAGATATTTGCTCTGGAACAGGGTGTCGGCCGGATACGGGCCGCGTACATCCAGGCCCCGGCTCTGTGCGGCCTGAATCACCGGCGTGATGACGTCAATTTCTTCCCGTCCCAGATAGCCGTTTTCTCCTGCATGCGGATTTAAGCCTGTCACCAGGATCACCGGCTGGCGGATGCCAAATTTATGCACCAGATCGGCATGCAGAATATCGAGAATCAGTGTCAATTCTTCCTGGTTGATGACGTTGGCCACCTCGCGCAGCGGCAAATGCGTGGTTGCCAGCGCCACACGCAGCGGCCGACTCGACGTTGCGGTACTGGAGCAGGCCAGCATCATAACCACTTTGGCAGTACCGGTTTGCTGGGCCAGATATTCGGTATGGCCGGAAAACGCCACACCGGCATCATTGATGATTGATTTCTGCAGTGGCGCCGTGACGATTGCATCGAACGTTGACTGCAGCGCGCCGGCTATGGCCAGGTCAAGCGTAGCCAGTACGGACAGGCTGTTGCGCCGGTCACAGCTGCCGGCAATGACTTCTGCAGCCAGCGGACTGTGCAGCACCTGCACGGCTGTAACCTGACGTGAAAGCTGCTGCAGATGGTCCACCTGAAGCAGTTCAATGGCCGGGTCGATCTGGCGTGCAAGCCGGCAGAGGAATTGCATATCGCCGATCAGCACCGGCACACACTGTTCTTTTAACTGCCAGGCACAGCGCAACGAAATTTCGGGCCCTATGCCGGCCGGTTCCCCTATGGTAATAGCCAGCATTTTTTTCATGACAGTCGGTGTCTATTTGTCGTCGGTGCGAATTTCAACATAAGCGCGGTCGCGCAACTGGCGTATCCAGTCCTGACTTGCTTCGTCAAGTTTGCGCGCATGAATGACCTGACGGGCCAGCAGACGCTGCCGCTCGACTGAGACTTCATCGTTTTTGCGCCCAAGCACCTGAATGATATGCATGCCGGCGGCGGATTCGATCGGATCACTGATTTCGCCCTCTTTCAGGTTGGCCAGGACCGGATCAAATTCAGGCACGTCACCGGCATACAGCCAGCCCAGATCACCGCCCTTGGCGGCTGAGGAATCATTGGAAAACTGTTGTGCCAGATCTTCAAATTTGGCGCCATTGTTTTCAATACGCTGTTTGAAGTCGACCAGTTTATGAATTGCCTGTTCCTTGGTCACAGTCGGAGAAAGCTTGATCAGGATATGGCGCACATGGGTCTGGGGAATACCGCCAGCGGCCTGCTCTACCGTGCGTCGTCCGGTCAGTTTCAGAATATGAAAGCCGTTGGGACTTTTGATCAGCCCGGTGGTCTGACCTTCGGTCAGAGGCGCAATGGCATCAATAAAAATCTGCGGATAACGATCCTGTTCACGCCAGCCCAGTGACCCGCCTTTCAAGCCTTCGGCCGAATCGGAAAATGTGGCAGCGAGCTTGCTAAAATCACCGCCCGACTTGACCTGCTGCAAGGCATATTCGGCGCGCGCACGCAGTTTGGCCAGCATTTCAGGTGTGGCATTTTCAGGGATGCGGATCAGAATATGGGACAACTCGACTTCGATATTTTTTTGCTTGTCGGCTTTTTGCGCAGCCAGATAATTATCGATTTCAGATTCGGACACCTGGACTTTGGAGTCGACTTCCTTTTCGCGGATGCGCTGCATCAGAATATCGTCGCGCACCCCTTCGCGGAACGTGGCGTAGGAAGTACCCTCTTTTTCAACCGTATTGCGGAAATTCTGCAGCGTCATCTTGTTTTGCTCGGCCATGCGCAACATGGCGCGATCGAGCATCACGTCATCAACCCGCATGCCTTCTTCATGCGCCAGTTGCAACTGCGCCTTTTCAACAATCATGCGTTCAACAATCTGTTTTTGCAGTTCAGCTGGCGACGGCAGCGCAACACCCTGAGCTCTCAGGCGCTGCGTGATCATGTTGGTGCGATCCCTTAATTCGAGTTTGGTAATGACCTCATCATTGACCACTACAGCAATGCCATTAAGAGCAGAAGACGGTGGCGCAGCTGAAACTGCCGCATCCGATTTTTCCTGACCAATTGCTGCGGTCTGAATCAATGCAAGGAAAGTAATGAGTGAGACGGCTGCGATGGACAATAAATTGCGTTTCATATTCTGAGCTTTGGTTATTGGGTGATTCAAAAAGTGACACATCATATCAAAACAACGGTCGAGCATAGTGAACTATTAAAAATTATTTTGTTGATAACTTTGCCGCGTAGTCGGCTGATTCAGTGGCTGATATCCCGAAATGCTGCGCCGTAAAACTTCGAGCGGATTGGAGCCGATTTTTGACAAGCCATTCAGTTCAAGTTGGAAAAACAGCGTGGTGTTTGAGCTCGAAGCCACGCCAACAACAGTTGATGGAATCAGGTAGCGCTGTGCCACGAAGCGGAATATCCAGCAATCCTGTTTGTATTCAAGACCCATCAAGCCGTCCAGAACGCGGTGGTCCAGCAGTGAGAAATTGGATCTGGCCACACCATACCAGCGCGGCGCGATCGGCCATTGCGCGGAAACATCGATTTGCTTCATGCCTTCCGGAATAACTTCGCTGGTATTCTGGTAACGATATTCGGCATTGATAACCTGCATTGGCCCGGGCTGCCATTTGAGTCCGTAGTTTAACTGTTCGGTAGTTTTGAAACTTTCGCTGTACTGCCAGCCTGCGTCAATGGACAGGTTATTACTCAGCTTGCCCGAACCGACAAAAATCAGGTCAGATTTGCTGGGCACATTCGGATAAGTGGTGTAAGCGATGGAACTACCAACGAAATTCGTGGCCACATAGGTTGGCGAATCAACCACCAGCGGCTGCTGAAAACTGATACGCTGCGCCAGAGCAAAGCGCATGCGTTCCTGACCATCCATTTCAATTGCGCGGCTTACCAGTGCCGAGGTTAACTGATTGGCATCACCAACCCGATCGTTGCCCGAAAACCGGTTCTCGTTAAATATCTGCGCAAAATTGACGTCAGCCAGTCCGGTGTCAAATAATGGAATGGCGGTCTGATTGCGATAGGGTGTACGAACATAAAACAGGCGCGGTTCCAGTGTTTCGGTAATATCTTTTCCAAACAAGGTCGTCTCACGGTCAAAATACAATCCGCTATCGAGTGAAAAAGTGGGCACGGCCAGCACCGGATCAGGTATCGCACCGGGCGTCAGATTACTTCCCAGTCTGTAATCGCTCAGATGATAAATAACTTTGGGCGTAATGAAATAAGAGGTACCGACTATCGGATAGGCAATCTGGGCCTGCCCCACCATCCGTTCGCCGTTTACCATCGTTGGATGAACGAACTTGCTGTATTCCGTGTAGACCGACCAGTCAAATCCGCCCAGGTCATCAACTCTGTTGATTGTGCCAAACAGCCTGGGCATGATTTCATACGGTTGGACGACATCGTTATTGACATCCTGCAGCACCTGGTAATTGGTCATATTCAGACCAACGTTCAGGAAAGGCTTGGGTTGGTATGTCAACGTTAAAATTTGCGGTAGCACTTGCTGGGAGCTGGAGGTAATCGAATGCGAAAAATCAATTGCGTACTGATTGTCAGATGCGCGGTTGTAGTTCAGATTCAGGTTCCAGTTAGGAATGGAAGTATCGATCAGTGTGGTGCCGAACGAATAACGTTTTTCATTATTCCGATCGTGATCGTTTGGAATGAATTCGAAATTGCTGTTACCGCTGTAACCTGAACCCATGTAGCGGAATTCGCCACCCAGTTGTTCACCGCGTTTTTCTATTATTTTTGGAATAATGGTGGCATCCCGGTTCGGTGCGATATCAAAATAATAGGGCACCGCAATTTCGGGCCCACCTGCCGTAGTTGAATAAAATTCAGGCGGCAACACACCGGAACGGCGTGCGTCAGAAATCGGGAACGACATCCACGGTGCGGCAAGTATCGGCACGTCTTTAAAATACACCACCCCGTCATAGGCCACACCTTCGTCCCGGCCGGAATCCAAATCCAGCCGGGATGAATTCATATACCAGTCCGGCTTGACGCCTTCACAGGTGGTATAGGTTCCGTGCTCGACTTCCGAGCGGTCACTATCGATAAAATTCATCCGTTTTGCAAAACCCTGAGCGTTGTTTTTTTCCAGTTTGTATACCGGATTAAGCAAAAAACCTTCGCCGGTTTCCATTTGCATTTCCAGGGTGTCGCCGCTGTAACAGTCACGATTGCGGTATATCGTCACGTTGCCGCTGGCCATGACCAGATCTTCAACGCCATGGTATTCGGCAGTTTCTGCATCGATCGTGGAGGGCCCGCGCACAATTTCAACCTGACCGTCAAAATTCATCACCCGCGCCGGGCGACCGGTCATCTGTTCGGCCCGGATGGTGATTTCATCCCTGGTCGATGGAATTCGGGGGTCGGGTGCCAGGTCAGGGTCGGGTAAACTGGCCGGAGTCGCCAGCGGTGCAGCAACTTCTGTCGGAGGCAGACTTGTCTGGTCAGAGGCAAATACGGATGCTGCCGGTGCGGATAATGTAGCCAATACAGCCATACTCATTTTAGTAAGCAAGGACGGCGACAAATGAGATAATAGAGGGCTGCGTAAAAAAAGCATGTCTTCGCTAAGCTGTATTTTAAAAAAAAGTCCCCTATTATAGGGGAACTCGGCTATTTTCCCTGCATCCTCCTCATAATGAGACAAATGGCACCATGACTTCTACCGATACTGATCAAAAAAATAAACCCGATAACAATTTAACAAAGCCTGATTCCGATCCAAGGCTGGCACTTTTACTTGACTGGATCACCACACTTTCCGAATTTTCCCTGCAGCCATCCACAATCCGGCCCGCCTCCAATGACGCCAGTTTCCGGCGCTATTTCCGCATTGATGGCGCCAGTGGCCAGACCTTTATCCTGATGGATGCCCCGCCCGAGCAGGAACCCGTAGCTCCATTTATGCAGATCGCCCAGTTGCTCGAAGCGACTGGCGTGACGGTTCCGCATATTTTTGCCAGTCAGACTGAACAGGGCTTTCTGTTGCTCAGCGATCTGGGCAAGGTCATGTACTCCCATCTGTTAAATCAGGATACGGCGCAAAAACTGTATATGGATGCCATCGCCGCGCTGGTGCAGATCCAGGTACACAGCGTGCCCGACGTATTGCCGGAATATGACAGAGCCATGCAGATGAAGGAACTGCAGATTTTCCCCGAGTGGTATATCAGCAGGCATCTGGGTGCAACCCTGACTGCAGCGCAGCAGGCCAGTCTGGACAAGGTATTTGAACAGATTCTGGCCAACACCACCGCGCAACCGCAGGTGTATGTGCACCGCGATTATCATTCGCGCAATCTGATGGTGATGAAAGAAGGTAACCCCGGCATTATCGATTTTCAGGGTGCCATGTATGGCCCGATTACCTATGACATTGTTTCCCTGCTGCGCGACGCGTATATCGAATGGGATGAAGAACAGGTGCTGGACTGGGCCATACGCTACTGGGAGCACGCCCGTCATGCCGGTCTGCCGGTCAGCACCGATATCGACGGTTTTTATCGCGACTTCGAATTCATGGGCCTGCAGCGCCACCTGAAGATACTCGGCATTTTCTGTCGCCTGGCGTACCGCGACGGCAAACCGAATTATCTGGCTGACCTGCCGCTGGTGCTGTCCTATGTGCGAAAAACTGCGCAACGGTATAACACCCTGATTCCTCTGCTCAGGCTGCTCGACGAACTGGAAGACAAAGCGCCCCAGATCGGGTATACCTTTTAATTTAACCACGACATCACATGAAAGCTATTCTTTTGTCTGCAGGTCGCGGAGTGCGCATGATGCCGCTGACCGAGCACTGTCCCAAGCCGCTGCTCAAAGTCCGGGGCCGGCCCCTGATCGTGTGGCACATTCTGAATCTGGTCAAGGCCGGCATCACGGAACTGGTGATCAATCACGCCTATCTGGGCAGCATGATAGAACAGACGCTGGGTGACGGCAGTCAGTTTGGCGCACATATCAGTTACTCTCGTGAACAGACCGCGCTTGAAACTGCAGGCGGCATTGCCAATGCACTGCACCTGCTCGGTGAACAGCCTTTTGTTGCCATCGCGGCCGACATTTACTGCCCGCATTTTGATTACGCACAATGCCTGAACACGCTGGAAGATAACGACATGTGGGGCAATCCGCTACCCGATGACAAACGCGATATTGCCTGGCTGTATATGGTGAAAAATCCGTCACATCATCCGCAAGGTGACTTTGCCGTACATCTGCTGGGGCTGTCGAACGAGGGCACTCCGCGCTACACTTTTTCCGGTATCGGCGTCTACCGGCCCGAGATGTTCGCTGCCATTGCGCCGGGCGAATCAACGCGACTGCGTGAACTGTTTCATGCTCTGGCTGATCGCGGTCAGCTGGGGGGCGAAGTGATGTCCTGTGCCTGGACCGACGTTGGCACGCCGGAGCGCTTTGCCGAATTGAACGCGCCACTCCATACCCACGTGAGACCACAATGAAACCATACCATGATCGTCGCAATGCACTGCTCAGGCAGATGCAGGCCCAGGGCGGTGGCATCGCCATTCTGTCCACCTCCAGAGAAATGACGCGCAACAGCGACTGTTTTTTTCCATTCCGTCATGACAGTTATTTTTATTACCTGAGCGGCTTCACGGAGCCGGATGCGGTGCTGGTGTTAAACGCCGGCAAGACCAGTCAGAGCATCCTGTTTTGCCGCGAAAAAAATCCCGAGCGTGAAATCTGGGATGGATTCATGTATGGCCCCGAGGCTGCGCAAGAGAAATTCGGATTTGACGCCGCCTATACCAGTGCCGAACTGGAGCAGAAGCTGTCCGAGTTGCTGGCCGACGCACCGGCGGTGTTCCATACCCAGGGTTATCACACGCATCTGGATGACCAGTTGCAGCGCAGTCTGAATATAGTCCGCGGCAAGTCACGCAGTGGTGTGACTGCGCCACAACTGACTATTGATCTGCACAGTATTCTGGATGAAATGCGGTTGTTCAAGGATGCCAGCGAGATCGCCCTGATGCAAAAGGCCGCCGGCATTTCCTCGGAAGCGCACCGGCGCGCCATGCAGATCACCTGCCCAGGTATGTATGAATATGAGCTGGAAGCAGAAATGCTGCACGAATTCCGCCGTCAGGGTGCGCAGTCACCGGCCTACGGATCCATCGTCGCCACCGGCGCGAACGCCTGCATTCTGCATTACAGTGCCAACAATGCAAAAATCAAAGTCGGCGATTTAATATTGATTGATGCCGGCTGCGAATTCGACAGTTACGCCTCCGATGTCACAAGAACCTTCCCGGCCAGCGGTAAATTCAGCAAACCGCAAAAGGTGTTATACGAACTGGTGCTGGCCGCCCAGAGTGCGGCCCTCCAGCACGCCAAAGTCGGTGCCGGCTATCAGGATGGCCACAACGCCGCAATCCGCGTATTAACAGAAGGCATGCTGGAGATCGGCCTGCTGGATAAAAACAAGGTCGGCAGCCTGGAAGACGCCATCACCAGCAACGCCTACCGCCAGTTTTACATGCACGGCACCGGCCACTGGATCGGCATGGACGTCCACGACGTAGGCAACTACCGAGAATCAACCGCCCCGGCCGGCAGCACTGAAAAACCGTACCGAAAACTCGAACCCGGCATGGCCCTGACGATCGAACCCGGCATCTACGTCAGACCCGCCGAAGGTGTCCCGGAACAGTACTGGAACATCGGCATCCGGATTGAAGATGACGTCATCATCACCAAAAAGGGACCGTTGAATTTGAGTGTCGACACACCGAAAACCGTCAAAGAAATTGAAGCGGTGATGAAACGCGGTTAGCGGTCGACTTTATTTGGTCAACTTAAAATCATGCAAAAAATAATTTAATCCGGATGCAAAAAATCTACGACATAGCCATCTGCGGAGCCGGCCCAATAGGCCAAACCCTGACCCTGCTCCTGCTAAAAAACGGCATAAAAAAATCCAGCATATTACTGCTGGACGCCAAAACAGAACAGCAAACAAAAACTGACCAACGCACCATCGCCCTGTCCCAGGGCAGCGGGCAAATCCTGCAGTCAGCCGGCGCCTGGCCAATCAAGGTTACATCAATTCAGCAAATCCATGTCAGCAGAAAAGGGCATTTCGGCCGCACCCTGATCGACTGCAGCGAACACCAGGTTGCCGCGCTCGGCTTTGTGGCCCGCTACACCGACATCCTCACCCCGCTTAATGACGCCATTAAAAATCAGGGTGAGGGACTGACCTTTTTGAGACCGGCCAAGGTCAGCACAATCCAGGAAACCGAATCGCACGCCACCATCGAACTGGAAGATCAGCGCAGTTTCGACGCGCGCATCGTGGTGCAGGCCGAAGGCGGGATCTTCAGCGAACAGCAGGCCGGGACCAGACACGTTGACTATCAGCAGTGCGCCGTCATTGCCAATGTCACGGTCAGCGCACCGATACCCGCTCGCGCCTTCGAGCGCTTCACCGACTACGGCCCGCTGGCACTGCTGCCCCAGGAGGACGGCTACGCGCTGGTCTGGTGTGTTCCGCCAGAACGCAAGGCGATCCTCATGGCGCACAGTGACGAGCTGTTCCTGCAGGAATTGCAAAACGAATTTGGTGACCGGCTGGGCCGATTTACCCGCAGCACAGCGCGTGCCTCGTTTGCTCTCGGTCTGAACGCCCAGACCGATGCGCCCATTGGCCGCACGGTCCGGATTGGCAATGCGGCCCAGACTTTGCACCCGGTCGCCGGGCAGGGCATGAATCTGGGTTTGCGCGATGCGCTGCAACTGGCCAAATGTCTGGGCCGGGAAATCAGCCCGGCCGCGCTGCAGGATTTTTATCGGCTGCGTGTATCCGACCGCAACATGACAATCCGGCTGACCGACCAGATGGCGCAGATTTTTACCAAAACCGGAACCGTTGTTCCGCAACCCCTGCTGGGCGCCGGTCTGGGACTGATCGATCTGGCCCTGCCGGCCAGAAAATGCCTGGCCGCTCAAATGATGTTTGGCAGCAGGGATTAAATTACAATGAGCACCTTTCTTCACCCGCAACCCACCATGCACCGACTCAAACTCTACTGGCAGCTGACCCGCTTTGACAAACCGATAGGCATCCTGCTGCTACTGTGGCCGACCCTGTCGGCACTCTGGCTGGCCTCGGGCGGACTGCCCGATCTACAACTGCTGCTGATTTTTACCGTGGGCACCGCTTTCATGCGTGCGGCCGGCTGCGCCATCAATGATTACGCCGACCGCGACTTTGACCGACACGTAAAACGCACTGAACAACGGGTGCTCACTTCAGGAAAAATCGCCGGCTGGGAAGCATTGCTGGTGGCCGGCGTGCTGGCACTGGCCTCATTCGCGCTGATTATTCCGCTCAATCACAACACCAAACTGCTGTCCGTGGCGGCCATCCTGATCGCGACCAGTTATCCCTATTTCAAACGCTTCTTTGCCCTGCCACAGGCCTATCTGGGCATAGCCTTTGGCTTCGGCATTCCAATGGCTTTTTCTGCTGCACAGAATCATGTTCCCGTGATTGCCTGGTTCATGCTGGTTGGGAATGTGTTCTGGGCACTGGCTTACGATACCGAATACGCCATGGTGGACCGGGATGATGACATCAAACTCGGCCTGCGCACTTCGGCACTGACTTTTGGCCAATATGACGTACTGGCCGTCATGATCTGTTATGCCTGCCACATTGGCATCATGGCAGTCATTGGCTGGTACTTCGGATTGGGATATCCCTTTGCGCTGGGTCTCACTGGCGCGGCGTTATGTGCGCTTTATCATTATTTTCTGATCCGCAATCGGGAGCGCGATGGCTGCTTTAATGCCTTCCGGCACAATAACTGGCTGGGTTGTCTGATTTTCATCGGAATAGCAACAGACTTTGCGTTACGATAACAATTTAGTCACTAATTGCAGGTATTGTGGAATCCGCACACTGATTTCAAGGAGATATCATGAGTCAAAGAAGCCACAACGAACAGTTGCTGCATGACCTGCAGGCTGTGATCCACGATGCAGAGGCACTGCTTGGCAATGCCTCCCTGCCCGGCAATGAAGAGTTCAAATCCGCCAGAGAACGCATTGAAACCACCATCAAACATGCCCGTGATGAAATCATCCGTCTGGAAAAACTGGTGGTCGACAAGACCCGCGAGGCCGTGCATGCCACTGACCATTACGTCAAAGAAAATCCATGGCAGGCGGTCAGTCTGGGTGCGGCAGTCGGTCTGCTGATCGGTCTGCTGATCAGTCGAAAATAATGACGCTGCCGATCAAAGAACAATTCGGTCGCATGGCCTCCACGCTGGTGGCGATGCTGCAAACCCGGCTGGAGTTGGCCAGCGTCGAGCTCGAAGAAGAGCTGGTACGCTTTTCCATTTTTTTTATTGCCACATTGATCGCACTGTTCTGTGCCGGGGTCGCCGTTGCGCTGCTGATTTTTCTGGTCATTGCGCTGTTTTGGGACACGTACCGGATTACGGTGCTGCTGTGTCTGATCGGATTGTTTGGCGCAGGCAGCGCGCTCGTTGCGGCATGGGTGAGACGGCAGTTCCAAAACCGACCGCGCCTGTTTGAATACAGCATTGCCGAATTGCGAAAGGATGTGGATCTGGTTCACTCCAGACAGACGCAAGAACCTGATCAAACCGAGGAACAAACCCCATTGCAGGAGAGTCCATGAACAGCAAACAGCGACTGGAACAGCGGCGCACCATGCTCATGACTGAATGCGCCCTGCAGCGCACCCTGCTGGTGGCACAGGCACGTCAGCTGGGGCTGTCGACCGGACTGATCAAATCAGGCGAAGGCCTGCTGGATCGGTTCAAACAGATTCCCGGCTGGGCCGGACTGCTGGCCAGCATCATTATGATTTTTGTTCCCGGCAAGGCCGCTGCACTGGCCAGAAACGGATTGATGCTGCTGCAGCTGCTGAAATCGCTGCGCAAACAGGACCCTGACAGCAAGACACAACCCAAGGCTTAATCGGCACCTGTGGCAACCGGACGGCGCGGATCGATACACCATTCGCTCCATGATCCGGCATACAGGCTTGCGCCCGACATGCCCGCCACCTCCAGAGCCAGCAGATTGTGGCATGCCGTCACACCGGAACCGCACTGCATGATGCTGGTTCTCGCGTCGGGAAGCAGTTGTGCCCATTCATCATGCAATTGTGCCGGCGTCTTGAACATGCCATTGTCTTGCAGATTGTCTTTGAAAAAGCGGTTGATGGCGCCCGGTATGTGACCACCTACCGGATCGAGCGTTTCATTTTCACCGCGGAACCGGTCGGGGGAGCGGGCATCCACCAGCGTATTCTGTTTCGACGTGATATTGATCTGCACTTCATGCGAACTGGCCAGTTTGACCACTGCATCCTGTTCATGAATAGTGCCGCGCCGCGGTGCAGGCGCACCGGTTGCAATAACGCCGCCGGCTGCATTCCAGGCCTGCAGGCCACCGTTCAATACAGCAACCGCAGTATGTCCTATCCAACGCATCATCCACCACAGCCGCGCTGCAAATATGCCACCCTGTGCATCGTAGGCGATCACCTGGGTATTGTTGTTGATGCCCCAGGCGCGCAGTTTGGCAACGAACACGTCACGATCCGGCAATGGATGGCGGCCACAAAATGCGCCAATATCGTTGATTTTATTTCCCGACAGATCAAAGTCCAGATGGGCAAACTGCGCGCCCGGAATATGTCCTTCAGAATAGGCCGCGCGCCCGGCATTGGAATCAGTCAGATCATGGCGACAATCCAGCACAACCCAGTCTGGGTTATGGATGCTTTTTGCCAATTCCTGGGCTGAAATCAACGCGGTAAATGCTGCCGACATTGCCGTTCTCCTTTCGAAATTAAGTATTTTTTGCAGACTGCATGGTCTGCGCATGCAGGTAAGTTGCCAGTACGCCGCTGATCAAAATAATCAGCATACCCACCCAACTGAGCCAGCTTAACTTATCTTGCCAGACTATAACACCCAGTACGCTCGAAAAAACAATGCCACTGTACGATAAATTGGCAGTCAACAGCGGATTGCCAAGACGGTATGCTCTGGTCATGGCCAATTGTGCGGTGCTGGCAAACAGTCCCAAACCCAGCAACAGCAGGATCCCCGGATACGTAATGGGATGCCAGTCATGATCGACCAGACCGGCTGCAGAACCAGAGATTGCACTGGTCAGCGAGAAATAAAACACCACACGGGTTTCCGGTTCACCCATCAATCCCATTTTGCGCACCTGCAGGTAAGCCAGTGCCGAAAGCACTCCGGAACCCAGCGCAATCAGAGCCACCGGCAACTGCTCTGCATGCAGGGATGGTTGCAGTAAAAAAACTACGCCGATAAAACTGAGCAGTATGGCAAACGGCAGTTTCCAGTCGAAACGTGTCTTGCTGTGCCACCAGTTCAGTCCGAAGAGTATCGCGACGATCCAGATCGGCGACATGTAATTGAGGGTATTGGCCATCGCCAAAGGTAACTTGCCGATGCTGTAAAACCACAGCCACAATGCGATCACGCCGGTCAGGCCACGGCTGAAATGACGCAGCGGCATGCCTGTTTTAAGACTGACCCGGTTCATTCTTGAAATCGCAAACAGAAAAACCACACCGAACAGTCCGCGATACATGACGATTTCCGACGTGGTGAAGAATGACGAGGCCAACTTGACGCACACGCCCATGAGTGCAAACAACAGGGCGGCAAGTACCATCCAGAGCGATTGCATCAGGCGGGGTCACTACTTTCATCATGGAAGCGGATGTTGGAGCGGTACCATTCATGAAAATGCTGCATGCCATCTTCCATCGGCGACTGGTAAGGTCCAGCCTCGCTGACACCGCGTTCAAACAGAATGCGGCGGCCGGCATCCATTCTCATGCCGATCTCATCATCCTCGATACAGGTTTCCATGTAAGCAGCCCGTTGCGCTTCAATAAATTCGCGCTCGAACAGATTGATCTCTTCCGGATAATAAAACTCGACCACATTCCGGGTCTTGCCGGTACCCTGCGGCCACAGGGTCGATACCACCAGCACATGCGGATACCACTCCACCATAATGTTGGGATACAGCGTGAGCCAGATCGCGCCGAACGGTGGCAGCACACCCCGCCGGAATTTCAGCACCTGTTCCTGCCACGCCTGGTATTTTTTTGACCCCGATTTTAACAGGCCACTGTTGACGCCGACGGTCTGCACGCTGTAATCGCTGCCAAATTCCCAGCGCAGATCGTCGCAGGTAACAAAGCCGCCCAGACCGGGGTGAAATGGCTCGACGTGATAATCTTCCAGATACACTTCGATGAAGGTTTTCCAGTTGTAGTCACAGTCATGCACTTCCACGTGATCCAGCATGTAGCCGGTAAAATCGAGGTCTTTGGTGACCGATAACTGACTCAGTTTTTCCATGACCTGATAGCCATTCTGCTCGAACAGCAGTCCGTTCCAGCTTTGCAGTGCGGTATTGTTCAGCTTTAAACAGGGTGTTTTTTCAAAATGCGGCGCGCCGAGCAGCTCGCCTTTCAGGTCATACGTCCAGCGGTGCAGCGGGCAGACGATGTTTTTGGCGTTACCGCGCGCACAAGGCGCTTCCATTGTGCCCATCATCAGAGCCTGACGGTGCCTGCAGACATTGGACAGCAGCTCGATGCCATTGCCGCTTCGGACCAGCATGCGGCCCTGATTTTCGGACGCCAGCGTGGCAAAATCACCCATGTTGGGTACCATCAGTTCGTGACCGACATAGCGTGGTCCAAGCCGAAACAGTTGTTCCATCTCGCGCGCCAGAAGCGCAGAATCGAAATAAACAGAAACCGGAAGTTGTGTTGCAGAGCGCTGAAGTTGAGCGAATGTTGCCAGATCGGACATCCCCACCCCCATAATCAAGACCAAACCAAGAGAGAAAGAATCCGCAATGACCAGCACCGTTGAAATGCATTGGTAATTTTGGAAAGAGCCGGCGATTATACCCGAATTATGTTTATGCACGGCACACTCATCGGTGGACCTCGAAGCAATTTGATTAAATTCCTGGCGAAAATCCTGCGCTTGTGCACCTAAAACATAACAAAATAGAACGACTGTGCTGTAACTTTACAAATATAGAGCCGGTTTGCACGGCATTTTGGCTCGGCAGCGATCAAGTTGTTTTAGAATAGCGGGCTAATAGTTGCCTCTGCAACCGTCACATTCAAATTCACAACCATGATAAAAAAAACAGTGAACGCCTCTGAAGAACATGCCCAGCCGGCCTCCTTTGAAGCCGCCATGGCCGAACTGACTGCGCTGGTTGCGCGCATGGAAGCCGGTGAGCTGGCACTGGAAGCATCCGTTACTTCCTATGCCCGGGGCGCGCAACTGGTGCAATACTGTGCAGCACAATTAGAAAAAGTGGAGCAGCAGGTCAAAATTCTCGACGGTGAAATGTTAAAACCATTCCAGGCCGATTCCGATCCGGCCTGATTTCACCCAGCCAAAACCTCTTTACCCCAAGTCCATCATGCCGATTTCCACCACGTCCAGTTTGAACAATCCGGTGCCCCTGTCAGTCTGGATGAAGCAATGTCAGGACCAGATCGAACTTGCCCTTGCCGAATTTCTGCCGGCACCTGAACAAACGCCAACCGAATTGCATCAGGCCATGCGCTACGCCGTTCTGGATGGCGGAAAACGGGTGCGCCCACTGCTGATTTATGCTGCCGGCCAGCTAATGGCTGAAGCCGACCATGCCGAACTGACCCGGGCTGCCTGTGCGCTGGAAATGATCCACGCTTACTCGCTGGTGCATGACGACATGCCGTGCATGGACAATGACATGCTGCGTCGTGGCAAACCAACCGTGCATGTGAAATACGGCCAGGCCACCGCTCTGCTGGTCGGCGATGCGCTGCAAGCCCAGGCATTCCTGATACTGTCCGAAGGAAAAAATCCGGCAGCGCGTCAGCTGAAAATGCTGCAGATTCTGGCCCAGGCGTCCGGTTCGCTCGGCATGTGCGGCGGGCAGGCGATTGATCTGGCCAGTGTTGGCGTATCATTGACGCGCGCGCAGCTCGAGCAGATGCATCAGTTGAAGACCGGCGCCCTGTTGCGCGCCTCGGTGTTTCTGGGCGCACTGTGCGGTCAAAAACCGGATCGTCAGGAATTTAACGACGTCGAAATGGCCACACTGAACAGCTATTCACATGCAATTGGACTGGCGTTCCAGGTTGTCGATGACATTCTGGATGCCACAGCGGATTCAGCGGCACTGGGTAAAACCGCCGGCAAGGATGCGGCTGACAACAAACCGACCTATGTGTCCATTCTGGGTCTGGAGGAATCGAAGCATCTGGCAGAAAAATTACGCCTGCAGGCACATGCGGCCCTGGCGGTGTTTTCCACCCCAGATTCCAATTCATCGGTCCCCGGTTCCAACACCCGGCGTCTTTCCGAGCTGGCTGATTTTATCGTGCAGCGCAGCGCTTAAAAGAAATTCACAATGAGCCATCATGACCATGCTTAACCAAATCAATTCCCCTGCTGACCTGCGTCTTTTATCGCGCGCCCAGCTCAAACCGCTGGCCGATGAACTGCGTGCTTTTGTGCTGGACTCGGTATCCAAAACCGGCGGTCATTTATCCTCGAATCTGGGCACGGTCGAACTGACCATCGCTTTGCATTATGTATTCAATACCCCGGAAGACCGGCTGGTCTGGGATGTCGGTCATCAGACTTATCCGCACAAAATTCTGACCGGCCGGCGCGACCAGATGCACACACTGCGCCAGCTGCACGGCATTTCAGGATTCCCGCGCCGTTCAGAAAGTGAATACGACACGTTTGGCACAGCCCACTCTTCGACCTCGATATCGGCGGCGCTCGGCATGGCCGTGGCAGCGAAAAACAAAGGTGAAAGCCGACATTCAGTTGCCATCATCGGCGACGGTTCGATGACCGCCGGCATGGCGTTTGAAGCACTGAACAATGCCGGTGTGATGGAAGATGTGAATCTGCTGGTGATCCTGAACGACAACGACATGTCGATATCACCGCCGGTTGGCGCACTGAACCGTTATCTGGCGCGCCTGATGTCGGGTAAATTTTATGCTGCGGCAAAAAATGTCGGCAAATCGGTATTGCCTTCGCCGGTGCTGGAAATCGCGAAACGCTTTGAAGAACACGCCAAAGGCATGATCATGCCGGCCACCATGTTTGAAGAATTCGGCTTCAACTATATCGGCCCGATCGACGGTCATGACCTCGATGCACTGATTCCCACTCTGCAAAATTTGAAAAATCTCAAAGGCCCGCAGTTTCTGCACGTCGTTACCAAGAAAGGTCAGGGCTACAAACTGGCGGAAGCCGACCCGGTTTTGTATCATGGCCCCGGCAAATTCAATCCCGAGGTCGGGATCAAACCGGCTCCATCTGCCAAACTGACCTACACCAAAGTCTTTGGCGACTGGCTGTGTGACATGGCCGCACACGATCAACGCCTGATCGGAATTACCCCGGCCATGCGCGAAGGTTCCGGCATGGTCGAATTTGAACAGCAGTTCCCGGGCCGTTACTATGATGTCGGTATCGCTGAACAACACTCGGTCACCTTTGCCGCCGGCCTGGCCTGTGAAGGATTGAAACCGGTCGTGGCAATCTATTCCACCTTTTTGCAACGCGCCTACGACCAGCTGATTCATGACGTGGCCCTGCAGAATCTGAATGTCACGTTTGCTCTGGACCGGGCCGGTCTGGTTGGCGCCGACGGCGCAACCCATGCCGGCAACTATGATCTGGCTTACCTGCGCTGCATTCCGAATATGGTGATCATGGCCGCGTCCGATGAAAATGAATGCCGTCAGATGCTCAGCACCGGGTTCCACCATCAGGGACCGGCCTCGATCCGTTATCCGCGCGGAGCAGGTGTTGGCACTGAAGTCTCCAAAGAACTCGACACCATTCCGATGGGCAAGGGCGAAATCCGACGAACCGGCCAGCAGGTGGCAATCATGGCATTTGGCACCATGCTGCACCCGGCGCTGCAGGCCGCCGAGCAGCTCGGCGCCACGGTTGCCAATATGCGCTTTGTGAAACCACTTGATGTGGAGCTGATCAAACAACTGGCCGATTCACACGACATCCTGGTCAGTGTCGAAGAAGGTACCCGGATGGGTGGCGCAGGCTCAGCGATCGCTGAAGCCCTGGCAGAACTGGGAATCAGCAAACCGTTGCTGATTCTGGGATTGCCGGATGTATTTATCGACCATGGCGATGCAGGCCAGTTACTGACCCTGTGCGGACTGGACAGTGCCGGGATTCAGAAATCAATCCGGCAGGTACTGGATGCCCACGGATCTGACGCACCGCCAGAGCCACGTCTGGTTGTTAACAATAAACTCTAAGTTATTTCCGCTCATGCTTCCACAGCACATCGCTGCGGCCGGCATGACGGTTTAACACCCGCGACAACACAAACAACAGATCCGAAAGCCGGTTTAAATATTGGCGGGGTTGCGGATTGACAGACTCGGCTTTACCCAGGGTCACCAGCATGCGTTCGGCGCGCCGGCATACCGTACGGCATACGTGTGCCAGAGCCGCAGCGCGTGAACCGCCGGGCAAAATGAATTCCTGCAGCGGACTGAGGTCTGCGTTGTATTTTTCCAGCAATGCGTCCAGTCCGGCCACCTGTTCGTCTCTGATCAAAACGTAGCCAGGAATACACAATTCACCGCCCAGATCAAACAGATCATGCTGAATCGTCAGAAGTTCGTCAGTCAGTCCGACCGGCAAATTTTCACACAGCAGCAACCCCAGCTGCGAATTGAGTTCATCCACATCGCCCATGGCATGGACCCGCAAACTGTCTTTATCGGTGCGGCTGCCGTCGCCCAGTCCGGTAGTACCTTGATCGCCGGTTCTGGTCGCAATTTTTGATAGTCGGTTACCCATAGCTGTTACCTCTGTTCTGTATTAATGCGGGGAGTGGGCGGTAGTATAAACGCAAAACCAAGCCCAAATTCTGCACTTGTTGGGCAATATGCGGCTTATATTGCTGTTTTTTGAGCGACTTTTGCAGAATCGTTGTGCGAATCGCGACTCTTGGTTTAAAGTGGTGCGAAATAAAATTGCGCTGTCAAATTGTGCTTTCCACACCATCTTTCTGAGCGGCGTCACTGCATTTTCTAATGGGAAAAATGACTAAAACGACCTTACTGTTTTTTGTAATTCCAAGTCTGCTTCTGAGCGCCAGAGCGAACGCGGACTTTTACACCTGCAAGGATAACTCGGGACACGTTATCTCATCAGATCGCCCGATACCGGAATGTGCTGACAAATCAACGCAGGTATTTAAAGAAAATGGTACTTTGAAAGCCCATATTCCCGCGCCTCCCACCCCGGAACAGCGCAAGGCAGCCGAAATTCAGGAACAGCAGCGTGAGAAAGACGCGCAACATCAGGAAGAACTGAAACGCGAACAACTGTTTTTTATTTCCCATTATCCAAACGAAAATGCGATCGAGCTTGCACGAACAAGGGAACTCGATGCCATTAACGCCAAAATTGCCATCGAGACGCGCAACCTCGAATCAGCCACGGCAATATTGAATAACAATCAGAGAATGCTGCCCAACGTGCCGAAAAATCAGGTAGCCAAAATCAGAGAAACGCAGGCAAAAATCGATGACATGACCCAGTCAGTTCAGGAATCTACCCGTTTGATACACAGTTATCAGGCAGAGGCAGCCAACATCAATCAGCAATTTGACGCCACGCATAAACGTTATCTGGAAGTGGTGACTGCAATCAAGCATTAACTGTTCAGGCGCAGCGGGTCAGCGCGGATACATCGCCCCCAGCACGCGCGGACCGGCAGCGCCAGTGACTTCAGACAGGTTGCCAGGCTCTCGCTCCACGTGACGATGTGCCAGCCAGGCAAAGGCCAGTGCTTCAACGTGATTCGGCGCTACCCCTAATACCTCAGTACTTTCCACGCTCACCGGTTTACTGCCTGCATCCAGGGCAATCTGGATCAGCTCGATCAGATTCTTGTTGTAGGCGCCACCGCCACAGATATACACCTGCTGCACATCAGTTGCACAGGTCTGGATGGCATCAGCCAGAGTATGGGCAGTCAGGGCACACAGAGTCGCCTGGACATCAACGGGAGCAAGCGCACTGAACACGCTCAATTTGTTGTTCAGCCACTCTTCGTGAAACAGATCGCGGCCGGTGCTTTTCGGAGGCGACTTATAGAAAAACGCTTCATCCATCAAATGCGCCAGCAACACGGTATTGATCCTGCCATGCCGGGCCCAGTCGCCGTTGAAATCAAATGCTTGTGATTTATGACGCATAATCCATGCGTCCATCAGGACATTGCCCGGACCGGTATCGAATCCACGCGTAGCTCCATCCGAACTCAAAATGCTGATGTTGCTGATGCCGCCGATATTGGCCACAACACGGGTTTGTCCATCCTTGCCAAACACGCTTCGATGGTAGGCTGGCACCAGCGGCGCGCCCTGACCGCCGGCAGCGATGTCGCGACTGCGAAAATCGGCAATCACATCGATATCGGTCAGTTCGGCGAGCAGGGCAGGATTGTTGATCTGCATGGTATAGCCGTATTCAGGCCTGTGCCGGACTGTTTGTCCGTGCACACCGATTGCAGTAATTTTTTCAGGATACAGTCCGGTATTTTTCAGCAATTGCAGAACACATTCGGCATACACCAGCACCAGCTGATTGGCAGCCTGAGAGGCGCGATGGATTTCATCAAATCCGCTGAACTGCAATGCGAACAGTGAAGCGCGCAAGTCGGAACTGAACGGTACGTAGCTCGCACTCAGCTGCTGCATCTGGCCGGTACCATTCTCATCTTGGCGCTCTTCCATGCCAATGAGCACACCATCAACTCCATCCAAACTGGTGCCGGACATTAAGCCGATGTAATAGCGCATGTGCAATTACTTTCGCGTGTTAAAAGCACCGGAGGAAGTCCCGTTTGAGTGTCGCAGTCTGCACTTGATCAGGCGGGACTGTCAGGACGCAACAGTGCGAATCGATGCTGCAGATCCTGTACTGCGGAACGGAAGCGCTGCATATCCGTTGCTGTCAGGGTTGCAGGCTGCTCCACTTTGATCTTCAAAGGATCCTGGGCCTTGTTACTGACCCGGAATTCATAATGCAGATGGGGGCCGGTGGCCCAGCCGGTAGCGCCAACGAAACCGATGACGTCGCCCTGTCTGACCTTGACACCTTTATGAATACCTGGCGCAAAACGGCTCATGTGACCGTAAGCGGTACTGTAATTGCCCCAGTGTTTTAACACCACCAGATTGCCATAACCGCCGGAAGGGCCGGCCGCATCAACCACACCGTCGGCCGAAGCGCGGATCGGCGTGCCGGTCGGCGCTGCAAAATCCACGCCGGTGTGCTGTTTCCACTGCCCCGAAATCGGATGGATGCGCATGGAAAAACCGGAAGAAATCCGGGTAAAGGCGATCGGCGACTTCAGGAATGCTTTTTTCATGGACTTGCCATCAAAGCCATAATATCCGCCCTCACCGGCACCCTCGTCAAACCAGACTGCCTGGTACGTGTGTCCGGCGTTATTGAATTCACCAGCCACAACGCGGCCGGTGCTGACCATCGCGCCGTTCTGCCAGAAGGTTTCATATTCGATCTCAAAATGATCGCCGCGCCGCAGGTCCGATCTGAAATCGATGTTGGTCGAAAACATGTCCACCAGCTGAGACGCAACGGCATCCGGAATCTGCGCTGCATCGGTTGCGGCAAACAGGGAACTGGTGATATTACCGGTACGCATTTCGATGTGACGTTCCAGTGGCGCAGTCGCTTCCGTCGCAACAAACTGATCCGTGCCTGGCTGGCGCTGGATGGTCATTTTTTTGACTGCATGGTCCTGATTGACTGAAAAATAAGTTTCCAGCCACTGCAGTTCGCCATCGTCATTGGTTCTGGCACGCACGGTGTTACCGGCTTTTTGCTGAATGACCAGACGCGCGGTCTTGTCAGATTTGATGAATTGGTCCGCAGCGGTATCGTCAACGCCCAGTCTTTGCAACAAACTGCCCAGTGTGTCGCCACGGCGTACATTTTCTTCATGAACGAACAGATCGTCGCGCTCTTCGATGGCCTGCATCTGTGCTGCCAGTGTTGGAATTTCCAGTTGCTCGGTAATTTTCCGGACCGGCAAATCTGAGGCGTCCGGTGCCAGCGGTGCGACCGCGGCTGCACCCAGAACGAAAAAGGTTAGAAACAAAGCGGATGCAATGATGATGCGCGGATGTCGCGAAGCCAGAGTTGCTGCGGCTTTTTGATCTGCTGAATTGTTGGTTGAATGTGTTGGAGTCGTCATGCAATAAGTTAGAATAGGAGTTTGTTTGAAACTGTGGATTGGCTCTAAAGCAGCAATCCAGAATTATTGTAATTTGCTCAACAGTTCAAATGCGATCGCGTATTATACCAACTTTCCGTTTTTTGCCTACAAATTAAGCAGAAATTTTCTGACCAACCCATTGATAATTTGAATTGAATTTATGGAATCAACAGCGCCGGCTTCACTCAAAAATTTACCGCTTTCCGACAATGTTAAAAATGCACTTGCCATCGCCAAACGCGGCACTGACGAGCTGCTGATCGAAACCGAATTTGCGCAAAAACTGGCGCGCAGTGAAAAAACCGGCGTGCCGCTGCGCATCAAGCTGGGACTGGATCCAACTGCGCCCGACCTGCATCTGGGCCACACCGTGGTGCTGAATAAAATGCGTCAGTTGCAGGATCTGGGTCATACCGTCATTTTTCTGATCGGTGATTTCACATCGATGATTGGCGATCCGTCCGGCCGCAACGCCACCCGCCCGCCGCTGACCCGCGAACAGATTGAAGAAAACGCCAAAAGTTATTTTGATCAGGCCACTCTGGTACTGGACGCCGCCAAAACCGAAATCCGTTACAACTCCGAATGGTCCGATCCGCTCGGCGCGCGCGGCATGATTCAGCTGGCCTCCAAATACACCGTGGCGCGCATGATGGAACGCGACGATTTCACCAAACGCTTCAAGGCCGGCACACCGATTTCGGTACATGAATTTTTATACCCGCTCATGCAGGGTTACGATTCCGTGGCGCTCAAATCCGATCTGGAACTCGGCGGCACTGACCAGAAATTCAACCTGCTGGTTGGTCGTGAATTACAAAAAGATTATGGACAGGAACCGCAGTGCATTCTGACCATGCCCTTACTGGAAGGTCTGGATGGCGTGGAAAAAATGTCCAAATCCAAAGGCAATTATGTCGGCATTACCGAGCCGGGCAACACCATGTTCGCCAAGATTATGAGTATTTCCGACACCATGATGTGGCGCTATTACGAGCTGCTGTCTTCCTGCAGCCTGGAACAGCTGGCCGCGCATAAAAAGGCCGTACAGGAAGGACAGAATCCGCGCGACCTGAAAGTCGCGTTTGCCCAGGAAATGGTAGCGCGCTTTCACAACCGTCAGACTGCACAGGATGCACTGAGCGATTTTATGAACCGCGCCAAAGGCGGCATCCCTGACGACATTCCAGAATGCACACTGTTTGGCGCACCGCTGGGTGTGGCACAACTGCTAAAACAGGCCAACCTGTGCCCCTCCACTTCCGAAGCCATGCGCATGGTAGAACAGGGTGGCGTGCGCATCGACGGTGATGTGGTCGAAGACAAGGCCCTGCAGGTGGCTGCCGGTGAATTCGTGATCCAGGTCGGCAAGCGCAAATTCGCCAAAATTATTCTCTCAGCATGATTGCTCTGATCCAGCGCGTGTCGCACGCCCAGGTGGTGGTCGCAGGGAAGACCATCGGGCAGATCGGACCGGGCCTGCTGGTTCTGCTGTGCGCCGAACGCGATGACACACTGCTGCAGGCGCAGGCTTTGTGCGAGAAATTATTGAAGTACCGGGTATTTTCCGACGCACAGGACAAAATGAATTTAAGCGTGACAGATATCAACGGCGGGATCCTGCTGGTGCCGCAGTTTACATTGGCCGCCGATACCAATTCCGGCACCCGTCCCTCATTCACTCCGGCGGCCGCACCGGCACTGGCCAAAGAATTATTCGACCAGTTTGTCACGCTCAGCAGGTCAAAACACCCGCAGGTAGAAACCGGCGAATTCGGTGCCGATATGCAGGTGAGCTTATGCAACGACGGGCCGGTGACGTTCTGGCTGGAATGCAAGGCGGCGGTTAAATCATGATTGAATTGCTTTTAATCCGGCACGGCGAAACAGACTGGAATGTGGAGCGGCGTCTGCAGGGGAATATCGACATCGGCTTAAACGACAACGGACGGCAACAGGCACGCGCGCTGGCAATGGCATTACGCAACGATCATCTGGACGCCATTGTGTGCAGCGACCTGCAGCGCGCCGTGCAGACCGCACAGGAAATCGCCGCGCTAAAAAATCTGCCCTGCCAGATCAATCCACAGTGGCGCGAGCGCAGCTTCGGCGGCTTTGAAGGTGAACTCATCAGCACACTGGAACAACGCTATCCGGCCGAATATGCCGCGTGGCGTGCCCATGAACCCGACAGCCAGTTCCCGGCCAATGCGCAAGGTGTATTCAGCGGTGAAACAATCCGTCAGTTCACTGCCCGCATCGATACTGCACTCAAAGAATTAGCCCTCGGCAATGACCGAAAAAAAATAGCCGTCATCGCGCATGGCGGGGTGCTCGAATGTACTTACCGCATCGCCATGCAACTGCCGCTGAATGCGCCGCGCCAGGTCACCATGAAGAATGCCAGCATCAACCGTTTTGAATTAAGCATCGATCAAAATCGGCACATGCTCAAACTTGTTCAATGGGGAGACATCAGTCATCTGGATACGGCTCTGGATGAGATAACCCGCTGATCAGGCACCAAACACCTGCAGGCGACGATACAGGCTCCACGCCATCCGATTTTCACTGGCACCCACTACCTGATTTTTACCGCGCCGTTTGGCCGCGTACAGACTCTGATCGGCCTGTTCGAGCAGATTTTCCAGTGTGATACCGGGCTCTGGAATTACGGTAGCATAGCCGGCGCTGAAGGTAATGACCGGCGCGACAATACTGCCTTCATGCGGAATGGCCAGCGCTTCAATATCTGTGCGCAGTCGTTCCAGCACTTCATACGCTTCATACGCATCCTGCCCCGGCAGCAGAATGACGAATTCCTCCCCGCCATAGCGGGCAATGAAGTCGCTGCCGTCCCGCAAACCGCTGGCCAGCGCTCTGGCAATACGTGTCAGACACTGATCGCCGGCCTGATGCCCATTACGGTCGTTATAGATTTTGAAAAAATCGACATCCAGCATCGCCACGGCCAGCGGTTCGCGATTGCGCATGGCGCGCAACCATTCATGCGGACCAATTTCATCAAACCTGCGGCGGTTGGCCAGGCCCGTCAGTCCGTCAGTAGTGGAAAGGCGTGACAGTTCCAGATTGGTTTGCTCGAGCTGGGTTTGCATGTAGCGCATTGTGGCGAAGGCCTGTATCCGGCGTTGCCGCGTACGGTAGATCTGATAACCGGCCAGCAAAATCGCCACCAGGAAGGTGCCGGTAACCAGCCACGATTTGCTGGATTCAGTTTGCCATTGAGCCAGTGCAGCCTTCACCGAAATTCCGACCACCAGATTCATCGGCCGGCCTTTAATGCGCTGGTAATAGTAAATGCGTTCTATATGATCAGCCGAAAAATTCGATACATACACGCCGGATTCAGCATGGCTTTTTCCCAGCCGTGCCAGATTTTCCGAGCTGAACCGGGTATCCATCGCATCCATATCCTGATGACCCTGGGCATAGCGAATCGCCGCAACACCGTCATCATTGCGCAGCAAAAAAATATCGTCAGGGCTCAACTTGATCTGCCCACCTGTAAGGCGGTCCAGATAGCCCTCCAGATCTACCGCCCCAACCACTATGCCGCCAAACTCGCCGTTGGCCAAAGTAATGCGGCGCGCGCAGATGATTGTCCAGCGTTTGGAAACAGGCGCCTTTAACGGATGTGAAATTGTCATTGCAGCAGACGGATTTTTTTTCAACTCCTGAAAATAGTCCCGGTCTGTCAATGCAGACTGTTCCAGAGCGTCCTTCTGCGAAATATTAACAATAGTTCCATTGGCATCAGTGGCCGCCAGCATGAGCAGGGAAGGAACCCGTTGCTGCAGTTTCTGCAAGGTCTGGTCAACGGTGGTGACAGTGCCGGGTGGTCCTGAGTGCGCCTGGACCACCTGATCTACGGCTGACTGCAGGGTCAGATCAATATTCTCGAGCGAACCGGCAATGCTGATAGCCAGTGTGGAACCCAGATCATGGGCGGTCAATTGCGCGCGCGCCATATCATGTTGCCGGTCCTGCTGCAGCTCTTTGTACTGAAATACAATAATCATGGCGCACAGAATCAACGGCACCAGAATGTGTGCCATGAGATTAAATGAATGACTGGATACGCCCAAACTTTTGATTATCTTTTTCATCGCCGTCCCAATATTGGAATGTGGCTCTTCCTGTCGTCGCGATTGAATTACCGGCCTTTAGATTTGAAGTCGGCGAGTTAAACAAGTTCCCGCTTCGGATTTATGCTGGCACAACCAATACTGGAAAACAATTATTTCTTAACGGGAATTATTTCTAAGCAGAAATATTTTGTAAAAATTACAGATTTTCATCAGAAACACAACAATTTGCGGCAGTTTTCGGTTTTATTGAACACAAATACGACCGGGTCACTACACTAATTTGAAAATTAGCCTGCTTTTTTTACCGGGTTTCAGCAAGGAAAATATTGCTTTTAAATTGCTGATATTTTAGGCAGATTCGATTAGAATGGCGTCTCCCCAAATCCAAAACAATTTCCACAGTGCAAATCGGCTCCCACATTTTGCGTAATAACGTGTTTGTCGCGCCCATGGCTGGCGTCACAGATCGTCCATTTCGGCAACTATGTAAACAGCTCGGCGCCGGTTATGCGGTTTCAGAAATGTCAGCATCCAACCCGCGTTTGTGGAAAACCGAAAAATCAGCGCGCCGCACCAATCATGCCGGCGAAATGGAACCGAAAGCAGTCCAGATTGCCGGTGCCGACCCACAGATGCTGGCCGATTGCGCCAGACACAACGTGGAACATGGCGCGCAGATTATCGATATCAATATGGGCTGTCCGGTCAAAAAAGTGTGCGACAGCTGGTGTGGTTCAGCTCTGCTGCAGGATGAAAAACTGGTTGGTCAGATTCTGGATGCAGTTGTTGCAGCAGTTGACGTTCCCGTAACCCTAAAATTTCGCACCGGCTGGAATCCAGCCAATAAAAATGCACTGACTATCGCAAAAATGGCAGAATCTGCCGGCATTGCGATGCTCACTTTACATGGCCGCACCCGCTCAGATGGTTACAAGGGACAGGCCGAGTATGAAACGATTGCCGCCGTCAAGGCATCGGTCGGCATCCCGGTGGTGGCAAATGGTGATATCACCACACCGGAAAAAGCAGCTTATGTTCTGCGCGCAACAGGAGCAGATGCTGTGATGATAGGAAGGGCGGCTCAGGGCCGGCCATGGATTTTCCGGGAAATTGCCCACTTTCTGGCCACCGGAACTCACCTGCCCAATCCCCTGGTTTCAGAAGTTCGCAACTTAATGGAAGAGCATCTGCTGGCCCATTATGCGTTTTACGGCGAATTCATGGGGGTACGAACGGCGCGCAAGCATATCGGCTGGTATGTGCGCGATCTGATTGCCGGAGAAGCATTTCGACAACAGATGAACAAAATTGAATCATGCGAACAGCAGTTACAAGCGGTACATGATTATTTTGATTCTCAGCCCAGTGACCGATTGCAATACCTTTCCGAATTACCTGATTACTACGCGCAACAATTAGCCGCATAGCACTAAGAGAATTCAACAAAAAGCACGGCTCCCAAGGCCAGGCATCAATCAGCCCGATCGGGGTTTAACCTCTACTACATAACAAAAAGAATATGAGCAAAGAAAATATTCAGGAAGCCATTTCAAAAAATCTGGAAAAATATTTCCGCGATCTGGGCGAACAGCAGGCCTCCAACATTTACGACATGGTCGTCCATGCTGTTGAAAAACCCATGCTGGAAATTGTCATGACCCGAGCGGCCAGCAATCAGTCCCAGGCTGCGGACATGCTCGGCATCAACCGCAACACCTTACGCAAAAAGCTGCAGCAACACGGCTTGCTGTAATGCCCCGCGCCTGCAGAATCTACTCGACTTTCCAACTTCAAAACAATCCGACATCATGATTAAACAAGCCTTAATTTCCGTTTCCGACAAAACCGGCGTGGTTGAATTTGCCCGCGCACTGTCCGCTCTGGGTGTGCAGTTGCTTTCTACCGGCGGCACCGCCAAACTGCTCGCCGAGCAGGGTTTGCCGGTGATTGAAGTCGGCACTTACACGGGTTTTCCGGAAATGCTGGACGGCCGCGTAAAAACCCTGCATCCCAAAGTACACGGCGGCATTCTGGCACGGCGCGATTTCCCGGCTCACATGGCCGCACTGGAACAGCACGGCATTCCGACCATTGATATGGTGGTAGTGAATCTGTATCCGTTCCAGGCCACCGTTGCCAAAGACAGCTGCACGCTGGAAGATGCGATTGAAAACATCGACATTGGCGGCCCGACCATGTTGCGCTCTTCTGCCAAAAATCATAAGGACGTGGTGGTGATCTGCGATCCGTCCGACTATCAGGTGGTTCTGGACGAAATGAAGGCCAACAGCGGTGCAGTCGCTTATGACACCAAATTCACGCTGGCCAAAAAAGTCTTTGCGCATACCGCGCAATACGATGGCGCCATCACCAATTATCTGACCAGTCTGGGCGAAGACAAGGCGCATGCGACCCGTAGTGAATATCCACAGACCCTGAACCTGAGTTTTGAAAAAGTGCAGGAAATGCGCTACGGCGAAAATCCGCACCAGAGCGCGTCGTTTTACCGCGACCTGGTGGTTGCCGATGGCGCACTGGCCAATTACGTTCAGCTGCAGGGCAAGGAACTGTCCTACAACAATATCGCCGATGCCGATGCCGCATGGGAATGCGTGAAATCATTCGACGCCACTCAACTGGCTGCCTGCGTGATCGTCAAGCATGCCAATCCGTGCGGCGTGGCCGTGGCCGAATCGCCTCTGGCTGCCTACAGCAAAGCCTGGCAGACCGATCCGACTTCAGCGTTTGGCGGCATCATCGCCTTCAATCGCGAACTGGACGGCGCAGCAGCAGAAATGGTGGCCAAACAGTTTGTTGAAGTACTGATTGCACCCTCCTTCACCAAAGAAGCACTGGCGATTATTTCAGCCAAACAGAATGTGCGGGTACTGCAGATTTCATTGGGCAATACCACCCACTCTGTCAATAAACATGATTACAAACGGGTCGGCGGCGGGTTGCTGGTGCAGTCGCCCGATTCAAAAAATGTGTTGCCATCTGACTTCAAAATCGTCAGCAAGCGTCAGCCCACACCTGCTGAAATGAATGACATGCTGTTTGCCTGGCGCGTGGCCAAGTACGTCAAATCGAATGCCATCGTGTTCTGCGGCAACGGTATGACTTTGGGCGTTGGTGCCGGTCAGATGAGTCGGGTTGATTCTGCCCGCATCGCTTCGATCAAGGCGCAAAATGCCGGGCTGTCGCTGGTCAAATCGGTAGTCGCCTCAGACGCTTTCTTCCCGTTCCGCGACGGTCTGGATGTGGTCATCGAAGCCGGCGCGTCGTGCGTGATTCAGCCGGGCGGTTCAATGCGCGACAGTGAAGTCATTGCTGCAGCCGACGAACACAATGCCGTCATGATATTCACGGGCGTGCGCCATTTCCGTCATTAATTCCAAAGCCGGATCCGGGTCGAAACCAATGAAAATACTTGGGATTGACCCGGGGCTGCGCACTACCGGCTTTGGCCTGATTGAAAAACACGGCCACAAAATTTCCTATCTGGCCTCCGGCACCATCAAAACGGTCGATGGCTCTTTGCCGGACCGTCTCAAAACCATTTTCTCCAGCGTTGAAGAAATCGTCGCGACCTATCAGCCAGACTGTGCGGCGATTGAAATCGTGTTCGTCAACGTCAATCCGCAATCGACCCTGCTGCTCGGTCAGGCGCGCGGCGCGGCCATCTGCGCACTGGTGAATTCAAATTTAAGTGTGGCCGAATACACCGCGCTGCAGGTCAAAAAAGGCGTGGTCGGACACGGCAAAGCCAAAAAAGAACAGGTGCAGGAAATGGTGCAGCGCCTGCTGAATCTGCCCAGCCTGCCAGGACCCGATGCAGCCGATGCACTCGGCGTGGCGATCTGCCATGCGCACAGCGGCGAAGCCATGGCAGCGCTGGGCAAACTGGCACCGGGGCTGGCCAAACGCGGCCTGCGGGTCAAGGGCGGACGGTTGATCGGCTGAACCACAGCTCACATTAGGCGATGCTATTTTGCAACAAAAACACAAGTGCATTCCGGACAAAATTGGGGTCATGTCAGTCGACCGACCGGGTCGATTTGAGACCTGCACGGTGGTGCTGCCAGTGTGGCCCCAATGGAGAACCTGCCGGTGACTCTCTCATCGGCAGGTTGGAGCAGCCTTGCAAATAAACCGCCAATAATTGCCATACAAAAATACAATAACTGATCCATGGATATTTCTTTACATTCAAGTAATATCTGATCAGACTGCAACAATTATCCAAAAGTCACAGCAAAACATTATTTTTAATTGCTGCGTGGAAATTGTTGTGGCAGACTGGTAGTTCATTGGTATTGTCGCCATAGAAACCGCAAACTCAACTCAACGCTGAATTGAACACTATGTCCTTTCTCAAATCGGAACCCGCGACCACCCTGCCGCCATGGAAGGTGCTGATTGTTGATGATGAGCCGGATATCCACAATGTCACCAAACTGACCTTGACGCGCTTCAGGCTGGATAATCGTCCGATTGCATTCCTGCAGGCCTTCAGCGGCCAGCAGGCCAAAGATATTCTCTCCACCGAAACCGACATCGCACTGGTATATCTGGATGTGGTGATGGAAACCGAAAATGCCGGACTGGAAGTGGCGCGCTGGATGCGTCAGGATCTGAGCAATAAATTTACCCGCATCGTGCTGCGCACCGGCCAGCCGGGTCAGGCGCCGGAAGAAAGTGTGATCTTTGAATACGACATCAACGATTACAAAGAAAAAACCGAACTCGACCGCAAGAAATTATTTACCACCACCTTCGCGTCACTGCGTGCCTATCGCGACATCATGATGGTGGAAGATGCACGCCGCTTTCAGGCTACTTACCGGGCCGGTCTGGAGCGCGTCATTGAAGCCTCCAGTTATATTTTCAAACAGCGCAATCTGCACGACTTTGCTGACGGTTTGCTGCAGCAGGTGGTGGCGCTGTTGCAGCTGGAAAAAAGCATGCTGGTGCGGCTGCGCGGTGAATCAGGAATTTCCGGGGAAAAAAAGTATGAAGTGCTGGCCAAGATCGGCGAACAGCAGGAAGCCGATCAGATCTTTACTCCCGAACTGTTAAAGCAGCTCAACGAAACCTGCGTCAACCGCATTTCCCATCTGTACGGCGACACCTTCGTCGGTTACTTCCCGAATAACAGCGGCAAAACTTCCCTGCTGATTCTGCAAGGGGTGAATAACGTTTCAGAGATCGACACCAAGCTGCTGGAGATTTTCTCGTCCGGCGTGGCGATCGCGTTTGACAATATTCTGCTCAATCAGGAAATTACCGACACCCAGGGTGAACTGATCATGCGACTGGGCGACGTGGTCGAATCGCGTTCGCACGAAGCCGGCAATCATGTACGGCGCATGGCCGAAGTCTGCTATCTGATTGCGCTCGAAGCCGGCATGACCAAGGAACAGGCCACCATTCTGAAACAGGCCGCACCGATGCACGATATCGGCAAGATTGCGACACCGGATTCGGTATTGCTCAAACCGGGCAAACTGGATATCGGTGAATGGGACATCATGAAGCTGCATCCCGGCATTGGCCATTCGATTCTGGATGGCTCACAGCGCCCGATCCTGCGCGCGGCTGCCACCATCGCTCATCAACACCACGAAAAATATGATGGCAGCGGTTATCCGCAGGGTTTAAGCGGTGAAGAAATACACCCGTTCGCGCGTATTGTTGCCGTGGCCGACGTGTTCGACGCCCTGATCCAGAAACGCTGCTACAAACCGGCCTGGCCGCTCGATGAAGTGCTGATCCATCTGAACGAAGTCAGCGGCAGCCATCTTGATCCGGCTTATGTGGAAATCCTGATCAAGAATGTCGACAAGGCGCTGGCGATTAACGAGTTTTACCCGGGGTGAAGCAGCGAAGCAGGGTGCAATAACATTGCACCGTCTCAGACTAAAACAGTCACCGGCGCACGCCGGCCTGGAATCCGGATCTGATACTGCAGGCCTTTGCCAGGCTCGCTGTTGGCCTTGATGGTGCCAGCCAGCGGACCGTTGACCAGGTTGTACACGATATGGGTTCCCAACCCGCTGCCGCCCTGCCCGCGCTTGGTGGTAAAAAACGGTTCAAACAGTTTATCCAGCGACTCTTTCTCCATCCCCATTCCGTCGTCAGAAAATGTAATGTAGACCATCTTGTCTTCCTGTCTGGCGCTGATTTCAATATGCCCTTTGTTCAGACCGTCAAAGCCGTGTATGAGTGAATTGGTCAGCATGTTGGTCATTACCTGGGACAGCGCACCGGGATAGGTCTGCATGATGATACCGGTCGGGCAATCGATGTTGATGGCGATTTTCTTGCCCTTGAATTTGGGTTGCAACGAAAACAGCACTTCATCCAGATAGACCCGCAGATCAAATTCACGAATACTTTCCGAAGACTGGTCCACGGCCACCTGCTTGAAACTTCGTACCAGTGCCGCACCGCGCTGAGAGTTGGTGGTCATGATGCGCAGCGACTGGTCGAAAATATCGACGAATTCCAGCAACCCGTCCTGGGTCAGCGCATCGGTTTCGAGCTGCTTCTTCAGCAGCGCGAGTTCTTCCACCATATGACTTGTGGCAGTCACGCATATTCCCAGAGGTGTATTGATTTCATGCGCCACACCGGCCACCAGCGAGCCCAGCGAAGCCAGTTTTTCCTGACTGACCAGTTCGGCCTGCGCTGAACGCAGGGTTTCGAGGGTCCGGTTCAGAATCAGGTTCTGCTGTTCCAGCTGAATCTTGGCATTGTGAATATCTTCGTCGGCGCGCATCCGGGCCAGCGCAACTGAAACGTGGCTGGCCACGAAGGCGATCAAATCCAGATCGGACTCGGTATAAATCAGATCGGGTGAATAACTCTGGATAATAATTACGCCGTACAGACGCTCATCGACGATCAGTGGCGCACCGATCCAGCTGTAACTGGCTATCTTGCCCAATACCTTGATCTCGCCGGTACTAATGAGTTCATCGAGCCTGGTGCGATTGATCAGTTGCGCCTGGCGCTTTTTTACCACGTAAGATGTAATGCCGGCACCAAGCGGAAAACGGGTAATGGTATTGTTTTTGTTGGCTTCATCCAAAAAATATTCGATGCTGAATTCCTGATTTTCTTCGTGGTACAGGGCCACCATGAAATTTGGCACTTTGACCAGCTGACTGATAATGTCATGCAGGCGTTTGAATTTTTTATCGTTTTCCGACGCCATCGCGGATAATTCGGCAATCTGATACAGCACGCGCTGCAGGGTCTCGGCCTTGCGCCGTTCTTCAATTTCACGCTCCAGCATGGCGGTACGCTCCACCACCGCCTGTTCCAGCCGGTCCACACTGATCATGCTTTGCAGCGCAACCGACACGTGCGAGGCGATCAAACCAAACAGGCCCTGGTCTTCTTCAGAATACAGGTACTTGCTGTCGTAACTCTGGATTACCATCGCCCCCAGAGTACAGCGCTGATGATCCAGCAGCGGGAAACCCATCCAGTGTTCAGCGCGTGAACCTCGGCCCCATTTCCGGTCGCGTGCGCGTGCTTCATCTTCGGCTGCAGTCAGAATGAAAGGCTGGCTGTTTAAAATAACCCAGGCAGTCGGTGATTCCTCCGGCGACTGGAGTTTGAAATCGACATTGGGATCCTGCGGCTCATCCACTTCGTCAACCTGATACACAAAGCGCACCGTGTTGTCAGCCTGATTGAACAACGCCACATAAAAATTGGCCGCATACATGATGCGGCCAATGTTTTCATGCACAGCTTTCAGAAACACTACTACATCACTGCACGAGGCCGAAATCTTGCTGATTTCAAGAACTACTTTTTGAACTTCTTCCAGTCGTTGCAAACGTGTATGCATGGCGTGTCATCAGTAAAGGTTGGTTTTGGTGCAATTGCCAGGATATAAAATGGAAAAGTTTCTCGATTGCATTTATGCAGCATATCTTGCCTGCTGTGGGTTGTCTACGGCAATTCTTTACCAAGTTTGCGCTGACGTTCTTCACGCGGCGTAATGCCAAACTGGGTGCCAAAGGCGGTGGAGAAATGCGCGCCGGATGAGAAGCCGCACATCAGGCCGATCTGAACGATGGAACTGTTTGATTCCAACAACAGCGCACGGGCTTTTTTCAGACGCAGTTCCAGATAATAGCGCGACGGCATGGTGCCCAGATATTGTTTGAATTGCCGCTCGAGCTGGCGGCGTGACAGGCCAACCAGCTGCGCGATATCGTCGGTGGAAAGCGTTTCTTCGATGTTGCTTTCCATGAGCGTCACAGCTTCACTGAGCTGCGGCTGCAGGACGCCGAAGCGGGTATGCAAGGCGATGCGCTGCCGCTCGTCACCACTGCGAACCCGTTCAACACACAGTGCTTCCATGATCTGGGCCTGCAGGTCGGCTCCGAACAGGGCGTGGATCAGTGTCAGGGCGAAGTCGATACTGGCCGTGCCGCCGCAACAGGTCAGGCAGGTACCGTCGAGCTCAAACAGATTCGGCACCAGTATGGCCTGCTCGCCAACGTCATCGATATCAGCGTACAGCGCCCAGGGCAGGGCGGCGCGGATGCGGGCCAATTTTCCGGCGCAGGCCAGCCATAACACGGCGGCTCCGACGCCGCCCCAATAGCGCGCCTGCTGGCAGTACTGGGCCAGCTTCCTGATCTGTTCTGCGCCTGAATCACAGGCATCCGCGCTCTCCGCCACCAGCAGCGCCAGATGCATGCTTTTGCCTATCGGTGCCAGCGCGGACACATCCACCGGCAGAGTGACACGCTGCAGCGTGACGCAGAATTTATCGGCACCCAACTGCTGCTCGAGCAGGCGCAGCGGGGTGAGCAGACCCGACAGTCCCAAACCGGAAGTTTCATTACCATTTTCAATATGCAGCACGGTGATGCATAGCGGTGTGTCTGTGAATTTCAGCGTTGCAAATGACGTCATAAAGTGTTCAGACTATTTCAAAAGGCAGCTTGCGCAATCGCTTGCCGGTCACCTTGGCGATGGCGTTCGCATACGCCGGAGCCAGCGGCGGGAAACCCGGCTCACCCATGCCGGTCGGCGCATCAGTGGATGGCACGATTGCAACCTGCACCGCAGGCATATCAGACATGCGCGCGACCGTGTAATCATTGAAATTCTGCTGCTGCACCACGCCATCCTTGAGCGTGATGGCCGAACCCGGCAGCGTGGTGCCCAGCGCCATGAGCGCTGCCCCCTGCACCTGCGCCTCCACCGACAGCGGATTGACCACCTGATTGCAGTGCACGCCGGCCCAGACCCGATGCAACTTCGGTACGCCTTTGCTCACCGACGCTTCCACCACGTAGGCCACCACCGAATCAAACGACTCATGCACAGCCACCCCGAAGGCGTGATCCTTGGGCAGTTTGGTTTTGCCGTAGCCGGAAATCTTGACAGCCAGGTCCAGTGCAGCAATATGGCGTGGATGCTCAGCGCCGAGCAGTTGTTTGCGGTACGCCACCGGATCACTGCCGGCCATGTGCGCCGCTTCATCAATCAGGGTTTCAATAACGAAGGCGGTATGGGTATTACCGACTGACCGATACCACAGCACCGGCACATTCGCATTGGCATTGTGTACCGAAATTTTGATGGGAATGTTGTAGGCGCCAAACAATCCTTCCACCATGGTTTCATCAACACCGTCTTTGACCATCATTTTTTCAAACGGCGTGCCGGTGATGATGGATTGGCCGACCACGGTATGATCCCAGGCCAGCATCTTGCCGTGCTGATCAAAGCCGATCACGGCGCGGTGCACATGTGAGGGGCGATAGTAGCCGCCGCGGATATCATCTTCCCGGCTCCACATCACCTTCACCGCTCCGGTTTTGCCGAGTTCCCGCCAGGCTTTGGCAACGTGTGCGGCTTCCACCAGATAATCGGAAGTCGGCACGCCGCGCCGTCCGAAGCCGCCGCCGGCGGTCATGGTGTTGAGTGTAACCTGCTCCTGTTTCAAACCCAGTGTTCTGGCGATGGCACCCTGATCGATGGTTTGAAATTGCGAACCGGCCCAGACCCGCGCCGCGCTGTCGGTGTAGTCGATGACGCAGTTCAGGGGTTCCATGGGTGAGTGTGCCAGATACGGAAATTCATATTCGGCTTCGATCTTTTTGGCTGCTGTTGCCAGCGCCGAGACGTCCGCTTTGCGCGCTACCGTGCCCGGTGTTTTGGCCATTGCTTTAAAGTCGCTGAGCTGCTTTTCGGAGTCAAGTTTGTCGACATTGGCGCTGTTCCACTGCACCAGCAGTGCATCTCTGCCGAGCTTGGCTGGCCAGTAGCCGTCGGCCACTACCGCCACGCCTGAGCCGCCCCGGTCGGTTGCCACCTTGAACACTGCAATCACACCCGGCACAGCCAATGCCTTGCCGGCATCAAAGCTGGCAACCGTACCGCCAAACACGGGCGCTCTGGCCACCAGCGCGACTTTGGCGTTGGGCGGTTTGAAATCCATCCCAAACTGTTGCGTACCGTTCGATTTGGCACGACTGTCAGTCCGCAGAGTTGGTTTGCCGATTAGGGTAAACTGCCCCGGCTTTTTCAGCTCTACATTTTCCGGTACCGGCAACTGCATGGCGGCCTCGGCCAGCTCACCAAAGGTGGCGCTGTAACCGAGAGGGCCGAACACCTTGCCGTTGGCAGCGTGGCATTCCGCCACCGTCACCTGCCACTTTTGCGCCGCAGCCGTAATGAGCATCATGCGTGCTGCTGCGCCGATTTCGCGATATTGAATGTAGGAATTTTTAATGGAGGAAGAACCGCCCGTCATCTGGATGCCGAATACCGGGTCCTTGAAAATCAGATCGGCCGGCGCCAGTTCAGCGCGCATCTGCGCGAATTCCGCACCGAGTTCTTCGGCGATCAGCATTGGCATGCCGGTGGCGACGCCCTGACCGAATTCAAGCCGGTTGATGGCCACCGTAACGGTATTGTCCGGAGCAATGCGCAAAAATGCATTGGGCGTGATGACTTTTTTTGCATCGGCCGCGCGCGCCATTTTTTGGCCGCCCGGAACAAAAAATCCCAGTATCAGACCGGCCCCGGCTACGCTGCCTGCCTTCAGGAAATTTCGGCGTGTCAGCGCCGGTGTTACCTGTGTCTGCAGAGATTCATTAATGTGTTGCAGAGTATTTATCCAATCGTTACGCATGGCGACTCCTTCATGAGCGTTGCATTGATTTTCAAAAGAAACGGGATAATGATCAGGTCAAACTGGCCGAAGCATCCTTGATCGCTGCGCGTATGCGCTGATAAGTTCCGCAGCGACAGATGTTGCCATTCATTGCAGCATCAATATCGGCGTCACTTGGTTTTTTATTGGTTTTTAACAGGGCTGTTGCGCTCATGACCTGACCGCTCTGGCAATAACCGCATTGCGGCACATCGTGCTTCACCCACGCGTCCTGCACTGCCTTGCCGACCGGATCTGACTCCATGGCTTCGATAGTGGTGATTTTTTTGCCGGCGACACTGGAAATCGGGGTAACACAGGAACGAATCGGCTTCCCATCCAGATGCACCGTGCAGGCACCGCACAGCGCTGCGCCGCAGCCGAATTTGGTACCGGTCATGTTCAAGGTGTCACGCAGGGCCCACAACACCGGTGTGGTGGGATCAAGGTCGAGCTGCTGGTCATGCCCGTTGATATTGAGTGTAATCATGTAAGTCTCCTGAGAATGTTCAGCAAACAGGGGGGTCTGCCGGGTTTTGTCTCGTTTTAGCAGATCGGTCAGTTTATACAACAAATTACGCCACGTCGTGGAAGGCGATTCTACTCGCTTCGGAAAAAAATGGCGCTTACAGACCAGCCAGTCTGCGCAAAACCAGCGCGGCAGCCTGCATGCCAAAGCTGGCAGTCACTACCATGACGGAGCCAAAGCCGGCGCAGTTCAGCCCGGTAATCCCTTCATCTTCATCGTCTGGCTTGTCTTCAATACTGCAGCCCGGCTCGGGAAATTTGAGCGGCTCCATCGAAAACACCGCATCAATGCCGAACTTGTTTTTGGTCCCGCGTGGGAAACCATAATTCTGACGCAGGCGCTTTCTGACCAGTGACAGCAGCGGTTCCTGCTCGGTGCGACACAGATCGCGGATTTCAATTTTGCCCGGATCAATCTGGCCGCCGGCACCGCCTATTGTGACCACAGGTATTGCTTCGGCACGGCAGAAGGCCAGCAGCGCGGTCTTGGCCTTGACGCTGTCGATGGCATCGATCACATAGTCAAACCGTGGTGCCTTGATCAGTTCATTCAGATTGTCCGGCGTAATGAACTCTTCGACCTGAACCACTTCACAGCGCGGGTTGATCTGGGCAATCCGTTCCGCCAGCGCGCTAACCTTGGCCTTGCCGAGCGTGTCGGTGAGCGCCTGGATCTGGCGGTTGATATTCGATTCAGCCACATTGTCCAGGTCGATCAGGGTCAGTTTGCCGATTGCGCTGCGCGCCAAGGCTTCCACAATCCAGGACCCGACTCCCCCCACCCCGACCACGCATACATGCGCGGCCTGAAACCGGGCCAGTCCGGCCTGCCCGTACAGACGGGCAATACCGCCGAAGCGTCGCTCAAAATCCATGGATTCCATACGGGATACTTTAAAATAGTTGCTGGAGCGCTATTTTAGCCCGAATCTGCAGGGTTATTGAGGCGTAACAAGCTATTTGGAACAGATTGCGCTATCTTCAGTCCATCAATGAAAAACGGGAAACAGCATGACCATCTCACACATACGCAAGGATTATCAGCACGCCAGCCTGTCCGAACAGGACGTTGATGCAGATCCGATCAAACAGTTCAACCACTGGTTTCAGGAAGCGCTGATTGCCAAAGTTCCGGAAGTCAACGCCATGAGTTTATCCACGGTCAACCAGGAGGGACGGCCCAGTTCACGGATTGTGCTGCTCAAGGATATGGATGAACGCGGCTTTACCTGGTTTACCCATTACAGCAGCCACAAAGGTGTGGAACTGTCGGGACGCCCGTATGCCGCGCTGCTGTTTTTCTGGTCAGAACTGGAACGCCAGGTACGCATTGAAGGTCATGTGGAAAAAATCAGTGACGAAGAGAACGACTTCTATTTCCACAGCCGGCCGCTGGCCAGTCAGCATGGCGCGCTGGCATCACAGCAAAGTCAGCCCATCGCCAGCCGCGATGTACTTGAGGAACGCGTCAAGGAAATTGCCAAACAGTATGGCGACCACGTACCACGTCCGGCACACTGGGGCGGCTACCGTCTGATTCCGGACTATCTGGAATTCTGGCAGGGTCGTCCTTCGCGCCTGCACGACCGCATCGTCTTTGAGAAGAATGCGGGTGGCGTTTGGGAAAGAAGCCGGCTGCAACCCTGATTGGACTTAGAGCTCCTTGCTGCGCGGCTCCCGGCTGCGTCTGAACAGTCGTCTTTGCACCTTTAACCGTTTTATCTGGTTGCGCGACTGGACTTCCTGCAGTAGCGCCAGTTCCTGCTCGTGGCCCAGCTCCTCAGACAAAGCGGCGACGATTCTGGTTGCCTCGCGCATTTTTTCATCGATGTTTTTCATGATGCTCCTTTCGGATTCAGATTGCCCTTCATAAAGATTATCAAATTATATATTCAACTACTTAATAAAAGTACACTCTGATGCGTTTGCCACACATTCCCGGATTCATGCTGGCATTCCGGAAAAGTTTCGATTTATTAATTTACGACCAGTCCAAACCCGATAAAATAACCGCTACGTAGTTACCCCTCGCAGTTACCCCATATATTCATCAGAAAGATTTCAATGATTGGTCGCATAGCCGGTGTGTTACTGGAAAAAAATCCCCCCCAGATCCTGGTTGACTGCAACGGAGTAGGCTACGAAATTGATGTGCCGATGAGCACCTTTTACAATCTGCCGGGCCTGGGCGAAAAAGTGGTATTGCACACCCATCTGGCCATCCGTGAAGATGCCCATGTGCTGTTCGGATTTGCCAATCATGAAGAACGCGCCACCTTTAAACAGTTAATCAAAATCAGTGGCATCGGTGCACGAACGGCGCTGTCGATCCTGTCAGGCATGACGGTGGCCGATCTGGCACAGGCGATCACGCTGCAGGAAGCCGGACGGCTGATCAAGGTGCCGGGTATCGGCAAAAAAACCGCCGAACGACTGCTGCTGGAACTCAAAGGCAAGCTCGGCGCCGATCTGGGACACACGGGTGGTGCCCCTGCCATGCCGGATGCGTCCAGCGATATTCTGAATGCCCTGATTGCACTGGGCTATTCGGACAAGGAGTCGCTCATGGCGCTGAAACTGTTGCCCAGAGACTGTGGCGTTTCAGAAGGTATCAAACTGGCGTTGAAGTCGCTCTCTAAATAAAGCACACTGAATCCATGAGCATACAAACCGACCAATTTGCCGATCCGAATCCGCGCATCATCACGCCCGAACCTGTGTCAAAACAGGAAGAGGTGATTGAACGCGCGCTGCGGCCCAAACAGCTCGACGAATATGTTGGTCAGGAAAAAATCCGTGCCCAGCTGGAAATTTTTATTGCCGCAGCCAGAATGCGCAGCGAAGCGCTGGACCACACCTTACTGTTCGGCCCGCCCGGTCTGGGCAAGACCACACTGGCACACATCATCGCCCGCGAGATGGGCGTCAATCTGCGCCAGACTTCCGGGCCGGTGCTGGAACGCCCCGGTGATCTGGCCGCCATCCTGACCAATCTGGAAGCCAACGATGTGCTGTTCATCGATGAAATTCACCGTCTTTCTCCGGTCGTGGAAGAAATTCTGTATCCGGCGCTGGAAGACTACCAGATCGATATCATGATCGGAGAAGGACCGGCAGCGCGTTCCGTAAAGCTTGATCTGCAGCCGTTCACGCTGGTTGGCGCCACCACCCGTGCCGGCATGCTGACCAATCCGCTGCGCGACCGCTTCGGGATCGTGGCGCGGCTCGAATTCTATAACGCCGAAGAACTCACCAAAATCGTCACCCGTTCGGCGGCGCTGCTCGGTGCGCCGATCGACGCCAACGGTGCCTATGAAATCGCCAAACGGGCCCGTGGCACCCCGCGCATTGCCAACCGGCTGCTGCGCCGGGTGCGCGACTATGCCGAAGTCAAACACGACGGGCAGATCGGCCAGTCGGTGGCGGACGCGGCACTGAAAATGCTGGATGTCGACAAACTCGGCTTTGACCTGATGGACCGCAAACTGCTCGAAGCAGTGCTGTTCAAATTCAATGGCGGGCCGGTCGGTGTTGACAATCTGGCTGCAGCCATCGGTGAAGAACGCGACACCATCGAAGACGTGCTGGAACCGTTTCTGATCCAGCAGGGTTTTTTGCAGCGCACCCCGCGTGGCCGGATCGCCACGCCCAGCGCCTACCAGCATTTCGGGCTCACCCCGCCATCATCAGGAATGATGAATGATTTATGGTCAGCACCCCAACCTCAGGAATAAACCAGACCCGATGCTATCGCTTACCCAGGCCGACCTCTATGCTGAGCAGTTATTGACTGTGCGTTCCCAAGCCCAGATGTGCGAACCGTTTCCGGACAGCGCACAGATCAGTCTGGAGGACGCCTACCTGATCGCGCGCCAGATTCAGAACAAGCGCGTGCAGGATGGCGAGCGCCTGATCGGACGCAAAATCGCTTTTGCCAATCACACCCTGTTAAAAAAATACGGCAGGCTGGTACCGACTCAGGGACTGATCTGGACCCCGTTGTTTGACAGCACGGTGCGCTTCATGCCTCAGAACTTCGGCACGCAAAGTCTGGAAGGCGCCATCCAGCCGCGCCTGGCCCCGGAAATTCTGTTCAAAATCGGTACCACGCCAGCCCGTGACGCAACTCTCGATGAACTGTCCGACTGTCTGGAATGGATGGCGCATGGTCTGGAAATCATGGTGTGTCCGTTCCCGGACTGGAAATTTGATACCGCCGACGCCATCGCCGCGTTTGCCTTGCATGGCGCCCTGCTGATTGGCGAACCGCATCAGCTTTCCTCGACCGCGCGTCATCATCTCGGATCGATCCTGGCCAACACCTCGGTCTCACTGTCGTGCGACGCCACGCTGCTGTCCGCCGGTTATGGCAGTGACGTGACCGAAAGTCCGCTGCATGCACTGTGGCATCTGCAACAGCTGCTTAAAGATCAGAGCGGTTCGACCACGTTACAGGCCGGTGAAATCATCAGCACCGGCACCTGGACTGACCTGCCTTTCATCCACCCCGGGCAGACCTGGACCACCGCTTTTTCGGGCGCCAGCCTGGGCGGGCTTTCTATCGGCTTCACTTAACCACTTAAAGGAAATCAGCATGTTTTTGGGCCTACGCACAGCGATTTATCCGGTCAGTGATTTGCAGAGTGCCAGACAATGGTATGCCAGCGTGATCGGGCAGGATCCGTATTTTGATCAGCCGTTTTATGTCGGATTTTCAGTGGGCGGTTTTGAACTTGGCCTGGTTCCGGACGGCACTCCGGGCGCGACCGGTGCCTATCCGGTGTGGGGTGTGGAAAACGCCGAGTTCGATCTGGCGCGCCTCATCGAACTCGGCGCCACCCTGCTCGAACCGGTCACCGATGTCGGCGACGGAATTCGGGTGGCCTGTGTGACCGATCCGTTTGGCAACCGGCTTGGCATTATTGAAAATCCGCACTTCCATCCCGGGGCGGTGCGTTAGCAATCAAGGCGGTGGCGTACCGGTCGAGGCACTCCAGATTGCAAACCAGTGCGCGCGCGTCAGGGTAATATCCGCAGCGGCAACCGCTTCCCGGATTGCGGCGATCCGGCCGGAACCGGTCAGCACAATCGGACGCGATGGGTGCTGCAGCAACCATGCATAAACCAGCGTGGTGCTCGATACACCATAGTGCTGTGCCAGTTGATTCAGTGTGACTCGCAACCGTGACGCCTGATCGGTATGTTCAGTGAACAACCGGCCGCCAGCCAGAGCCGACCAGATCATCGGTGCCAGCGCGCGCTGCTGGCACTGATCAAGCGTACCATCATGCAGTGGGGCCAGATGCAGTGGCGACAGCTCAACCTGATTGGTCACCAGCGGTATGCGGGAATTCAACAGTTCAAACTGGGCCGGGGTGAAATTCGACACACCGAAATGGCGCACTTTTCCTGCCTCTTGCAATCGAGTAAATGCAGCAGCAACTTCATCGGCCTGCATCAGCGGATCGGGCCGGTGTATCAGCAGCAGATCGACATAATCGGTGCCCATATCCTGCAGTGAATTGTTCAGCGCGCCGGTAATGTGCGCAGCACTGGTGTCGTAATGCGACGACGATTGACCCAGTATGATGCCGCATTTGGTGACCAGCTCCATGCGGCAACGCAGTGCCGGCTCGAGCCGCAGGGCCTGGCCAAACGGCTTTTCGCTGCCGTAAATATCGGCATGATCTATGGTGGTCACGCCCAGCTCCAGTGCCTGTTTTATAAAATCCAGACGCTCGGAAGGTGTCATCTGCCAGGAACCGAGGCGCCACATGCCAAGTGCAATCCGTGAAAACTCCGGGCCGGTGCTGCTTAACTGCTGTCGGGAAAGGGACATATTGAAATATCAGGTAAAGTTGCAGAGGTGCACATTGTTGCTCATTTGCAGCCGCTCTGCACAGAAAAATCTTCCTGCCGGGTGGGGTTGCCAGCAATGTGTATAGGTAATTTTACTTAGGTACCAGGGTATATCTCAGGATTGCCGTTGATTATGGCTCCTATCACACTGCTCCTCACAAAATGGACAAGCGCAACCACACAAGGGGAGTAACAATGAAGGTTCAACGTACACGTATTGCACTGGCTGTAACCCTGGCATTAACCAGCAGCCTGATGTCCGCGCATGCGCAACAGATCGATACAGGTTCGGCGCCTGCGCCAGACTTGGCCGAAGCGACTGTAGTGGTCACCGGCATTCGCGCCTCCATTGAACAGTCACTCAAACAAAAGCGCAATGCCGATTCCGTCATGGATGTGGTCAGCTCCGAAGATATCGGCAAGCTGCCGGATAAAAACGTGGCCGATGCTGTCGAGCGTGTACCCGGTGTCAACATCAGTTCCGGTTCCGGTGGACAGGGTGGCTTTTCCGAAAATGACCGCGTCAGTATCCGCGGCACTAATCCAAGCCTGACCCAGACCACCGTCAACGGCCACTCGATTTCAACCGGCGACTGGTACATCGGCGACCAGCAGGGCACCGTCGGGCGCAGTGTCAGTTTTACCTTATTGCCGTCTGAGATCGTCGGTTCGGTTGAAGTGCAGAAAAGTTCCCAAGCTGATTTCATTGAAGGCGGCACCGCCGGCAACGTCAACATCGTGACCCGATTGCCGCTGGATTTCAAAAAGCAGCTGACCGTGGAAGCCACCGCGCAGGCCCTGTACGCCGATCTGCCGAACAAGACCCCCCCCCAGTTCAATGGTCTGATCAACTGGAAAAACGACAGCAACACACTGGGCGTGCTGGTTCAGGCGTTCTCTGAAAAACGCAATGAACGGCGCGACGGCCAGGAACTGTTCCTGCTCGGCTCCGGCTCAATTGCACCGACCACAACCCCGTCCGACCCGATCAACGCAGTCATCGCAGCGCACCCGGACTTGAACGGTGTGGCCTACCCGACCCAGATCGGTTCTGCCGCCTTTACCCAGACCAGTGCACGTACCGGCGCTCTGGTTGACGTACAGATGAAACCCGTGCCCGGATTGACTCTGGACGTGAATGGCTTTTATTCGCGCTTTCATACCGACACGTTCGATACCAACTTCATGGCCAGCCCGTTCAACGAATTGAATGCAGGGATCTCGCCGAGTTCCTATACGGTAAAAAACGGCACACTGGTTGCAGCCAGTTTTCCGCAAACCCCGTTTGATATCACCAACCCCCAGCTCGGCAGCCAGCCATTTCCTGGCGTACGCGATTCAATCTATCGCCCAGGCTCGGGATCGTCTGCTGCGTATCTGGATTTCGATGCCAAATACCGCGTCAGTGACACGCTGACCCTGACTTCGAAAATCGGGTACACCAAGGGGGTAGGCGAAACACCGCACGATTACGGCTATGAAGCCTATCTGATCAACACACCGATGAGCTATGTCCTGAACGGCAACCGCAGTCCGGCCATGGTGTCGTTCCCGAACCTGGATACCACCAACTTCAACAGCCCCAATGTCGTCAACGGTGGCAGTTGGGCCCAGTCTGCCACGGTAGTGGATACCGAAGCGTATGCTCAGGGTGATGCCTTGATGACGCTCGAGAGTGGTTATTTTGAAAGCCTCAAATTCGGTGTGCGTTTTTCCGACCATAAACGCAGCGCCTACGACGTCGGCTATTCGTGTTCTGCAGATCCAAGCCCGGACTGCGCCAACAACATGGCACTGTTTGCGCCCAAGCCCAACTGGAACGGCACCCAGTCACCGTCCAATTTTGGCAGTGGTATCGGCTTCGGTCCCGGCTTTATCCAGCATTTCTGGGTACTCAATGTCAACGACCTGGCAGCCTGGCAGCAGCAGTACAACAACGTCAATACCGGACCGGCACTGCAAAACAATTTCAACATAGAAGAAAAAGACAGTGCGGCCTATGCCATGAGCAATCTGGTGGGTGATGGCTGGCGCGGCAATGTGGGCCTGCGTCTGGTTAACACCAAACAGACCGGCATGGCGTATGCCTATGATGGCGACGCCGGGTTCAACCCGGTCTATTCCTCGCACAACTATACCGACCTGTTGCCCAGTGCTAATCTGAAATTTGATTTATCCAAAGATCTGGTGGGGCGTCTGGCTGCCTCCAGAACCATGTCGCGCCCCGATTATTCTTCCATGTCACCGGCGGTGGTACTGAACAATCTGGATCAGACCGGTTCGGGTGGCAACGCCGATCTGAAACCGATCAAATCGAATAATTTTGATGCTGCCTTGGAATGGTATTTCGCGCCGCAATCGATTCTGTCGGCCGGTCTGTTTTACATGGATATGCCTTCCTATATCGGTTCCGGTGTAACGACCGGAAATTACATCAATACCAGTACCGGCTCGGTTGCCAATTTCACGATCAATGTACCGGTGAATACGTCGGCCAAAAACGAAGGTCTGGAACTGGCGTGGCAGCAATCGCTGGGACTGGGCTTGGGTGGTCTGATCAACTATACGATTGCCAATGGCCATGACTCGGACGGCATGGCATTGATCGGCGCCTCAAAAAACACCGGCAACATGGAACTGTTCTATGAAAATGACAGACTGAGCACTCGCCTGGCCTATACCTACCGCTCTGAATTCCTGGTGGGTATGGCCAACGTTACTGAGCAGTATATGGCCGGTTATGGATCGCTTGCGGCTTCGGTCAATTACAAGATCAACGATAATCTGACGCTGACTTTTGACGGACTGAATCTGAACAATCCGACCCTCAAATATTATTCCAATGCAGAACAGCCACAGGCGTTTTATACCAATGGCCGTCAGTTCTACCTGGGTGTGCGCATGTCAATGTAAGTTTGATGGAATGGCCAGATTGACCTCGCGATCTGGTCTTGTTTGCAACGGCTGACCGGACCACAAACCGGTTCAGCCGTTTTTTGCTTGATGGGACAACATGAACGAGAACAAAACCGTAGTATTCGATGTCGGTGGCACCAACTGCCGCATCGCCCTTTTTGAAAACGGGCAGATCACCTGGCGCGATCAACTGGCAACGCCGGCCATGGCTGGCCCAAACGCCACGATTGACATCATGGCGCAACTGTTTGCGCCGCTTGGAAATCTGCAGGCACCAATCGTTGTGGCCGTCACAGGTCAGGTCGTTGACGGCTGCGTCACCGCGCACAACCAGGCCATACTGAGCAACTGGGACAGTTTTCCATTGCAGCAGCGCCTGTCTGACAGATTGCAGCAACCGGTGCAGCTGATCAACGATGCGCGCGCCGCTGCGTGGGGTGAATATCTGTACGGCAGCGGTCAGGGCATGAATGAATTCATGTTTCTGACCGTGTCCACCGGCATCGGTGCCGGACTGATACTGGGAGGCAGATTGCATCTGGCCAAAAACGGTTTCGATGCGGAAATCGGTGAAACGCGCTGCGCTGACGGCCGCACACTGGAGCAACACGCTTGCGGCACGGCACTCGGCGCACTGGCTTTGCAGTACCGCTATGCCAATGCCAGGCTGCTGTGTGACGCGGCTGAGCGCGGCGATGCACAGGCCAATACCCTGTACCAGAATGGCATACGCGAAATTGCTGCAAAAATCGCCGATCTGGCGGTGCTACTCGGCATCCAGCGCGTGGCCGTCGGCGGCAGTGTCGGTTTGCGCGCCCGTTATCTGGAACGGCTCAGTACCGAACTGGCAAAATACCCGGCCATCTACCGGGTTGAACTGGTCCAGGCGCAACTCGGTCATGACGCCGGATTATTCGGTGCGGCCAACATGGTTGAGGTAACATAGCCCCCGTTCCGATCTGTCAGGAGGACATTGTTGCATTACGCCAAGCACAATTTAACGCAAAAGTTAATCCAGAGCAGCTGGCCCTGGCTGGCGGCGTCGCTCCTGTTGACTGTGGGCCTGTTTGTATCAACCACGCTGGGCTGGCTCTGGTATACCGACCAGCGCGACAGCGCTGCGCGTGAACTGTCGCTGGATCTGCTGTGGCTGGAACAGAATGTATTCGAAACACTCAACGACAATGAACGCATCCTGCAGAACTGGGCACGCGACCTGCAGCAGGCCGGCACCGCAAAAAATGCCGAATTCATTACTCTGGCAAACGGACTGATGAATGAAAATCCGGCGCTGATTTCAATCGACGTGCTCGACAAAAACGGCCAGCGCCGCTTTGGCCTGCCCAACTATATCGAGCGTCCCAAAAAGCTTCCGCCCATTACCGACCCGCTGATTACCGAAGCGATCCAGCGCTGCCTGGCCCAGAAAAAACCGGTGTACTCGCGCGTCATTGAACAATACGCGCCGCTCTGGGTGCTGGTTGTGCCGGTCGCTGACGAGGCACCGGTGCAGGGCGTGGTGCTGGCCACCTACGATCTGGATCAGCTCATGTCCGCCCAGGTGCCGTGGTGGTTTGTGCAGCGCTATGACCTGAGCCTGATCGACCGCGACAACAAGCAACTGTCGCCGCATGACGGTGTAGTCCCGGAGCTCAATCCGGCCAGTGTCAAGGCAGATGACTTTCACAAACTCAATTTCGGCCCGGACGGCAGCGGCCTGTCATTGCGGGCACGCGCCCACACCAGCGAGCATTCCGAAAAGCTGTTGCTGACCCTGTCTGCAGCAATTCTGGCCTGTACGTTGCTGATCTTCTGGCTGCTGCGACTGCTGCAGCGCTGGCTGCGCGAGCGACTCGCGGCCCAGCAGGCGCTGTCGCACGAACTGCGTTTTCGGGAAGCCATGGAACAGTCGCTGGTGACGGGCCTGTTGGCTTTCGATACCCAGGGCACCATCATTTATGTCAACCCGGCACTGTGCAGCATGCTGGGTTTCTCCGAACAAACGCTCATAGGCTGCAAGGCACCCTTCCCGTTCTGGCCCCAGCAACATCTGCTGGACTGCATCGCCGCCCACGCGGCCATGCTCTCCGGTGACAATCCGGAACAGGGTCGCCGCCTCAATCTGATCGATGCCAATGGCACCGAACTGTCGGTGCGCCTATTTGCCTCGGCACTGGTCAGTGGCGACAGCATGCCGAAAGGCTGGATGGTTTCACTGTATGACACGACCGAGCTGCAAAAAGAACGCGAAGCGCTGGCTTCCTCACGCGAGCAACTGTATGCCGTATTGTCCGGGCTGGATGCGGCGGTGTATGTCAGCCAGATCAGCGACGGCAAATTATTGTTCCGCAACCGTCGGCATGCCGACCTGTTCAATCTGGATGCGCAAGGCGAGTGCTGTCTGATGGGCTGGCCGGGAATGTCGCATGACACCCATCGCGGCTCGGTCGAATTTCAGGACCGCCACACCGGCTGCTGGTATCACCTGGAGCGGCGCACCATTTTGTGGGTCGACAGTTCACCGGTGCTGCTCGATATTGCCACCGACATCAGTGCCAGCCGCGCCGCGGCCAATTCCGCAAGAGAGCGCGACGAACTCCTGCAGCACACCGCCAGACTGGCCAATCTGGCCGAATTCGCTACCGGCATAGCCCACGAACTGAACCAGCCGCTGGCCGCCATCAGCAATTATTCCGCAGTGGCCAGCGCCTAT